>NZ_CP058366.1:0-1686978 GCF_049244025.1 Gardnerella sp. KA01001 | reverse complement strand
AAGGCGAAGAAGAAATGGGCTCGCCAAGCTTCATCCCGTTCATTGAATCGCATAAAGACGAGTTCGAATCCGACGTAATTATCGTTGCCGACTCCGGCAATTGGTCCGCCGAAATCCCAAGTCTTACAACGAGTTTGCGTGGAAATACCGACGTGGATGTAAGGGTTAAAGTACTTGGTCATCAAGTGCATTCTGGACAGTTTGGCGGTCCGATTTTGGACGCTTACACGCTCGCTTCCATGCTTATTGCCTCGCTTTACAACGAAGCTGGCGACTTGGCAGTTCCTGGAATTGAAGCACAGGAACCGGTTGGCGGTTTGCAGCGCGATTTGGACGAAGCACAAGTGCGCGCCGACGCTTCCGTGGTCGATTCTTATAAGCTTGCAGGCACCGGTTCTCTCGCCGCGCGCATGTGGACTAAGCCAAGCCTGACGGTAATCGGCATGGACGCACATCCTGTTGAGGGCAGTTTTAATGTGATTGCGCACGAAACTAAGTTGCGTCTTTCGCTTCGTACCGCGCCTTCGCAGCGTCCGGAAGAAGCGCAAAAAGCGTTGTGTGACTTCTTGGTATCTCACGCGCCTTTTGGTGCGGAAGTTACTGCAGAGCCGATTGATAACGGCATGGGTTGGGCAATGGATCCGGATGCTGTTGCAACGAAGGATGCGCTCGCTTCTATGCGCGATGCTTTCGGCGTGGAGCCGGTAAACAAGGGCGAGGGCGGCTCGATTCCGTTTATTCCTGAGCTTCAGCGCATCTTCCCGAAGGCGCAGGTGCTGGTGACGGGTCCGGAAGACCCTAAGTCTAATGCACACAGCCCGAACGAGTCGATTTCGCTTTCTGGTTTGCGCGGAAATATTGTGACGGAAGCGCTGCTTTTGGATCGATTGGGCGAGTAATTCTGGCTAATTTTGCGCGAAGGCGGCAGAAACTTTGCAACGCTGTAAAGTTTCTGCCGTTTTTTGATATGTACCCCTTTTTCTTTACATGCGCGTAAAGTTTCTGCCGTTTTTGTGGCGATTCTCGACCGAAATTTTACGTTACTGTAAATTTTCTGCCGTTTCCGCCGCGTCTGCATGCGTCTAGTCTGTTGAGTAATCTGCAAACATGACATGGAATCCATTTGCAAAGAAAACTGCCAATAATGAGGGCGCGTCTACTCCTTCGTCGCAAAAGAAAGTAGCGGATGCAGAATCGTCCGTAGCGACGAAATCTCGCGAAAAAAACGCGCCGACTCCTAAGCGCAACGCTGCTCAGGCGCAAAAGCTTCGTCCACTAGTGCCGGCAGATCGCAAGGAAAGTGCAAAACGCGCGCGCGCTCGTCTTCGCGAATCTGAGAATTTGCAATACAACGCAATGCGCACTGGCGATTTGGTGCATATGCCAAAAATTGAGCAGCTTCCGTGGCGTGTGTATATTCGCGATTACGTGGATGCTCGAATTAATATTGGCGAGTTTTTCATACCAGTTGCAGTGCTGATTATGATTTGCTTGTTTGCGCTATCTAAATTTGTGATTGTTTATTTTGTTTTTGCAGTGTTCTTGTACGCGTATTTGTTTGCATCTGTAATTGACATGTTTGTTATGTGGCGTAAGTTGCGTAAGGAGCTGATTCGTCGTTTTGGCGATGTGGCTGTGTCGCGCAAATCGCGTTCCGGCATGTATGCATTCAGCCGCGCTATGCAGCTTCGTCGCTGGCGTTTGCCTAAGCCGAGTAGCGCAAAGCGTGGTAACTGGCCGAAGTAAGTGTAAAAGTAAGTGCACAAGTAAGTGCAAATTTATTAATATTTGCACAAGCTACTATTATTATTTGAGATACTCAAAATAACGCGAATATCATGGGGTAAACGCATGGCACAAGATAAAGCACAAAGCAAATCGCAAGGCGCGTCTCAGGGCGCGACGCAAGGTATGAAGAAGCCTAAGAAAAAGCAGGGCATGTTCTCGCAGATTATACGTATTTATAAGTACACGCATTCTGACGATAAGCAGCTGCCTTTGTGGTTGTCTTGCGCGTTTGCTGCACCGATTTTGGTTGCTGTAATTCTTGGAATTGTATCTCGTTGGTCCATTTTGATGTGGATTATGATGCTTATTACAGCGGCGATGCTTGGTTTGCTGCTGTTTACTGTTGTACTTACGAAGCGCGCAGATAAAGTTGGTTACGCAAAGTTGGAAGGTCGCCCGGGTGCGGCTGCTGGCATTATTTCTGCGATTAATAAGGGCGGTTTTACTTTTCCGCAGCAGCCTGTGTGGGTGGACGCGCGCACGAAGGATGCGCTTTGGCGAGGCACTGGTTTTAACGGAATTTTCCTCGTTGGTGAGGGTAATTACGAGCGTTTAATGCATGCTATGGATCGACAGGAGCACGCTATTAAAAGCGTTACTGCCGGATCTAATATACCTGTATACCGTATTGCTGTTGGTAATGGCGAAAATCAGGTGAAGCTTAAAGAATTGCGCGGAAAGGTGTTGCGCTCGAAGACGCTACAGCCTGTGAAGCACAAGTTTGCGTTGTTCGATAAAATTCATCCGAACCGCCGATTCTTCCTTACTAAGACAGAGCTTGCGATTTTGAATGAGCGTTTGCGCACGTTGCAAAGCAAGAGTGGATTTGGCATTCCGAAGGGCATCGATCCAACGCGTCCTCAGCGCATCAGCCGTCGTGCAATGCGCGGTAAGTAAATTAAGTAAATTTTAGTGTTTTAGCCTTATTGTTGCGTGCGTAAGTGGCGTTTGTTCGGTGCTTGCGCACGTTTTTTATTGACGTGACGGACCTGTTTGAGCGCAGCACAGCGCGCGCATTTGGAAGGTTTGGTGTGGTGTTTTGCTCCGAACGTGGGTAGCTTTTCTCGCGTTTGGAGGGTTGGCGTCGACGCAGTGCCGTACAATCGTCAATCGACACGGGTGCTCTGTGTTCTCGCTTATGCAAGCGTGAACATTCAGAGCTGAGAGAAAACCGCTTGAACGTGAATCCGGGTAATACCGGCGCACGGAGGTCTGTTTTTCCCGTGCCTGGAGAGGTGTTGCAAGGTTTCTTTGTAACGCAAAGTATTGCATGTAATGCATCGCAATGTAACGCGTTTGACGCACAGCATCGTAATGTACACATGTAACGCAAAATATTGCATTGCGCACAATGTAACGCATTGCAACACGTAACAAGAAAGGCACATTTTTATGTCAGAAGAAAATTATCAGTCCAACATGCAGTGGCGTGTTGCAGACATCGCAGTTGCTTCCGTAATTGGCGTTGTTTCTGCTTTTATTTATTGGGTTGTTGCCATTTTTAGTGAGGTTCCATGGACTGCGCTAAACAGCATTCTTCCAGGTTTTGCAGGTCTTATTAACGGTCTTTGGCTCTTCGCTGCTCCTTTGGCCGCAGTAATCGTGCGTAAGCCGGGTGCTGCTATTTACGCTGAAGTCGTAGCTGGCGTGCTCGAAGCTTTGATGGGCAATCAGTGGGGTGGTGCTGAAACCTTCGCTATTGCAGTGGTTCAGGGTTTGTTTGCTGAAATTGCGTTCATTATTTTCGCTTACAAGAAGTGGAATTTGAACACAATGATTCTTTCCGGCGCATTGACTGGTATTGGTTGCTGGGGTTACACCTTCCTCGGTAAGTTGCAGGCTGTTAGCGTATTCGGCAAGTATGGTCTTCCATACTTCGCCAGCACAGTGGTTTCCGGAATTGTGTTTGCTGGTGTTTTAATGTGGTTCTTGTATGTGGGAATCGCTAAGACCGGCGCGTTGGATCAGTTTGCGTCCGGTCGCGAAATACGCGAAAAATAGCGAATAGCGTATTAAGAAATAACTAAAATCTATCATTGCCATAAAGGATTTACTATGCCTGATGCTACTCAATCGCAAGAATCTGAAACTTTCCTTCCAACAGATTTAAGTGATCGCAAGAGTATCAGCAACGCTAGTGACGCAAGTAGAGCTAGTGATAACGCTTCTAACGCAAGTAACGCTGAACTTCGTTTTGAAAACTGGGGTTATCGTCATGCTTCCCGTCGCGCTTTTGCTGTGCGCGGGTTGGACCTCACGATTAAGGCGGGGCAGCGCGTGTTGCTGCTTGGTGCATCAGGCATCGGTAAATCCACGATTTTAAGCGGCGCGGCAGGTCTTATTGGCAATGATTTTGTGGCGAAAAATAGCGCAAAATCCCAGCAAACCACTCTCGTCGAAGATGCCGATGGTGGTGTGAGCGAGGGTTGCGTTTTGGTTGACGGCGTGCCGGTTCGACGTGCGCGCGGTCGTGTTGGTTTGGTTTTGCAAGATCCGGATGCACAGGCGATTTTCCAGCGTTTGGGGGATAACGTTGCGTTTGGTCCGGAAAATATGAACGTTCCGCGCAGCGAGATTTGGGATCGCGTGCGCAAAAGTCTTAAAGAAGTTGGGTTGGATGGCTTGCAATTGCATCGCTCAACTTCGCATTTAAGTGGCGGTCAGATGCAGCGTTTGGCGCTTGCTGGCGCGCTCGCTATGCAGCCGAGTGTGCTGCTTTTGGACGAGCCGACTGCGAATTTGGATCCGGATGGCACGCAGCAGATTGTTGGTGCTGTGCGCGCGGTTTTGGATTCGACGCATGCCACGATGGTGCTTGTGGAGCATCACGCGGAACCGTGGATTGACATGATTGACCGCGTGGTTGTGCTTGGGCTTGAGAATGATGAAGCTGCGAACGGAAAAGCTGCGAACAACGAAACCGTTCACGACGACGATATTGCGCGCGTGGCTTCTTCGCGCACGGTGATTGTGGCGGACGGCACGCCAGACGAGGTGTTTAATCGCACCGATTTGGACTTTGAGGATCTGGGTATTTGGCTTCCGGAACGCTACAAGAAAAACGTAAAATCTTCTGCAAATGAATCTTCCGTAAGTAATTCTTCCGCAAATGCAGAATCTTCTGAAAAATATTACGAAAACTGCAGTCCAGCAGAAGGCTACGGAGAAGTGCTACTTTCCACGAAGGACCTCGCAATCAGCCATAATAGCGAGCCGATTGCGCGTCACATCAATCTTGAGTTTAAAGCCGGGCAGATTACGGCTTTGGTCGGCGCGAACGGTGCTGGAAAATCAACGCTTTCGCTCACTTTGGCTGGTCTTTTGCCGGCAGTAAGCGGCGAGGTTGTGGCGAGTGATGCTCTTGCTCAAGGCACGAATGGTACGGATCCAATGAAGTGGAAGTCGCCTGATTTGGCGAAGCGCATTTCGTACGTTTTTCAGAATCCGGAGCATCAGTTTGCGTGTGGTTCGGTGTTGGATGAGGTTATGTTGGGGCCGCTTCGCACGGGTGTTTCGGCAGATGAGGCGCGAGTGAAGGCTCAGGAGTTGCTGAAGCGATTCCGTTTGGCTCGTTACGCGAAGGCGAATCCGTACACGCTTTCGGGAGGTGAAAAGCGTCGTCTGACTGTGGCGGCGTCGCTTGCTGCGGCTCCGCGTGTGTTGATTTTGGATGAGCCGACTTTTGGGCAGGATCGCAAAACTTGGTTGCAAATTATTCGCTTGATTGCAAGCCTTCGCAGCGAGGGTGTGAGCATTATTGTGGTGACGCACGACCGTGAGCTGGTTGAGGTATTGGGTGCGCGCTTGGTTGAGCTTGTGCCGGATGTGAAAGCTGAAGCTGCTGAAATGAGTGCTGCTGAAGTGAGTGCTTCCGAAGTGAAATCTTCCGAAGCGCTTTCCGCAACTACCGGCGCAACAGACATTTCGCGTATCAAAGTGAGCGCTGTAAACAATCGCGACGAGGAAGCGAAACTTTCAAGCAAATCGCCGCTTCTTGCGTCAATTAATCCAGTATTTCGCATTTTTGGAGCGTTCGCGGCTTCGATTCCGCTACTTTTTACGCTTGATTGCGTTTCTGCTTCGGTTGCGTTGCTGCTGGAATTTGTGATTTTTGCGTGCATTAAGCTTCCGCCATGGCGTGTGATTCGCCTTTCGTGGCCTGTGTGGGTGGGTGCGCCGACTTCCGCGCTCACTGTGTTACTATACGGCAAAAGTGGCGGAAATACTTGGTTCCAGTGGTGGCTGATGCATGCTACGGATCGTTCGGCTATGCTGGCTGTTGCAACTTCGCTTAGGATTTTGGCGATTGGCGTGCCGTCGATTGTGATGGTGATTGGGCTTGATGCTACGGATTTGGCGGATGCTTTCAGTCAGGTGCTACATTTGCCGGATCGATTCGTGTACGGCGGTTTGGCTGGAATTAGGCTGTTTGGCGTGCTACAGGATGATTGGGCGGCGCTGACTGCGTCGAGGCGTTCGCGCGGTTTGGGTGATGAGCATCGCGTGAGGGCGTTCTTCCCGCAGTCGTTTGCGCTGCTTGTGCTTTCGATTCGACGTTCGACGACGCTCGCTACTGCTATGGAAGCACGCGGTTTTGGGGGAGTTGGTGCGCGTTCGCACGCTAGGGTGAGTCGTGTGCGTGCACGCGACTGGTGGATTTTTGCTGTGTGCGCGATTGTGCCGTCGGTTGCTGTTGCGGCTGCGCTTTACTTTGGCACCTTTGCCTTCCTCGGTGGCGCGTGATGGCTGTGCGCGCGATTGCGTGCGCAGGCGGCATAAACTGCGCGCGGCTGTAAACTTTCTGCCGTTTTTTCGCCTCGCATCCCCAGTCACAATCTAGTTTCTAAAGCACAACCATACTAACCTGCCCTGCCTTCGTCTTTATTAACGAAGGCAGACCTCGCTTGCGTTGAAAGCACACTGTGCTTTCAACCCTAAGCAAGCTCGGCGCTCCGAATTGCCTTCGCGCGCGCAATGCTGCGCTCAGGCAGGTCGTCGCGCATCCTCACTAGCGTGTATACTTTCTCGAGTTGCGGGCTTGTAGCTCAGTGGATAGAGCGTCTGCCTCCGGAGCAGAAGGTCGTGGGTTCGAACCCCATTAAGCCCACTTTTGATTTTCTACTTTTGGTCGTGCCTGTCTATTCGTTGCTTTTCGTGTAGTGTTTTGTAGAATATTTGCATATGCGCTGGTGCATTTAAAGAGTCATCGAATGCTATTGGGGTAGTATTCGCAAAAATAAAAGATATTTATCCATAGTTTGGAAAAGGGGAATACATAGTATGGACAATCAATGCGATTCGGATATAAAGAAAACATGTGCAATTAGTAAATTGCCTGTGAAGCTTTCGTCAATAGATCAGATAAAACATCTTAAGAAGCAAGGTATAACTTTTAACAAACAATCTGAAGATTCTGCAATTTCCTACCTTTCAATCTTCTCATATTATTTTGAGACTTGTTCATATAAAAAATTGTTTAGCAAGAGAGTTGGTGGATCTAGGGATGGCCAGTATATTGACTTGGATTTTGATCAATTATGCAAAATAGAGCAGCTTAATAGGATGTTTCAAATACTTTTGCTTCTAATAACTTTAGCTATAGAGCATGAGGCAAAAGTTAAGTTAATGAAAATGTTTACTGAAAATCCTGAAGAAGATGGATACTCCATTGTTGAAGATTACATGTCTAGTCTTTATAACGATGACCGCAAAATACTAATTGCTGAATTAGAACGACTTAAAGATGGGAAATATAGCAGAGAATCGGCGGCAAAGTATACAGGTGGAATGCCAATTTGGGTATTTGTTGAAGGTATTACATTTGGAACATTGTTAAGATTTTATCGTTTTTGCGCAAAAAGATGGGGTAGTAGAGAGATGCAGAAGGAGCATCACTTATTGTGCAGGGTAAAATCCGTGCGTAATGCTTGTGCTCATTCTAATTCAATATTGGATGGAATTACTGAAAAGAGTTTTGACAACGTGCTTTTGCTTGAAGAAGTAAGTAAAGCTATTGAAGCTGTAGGGTTCAATAAGCGTGCGAGGCGATCGAATATGTGTAATGCGAAGATGAAAGAAATAGTGATAACTGCATATATGTATAAGAGATTTTTGTCTAGGAATTATCAATGTGATGAATGCGTGAATGATCAAAAAAGCATTATTAGATACATTGCAGGAGGATTTATAAAAAAGGCATCTGAGTACACAAAAGAGTATGATAAAGCGAGTAAATTTAACTCATTGCTTGCTTTTATTTGTACTGTTATTGACAGTTGGATATGTGAAAGATAGAATTGAAAATGCTTGAAAACCTTAGGGTTTTGGGGGGCGGAAGTGCGAGAGTGCATCTGCCCCGATTTTTTTTTTGCGCGCAAACGACTTTTTCTGTACACGGCTGCACAGTTTCTGTCGGATTTTCTTGCTGACGCGACGACCTGCTTTCGCGTTGCACAGTATATATAGCATGGCATATAGTGACGAATCTCACACAGTATATAGCGACGAAGCACACAGAATACAGCAGCGCAGCACACAACACACACAGCATATACCAGCACAGCATATAGCGGTGCGATGCATGCGTTATAACAACATGTAGTGCTTTGGGTTGGGGAAGTGGTCGGTTTTTAGACACGCCGAAGATGCGATTTTTGCGTTTTGGCGTCGGAAATTATGCGTTATAAATGCGTTTTACAGTAGATTTTTTAGCGATATTCGCGAATTATAGAAATTTTTTATATGCACAATTATAATACGTGTTTTGCTTGAAATCCTTCATGGGGGGGGGGGGTATAAATATTAGAGGCTTTTGGCAACCATGCTTGCATATAGGGCATAAGGGTATGTTATACTGACTACCTGTGGTTGGCTCTGTCTATGGTATTTGCAGTAGTGAGTGCACAAGATTTTAGTGCACCGAGCATTGGCATCGCATGCAGGTTGAGTGCGTGAAGTCTTAAAGATTAGAGAGTTGGAATTTGAGATATACTGCGGCTTGTGCAGCAGTGGAGGACTAGGAAGGCGAGAAAATGTTACCAGCAAAGTTCCGTGGATTCGCATCACGCGTGGGTCGTCTTGCGTCGCGCGCTTTGGTCTGGCGTAAGACCAGTGCTGATGGCGCTGTTCGTACTTCCAGCACCGCAGTTATTTCTTCCAGCAATGCCAATACTTTTGGCACCGCCAACACTTCTTTCGACAATGCAGTCACTTCCCAGCAGCGCAGCTACTTCCGGCAGCGTCACCATCGCTCGCGCACCATGCCCAGCACACACACTCTTCGTCGCGCGCTCTTCGCAATGTTCGTAGCCGCCGCCACCATAGTAACCATGCTCATAGTGCCGCCGGTAAAAGAAGCAAATGCAGCTAATGTTAGTTGGGATTACATTGGTAATGGATATATTTCTCCTAACTCTGTTGCGAGTTGGGATGTATATAGGGATTTCGATGTTCAGCCTCCAGATATAAATACAATAACCGTTAATGGAAAGAAAAAAACAACCATCACTTGGAATGTTCTTTTTAACGCAAATGGATGCAGAATTAAAAAAATAGAAAACCCAAATGTAGATTGTGATGAAAATACTGCTCTACATGCATATGATGGTAGACCTGATTTTTATCTTATTCTTCCAAAAAACATCAAGGATAATAGCATAAGAATTACAAGGTATCGTACAAAATTTGCTGGCTACAGTGGTAGAAGCAAAAAGTTTGTTTGGGAAGAACGAGGCAAAGATCAAATACCAAGCGATTTTAATGGTTATACTAATGCTACGCGCTTACCAGGTGATAGTGATTATGAGAATTTCTGGAAAGCATCTATTGAAAAATGTGGTTTAGGTACAGATGCAACATGTGAAGTAGATACATGGCGTCGAGCTGGTAATTTTGGTAGGTTATTTAAATCTTGGGAACAAGATAACGCTGTAGATTCTATTCGCTGGATTGTTACTGCAGAAGTTGAAGAAGGCAGTGACCCTTATAAGTTACCTTTTATGGCAGGTTGGATTTCCTACTATGGAGATAAGCATAAGTTTACAGTTTTTGGTCCGTATGATCATGATGGCGACGGCATACCAGACTTGGAAGAGTTTAAGTATGGTTTAAATCCTAAAAATAATGATGACATCCAATTCCCAGAGAAGTCTAAAAATGACGCTGTTTACGGTGAAGTTACTTCCGTGAAACCGTATATAAATACTGGTGAGTGGGTTGGTGATTCTTATAACGGCGATTTTAAATATTATAAGGACATGCCAAATCATGGGGGCAGAACTACGTCTGAGATGATTCCAACTGATGCTGGAATAGAATTTACGTTTAAAAAGAATGAAATTGGAAATCATGAGATACTTCCGGATGGTGTTACTAAGACTAATAATCCTAATAATATGCAGCCTGGTCAAGCATATATTAACCCAAAAACAGGCGAAGTTAAGTATAGTCCTAAGGCTTCTGATAGAAACAAAACTATACATTTTGATGTTCAAATAAACTATCCTGATCCTAAACCTAACAATTGTAAAATGAACAATTCAATTGTGAAGGTCAAAGGCGTTGATATACACGTTGTTTCGCAGGCGTCCCGGTATAACCCTTACTATGACGATACTACAGTAAAAGCTGGTGAAGAAAAGAATTCTCCAAATCCAAAAGACAGGGGAGGGAAGAAATTCCCATCTGGCACTAAGTTTAAGGCAGAAATTTATAATAGGTATCA
The DNA here is from genome assembly GCF_049244025.1 of Gardnerella sp. KA01001. Lineage (NCBI taxonomy): Bacteria > Bacillati > Actinomycetota > Actinomycetes > Bifidobacteriales > Bifidobacteriaceae > Gardnerella > Gardnerella sp. KA01001. The sequence continues at coordinate 1,676,468 of NZ_CP058366.1, read as the reverse complement.
AAATCCACCAACTTGGGCAAAGATTAATAACGAGTCCACTGGTGTTGTCACTTTCCACCCAAATAAGTGGGTTCCTGCTTCTAAAACTGGTCAGCCTGAGAAGAGACCTGTAGTTGTGCATTATCCTGATGGTTCAACTTCGAAGGATAAAGATTCTGGTAATCATGGTGATCCAGTTAATGCTCCAGTGTATGTAACAAGAGATAACCCTGGCACTGGTGACTTGCAGCTCCATATTCATAAGAACCAAAATGGTCAAGAGATTGACTACAACGATGGATTCGTATTCCGCAAGAATCGTGAAGTTAAGCCACAACCATGGATAGATTCTTGGTCAGTGCAGGAACCTGGCGATATTACTATTCGCTCTGTGTGTGCTGATACTACAAATCCTCTGAATCTTAAGTTTTATCTTAACGGTATTAATGGAATAACAATAAATGGTGAAAAACCGTGGCCTCATGCTACTGATGAGGAACAAGAAAAGTGCCGAAATGGTCAGGGCTGTGCAGCAAACAAATTATTTGATAGCACAGGCAGAACCATGGAGCGTACGCGTGGTAGCATCACAGGAAAGCCACTAAAGGTTGGCAATTACCAGTGCACTGTGTATGCTTTGAAGCCTAAAGCTTTGAAGAAATTTGAGGATGCTGCTAAAAAGAACAAAGATATTGAAAAGCAAACCGGTTCTCCTACCAATATCATTAATCCGGATACCTTCAAGGGTTTAAGAGAAGATATTGATTATACATCTAGGACTGTGCCAATTAAGGTTCACTCCGACGCGCATTATTATAACCCTCAATACGATAAGGTATATGTGCAGGCTGGTGGTAAGTCTAAAGAATCGGCTGCTCCAGTAAGCCATTCTGGTGCTAACGGCGTGAAAGGTAATGACAAGAGTCAACAGGAGCTTGTGCAGAATGGTACTAGGTTGCCAAAAGGCACTTGGTTTGAGCTAAGAACCTATCCTAAAGATAATGAACATGTTCTTACATGGTATAAATTTGTCAATAAGCAAAGTAACAAGAAATCAGGCAAGGATGAGCCTGAAGATAGTACTACTGACGCTAGATATGGCAAAGTTACTTTTTCTCCAGAAAAAACTGTAATGCTTGGTGAATATTTTGCTCCTGTAATTGTGCATTATCCAGATGGTTCCACTTCTGAAGATCCGGATTCTGGTAATCTTGGCAAGCCTGTATATGCGCCTGTAGAGGTAACTAGTCAACCGATCCAAAAAAATGATTTAAAGCTCAATGTTTATTCGCAATATGGCGGAAGACGAATTGAAAACAATGATAAAAATGGTATGCGTTTCCGTAAAGATGAAGTGTTAGGCGACGCTACTGGTAACACTAAGCCAATGTTCTTTGACTCATGGTCAAGTGCTAAGCAAGGAAAAATTTATCAGCGCATGCTTTGCTATAAAAAGAATCCACAAACTGGTAAACCTGAAAGCTATGAGATTGATGGTATTAATGGTCTGACACTTGCCGGTCGAAAAGGTAATACTACAAGCGGTGAATTTATTGATAAACAACCATCACAATGGACAAGAGCTACTGAAAAGAATAAGTATGAATGTACGGTTCATGGTAAAAACTGCAACCGTAACCTTTACTTATACGGTGATGAGCATGATACCGTAGAGCGCACTTGGGGTTGGTTACATGGCAAGGTTAAGGAAAATGGCGACTTTGTGTGCACTGTGTACGCTATTAAAGACCTTGAAAATAAAGATGGTAAGCATGGTGATTTACAAAATAAGTTTGATAAAGCTGTAAATGACTTTGTAAAGAAACCTGCTGATCGCAAGTTTGAAGAGGTTATTAAATCAGTCTTAACAGATAAGCCGGGTAGTGAAGATAGTCCTCAAGAAGCCACTCAAAGGCATATCGATTGGGATTCGGTAACCTTCCCAATTCATGTGCATAGTGATGCTCACTACTACAACCCAGAGTATAAGACTATTAGCATGGAGGCTGGTACCAAACAAGCCACTGAGGTGCCTAAGAGCAAGAAGAATGCCAACGATGCTAATACGTTGCAAGACGATGTGCGCGAAGGTGATCTACCGGACGGAACTTGGTTTAAGTTTAAGAAATCTTTAAGCTACACATTCTTTGAGGATGATCAAGATAATAAAGCTGACTCTGGTGATTCAGCTAAGAATGGCACGGGTCAGTTTGGCAAGGTGACGTTCCGACCGCACAAGTGGTTCCCTGTTGGTTCTGACAAAGTGCAGGTTATTGTGTACTATCCGGACGGTTCTACTTCTGAAGATCCGGATTCTGGTAATCTTGGTAAACCTATTTATGCGAAGGTAGACATTACGCGATCGCATGATGAGGATGCTGGTAATTTACGGCTGAATGTTGGCGATCGTGAAGGTAGCGGCGATTGGAATGATACTACCATCAAACTCACTAAGGGCGAGGAACTTAGTACTTCTAAAAAGACGACCCGTTGGCTTGATTCATGGTCCAAGTATAAGCCTGGAAAAATCAATTTGCGCACAATTTGCAATAAGATTAATTCAGACGGCACTAAGTCTCACTACCAGTCGGGCGGTATTGCCGGCATTAAGATGCAAGATGTAAAGATTTGGGATCATACTGAAGATGCGTCAGCGCAGAAAGCTTGCGAGAAGGATGCAAGTCAGTGCCACCCTGATAGGCAGCTGTACGACGATTACATTGCAAATGGTAACTCAAAAGATACCACTGAGCGTACTCGTGGGTGGATTAAAGGCAAGGCTAACGAATCCGGCGACTACGAGTGCGTAGTTTACGCGATTAAAGCAAAACAGTTTAAGAATGACAATAACGATTTGCTTGCTAGATTCGATGCAGCTGTTGGCGCACTTAACAAAGATGCAAGTAAGAATAACACTAATCCTTTGAAAGATTTCAAGTGGAAGCTTGATGGTAATAACGGCAACAAAAACGCGGTTAAAGGTGTTGACTACGCGTATCGCGCAATACCAATCCACATTCACAACGACAACCACTTCTACAACCCGAAGTATGTTGATGTGAGCGTTACGGCTGGTCAAAAGGTTGAGAATGCTGTGCCGCAAAGCGTTAAGAGAGCTAACGGTGCGGATAAATACCAGGATGCTGTGAAGGCTGGTGCGCTTCCGGACGGAACTTGGTTTGAGTTTAAGGATGCTACTCACGGATTTGAAGTAAATAATGACGGTACTGCTGGAAACAAGGTGTCTTTAGACTGGTCGTATTGGGCTTCTGGCAATGCTGCCGATAAAACTGGTGAGCAAAGCAATAAGCCTGACAATCCTTCCAAGCAAAAGAAGGGCAAGCACAGTTCCAAGGATGACGGCACTCGCTACGGCAAAGTGACCTTCCACCCAGATCAATCTGTTGCTCCTAAAGCGTACTTGAAAGAGATTGTCATCCATTACCCGGATGGCTCCACTTCGGACGACTCGGATTCTGGTAACAACGGCAAGCCTGTGTATGCGAAAGTTACAGTTGGAGACCTCAGTGGAGCTGAGAAGGATCTTAAGATGACATTGCTCAGATCTCAAGACGCTGATCCTGTTCATGACACGCTTGGTAGTGGTAATTCTCTTACCGTTATGAGCGGCACGAGCCTTACTAAGAATCCGTATGTGCTCGCGTGGAGCTTGAAGGATCGTAGCAATATTTCATTGCGTATGATGTGTGCTAAGCAAGGCGAGCAAAAGTGGAGTCGCGGGCTTGACGATACGCTCAATATGCACCTGAACCAGAATTATGGCGAAAGTGTAAAGCCGTGGGCTTTTGCAAATGCTGATCAGCGAAAGTCTTGCAGTCAAGACAGTAAGAATTGCATGGCTAACTTGCTGTATGGCTTTACGAAGGATAAAGATCCGAACAGCATAGAAAGTGCTGTGTCTCGCAGTGAAGACGATATTGCTGGCGTACCTCAAAAGGCTGGAAATTACACGTGCGCTGTGTTTGCGTTGAAGCCGAATGCGCTGACGGTGTTTAATAACACTGTTAATGGAAGTCTTATTGAAGGTAACAAGTATTCGTCTACAAATATGCAAACAACTCAGCTTGCCGGCGTAACCGTTGGAAAAGACTGGAACAGAATTGCTGTTAATGTGACCGTGATCGATCCGCCTAAATTCGCTCTGCCAAAGACCGGCGGAATGAACTGGAACGTGCTGCTTGGTGCGTTTGCTGTGATTGGCACGGGCGTGATGGCGGCTGGGTTCTTCCTTGAGCAAACCAAGTGGGGGCGCGCGATGCTCGAGGCGTTGCTGCGTAAGACACTGCTTAAAGATTTTATTTGCAAAACTGCCAAAAAGCTTCGCGCTTTAAGGCGACGTAGCGAAAGGTGGCGATGCTGATGAAAATTTTCTGCAGCTTAAAAACTGCAGTATCAACGTTCCATGTGCTGGCAATGGCATTACGCGTTACGTAGTGATGGTACACAGTGACGGTAATTATGCCGACATATGGTTCGTATTTAATCTTGCTGCGCGCGGCGCAAATCGTAGCCGCCGACAGAGTTCATGCGGCTTTGCGATGACTCCGCCGACCGTGCGCAACACAAAATAAAACAATAAACGTATTTTCCTCAAAACCTGCCCACAAGGGCACTGATATAAAGGAGAAGAAAGTGAATAAATTCACTAAACAATGCGTGGCGGCATTCGCCTCGCTCGCAATGGCTGGCACGCTGTGCGTCGCCGGTGCCGTGGTGGCAAACAGCTCTGCTTGGGCTGCGGATACGTGCAATTCTGGCGCGCCTTGGTCTGATGCTTGCAAGGCGCAAAAGGGTTCCATCACCATCATGAAATATGAGGATAAGGGTAAAGATGACACATCCACTCCTCTTGCTAATGCTAAATTCAAGGTACAAAGAGTTACGAAGTTCTCTTCGAATGATGCAGCAGAGCTAGATCTTACAAAATACAAGGATTGGGAAACTCTTGCTGCTAAGGTAAAAGAACTTAACACTAATCCTAAAGTTAACGGAATGCAATTTGATTCAAAGAATACACAGGAAGCTTCAACAGGTATTGATGGTTCGCATAAATTCGATGGACTTGCCGTCGGTCTTTATAAGGTAGAAGAAACACAGCCAGCACCTAATCACTCTAATGATGTGGCACCGTTCTACATGACTATTCCAGAAATCACTCATGAGAATGGTAAAAACATTGAGTATAACTACAATGTAACTGCAAAACCGAAGAACCAGAGCCTTGCTGGTAAGATTAAGAAGACTCTTGTTCATGGAGACAATGAAACATCATTCGTGGGTAATGGCGATACCATGACCTACAAGATTTCTGCTGCTGTGACTAGTAATACCGATACAGAACGTTCGAAGTGGACTAAGGATGATTTGAAGGGATACACTGTATTCGATCAGGCTCCTAAGAATGTATTCACTAGCTATGAACCTTCGACAGTTGTTAAGTCTGTAAAAGTGATTTACAAAGTTGGTGAGCAGAATAAATCTGATGATTTGCTTGCTAACTCCGTTAAAGAAGTTGATGCAAAGGACCAACAGCGTATTAAGGTTTCTTTCAATGAACCTGGATTAACAACAATCGCAAATGCAGCTAAAGCTGATCCTGATGCAAAAGTAGAAATTGAATTTGCGTTCACTATTAAGGATCCTACGAAAGTCGATGAAACGAGTTTCACCAATAAGTCTGGTTTTATTCCGGGACAGGGCAAGAATAAGCCAGTTCCAACTCCAGAAGTTCCAGACGATCCAGGCTCTAAAGTTGATTCTAAATATGGATTCTTACAAGTAAACAAGTACGATGGTACTGATTCCAGTAAGAATACGAAGGTTAAAGACGCCAAGTTCAAGCTTTTCGCTAAGAAGAATGATGCTGATAAGTGTGCTGCCGATACTAAAGCAACAGAATGTGCGAATGCTTCAAAGGTTGGTGAACTCACTACTATTGAAGGTGGTAAGTTTGCCAATCCTGTAAAAGTTGTTATCGATGATTCAACTCATCCATTCTACCTCGTGGAAACTGAAGCACCAGCTAATTATGAGCGTGACCGTCAAGTTCACATAGTCAAAGTTTCCGAATCATCTACAAGTACTGCCCCTACAACTATTGATGTTGCTAACGTCCCGACTAAGGATCACAACTGGTTCAACCTTCCAAAGACCGGTGCTGCAGGCGTGATCATCTTCGCGTTGGCTGGCATGTGCTTGGTTGCTGTTGGTATGTTCATCTTCTTGCGCAACCGCAAGAAGGATGAAGAGCAGCAGGCTGCCTGATTTGGGTTTTGATGCTCGCTGTTAGGTGAGTGTCTTGTGGGGTGCAGGGATTTATACTTCCTGCGCCCCACCCAATTAATAGCTAAAAATAACTAAATAATAAACTAATTCATTAGAGTTCTGCCGACGTTGTTTCTGTAGCTTTGCAGTATTGCTTTGCAAACGGCGATTACTTATTGCTTAGTGAACTTTAGCAGTATTGCTCTGCAGACGTTGAGTATTTATTGCTTAAAGAACACTAGCGTCATTGCTGCTGCACACACTACACCAGAAACCTCAACCTACGAACCCACCCGCAGCTTAATTTCGATACTCTAGTTGCACTTAGTAAACCACGCACTTTACGTAACAAACTTAACGAGTCTATGAGTTTTGTGTTGTGGTCTAATGTGGTAGAGTCTCAAAAGTTTTCGGGCAGAGCAATAAAAGAGGACTGAGGAAGCAACATTCTTTTAAGAACAAAGCAGACAGTAAAACCTTTAACAGTTAAAGCGACGAAGGACGGGAGTTGCGATGCTGAAAACTTTCGAGGCTCATTAGTCCGTTTGCAGAAAACACCAGTCAAAACTCATAGACGATACGTAAGAATATCGCAAACAAAATCGCAAATAAACTAAACCACATAACTTAACCAATTTAAGCCTATTAAACTCACGAAACGAGGAAGCATGAAATTAAACGATGCTGTTGCTAAAGTATATGCTTTCCTCAACAAAATCTCCCTGAATATCCCCATCGTAAGTAAGCTTCTCAAAAACCAAACAAACGCAACCCAAACTAACGAAACCAACTTAACCGAATCAAACGCAACCGAAAATAACGCAATCGAAAATAACGCAACTCAAACCCACGCAACCGAAGCAAAATCCGCCGAAAGTAATCAAAAATCTAAGCAAAAAACCAATCAAAAATCTAAGCTCCGCCGCATCGTCGAGCCAATCGCATTCGTGTTGGCAGGCATTTTGTGTTTCAGTTACCCTGTTGTTTCAACGCTTTGGAATAATCGCGTGTCGAAGGAGATTTCTAACGCGTACGACAAGTATAACCACGATCAGGCTGGTGACGTGCGCCGCGCTCACATTCGCGCCGCGAAGCTTTACAATAAAACTCGCAAAAATATGCTTACCACGGATCCGTATGGTCCGGATGGGCAAAAAGACATAACTAACACGCCTGAATACAAGCGTTATCTTAAGGCGCTTGAGGAGCCTATGGGCATTATCGGCATCGTAAAAATTCCGAAAATTGGTGTAAAACTTCCTATTTATCACGGCAGTTCGCAGGAAGTTTTAGCGCACGGCGCTGGTCATTTGTACGGCACAGATTTGCCGGTTGGTGGCAAGAACCGCCACACAGTTATTACCGCGCACACGGGTCTTGCGGATGCAACCATGTTCGATGATTTGGTGAATTTAAAGAAGGGCGACTACTTCTACCTCGACGTGCAAGGCGAAACTTTACGATACAAAGTGTTCCGCATCAGCGTGGTTGAGCCACACGATATTAGTTTGTTGCAGCGCGAAAAGGGGCGCGACTTGGCGACTCTGCTAACGTGTACCCCGTATGGTGTGAACTCGCATAGGCTTTTGGTGACGGGGTATCGTGTGCTGCCGGACCCTGTGAAGCCGCCGGATGACCACGTGCAATGGCCGCTTTGGATGACGCTATTCGTGGTTGCAATGGCGTTCTCATTGATTGTTTTGTCCATGATGATTGCTGCTGCAACGTCTAAGCGAGGGCGACAGCTCGACATTCGCGGCAAGCATTTGCTGATTCTTTCGCGCAAAATGCTGCGTAAGTTGCGTCGCGAGTAACGCGACGACTGTGCGGTGAGCGTTGTGACTGCGCGCGCTAAATCGCAGCGCTAAAGCAGGTCGTTACTAACGCAGTCACTAATCTGTACCAGTAACAAAAAACGGCAGAAACTTTACGCGCGTGTAAAGAAAAAGTCGGTTACGCGCGAAAAAACGGCAGAAACTTTACAACCGCGCGCAGTTTATGCTGCTTCCCAACTAGATTCCGGCAGAAACTTTACGCGCGCGCTGTGCTGCGCTCAAGCAGGTCGTCAGCGCACACCAGTCACAACCTAGTTTCTAAAGCACAGCCATACTAACCTGCCCTGCCTTCGTCAATCGAGACGAAGGCAGACCTCGCTTGCGTTGAAAGCATACTGTGCTTTCAACTCTGAGCAAGCTCGGCGCTCCGAGTTGCTTTCGCGCGCTAAATCGCAGCGCTCAAGCATGTCGTCGCGCCTGCGTTTGGAGAGCAAAAGTAGCGCCAACCCTCCAAACGTGAGATAACACTCGCGCGAGCGTAAAATTTAGGTCATTTACACCTATCGTCGGTTGGCTGAAAAATTTACGGTTTATATTGTGCAATGCACCAACATTAGTTGGTAAATCAGCAATATTTTTTTAAAAAACATTGTCAAAATGCAAGGTTGTTGAAAAATTCTGTAAATTATATGTTAACTACAGATTTTTTACATGTTACTTGTGGAAAGGTGTTTGCGAGAAAATGGCGTAATTTAGCCATTTTCCTATTCTAAATACAATTTTCTCAAATTTTATTTGCTAAATTAACAAGTTAAAAAAATTTTTTCTCTTTAAACAAGTGCTAGAGTATATGAAAAATATTTTGTTGCACTTGCAAAAATGCATCATTATTTGCTGTTTGCATGGGGGGGGGGTATGCCTCTTATGCGATATTTAGCGGAAATGATTCAAACCAGCGTAACAAAAATATTTACACCCGTATGAAAGATTTTGGCAGTCAGTATGAAATGTTTTGGCAGCTGGCATGAGTTTGTTATAGCTAGAACCGAAATTTTTCCGGGATAACAACCACCATTTTGAAGGAGAGTATGTTTATGAAGTTCAAACGAACGTCATATCTGACTCGTTTAGCAGCATTAGGCGTGGCTGCGGCGACGCTTATGGTACCGCTTGGGCAAGTTCCTGCGGCATTTGCAAAAAATGATAATGAAACTAAAAAAGATGGGAATGCACTTGTCTCTAAGATGCTTGATTCATCTTTAAAAGCTAATAGTGAGATTAAGTCTATAGAAGATTTACGCCATGTTAATCCAACTCTTGCTAAAGCTTTTGAGGATTACAGTAAAAAAGATCAATTTAATAAAAATTCAAATGCTCAAGTAACTGTTGTTGTTACGTTGAAAAATTATCGTTCGCAACTCACGGATGCTGACGAAAAAGCCAACATTCATGAGCAGAATGTTTTAATTAACCGCGTAAAGTCAAAGTACAATATGACGGTTCGTCGCCAAGTTGGTTATTTAATGAGTGCTTTTGAAGCTACTCTCCCTGAAAAACACGTTCAAGATTTGAAACGTGAGCCAGGTGTAGTTTCTGTCGCAAAAGAACGTTTATATCATCCAATGGAAAATTATGCTCGCGATTTACAAGGCGTGCAGACGGTGTTTAAAAAGCATCACCTCGATGGAACCGGAATGCTTGTTTCTATTATCGATACGGGCATCGATCCAAATCATCAAGATATGAAGCTTGACGATTCAGCAAAAAAGAATCTTCGCTTGAAGCCAACTGGTAAAGGAAATACAACAGATAAAGTTCCTGCAGGTTACAATTACGCTGATGAAAATACTAATTTCACAGACGCTAATGGTGAACAGCACGGTATGCACGTTGCCGGTATTGTGGCTGCTAACGGCGATGAAAATGGTGCTCCAGCATCTGAACATCATCGTGTTGATGGCATAGCTCCAAACGCTCAGCTGCTCGCTATGAAAGTCTTCTCAAATGTGCCAGGTTCGCATGGTGCTCGTGATGTTGATATTGTTGCTGCAATCGAAGATTCTGTAAAGCTCGGCGCAGACGTTATTAACATGTCTCTTGGCTCAGATAACGGTTTCGGTGGAACGTCAAGTGCTACTAGTGTCGCGTTAAAGAAGGCTCGCGAAGCTGGTGTGCTTCCAGTTATTTCTGCAGGAAACTCCGGCTTGAACTTCTCTGAAAGCGGTGGCATAGATGATAGTTTAGGCAAGTGGGATGATGCAACTCTCGGCTCGCCATCTTCTTATCCTTCTGCTTTCAGCGTTGCTTCTGTAGAAAATTCCAACATTACTCAGCAGTCTGCAAATTGGGTTGGAAAAGATGGCAAGTCACATACTTTGCCGTACAGCTATTCTATTGGTTCTTTAACAGATGCACTATCTCAGCATGAACTTGTGGATGCTAAAAAAGCTACTAAAGCTGATGTTAAAGATCTTGATCTTACCGGTAAATATGCTCTTGTAGAACGTGGTGGAATCAGTTTTACTGAAAAGTTTAATAATGCGATTTCTAAAGGTGCTAAAGGTGTGATTGTTTACAATCACGACAAAGATTCATCCTTATTCATAGGAATGGGCGGATTGGAGAAAATCAAAAATTGCTTTGGTGCATCTATTCCTCGTTCTTATGCATTGGAAATTAAAGCAGCATTAGATAAAGGTGAGAAAGTAAAGATAGCTTTCACTGAACAATTCGTTACTATCGCCAATCCGGATGATGGGAAGCCTTCTAGCTTTACTTCTTGGGGTCCAACTCCAGAATTTGATTTTAAACCTCAAATTGCTGGTATCGGTGGTAATGTTTGGTCTACGCAGAATGGAAATAAGTACACCAGCATGTCTGGTACTTCCATGGCTGCTCCAAACGTTTCCGGTCTTTCAGCGTTAGTGATGGAAAGCTATAAGAAGCGTTTCCCTGATCTTAAAAAGTCTGAAATGGCTACTCGTGTAAGCCAAGCATTAATGAATACAGCAAGTATTATTGGACATAAAGATTCTGCAGATAGTAGGAAAATTCCTTACGCTCCTCGTCGAATTGGCGCTGGTTTAGCTCAGGTCGATAAAGCTGTTGCTACTAACGTGATTGCAACAGTCAACGGCAATTCGTACGTTGCTCTTAAAAACGTGAATTCTAATCGCAACTTTACAGTTACTTTGCATAATTATGGTAAGACTCCAGTAAAATTTGCTGTCCCAGATCAGGATGTTGTAAATGAGTCTAATGAGGCCAATAAAGATACAGTAACCTCTATTAGTGATACTGAAACGTTGCAATCAAAAACGCGTGAAGTTACGGTAAAGCCTGACAAAACCGCTGATGTTAAGTTTACGTTAAGCCCAAATCGTTCTAAAGGCAATCATTATATTGAAGGTTGGGCGCGATTTGAATCGCTTACTGATACTCAGCCAGATGTTTCTGTGCCATATCTTGGCTTTGTTGGCGATTGGAACGATGAACCTATAATGGTAAAACCGGGAGAAAGCTATAGTGCAAGCCACAGTGATCTTACGACATCATTGCTTTCGGTAGCTGGTTTTATGGGTAAACTTCCGGTTAATAATGAAACGAAGCCTTATGTACTTGGCGAATTTTCACCTGCAAATAGAGATGGCTGGATGGATTATGTTGTTCCATCTATGGCTATATTCCGCGGTGCATCTGAAGTAAAATATTCTGTGTTGGATTCACATAATAAAACTAAGATTGTTCTTGGAACAGAACACAACGTGAATCGTTCTACTATTTCTAATGTTGGAGCAACCGATGGTTTAGCTGGAAATTTCGACGGGTCTGTGTGGAATCCAAAAACAAGTAGGTTTGACATTCTTCCTGATGGATGGTACACGTATCGTATTCAAGCTCGCTTAGGAGATAAGTTTGATTGGCAAACTTATGACATGAAGGTAGCAATCGATAATCATGGACCTAAAGTCACAGTATCTGATCGTGATGCTAACGGCAATGTGAAGATTGTTATTAGTGATGAGTTAAGCCCTGATCCTGGCGTACCAACTATTCATCTTCCTGGTGTAAAGGATGCCTTGAACTATGGTGATGAAGACACTCAATGCCCGTTGAATGAAGCAACTCGTACGCGAGTGTGCAAGACTATTCACATTGGTAATGAAGCTCAATACATAGATGTGCTTGTTCGAGACAATGCTATGAATTCAACTGAGGTTAAAAAGGTATTCGACACATATGCTGTGAAGAAACCGGATGGTTCAGAAGAATCTAAGAAGAACAAGAAGTTTATTATTCCAAATGAACAAAAACTTACTTCTCAACAAATTAAAGCTAATGCTCTAGAAGAAAGTAAGACCGACCCAGATATTAATGGTAAGTTCTATCTTGAGGGATATCTCACTAAAGATGTTGCTTCTATAAAAGCTTATGTGACTCCTGAAGGCGGTAAAAAGCAGGAAGTCAAATTAGCTAAAAAGCGCAAGGGTGAGAATACTTTCTATGCGTTTGTGCCACTGAAAAATGGTGAAAATACTGTGATGCTTAAAGCTTTTGATAGTAAGGGTGACCGTATTGGCAATAAGAAACTTGTTTTAAAGTTTAATGCACAAACACCTAAGATTACTGTTGATGGTCTTGACAACAAGGGTAATTTGCCTGTAGCTGCAGATGGTAAAGTAACTGTTGCTGGTAAAGTAACTGATACTCCTGGAGATACTGTAAAGCTAAAGCTTACTTATCAAAAGGCTGCTGACAACACTACTCCAGCTAATGCAGTTGCTGATTCTGTGAACAATCATGCTTCTGGTTCTGCCTCTGAATCTACTACTAAAGCTGTTTCTGGTGCTAATACAACTTCAGCAGCGAATATTAATGCAAATGTGAAGCAAGCAGATATAGCTGCAGCTAGTAAAGAAACTGAAGAAGTAGTAACTGTTGGTAAAGACGGTAGCTTCAAAACAGTTATTACTCCTGCCGCTAAAGCTGTTATGGTAACTCTTGTAGCTACTGATTCTGCTGAAAACACTACAACTATAGGTTTGGCTCTCGCTGGTCGTTCAACTCCTACGCCTAAACCTGCAGCTGCAACAAAAGATTTCATGCTTACTAATGCTGGCTCTATGGGTTCTTATGCGTGGTTAATTCATAAGAAGAATAATGGTCCAGACGTTATTGGCACTGATTACTTTGTTGCTCAAGGTGATGTGAGTTCCAAAGTGACTAGCGTGGTGTTTACTCCAGCTTCGCGTTTTGATGCTACAACTAAGAATCTTGTAACTCCAAACCCATTGCGTGCTGAAATTAAGAACGGAAAGTTTAGTGTAAAGCTTCCAATGCATCCGGGTATAAATGATTTCCGCTTGCAGGTGAACACTAAATCAACTGACGAAGATGCTGATGAAGACGATGAAACGAATGTAATCGATACTCCTGCAGCATTCTACTTCGACATTACGCCTCCAACAGCACATTTCGATACTCCAAAACTGTATGGTCACACGTTGTTCACTAATCGTGACACAGTGACTTTCAGTGGAAATGTATCAGATGATGCTTTCGGTCAAAGTTTGCGAATTAATAATGATTCTGTAGGTGATTTCTACACTTTGGACACGAATGGTAAAGAAACAACTCGTCGCCAATTCTCAACTGACATTCAAGTAGACAATGGTGATAAGTTGCTGCTGCACTTAAGTGATCAGGTTGAATCTCATTTACTTGGTGTGATTCCAGTTGTTCTTGATGAAGTTGATCCTACTGTTAAAGCAGGTTTGGTTGAAGGCGAAGAAATCACTGATGGTCACGAAATTACTGTTAAAGCAGAAGATGATAATTTGAAGTCTTTGCGCGTTATGGTTGATGGTCATCCAGTAGCGTATACGGAAAATTATCTTCCAACTACAGCAGTAGAGGACACATTAGTGGATGTTTCTAAGGTTAACGATAATCCAACTCCAGATAAGCCAAGTTCTACAACATTAACGTTGAAGATTCCTACTAAGAAGTTGGTTGATGGTACTCACACTATCACTATTGAGGCGACCGATTTTGCTGGTAATACAGCAAGTGACGCAAGTAATAATGCAAATGGAGCTACTGCATATACATTCACGGTGAAGAATGGTGTGAAGCCTGGTGAGAATCCAACGAAGCCAAGTAATTCAGGAACCAAGGATGAGTCAACTCAAACTGATTCTGCACCAATTCCTCCTGCTTCTACAAAAAAGATCCAAAAGTCTCTTGCTGGATTAGAAACCAAGAATGTCACAGCTGGAAAGGAAGTAAAGATTTATGTTTCTGGACAGCCTGAAGCTGTGAAGAAAGCCAAATCCGGTGATCGCATGTATGCGTTCATTTACTCTGATCCTAAGGATCTTAAGGGTGAAGATGGTCATGAATATGTGACAGTGCATACTGATGAAAACGGTAAGTACTATTTCAAGGCTTTGATTCCTAGCGGATATTCAGGTAAGCACACAATCTTACTTATGGATGCAAATGGTAACCAGATTGCTTCTGGAGAGGTATCTGTATCTTCCTCTGCTTCTTCTGATAGTGGCAGCCAAACTGGTTCTGATAATAAGAATAATCAGAACCAGAGTGGTAGCGGTAATGCTGGTAATACTGGTAATACTGGTAATAGCGAAGGTGGAAGCACGGGTCACGGTAACGGTAGTGGCAACAACGGTGGCAGCACTAGCGGTAATGCAAGCGGTAATACTAGCGGTAATACTAGCGGTAATGCCAGCGGTGATACCAACAATAATAGCCGCGGTGGTAATCATGGCGGTAGCCACAGCTCTAACCACGGCGGTAATCATGGTGGAAAATCCTTTACTACTGGAGGTAATTCCAGTAATAATTCGGAGTCGTCCTCAAAGGATGATGCGGATTCTACTAATGCGGGCGCATCCGCTGCATCCGGCGATGCCGCTGCCAATGGCAACGCAAGTTCTTCCAATGGCAACGCAGGTGCTGCATCTGGCAACGCTGCTGCAAAGCAGAAGGCTGCTGAAAAGGAGCAGGCTGACGCTAAGTCTGCCGCCAAGAAGATGACTTCTGATTTGGCGATGACTGGTAGCAGTGTGATTGGCATGGTTGTGACGTTTATGGTATTGCTTGCAAGCGGTGCTGTAACGTTTAAAACTCGCCGCCATCATACGCACACAAGCAAGTAAATAAACAAAATAAGTAAATAACATAAATAAACAAAGAGCACTTTTCATCTTCTAGTAAGATGGGAGTGCTCTTTTTGTATGTAATATATTTTGGAGAATAATCCATAGTTTGTTTTACATATTAATTTGCTTCATCATTCATTCACGTGGATACTCGTTCGCTCTCCAAATGCGAGACAAGTTCCCCGTATTTGGAGCAAAACACAACCTAAAACCCTCCAAATGTGAGAAACTTTCCTCGCTTTTGGAGTACCACACAAACCTACGTTTAGTAAACCCACCATCCAAAAACAACTGAGCTCTTGTTCTAAACAAACAAGAGCTCAATGAAATCACGTGTAGGAGCAACCTACACAGGTAAATTAGAGTCTACCACATCCCCTTAGAATTTGCGTTTGTCATGTTATATTTCGTGGCGAATGTCAAACTAAATGTGCAATAATGTACAATATTTTCATGTCTGCTAATACATTTTTTACTTTGCAAGAAGCGCAACAATTTTGTGGCGTGGCTAGATTTAATCGTTATATGCGCGATGCAAATAATGATTTAGGTACAGCTATGCTTATATGCAAATCGAATCATGAATTAGCAGGAATATTGCATGAGCAGATTGGATACGTAGAAATATGCGTGCGTAATTCAATTGATTTAGAACTTCGTAAACTTGCGTTGAAAGAAAAGCAAAATGAGGAATGGACCAATCCTCTGTATACGCCAGATTTGGTTAAAGATTTGATTGAAAATCAAATCAAGCAAGCGAGAGAAATTGCAGTTCACTCGCATGATGGTAGAAGCGTAAATCATGATGACATTTTATCTAAACTCATGTGGGGAACATGGGTAAAGCTTGTTGGATCTTCGGAAACAAAAAATAGCAATCGCATTCAACAAAAACTTTGGAAAGATGCTGTAGGCAATGCGTTTCCATTTGTGAACTGTTCAAAAATGAATAAAGAGTACGATGAGGATAGAAGAATAATAGCAAAAAATCTTATTTATATTAAAGAGATTAGGAATAAAGCAGCTCATTTTGATAATTTATATAACATAGCTAGGGGAAAGAGGAATCTTACGAACGCACTGTTTACGCTACTTCATGCGGTTAATAAGTCGTTTACAACTGGATGGATTGATCCCTCAAAAATACGTAAAGCTGCTAATAAATATTTGGAACTGATGATTGGTGTTGATGATTAATACTGATGATTGGTGTTGATGAAGTAAACGGTATGAAAGCAAATGCGTAAGTTGCGCGAACTGCCTGCCTGAGCGCGCGCAATGCTGCGCTCAAGCAAGTCGTCGCGCCCGTGTTTGGAGGTCTTTGGTGGGTTTTTGCTCAAATCGAGGTAACGCTCTCACCGTGTAAAGTTTCGGTCAGTTGCGCATATCGTCGGTTGGCTGAAAAATTTACGGTTTATATTGCGCAACGCACTAACATTTGTTGGTAAACAGCAATATTTTTTTAAAAAACATTGTCAAAATGCAAGGTTGTTGAAAAATTCTGTAAATTATATGTTAACTACAGATTTTTTACATGTTACTTGTGGAAAAGTGTTTGCGAGGAAATGGCGTAATTTAGCCATTTCTCTATTCGAGATATAATTTTTTCAAATTTTATTTGTGAAATTAATAAGTTAAAAAAATTTTTTCTCTTTAAACAAGTGCTAGAGTATATGAAAAATATTTTGTTGCACTTGCAAAAATACACCATTATTTGCTGTTTGCATGGGGGGGGGGTATATCTCTTATGCGATATTTAGCGGAAACGATTCAAACTAGCGTAACAAAAATATTTACACCCGCATGAAAAATTTTGGCAGCCAGTATGAAAGATTTTGGCAGCTGGCATGAGTTTGTGATAGCTAGAACCGAAATTTTTCCGGGATAACAACCACCATTTTGAAGGAGAGTATGTTTATGAAGTTCAAACGAACGTCATATCTGACTCGTTTAGCAGCATTAAGTGTGGCTTCGGCGACGCTTATGGTGCCGCTTGGTACAGCAAATGCTAAAGACAATAGTGCTGAGAACAATAATCTCGCACAAGTTGTAAATCAAAAGAATAAGAATAATAAAACAACCAAGTATCTTGATCCTAAGATTGTCAGCAGAATAGTTAATAATCCATTTAATAGGACTGGTTCTTCTAATAAGCCTGTAACTGTTATTGTTACTTTGAAGAAACAGCCAAAACTTCCTTCGAAACAATCTGAAAACAGTAATAAAGCTGACCAGAATCGTCTTATTGGAAAATGGTCTTCAAAATATGGCATGACAGTACGTCGCCAATTTGGTTACCTGATGAATGGTTTTGAAGCAACGTTACCAGCTAACAAAGTTGCGGCTTTACGCCACGAACACGAGGTAGCTTCCGTTGCAAAAGAACGTTTGTATTACCCTCTTGAAAATTATGCTCGCGGTTTGCAGGGTGTGAATGAAGAATTTAAGAAGCGTGGACTTGATGGAACCGGAATGCTTGTGGCTATTATCGATACGGGCATAGATCCAAGTCACCATGATATGAAGCTTGATTTCAAAGCTGAAAAAGCTCGTAAGATTAAGAACACATTCCCATCTAATGGTGTAAAGTTCACTAATAAAGTTCCTGCGGGCTGGAATTATGCTGATGAAAACTACACTATTACAGATAGTGGTGCAGAGCAGCATGGCATGCACGTAGCTGGTATTGTGGCAGCTAATGGTGATGATGAGAATAAGCCAGCTGATAAAAACGGTCATATTAACGGCATTGCTCCAAATGCTCAGCTACTTGCAATGAAAGTATTTTCAAATAAGCCGGGAGCGCACGGAGCTCGTGATGCTGATATAGTTGCCGCAATTGAGGATTCTGTAAAGCTTCATGCAGACGTTATTAACATGTCTCTCGGCTCAGATAACGGTTTTGGTGGAGCTTCTAACGCTACATCTCTCGCTTTAAAGAAGGCTCGCGAAGCTGGTGTGCTTCCAGTTATTTCTGCAGGAAACTCCGGTTTAAGCTTCTCTACATCTGGAGGAACTAATGATGCATTAGGAAAGTGGGATGATGCAACTCTTGGTTCACCATCTTCTTATCCTTCTGCTTTCAGTGTTGCTTCTGTAGAAAATTCTTATATTATTCAAACCGCTGGTTCATATACAGATAAAGCTAATAAGACAACTGAGATTCCTTACTCTATAGCCTCAGGAAAAGCTGATGGTAAAGAACATGAGATTGTGAATATCGGTCTTGGTAAAAAAGATGAAGTTAAAGATTTGAATCTTCACGGAAAGTACGCTTTAGTTGAACGTGGCGTAATAGCATTTAGTGAAAAATTCCAGAATGCTATTGATAAGGGTGCTGATGGTGTAATCGTTTATAACAAAGCTGGCGATTCAGCACAGTTCCTTGGCATGGCTGGAGTTGATAAGTTCACATGCTTTGGAGCATCAATTCGTCGTGAAGATGCTTTAAAGATTGTTGATGCACTCAAAGCTAACGCAAGTAGTACAGTTAAGGTTTCCTTCTCTGATAAGACAATGGGCATTGCAAATCCTGATAAGTTGCATCCTTCTAGCTTTACTTCTTGGGGTCCAACGCCAGAACTTGATTTTAAGCCTCATATTGCTGGCATCGGCGGTAACGTGTGGTCTACTCAGAACAACAACAAGTACACTAATATGTCTGGTACTTCTATGGCTGCTCCAAACGTTTCCGGTCTTTCAGCTTTGGTGATGGAAAGCTATATGAGGCGTTTCCCTAAGCTTTCTCCAAAAGATCGTGCTACTCGTGTTGAACAAGCCTTGATGAATACGGCTGAGATTCTCAATAATTCCAGCAATGTACCATTTGCTCCTCGTCAAATCGGCGCTGGCTTAGCTCAGGTTGATAAAGCTGTTGCTACTAACGTGATTGCAACAGTCAATGGCAATTCGTACGTGGCTCTACGCCAGGTTAATGGAGATCGTAAGTTCACTGTTAAACTGCATAATTATGGAGATAAGGCTGTAACTTATGAAGTTCCTAAACAAAATGTTGTTAATGAATCTAATAATGCTGGTGAAGAAACTACTACCTCTATTAGCTCAGAAACATTAGCTTCTTCGACTAATACAGTTACAGTAGATCCTAAGTCAGAAAAGGAAGTAGAGTTTACATTAACTCCAGACGTGACTCGCGACCATTATGTTGAAGGTTGGGCGCGTTTTACTTCAAAGACTTCTGGGGAACCAGATTTGGCTGTTCCATATCTTGGCTTTGTTGGCAATTGGGATAAGGAACCAATTCTTGTAAAGCCTGGTGAAGAGTATCTTCAAAATACAATTAATATGACTACTTCGCTTATTGCCGAAAGTTATTTTGGTGATGTGCAAGTTAATGATGAAGCTCCTGGTCATTTAGAATTTTCTCCAAATGGTGATGAGTTATTCGATAAGATACGACCATCATTAGCATTATTCCGTAATGCAAGTTTAATACAGTATTCTGTTTTGGATAATTCTGGTAAGACTGTTGCAGAAGTAGGAGAGGAACATGACGTTTCTCGTTCTAATTTCTCAGAATTATTACGTGATCCAAGAGCATTAAATAGTTCTATTGATTTTGATGGAACTATTTATGATAAGACATCTACTGATATTGCGCATTGGAATAAGAAACTTCCTGATGGCAAATATATTTATCGAGTAAAAGCTTGCTTGACTAAGGATATGTGCCAAACGACTGATATGCATTTTAACCTTGATACTAAAGCTCCAACCGTTACAATTAGTGAACCTGATAATGATGGTAAAATCACCATTACAGCTCATGATGAGTTAAGTGAAACGTTGAGTGATCCAGGTGTAAAAGTTAATGGTAACAGTGATTATGTCAAGGTTAATGATAATGACTGCAGTGAAACTCATGACGCAAATGGCTATACTCGCACTTGCAAAGTTAATGTAGGTAAGGATGCTTATTACGTCAATGTCAGTTTGCATGATGGCGGTTTCAATGAAACCAATACTTCCAAAGTGTTTAAGGGATTTGCTAATAAAAAGATTCTCATAAATAATGAGGTTAATTTTAAGAATATTGGCATTAAGGATGTCACTGCTAAAAAAGATAACGGTGTTGATAAATATAGCATCGAAATCTCTGGACGTGTTGCTGATGGTTGCAAGGATGTGAAAGCTTATGTTCAATCAGGAACCGAAGCAGAAGAAGAATTAGCTGTTAAGACAGATGATTCTGAATTTAGCTTTACTGCCCCTATTAAACAAGGTGCTAATACAATAAAAGTTAAAGCAAAAGGTTCTGATGGTAAAGAAGTAGTTGAAACTCTTGCAACTAATTTCGACGGAAAAGCACCAATAATTAAACTAACTAATGCAGATAGTAATGGGAATGTAACAATTGACCAAACTGGTGTAGTAGAAGTTAAAGGTGAAGTTAAGGACGATACTACTCCAAAGCAGAATCTCACATTTACTGTCAAGTATAGTAAAGATGAGGTTGTTGGTGGTGAAGTCCAGACTGAACAAGTGGAAGAGCCTGTAAATGTTGCTACTGATGGCTCATTTACTGTAAAAGTTATTCCATCTGCTAGTACATATTCAGTTACCTTGGTTGCTAATGATGGAGTTAACACAGCTACTCAGAATGTAGGTTTCGCTAATCGCGTTATGCCAACAAAGACAGAGCCAAAGCTTTATAATATTTCACTGAGTAATGCTAACAGCTTAGGATCATACAACTGGATTGTTCCTGGAAATAGTGGTACTTCGCTCGATTCATTTAATGCAAACGGCAAAGTAAGTAATAAAGCTACAGAAATACTATTTACAAAAGCTAATCGAGTTAAAGATGATGGTTCGGGGTATGAGGACTTTGATCCTATAGCTGCAACAATCACTAAGTCCACTAATGCAAATGCTGATTCCACATTCACGGTAACTCTGCCAATGCATCCTGGAATAAATGACTTTAGGATGATTGTTAAAGAGGGAAGTGATGTGGTATTAGACACTCCAGTTGCTTTCTATTTCGACAGACAGGCTCCAGAAGTAATGTTTAGTACTCCAAAGTTGTATGGCGGCAGAATATTCACTAATAATGACACTGTGAAATTCAAGGGTGTTATTAGTGATGATTTTGCTGGCTATACTCTTAAGATTAATAATCTTATTGCTTCAGACAACTTCAGTACTGATTCTAAAGGCAAAGAAACTAATGCTCAGAGCTTCGATAGAGATGTTGAAGTTAAAAATGGAGAGTTTGTGTTAATCCAAGCCATCGATCAGATGTCTAGTGCACTGTATGGTCGTGCTCCTGTTGTTGTTGATAAGGATGCTCCTTCTGTGACACTTGGAATAAAGGACAATGATCATGTTGAAGCAAATCGTAAGATTTCTGTAACAGCTAAAGATGATCATTTGAAGTTATTGCGAGTGAAGATTGATGGTAAAGAAGTAAATCATGCAAGTAATGGTCTTAAAGAAACGGATATTAAGCTGAGTAAGAATAATCCTTATGATGCTACTTTTGCTGATCTGAAAGATCTGAAGGATCCGCTGAAGGTAGATGTTGATTTCAATTCACTTTCTGCCGGAAAGCACTTAATCACAGTTGAAGCTGTTGATTATGCTAGTAACGTTGCAACGAAGAATACTTCCGCAGAATTCGTCGTTGAAAAGAAGTCGAATGATGGTCATGGGAACGATCATGGTTCCTCCTCTGTAACTGTCAATCCTCCTTCCGCCTCAACTCCAGCACCTAAAGCTCCTGAATCTACCGCAAAGCTAGATCAGTCGCTTAAGGGAATCCTTGTTGCTGGTGAACATATGAATAATGTTGTTCGTGCTGGTAAGAGCAATCCTGTGAAGTTGTATTTCGCTGGCATGGATGCTCCTGCTAAGGGTGATGCTGGCTCTAAGTCTCACAAGACTAAGGTCTCTTCTGCCACGAGCGAGTTCATCAAGGAACTTAAGAAAAACAAGGTTGCTTACGCTTATGCTTACATGTATTCTTCGCCTGTGTTATTGAAGGGCGCAGATGGATCTAAGTATGTGAAAGTAACTTTGGATAAGAATGGTCAACCTCAGTTTAATGTTGTGATTCCAGCTGGCTACTTCGGTAAGCATACGATTGTTTTGCTTAACGACAAAGGTGAGCAGCTTGCTTGGGCTAACGTGTGGGTTGTTCCTGAGAATGCTACAGCGTTCGATGAAACAGATGCAGAGATTAACCTGAAGTATTCGGAGCTTCATTCTGGTACTGGATTCGGCAACGGATTAGGTGCTGGTTCTGGATTTGGCACATTTACTGACACTACTTACGTTGGTACAGACGGAAATGCCTCCAGTGGAAGTGGCAACGCAGGTGCTGCATCCGGCAACGCTGCTGCAAAGCAGAAGGCTGCTGAAAAGGAGCAGGCTGCCGCTAAGTCTGCCGCCAAGAAGATGACTTCTGACTTGGCGATGACTGGTAGCAGTGTGATTGGCATGGTTGTGACGTTTATGGTGTTGCTTGCAAGCGGTGCTGTAACGTTTAAAACTCGCCGCCGTCATGCGCACGCAAGCAATTAAATAAACAAAATAAGTAAATAAACAAAAAAAGTAAATAAACAAAAATAAATAAACAAAGAGCACTTTCATCCTTTAGTAAGGTGGGAGTGCTCTTTGCTCCTTGTTTATTTATTGGAGGAATTATGAAGTTGGCTGATTTTGCAGAGTCTGCTCGCGCGCTATTTAAGCGGCTGACTCGTATGCGCGCTAATAAGTCCTCCAAAAGTGCGGAATCTTCCGCAAGCTCTGGAATCGCTGCATCTTCCGAAAATACTGAATCTGCGCAGTCTGCGCAGTCTACGCAGTCTTCGTAATCTTCATCATCACAAGAGCAATCTTCCCCAAAACCAATGTCCACACTTCGCAAGCTGGCTGAGCCGATTGCGCTTGTTACTATTGGCATTTTGTGTTTCAGCTATCCTGTGGTTTCTACTTTGGTCAACAACCATGCTGCCAAAGAACTCTCAATCGAGTACGATAAATTAAATAAGGAAAAGCCTAAAGAAAATCGCGCGGAAATTTTGTGAAAAGCGCGTGAATACAACGCTCGCCACAAGGCGATTATTAGCGCGGACCCGTATAACGGCAATAACGACTACATGGACACTCCCGAATATAAAGAGTACGAAAAAGTGCTTAGTGAGCCGATGGGGATTATGGGCATTGTGAAAATACCGAAAATTGACGTGAGGCTGCCGATTTACCATGGAACTACTCAAGATACTCTCGCGATGGGAGCGGGGCATTTGTACGGCACGGATTTGCCGGTGGGCGGCAAAAGCAGGCACACGGTTGTGACGGCGCATACGGGTATGCCGGATGCCACAATGTTCGACGATTTAAACACGCTGAAAAAAGGCGATTACTTCTATTTTGATGTGCAAGGCAAGACTCTTCGGTACAGAGTGTTTCGCATAAATGTGGTGGAGCCGAACGATATTCGTTTGCTGCGGCGTGAGAAGGGGCGCGACTTGGCGACGCTGATTACGTGTACCCCGTATGGAATTAACACGCACAGGCTGCTCGTGACGGGGTATCGTGTGTTGCCGGATCCTGCTAACGTGCCGGGCGACCATATGCAGTGGTCGTTGTGGATGACGTTGTTTGTGATATCGATGGTGATGTCTGCGGTGTTGATGGCGATGATGCTGATTGCGTCGTTGCGAAAGAAGAATGGTGTGAGTAGTGTGCAAGGCAGGCATTTGCTGGCGGTTTCGCGCAAAATCTTGCGTAAGTTGCGCAAACGACCTGCCTGAGCGCAGCAATGCGACACGCCGGCTTGCGTGCAAGCTCATTCTGAGTATAGTAGTTACTCGGTTCGCGAAACGAGCCAAGATAACCAACGCCCCTTTAGCTCAGTTGGTTAGAGCAGCTGACTCTTAATCAGCGTGTCCAGGGTTCGAATCCCTGAGGGGGCACAAGCGAAACCCAAGCTTCACTGCTTGGGTTTTTTCGTATCTAATCTCTCCGTCACGCATATGCAGCAGCGCGCGTTTGTCCTTCTTTGCGGTCAAGCTGGAAACATGACCTCGTCAAATATGATGCCGCAATTATTCCAGGATGATGCCCAGCTTGAACAGCCGCAACCGTCGCAACAACCGCTGCTAAATTTAGCACAGTCGCAGTCGCAACAAGTTCAGTCGCAGCTGCAATCACTTACGCCGCAGCAAGCTCAGCCGCGACAGCTCCCTCTAAAAGCCGCCGACACGACTGCCGAAAATCCATGGCCTGTTGCCGTTTTAAGCCAAAAGTTCCACAGTGCAGTAGAACGCTGGCCAGCCGCGTGGATTGAGGGTCAAATCGTCGAAATTAACATGCGCCGCGCTTCTTCCGGTTACATCACCCTTCGCGACAGTAATGAAGAAGTGTCGATTTCCGTAATGGGCTTCAGCAATTTCGTGCAGCAGGCGCGCGAACTTCGCCAGGGTGACCGCGTAGTCGTTCACGGCAAGGCGGATATTTGGGTAAAAGCCACGCGTTTGAGCTTCGTTGCAGACGAAATCCGCCGCGTCGGTGCCGGTGACTTAAAAGCGCAAATTGACGAGTTGCGAAAAAAGCTTAAGGGCGAGGGCTTATTTGACGCTGAAAATAAGGTTCCGCTGCCGGAATTTCCTAAGTGTGTCGGTCTCGTGTGCGCTCCTCAAGCGCGCGCGGAGGGCGATGTTATTACGAACGTGAATTTGCGCTGGCCTGTTACGCGCTTCAAAGTTATTCACGCGCACGTGCAGGGCGTGCAGTGCCCGGCGGATATTATTGCCGCAATTAAGCAGCTCGACGCGGATCCAGAAGTTGACGTTATTATCGTTGCTCGCGGCGGTGGAAGCTTTGAAGATTTGATTGGTTTTTCAGATGAGGGTGTGGTTCGCGCTACTGCTGCGTGCGTGACGCCGATTGTGTCTGCAATTGGTCACGAGGACGATTGGACGCTGATTGATTTGGCTGCAGACATGCGCGCTTCGACTCCTACGGATGCTGCAAAGCGCGTGGTTCCAGACGTACGCGAGCAGTGGCAGCTTATTGATAACGCGTTGCAAACTATGCGCATGCGAATTTCTGCGCGCGTAGACAATGAGATTCGTCTCGTTGAAGGTTATGCGAATCGCCCGAGCCTT
The DNA here is from genome assembly GCF_049244025.1 of Gardnerella sp. KA01001. Taxonomy (NCBI): domain Bacteria; kingdom Bacillati; phylum Actinomycetota; class Actinomycetes; order Bifidobacteriales; family Bifidobacteriaceae; genus Gardnerella; species Gardnerella sp. KA01001. The sequence continues at coordinate 1,651,109 of NZ_CP058366.1, read as the reverse complement.
ACGCGCCCGAGCACTATGCTTGAGCCGCACGAGCGTTTGGTTGAGCAGGCTGTTGAGCGAATGCGTCACGGTTTGGTGCGACTTCTTGACGACGCGAGTTTGACTGTTGAGAAGGCTCACGCGAGCTTGACTGCGCTAAGTCCGCAATCGACTTTGAATCGCGGGTACGCTGTTGTGCAGCTCAGTGGTGGGCGAGTGCTTGACGATGCGGCTTTAGCGAAAGTTGGCGACGATATGACAGTTACGCTTAAAAGTGGCGTGGTTCTTGGCAAGGTGACTGGAACAAAGTCAGCTGTTACTAAGTCTGCTTTCATAAAGCCAAGTAAAAAGTCAAGTAAGTAATTTTTTAGATATTTTAGATATTTATTTAGATACAACGAAAGGTTAGATATGAGTGAGAAAGTAACGAAAAAAGCGGAAGAATCAGCAGAAAACACAGAATTTGCAAGCACACTTACGAAAGAAGAGCGCGCTGCGATTGAGACGATGCCGTACGAAGAGGCTCGCGAAAAGCTGGTTCAGGCGGTTCAAGCGTTGGAAGCTGGCGGTTTGACACTAGATCAGTCCATGCGTCAGTGGGAGATTGGCGAGGCGCTGGCAAAGCGCGCGCAGGGTTTGCTTGCCACGGTTCGCGCTAAGTTGGACGCGGCACAAGCGGAACAATCGGCGACGGCGGCTACGGCTGGCACGCAGTCTAATCTTGAGGATTAAGCGCGCCGCAGTGACACGCCATAGTGTATAATTGCCATTTGTTGCCTCGGTAGCTCAGTGGATAGAGCACCACTCTCCTAAAGTGGGTGTCGTCAGTTCGATTCTGATCCGGGGCACTTTTATGTGTGGACGTTGTGCAGTTTATATTTGTGCAATGGTGTTGTGTGCTGTATAATTCGCCTATTTTTTGTTGACAAATATTAGTTTCTTTCGTATAATTGAGTAGTGGTGAAGCCAGGCAGTGTCTGGTTCGCGAAGAGCCAATCAAGCGATTGATTGGCTCTTCGTGCATCTAATAGCGGGGGATTGGTGGGGATGATGGTGATTTATAAACCTTTTACTACTATCAGACAACAAATAGAATTACTTAAGTCTAGAGGAGTAGTGTTTCCTGATGAGATTAAAGCTATGGAAATACTTGAAAGAGAAGGTTACTATAGCGTTGTAAATGGATATAAAAATCCATTTCTTGAGTCAAAAAATTCGAATAAATATGTTCAAGGAACAAAGTTTGAACACATTTATTATCTTTTTAAATTTGATCGTGAACTTCGCAGTGTTATCTTTGCAGCTACAACTAGAGCAGAAGCATTGTTAAGGTCATCATGTTCATATTGCTTTAGCCAAATGCACGGTAATGAAGTTAATGCTTACCTTAATGAAACTAACTATGAAGATCCAAAGGAATCAGGTGGTTTAATTAAAGCATTTAATCGAATTATAGAAAATAATAAGTCAAATAATCAAAAATTAAATATAGGAAAAGAGTACATACGACATTGTATCAATAATCACGATGGGCAAGTTCCATTATGGGTTTTATCTAATGATTTGACTTTCGGACAGATGTTCTGGTTTTACAAAGCGCAAACTAAATGCGTTAGAGGTTTGGTTGCTAAAAAATATACTGAACTTTATAATTCTTCACACTGTTCTCAAAAAGATATTACGTCAATAAAAATTGATTCTATTTATAGAAGAATTAAAGAGTTCAGAAATATTTGTGCGCATGATGAACGTTTGTATTGTGCTAGACCGCATAGTGATAATGCAACAGTCTTTCAGCTTATTAAAGATTTCGACATATTATTAGAAACTAGCTATTATCTAGAGTTTTTAGAGAAGATTGAAAAATTACTTGTTGCGCTTTGCGATAAAGTTCCAAATTGCTCTAAAAATGTTATTGAATGCATTGGAATGTCTAGTATTGATGAATTTTATGATTGGAAAAATAAAATTAAAGAAAATATTATCTTGAATAGTAACTTGTCTGTTCCAAACGAGGCAACGCTTAAGGCTATGAATCACGCTAATCAAATTATGAATGGCAAAATTTCTGACGATGGCATTGCTTTTAGCAATGCTAATGAAGCTAAGGCATTTTTGGATAATATGTCATGAAAATGTCATGAAAATTATTCGCGAGTCGCGAAATTATTCCTAATGTTAGGGGATAGTGTTAGATTATTTCTAACTTAAGCGATGATCCGTTATCGGCGGGGAGTTTTCGGAAGAACGGCGAGGATTCGTAAGGTTTTCGCTTATTAGAACCGACGGGGTTGGCCCGCACAGCCAAACACGAGAGGCTATGGGAATAGTTCGATTGCGTTGCATATTTGTGTTACGCACTTGCGTTATGCATTGCGATACACGTTACGTAATCATCTTATAGCAAGCGAGGTGGTACCGCGGCAGTAACTGTCGTCCTCGCAGGGAAATATTCACCCTGTTGAGCGAGGAGAGCACAGTGAGCGAATCCACTAATCCAGCAGCAAACGCGTCCGAAAATACGTCCGCAAATCACGTATACCCAAAGGTAAGTGTTTCAGCATCAACGCAAGAAAACTCCGGCGCGCAAGTTGCACCAAATCCTTCCTTCCCAAAGCTTGAAGAATCAGTTCTCCAATACTGGGATGCAAACAACACTTTCCGCAAGTCAATCGAATACCGTCCGTCCGGCAAGGGTAGTCAAAACGAGTTCGTGTTCTTCGACGGACCTCCATTCGCAAACGGTCTTCCTCACTACGGCCACCTGCTCACAGGCTACGCAAAAGACGTCGTTCCGCGCTATCAGACTATGCGCGGTCGCAAAGTAAACCGCGTTTTTGGTTGGGATACTCACGGTCTTCCTGCAGAGTTGGAAGCGCAGAAGGAACTCGGCATCGAGTCGGTTGAGCAAATCGAAAAAATGGGCATCGCAAAGTTTAACGATGCTTGCCGTGCCAGCGTTTTGAAGTACACAAACGAGTGGCAAAACTACGTGCATCGTCAGGCTCGCTGGGTTGATTTCGAGCGCGGTTACAAAACGCTGAACATTCCATACATGGAATCCGTAATGTGGGCTTTTAAGCAGCTTTATGATAAGGGCTTGGCTTACAAGGGTTACCGCGTGCTTCCGTACTGCCCGAAGGACCAAACTCCACTTTCAGCCCACGAGCTTCGCATGGACGCGGATGTGTACCAGAATCGTCAGGATACTACCGTTTCCGTTGCCGTTAAGCTTCGCGACGAAGCCGACGCTTACGCAGTATTCTGGACCACTACTCCTTGGACTGTGCCAACCAATTTCGCAATCGTAGTTGGCGCAGACATCGACTACGTGGAAGTTCGCCCAACTGAAGGCAAGTTCGCAGGTAAAAAGTTCTACATCGGTAAGCCTTTGCTCGGCTCCTACACTAAGGAACTTGGCGAAAATTACGAAGTTGTGCGCGAACTTAAGGGTGCTGAGATGGCTGGTTGGCGCTACTACCCAGTGTTCCCATACTTTGCAAGCGATTCTGCGCTCGCAGAGGGTGGCACTCCTGGTCCTAACGCTTTTACGATTTTCACTGCAGATTATGTTGACACCGCTGAAGGTACTGGTCTCGTTCACCAGGCTCCTTACGGCGAGGACGATATGAACACGCTTAACGCGCACGAAATTCGCAGCGTTGACGTGCTCGACGCAGGTTGCAAGTTTACAAGCGACTGCCCAGATTACGAAGGCTTGTACGTTTTCGACGCGAACTTGCCAATTTTGCGTAACTTGCGTGCAGGAGACGGTCCGCTTGCTCAAATGCCGGAAGATCAGCGCGCGTTGTTATTCCAAGAAAAAAGCTACGTGCACAGCTATCCTCATTGCTGGCGTTGCGCAACTCCGCTTATTTATAAGCCTGTTTCTAGCTGGTTTGTGTCTGTTACGAAGATTAAGAAGCGCTTGCTTGAGCTTAATCAGGAGATTAATTGGATTCCTGGAAACGTTAAGGACGGCCAGTTTGGTAAGTGGCTTTCTAACGCGCGTGACTGGTCGATTAGCCGTAACCGCTTCTGGGGTTCGCCAATTCCAGTGTGGGTGAGTGACGATCCAAAGTATCCTCGTGTAGACGTGTACGGTTCGTTGGAAGAGCTTAAGGCTGATTTTGGCGACTATCCGCGCGATGACGACGGCAATGTGAATATGCACCGCCCGTATATCGATCGCCTTACTCGTCCAAATCCAGACGATCCTACTGGAAAGTCGCAAATGCATCGTATTACGGATGTTCTCGACTGTTGGTTTGAGTCTGGTTCCATGCCTTTCGCGCAGTTCCATTATCCGTTTGAAAATAAGGAATTCTTCGAAGAGCACTTCCCATGCGACTACATCGTTGAATATATTGGTCAGACTCGTGGCTGGTTCTACACGCTTCACATTATGGCTACGGCTCTATTCGACCGCCCAGCTTATAAGAACGTGATTTGCCACGGCATCGTGCTTGGTTCCGACGGCCAGAAGATGAGTAAGCATTTGCGCAATTACCCGGATGTGAACGGCGTTTTCAACGAGTACGGCTCGGACGCAATGCGCTGGTTCCTCATGTCTTCGCCAATTTTGCGCGGTGGCAATTTGATTGTGACTGCAGACGGCATTAGGGATACGGTTCGTCAGGTTATGCTTCCAGTTTGGAGCTCGTACTACTTCTTCACTTTGTATGCGAATGCTGCAAACGGTGGTAAGGGTTATGACGCTCGTCGCCTTCGCGCGGATGAGGTTGCAGGACTTTGCAACATGGATCGTTATTTGCTTGCTCGCACGCGTTTGCTTGTTGAGCGCGTAGAAAAGTGCTTGAACGAGTTTGCGATTAGCGATGCTTGCGCAGCAGTTGGCGATTTTATTGACGTGCTTACGAATTGGTATATTCGCGGCAGTCGTGACCGCTTCTGGAATGAAGACGAGACTGCTTTCAACACGCTTTACACTGTGTTGGAAGTGTTCATGCGCACGATTGCTCCTCTTGCTCCTATGGAAGCTGAGGCTGTTTGGCGCGGTCTTACCGGTGGCGAATCCGTGCATTTGGCTGATTGGCCTTATTTGGTGGAGCCTGAAACTCTTTCAGACGGTGAGAAGAACCCTAAGGCTGGAACAGTCACTGAGCTTGGTGCTGTTCTTGCTCATGACGATGCTTTGGTTGCTGCTATGGATAAGGTTCGCGAGGTTGTGTCTTCTGCGCTTTCGTTGCGTAAGGCGGAACAGTTGCGCGTACGCCAGCCATTGGCAAACTTGACGGTTGTTGCAGAAAATACTGCTGCTGTTGAGCCTTACGAGCAGGTTCTTGAGCGCGAGCTTAACGTGAAGAATGTTACATTCTGCACTTTGGAAGACGCAAGCAACCACGGTTTGAAGATTGTTCACGAGCTTAAGGTGAATGCGCGCGCGGCTGGTCCTCGTTTGGGCAAGCAAGTGCAGTTTGCTATTAAGTCTTCTAAGAGTGGCGATTGGCGAGTTGACGAGTCTGGCGCTCCTGTTGTTCAGACTCCAAACGGCGAAGTTGCGCTTGTTGAGGGCGAATATGAGCTTGTAAATCGCGTTGAGTCTTCGGATGCTCAAGCGGCTGCGAATACTGCTTCTGCTGCAATGCCAACTGGCGGTTTCGTTATGCTCGACACTGCTTTGACTAGCGATTTGCTTGCTGAAGGTTACGCTCGCGACGCTATTCGCGCTGTTCAGGATGCCCGTAAGGAGAACGGTTTGGATATTAGTGACCGAATCGCTTTGACTTTGAGCGTGCCAGCTTCGGACGTTGTTAAAGTTGAGCAGTTCCGCGATTTGATTGCGGAGGAGACTTTGGCTACGAGCTTCGAGGTTGTTGAGGCTGATTCTAGCGCAACTGAGCTTAGCGTAACTCTTAAGCGTGCGTAAAACACAACTAACAGCTAATTAACTAAACAAAACGTGCCGGTGTATTTCAATACGTCGGCACGTTTTGTTTTACTTCTAGTTTTATTTGACTACCGTGTTGTAGCTACTCTAAAGAATTTCATTATTCTCAATATCCATCCAGGCATAATAAAAGTGACGTGCTTTTGTTCGTTCGAGTGGTTCTCTATAATTGGATGCTCCAAATCAAAGTACTCAAGTACGTCTTCGCCGTTATCGAATTTTCTATCAATTTCTTTTCCGCTTATCTCTTTACTTTTTGTGGTGTTTTTCATAATATTGTTCCTCCTTCTTTCGTGATCTTCTTACAGAAATAATACGAATTCGATTATTTCTTTTTGTTATTACTGCAGTCCAATGTTTGCTGTCTATCTTTCCAAAAACTAAGTAGCGAGAGTCATCATTGCCTGAATTTTTGGATTTGATTTCAGTTATTTCATTATTCCAAAGTATTTGAGCTTTTTTGAAACTGATACCATGTTTAGCTAAATTTTTTAAGCTCTTTGCAGGATCGTACTCAAAATTCATACTCACCTTCTATCGTCTATTTTAACGTAAAATAGCATCAATTGAAACTATTTTTAATGATTGTTGTTTTGTATTAAGTATCGTAAATGCTTTAAGTCGGCTTTCCTAGATTTTTTTACGCATTGTGGTTAAAGGCTATTTATAGAAGCAAGCGCTACCGCATTGAGCTTGCTTGAAGCGCACAATGCAGCTTCAAGCAAGAGCAGTTAATTAACATTTTTTGGATTGTTGGTCGTCAGATTACGCTTTCTTAAGAGAATAAAGAAAGCGTAATCGAGTGCGCGCCGACGCTGAAAGCACACTGTGCTTTCAGCATTGAGTCGGTGCTACCGCATTGGGTCTCTTTTCGCGCTACGCTTAATCGAAAAGCGAGTCAATGTGACACCCCGTTTTCTATGGGTTCCTATAGTGTCGATAAGACAACAATACAAATTTTTACTCGATTTGTGTTTTGCGTTAATTTATATTGCATGATATTCAAAAAGAAAGTGCAGGTGACGAAATGAGTAAAGATGAGAAGGGTCGGTGTATTTCGTTCACGCTATAAGCGTGATTCATCTAGCGTCACCGTTCCTACTGGAAATAATTCTGGCATTATTATCGGAAGTATAATTATTGCAATTTTTGTGATTTTGGCAATTTTTGCCGATGCTTTTACTGCAATCACTGGCAATAATCCTTATGATGAGCATCCAGAATATTTAGATTTTAATTCTGTTCCAACAGGTTTTGGTGGCATTAATTTCCAGCATTGGTTTGGTCTTACGCCACTTCGTGGTCTTGATATTTTTGCAATTGTGGCTCATGGCGCGCGCGTATCTCTTGGAATTGGCGTCGCTTCTACCATAATATCGCTATTTCTTGGCATCGTAATCGGCATGATTGCAGGGTATTTCAGTGGTTTTGCAGATGCTTTGCTTTCGCGCACAATGGACGTGTTCTTCGGTTTCCCGTTCCTGATTTTTGCGATTGCTTTGTCTGCTGTTGTGCCGCAAGATTTTCCGCGTCCGCTTCTACTAATACTTGTTTTAGGATTTTTTGGTTGGCCAAGTATTGCGCGTTTAGTTCGCGCTCAAACTCTTACGCTTAAATCTCGCAATTTTGCAGTTGCATCTCGCGTAATGGGAGCCGGTACGTGGCATGTTCTTCGTGAACAAATAATGCCAAATATGATGCCGTTGTTGCTTGTGAATGTAACGTTCCTTATTCCTGGACGAATTGGAGCTGAAGCTGCGTTGTCTTTCCTTGGCGTTGGTATGAATCCGCCTTCGCCTTCGTGGGGTCGCGCTATTGCGGAAGCTGTGCAGTGGGTTTTAGTTGACCCATGGTATTTACTTTTCCCTGGAACTGCACTGTTCTTGCTAACTTTCGGTTTTAATCTTGTTGGTGACGGTTTGGCCAGTGCTCTTCAGCCTCGCGCTAAAAAGGCGGCGACGGCATGAGATATAAGGAAAATATTAGTAATAGCGATACAAAAAATAGTAATAGCAGTACGAAAAATATCAGCAATAAGCAGAATGTAAATAATACGCAGAAGAAAAATATGCAACAAAATATTAGTAATAACAGCAATAATGAATCCGCAAAAAACTCGCGAATTATTAGCAAAACCGTAGATTTTCTTACGTTTTTAATAAAGCGTTCAGCAAGCGCGGTACTTGTTTTAACACTGATTGCAGTTGTATTATTCCTTATTTTCTTTATGCTCCCAGCGAATCCTGCGCAACTAGCTTGCGGAAAGCCGTGCACTCCTGAGCGTTTGGCTCGAGTTTCCGCATTTATGGGCACGGACGCGCCGTGGTATGAGCAGCTTGGAAACTATATTCGTGGGATATTTTTTGGACGAGAATTTGGAACTAATTCTGCATCCTCAGGAATTTCAGCCGCTGGTGCCGCAATTATCTGCTCGTCTCCATGCTTAGGCTGGTCCTTCACGCTTAACGAACCAGTCACAGATCTTATTATGAGCCGTTTTGCTGTGACAGCTTCTTTGGCGATTGGCGCTGCATTACTTTGGGTAATTATTGGTGTAGTAACCGGAGTGATTTCTGCTTCTAAAGAAGGATCGCTTTTTGATCGTGCATTTAGAGCGCTTTCTTCAGTGGGGATTTCGTCCCCTGCTTACCTGATTGGTATGCTTGCAATACTTGCTTTTGCAGTATATCTGCCAATTTTCCCTACAGGCGGTTATGTGAATTTTTCGGATGATCCTTTAGGTTGGCTGCAGCATTTGCTACTTCCGTGGATTGTTTTGGCACTTCTTAACGCTGCTTATTATACGCGACTTACTCGTGCTCATATGCTTGACGAGTTGCAACAGGATTATATGCGCACTGCCTTGGCTAAGGGTATGCCGCGAACGAAAGTTATAACTCGTCACGCTCTGCCTAACGTAATGCTTCCTGTGCTAACAATGTTTGGCTTGGATCTAGGCGGTTTGCTTGGCGGTGCTGTGATTACTGAGAGAGTTTTCTCTATGCAAGGTTTGGGTTCGCTACTTCTTGATTCTGTTAAAAATCTTGATTTGCAAGTGCTGGTTGGTGTGACGCTTTTTGCGGCTGCGCTTGTGATTGTTGCGAATCTTATTGTTGACATCTGTTATCGTTTCATCGATCCTCGTGCCGCAGTCTGTTAGTGCCTTTCGAGTGAAATTGTTAGTGGGCGAGGACTAAGCGCTTGCGTTTGCTTGATGCTGCTCGTGTCAGCTCGCTCACTTTTTCTCAAGTTCAAAAATGTTAAATAGCTTATGCGCGAGTTTTAAAGAATTAAATTTTAAATAGAAAAGATTAAAGAAATAAGGGGATTATTATGTTCATTTTCAAAAATAATACGGCTTCAAAGAAAATTCTTGCTTCAACAGCAGCTTTTTCACTACTTACAATTTCACTACTTTCGCTTTCAGCTTGCACAAATTACAACTCTGGGAAAACCAGTATTACGAACGCTTCCGTGCTAAATTCTAATCCTAAAAAAGGCGGAACTTTTACAATATTTACGTCAAATACGAATATGAATTTCGATCCAGCTCGCAGTCAGGGTTTGCCAATTACGTCAAATAATTTCATCTTCCGCGCACTTACTACGTGGAAAGTAAGTCCGGATTCAAGCGAGCAAACGCGCGTAGTTCCAGATTTGGCAACGGATACTGGCACAACAAGTGACGGCGGAAAAACTTGGAAATACACTCTTAAAAAGGGTGTTAAGTATGAAGATGGAACCGAAATCACTTCGCACGATATTAAATTTGGTATTGAGCGCTCGTTTGCAGATTCGTTAAGCGGTGGTTTTGGATATCACAAAACTCTTCTTGTTGGAGCTGAAAACTATAGAGGACCATTCGACGGAAAGTCGCTTGATTCGATTGAAACTCCAGATAATCAAACGATTATTTTCCATTTGAAAGCACCTTTTGCAGATTGGCCGTGGGTGACATCTTTGGCTGCATTTGTGCCAGTTCCAACTAGTTCAGGCGATGCTCAGATATATAGTAAAAGGCCGAAATCTTCAGGACCATACAGGATTGTGCAGAACGAAGTTGGAAAGCAAGTTGTAATGCAACGCAATAAGTATTGGGATTCCAAGCTTGACAGTACTCGCACAGCTTCTGCAGATGAAATTGTGTGGAAACTTGGTTCAGACACTACTGTTTCAGCTCAGTCTATGATTCAAGGAAATACGGATACAAAAGCCGCATTTTTGGCTGATTTTGTGCCGCCTGCTCAGCTTGCACAAGCTCAAGCGCATCCTCAATCTCGCAAGTTGCTAACTACTAGTAGTGATGGTGCTCTTGAATATTTGGCTATGAATACGCGCAGAATAACGGATATCAATGTTCGAAAAGCGATTCAGTATGCTGTTGATAAGCAGTCGTATCGAACTGCGAAGGGCGGCGAAATTGCTGGAGGTTTTGCTACTACGCTTATTACGCCTGGTATTTCTGGTCGAAAGCAGTTTAATTTGTATTCTGAAGATCCTCGAGGGAACGTTGAGAAAGCTAAACAACTGTTGAAAAAATCAGGTAAAACCGATATTAAGTTGATTCTGATTGCTCGTCCGGATCAAACGCAAGTGGCATCTTCTGTGCAATCAAGTTTAAAGCGAGCTGGTATTAAAGTGACGATTAAAACTGTTGACGCAGTAAACTTTACGGATGCAATTACGTCAAATTCCGGAGATTACGATTTGGCTTTGGCTTCGTGGCAGCCTGATTTTCCTTCTGCTTTTGCGAATTTGGGACCGCTTTTTGATTCTTCGCAAATTGGCGGCGGTAACTGGAATATTTCTCGTTATTCGAATCCTAAAGTAGATGCTTTAATTCGCGAAGCTGTGCAAACTGTTGACGAGAATTCGGCTCATAAACTGTGGCAAAAGGCGGATCACGCTATTATGGAAGATTCTCCTGTTGTTCCGCTTATTTACTCGCATAATACGTTTATTCATGGAAGCGGTGTTGAGAATTTCTACATCGGAAGTTTTCCTGCTTACCCTAATTATGCAGCTGTGTCTTTGAATAGGTGATTGAAGATGACGAATTTGGATGCGCAAGCTTTGGATAATAAAGATTTGGATGCGCGTAAAAGAATTGTTATAAGTGTTGAAGATTTGTCGGTTTCGATTGACGGTAGGCAAATTACACGCAATGTTTCTATGCGATTGCGTGCTGGAATGGTTTCTGCGTTAGTAGGCGAGTCCGGTTCTGGAAAGTCACTTACTGCGCTGGCTCTTATGGGATTGCTCGATAATAATGCGCGTGTTGAAGGGAATGCGGCACTTCTTAACGCTTCGGATGCTAACGAATCTTTTATAAATTTGCTTAGCGAAGATGCCTCTTATGAGCATATTCGCGGTGGTATGATTGGCATGATTTTTCAGGAGCCGTCCAGTGCGTTTAATCCTGTGAAAACAATTGGCAAGCAAATAGAAGAAGCGCTAATATATCATCCTGAAAAAGCAGGAAAGCTTAGCCAAAGAGAGCGTAAGAAGCGTGTGATTTCGCAGCTTCTCGAGGTTGAGTTGAGTGATGCTGAGCGCGTGTATCGTTCTTATCCGCATGAGCTTTCTGGCGGCCAACTCCAGCGTGCGATGATTGCTATGGCTTTAATAAATCGTCCACAAGTTTTGATTGCAGACGAGCCTACAACAGCACTCGACATCACCACGCAACGAGATATTTTACGTCTTATACGTAATTTGTCGGAGAAATTACAGCTTGCTGTATTAATTATTACGCACGATATGAGTGTTGTGCGCGCGCTCGCAGATGAAATGTATGTAATGCAAGGCGGGAATATTGTGGAATCTGGCGAAGTTCAGCATATTTTTGCGAATCCTAAGCACGAATATACGCGCACTTTGCTAGATTCTGTTCCTAAATTTGATATGCAATATGCTTCAAGTGGTGATTCTTATGAAAGTATAGAAGAAGTAGCAAAAGCAATTGCTAAGAATATTGCTAAGAATATTTCTGAATCTCCAGGATCTGAATCTCCAGTAGTTGAAGTTCAAGGCGTAAGTGTGAAGTATTCGCATGCTCGTTTTAGCAAAAATTCAAATAAGCTTGCTCTCGCTAATGCAAACTTGCGCATTAACTCTGGCTCTACACTAGCTTTAGTCGGGGAGTCTGGAGCTGGGAAAACCACTATTGCAAAGCTTATTTCTGGGCAAATCAAACCAAATTCAGGATTAGTGCTACTTAATGGAGAAAACTTAAACAGATTAAACAATAAAGCTCGCCGCCAAGCATTATCGCGAATTGGATACGTTTTTCAAGATTCAGGTTCCGCACTAAATCCGCGTAAAACCATTGGCTGGAGTATTGCAGAACCATTACTTTTACACACGAATCTTGATGCCAATGAGCGTTTAGAGCGCGTTGAAGAAATGCTTAATCAAGTACAACTGCCAGTTGAATTCGCAAGCCGTTTTCCTCACGAGCTTTCCGGAGGTCAAAGACAGCGCGTAGGTATTGCGCGAGCGTTGATTTTGCAGCCTTCTCTGCTTATTGTGGATGAGCCAACTTCTGCGCTTGACGTAACAGTGCAACGTTGTGTACTTAACTTATTGCATGATTTGCAACAAAAATACCGTTACGCATGCTTGTTTATTACTCATGATGTTGGCGTTGTGCAAGAAGTTGCTAGCGAAGTTGCCATAATTAGAAATGGCAGCGTTCAATATATTTCGTAGTATGTTTTCCTAGTATGTTGACACTCGCCATTACGATAGTAAGCGTTTTTAGGAGGTAGTTTATGGCATCGTCGGCAGCAATTGGCGTTTTTGATTCTGGGCTTGGAGGCATTTCCGTGGCTCGTCAGTTGCATGCTGCTCTGCCGCATGAGCGAATTATTTATTTCGGCGACTCTGCAAACGCGCCATACGGCATTAAAACGCCTGAAGAAGTTAAAAAGTTAAGCTTTGCAATCGTCGAGCATTTTGTTCGTTTAAATGTAAAAGCTGTTGTAATTGCTTGTAATACTGCCACTTCCGCAGCTGTGAACGATTTGCGCGCGCATTACAATATACCTATCATAGGTATGGAGCCGGCGCTTAAATTAGCTTGTGATTTAGGTAAAGGTGAGCCTCAGCGCGTAATCGTAGCTGCAACTCCGCTTACTCTTCGCGAGCGCAAGTTTGCGGATTTGCTGCAACGTTTTTCGCAAAATAACACGATTTTTTCGCAGCCTTGTCCTGATTTAGTGCGTATTGTTGAGCGTGGGGAGCTTAATAATCGTGATGTAGTTTTTGCTGCTCTTCACAAGTATTTCGACGAGTATGATTTAGACAGTATCGATTCGGTTGTGCTGGGCTGCACTCATTTTGTGTTTTATAGGGATTATTTCCGCGAGTTTTTGCCTGCGCGCACGAATATTGTTGACGGCAACGAAGGAACTATTAATCATTTGCGCAAAATATTGGAACTTAATAATGAGCTTGCAAGCGATTCTCAAGAAGGCAGCATAACTCTTACTAATTCGGATACAAGCTTGCGCATGCAGCAACTTGCGAAGAGCTTGTGCTGAAAGACTTGCGTTAAGATTTTGCGTTAAAAATCGCTCTTATTCAGCCAAAAAATACTTTAGAATATTGGCACAAAATCAAAGTAAGCAATGCCGCAACCCAAAGCACATCTATTAGCAAGTCGTATCGCAAACGGTAATAGCTTTCAACCAAGCTAAAACGCTTAACAAGCAACTTTTGCGAACTTACGCTTGCGTGAGTCAAAGATATAAATTGCATTGTTGTGGAGAACATAAGCACAATGCACCACGGGCACAACGCGTGAATTACGAACATAGATTGCGAAAACAGCCAGTAAGCATAGACAAGAGCGCATAACCCACCAAGCCAAGTGCAGATTGCGAACCATCGCGGCACGCGTACGCGAATCATTCCAATAACTGCGAGCGTTACGAATACGCTTTCTGCAGCAATTCCAAAGAATGCGTTTGGGAAGCTTAATTCGCCAAATTTCACAATTTCTGCCTGCCAAGTTTGTGCAACTCTAGAGCAGGACACAACGCTGTTAAAATCGCAGCTGAGCAGTTTTTTAGGTGCGCGCGCTAAAGCAAGGGTTTCAGCAGAAAGTATAAGCGAAGTTACGAGTGCTACTGCAGAGAAAAATAGCATAATGCCATACGTCCATGCTGCAGAGTGCCTCCATCCGCTAAGTGTTGTTTCATAGTTTTCTTTAGCGGCGTCAGTTTGCTTCATTGCTGCTCCTAAAAGTTACTAATTGCGAATGATGTGAATAATAATAAATAATAGCAAATAATTATGTGTGCATATTCATTTCTCGTTACATGGCACAGTTTACGATGATTATATGACCGCAATAAGCAACAACCAACGTGAAGCATCAAATCATGCTAGCGATAGCAACTCCAGCATGATGAGTTTTGCGCGCGAACGCTGGGATTTGCACTGTCATACTGTTTATTCAGACGGTACTGCAACTCCAGAAGATTTAATTACGCAAGCTAAAATCGTTGGTTTGCAAGGTGTTGCTATTACTGATCACGACACAACTGCAGGATGGCATGATTTTCAAGAGGCTGCTAAAGCTTCGAATATGCCAGTATTATTTGGTTCGGAGATTACTGCGCAAGACTCAGGCGTGTTTGTGCACATGCTCGCATACCAGTACAATCCGAAAAATAGCATGATTGTGAGCATGTTTGAGCTTACTAGGAAGCGTCGTTTTGATCGCACAAAGCGTATGGTTGAATGTATGTCGCGCGATTTTCCAATTACTTGGAATGACGTTTTGGCTCAAGCGAAGCTCGGTGACTTAACTACGATCGGGCGGCCGCATATCGCTGATGCTTTAGTAAAAGCTGGCGTGTATAAAACGCGTTCTGAAGCTTTTGCTGGGCCTATTTCTCCGTGCAGCCCGTACTATATACCAACTCCTTCTCCAAATGTTCGTGAAGTTATTGAGGCTGTTAAAGATGCTGGAGGGGTTGTTGTTATTGCGCATCCTGCCGACCCTACGCGTAACCGCGTGCTTCTTTCGGATAATCAAATTATATCGTTTGCTAAAGCTGGTCTTGACGGTTTAGAAGTGTATCATCGCGGAAATTCTAAAGCACAGCGTGAAAGACTGCTTTCTTTAGCGAGTAAGTGCGATTTGCTTGTGACGGGCGGCTCGGATTGGCATGGCTACGGTAAGCCAAATCGTTTGGGCGAAGAAACAACAAGCCGCGAAGTAGTATCGGAAATACTCTTGCGCGGCTATAAGCTCTAAAACTCTTTATTTATGTTGCTGTAAAGTTTTTGCCGTTTTTTCGCGCGTAGCCGGCTTTTTCTTTACGCAGCTGCACAGTTTCTGCCGTTTTATCGACTTAATCCGACCAAAACTTTACACACGTGTAAAGTTTCTGCCGCTCTTAGCGGAATTTCGTTATTTTAGTTGAGTGCTCCGAAGCCTACTGAATGCTTTGGCGTATCGCCGATGAGTGCGTAAGACAGCGACGAAGCTGAGACCATAATAGTGCGCCCATTTACGTCCGTAAACTCAAGCATATCTTTGGAATCGTTAATCACTTTGCGCACTTCTTCTGCGCTTTGGTTGGTTTCAAAATCGATGGAATCAGAAACGTTTTTTACTCCTAAAACAACTCGCATACATACTCCTTTTGCTTTTTACGCTATTTATCGTTTTAATTAGTATTTAGTATTTTATTTATCTTAGTCTAAGTCTGCTTGTGCGTCGCGCATTGCTCGTTCTTCACGCTCTAGCAGAGGGATGATTACGGTTTCTGGTTTATCGTCATTTTTTTGCGTATTTCTTTCTGTATCTTCAGAAAGTTTTGAGTCCGAAGAAGTCTCGTTTGCGCTATCAACCTTAATGTCACGCTCAACTATAACTTCATCCTTAACCTCAGAATCATTGTTGTTCTTGGCGTCCTTAGCTTCCTCATTGCTACCAGCGTTACTAACGTTTTCATGCTCAGCACTAGCATTGCTATCGGCAGATTTACTCATTGCAGTTTGCACAATAGTTTCTGCGGTTTCGTGTACTGTTTGAGTTTTTACATGAGTAATTACTTGAGTTGCTGTGTCGTCAGCGAGTTGTGCTGCTTTTTCAGCCTCCTCAGCGTTAGCTGCGTGTGTGCCAGCATATTGAACTTTGCGCTCATGAGTATCGTCGCTTATAGTTTTGTTGCTATCGTAAGTCTCGTCTTGAGTGTTATTTAATTCAGTATTTCTTTCTGAAGTAATGTCTCGCTCATGAGTTTCGTCGCTATTTCCAGTGTTTAGTTGGTTTTCAGTAGAATTATTCTTAGAAATTTGGCGACTTTGCGTATTGTCATTTTCAAGAAGCGTTCCAACTGTAATAGTCGAGACGGGATTTCCTGCAGCACGACCAGTTTTAGCAGTTTGTGCATTGCTAATACGACTAAGCTCGTGCGCTAAACGCTCAACTTGAGCCTTAAAACGCATAATACTAGTGTTATCTGCACGTTGCAAAGCTTGAACAAAATCGCCAACTTGTTCCATTTGCAGCCACAAGTTTGCGCGAAGCATAATCAAACTATCTAAACGAGAACCCATAATTCTACCGTATGCAGAAAGCACTGCGTTTCGGCGCTGCTCGTTAAGTTTTGCAAAAATCCAAGCCAAATCGCGCGCAGGATCGTTAATTTGCATTCTTTGCCAATTTGTCACAGCAGTAATTGTTGAGCCAGCAAACAAAATGTCGCCATCCATAAAACCGCCGTGTACTGGGCAAGTTTCAAATGACCACAATCCTTCAGTTTCCAACACTCTTGACCAACTGTCAGTAATTTCGGTTGGAATATGACCGGCTTGACGAAGTCTTTTAATCCAACCGGTTAACTGTGCGCGAATTTGACCAGTAGTAAAAGCAGAGTATTTTCCGCGCGTTACGAAAGTAGGGCGCAGGCGATGAATAGCGCCGATTGCAGTTCCAACATTTGCGCAATCGTCAGTAGTAAGAAGACGCAAGTCGCGAGCGCTACCTTCAAGATGTTCGCAAATAAGCACAGTGTCTTCATCGTTGTTGTTGGCAATAATGCTTGATATTCGTATAGATTGCTGTTGTGTAGATTGTTGTTGTACGTATTGTTGAGTGCCAGCAACTGTAGAATTTCCATCGGTTACATTATTTGCAACGTTTCCAGCGTTGTTATTAGCATCTTCGCGTTTTCCTGGCATAAACGTGAGCATAGTGTCGTAAGCGAATCCCAAAGCTGCCAAATCTTTACTGTGCTCAAGAGTCCATGCTGCACGAGCCCGGTCATGCAAACGCTTGCGACCTTTACTATCCGCACTGATAAAAACGTCGTAAAGCTTACCGGAAATATCTTGCACAACGGCGTGAGAAATTCCAGCCGCGGTATCAGTGGCATTAACTTGCTCACTTTGGCGCGTTCCTGCAAACTGTACTTCGGGCATGGCTGCAGATGCCAGTGCTGCCAACTTGAATCTACTGAGTTGTGTCACACTCCCACAGTAATACAAAGCACCGAAATTTTGCCAATTTTTTGTAAGTTATACACATATTTTTATTCTTGTTGCGTAAGTGTTGTTATTGCTGCAACAATAGAATTATGAATTCTTCACCAGAACCTTCGCAAGTGACTTCTAAAACTTCTCAAGTGACTTCTCCAGAAGCACTTTTAGACGGGTTGGATAATTCGCAACGCGAAGCTGCTACCGCACTAGAAGGGCCAGTGCGCATTATAGCTTGTGCAGGAGCTGGTAAAACGCGCACTATTACGCGCAGAATTGCGTATGCTTGCGCTACTGGTAAGTGGGATCCTGAAAGAGTTTTGGCAGTTACTTTTTCTGTAAAAGCAGCTGCGGAAATGAGATCGCGTATTGAGGCTCTTGGTGTAAGTAATGTTGGATGCGTCTCAACATTTCATTCTGCGGCTTTGCAACACATTCGCAGCGTGTGGAACGACGTCTGTTCAGCACAATTTCCATCAATTATGAATGATTCTCAGCAAATCATAGCTTCTGCGCTTAAGCGTTATCCGGATTTTGCGGATATGACTTTGTTGCAAACTCGCGATATTTTGGCAGAAATTAATTGGGCGAAAGTTTCGCTTATTGCGCCTGACGATTACTTGCGTGTGTGCGCTTCTACGCACCGTTTGCCTCCTGCAGGTTTAGAGCCGCAGCAATTTGTCGATATATATGAAGCTTACGAAACCGAAAAAAATGCGCATAATTGCATCGATTTTAACGATATTCTTCTACTTTGCTGCCATATTTTACGAAATTTTCCGGAAGCTGCAAACCGTATTAAGCAATCAATCGGATGGATCACAGTTGACGAATATCAGGATGTGTCTCCTTTACAGCACGAATTGTTGCGATTATGGATGGGGCAGAACCGCGATATTTGCGTAGTGGGCGATCCTGCGCAAACAATCTACTCGTTTGCAGGTGCGAATAGTTACTATTTGCTTTCATTTCCGCAAGAATTTGCTCCTCTTGGAGCAGATATTAGTTTGAATACCGACTACCGCTCCACAGAACGCATAGTAGGTCTTGCTAATAGAGTGCTTGCGGCTTCTGCGCATAAAAAGGATTACGTAAAAGTTAAGGCGGCAACAAAAGGCGGCGTTCGTGTTAGCCAGCAAGTTTTTGCAACCGATGTTGAAGAAGCTTTGGGCGTAGTTGAGCAAATTGCAAAACTTGTAAAAAGCGGCGTTGCACATCTTGGGGAGTGCGCAATACTAACGAGAACCAATGCTCAACAGCAAGTAGTTTGTAAAGCGTTAAAAGCAGCAAAACTTCCGTATCGCGTGAGAAAAGACGTGGGGTGGCAGCGAAATGTTTTAGAGGATGCGCAAAGCTACGGTTCTCAAGGTATTTCTGACATTTTTGCATCTTCTAATATTTCAACTGTTACTGTTTCAACTATTCATGCTGTTAAAGGTTTAGAGTTTGCGCATGTTTACGTAATTGGCTGCTCTGAAGGGCTTATTCCTTTTGGCTCTACGGCTGATGACAGTGCTTTGGAAGAAGAGCGCAGACTTATGTACGTTGCAATAACTCGCGCAGAAAAGACTTTGCATCTTTCTTACGCTTCTAGAAAAGACAGTGGAACTGGCATGAATCGCGTGCCTAGCCGCTTTCTGGCTTAATCTCGCGGCATAAATTTTACGCTCGTGTAAAGTTTTGGTCGTTTTTGGTTGAGACCGACCTTTTCTTTACACAGTTGCACAGTTTATGCCGTTTTGAGCGTTGATGTCGATTATTCAGCTGGATTGTTATTGAATCAGGAGTTTTACAAGAGTTTTATTCGCCGTCAGCATCAGTTTCGTCGGAATTGCCGGATTCGTTGCCAGCTTCGTTACCGGATTCGTCGCCGGATTCGTCGTCAGTTTCGTTACCGGTTTCGCTGTTTTGCTTCTTTTGGCGTGCATCCTCTTCCAAAAGCTTGCTAAGTTCAGCATCCCAATCATTTGTGCCTAAATCGTCTTCTGTTAATTTTTCAAAAGATTTTTCGATAGGCGCATTTTCGATAGCGTTATCAGTATTTTTGTTACTTTCGTAACTGTCTGCACTTTCGTGACTTTCGCTAGTTTCGCTAGTTTTTTCAGTTGCTTCGCTAGTTTGGTTAGACTGAGTTTCTATTGCATTTTTTGCAGCAGTTTTCGTTGCATCCTCCGCATCGATTTCTTTCGTAACTTCGTCACCTGCGTTACCAGCTTTACTTTCATTACCAGCGTCTTTCGCAACTTCGCTAGCTTCCGGCAAAGTTGGCAACAAATCTGGATGACTCCACAAGCTATCTCGCTCTTCAATACCGCGCTCGCGAGTCAACTTTTCCCACAATTGCGATGCCTCGCGCATACGGCGAGGGCGCAAATGCAAACCAAGTAACGATTCAAACGTCACTTCTGCAGGTCCTCCTGCAGCTCGCTCGCGACGCATCATCTCTCGCAACTGCTCAATGTGCACAATATGAGCCATTCCAGACTGCCATGTAACACAATCAACCCAACCTTCAACAAGTGCAAGCAAAGTTTCCAAACTATGCAAAGCTTGACACTGCTCTTCAGAATCATTGCTGCCAATATTTTGCAAATTAACAGCTCCTGAAATTGCTTCCGGATTCATTGTTTCCACGTCGCGAAGCTGTTCTTCCATAGCCTCTAAATCAATGCTTATTCCGTTTGCGTACTTAATAATCAGCGCTTCAAATCGTGGCATAAGCCATGGCACGGATGCAAATAATCTTGCGTGTGCAGCTTCTCGCAAAGCCAAATAATTCATGACTTCTGTAATATCCAATTCCCACACTTTTGCATACTCAATGCAATTATATGGAATTAATCCGCCTGCAGGATTTTGTAAAAGCGCAAGACCTTGATCAAAACTGCCGTGCACTTCGTGTGAAAGTGCTCCAGCTGCTTGACCTAGTTGCATAGCAAACGAAGTGTTTCCAAGCAGTTTCATGAGTTGCGCTGGATTATTCATTCCTTCAGGCAGTGGAATTGGCACAACTCCTGCAAATAATCCTTTTACTTCAGCATCATCCACATCGCGGAATCGCTCTTCAATAACAGAAGTGAGTGCTTCGTTTACTGATTTTGCAACAGGATTAGCGAATTTAACCCAAGCTTCCAGCGTTTTTTCTACCCAATCAGCTCTAGACAATACTTCTGGCGTTCCAGGAGCAGGATTGAAATTGCACGTTATATCTAGCCACAAGTTCGCTTGGCTTAAAGATCTTCGTGTGGCATCTGCTACGTCTGCATTTACATTTCCTTGATCGCCATTAGCGTGCTGTAGAGCAATAGATTGCGCTAACTTGCGATTAATTGGCCCTTCTTCAAGTGTTGCTTCCATTTCGTATGGATTATTAAGACCGCCTGCACTAAAAGCTTGCATCATTCCGCGAACTTCGTCTGGTTTAGGAAGCTTATCTGGATTCTGATTTAAGAGTTGTTCGCGTAGCTCAAAAGGAAGCTGATCAAGTTGTTTCCATGCTTCTTCTCCTTGTATTGGCCCAAAGCATTCAATGAGCCATTGGTGAATTGCATCGTCATTCATGAGCGTATCCTTCTCGTGCCACGTGTTGCATAATTTACAGTTTTTATTTTTATACGTTTCGTACCTGCACGTATTTGTACGTATTTTATAAGTATTTATACGTATTTTACACGTCTTTATATGCGAGTTTAGCGCATCTTCTTAATAAAAATATTTCTTAATACAAATATTCTACTCGATAATATGGTTTTATGCGCTATAACTTGCGTGCAAATATATTTTAAAGCAAAACTATATAGGGCTTGTGTCATGATACAAGCATGTTTCGCTTTTCTACAGGTGCTAGTGTATTCCGTGCGTGTTTTAAATCCTTGCGCTCGCTGTCTCATGCTTTAGTTTTGTACATTACTTCGCATTCTTTGCGATATTTTGCAGGATTCTTTACAGTAATTGTTGCGATTTTTGCGTTGTCGCTTCCAAGTGCATACGTCGTAGAAGAGCCTGGTCCAACGCAGGATGTTTTAGGATCCCTATCAAATACTCCTGTGATTGATATGTCTGGTTCTCGAGTAAAAGAAAATCATGATACTGGTAAATTATTGTTGATTACTGTCAATGTTTCTGGTGTTCCTGGATATGAGGTTTCAACATTTTATTCATTGATTTCATGGATGGATCCTCATAAAAGTTTGTTGCCTCGTGAAGCTATTGTGCCAGTAGGACAGAGCGCTGACGAGTATGAGAAGGAATCCACGAACGAGATGGATAATTCGCAAAATCTTGCTCAAAATGTTGCGTTGCAGTACGCGTCTAAGCATCTTGGAATTAAAAAAGAAGATGTAAAAGTTCGTTTACATATTGAAGATATTGGTGGACCGTCTGCCGGAATGATGTACACTCTAGGAATTCTTGACAAGCTTACTCCTGAACAAGAAACTGGTGGTAAGACGATAGCCGGAACTGGAACTATTGAAAAATCGCAAAAAATTGGTGCAATTGGTGGTATTCGTTTAAAGATGATTGCAGCTAAAAGAGATGGAGCTACTTGGTTCTTAGCGCCTTACGATAATTGCAATGAAGTTGTTGGGCATGTGCCACAAGGTTTGCGCGTTGTAAGTGTAAAAACATTGGATGATGCTTACAAAGCGTTAAAAGCTATTGGTTCTGGTCGTGGTGCAAATAAATTGCCAAGCTGCAATGTGAAATAAAACTATAAACCAAATAAAGCAGAAACCAAATAAAGAGCAGAAAGTGGGCGATGAGGGACTCGAACCCCCGACATCCACCGTGTAAAGGTGGCGCTCTAGCCAGCTGAGCTAATCGCCCGTTTGCAACAAATTAAAAACATACATGATGGTGTGTACGAATGCAACGTGTGGCGCGCGTCGTAACAATCGCGTACAGTATACTGAATAAGAACATGTGCTCAGGAGGTCGATATTCGATGGCTCAGAAACCTGATACCGCTCGTAATGCTTCAGCAATGGAGCGTGTGGGTAAGCGTAAGTTAGGATATAACGTCGCACAGGTGAATGCTTTTCTAGAGCGTGCTCACACTTTGTACGAAAGCGATGAAGCTCGACTTACGCAGAAAGATATTCAAGAGGTTTCTTTTGACTTGGAGCGTAATGGTTACATTATTGGTCAAGTTGATGCTGCGTTATCGCGTTTGGAACGTGCGGTAGTAGATAAGTGCACTGAGCAAGAATTGGCGCAATGCGGACGAGTTGCATGGAAAGCTCGTGTAGAAGTGCTTTATCGTAAACTTTTGCAACATGCTCAAAGAGATTATCGCGATCGTTTTGATCGTGGTTCTTCGCGTCACCCGTCTTATGCGCGTAAACAAGTGGATATTATGGTCGATCAAGCCTTAGATAAGATTGCTCTTATGCTTGGTCATGAGCTTGAGTGGGAAACGGACAAAGAAACATTACAAGATATTGATTCTGCTTATGTTTCTAATGTGATTTTTACGCAAAAAAACGGTAAGCACGGTTATGATGAGCGTCAAGTTGATTATTATTTAAACGCTTGTGTGCGTTTGCTTAGCAGCTTGGAATCTTTTGAGCGTGTAGAACAGTATGTTGATGCGGATAATAGTAGTTCCTCATACTCTCGAGCAGCATCTGAATCTTATTCTGCTCCTGCTTCTGTTTCACCTTCTATCTCGGCTTCCGTTCCACCTTCTGTTATTCCTGTAACTAAAGCTGAAGAGCCTGCTAAATCTTCAGAATCTACGGAATCTTATAACCATTCTGAAGAGCCTGTTCCATCATTTGCTCCTTCAATAAAGCCTGCATCTGATTTCAGTGCTGCTTCTGCAGCTTCTTCCGCTTCTGCCACTGCACCTTCTGCTTCTTCAATATTCAAACCTGTTGAGGATGCTGTGGATGATGAAGACACTGCGGATAGATTGTCTAAGATTGCACCTCGCTCAATACCTAGCGTGCCAAATCATGATAAACAAAGCATTTTTGCTCCTGTAGATTATGCTAATCAAGATTCTAATGATTCGTTTGAAGCGTTAAATAAGTCTGAGCGCGCAATATTTACACCTCATGCTGCTGCAAGTAAGCCTTCTAATGTTCTTAACGATACTGATAGCAATGACGAGCTTTTGCAAAGCGCTACAGTAATGCGAAACTCTTCTGAATCTTCTGTGCTACCTCCTTCTTTCACTCCTGCAGCTCGTAATCGCAATAATTCATCTGCACCTAAGCCTGTTGCGGCTCCTGCTCCTGATGAATCAATTCCATCATTTGCTCCTCAAGATTCTGCACAGCATTCCTCGCAGCATTCTTCGCTTAATATTCCGGAGTTGCATGTTTCTAATTTGCAGTCGAGTAAGCCATTGAGTTTAGATATTCCAGATTTGTCATTCCCAATTATTGGTCATATTGATGAATCTACTAATTTCGGTAGCTCTTCTCAAGGCGACGACGATTCGGAAAATAACGATCGTAATTAATCTAACTATTAAAAAAGATATAGTTTGATTTATGCCATTGTATCGCGATGAAGCTGTTGTGCTTCGTACTTTTCCTTTAGGTGAAGCGGATAGGATTGTTGTGCTTCTTACTAAGCGGCATGGCAAAGTTCGTGCTGTTGCAAAGGGAGTTCGTAGGCTTAAATCACGTTTTGGTGGTCGTCTTGAGCCGCTTATGCGTGTTGATTTGCTTCTTGCACAAGGTAAATCTTTGGATGTAGTCTCGCAGGCTGTTTCTATTGCTGCTTATGCTGGTGAAATTTGTGCAGATTATACGTCCTATGAGTATGCAAACGTCATGCTTGAAGTTGTGGATTTGCTTGTTTCTAACGAATATACAGATGAATACAGGCGTGAATATCAAGATACGCTAGGGCAGTATCGTCTACTTACTGCGGCTTTACTTTCATTGTCCAAGCATAAGCATTCTCCTGATGCTATTGGCGTGTCGTATATATTGCGAGCATTGTCATTAGCTGGGTGGTCTCCGCGACTACAAGCTTGTGTTGTATGTGGGAAAAATGAAGATTTGTGCTATTTTTCGCCTTGCGCAGGTGGAATGATGTGTGCAAGTGATCACACTCCGGATTCAATAGTTTGTGCTAATTCGACGCGTTTGCAATTGTGTGCGCTTGCGCAAGGAAACTGGTCTGTTCTTGACGGAGTGTCGGTTGATTCTTCTACTATGCGATGCGTTCAGCAATGGGCTGAATATTATCTTGAGCGACCTATTCGTTCGATGGGGTTGTTACATTCGTAAGTATGGCTTTTGAAAACGTGGATTATAAGTCGCTTGATATTCCAGCGGCTCCTTTTAGTGACCCTTCTCGCATACCAGATTTTCCTAAGGGCAAAGTGCCTCGTCATGTCGGTGTGATTATGGACGGAAACGGACGCTGGGCAAAAGAGCGCGGAATGATTCGAACCGAAGGTCACAAAGCTGCAGAACCGGTAGTTTTTGACGTTATTGCAGGAGCTATAGAAGCAGGAGTTCGTTACTTAAGCTTATACACTTTTTCTACCGAAAATTGGAAGCGATCTCCACAAGAAGTGCGCTTTTTAATGGGATTTTCTAGGGAAATTATCCATAGGCGAGTTGCGCAAATGAACGAGTGGGGAGTGCGAGTTCGTTGGGCAGGAAGGCGCCCTCGTTTGTGGAAGTCTGTTATTGACGAGTTGGAAAAAGCGCAAGAAATCACCAAAAATAATAAAACTATTGACGTTGTTTTTTGCATAAATTACGGCGGTCGTGCAGAAATTGCGGATGCTTGCGCGCAAATCGCGAAAGAAATTCAAAATGGCAAAATTAAAGGCGATCGTGTAAGTGAAAAAATGATTGCTGAGCACTTGTATAATCCGGATATTCCAGATTGCGATTTGGTGATTCGCACTTCCGGCGAGCAGCGCACTAGCAACTTTTTGCCTTGGCAAGCATCCTACGCGGAACTTGATTTTGTGCCGGAACTATTCCCGGATTACGGCCGCGAAGCGCTGTGGAGGTCGATTGACCGCTATGCGCATCGCGACCGCAGGTTTGGTGGCGTAAAAAACGCCTAGTATCTCACTAAGATTTGTTACTTTTCGCTAGTGAGCCAAGCGCAAGCTGCCACAACTGCAGCTTCTAATCCGCGATTAAGAGTGGGCTGCAAATCTGGGGCGAATGCCGGATTGTGATTTCCAGGAGCATTCTGCATATCCGCAAAACCACCTAAGCCCCAGTAAGCGTAAGGAGTTTTAAAAGCGTTCGCGACTATAGAAAAATCTTCCGAAGCAGAAGCGCGCGAAATATCTACAGAATCTTCTCCAAAGTATTCATCAAAAGCTTTACGCACGCGCAAAGACGCATTCTGATCATTATTTGTAAGCGGATAGCAATCATAATACGTAAACTCTGGTTCTTTAGGACATCTTGCAAGCTCGCACTCTCCACGCACAATTCGTTCAATAGCATTGTGCACAAATTTTTGAGTATCTTCGCTATAAGTTCTTGTGTTAATTAAAAGCTCGGCATCATCAGGAATAATATTCGACTTACTTCCTGCATTAAGCGCGCCAACTGTAACAATTGCGTAATCTTTAGCTGCAAGTTCGCGAGAAACAATCGTCTGCAATTTAAGCACAATTGACGAAGCAACAACCACCGGGTCAACGCTCAACTCAGGCATAGAACCATGCGAACCTTTACCAAAAATGTGCACGCGAATCGAAGCTGCAGTAGTTAAGAACGCGCCCGAACGAATACCGACTGTTCCTGCAGGAATAGCACCCAACACATGCTGACCAAGGTAAACGTCAGGCTTTGCAATCATGCTCATAATGTCATTTTCCACCAAGTCTTTTGCGCCTTGAGCTGTTTCTTCTCCAGGCTGAAAAACGCCAATATACGTTCCTTTCCAAGCATCTTTATGCTCATTAAAAGCCTTCAAGGCACCAAGTAGGCTGGAAATATGAAAATCGTGACCGCAAGCGTGTGAAACTCCAACCGTTTTGCCATTTTCGTCTTGCGCACTAACTGTTGAAGTGTAATCTTTTCCTGAATTTTCTTTAATTGGAAGCGCATCGATATCCGCTCTCATAGCAACAACAGGACCTTCGCCGTTTTTAATCTCTGCCACAACGCCTGTTTTTCCAACTCGCTTTGTTTCAATCCCAGCTTCGCTAAGAATATCAATAATTGTTTGAGCTGTATGATCTTCTTTCATTGACAGTTCAGGATGTTGATGAAAGTATTTGTATTGTTTTTCTCGTTCTCTTTGGGTTTCATCTAAATCGGATAATATTTTCTGAACTGCCGTAAGTTGCAGCATAAATTCCTGCTTTCTTTTGTTTTATTATAACTTTTTCGAGTTTTGAGATTATTTGAGATTATTTGATTTCAGTTTTATTCTTCTTTATTTCGTTCGTCGAGAATCTTATCTACAAGCGCACTTTTTGCGTCAATTTGATTGCTAAAACCAGGGCGAATATCTAATTTTAGTATTACTCCAGTACGGTATCCTTTACTAACTAAAGTCATCGTAGCATCTTTCACAACGCGCATAACGTCATCAAATTCGCCCTCAATATTCGTAAACATTGCGTTAGTTTCGTTCTTTAATCCAGAATCGCGAATTACTTGTACGGCATCTGCCACGTACTCGCTCAACTCGTCTCCGACTCCGCTTGGAGCAATGCACAACGCCGCGACCGTGTTAGTTCTGTGCTCGTTCATGTGGTCGTTTGTATTCTCGTTATTATTTTCACTCATAGTAACAATCCCTTTAAAATCGTAATCTTACGCAAATCTAGCAAAACAAGACAACGCCAAATAATGCGTCAACAAACCTATAAATTTGCATTACTTTAACAATTTTACAAGCGTCACAGGGTTTTTCTATAATAGCAACGTTTTCACCCGAATTTTCTAGTTTTTACGAAAAGGTGTATTGTGGCTGTTTCAAAGCTTGATGAAGTCGTTTCCTTGGCTAAGCGTCGAGGATTTGTGTTCCCAGCCGGCGAAATTTACGGTGGCACGCGTTCTGCGTGGGATTATGGCCCACTCGGTGTTGCGTTGAAAGATAATATCAAGCGCGAATGGTGGCGCTACATGGTGACCACGCGTGGAGATGTTGTTGGTGTGGATACTTCCGTTATTCTGCCTTCACAGGTGTGGGTTGCTTCCGGTCACGTTTCCGTGTTTAACGATCCTTTGATTGAGTGCTTGAATTGCCATAAGCGTCATCGTGCAGATAAGTTGGAAGAGTCTTATGCTGAAAAGCATGGCGATAAAATGCCAGAAAATGGCTTAAAAGACATTGCTTGCCCAGATTGCGGTACTCGCGGAAACTGGACTGAGCCACGCGACTTCAACATGATGCTTCGCACTCATTTAGGACCGGTTGAAGACGAAAATAGCTTGCATTATTTGCGTCCAGAAACAGCTCAGGGCATTTTCGTTGATTTTAAGAATGTCATGACTTCTACTCGTCAAAAGCCACCTTTCGGTATTGCAAATATTGGTAAGTCTTTCCGCAACGAAATTACGCCTGGAAACTTCATCTTCCGCACTCGCGAGTTTGAGCAGATGGAAATGGAATTCTTCGTAGAGCCTGGAACCGACGAAGCTTGGCACCAGTATTGGATTGACACTCGCGTGCGTTGGTATGTTGATTTGGGTGTGAAGCCAGAAAACTTGCGCATGTATGAGCATCCTAAGGAGAAGCTCAGCCACTATTCCAAGCGCACTGTCGATATTGAATACAAATTCGGCTTCCAAGGTTCGGATTGGGGAGAGCTTGAGGGTATTGCAAACCGTACTGACTACGATTTGTCTGCTCATGCTAAGCATTCCGGCGAGGATTTGAGCTACTTTAACCAGGCTACTGGCGAAAAGTATGTGCCTTATGTTATTGAGCCTGCGGCTGGTCTTACGCGCTCGCTTATGGCATTCTTGGTTGATGCTTACGACGTTGACGAAGCTCCAAACACTAAGGGCGGAGTTGACAAGCGCACTGTTCTTCGACTTGATCCTCGTTTGGCTCCTGTTAAAGCTGCAGTTTTGCCTTTGAGCAAGAAGCCAGAATTGCAAGCTGTTGCTCAAGATTTGGCTGCAGATTTGCGTCAGCATGATTGGGTTATCGATTACGATGAGGCTGGAGCTATTGGTCGCCGCTATCGTCGTGAGGACGAAATTGGTACTCCTTTGTGCGTAACAGTCGACTTCGATACTTTGGAAGATCATGCTGTTACAATTCGCGAGCGCGACACCATGCAACAAGAGCGCGTTTCTTTGGACAAGGTTGCAGATTACGTTGCTAGCCGAATTAACGAAAAGCGCGTTAAGTATCCGCAAGGTCCTGTTGAAATCGTTGGTACTCGTGCAGCCGACGGTGCTACGGATATTGCTAAAGAAGCTGGCGAAGACGAGTCTAAGCCTGTACAAATCGCTACTGCTGGCGGATTGTACTAATACGCGTTTGAGTAGTGCTTAAGCGAGTAGTGCTTAAGCACTAATAAGCAAAATTATTATTATAGTGAACGGAGTTAAAGCAATATGAATTTTTCTATAAAACCAGTAGATTTAGGGAAAGTTCATATTGCAACTCCTGTTGTTTTATCTCCAATGGCTGGGATCACTAACTGGCCGTTTCGCGTAATTTGCCGCGAATTTGGTCCGGACGGGCTTTACGTAGCAGAAATGATTACAGCGCGAGCTCTAGTTGCACGAAATCCAAAAGCACTTAGACTTTGCCGTTTTGCGCCTAGCGAAAAAGTGCGCTCTTTGCAGCTTTATGGTGTAAATCCTTCTATTGTAGAACAAGCTACTCGAATTGTTGTCGACGAAAACATGGCTGATCACGTTGACTTAAACTTCGGCTGTCCAGTTCCAAAAGTGACGCGACGTGGCGGCGGTTCTGCTCTTCCTTGGAAAACTGATTTGTTGCAAGAAATTTTGCATCGCGTTGTTTCTGTTTGCGAACCTGCAGGAATCCCTGTTACGGCTAAATTCCGTGTTGGTATTGACGAGAATCATGAAACTTTTATTCAAGCTGGTCATATTGCGCAAGAAGAAGGATGCGCTGCTGTAACTTTGCATGCTCGCACAACTGCAGAATATTACGGTGGTCATTCAGACTGGCAGCGTATTGGTGAGCTTGTAGAGACGCTTGATATTCCGGTTTTTGGCAATGGTGATATTTGGGGTGCGGAAGATGCGCTCGCAATGTTTAAAGAAACTGGCTGCGCTGGCGTTGCTATCGGTCGAGGATGCCAGGGTCGCCCATGGTTGTTTGCTGATATTCGCAATGCTTGCGAAGGTAGCGATAATCGTGTTAATCCTACTTTGGCGGAAGTGGGATCAGTTATTTTGCGCCACTTAAATCTTTTAGTTGAGTTTTATGATGGCGACGAGCGTATGGCTGTTCACGACTTGCGTAAGCATATTGCTTGGTATTTAAAGGGCTTTCCTGTTGGTGGTGGCACTCGTAAAGCGTTTATGGAGTGCGAGTCGATTGAGGATGTTCAACGTAATCTCGATATGCTTGATGGTTCTCTTTGTTTGCCAAAAAAGGTGTTAGACACGCCGCGTGGACGAGTTAGATTTGCTAAAAAAGTTCATTTGCCGTATGGGTGGTTAGATTCTCGTACAACTAGTCACGAAGAGCGAGAGGCGTTATTTGGTGACGATCCAATGGATGCAAGTTACTAGTATTTTCTAGGGCTTTCGTCATTTTTTTGCACTGATTATTTCGATAATGTTCTATTAAAATCACCTTGTGCTCATATTTGCATATAGCACGGTGTATTATCAAAGCAGTGACATTTTTTCAGTTTATTGTGAAAACGTCGTCAGTATCGAGCGTTTTACGCTAAAATATTGTGTAAACGTGCGTGAGTGACAGGAGATAACGGTGAGCGAGATTGCCCAGACTGACAATTTCAACGACAAAACCATCATCAAGGTAGTCGGCGTCGGTGGTGCCGGCGGTAACGCCGTCAATCGGATGATCAGCGAGGGTCTACAGAATGTAGAGTTTGTGGCCATTAATACTGACGCTAAAGATTTACTGCGTTCTGATGCTGATGTAAAGATTTCATTATCTGATGCTTCGAGCCGAGGCTTGGGTGCTGGTGCTGATCCTGAAAAGGGTGCTAAGGCTGCGCAGGATCATCAATCAGACATTGAAGAGGCACTTAAGGGTGCTGACATGGTGTTTGTTACCTGCGGTGAAGGCGGCGGCACGGGTACTGGTGCAAGCCCAATTGTGGCTCGTGCAGCTCATCAGCAAGGTGCTTTGACTATTGCTGTTGTTACACGTCCATTCGGTTTTGAAGGACCGCAACGTGCTGCATCTGCAAAACTTGGTATCGAGAATCTTCGCAAAGAAGTTGACGCGTTGATTGTTATTCCAAACGATCGTCTTTTGGAAATTTCTGATCGTACTATTGGAATTATTGAAGCATTTAAGACGGCAGATACTGCGTTGCTCGCAGGTGTGCAAGGCATTACTGATTTAATTACCATGAATTCTTACATTCATGTTGATTTCTCTGATGTTACAGCTGTTCTTCGCGGAGCAGGTACCGCACTGTTCGGTATTGGTGCTGCAAAAGGCGAGGATCGTGCAACTCAGGCAGCTGAAATTGCTATTAGCTCCCCATTGCTGGAAGAAAGCATTGAGGGTGCTCACGGTGCTTTGATTAATATCGCAGGTCCAAGTGATTTGAAGCTTCAGGAAGCTTCTGCTGCAACTGAACTTGTTCGTAAAGCTATTCATCCAGAAGCTCAAATTATTTGGGGTCTTTCCCTCGATGATTCTTACGGCGATGAGGTTCGAGTTACGGTTATTGCTGCTGGATTTGATGCTCATCCTAAGGCGGAGGAGTCCTCGGCTAAAGCTGGTCAGTTTGTTGATATGCAAGCAGATGTTAAGCCTGTAGCTCCTGCACAGTCTACCTCATCTTTCAAAGAGGAAGCTCAAGCTGCTCCACAAGTAGAACAACCTGCTTCTATGCCTTCTATGTTTGAGCCTGCGATGAATCATCAGCAATATTCTCCTGCGGCAGCTCCTGTACAGCAGCCTGCTGAACCTGACGAATTAGATATTCCTGATTTTCTGCGTTAAGCGTAACGAGAGGAGGGTTGCTTCATGGCTGGCTTTATGAAGAACGTGATGTCATACGTTGGTATGGCAGATGTGCCTGAGGATGATGATTATGCTGAATCTGATGTTCAAGAAACGTCATTCGATAATGATCGCTCGGTAACTCCTGCTGTGTCGCAACATGGTAATGATTTGCGTGGTGGTTCTGCTCGTGCGAATGCTAGTCGTATGAGTCGTATTACTACAATTCATCCTAAGTCTTACGATGATGCGCAAATGGTGGGTCGTGCTTTGCGTGACGGTGTTCCAGTGGTTTTAAACCTTACTGGTGTAACTGAATCGGTTGCGTATCGTATTGTTGATTTTTCTGCTGGAGTTGTATTTGGTGTTCGCGGTTCTATTGAGCGTGTGACTCCTAGGGTATTTTTGCTAAGCCCGGCACAAGTGAATATCAAAGTGGAGGATGCTCCGAACGACAATACTGCGCGTGACTTGTTCTCCTAAAATTGTATTTGCTAAAGAATTAATTGAGCAGCGTTTGTTTAACAACTTTCGCTGCTTTTTTATACTTTTTGGTAGCATAAAAGCGATGTGTACGAGCATGACTAAAATCATGCGAATTTAAACTAAAGGCATGTAACCCAAATAACGAAAGTAATCTCATGAGCACTGAAAATGAAAACGAAAACACTATGCAAGCCAAGCAACGCACTGTATTGTCGTTTGTGCGTCGTTCTGGGCGCTTAGATGCGCGTTTACAGCACGCTCAGGAGCGTTATGCAAATCAGTACCTGCTAGACGTTACTGAAGCACCTGGCTCATTTAGATTGCGCGAAAATTTGAACATTACGCATGATTGGATTAGCGATAAGTGGGGGAATGACAATCCGCTTATTGTTGAAATTGGTTCCGGACAAGGCGAAAACATTGTTGCCGCAGCTGAACGTTTGCCGGAAACTAACTTTTTAGCGCTTGAAGTTTATGATCCAGGCGTTGCTCACACAATGCTTCTT
The DNA here is from genome assembly GCF_049244025.1 of Gardnerella sp. KA01001. NCBI lineage: Bacteria > Bacillati > Actinomycetota > Actinomycetes > Bifidobacteriales > Bifidobacteriaceae > Gardnerella > Gardnerella sp. KA01001. The sequence continues at coordinate 1,618,637 of NZ_CP058366.1, read as the reverse complement.
GCTGGAAAGCAAGGTTTGACTAATCTTCGTATTGCACAAATTAACGCTCCTGATTTCTTCGCTGCGTGCGACTGCGGAGTTTTAGAAGAAGTTTGGACTTTCTTCCCGGATCCATGGCCTAAAATGCGCCACCATAAGCGTCGTATTGTGCAGCCAGAGCTTGTCTCTACAATACACCAGGCATTGCGTAGAGGGGGTGCGTGGCGCATTGCTACAGATATTGAGGATTACGCTTTGCATGTGCATGAGATTATGGATTCTCGCGAAGATTTTGCAAATATTGGCGAATTAAGCGCAAGTCTTCCAATTGAGCATGTAGGGAAAGGTACAGCTGATACTGCAGCAGCTCTTCCGCACGCAGATTTTAGCGAGTCTGAGCGCTTTGCTGGTCGAGTTCTTACGAATTTTGAGCGCAAAGGCTTGGAGGCTGGTCGCACGATTCACGACTTCACCTACATAGCACAATAATGCTCTGCCGCCGCTGTTCTCGTAGCTTTGCAGTTGTACTTAGTCTCAACACGCCGTGAGTTGCGTACTGCTCTTTTGAGTGTTAATATCATATGGTTTGGTTCGAAGCCCCCTTCGTCTAACGGTTAGGACACCAGACTTTCAATCTGACAACAAGAGTTCGACTCTCTTAGGGGGTACAAATTACAACGCCGCTGGGTTTTCAGCGGCGTTTTTCGTTTTTTGTATTTCTGATGTTCGTATTTCTATTTTTGCTGCTTACCCTATTTTTCGTATTTTGCGCAGCAATTAGTTTTTCATATATTTTTTCTATAAATCGATATAAGATCTGACAATGTATTAAATATCACAAAAGGTATGTTGTGCTTTTTAGAGGTGATACACTTTCTCATTGGTACTTCTGCCCGGGCTGCGTAGGTCAGGAAGTATTCAATTCAGTAATTTACAATGCGCAGCAGCTTAAAAAGGATTTCCTATGAGCGATATTTTCAATACAAATAATAATGGGTTAGAATCATCTAATTGTGTAACGGATCAAGTGGATAGTAATGCTGCTTCTAGTATTAATAGGGTTGTGAGCATGCGTTGGCGTGTTGCAGATATTGCATTAGGTGCTGCTCTTGCTGCTGTTTTTGGCGTTATCTTGTATGGCTATGGCTTGGTGTTTATTCCTTTGATTCGTACTTTGAATGCAGCTGTTCTTCCTGGTTTTGCAAGCATCACGCATGGTGTTTGGTATTTGTCTGGAACTCTTGCAGTTTTGCTTATTCGTAAGCCAGGTTCTGCAGTGTATGTAAATGTTGTTGCAGCATTTGTACAGGTGCTACTTGGAACTCCGTTTAATATGCGAGATACGCTTATTTCCGCACTTTTACAGGGTGTGTTTGCGGAGATTCCGTTCTTAATTTTCCGTTTGCGAAAGTTTAATTTGACTTTGAGTGCTCTTTCTGGTTTGCTTGTGGCTTTTGAGTATGGTGTGTTCTTAAGCTTCACTAAGTATCAGGCCAAAGCTCCTACTTATATTACGATTCATATGATTACAGAGCTTATTAGTGGATTGTTGCTTTCTGGAGTGCTTGTGTGGTTTGTGTATTTGGCTTTGCGCAAAACTGGTGCTCTTGATAACTTCGCATCTGGACGCTCTGACCGAGCTTGAAATCATCGGGATTTCAAGCTCAGTAATCCTAAGCAAGGTCAAAAATTCGACTCACTGAGTTGGCGACGTTTATGGGTATGTGCTAATCTAGTCGTTGCTAACTTTGTTAGCGTGGGGCTTTAGCTCAGTCGGTTAGAGCAGCGGACTCATAATCCGTCGGTCCAGGGTTCAAGCCCCTGAGGCCCCACAAGATATTAATAATGCCACTTCATTATGATTTATGAAGTGGCATTTTTGCATCTTATAATTTAAATTTTATTTTTTGTTTTATTTGTTATTTTCTGCCATTGACAAGTAATCTGGTATTTGTTTTGGATACTTAGGCCATGCTCCTTCTTGAGTGCACACAAATGCTGCAGTATTAACAGCTGCGCGATGCGCCTCTTGCAAGCTTTCTCCCTTAAGAATATGCGCTGCAAATGTTCCTGAGAACGAGTCTCCAGCACCAACTGTGTCAAGAACTTCAACGTGTGGAGTTGGGATAGTTGAGCTTTCTCCAGTGCTAGTAGTAATCGTGCTAAAAGTAGAGCCGCCTGTAAGAATCACATAATCTAGTCCGTAACGAGCTTGGAACCACTTGCAAGCTTCCTCGTCTGAAGTGTCGCGAATATTGAACATATCGCGTAATAAGAATAGTTCCGAATCGTTAAGCTTAAATACTGTTGCTTCTTGAAGTAATGTGTCAATAAGATCCTTAGAGTAGTGATCGCTTCTAATGTTAATATCGAAGAACTTCATTGCTCCAGGCTTAGTATGCTTTAACAATTGCAAAATTGTGTCGTGAGTTTCTTGAGAACGTAAGCTTAGAGTGCCAAAGCATACTGCATCTGCTCGTTCTACTAAATCAATGAGTTCTCGAGTGTAAAGAATATGATCCCATGCTATATTTCGCAGAATAGCGTACTCTGGTATTCCATTTTTTAGTGTTACTTCTACAGTGCTTGTTGGCCAAGCGTTGCGTTGAATAATTGAAGCGATGCCAGCTTTGTTCACTTTGTCAATCAGCTCATCGCCGAGTTGGTCTTGACCAACAGCGCTAATCATGCAACTTTGCGCTCCGTGACACTGTGCATGATATGCAAAATTTGCTGGTGCTCCGCCAACACGTTTTCCGTGTGGAAGCAAATCCCATAAAAGTTCGCCGAGTGAAAGAACAATTGGCTTAGTCATAATATTCCTTTCGCACGCGTCAGTGCAGCAAGTTTGTAGAGCTATACTTTTTACTAAATATCTTCTCGCTTCTTCAAAAGCATTTTGATGCAAATTTTGCTTGTAAAAATGCTATACAAACAATTATGGTGCGCCCTTTCGATAAGTAATATGCGCAATGCGTGTTACGTTTCTATAGAGCGCACCATAAGTGCTATATTGTGTACGTTTAACTTAGCTTATGCTGGCGTACTATATTATTATTATTCTTTTTTATTATATTTTTCTATTATTTTGATTTATTGCTTAATGCTGAAAAATATCACTTTTGTGAGCTTGTTCAGCCATCCATGCTTCTACATCATCGATTTGCTTTGGAATGTCAATAGAAAGCCACTCTGGACCGTTTTCAGTCATTAGTACATCATCTTCAATACGAATTCCAATTCCGCGCATTTCTTCAGGAAGCATCAAATCGTTAGCTGCAAAGTATAATCCTGGCTCAATAGTGAATATCATTCCTGGAGTAATTTTTGCGCCCTGATAAGACTCGTAGCGTGCTTGTGCGCAATCGTGCACATCCAAACCAAGATGATGAGCAACGCCGCAAGCGTGCCAACGACGATGTTGTTGACCTTCTGGCGAAAGTGATTCTTCAACGCTTACTTTCAAAATTCCCCATTCGTGCAAGTGTTCAGCTAGAACGCGCATGCAAGCATGGTGAATATCGGAGTAGGTTGCACCTGGCTTAGCAGCCTCAAAACCGGCTTGCTGAGCGTCAAGAACGCACTGGTAAAGCTTCTTTTGCAAGTCAGTGAATTTGCCGTTCGTTGGGAAAGTTCGTGTAATGTCAGCAGTGTAGAGGCTGTTAACTTCAACGCCGGCATCAATAAGTAGCAATTCTCCGCTGGAAACAACGCCAGTATTGCGCATCCAGTGCAAAATTGGCGCGTGCTTGCCGGAAGCAACAATCGTGTCGTAGCCAACTTCGTTGCCTTCTTCGCGAGCAACAGAATTAAAAGCACCCTCAATCATGCGCTCGGAATGCTCATGACCCAAAGCATTAGGCAAACGCGTAAGCATGCGGTCAAAACCAAGTTTTGTGGCGGCAATAGCTTTGCGCATTTCGCGAATTTCGTAGTCGTCCTTAAGCATTCGTGCTTCTGCAGCGAATTCGTGCAATTTGTCGTCTGCGCAAGTGTTTGCATCTTCATCAGTAAATCCACTTGCTTCTCGCATTGTTTCAACTTTTGCAGTAAGCTCAGGATCGGTTTCTCGAACAATTCGCACGCGAATGCCTTCACCATTAGCATCGTCGCTTACGTTCTTTGCAATAGCGTCATCAAGTTCTGCAATATCGCGCGTTTCAATGCCAGTCATTGCTTTAAGTTCTTTTAAGCCTGCGCGAGGACCAACCCAATATTCTCCGTAGTGAGGATCCTTGTAAAATGCTGAAGTGCTGTTATCTGCGCGTGGAGCTACAAAAAGCTCAGGTACATGCGTTTTTCCAGCCTTAGCTTCTTCGCTGTCTTCGCTGACTGGCTCCATAACAAGCACAGCACCAGCCTCATAGTCTTGACCTAAGCCAGTGTAGTAAGCAAATGTAGTGTCTGGACGGAAAGCATAATCGCAGTCGTTATTACGCACCTTTGGTTGTCCTGCAGGAATAACTAAACGTTCACCTGGGAAACGCTTTGAAAGAGCCTCTAAACGAGCTGGAATGTACTTGCTAGATTCAAGAGCTTTAACTTCTGGCTCCTGGTTATCCCAGTTATTCGTCATAAAATCTTTAAAAGAATCACTGTTTGGACGAAGTGAACGGTTATTTACGCGATCTTCTGCCTTTTGCGTGCCGTCAGCTTTTAGCTCTTCGCCGTGCTCAGTTGGCGTATATTCTGCCATTATGAGACTCCTTAATTTTTGCTTGTTAATTTTTGCTTGCGCAAATTATACAAATAGTAAATAAACAGTCAATAAACTAACATAGTCTTATTTAGTGTTTTATGCGAGTTTTTTAGTGCAAAATAGCAAGATTTTATACGCAATTTACAAAGTGCGTATAAAACGCTTTTGCTATGTGAATATTGTCACAACATATTTATATGCGTGTGTTGTTGGTATCAACTAATCTAGATTGTTGGAAAATGAGTAAGCGAGCGTAAAAATTAGGGGGAGTAGTTATGTCTATTGAAAATCCAAATCGCAATAATGAGCGAATTGTTGATATCGAACGCAATATTATGAGTCGAGCTCCAGAACACAATAAAACTAATCTCGACTTGGATCGCATGCGTCTTATTCTCGATATTTTAGGTCATCCAGAGCAGTCTATGCGTGTTATTCACATAACTGGTACGAACGGCAAAGGTTCTACTGCTCGAATGGCTGAGTCAATTTGTCGAGCATACGGTTTGCGAACCGGATTATATACTTCTCCACATTTGGAGCGCGTAAACGAGCGCATTATGATTGACGGACAGGAAATTAGTGACAATCAGTTCGTTGATGTGTGGGATCAAATGAAAGACATTATCGACATGGTTGACGCTCGCATGGAAGCTGACGGTAAGCCAAAAATGAGCTTTTTTGAAGTGCTTACAGCCATGGCAATTTGGGCTTTTGCGGACGCTCCTGTTGATGTTGCTGTTATGGAAGTTGGCATGGGTGGCGAATGGGATGCCACTAATGTTATGAATGCTGATGCTGCAATTATTGGGCCGGTTGATATGGATCACATGCAATGGCTTGGAAACACTGTTGAAGAGATTGCTCGCACGAAGGCTGGTATTATTAAGCCAAATTGCACTGTTATTTTGGGTCCTCAGCCGCATGAAGCTAAGGTTTTGCCAATTATTAAGGAAGTTGCAGAGCGCAACCATGCTACATTATTGCGCGATTCTTCTTATGGCGATGGCGAACTTGAAGTTGTGTCTCGTACTCCTGCAGTTGGTGGACAGGTTGTTACTTTGCGTACACCTCTTGGCACTTATGAGGATGTTCCGGTTGACAAGTTTGGCAAGCATCAGGCTCATAATGCTTTGGCAGCTCTTGCTGCTGCGGAGGTTGTGCTGCCTGTAAGTGGTGCTTTGGATGGCGATTTAGTTGCAGAGGCTTTAAGTCAGGTTAAGGTTCCTGGGCGTATTGAGCAGGTTCGTACTTCGCCGACAATCATTATTGATGGTGGACATAACGTGAATGCTGCCGAGTCTCTTCGTGAAACTATTGAAGAAAACTATCATTTTGAGCAGCTTATTGGCGTTGTGGCAATGATGGCAGATAAGCAAGTTGAAGAATACTTGGGTGTTCTTGAGCCTATTTTGACGAAGATTATTGTTACGCGTAATTCTTGGCGCGACCGCGTAATGGATCCGGAAGAACTCGAAAAGATTGCTGTAGGCGTATTTGGCGAGGATCGCGTAATTCGTGTTGACGAGCTTCCGGATGCTATTCAAACTGCTGTTGATTTAGTTGATGAAGACGATGAGCTTGGTGTTGGCTATGGTCACGGAGTGCTTATTTGCGGTAGTTTCGTCACTGCAGGAGACGCGCGCACAATGCTTGTTGAGCACGTGAATCCGGATTTAAAAAAGCCGAAGGATCAGCGCGTAGCAATCCACCCAAATATTGACGAGTCCTGAAAATTAAGCTATTTCTGCTACTTCATTCGCAAAGATTTAGCTTTTTCTACAGTATTTTTTACGAGTACTGCTTGAGCGTCAACTAACGGTATTTGCGGAAGAGGGAAAGCTTCATTAAGCACGCTTAATTCTGTGCAACCCAAAATAAGTGCGTCGCAACGGCACGTTCCTGCAGGGTCGAGCATGTCGCTTAAAACGGACTCGTAACGGCGTAAATTAAGATTGCCTGTGCCTTTTACATCATCATAAATAAGTGATGTAATGCGTTTTTGCAAATCGTCGTCGGGTGCTACGAATGTGTATCCTGCTTCTTCTATAGCGCGCTGATACACTCCAGCTTTACGCGATCCTGCAGTACCTAAGAATCCAATACGGTTACATTTAGACTTTGGGTAACGTTTAGAAACTTCAGCTACAGCACCACGCGGCATATGTATAATTGGCACGTCGGTGAGTGCTTGGAACTTATCGTAAAAGTAATGCGCAGTATTGCACGTGAGCACAATAAATGAAGCACCTATCGCAGTTGCTTTAGCTATGTCGTCTGCAAGAGTAGGGAATGGGCTTTCGGATGATTCGCCAACAATATATGCTGTTCTATCTGGCACAGAAGCATCATTGAATACCACATAATCTAAAAACTCTTGATCGTTATGTGCATGCGTTTCTTTATTAAGTAAACGAATATAGCTTTCTGTTGCAAGTGTGCCCATGCCGCCAAGTACAGCAAAAAACGGACGTTTCATTGTCTCATATTCCCTTCAAAGTTACGTAATAATTTTCACGCTTTATTGCGGAAAAATTCTGCGTAACGCCTTGTGTAAATTGAAAACATATGACGAATCATCAACCAGCGTAGCAGATTCATATCTTTTTTATATTCTAGCGTAGTGCCCCAATCGCCGCGACGAATCATATTAAGACCGCGCTTCTTTTCATCGCCTTCTGCTACATAATTGCAAAATATCGATCGCGGAATCTCCATCCACAACTTTTCTCCACGACCGAACACAGTATTTCCGTCAAAAGGCTTATGGTCAATTAAATCTTCAACAAAATATTTAGCAATATTAAATCCGTTTAAAGTGACGAAATAGCTTGAACGGCCTTGGCGTAAATTGATTTCAAAAAGCTTATATTTTCCGTCTCTCTCATCGTATTTCATATCAAAATTAGCTACGCCAACGTAATGTATATCTTCCAAAAATGCTTTAATATTTTGGAAAACTTCTTCATTGTAGTCTGGAATAATAGCTGCATAATTGCCAATCGCTTCTGGAGTTGGATCCTCCAGCAGAGGGTGTCCTAGAAACATCATGCGCACATGATGATTGCTATCAACGTAAGCGTTTAGCACACGCATGCGGCTGTCGTCTCCAGGAATAAAGTCTTGCAAAATCATTTCGTCATCGTAGCCAGCTTTGTACGAGCGTTGAATAAGAGTATCAAGTTCTTGCGGAGTATTGATAATAAAAGCTTTTTTGCGTCCCTCAAAATCAATATCAAGCCATTTAGTGCTATTCGCTGGTTTCATAGCAATAGGGAAGCTGAATGGCAAATCTTCATAAGCGTGCGCTGCTACTTCTTGAGCGTTTACAACTTTAGTTTTTGGATGAGGAAGATTGTATTTTTCACAAGTTTTATAGAATGAGCTTTTAAGGCTAAGCTGGCGATTGAGCGAATTTGGCAATGTGTGGAAAGCAAAATATTCGTGCAATTCATCACCGCATTGGCTTAGAAGGTTCGCATATACGTCGCCGCAAGGAATAAGCAGAAGTTTGGTATTAGGATGCTCTTGATGCCATGATTTAGCAAAATTAAGCATTGTATTGCGGAATGTAGGAAGTTCTCCAAAGCCTGGAACAATTCTCACATCGACAATTTTGCTAAATTTCGTAGGTGAAAGTTGGAAGTGCGCAAAAGCAATTGAAGTAATGCCATATTCTTCATGGAATGCTCGAGCCATGCCGTATGCGTTTATATCGCTACCGAGTAACACAGGTTGAAATCGTTGATTCTTCATTTGTATCTTCTTCATTTGTTTTAATTTGTTATTTAACTTGTTTGTTATTTAGTTTGTTAGCTAGCTTGTTAGTTAGTTTATGTAGTAATTGCGTTTATTTTATTCGTATATTTTCATACTTTCGCATAAGCGTATTACAGACCAAAAAGACGCTTTATTACGAATGAATCACCCTCATACGGCACATGCTTTCGTTTGTTTTTAATCCAACGTTCATCGCCCTTACCAATAGCAAGAAGAATGTTTAATCTTCCATTTTTTTGTTCGCTACTTGCTGCATCGTTGTAAGCGCATTCTATTGCTTCAGCTCTGTCGATAATAATGCGTGAAGAAACATTTGGGTTCGTAACATAACTTTGCATATCCTCGCAAATATGCATTACGTCTTCAGTATCAGTATCTTCAGTAGTGAAAATAAACTGTTCTATGCGGTTTTGCGCGGCTTCAACAATTTCTTTACGACGGTCGACAGCTTTATCTCCTGTGGAACCAGTTATTAGCGTAATTCGAGGATTAAATTTGCCGTAGCGTTCTTCTACAAAGTCAAGAACTGATTTTGTAGAAATGTAGTTATGCGCATAGTCGACAACCGCAATCATGTTTGAGTGCGTGTCTTTGAAAACTTCCATGCGTCCAGAAATTTTCACATTCTCAATAGCGTGTAGTGCGTGTAAATCAGTATCCTGATTAATTCCCAATTCTCCTGCAATAGCGATTGCAGCTAAAGCATTTTCGTAGTTAAAATCTCCTGCAATAGACAATGCGAATTCGTCAATAGGGCAGTAGTGCACGTCTTCTTCGTAGTCGTTATCTTCATAGTCGTCGTCTTCGCTTGAGTCTCGCATAGCGATGCAATGTGATTCACTATTTTCTACTGGCATTGCAATGTAGTCAGGAGTAAGTAATTCCGTGTAATCGTCATCGTTAGCAGGCGCGCAATAATTTATGCGATCGTCGTCAAGATCATCGAAATTGTCATTTTCGCAAGCATCGCCTTCTATTTCATCTTTTTTAATGCGAGCAAAAGTTGTTACGAGCACATTGTTGCGTTCCGCATCTTGTAAAAGAAGATCTGCGTGATCTGTATCAGAATTTAGTACTAAACGCTTAGTATTTGCAATAATTTGTCGTTTGCAATACAAGTAATCTTCAAAAGTTGGGTGCTCAATAGGGCTAATGTGGTCTGGGCTAATGTTTAAGAATGCTGCAACATCGAATTTAAGACCGTATACGCGATTCACCTTATAAGCTTGCGAAGAAACTTCCATAACAAGATACTTCATGCCGTTATCTACAGCTTCGCGCATCATTTTGAAAGCATCAAAACTTTCAGGAGTAGTTAAATTAGATTCAACGTAATTTTTTCCGTCTACGCAATTATCTACTGAAGAAAACAGTGCTGCTTTACCGTGCGAATGGGAGTTTAGGATAGCGTGAGTAAAGTAGGCTGTAGTTGTTTTGCCTTTAGTTCCAGTAATTCCAACAATAGTGAGTTTTTCTTGTGGATTTCCAAAGAATGCTGCTGCAAGCACGCTCATTGCTTTTTTAGCATCCGTAACAATTAAACCAACAGCTTTTGTGTATTGTGCGTAGCTTTGTTCAGCAACATATGCAGTAAGTCCTTTGTTGTCTGCATCTAAAAGATATTCCGACTTAAAATTGCCTTTAATAAACAGAAGTGTTCCAGATTTAATATCGCGAGTATCGTAAGTTGCATTAGTAAAGCACTTATCTGCATCAATATTTGAGAAATAATACGGATTTAAAGACCATATTTCATTGCGAGAATGAGTAGAGTCTATAGTTTTTTCTTTAGTATTAGCACCATTAGCACTATTAGTATCTTCTGCTTTACCATATTGAATCATTTCGCGTAACAAACCATAGTGTTGCAAAATTTCACTTGCGTTTGCTAGTGACAACGTGTTATGCATGATCATAATTTACTTCTTTTCACCAAATGTTTTATAGCCATGTTCCAGTAATAGGCTCACGTCCGTGAGATTGCAGCCATTGATTGAAGCTATCTCGCCAATTAATATAAGCTTCGCGCTGCCAATCCATCATAGTATTCAGTCTCATGCAACTTACTGACTCATATAGTTTGCTCATTGGAGCAATCAAATCAAGAGCTGCAACTGTGTCTGCTGTAGCATCGTGGAAATCTCCGATTGGTTCAACCCCGTAAAACTGAGATGTAATAGTGAGAGTACGCTTGCCGGATCTTCTAGAAACAGCCCTATCGATAACAAGAGGGTCAACAGTAAGAATGTCATTAGCGTTTAGTGCATGTATTGGACAAGTTGCGCGTTCTTCTAGCGCAGTAAGATGCCAATGCTTCAAGTCGTGACGTAACATTGCAATATCAAATGGAGCGTTATAAGCAAGTAGTGGAATATTCTTAGCTTGAGCCATGCTTACTGCACGTGCAAGGAATTCAAGTTCTTCTTCAGGCTCTCCGCCGTGTTCTTTGAGGTATTCATCTGTGAAACCATTTACTTCGCTTGCTTTAGGATTCATAGGCTGATGAGGGTTAATTAACCAAGTTGATACCACATCTCCAGTGTGAGCTAGTTCAGGATTGCGTAATACTAGAGTTGCAGAAACAATGGCATCTTTACCAATATTTGCACCTGTAGTTTCAGTGTCGAAACCAAGTAACCATGATTCAGCAAGTAATGTATTCTCATCTTGCTTAGGTGCTAAATCTAAAGCATTTAACAATTCTTGAATATGAGTTGGCATAGTCACAATACTACCGCAATGTCACGCAATGTCACACTATGCCGCGCTGCGTTATTGTGCTGCGATGTGTTATCATCTTGCGCTGCGTTGCACTATGTAGCACGATAAATCAGTAGCTATATGTGCAAAATGAAAGTATTATTGACTATATGAGTGAGCAAATCGAGAAGACAAATGTTATGTGCTCTAAAAGCGTAAGAGCTAAAAAACAAAGTGCAAAAAATTGTAATGCTCGCTTATTTAGTGATCGTTTAGTAAATACTAAGCAAAGTTCTGCAATGGAAAGTCGACGCAAAAGATTTGAACAACTTGTATCTACTTGCGTTGATCCTTTATACACCCAAGCTATGCGTCTTACGCAAAATGCGCAGGATGCGCAAGATTTAGTGCAAGATACTTTTGAGCGCGCTCTTAAATCTTTTGAAACTTTTCAGCCTGGCACAAATTTTGCTGCCTGGATTAACAGGATTGAACGAAATTTGTATTTTAATCAGTACGCGAAAGCGAAACGAAGCCCTAAACGTGCTAATGATGAAACTGGTGACTACAATGATTGGGATATTTATGAGGCTTCTAATCATTGCGCAAAAGGAATGCTTTCTGCTGAACAAGAATATTTAGAAGGGTTTGCTCCACAAGAGATTATTGCGGCGCTTAGTAAGTTGCCACCTGAGCGTAGAAAAGTTTTTATTGAAGTTGCTATTCGAGGTAAATCTTATAAACAAATTGCGCAAGAAGAAGGCGTAAAAATAGGAACTGTTATGAGTAGACTTAACCGCGCTCGCATGCAACTTAAACGTGAGCTTTCTGATTATTCTAGTGAATAAAAGTATGTTAAAACGAAAAAGCCCACGATTGACGTGGGCTTTACAGTATGTATAAGCGAATTTATAGCTTAAGCATTTGGTCTTTTGCCATGATTCGCTGCTTTTTTACGACGCGCCTTGCGCTTGCGGCCACGCATACCCATAATGCACTCCTTAACGATTAATGAACAACCTTAGGGATTATCGCACGTTGCCAAGACGTTATATTTGCCAACGTACTAATCCCGTGCGAGTAATCACTTGTTGGTAGCAATATTTGCAGTAATAAAGCTTATGTTGCTTATGCTGCTATATCAGCTACAGTTGCGTTTAATAATGTTACGATATCTTGAGGATTAAGAACTACGTCCAATCCTCGTTTTCCTCCAGAAACAAGAATCTCATCAAATTGCATTACGCTACTATCTAGTACTGTTTCATGATGCGTTTTTTGTCCGAATGGTGAAATTCCGCCAACTACGTAGCCGCTTTCTCGTTGCGCGACTTCTGGGCTTGTCATACTTGCTTTCTTTGCGTGTACGGCTCCTGCAATTGCTTTCATATTGAGACGTCCGTTTACTGGAACAATTCCAACTACTCGCTTTTCACCAGTGTCAACCATGAGAGTTTTGCAAACTTGAGCTGCGCTTACGCCTAGCTTTTCAGCAGCCTCAATTCCGTAGCCGTCGTCCATGTGATCAGCGTCATGCTCGTATTGCGCTATGCGGAAGGTGATGCCTGCGTTTTCGAGTTGCGCAATAGCAGGAGTTGCTTTTCCGGTTTCTGCATGTTTTTTACTCATTTTGTTACCGTGCCTTATACTCAGCCATCAAATTCTGTTACATGATATGCTATACCGACTGTTGACTTAATGTATATTAAACATATAAACCCCTTGTGTAGCTTAGAAAGCAGCACAAGGGGTTTTTGATATATTAAATATTCGCACAACCAGCTATTGCTGATTGATGCTTAGCGAAATCACTCGGAGATTTCAGCGAAGTAAAGAAGGGTGCGAATCATGTTGGAGGTGAAGCCGTACTCGTTGTCGTAGAAGGTGACGGTACGAGCCAAAGTTACACCGTCAACAGTGTTCACATCGGTCTGAGTTGGATCGAAAACGCCACCGTGGGTGTCGCCGATGATGTCAGAAGACACGATACTGTCTGCATTGTAACCGAAGTACTCGCAGTTTTCGAAAGCCTTCTTGAAAGCGTCGTTAATTTCTTCAGTGGTTGCTGGCTTCTCAAGAACAGTAGTTAACTCGGTAACAGAGCCGTCTGGAACTTGAATGCGCTGTGCGTGACCCTGGAGCTTGCCGTTAACTTCTGGCACAACCTTGCCGATTGCCTTAGCAGCGCCGGTGGAGTGCTCAATGGTGTTGCAAGCTGCGGAACGGTTGTTGCGTGGCTTGGAGCCGCGTGGGCCGTCGAGAATCATCTGAGTGCCGGTGTAGGCGTGAATTGTGGTCATGAAGCCGGACTTGATTCCCCAGTTATCTTGAAGCAACTTCACCATTGCGGCCATGGAGTTGGTGGTGCAAGAACCAGCGGAAACAATGTTATCAGAAGCCTTCAAGATTTCGTGGTTAACACCGAACACAACTGTTGGAGTGGTTTCGTCCTTAGCAGGAGCAGAAATAAGAACCTTCTTAGCGCCTGCGTTCAAGTGAGCCTGGGACTTTTCTGCAGAAGTGTAGAAACCGGTGCATTCGAGAACGAATTCAACGCCATCGTTCTTAACCCATGGAATGTTATTTGCGTCTTTTTCGGCGTAAACCTTATAAGTCTTGCCATCTACAACGATTGCGTCTTCGGTGGAGGTTACCTCAACTGGGGTGCCGTCATCGTGGCGGAATGTGCCGTGGGTGCTGTCATACTTGAGCAAGTAGGCGAGCATCGAAGGGGTGGTCAGATCGTTGATGGCTGCGACTTCGATGTCACCTGCTTGACCGCCGCGAGCTTGAAGCTCAAAAATACGACGGAATGCGAGACGACCGATGCGACCGAAACCATTAATACCAATCTTGACTGTCATGTGGTTCTCCCTTGAGTGAGACCTCGTGCGCAACGTTTTAAGCCGCGCTATTTTCGCGATGAAAACTCACGCATTTAGGTCATCGTTATTTGAATTAACGGTGTTCATTTTAGTGTGCGGTATGTACGAAGAGTTGTAATATAGCTCACTTTTATTGCAATCATGCACTGTGAGAACAGTGAGCGTTAACATGCTGTGTTTTATGAGTGTTTTTGTGAATTTTTTGATAGTTTCTAGTTGCGTTTTTGCATAACATTTTACGAATCAATATTCTTCAATTGAACAACGCATGTAATTTTAAAAAGAAAAAGGCTGACGAGTTTTCAAGTAAAAGATCCTCGTCAGCCATTTGTGCAAACTAAAGTTTGCGCTATTCGTTATACGTCATTGCTTCAGCAGCTGCAGTAGTCGAATATGTTGGAGTAGTCTCGCTTTCAAGAGGAACTGCTAATGCTTCCGATATAGAAGCATCAACTTCGCCTAAATCTCCAATTGGTCTTTTAAACCAGCTCACCTGTGGCAATGGAGCGTTAATAGGGAAGGTTACAATAAGTGTTCCTTCATGAACGTCAATATGAGCCGGCGTATCATTTAATAATTCGTTACTTAAACCTTGTACTGCATCTCCATGCATGGTTGCGTGTTTAAGCTGATACTTTAATCCAACTTCATTTACATCATTAGAAACTGGAGTATGAGAAAAAACGGAAACTATGCGCAAATCATTTCCAGATGATGCTGGAAAATCAAGAGATCCATCATGTATTGCTGTAACAATTTGACCGTCGCCGTACAAGAATCCAATTCCACCGCGACGCGCTAAACGAACCATAAGTTGAATATTAGAAATAGTATGGTCAACTCGACCACCTAATCCTCCGAAAATATGAAATTCTCGAGAGCCTTTAGCCCAACCGACTTTCAACGCAGAAAGTAAGTCCGGATCATCTTTTTCTGCAGGCAATCTAGTAATAACTGCATCAGTAGGGAGCTTTAATCTAACAGAGTCAAAATCGCCGATGAGCGCATCCACATGCAAACCTAATTTACATGCATGATCCCAGCCTCCATCAGCTGCAATTGTTAAAGCGCGATCTGGCACATGCTCACGCGTATGATCGTAATAATCTCCTGCTGCTAATACTACGCAGCGTTGCAAAGGTTCCATAGCAACATAATAACGCTGCATTTGTACTGATGACATACATTTATAACAAGAGTTTATAAGCGTAGTGTCAACCAACATTTGACTATGTTTTATGCCATTTTTTGGATTTGGTTTTAGCGTATTTTATTGCTTTTATTCCGGCAAATACAGGAATTTTTAGACTAATACTCGCTTAACATAAAGTGCTTGGTGTAATATTGCATGGCAAGTTAGATTTTCCAAGTTATTATGGATTTTCGTTAATTATTTGCTAGTAGACTAACGTAATGCTGTGTTGTATATTCTACGAGGAGAAATAAATGTGCGGAATTGCAGGGTTCATTAATGACACCCCAATTAACGTCAAAAGCCAAATTGTAAAAGATATGACAGATGTGATTGTGCATCGTGGTCCTGACGAGTATGGAACTATGATTGACGAACACGCAGCACTTGGTTTTCGTCGACTTAGCATTATAGATCTTCACGGTGGATCCCAACCTATGTACAACGAGGATGGGAATCTTGCAGTTACTTTTAATGGCGAGATTTATAACTACAAGCCACTTCGCGAAGAACTTATTAAAGCTGGTCACACTTTCCACACTGATTGCGATACAGAAGTATTAGTGCACGGATACGAAGAGTGGGGTAAAGGCTTACTTAATCGTTTACGCGGAATGTTTGCATTTGTTATTTGGAACAAGAGTACTCAAGAATTGTTTGGCGCTCGCGACCATTTCGGTATTAAGCCTTTTTATTATGCGCAAATGAACGGTACTTTTATGTATGGATCCGAAATTAAATCTTTACTGCGCCATCCAGATTTTAAGAAGGAACTTAACGAAAATGCGCTTAAGCCGTTTATGACATTCCAATATCCTGCAATTAACGAAACTTTCTTCAAAGGCGTTTTTAAGCTGCGTGAAGGTAATTGCTTTACGTATAAGAATGGCGAAATGAAGATTGAGCAATATTACGATCCTAATTTCAAAGAAACAAAGCAACGCTTGAATGAATTAGTTGATTCTATCGATAAAACAGTTTGTGATTCTGTTCAAGCTCACCAAATTGCGGATGTTGAAGTTGGTTCGTTCCTTTCTTCTGGAGTTGATTCAAGTTATGTTGCCGCTGTTGCGCGCCCTGAACACACATATTCTATTGGTTTTGCTGGTGGAAGATACAATGAATCCAAACAAGCAAGCGAATTGGCAAAAATTATTGGCTTAAACAATAAATCTGAAATTATTGACGCCGCTGACGCATTTCGTTATTTCCCACAAATTCAGTGGTATTTGGACGAACCTGATTCTAACTTCTCTTGCGTCCCATTATTCTTCCTTGCAAAATTAGCTTCGCAAGATTTACGCGTTGTGCTAAGCGGTGAGGGAGCAGATGAATTATTTGCAGGATACATTGATTATGGTGTTCACACGCGTTCTAAACTTATTAAAGTTGTGACTCGCATGCTTGCAAAGTTGCCAAAAAAGTTGCGTTACGCGATTGGTCGAGCTGCAAAAGGAAAGCATTTCCACGGAGCATGGCATTTGTACGCTAATTTGGCTCCAGCTGAGGAGCATTTTATCGGTCAGTCAAAGGTTTTCAATGAGGAAGATGCTGTAAAACTTTTGAAACCTGAGTATCGCAAAGGTCCTAGCGTTCGCAGCATCGTCGATGCTATTTACAGTAGAATTGCTGGTAAGGGACTTTCTGAAGTTAAGAAAAAGCAATATCTTGATATGCATCAATGGATGCCAGGAGATATTTTGCTTAAGGCAGATAAAATGACTATGGCACATTCTTTGGAGCTTCGCGTGCCTTTGCTTGATCGCGTGCTCATGGATGTTGCAGAAAAAGTTCCTACTAAATATTTAATTACTGACGAAAATACGAAGTTTGCTTTCCGACAAGCTGCGTCCCGTCATTTGCCAAAAGCTTGGTATGACAGAGAAAAACTTGGTTTCCCTGTGCCAGTTAAGGATTGGTTGCGCGAGGAACGTTTTTATAAGATTGTGCGTAAGACGTTTGAAAGTGACGACGCTGCTAAATTCTTCGATAGAGATGCTTTACTTCGTATGATTGACGATAATTATGCAAAGAAAAATGACGATCGTCGTAAGATTTGGACAGTTTACACATTCCTGACTTGGTATGATGTGTACTTTAATCATGATGGATTGAAGCCTGAGCCGATGCAGTTAGCGTAGAAATCGCATAGTTCTGGCTTTGATTTGCGGCAGTCAAAACACATTTCGTGTGTTGGCTGCCTTTTTGTCAAGGCTTCTAGTAAAATAGATATTCGGCTTGAGTAATCAAGAAAGTGGGATGTCCCCACCTGGAAGCCTACTGTGGTTTCGGGTTCATGACTTCGGTCACGCAAGTTAGCTCTTGTGCTGCTTGCTGCGCTGTTATATAGCGTTTTATTGATATGAAGTGGTGAATCTTAAGCTCTTGGACTTCTTGGTGTATTACATCTTACAAGTATTTAGAAGGATTGGAGTCATCATTAGCGACGAACCACGCATTAACGAGGAAATTCGAGTCCCTCAGGTGCGCCTTATTGGTCCAAAGGGCGAGCAAGTGGGAGTTATCGCAACCTCTGTCGCGTTAAACCTTGCAAGGGAAGCTAACCTCGATCTTGTCGAAGTTGCACCTACTGCTAAGCCTCCAGTAGCCAAGCTTATTGACTACGGTAAGTACAAGTACAACGAAAAGATTAAGGCTCGTGAAGCACGTCGTAATCAGACCGTCGCAGAGGTTAAGGAAATTCGTTTCCGTCTCAAGATCGACGATCACGATTTCGATGTGAAGAAAGGTCATGTGCTTCGTTTCTTGAACGGCGGAGACAAGGTAAAAGTAACTATTATGTTGCGTGGCCGTGAGCAATCTCGTCCGGTTGGTGGCGTTGAATTGTTGCGCCGACTTGCAGATGAGGTCTCTGAAAGTGGCACAATAGAGTTTGCGCCAAAGCAAGAAGGTCGAAATATTATTATGACTCTTGCTCCAAAAGGCAAGAAAATTCATACACAGTCTGAGCAACGTCGTCGTGGCGCTGAATCTCGCGCTGAGCGTCAAGCTCGTCAGGCTGCTCGTCTTGCAGCTAAGCAAGAGGTTCAGTCACAAGCTGCAGCTGCAGTAAATGCTATGCAATCCGATCAACATCACAAGGAGGGCAGCAATGCCGAAGATGAAAACTAATTCCGCAGCGTCCAAGCGCGTTCGTCTTACCGGTACCGGTAAGGTGATGCACGATGGTAGCGCCATGCGCCACAACTTGGAGCACAAGTCGGCTCGTAAGCGTCGTGCTCTTTCTGAAGATAAAGTATTGGCTACTGCGCAGAGCAAGAAGCTTAAGGGCTTGCTCGTTAAGTAAGTAACAAGTAAGAATTGCTTGTAAACGAATACGCAATCGAAAATTTTAAGAAAGCTGAGGAATACTTATGGCACGAGTAAAGCGCGCAGTAAACGCTCACAAGAAGCGTCGCGTTGTTCTTGAGAGGGCTTCTGGCTACCGCGGTCAGCGCTCCCGTCTTTATCGCAAGGCAAAGGAACAGCTGCTCCACTCATTCACTTATAACTTCCGCGACCGTAAGGCTCGCAAGGGTGATTTCCGCAAGTTGTGGATTCAGCGCATTAACGCAGCAGTTCGCGCTGAAGGCATCACTTATAATCGCTTCATTCAGGGCTTGCACTTGGCAGGCATCGAATTGGATCGTCGCGCTCTTGCTGAGCTCGCAGTTTCCGATATTGAAGCTTTCAAGGCTGTTGTTGAAGCTGCTAAGGCTGCATTGCCAGCTGATGTAAACGCTCCAGTTGAAGCCTGATTTTGCTTTAATAGAGTTCTATTTTAAGCCCACCGATTTAGGTGGGCTTTTTCTTTTAAATCAACAAATTTACTTATTAGCTATAATTGTTTATATGCGCTCAAATCTTGATTCTGACAATAAGAAAAATAATATTCCTGAAGAGTTTGCACTTCATATTCAACGCTTTATTGCGCATATTGATATTGAGCGTGGTCTTTCTAAAAAAACAGTATCTGCGTACGCTTCAGATTTGCAAGATTACACATGCTGGCTTTACGATGAACGAAAAATAAAAAATGTTACTACTATTTCTCAATTAGATATTGAATCATACATTCGAACTTTGAATGAATTAGGGTTGGGAACTAGAACAGTTGCGCGTCGACTTGCAAGTATTCACGAATGGCACCGCTTTATGCTTGCTCATGGCGATATACAAGCTGACGTTTCAGCGCAAGTAAAAGCTCCAAAACAAGCCGAGTATTTGCCGGATGTTTTAAGTATTGAAGAGGTAAATAGAGTTATTGAAGCTGCTGGAAATTTTGGTAGCGAGGACGCTATTTCGATTAGAGATGCAGCTTTGCTAGAATTTTTGTACGCTACAGGAGCGCGAATTTCGGAAGCAGTTGGCGTAAAATTCGAAGATATTGATTTAAACGAATCTGTTGTAAAACTTACAGGTAAAGGCTCTAAGCAGCGTTTAGTTCCGATTGGTGGTTGTGCTGTTCGTGCTCTTCGTAACTATATGGAGAAATCTCGCCCAGAATTAGCGTTAAAGGGCAAACGTGAATTGCACACAATTTTCTTAAATAAGAGAGGTAATGCACTTTCTCGCCAATCAGCATGGGCAATAGTAACGCAAGCTGGCGAGCGTGCAAAACTTGACAAACCATTGCATCCGCATACGCTGCGTCATTCTCTTGCCACGCATCTTATTGCAGGTGGTGCTGATGTGCGCACAGTTCAAGAGTTGCTTGGACATGCTTCAGTTACAACAACTCAAATTTATACGCATATTAGTCCCGACGCATTAGTTGAAGCTTACGTAATGAGTCATCCTCGAGCTAAATAATTTTATGCTCAGAGTTTCGTGAGTATACCTGTTGATAAAGTGGGGAACATGCCTACTGATTTACTTGGACGCGAATACGAAACTTTTCATGCACCAGAGCCGTTAACTTCACATGGTCCTGCTCGCATTATTGCAATGTGCAACCAGAAAGGTGGAGTTGGTAAAACTACAAGCTCCATTAATATTGCTGGCGCACTAAGTCAGTATGGTCGTCGCGTTTTGATTGTTGATTTCGATCCGCAAGGTGCAGCAACAGTTGGACTTGGAATTAACGCAAATGCGCTTGATAATACAGTTTATACGGCATTATTTGATTCGTCTGTAGACGTTCACGACGTAATTCGTCATACTGAAACAGAAAATATTGATATTATTCCTGCAAATATTGATTTATCCGCAGCTGAAGTTCAGTTAGTAACCGAAGTAGGACGAGAGCAAATATTGGCAGGTGTATTGCGCAAAGTGCGCGACGAATACGATGTTATTATAGTCGATTGTCAGCCTTCTCTTGGCTTGCTTACTGTAAACGCGTTAACGGCAGCTGATGGTGTGATTATTCCACTTGCTGCAGAGTTCTTTGCTCTTCGAGGCGTGGCTCTTCTTATGCAATCAATTGAGAAGGTACAATCTCGTATTAATCCAAATCTTAAAGTATTTGGAGTTCTTGTCACTATGTACACTCGCACACTTCATAGTGAGGAAGTGTTGCAGCGCATTTATGAAGCTTTCCAAGATCGCGTTTTGCACTCTGTGATTTCGCGTTCTATTAAGCTGCCAGATTCTACAGTTGCTGCAGTTCCTATCACTATTTTTGCTCCTGAACACAAGACTGCAAAAGAGTACCGCGAAGTTGCGCGTGAGCTTATTGCTAAAGGTGTTGTTGCGTAAGTTCTTGTTGTTTTGCGTTAGTGTGGATTAAAAGCTGTCTGCGCTCACTAGTAAAATCGGTGCGGTTTGGCAGTTTACCTATTTGGGTGCTTGCCAATAAGGTATATAGCTACTGTTTCAGCCGACATTTATAGCTTAAGCGGTTGCATGTTAATAATTACTTAAACGCGAAGAATGGAAGAGGTTTGTGATGACTGTTCGCGGTGATATTCGAAATGTGGCAATTGTGGCGCACGTAGACCACGGTAAGACCACTCTGGTAAACGCCATGCTTCAGCAGTCGCACGTATTTTCTGAGCGTGAAGAAGTTCCAGATCGCGTTATGGATTCCAATGATTTGGAACGCGAAAAGGGCATTACTATTCTTGCTAAGAACACTGCTGTGCAGTACACAGGTCCATTAGCTGAAAAGTATGGTCATCCAGAAGGTATCACTATTAACGTTATTGATACTCCAGGTCACGCTGATTTCGGTGGTGAGGTCGAGCGTGGTATCTCTATGGTTGACGGCGTTGTTTTGTTGGTTGACGCTTCTGAAGGTCCTCTTCCACAGACTCGCTTTGTGCTTCGTAAAGCTTTGGAAGCTAAGCTTCCTGTTATTTTGTGCGTAAATAAGGTAGATCGTCCAGATGCTCGTATTGAAGAAGTTGTTGGCGAATCTACAGATTTGCTTCTTGGCTTGGCTCAGGATGTTGTCGAGGAAGGTATTGACCTCGATCTCGACGCTTTGCTTGATTTGCCAGTAATTTATTGCGCTGCTAAAGCTGGTTATGCTTCTGTTAATCAGCCTGAAAATGGTGGTTTGCCAGATAACGATAATTTGGAGCCATTGTTTGATTCTATTATTTCAAACATTCCAGCTCCTGAATACGAAGAAGGCGCTCCTCTTCAAGCTCATGTTGCAAACATTGATTCCTCTGACTTCTTGGGTCGTCTCGGTTTAGTGCGAATTTACAACGGAACTTTGGAAAAGGGCAAGACTTACGGTCTTTCTCGCGTCGACGGTTCCATTGAAAACTTCCGTGTTTCTGAGCTTCTTCGCACTCAAGGTTTGGAGCGCACTCCTGTAGCTTCTGCAGGTCCTGGCGACATTGTTGCTGTTGCTGGCGTAAACGACATTATGATTGGCGAAACTATCGTTGACCAAAACGATCCAAAGCCGCTTCCATTAATTCATGTCGACGATCCTGCAATTTCTATGACTTTCGGAGTAAACGATTCTCCTCTTGCTGGAACTGAAGGCAAGGATCATAAGCTTACTGCTCGTATGATTAAGGATCGTTTGGACCGCGAGCTTATTGGTAACGTTTCTATTAAGGTTATTCCAACTGAGCGTCCAGATGCTTGGGAAGTTCAAGGTCGTGGCGAGCTTGCTTTGGCTGTGCTAGCTGAGCAGATGCGTCGCGAAGGCTACGAGCTTACAGTTGGTCGTCCTCAGGTTGTTACCAAGACTATTGATGGTCAAATTAATGAGCCTATGGAAAGCACTACGATTGACGTCCCAGAAGAGTACATGGGTACCGTCACTCAGCTTATGGCTGATCGCAAGGGTCGCATGGATTCTATGAGCAACCACGGTTCTGGTTGGGTTCGTTTGCAATTTACTGTTCCATCTCGCGGTCTTATCGGTTTCCGCACTGCTTTGCTTTCTGCTACTCGCGGAACTGGTATTGCAAGCTCTATTTCCGCCGGTTATGCTCCATGGGCTGGTCAGATTGTGACTCGTCAGAATGGTTCCATGGTTTGTGACCGCAAGGGTGTTGCAACTCCTTATGCTATGCAGCGTTTGCAAGCTCGTGGCGTATTCTTCGTTGATCCACAAAGCCCAGTTTACGAAGGACAAATCGTTGGTATTAACAATAAGCCAGATGAGCTGGATGTAAATATTACGCTTGCTAAGCACATGACTAACATGCGTTCTTCAACCGCTGATGTTCTCGAGACCTTGACTCCGCCAATCAAGATGAGCTTGGAAGAGTCTCTTGACTTTGCTAACGAAGACGAATGCGTGGAAGTTACACCTGAAGCAATTCGCGTGCGCAAGATTATTTTGAGCCGTGACGAATGGTATAAGTGGCGTGCTAAGCAGCGTCGTCAAAACAACAACGCTGCATGATAATCGCAATATACCAATTAGTAATGGAACGTTAGGTTTTATTATGTCGTCGAAACCGTGGTCGCATCGCTTGCCTTCGTGGGGTAGGTATGCGACCACGTGTGTTTCTGCAGTAATATGCGCGTTGATTGGTACTTTTGCTCATCGCTGCGGTGCAATGGATAACATTCCTTACGGATTCGTATTGTCTATGCTTTTGCTGTTTTTGTCTGCTTGGTGTGCAAGATCTCGTAGTGGTTGGAGTGGATTACTTATTCACGCAATAGTTTTCTCCGCGTTTGCTTGGATTCTCGCATTAGATTTTATTGGCAGTGCAATTCTAGTACCTGTTGGTTTCACAATACCGTTGCCATGGTGTTCGCAATATGTTGGATATTTTTGGCTTTACGGCGTTCTTGTTGCTCACTTAATTTTGCTTTGTATGCCTCAGCGTTGGTTTGTTATTGAATAGTGAAATGAGCAAAGAATTTGCAATAATTTAAGCGTGACTTCGCTGTGAATTTTGCATACAAAGAAGTATTAAGCAGTATTTTTTACAGTAGTCTTGATTACAATATTCTTAACTGCAACAGTTTTTAAGGAATACTTATGAATAGTAGTAACAGTAAGTTCTCACGTAAATTATGCTATTTAGGGCCGGAAGGTTCTTTTACTCATCAAGCAGCTTTAAAAGTTCAGCAGCAGTTACAATCATTTGAGAATTTGCGACTTATTCCAACTGCTTGCGAGAATGTTCTTAGTATTGCTAGTGAAATTGAAGAGCATCAGCATTGGGGTGTTATTGCGTGGGAAAACAATATTGAAGGCGTTGTAATACCTAATTTAGATTTACTCATTGATGCAAAAAATATGGTTGGTATTGCTCGAATAGGTGTCGATATTAGTTTTGATGCTGTTATTTGCAAGTCAGATTCAATCGATAACTGTTCTACTATTGTTGCTCACCCTCACGCGTTGGCACAATGTCGTAAGTTTGCTCAAGAGCGTGGATTGAAAGAAAAAACTGCGTCTTCAAATGCTGCTGCTTGTAGGGATTTAGTTCCTGGAGAAGTTGCTTTATGCCCTAAAATTTGTGCTGATTTATACAATAGGCAGATTGTGAGTGAAGCAGTTGAAGATTTTTCTGGCGCGCGAACTGAGTTTTTAGTGCTAGCTCCTCGAGATCAGGCTTTAGATTTTGTTAATGTGCAGCGAGAAAACTTTTCATCATTTTCCTCAATTATTGCATTTATTCCGCGTTGCACAGGTGCTGGAGTGTTAGCAAATTTGCTTGATGTTGTGCGTGATCATGGTCTTAATATGACTTCCTTTATGTCTAGACCGATTAAAGGGCGAGGCGGTTTATACAGTTTTATTGCAGCTGTTGATGCTGCTCCTTGGGATTCTACGTGTAAAGCTATGATTCAAGAGGTTGTTGAACATGGTGATTGGGTTCGAGTTTTAGCAGTGTATTCTTCTGATAAACGCAAGAATCCGGTGATGGATGATTGGATGCTACCTCATGGTGGAGTGTGCGTTGAACCTTCAGTTGATGCTTTACGTAATTTGAACGTAATGCGTGCAGAAAGAGAATTATTATGGTAGAAGATGCTGAATTTTCGCAAAAATTTTCTGTTGGTATTGTAGGTCTTGGTCTTATTGGTGGATCTCTTGCAAAAAGACTTGCAAAATTGCCTGAATGTAACGTTTATGCGTGGAATCGGCATCATAATCCATACGAAGAAGCTGAAAATTTAGGAATTACTTGCGTGGACAATGTGCAAGATTTAGCTAAGCTTCGACCAAACGTTCTGATTTTATGCAATTCTCTAGCTTCTATGCCAAGTATTTTGCATGAAGTTGCACCTTATATTGACAAATCTTGCACAACTATTAGCGATGTTGGCAGCGTAAAAACTTTAGTTCGAGAGCAAGTAAAAGATGCAGGTTTGCAAGATTGTTACGTTGGTGCGCATCCGATGGCTGGTAGTGAATTTACTGGTTGGAAAGCTTCTAGTGATGAGCTTTTAAATGGTGCTTTGTGGGCTTTAACTGTTGATGATTCTACTGAGTTTTGGCGAGTTAGAAATATTTTGCAAATGATTGTTTCGCTATGCGAGAATCGTGCAATAGTTTTGGATGATGCAACGCACGATAATTCTGCAGCTCTTATTTCTCACATGCCTCATGTTGTTGCAACAGCTCTTGCAAACGTATTATGTGAACAATCTAATCGTGCTATTGCTTTACAACTATCTGCAGGTTCCTGGCGGGATATGACACGAGTTGCTCTTACTGATCCTCAACGCACTCGTGCTATGGTAAGTGAAAATCGGCATAATACTGCGAAATTATTGCGTTCCGTAATTTCTGAGCTAACTTTTGCTGCAAATATGTTAGATAATGATGTTGAAACCGCGGATGCTTTAGAGCAAGAGTTTTTTGCTAAAGCTCAATCTTGGAGAGAATATAAATACCTGCAGCGCAACTCGTCTAAAACTAGTACGCAACAAAGTGACGATGCTAAGCAAAATGATGATGCAAATAGCAGATTGTGGAAGTATGATTCTCAAATCAATTGGCAGCAGGAATTACTAGAATCCGCGCGCTCAGGTGAATCTATTGTTGAAATCTGCGAATCTAATACTAACGAATCTTCGCAACTACTATTGCGCTCAGATGCTTCCTTGAGAAATGTGTAAAACTTGCTCCTCATCAGACAATTCTACAGACTAAGCGGCTTTTGGAATTTGCGTTCTGGGATTGGCTTTAATCGGTAAATAGTGTTGGCATCAATGAACATTTCTTCGGCAGCTCTAGTGCCGTTTGCTGCAGGATCTCGAAGTAAATGAAGCATTACCCCGTCCCACTCGAGTACGTGCCCAATCGCATCATGATACTCGATTTTTTGTGTTCCATCGTTATTGTCTTCTATAATTTTGTAAGTTCTTACTACTATGCGCGAGCCTGCAGGTATTTGCTTCGGTAGTGTAGTTAAATTCCGTGTTTGTGTGTTCATAACATGCTCCTTGTTGTATTATGCATGTGACTGAAGTATATGGCAAACGTTTTGTTTTAAACTTTTATGGAAGGGTGAGTTAAGCATGAGCAACAATAAATTTGTTTCTGAAAATTTCTTAGGCTTACCTTCTAAATATATGAGTTTAATAGATGATTATATTGATTATGTTCGTGCTAATAAAGGCTTGGGTGAACGCACGCAGAAAGCTTATGCCAGTGATATTTTGCAATGTTTAGCATGGTGTAATCGGCACGGATTTAATAATATTTCGGAGCTTACTACGGATGATTTGCGTTCGTGGATGGCTGATGAGTTGCGAAGTCATGCGCGTTCAAGTTTGGCTCGCAAAGTAGTCGCGGTGCGTGGTTTTTTTGCGTGGTGTCAGCATGTTGAATACATAAGCAGTAATCCTGCAGAAATTTTAATGACGCCAAAAATTAAAAATATGCTGCCATCTGTTTTGGATGAATATCAAGCAGAATCATTAATGAATAATGTTGATTCTAAAGCTAATGTTTCACCTTCGTGTACCAAAAATCAGAAAGCTGTAGGACTTCGCAATGCTGCAATTCTGGAGCTTTTATATGCGACTGGTATTCGTGTTGGTGAGCTTACTAGTTTAAATATTCAGGATATTAATTTTTCCTCGCACACTATAAAAGTTACTGGTAAGGGAAATAAGCAGCGTGTTGTGCCTTTTGGGGTTCCTGCTTATAAAGCTTTATCTGCTTGGATTTCTAAAGATGGACGAGAAATTTTATTGCGAAATTCTGTTGAAGAGGCAGTATTTCTTGGTACTCGCGGAAAGCGTATTGATCAGCGTTTGGTAAGGCAGATTGTGCATGACGAGGCTAAAAGTGCGCATGTTCCGGATATTTCTCCTCATGCTTTGCGGCATAGTGCTGCTACGCATATGTTGAATGGAGGGGCAGATTTACGCGAAGTGCAGGAATTATTGGGTCATTCATCGCTTAATACTACTCAGCGTTACACTCATGTTTCTATTGAATCTTTAAAACGTAAGTATTCTCAAGCTTTTCCGCGTGCATGATAGTAAATGTTTTAAGCATTCAATTATTCATATTTAACATGTTTTTTACATAATAAATATGTTAATTTACATTTTTGTAATATACATATATCTATAAAAAACAATAAATTTTACTATATAAATAATAAAATTTTCGGTATTTATAATTAAATCTAGACTTAAATAATTAATTATTACTAATATACAATATTTTTTTCAATTTTCTTTTACTATTGCATTGTTTGTAAAAATACGTATCATTGAATTTTAATCAACGAAGAGGCCTCGTCATTGGCTTGCGAGAATCCATCTGGCAATAAAAACCGGATGGATTTTTATGTTTTAGCTGATGTTTGGCTTTTTTGTGATATGACAATCCTGCCTACCAGACGTTAGGAGAAAAATATATGAAGAATAAGGCTTTGGCTTTCGCTGCTGCTGCCTGCTCGCTGGCAATGTTACTTGGTGGCTGTGGCTCTTCCGCTAAGAATGCACAAACAAACGGTGGCAAGGTTATTATTACCGTTTCAAACTCTGAGCCACAAAACGAATTAGTCCCTGGAAATATTAACGAAAATGCTGGCGCTCGTCCTGCCATGTTGGTTAATTCCACGTTGGTAACTTTCGATGAAAAAGGTAATCCTGTGAATGAGGATGCTGAAAGCATCACTCCAAATGCTGATGCTACCCAGTACACCGTGAAGGTTAAGAAAGGAAAGAAGTTCAGCGATGGCACTCCTATTACAGCCGAAAGCTTTGTGAAAGCTTGGAGCTTCGTCGCTAACGCTAAGAATGCTCAGAAGTGTGCTTCCTTCTTCCAAACCATTAAGGGTTATGCTGATTTGCAGAAGGATGGTACTAAGGGTGACGAACAGCTTTCTGGTTTGAAGGTTGTTGATGAAAATACTTTTACCGTTGATTTGGAACAGCCAGATTCTGTATTCCCAATTAAGGTTGGCTACTTGGCATTTGCTCCACTTCCGGAATCCTTCTACAAGGATCCAAAGGCTTATGGCGAAAAGCCTGTTTCTTCTGGTCCATACTTGTTCAAATCTTGGGATCACAACAAGCAGATTGAAGTTGTGAAGAACCCAGATTACGATGGTCCACGTAAGGCTCAGAATGATGGCGTAACTTTCAAGGTTTATACAGATGGTAACGCTGCATACCGCGATGTGCAGGCTGGAAACCTCGATATGACTGATAATATTCCAGATACCCAAACTAAGACTTTCCAGAAAGATACAACTGTTAAGGCTTACAACCGTCCAGGTTCTGTAATCCAACAGTTCACTATTCCTTCAAGCCTCCCGCACTTCGATGTAAAGACTGAAGAAGGTAAGCTTCGTCGTCAAGCTATTTCTATGGCTATAGACCGTAAGGTGATTATCAACAAGATTCTCAATGGCACTGCTTCTCCTGCGAACGAATTTACTTCTCCATTGACTCCAGGCTATAAGGCTGATCTTAAGGGTCATGAGAACGTAGAATTTAATGCAAAGAAAGCTAAGGAACTTTGGGCTAAGGCAGATAAGATTTCTAAGTATGATGGATCTCTTACTTTCTCCTACAATGCCGATGGAAATGCAAAGTCTGTGTTTGATGCTGTTGTGAATTCCCTCAAGAATAATCTTGGAATCAAGGCTGAGACCACTCCAATTCCTACATTCCAGGAATTCCGTAATGCTTGCGCTAAGCGTCAGATTAAGGGTGCATGGCGTGCAGGTTGGATGCCAGATTATCCAAGTGCAGAAAATTACTTGACTCAGGAATTTGCTTCCGTTGCAGCTGATGGCAATGGTTCCAACGAAGGTGATTATAAGAATCCAAAGTTCGACGATTTACTTAAGAAAGCTGCATCTGCTAAGCCAGAAGAGGCTATTAAGCTCTATCAGCAAGCAAACGAAATCCTTCTTGAGGATCTTCCATCTGTCCCATTGTTCTACTCGAACGCTAAGGCTGTGATGGTTCCAACTTTGAAGGGCTTCACAATGGATTGGCAGAATATGCCGCTGTACTATCAGCTTCACAAATAAGCTGGTAGCTAATTAAGAAAACAGCATAGTGTTACATACTTTTTAGAAAGTTAGTAGGTAACACTAGTTGGTTCCTCTTAATAATTTAATATCGCTTATTGCGAAATTGCTGCTCCAGCTAAACTAGTTAAATAAAACTATTGAGCTGGAGCGGCACTTTGTTGTTTTTTGAGTAAGTTTTAACAATTCAAGGAGAATTCGATGGGTAAGTACATTCTGCGTCGTATTTTGCAGATGATTCCTGTTGTTCTCGGCACAACATTATTAGTTTATGCTTTAGTATTTGCTTTGCCTGGAGACCCAGTAAAAGCAATGTTTGGAGAAAAACCTGTTAATCCTGCAGTGGCTGCACAAATACGAGCCGAGTATAACTTAGATAAACCATTTATTATTCAATATTTACTTTTCTTAAAGAATGCTCTTACCCTCGATTTTGGTCATACTTTTGCAGGTCAACCAGTTATCGATGAAATTGGTCGTGCATTCCCAGTTACTGTTCAACTAGCAATTATGGCATTCGCTTTCGAAGCAATATTTGGTGTCATATTTGGCATAATTTCAGGTTTGAAGAAAGGCAAGTGGTATGACAGTGTGATCCTGGTTGTATCACTTCTTCTTATTTCTGTTCCAACATTTGTGACAGGTTTCGTAGGACAATACTTATTTGGTGTTAAATGGCGTATATTACCAGTTACAGCTAGTAACGATCCTGGATTCTTCGATTTGCTTCTTCCTGCAATGGTTCTTGGTTCTGTGTCTATGGCGTATATCATTCGACTTACAAGATCTGAAATCTCTTCAAATATTTCGCTTGATTATGTGCGTACAGCTCGTGCAAAGGGCTTAAAAGAAGGCTCTGTTATTGTTCGCCACGTTTTGCGCAACTCGCTTATACCTGTCGTCACCTTCTTAGGCCAGGATTTGGGTGCTCTTATGGGCGGTGCAATGATTTCGGAAACAATCTTCAACATTCATGGCGTTGGATTCCTCACATATCAAGGGATTCTAAAAGGAGAAGGAAACCTTGTTGTTTCCATTGTCACGCTTTTGACATTGATATTTGTATTTAGCAATTTTCTTGTTGATATGTTGTACGCGGCTCTTGATCCGCGCATTCGTTACGCGTGAGGGGAGTACACTATGGAAGATAATTTGATGAAAAATGATTTGATTGCAAATAATGCTTCAAATTGCAATATATTACCGGGGCAAGAACGCTACGTTGCACCATTAGACGATACGCCTATTCAAGAAGTGGATTCCGTAGACGAATCCGCTGCTGCAACGAGTATGTGGGCAGATACTTGGAGAACTTTGCGCAGGAATCCATTGTTTATTGTTTCTGCAATTTTGATTATTGCAATTATTTTTGTTGCATTCTTCCCAAGCATTCTTACAAAGCACAATCCTAATTATTGCGTTTTGGAACACTCTCTTGAGCCAGCTTCAGCCGCGCATCCATTTGGTTTTGATATGCAAGGTTGCGATATTTATGCTCGAGTTGTTTATGGTACTCGTACATCGCTAAGTGTTGGTTTGCTTGCAACTATTTTGGTTGTACTTGTTGGTTCTTTAATTGGTGCGTTAGCAGGATTCTTCGGAGGCTGGGTTGATACTATTCTCAGCCGAATAACTGATATCTTCTTGGCTTTACCAATGCTTCTTGGTGCAATCGTAGTTTTACAAATGTTCCGTACATCTAAATCAATTTGGAAAATTGTGCTTGTTATGGTGCTTTTTGGATGGGTTAGCGTTGCTCGTATTGCACGAAGCGCTGTTATGGAATCAAAAAATCTTGAATTCAATACCGCATCTACTGCTTTAGGATCTACTCCAATACGTAATCTTTTCAAACACATTATCCCGAACTCTTTGGCTCCAATCATTGTTGTTGGAACAACTTCGCTTGGAACTTATATTGTGTTGGAAGCAACATTAAGCTTCCTTGGAATTGGTTTACCAAGTACTACTGTCAGCTGGGGTGGAGATATTTCTACCGCTAGAAATGTTCTTACTACGAACCCAGAAGTCTTGTTCTATCCGTCTATTGCACTCGCAATTACTGTGCTCGCCTTTATTATGATGGGTGATGCTGTAAAGGATGCATTAGATCCGAAGAGCCGTAAGGCGTGAATTTAGCGTGGAGGAATAAAACTTATGAATACAACACGTAAAGATATAGACATTCGCGCCATGCAGCTAGAGCAAGGGCCATTGTTGGAAGTAAAAAATCTCCAGGTTGATTTCACAACAGACTCAAAAAAAGCTGTTCATGCTGTTAGAGATGCTAGCTTCTGTGTTTATCCTGGTCAGTGGGTTGCAATTGTAGGTGAATCTGGTTCAGGAAAGTCCACTTCTGCAATGGCTGTTCTTGGTCTTCTTCCTGGAACTGGTCATGTTACAGGTGGATCTATTAAGCTCAAGGGTAAAGAAATTAGCAGTTTGAAGCCAAAAGAGATTGCTGCTTTGCGTGGTACTGCAATGGGTCTAGTTCCGCAGGATCCTATGAGCAACTTGAACCCTGTGTGGCGTATTGGCGAACAAGTTAAAGAAGCATTAATCGCAAATGGTGTTGACGTTGATCACGAGAAGCGTTCTTCATTAGCTGAGGCTCTTGCAGGCGATTCTGTTCAAGTCAAAAGCAATGAGGATGAAACATTCCTTGGCTCTAAAGAATTGCCAGAATTGATTGAAGTTGCTAAGAAAGCTTTGAAAGAAGTTGGGCTTGATGAGCATAACGATGCTGAAAAGTTCAATGAAGCTATTGATTACTACAAGAAAGAGTGGGTTCCAGGCTCTGAAACTCGTTGGCGCGTAGCAGACGATTTAATCAAATATGGTGTAAATGACGACAAAGCTTGGGAAATTGCCAAAAAGTATGTTGTAGGTGCAAGCGTTGAAGATCGTATTGCTGGTTTGCTCGATGAAGCTGGTTTGCCAGATGCTGCAACTCGTGCACGTCAGTTCCCACATGAGTTTTCCGGTGGTATGCGTCAGCGCGCTTTGATTGCTATTGGTTTGGCTTGCCGACCGGACTTGCTTATTGCAGATGAGCCAACTTCCGCTTTGGATGTTACTGTGCAAAAGCGTATTCTTGACCATTTGCATACACTAACTGATTCGCTCGGAACTTCTGTTCTCTTCATTACACACGATTTAGGTTTGGCTGCCTCTCGCGCGCAGCATGTTGTTGTTATGTATAAGGGTCGTGTTGTTGAGTCTGGCCCATCGTTGGAAGTTTTGCAGCATCCTCAGCATCCGTATACAAAGAGACTTGTTGCTGCCGCTCCAAGCTTAGCTTCTCAGCGCATTATTTCTGTTAAAGAACACGGTGGTAACGCTGATAACTTGCTTGAGCATCATGTAGTAGGTGAGCAAACTCTCGAAAAAAGTGAGCATATTATTACTGTGGATCACTTAACTCGTGAGTTTAAGCTTCCTCGCAAGAAAGAGCTTTTTAAGGCTGTTGACGACGTTTCATTCTCTATTAAGCGTGGTACGACGTTAGCTATCGTTGGTGAATCTGGTTCAGGTAAATCTACTGTTGCGAATATGGTTTTGCGACTTCTTAAGCCAACAAGTGGAACTGTTACTTACGAAGGTAAGAATATTTCCGATTTAAAGGGTGCGGATTTGCTTGACTTCCGTCGCCATGTGCAGCCAGTTTTCCAGAATCCGTATGGTTCTTTGGATCCTATGTACTCAATTTATCGTTCAATTGAAGAACCTTTGCGTATTCATAAGATTGGTGATAAAAAGAGTCGTAAAAACCGTGTGGTAGAGCTTCTAGACATGGTTCGTATGCCTGCTTCAGTTATGACTCGATTCCCGAACGAACTTTCTGGAGGACAGCGTCAACGAATTGCGATTGCTCGTGCTATGGCTTTGGACCCAGATGTTATAGTTTGCGATGAAGCTGTATCTGCTTTGGATGTGCTTGTGCAAGATCAGGTTTTGCACTTGCTTAACGATTTGCAGGCGGAGCGTGGTTTGAGCTATTTGTTCATCACACACGATTTGGCTGTCGTTCGTCAGATTGCAGACGAAGTTGTTGTTATGCAGCATGGAAAGCTTGTTGAGCATGCAACTACAGATGAGGTATTCGATCATCCACAGATGGAATACACTCGCGATTTGCTCGATGCAATTCCTGGTGGAAACTTGGAACTTGGCTTGGATTAATTTAATCTAAATATTTAATCTAATCTAATAAAATAAAAATAAAGGTGCAGGGTTTATAAACTTGGTTAATAACTGGGTTTATAAATTTCTGCACCTTAATTTTTGCTTTGTGCAGCGCGCATATTTGTGTAATGCGCATATTAGAGTTAGATTTATGATTACAATTACTACTTCAAACTTAAATGGTATTCGTGCAGCTGAGCGCAAAGGTATGCTTAACTGGTCTGACGCGCATACTCCAGACGTGTGGTGTATGCAAGAAGTGCGCGCTCCGCAGGATGCAATCGACCCAATTATGACAAAAATTGAAATGGGATATCGTACGTCTGAAAATATCGTAAATTCTATAAAAAACGATAATTTTACTTATACAAATGAAGTTTGCCGTGTAAAAGGTCGAGCTGGAGTAGCTCTAGTTACGTCTCTTCCTGTAGTTGAAAAACGCTACGGTTTGCCTGGCTTAAACGAGGATGTTGATTCTGGGCGATGGGTTGAAACTGACGTGCGTACCCCTGAAGGGTATGAAATTACTATTGCTTCTGTGTATGTTCATGCTGGAAATGTGGACGATCCGCAAAAAATGCAGCAAAAATTCCGCTTTTTAGACACAATGCTTATACGCTTGGGGGAGCTTCGAAATATTGCAGCAAGTGGCGGAAATCAAGCGATTTTGTGCGGTGACTTTAATATTGCGCATACTTCACTTGATATTAAAAACGCTAAGGCTAATGAAAAAAGTGCAGGATTCTTGCCAGAGGAACGCGCTTATATTGATCGCTGGATTAACGAATATGAATTTGTGGACGTTATGCGCATGCTTGCAGGAGATATTCAAGGACCATACACTTGGTGGAGTCAGCGCGGTAAAGCTTTCGACAATAACGTTGGCTGGAGATTAGACTACCAGTTCGCAACTCCTGAAATTGCGGAAAGCGCTCGCGGATTTGTGATCGATCGTGCTGAAAGCTATGATGCGCGATGGTCTGATCATGCGCCGTTAAGTATAAAGTATGACGTGTGATGCGTGAGTATTAATTTACATAATGTGAAATAACTAAGTAATCGCACGTGTATATGAATGTACTATATACGCAAATTTTTCAGTGCTTTGCTTGTGCTATTCTGGTAAAGTTAGGCAATTTACAATAATAAGTAATAAATATATTTTTGTAGATTTGTTGTTTTAAGAAATGAGGAATAATGGGTTGGTTATTTGGCCGACATGAAGAAGAAAAATCTTCAAAAGTTGAAGACAAAATCGTAGAGGTAAAAACTGGTCCATGGGATTTCAATGATGAAGATGCTCCTGATTTTAGCGATTATCTAGATTTTGGTTCAATCTATATCCCATATTTTCAAGGCATTGAGTTGCGAGTAAAAAAGCAGCATGAAACATCGCAAGTTCTTGGTATGACAGTAACTTATGGTTCTTCAAGCGTAGAAGTTGAAGCTTTTGCTGCGCCTAAAACATCTGGTATTTGGCTAGAAGTGTGCAAAGATTTGCTTGATGGTAATAGTCAAGCGTGTACAGTACAAGGCGAATTTGGTACTGAGCTACTGTTACCTGTAAAAGTTGGAGAAAAAACCATTACAACGCGTATTGTTGGCGTTGATGGTCCTAGGTGGATGCTTCGCGGAGTATTCTCTGGACCTGCAGCAACAGAGCTTGCAGATAATAATAACGAAACAAAACAATTAGACGAATGGTTTAAGGGGATTGTTGTAAATCGTGGTGAAGAGCCGCTTGCGCCTCGCGATTTTATTCCTATGCATGATCCAGTAACTAGAGAAGAAAAAGAAGCTGCTTTAAATGCAGAAAATAGCGGTAAAGATGGGGAAAATAATACGTCTGATGAAGATGCTAATAATGCACTAAAAAAAGACGATAAACCATTAGGTTACGACCAACAAGTAGAAGTAAAAACTACGCTTACACGCGGTCCAATGTTTGCTGAAATTAGATAATGCAAATAGTAGAAAGTTAATTGAATGGATTCACAAGAATCTTTACAGAAATCCGAAGAAGAGTTTTCTTCGCAAGAGTTTTCAAATGCAGTAAAACTCAACGATTCTGCGCAAACCAACGATTCTGCGCAAACCAAAAAACGCTCAGGACTAGCGACATTGGCTTCAATTGGAGCCGAAGGATCTACATTTTCTGTAATTGATTCAATGGGTGGCGTTCGAGGCGTAATCGAATCCATGCTTCCAGGCTTGCTGTTTGTTATTTGCTTCGTTGTAACACGAAATGTGCAAACAACGGTTATTGTTGCAGCTGTGATTGCTGTTTTGCAAGTTGTGATTCGTCTTATTCAAAGGCAATCGCTTATGGGAGCAATTAGTGGGCTTGTTTCCATTGGAATCTGCCTTGTTTGGGTGTGGACGAGTCACCAAGCGCGCGACTACTATATGATGGGCTTTATTACGAACGCTGTTTATGGTGTGCTTCTTGCTATTTCGCTGATTGTGCGCGTGCCTGCTTTAGGGCTTGTGATTGAGTCAATTCGCAAAATGCCTACGGAAAACTTTGGCTCGTGGCTTCACGAATGGCTCGATTATAAGCCGCTTAAGCGAGCGTATATGTATGTGACAGGATTGTGGATTGCTGTTTTTGTGCTGAGGCTCGTTTTGCAAGTGCCATTATATTTGACGAATCACGTTGTGTGGCTTGGCACAGTGCGTTTGATTATGGGATTGCCGTTTTGGGCGCTCGCAATTTGGGTTTCTTATTTGATTATTGCAACGCCGTTTATGCGTCTTCATCATAAAAATCATGAAGAGAAGCAGAGCGAAGAAAATCAGCTTAACTAAAATCAGCCTAACAAAACGCAAAACTAGGGGGTAGTTTATGCAAGTGACGATGCGAATCGAGCGATATGCGGATCAAGGAAGATGTGTAGGTCATCTTGACGGACGCGTTGTATTCGTGCGATTTGCGCTGCCTGGTGAGCTGGTTATTGTGCGTATGGATGAGCCGATGCGTGCAAAAGCGCACTTTTTCACTGGTGAAGTTGTGGAAGTTTTGGAGCCTAGCGCGGATCGTGTGGAGCCGCAATGGAAGCTCGCTGGTCCTTTGGCTCAAGGCGGCGGAGTTGGAGGCGCAGATTTAATTCACGTTTCTTTGCCTGGACAGATTCGTTGGAAGGCGTCCGTGATTGCCAATCAATTCCAGCGTTTAGCACATATGGATGTTGCGGATAACGATGTTAGCGTTGAGCGAATGCCAGGTGATGAGGAGCTTAACGGATTTAATTGGCGTACGCGCATGGAGTTGGTTGCGGATGATGAAGGGCGATTGTCTATGCGAAAGCGTGAGTCGCATGATCGCATTGCGATTGATACTATGCCGCTTGCGTCGCGCGCGGTTTTGGCTGTTGCGGATTCTTTGGATTTGTGGAATCGAGAATTTGAGCCAAATTCGCAAATTCGTCTTGCTGTTCCAGAGCCTCGGGTTGAGGGTTTGGATTTTAATGACAAGGCTGCGCTTCTTGATGCGATTGGCGAAAATTATGCGCTTATAGTAAATGATGAGTTGGTTGCAGGCTCGGCTTTGCTGCGAGAGCGCGTGCGAGTTGCGGTTGATGGTGATTCGTCGCGTATGCGTACTTTTGATTACGATGTTGACGCGCGCGGTTTTTGGCAGATTCATCGCGCAGCTCCAGAGCATTTGGTGAACTACGTTTTGGGATTAGTTCGTTCTGCGCTTGGTGGGCGTAGTAAGAATACGGTTTTGTGGGATTTGTATTCTGGATCTGGTTTGTTTACGATTCCGCTTGCAACTTTGGCTAATGTTGGCGGAGATTCTTATGGTGCTTATGATGCTGTAGGCGCTTTTGGTGCTGCTGAACCAGCTCGCGTGCTTAGCATTGAGGGTGCGCCGATTGCTGTAAAGAATGCAAGGCGAAACATTGGGCGTGCTGGTCTTAGCAGGGATGTTGTTGAAGCGCTTGAAGGCGATGTTGCGCAAACGCTTGAATCGCAGGTGTTTAAGGCGAGTAAGTCGTCTAAGATTGTTCGCCGATTTGCGCATCCTGATGTTGTTGTGTTAGATCCTCCGCGCGCTGGTGCTAAAGCTCAAGTTTGTAAGCAGATTGCGAAGTCTGGAGCAAGAAGCGTTGTGTATGTTGCTTGCGATCCGACTAGTCTTGCTCGCGATGTTGGAACGTTTAGTGAGCTTGGCTACAGCGTTCAGTCTTTGCGTGTGTTCGATATATATCCCAACACTCACCACGTCGAGAGTGTTGTATTGATGTCAAAGGCTGATTAGGTGGGTGCAAGTTTGCCCTTGTGTAGCAGGGGTTAGCGAGGGCTATCGTTAAAAGGTTTAATGCGAAGCGGCTTTAAGCTGGGTTCTCGCGGTTTTTGAGCGTGATTTTGCTGTATGAGGGAACATGTCGACGCTTTAGGGTCGAGTGCACAGGATGTTAACGTTAAAAAGTGCACCCACTTTGCACCCAGCTGGTGAAGTGGGGAATGTCAATCAACGTTGAAGCTCTAACCCTGCTATCGCGCGATTAGCAAAGCTAATCGATGCGAAGCAGAGGTAGGTCTCATGTCAAGAATCTCCAAGAGAAGCGACCGAATAGGAAGCTTCGATTGGAAAGATTCGACGGCGGAGGCTCTAGTATTGATGACAAGAATAAATTAGAGTTTGTGGAGGACTGGATTGAATATAAAAGTAAAAGAAATTGAGAATAAACTAGAAAAGGAATCTGTATCGAGAGAAGTATTGTATGATCTTCAAGAATGGTTTGGAATGCCAGAAAGTACAGAAGAATATATTCAAGATTCACAGGAAAAGCCTTTTCTTGCTTGTTATATTAATGATAAACTTGTTGGGTTTATTGTGTTAAACGCAACCAGCAAGGATTGTGCAGAGATTTTTGTGATGGGTATAAAAAAGAAATTCCATAGAATGGGAGTTGGCTCGGTACTTAACAAAGCATACGAAGCTATGGCAAGGAAGATGGGTTACACATACTCACAGGTAAAAACTGTTCAGATGGGACACTACAAAGAATATGATATTACAAATCATTTTTATATCGCGATGGGATATAAAGAATTGGAATGTTTTCCAACTTTATGGGATGAGTGGAATCCGTGTCAAATATATATTAAATATCTAGGAGTGTGAGAACTCTAAGTTTATTTGCTTGAAACCTTTTAACGATAGGCAGAGATAATTGTTAAAAGGTTCATGGATATGTTTCTGCATACGAACATGTCGATAAGACATACCTAGTGTTTACTCGTTTAATGTGAAAGCTGCGGCGGAGGCTCTAGTATTGATGACAAACGAATAGAAAAAAAGAGAATTGAGGGAAAGTGTATGTTAGAAAGTAGACCTGAATTTAAAGATATAAAATCATTTGAAGAATTCAACAAATATTATTGGTATCGAGAGGAGTTATCAAAAGTTTGTAAGTCTCTTGGATTAGAATATGGAGGAACAAAAAAGGAACTGAATTATATTATAGAAGAATATTTTAAGGGAAATAAAATAAAAAAATCTTCAAGGAATAAAAATAAAAAGATAACTGATAATATAACATTAAATACTCCATTACTAGAATGTGGATTTTCATTCAATCAAAAATTTAGAGACTATTTTTCAGAGCAAACTGGAATTAAGCCATTTAAATTTAATGCGAATATGGCAGAAGCTTGGCGAAAAGTAAAAAGAAAGAACGACAAAAATTTTACAATTAAAAATATGCTTGATGTATATAATGGAGACTCTGATTACGCAAAATATGATAATACTACTAACCAATGGAACCAGTTTGTAAAAGATTTTAACTTAGATGAACGTAGTGATAAATTTTCTAATAAGATGAAAGTTGCTGCAATTCTTTGGAACGAAGTGAGAGAATCTAACCAAAGTAAAGTATATTCAAAAGAGCTTTTAAGCAAATATGCAGATAAAATAAAAGGATATTGTAAATGAGTAAATTCTACATTATATAATGTGCATTATATATCAAAAATATAAAACTAGATATGTTTCCAAATACGTACTAGTATAAAAAACCTATGATATGTTTACCAATACGAGGAAAACATTAAAAAAAGTCAATGATATGTTCGCGAAAACGAAAAAATGAACTTTTTATCCATAGTGTTGACTCCAGGCACGTGGAGAGCGTTGTATTGATGTCAAGGGCTGATTAGGTGGGTACATTTTTGCCCTTGTATAGCAGGGATTAGCGAGGGTTATCGTTAAAAGGTTTAGCGTGCGGCGGCTTTAGGCTGGGTTCTCGCGGTCTTGGAGAGTGATTTTGCTGTATGAGGGAAGATATCAACGCTCTGGGGTCGAGTGCACAGGATGTTAACGTTAAAAGGTGCACCCACTTTGCACCCACCCTGTGAAGTGGTAAAATATAGCTCGAAAGGTAAAATGAAACCTGATTATTAGTATG
Source organism: Gardnerella sp. KA01001 (assembly GCF_049244025.1). Taxonomy (NCBI): domain Bacteria; kingdom Bacillati; phylum Actinomycetota; class Actinomycetes; order Bifidobacteriales; family Bifidobacteriaceae; genus Gardnerella; species Gardnerella sp. KA01001. The sequence continues at coordinate 1,578,915 of NZ_CP058366.1, read as the reverse complement.
TGCACGAGGAGGTGCTTAAGGAATGGATAATAAGAAGTTTATCGCAGAGACGAAAGATGTTCGTTTAACGGTGAAACGTGCTGATACCTTTGGTGTGAGCTTTGTTAACTGTGAACAAGATATATTGAGGGTTGAGGAAGCGCAAAATATTATAAGGCTTATTCAAACTAAAAAAGTCTCAGCTTTGAATTGGGTGAGGTGGCTTACTCAGGGTATGCCTGAAATTGTTGTGAGTTTGCCACATGATGTGGAAGTTTGTGAGGTTGAATCTGATTCTAATCGAGTGCTCATCGCAGATATTGAGATTGGTAAGCTTTATGTAGAAGTGAACAATGGTAGTGTGAAAGTTGTTAATTTGAAAGCTGATGATGTTTTTCTTAAATGTTGTAATGGGTCGGCTTCAGCAACAAACGTAGAAGTAACTCATGTTTGTACACTTGATACGTTAAATGGCATGAGTATTTTAGAAGGAACAATCACCAAGGATGCAAGCATTGAAGTAGATTGTGAGAATGGTGTCACCGAGGTTTCAGATAAGAAGAAGGTAAACTGTAAAAACGATGGATTTGCGCATTACATGGTGCACTGTCTTAATGGGAAAGCTATTGCGAAGTAGCAGACATATAGATCAAAAAAGAAGCAATAAAACTTGATATAAGTTGGAATTAGAGCGTATATAGATATACCAAAATAAAGGAGGACTATATATGCTCTATGTAAAATTTGATGATTTCGAAGATGTTAGCGTCATGGGAAATGAGAAAGACCATGGAATGTTTATTCCGATTAAGGATGGGAATGTGTATGCTGAGTGCGAACGGTGCGGTGTAGTTGAAAGGATTACCTCACCATGCAAATTCATTGCTAGCACATTTAGGTCAAGAGTGAACTTCAATGAAGGTTATGAACTTTGTGAGAAGTGCTTGCAAGAGGTTGAGTTTGTTACTGTCGCTTTGAGAACTGGAAAATTACCTAATCGAGAATTGAAATAACTGAAAAAGCAAAGCAGTGATAACCGTAGTAATACAGGAAAAACTAAAGGGTTAGACCAATTTCTGAAAATAGCCTAACAATCTCACATCGAGACGGTAGCACTTTTGTCCAAACTTGATGTCGATAAGCATATAAATATTGAAATTGAGCTGGATGAGTTTGATTTGACAAGTGCTGAGAGTAAGGCAACATATGCTCAAATCAAAGAATATGTTTGGAATAAATTTGAATTAAAAGTTTCGACATTATATATTGCACAGATAAAAAGGAAATGTGGAATAGAATTACGAGAACATTACAACAAGTCTAAAAAGGAGAAACAAATTATTCCACAGTGTACACCTGAAAAAGAAGAAGCCATTATGAATGCCTTGAGACACTTCAAAATGATTGAATAGAAAAGAATGACAGCATACGACTTTCTGCATTTATTACATTCCTACTTGGTATAGGAACAACTATTATTCTTTTCTTGCAAGGTATCAATTAGAAAATAGGGTCAATATAAAGAATGGTAGGATAATATCTATATATAAACCATGGAGGTAGGCATATGAGGTCTTATGAAAGTAAGGAAGAATTAAAGAATGAGATAAAGAAAACTTTTGAAAAATATATTTCAGAGTTTGACAATATACCAGAAGAACTAAAAGATAAAAGACTAGAAGAAGTTGATAGGACACCAGCAGAAAATCTTGCCTATCAAGTAGGCTGGACGACTTTAGTATTAAAATGGGAAGAAGATGAGAAAAAAGGTATAGATGTTAAAACACCATCAGATAAATTCAAGTGGAATCAACTTGGAGAATTATATCAATGGTTTACAGATACCTATGCCCATAAATCTCTATATGAACTAAAAGAACAACTAACAGAAAATGTAAAAAAAATTTATCTTATGATAGATGAATTAACAGATGAAGAATTATTTAAACCACATATGAGAAAATGGGCAGATGAAGCAACCAAAACTGCTACTTGGGAAGTATATAAATTTATTCATGTAAATACAGTAGCGCCATTTGGAACATTTAGGACTAAGATTAGGAAATGGAAGAAATTAGTTCTATAGATAGAAAAGTATAAATAAGTTTACTTAGGAGGATTTTATGGCAGTTGCAAATATCAAAGTTACATTAAATTGCCCAATAGGAAAGGTCGAGTTTACCTTCCTTGATGGGATCGTAATGAAAATAGACAAGTAAATAACGGATATACAATATATAAAGGCTAGTCAATATAGATTTTTTCTTGTATAATTAGCACAAGAAAAATTAGCATAAAAGGTTGACAAGCCATGAAAAGACTGACAAAATCCTTGACAGACAGACAGACAGACAGACAGACAGTGTAGTTCTGTCTCTTTTCACATAGAATTTTTTAATTGGCAGAAATATATACCTGATGGATAGGTATGTGTTTCTGCCTATTTTTATGCAATTTTTCAAAACAATAAAAAGAACATTATTGGATTAATAAGGAGGAAAATATGAAAACATTAGTAAAAAAGACAATGGGTTTATTGATGGCTACATTAGTAGCATTTGGTGTAATGGCTGGAACTACACAGGCATTTGCGGCTGAAGGACAACTTGTATATAAAGTTGATAGTCAATTAAATGTAAGCGGATCCTTTTTCTTAAAGAAAATTACAGGAACCGTTGATGTGAGTAAGACTGTAACTGCATCTCCAGTCACTCCAATTGAAGGGCAAAAAGACTCTTATGCAGGTACTATAAGCGCAAGCGTGGAAGCTGCTGACCTTTTTGAAGGAGCCTACAAAGTATATGAGAAAGAAATAAAAGGACAAGGTTTTGGACCTTGGAAATTTGAAAATATAATCATGTCCAGAGAAGGCGAAAAGTTCCCTATTGCTCAGTATACGGTAAAATTCCCTTCTAACTTCCACGTTGATAAGACGGGAATTAAAGCTACGGAAAATTCATCTGCTATCAGTGGTATTGAGGCTGAATATGTAGAAAAGGATAATTCAGTTGTTATCACTATTCAATTAGGAAATTGGAATGATTATCAAGAATTCTTTAAGCTTGTAGAAAGTGAACGTAATCAAACTGGGCATGAAATTAACGTAAATATCCCATATACCGTAGAAGGAAAAGAAGAATTACTTGGAACTATAACTGGTTCAGGAATTTGCCAATTATACAAATTTGGCAATCACCCAGTTAGTGATCCAATCGTTAACATTACCTCCCCATTAAAGTCACTTGAAATCAAGAGACCGTAGGAGGCTTTGTATGAAATTACTAAAAAATTTGGCTGTAACGATAGTATCAGCTACATTGATTGCATCAGCAGCATTTGTGTCACCAGTGTTTGCCGCGGATGATAGCGAACCGCTTCCATATTTAATTAAGGATTTGTCGGCTGCTGCACCTGAATATTTGACCGATAGTGCGCTAAAGAATACGTATTGGGTTGATGTGGAAAAGAAAGAGATAACCGATGGTTTTACAGGGAAAACTTATTATGGGGTATTTCCTAAGTATTTAACCTCTCCAAGTAAAACAGCGATTGCTGATTTTCCATTTAACTCTTTAGACGGCATGACTAGTACTCCAAATGCGGGGATAGTGAATAGCTCTAATACGTATTGGTTCTTGCCTGGAATGAACTTTGAAGAAAGATATGGTTATCTCGCAGGGCAAGATACGGCAGAAGGAGATACGAAACCAGGACAACATCCTACAAACCCTATTGAAAAGCGTGTCAACCCATTTGGTTTTGGGGAAAATGATTTATTAACTCAAGCTGAAATTAAAAAGCCAGTTGATAACCTTAAAGTATACGGCGATCTAAAGCTCAAGGATGCAACGGATTCCAAAGCGGTTGGTGAGCTACAGCCTGGGGATAAACTGAATCTTGATTTTTCAGTTAGTATCCCATGGTTTAAGCGTTATCTCAATGGTTGGACGCTAAACTATACAAGACTTGGTGGCATGAATGACGCTGATGTTGCGAAATTCCACAATAGCTACGGTAAGGTTGATGCAGAGTTTGCTTTTACGTTAGATATTCCAGATGGTGTAGAAGTAGCTAAGGATGCATCTGCTACAATTAGCGGAATTAAGGGGTTTTCTCCAAGTGTAACAAAAACAAATGATGGTAAAACACTCATTGTTACATTGAAGAAAGATAATGCTGCAACGACTCAAAAATGGCAAGACATTATTAACGAAGTTAAGAATGTAGATACTAGCAATATCATGATTTCAGTAACTGGTCTATCTGTGAAAAAGACAGTTATTGAAGGTAAGAAATATAGAATTCGTGGAACGGTGTCTGGTTTCTATGATTTTGCTAATTCTTCCACAGAGAATTTTGTGAAAGCAACAACTGCAAGAGAGAATAACTGTGCTAATCGCAATTATTTCTTCTTTGCAGCTGAACAAGACGCGAGTGGGCTTGATAATAATGGTGAAGAAAATAAGCCTAAACAAATCTCTTATTCTTTCCAAGTGAAGAAGCCTGCTCAAAGCACGGTTACATTCAAGGACGGCGATAAGACGCATGCAACGGTGAAAGTGGAAACCGGTAAGGCTATTGATACTGATGCGTTGACTAATGAGTCTATGCCGAAGGATCCAACAAAGGCAGGTTATACTTTCAAGGAGTGGAATACGAAGGAAAATGGTAAGGGTGAGACGTTTACGGGAGCAAGCGTAGTTAATGGCGATATGACTGTATATGCCATTTATACAAAAGATTCTGTGCCGACACCGGATCCAACTCCAAATCCTCCAGCTCCGACACCGAATCCACCAGCACCTACACCGAATCCAACTCCAAATCCGCCTACGCCGGAACTGAAGCCACAGCCTGAGACACCGGCTCCTAAGCCGCAGTCTGAAAAGCGTATTGGCATGATTCCTAAGACAGGCGAATCGGCGTCGTTTGCAGGATTGCTCGCAGCGCTTGGTTTCTCGATTGCCGGACTTGCAATTCTTCGTAAGAAGAAAATGATGGAAGAAGATAAAAATAAGTAGGCACTGCTTGTTTTAAGTAACTAACATTGTTGATTGTCAGATGGCTCTAGCGATATGTTAGAGCCATCTTTTTGTATGCTATTTTTTAAGTGTTATTTGAGATGTAAGCTTTCTTATTCTCAATAAGAAATAATATGATGCTCCAAGCTAAGGTTTCAGAGTTCCAAGGTTAAAGTTTCAGGATTCCTATAAATAGTTTCAGAGTTTAATGATGAGGTTTCAGAGTTCAAGGTCAAGGTTTCATTGTATCCAACACGTAATGAAACTAGATATGACTTTACAGGAAATGATACAAAGTTTAGTGGCTGTTGCTTAAAAGAACACTGTAAATAAGGGTTTATTGTAGGCTGGCTAAGCAGAAGAACGTGAATGAAGGTCTGGCGTGAATTGACGCTAGACTTTTACTTTTTAGGGGTGTCTTTTTTTGCTTTTAGGGGTGTTCTTTTGAGAATTGACATGTGAATAATATCTGTTTGATTTAAATTAAAACAATCCGCGTTGCGTGGTAATTCATCAAATGTTTAAAACTATTTTATTCATTTGACCTGCTAATATACTCGAATTACTTATTGACAAAAGAATTAAAATTAGTTAATCTATACAAGGATGAAAGGGGATGTGAATATGCGTTTTATAGGTTCTAAAGCAGCATTGCTTGGGGAAATAGAGAATATGATTTTAGAAAACATTCCCGATGGTGCGTCTACGTTCTTAGACCTGTTTGCGGGCACAAATGTTGTAGGAAGTTATTTTAAAGATCGATATACAGTCTATTCCAACGATTTATTATATTTTAGCTATGTTAACGCAAAGGCAACCATAGAAAATAACAAAGAACTAATGTTTAATGGTTTAAAAAAAATTGGTATTGACTCTGTGTTGGATTATCTTTCAAGTAGTGCTGAAGAATATGCTCTAACAGATAAAGTAGGCTACTATGAAGCAAATTACACACCTACTGGCAATGCCATGTATTTAACCGCTGATAATGGCAAAAGGATTGATTTCATTCGAGATGAAATTGATAATTGGTATTCATCAAGCTTAATTAATAAGGCAGAATATTATTATTTAATATCGGTACTCATAAACGCCATTCCGTATGTAAGTAATATAACAGGTACGTATGGTGCTTATCTCAAGCACTGGGATAAACGAGCTCTTAATTCATTAAACTTAGAACCTATTGAGGTTCTTAACAACAACAAAGATAATAAGTCTTTTAATGAAGATGCAAATCAACTTATTAAAAAAGTTTCTGCAGATATCACATATATAGACACACCATACAATACTAGACAATATGCTTCTAATTATCATTTGCTAGAAAATGTTGCTCTCAACCAAAAGCCAGAGCTTAAAGGTAAAACTAGATTGTTTAATTGGTCTAAAAATAAAAGTAGGTTTGCAATTAAGACAGAGGCTTTATCTGCACTGAAGGATTTAATAAACAATATAGACACAAACCATATAATACTTAGCTATAATACAGACGGAATAATTAGCGAAGAACAACTAGAAGATGTGTTAAAAAATGCCTCTGTAGATGGTAAAGTTGTCACAAAACGGATTCCATATAGAAAATATGTATCTAAAATAGCATCAAAAAATTCTGATGTAAGTGAGTTACTTTTTTATATTAGGAAGAAAAATATTGAGACTAAAAAAACAATAAATGTAAAGATGGAAAAGAAGGGTTGTAGCATCTGGAAAACCAGCAAAAAAGAGTATATTAAAAGTCCGCTTAATTATATCGGTGGAAAATATAGGATTCTAAATCAAATTATGCCATTATTCCCTAAAGATATTAAAACCTTTGTTGATTTATTTAGCGGAGGTGGAAATGTCGGCATTAACGTAAAAGCGGAAAAGTATTTCTTCAATGACATGAATTATAAGATAAATGAAATGTTTAGATATTTTTCCAAAGAGGATCCCGAGAGCTTGATTTTATCTATAAAAAAACGTATAAGCGAATATAAACTTAGTAAAGAAAATGAGCTGGGGTATCTTTCTTTTAGGAAAGCATATAATGCTGAGCCAAACCCTCTTGATTTATATGTGCTTACTTCATTTAGTTATAATTACCAACTAAGATTTAATAACTCCATGGAATTTAATAACCCATTTGGAAGAAATAGAAGTTCATTTAGTTCTAATATGGAAGAAAATCTAAAAAGATTCATAGGCAGGCTAAAACAAATCGACGCAACATTTACAGATGATTATTTCTCAGATTTTAATATTACTGAGCTTACAAAAAAAGATTTTGTTTATTTAGATCCGCCTTACTTAATTACTACTGGAAATTACAACGATGGTAATAGAGGTTTCTTAAACTGGAGTGATATGCAGGAACAAGAGATGTACAAGCTAATGGATAAATTGAGCAAAAAGGGTGTCAAATTTGCTTTAAGTAATGTTTTGTCGCATAAGGGTAAAGTTAATAATTTACTATTGGACTATATAAAAACACACAATGTATGTGTTAATCATTTAAAGTGTTCTTATAACAATTCTTCCTATAATTCTAGGGGAACTGGTAGCGAAGAAGTGCTAATAACGAACTATGATCCTTTAACCTATAGAATGTTATAAAAAATGAGACTTTTTGACCTATATCCCAACTTTTTCGATCATTTAAGGAAACTAATTAGAAAGGTAAATCCCATACTACTTATTGCAGTATGGGATTTACCTTTTACCAGGCTATTTCCTTATTTTTAAAGTATGAAGGAATTTGGCCTATCCCGAGCAATCCAGCTTTTACTTTATATGCACCAATAAGAAGTTGTTCGACATTAAGAGCACCGCCACACGTATTAGTTCGGTTATAAGTTGCAAGTAATTGATCATCAAATTTACCTACAAACTTACTAGAAACCCAAAGAAAATAAAACGCGGTAGAAGGAATACTTGAGTTAAAATTTTTCCACCATTCAACTGAATTTCTAGTAATACTACGCTGCTGATTGTCTTCGATATAACGAACCATTTCATCTTCCTGAGATATAGATTTGCTGTATCCATTACCATATGCCTTTGTGTCGATGATGATTCCAAAATGGCTGGTTTGTGCAATGGCATCCGGTTTTCTTCCTCCACCTAGATGCATTGCATCCAGCCCATAAACATTCTTAAATAAATCCGCTGTAAGTATCTCAAAATCTCTGTTTCGACTACTGTCATAAGCTATATCTAACAGCTCAATATATTTCATTGAAAGCCCTGTTAGCTTCAAGAACTTAGCCTTTACAGCATCAGCTGCTTTATCCTTAAGTTCAGCTGTAAGATCAAGATTAGGAATGCTAAAATCAAAGAAATCATCTTTTAGATTAACAACATTACCGTTATCTTCTATTCTTATTCCAAAATTATTTAAACCGTGTATATCATTTCTTATTATTTCAATATCATCATTAAAACCTAAAGTTCTTAGCGAATTTATGAGAGAACTAAAAGATTTTGTTGTTTTAAGAAATTGTAGAATATATGCTCTACGAGAACGAACATAATTCTTATTCTTGCCATCTACTGCAAGGAATTCCCACGTCAGGAATTTTTTAACACGATTGTTTTTAGAACTTCCATTAGCCTGATTTAATGCATGAATTCCCCGAGCTGTTATAGAATAATTCTGAAATCCAGCCTTTTCTCCATTATCTGTTTTAACAGTAGTAGCTTGTTTAGTAACATAACCAACTTTTTCTAGCCAATTACAGATCATCCTTGCGTATTTGTCACTTGTACCTTCTATGTCTGATTTGATTTTCTTTTGTTCTTCAATTGATCCAGTGACAAACCAGTCTTTCATTAGAGCTTCATCATATGATGTGAATCCTTTCTCGCCACTAAATCCCAGCTGTTTACCAATATAAAACTTAGTTACGGGTACTTTTGCCTTTTCTAAAATATTTAGCACCTGAGAAGCGGGAGGATAACTCAATAGCGCTTTTCTAAGAATGTCTTGTTCTGTATTGCTTTTCGATGGTGAAGCAGAAAATTTTAGACCTAGATCAGTTATTTTACACAAATCAGTTTCTCTGTCATGTTTTACAAAATTTAAGCTAAGTGCCCACCGCAAATATCCATCTGCAGTCCAGTTATCTGTCCACATTTTTCCTGTTGTTTTTGATGATTGAGGTAGAATGGTAACTTGTATTAAACCATCAGCAATAGCCTCTTTTCGATTTTTGGCGGGATTGCCAGACGCGTTTTTGGATGTTCCTACTAGTTCTGTATAACTAAATTCATCAGAGTGGTTGTTTAGTTTTTGTAAAAGTTGATTTTTAATTCCCTGTAATGGAATATAGTTTGGAACAAGATTATGCGTTAAATTTGCATAGTGCAAGGATTTAGGGTCAAAAATTTGGACTACCAGCTTGAGTTTATCAAAATCTGAAGGGTTTTGAACCCAACCATATGTTCTAATAATCATTTAAAATCTCCTTATTCTTCTACATTTTCCATGATGTCTTCCAGTTTACAGTCCAATGCTTCGCAAATTTTGATGAGAACTTCAGTGGTGACGTTTTCACCTTTGCCAAGTTTGGCAATTGTTGATGAGCTGATTTTTGCAGCATTTTGCAAATCAGCTCTGTTCATGTTTTTATCTATTAGTAGTTTCCATAGTCGGTTATAGATTATCTTCATTTTTTTTGTTCCTCTCATTTAGCTTTTATTCATCATCATTTCGTAGTGCTGACTTTGGTTCATAAGAGTAAAAATCTTCTTAAATGTTTCTTTTGTTTGTGAAACATCCACACAGTCGTCTACGTAGTTGATTCCGTCAGTTATGCCAAACGATGATTTCGTTTGTATGTAGGACAGCATTGCGGATGCCAACTGGTATGCCGAATAGTCGTTATTACCGTTTTCGTCTGTGCAGATAAACTTCTCTTTGTTTTGTTTGAGAATTACATCTCTTAGCGTTGTTCCGTCATAACCACATAGCTGAAGGAAGTAATATTCCAGTATTCTTCTTATGACATTCATAAGAGGAATCGGTGCGTCTAATATTCTATACTCTTCCCATAGTGCCGCATAGGAGTTTTGTACTGGATTGTAGTTCATCATTTCCGATGGAATCTCAGGGTTTTGTTTTTCGCAAAGACGAACCGATGATTTGTTGTCATTCTTGGACACTAAATAGAAGTTAACAAACCGGTAGTCTTTCACTCTGTCGTAGGTTATTTCTTGATGGAAATAAGTGTTATGAGTGAGTATGAATAATTGTTTTATATACCTGTCTTTTACGTACGCGTCAGTAGGATGTACGTTGTTTTCGCAGACACATATCATTTCTCGGATTAAAGCACTGACTATAAATAGAGTACTGCTGTCCATACTGGAAACTGGATCGTCAATGATTACAATCTTGTCAGTGTTTTTCTCGTCTGGAGTGTCACTGCCTTTAATTTGATGGTAGAAGTAGAGGAATGCTATGAAGTTCTTTTCACCTTCACTGAGGTTTGAAGCTATAGAGCCGTCATTTCGAATCACCTCATAGACGTTAGCTGTACTAACTTTTTCTCGTAGATAGAAGCCTTGGAATCCTGAATCTTTTAATAGCTGGTTGATGCTTTCAACGGTATCCCTAGTGTTTACCGTATTTTTAAGTAGGACTGAAATTTGGCTACCTATATTCTTAATTACTGAAGCGTTAGTCTGCAATCGACTGTCAATCTGTCCCAGCTCTTTTGTAATAGCACCAAGACTTGTTTTATAAGCCTTTATTTCATCTTTTAGCATATAGGATATGAGTTCCCATACTTGTTTTCTGCATTCCTGCTGTTTAGCCGGTTTGGTTGAAACGATAGCGTTATGCTCATCGATTGATTGGTTGAACTTTTCAATCATATCTGCCAGTTCATCAAGTAAAGGTTTTGTTGCTTCCAGTTCGTATGCTATGGCATAATCCTGCTGTTTTTTAGCAATAAGCTCCAAATTGCCGGCAATGACACCTTTTAATGCACTTAGCTTATCTTTATATGCAGCTATTTCAGCATCAGAAATATTTGATTCAGGTATCTTTGACATTGGAACAAAGAGAGTGTTTGCCGAGTCTTTATAATCTGCCTGTAGGTTTGTGATTGCTTGTGTTTCTTTCTCGAACTGTTCATCAAAGCAGGCTTTTATATCATCTTCAAAACTAGCAGGTAGTTGTTGTTGGCAAAAAGGGCATTTACCATCAGAAACAGAATGATAGTGAGCCATTCCTTGCTTTACCCAAGCAGTGCTGTTCATAGCTTTGATGAAATTGGCGAAAGGCGTATCTGAGCTACTTATAATCTTTTTCTCAATCAAATCCAAATTAGCAATATTATCTAATACAGCAGTATCCTTGATAACAGAAAATTTTTGAAACGCTACAGCATTCTTAGAATATGCAGTATCGTATAGGTTTTTAAGCTGAGACAAATCATGGTTAACTGCATTATAGTCTTTGAGTACTTCTTCTGCGAAAGTACTCTTTTTTAGTTTACCCATAACTGTTTGTTTAAAATCGTTTCTAATTGTTTGAGTTTTAGACCAACAGTTTTCTTCGAAAGATGCCTGTATTTTTATACGTTCATCTTCCTTATTGTTTTTAGCGGCGGATAGTTGGCAATTTTCTTCTGATAATTTTTCTTTTTGATTGGTCAAATCATTAATTTGGTTTTGAATCTGAATATTTTCTTCATTGAAAGTGAAAACACCAGGTAGATTATCGTAGTTTGCAAGATTAGCTTTGATGTAATCGGCATTATAAACATATAGCTTACAATCTTGTGATGCTGTATTGTTCGACCACGTAATACCACTGCTGTTTTTTAAAGTTTCAGCAATGGTGGATTTACCAGATCCATTATTCCCGTAGAAGAAATTAATAAAAGTAGGGGTAATAGTTACAGGATTGAGTTTGTAAGTAGCACCATCAATATGTAAAGATTGAATACTGGCTGGTATTTTTTTCATAAAGATACCTCCTAAAAAATAGAATCCTTAAAATCTATTTTTGCTTCTGTTAATTCTTCAATGAGATTGACAGGTTTAATAGCCCAATGAGAGTGATTGAGTTCAGTTATAGCTACATCCATGCTTTGGATACCTAAATCAAAAGCAACTTCACTAATCTTTTTTAGCGGGATTGGTTTTTTATCCTCAAATTTGCATTTCAGAACAATCTCGCATGAGTCTTTTCTAATTTTTTCTATTATTCCAACGTACCCATATTGATCGTCTGAAGCTTTGCCATAATACTCTGTTGTTTCAGGTACTACAAGAATTGGAAATCGCTGAATCTCTTTAATTGCGTCAACGGATAAATAGGCGTACTTGTCTCGTAGTTCATCTTCTGTATAAAAGGCTTCTATGGCTCTTTTCTTATCTACCTTTACAAAAACACTATCAATAACAGAACTGCCTACAACAAGATTATAGTAATCATACATTAAACCATCAGTAGGCGTAGCTATTCCTTTATCTAGAGTGGGAACTGTTGGATAAGGTACAACAGTCATATGCTCTACATTATTTATGTTGTAGAGTTTGTTTGCATGTTGACTTATTTTGCCTGCTTCAGGCAACTGATTAGCGATGACTTTTTCTAATTCATTTCCCATACAGACACCTCTAATCTAAATGATCTACATGTTCGATGTTGTAGATTTTATTCGCATACTGATTAACAATTTTAGGGTTGTTAATAGCCTGAGTTATTTGTTTAGGTGACTGTTCTTCCTCATCACTTATATCATCAGCCTCAACGACAGGTATATCTGTCTCTGGGTTAAAAAATTCATTATCTTCTTTCACGTCTAGAGTTTTACTGCACTCAGCAACTTTTTCATTATTATAAACAGGCATTTCAAATCTTGAAATCTCGATATTTTGAGTAATTGTTGTGCCTATATCCTCATTAATCAATTTCCATTTACTGTTGATGCCGCTTTGTTTGTACCACGCTTCAAATGTTGATCTACCTAATCTATTGTTTGTTTTGTTTCTCAAAATATAATCCCACACGCTAACCAGAAAAAATTCCAAATTAATGTGAGTGACTGTTTGCAGTTGCTCCTTTTTTAGTTTGGTTTGGCAATTAATACTAAATTCTTCATCCGAACCAATGGATACATCTTTAATAATTGTTTCTAATATTGCTTTAACTAACCATTGCATTTTACGTTCAGCAAGGAAATCATTCGTCAGAGTCTTCATTTGTTGATATATGTGTAAATCATTTGACATTACACTACTGTGGAACGTTTTGATTGAAACCTCATCTCCTTGAGGAGTGTATGAGGATTTATGTGCGAGACATCGCTTGTAATTACTGGTACTTGTTTTGACGGATTCATCATATTGAGAAACATCCTCGCCAGTTATAACTTTTAGCAGGGATTTCATTAGATTCGAGTCGCTACACTCATCTTTATATCCGCTCATTCTAGATCGTGCGGATTTTTTTATTTTAGTGGCTTCAACCAGCAGGTTAAATAAGATACCACCGCTTAGATAAGGAACACGCACTGGAATGCTTTCTTTTGAAGTCATCTTAAATAACCCCCTTTTTTGAAAAATCTTAACTGTTTTAGTCCTTATTAACACCCTTTTCGATTGCGTTCAACTCTATTAACTATAGGTTAGAGATTGAAAGATGCGAGTCATGCAAATATTCAAAGTCTTTCACGCATATTTTATCAAAAAAGTTTGGTTTTTGATAGACCGAACTAAAGGAAAAAGATGCGTATTGAAAGTCTTTTAATGCAAAAGCATTCTTGTTCTTTCTAAACGCGAGGCATCAGCCTCAACCTCTATGCGGAAATATCCCTTAGCTAAGGATTATTCGGAGTCCGCATAGAACAACTAAATAAGTACAGCGGTCTTACCGAATAAGGCAGCTGCAAGTAAAGATGAAGGAATTCTTCATTCTAGCTTGTGGTGTTTTGTCATGCCTTATTTGAGCTGAATTCAAGGAAATCCTTCATCGGAAATCAGATGGAGGATTTTTTATGAGAATTCAATTACGCTGTGACAAGCATTTTACAACATTCGACCTCAAGCTTGATGAGGTTAAAGGCTGGCTTAATATCGACCTTCTTCCCGATGAAAGCGAAGAAGAGTTTGAGAAAAGAGCACAAGAAAAGGTAGATGCTGAGTTTAACCGTCCCGAGTATAACTCTCTGCATAAATATGAGAGGCATAAAGGCTTTACTAAACCTTACAGCAGTGAAGACGGTGAGGAAGCCGATGATTATGAGTCTTGCATGAGCGATGTTAGAGACCCCGGCATCTTTTTCAAAACAGTAAATCAGATTAAAGCTTCAGAAGAATATAGGGCAGTAGAGTCGTTTGTTTACTCGATTTTAAAGCCGGATGTGGCGGATCTTTTTATGGCTGTCCGTATTAGGAATATGGCGATTAACGAAAAGGCTGCATCCATGCTTAGCCGTGATGCTTTTGAAACGGATGCTGATTATAAAAAAGCCGTGGATCGCTTGGCTAACAATATTACGCATAAGCTTAAGCGGGCTGAGAAAAAGTTAGTAAAGAATATTAAAAAAGCGTCAGATTTTGGCATTCGCCGTGGCTACTTCATAGGAGGAACCAACTCCTCCAATAAAAATTAGGAGGTAGCTACTATGAAAGAGCTAATCAAAATCAGTTATAACAATGAACGTCCGACTGTAGATGGCCGTGTTTTGCATCAAGCACTTAATATCGGAACACCTTATGATAAGTGGTTCCCAAGAATGTGTGATTACGGTTTTGTTGAAGATAAGGACTTTTCGACATTTTTGTCGGAAAGTACTGGTGGAAGACCAGCAACCAATCATCAGCTTACTATCGATATGGCAAAACAGCTATGTATGATTCAGCGTACAGAACTTGGCAGAAAATTTCGAGAATACTTTATTTCTGTTGAAGAGAAGTGGAACTCGCCTGATGCGGTAATGGCACGTGCGTTGCAAATAGCCAATAGGAAATTGAGTCTGCTTGAATCGCAAAATCTGAAGCTTACCAATACTGTAGCTTTGCAAACACAGCAGATAGCAGAGCTTAAACCGAAAGCCAGCTATTACGATGTGGTGCTTAAATGCAAAGACATAATCTCCATGCGTGTGATTGCAAAAGATTATGGTAAATCGGCACAGTGGATGAACAACTATTTACATGATCTTGGTGTCCAATTTAAGCAATCTGATACTTGGCTTTTATATCAAAAATATGCTGAGAAAGGCTATACCAGCACAAAAACGCATGCTTATGAAGACGCTAAGGGCATTACTCATTCAAAGGTTCACACCTATTGGACTCAGAAAGGCAGGCTTTTCATCTATCACCTCATGACACAACACGGGATCTACCCCTTGATTGAACAGGAGGCAAAAGATGAGTAAGTCTTATAAAAAACATTTAGAAACAACACCGAACTTTAAGCCTATCGTCTACATTTGTGCTCCCTACCGTGGAGATAAGGAGAAAAACGTGCAACACGCTATTCAGTGTGCAGCTTACGCGTACTCACGCGGAGCAATCCCAATCACTCCACACCTGCTTTTCCCGTTCATGGATGATGAGAATCAAAAGCATAGAGGGGATGCGATGTTTATGGACATTATCCTCTTAGGCAAATGCAACGAACTATGGGTGTTCGGAGAAAAAATCACAGGCGGCATGCAAGTAGAAATCAATCTGGCTGAAAAACGCAGGCAGCCGATTAAGTATTTTACAGATAAGGATTTAGGGGGTGAATGTTGATGCTTGAATGCAAAATTTATACAGCTTCCTGTGTGGGAAACAGTAGTAACTGCTTGTATCCTGACGAAATAAAAGTCTGTGATCGAGATAGTTTTAATAAGGCTATCTCTTTTGACCATGTCACAGCACAGTTTACTAACAGTTATAGGTCTAAAGATAATTTCATTTCATCTACCTGTATTCCGATGGACTGTGATAACGATTATTCTGATGTTGGTAAAGACTGGGTGACGCCTTTTGATGTTGCTTTAGCGTTTCCGAACGTGTGCTTTTACGCGTCTTATAGTAGAAACCACATGAAAGACAAGCATGGGAAATGTGCAAGACCACGTTTTCACGTGTATTTTCCAATTGAAGAAGTAAGCGATGCTAAAGCTTATGTGGAGCTTAAAACAAGGATTCAATCAGTATTCCCGTATTTTGACAGTAACGCTCTTGATGCGGCACGTTTTCTCTACGGTGTTAAAACTCCACAGGTAGAACTTTACGAGGGTGAAAAAACAATCACTGATTTTCTCTCTGAAGAAGCTTTTGGTGAATTTGATGCAGAAACAGAAGAAATACCATCAGGGCAGAGAAACTCTAAGCTTAGTCATATTGCAGGAAAACTCATCAAACGTTATGGTGCGACAGATGAAGCGTATGAGAAGTTTTTGAGGGAAGCAGAACGGTGTAATCCTCCTTTGCCTGACGCAGAATTATCTAAAATCTGGTATTCGGCTAAAAAGTTCGGGCTTAAAGTAGCAAGTCAGGAAGGTTATATTCCGCCTAGCGAGTATGGGAAAAGCTATGAGGAGTATAAGCCGGATGATTTAACGGATATTGCGATGGCTGAGGTTTTTGCCAAACATAACAAGAATAAGGCTGTTTATACGATGTCTGCCGGCTGGCTTTACTGGACGGGCAAGAAGTGGGAAGCGTCTGAGCTTAAAGTTATGAAACTTTACATGCTTATTGCTAAAAAAGTTTTGAAAAATGCTGGTATCGAGTTTAAAACAGCTTACGAAGAGTTCATTCAAGCTGAATCATCAGGTGATAAAGAGCAGGCGGATAAAGCGAAAAGTGAAGTGAATCGGGCAAAGCAGTATCTTTCGTTTGCTAAGAAGATGAATGATCACAGTAAAGTGTCCGGAATATTAAAGCTTGCTAAATCCATGCTGGAAGTTGCAAACGAAGAACTGGACCGTGATGCTTTCATTCTAAACACGCCTTGCGGAATCGTGGATTTAAAGACAGGCATGCTAAAAGCACATGATCCGTGTTCGTACTGTACGAAAATGACCGCTGTTTGTCCTTCACAGGAGAACATGGGATTGTGGCAGACAACACTTGATATGGTTACCGCAGGCGATAAAGAGTTTCAGACATTTCTTCAAAGCCATGCGGGTAGTACGCTTATAGGTCAAGTGTTTGAAGAATCGCTTTTGCTAGTGTACGGGTCAGGCGGCAACGGTAAGTCGACCGTGTTTAACGCGGAAGCACATGTGCTTGGAGATTATGCGGGGAAAATACCTGCAGAGTCTTTAACTACTCGGGCTAAAAACGTGAAGGTGGATTTAGCGGAGCTTTGCGGTAAAAGGTTTATTCTTGCCTCGGAAACCGAGGAAGGACAAAGGCTTTCTATTTCCATGCTGAAACAGATAGCAAGCGTGGATGATATTTCAGCTGAGAGGAAATATTATGCTCCTTTTACGTTTACACCAAGCCACTCAACTATTCTCTACACGAACCATCTTCCGAAGGTCGGTTCAAACGATAAGGGAACGTGGCGGAGAATCTTTGTTGCACCGTTTACGAAAGAAATCAAGAATCCGAAAACAGACTATGTTGATGAACTCTTGCGAAAAGCAGGTGGGGCAATACTTCAATGGATGATTGAAGGAGCCAAGATTTATATCCAAAACAGTTATAAATTCCCTACTTGTAAGGTGGTAGAGCAGGCTAAGGACGCTTATCGGGCTGAAAACGACTGGATAGGCCATTTCATTACTGATTATTGCATTAAGGGCGTGAATGAAACGGAGATGAGTAGGAGTCTTTACTTGTCTTACCGTCAGTGGGCAAACCTTAACGGTGAATATGTTAGAAACGATAGGGATTTTTCTAAGGCTTTACTGTTGGCAGGTTATAGCAAAAAACGGACGGGTAAAGGCTACCAGTGGTGTGGTCTTTCCATCAATCCGAATTTGCAGGCACAGGAGGATTTTCTTTGATGGAGAACGCGGTAAAACTTAAAGATACTTCCTGAAAAATGTATAGGCGTGTAGGCAAACGTTTCGTATGGTAAAAACCGGGTTCAAAGAGAAAAGTTCTATGAGATTTTTTCATACACGAAAATAGGCGTTGCCTACACGCTACCATGCACGCTTTCAAGAAAGAAAAGCCTGATAAATAAGGTTTTTGTATTATAGTGTACCCTTTTTCTTTACTTTTTATATAAGAGAAAAAAATAAAAGAAATATAAGTGTATATAGAGAAAAGTAAAAGATGGGTCTAAAGCATACATGGCTACACAAATAACATTCGCCTGATGTAAACGGGCAAAACCAACGAATGAAACAACTCTATTCAATAAATGAAAAATAAGATTTGAGAAAGGTGGAATAAACCATGATTAACAAACAAGAGAGAACAGTAGAAACCTACAAGCAAGCAGGAGCAGCAATGCGACTGACTAAGAGTCTGATTAACCAATTAGTGGTTGATATCAGCCCGGTGCTTTTAGCGAAAGATCAAGACAGACTGTTAAAAGCCATGAACATGATTGATGAAGTATCCTCGCATGCTGAGGACAACATGTTCAAAGATCACCCACAGTTAAGCAATCACTATATTGACGTGTTTTACGGCGATGTTTCTGATGAGCCGAGAAATGAAGTGGATAAGAAAATCATTGAGATGGCAAAAGAGGTATCTGATGGGCTTTTTACGAGAAAAGGAAACTGAGCGAAAACTCGTTTGTGAAGTCAAAGCAATGGGAGGACTTTGTTTAAAGCTTACCAGTCCTTCCGTTGACGGGCTTCCTGACAGGCTAGTTTTACTTCATGGCGGCAAGATTGGTTTTGTCGAGCTTAAAGCACCAGGTAAAAAGCCTAGAGTTTTACAGGTGAAACGGATGAAGGATTTACAGGCTTTAGGTTTTAAGGTTTTCGTGGTTGATGAGAAGAGTCAGATTGGAGGTGTGATTGATGCGATACGAGCCACATGAGTATCAAAAGTATGCGACTGATTTTATTATTACACACCCGGTTTCAGCGGTTTTGCTTGAAATGGGACTTGGTAAGAGTGTGATAAGTCTTACAGCGATTAACGACCTGATGCTTGACTCGTTTGATGTTTCCAGAACTCTTGTTATCGCTCCTCTTAGGGTTGCAAACACTACGTGGCCTTTAGAGTTAGAAAAGTGGGAGCATTTAAAACACTTGACTTATTCTGTGGTAACGGGTAGTGAGAAGGAGCGGATTCAAGCACTAAAAACGCCTGCTCACGTTTATATTATTAACCGTGAAAACGTGGAGTGGCTGATAATGAAAAGTGGCCTGCCGTTTAATTTTGACATGGTTGTGATAGATGAGCTTTCAAGTTTTAAATCGTATCAGGCGAAACGTTTTAAAGCATTACTGAAGGCTAGGCCGAAAGTTAAAAGGATTGTTGGTCTTACAGGAACTCCTTCTTCTAACGGGCTAATGGATTTGTGGGCTGAGTTTAGGCTGCTTGATATGGGTCAAAGGCTAGGCCGCTATATTACGTATTATCGGCAGAACTTTTTTAATCCTGATAAGCGTAACCAGCACATGATTTTTTCTTATAAGCCTAAAGATGGTGCTGAGAGTTTAATCTATAAGCAGATAGCTGATATTACGATTTCGATGAAGTCGAAAGACTATTTGAAAATGCCTGCGTGTGTGATAAACGAGGTGAAAGTAGAGTTATCCGGTAAGGAGCGAAAACTTTACGATGAGCTTAAAGCAGATATGGTGGTGTCGTTGGAGGGTAAAGAGATTGATGCGATTAACGCAGCGTCTCTTTCAAATAAGCTTCTTCAAATGGCAGGCGGCGCGGTTTATAACGAGTGTAAAGAAAGCGTTCATATTCATGATCGTAAGCTTGATGCTTTAGAGGATTTAATCGAGGCTGCTAACGGTAAACCGGTGCTTGTAGCTTACTGGTTTAAGCATGATCTTGAGCGGATTAAGAAACGTTTTAACGTGCGTGAGATTAAAACGAGTGCTGATATTGCTGACTGGAATGCCGGCATGATTCCTGTAGCGTTGATTCATCCGGCTTCTGCAGGTCATGGTCTTAACCTACAGGCTGGCGGCTCTACACTTATCTGGTTTTCCCTGACTTGGAGTTTGGAACTTTACCAACAAACAAACGCCAGGCTTAACCGTCAGGGTCAAACCGACACGGTTGTAATCCATCACATCATCACTAAGGACACGATTGATGAAGACGTGATGAGGGCTTTAAGCATGAAGGCTAAAGTGCAGGATGCTTTAATCGAGTCGGTTAAAGCAAGACTATCAATTAACGAAGTGAGGGAAAGGGGTTCTATAGAGAACTTACCTCAAAATGGAGGTAAGAATGAACAAAAAAGAATACTTACGGCAAGCCTATCTTCTTGATAAGCGGATTAAAGCTGACATGGATGAGGTAGTAAGACTGCGTGAGCTTGCTACAAGTGTTTCTTCATTAAGATACGACAGAGAGTATGTGCAGACAACTCGAAGCATAGAAGCTCCGTTTGTGAAAGCTCTTATAAGGGTTATGGATTTAGAAGCAAAGATTAACATGGAGATTACGATGCTTATCAGTTTGAAAGAGCAGATTTTGGATGTGATTTCTAAACTTGAAAGCGTGGATGAGCAGATGATTTTACGCTACCGTTACATGAGTAACATGACGTGGGAGGAGATTGGCAACGAACTCCATGCTAGCAGAATGACAATTATCAGATGGCATGGTAAAGCGTTAGAACACATGGTTTTACCAGATAATCTAATCCAAATCTAAAAAATGGTACGGTTTGGTACGCTCTGATACGAGACGTTACAGCCTTCTATATGGTATTATAAACTTAGCAAAAATTATAAATACTAAGCCTTGGAAGAGTAATCTTCCAGGGCTTTTTTCATGCCTAAAAGGAGGGCACAACATGGATCAGATGGTATTACTAACACAGCAATGGTTAAACAAAACCTATGGCGATAAGCCTGGGTTTGGTTCAGTTATTACTGATGGGAATACTGGTTGGGATACAATCAATGGGCTTATTAGAGCTTTGCAGATTGAGCTTGGTATAACAGCAACAGCAAATAATTTTGGTGCTGGTACAACACGTAAATTTAATCAACGTTATCCACATGGTGTTAAGCAACAATCCGATAGTGATAAGTCGCAAAGTAATGTTTACTCGATTATTCAAGGTGCTTTATGGTGCAAGGGTTACTCTACTGGTAATGGTATTACACAAAACTTTTATGGTGGTACTGGGAATGCTATTAAAGAGTTGAAGAATGATATGGGCATTGGTGGTGATTCTACTGTCACAATTGATGTAATGAAAGCTCTTCTTTCTATGCAGCAGTTCGTTTTACTAAAGCGTTACGGTGGTATTGACGTTATTAGAATTATTCAACAAACTATTAACCGAACCTATAAGGATTATACAGGTATCATTCCTTGTGACGGCTTGTATGGTCGAGAAATGAATACCGCACTTATCCAAATTTTACAGTCGTTAGAAGGCTATTCGCCTGATGATGCCACGGGTAATTTTGGACATGGTACACGAGGTAATTTGAAAACTATTAGCAGGCAAAACGCTTCTTCCTATGGTAAGTGGGTATGGCTAGCAAAAGCTGTACTTAATTGTATTAGATATGATTGTCTTCAAAATGAGAATTGGGATGATGATTTTGCTGAGCAACTCACTAAATTCCAGAAAGACTATAAGCTTCCAGTCAGCGGAGCACTTGATGTTAACACGTGGATGTCGTTGTTAACTAGTAAAGGCAATCCAGACAGAGCTGCCAAGGCGTGTGACTGTGCAACGGTACTAAATGCTCAACAAGCTAAAGATTTAAAAGCGGCAGGATACCAGATTGTTGGAAGATATTTGACTGGGTATGTTGGAAAGTCAACATCTAAAGCTCTAACTTTAGATGAAATTAAAAACATAAAAAACGCTGGTCTTTCCGTATTTCCAATTTATCAAGATGGAGGATATTATCCTGAATATTTTGCGAATCCTAACCAGGGAACTGTTGATGCACAGGTTGCTATTTCCGCTGCAAAAAGGATTGGTATTCCTTCTGGTAGTACAATATACTTTGCTGTTGATTTTGATGCTTATGGATATCAGCTGGACAGCATGATTTTACCGTATTTCAAGAAGATAAGTTTACTATTCAACAGTTGTGAAAATATTAAGAAATACCAAGTTGGTGTATATGGCCCAAGATTAATCTGCTCAAAAGTAAGCAAAGCAGGATATGCTAAATATTCGTTTGTAGCGGATATGTCTACTGGTTTTAGTGGGAATTTAGGTTATGCAATTCCTAACAATTGGGCGTTCGACCAATTTAATGAATTCTCTTTCCAATCTAGACCGACTTTTGCTCTTGATAAAGATGCATATTCTGGAAGAGATAAAGGTATCGCAAAATTTGATAGTGTAACAAAAATGACGAAAGGCGAACTAGAAAAAGAAAATATAAAAGACAAAGTAAATATTGCAAGAACACAGTTTGTGTATGATGTAGTAGAGCCTCTACATCTGCTAAATCAGCTTACTAGTTTTGGTCTTTCATATAATAAAGAAATTATTCTTAGTTATACTGAACTGCCTACTATTAGTATTCAAACCTCGGTAGAAGCAGTAACAGAATTGATGACAGTGCCTAATAATTCCTACAACGTTTCGATAGAACTAAATAGTGATGGTTCTCTAAGTGCTGCATGTGAAAATAAAATTTCTAAAATTGCTAAAGATATTAGAATTATGAAGGGCGGAGACATGATTCAAAAATCTATAGCAAATATTGCAGCATCAGTAAAATCGGGTGATATTGCATTCACTGGAAAAGTTATTTCTCCAAATCAAGTGGAGTTAGCTATTGAGGTAATGTCAGAAAATCTATTACCAACATTAGATGATGTTGATGAACATATAACGGTGATTGTAAAATACTTAATTACATTTCGTGATTTTACAATAAAGGTTCCTGAAATTCCTGAAGATGTTGTTGAAATAGGTGTAGCAGTAGCGGGAGTAGTTGCTATTTGTGCTTTTGTTCCAGTATTAATTACAGGTATTTTGGGATTCTTAGTAACATTAGGGTTGGTTGTTGCTGCTGATGCATAGAATGCATGAAAGAGAATAGGATCTGCTTTATGATAAGATAAAGTTAGATATTAGAATTTGGTGGAGTATGAATAAGATAAGTAAAAAAGCGAAAGTGCTGATATTTTGTATTTCAATAGTTGTGGCTATCGTTTGTTTTATCACCTTATTCTTGCATCGTATTGATAATAATGCATTTAATGCTCAAATTGATAGTAAAGAGAAAATAGCTTCATATAGGGCTAACTATAACTACATAGATGTATATAAGCAAAAAGATAAAATAATTATCAACACCTATTCTGATAGTAAGTTTGACGAACCAAATCGGATTGTTGTTCCATTTGAAGGTAAATTAAGTAAAAGTGATATTCTAGTAAAGTGGAAAACCGCAAATGGTGATGTTATTGAGCAAGATAGTGATAGTATCCTTGCGGCGAGTATCATCATTGAGAAAAATGGAAAAACTATATGTAATGAAAACATAAATTTTTGTGAAAAAGGCTGGAAAGTATTAAACGATGTAATTGGAAAATAGTGATATAGTTTTGTAAATGATTTTGTTAAAAGCTCTTTGAGATTATCTCAAAGGGCTTTTTTCATGCCCGAAGGGAGGATAAGTCTTGCCAAGAAAACCTAAAAGACCGTGTTCTTATCAAGGCTGTCCGAACCTAACTGACGGCAGGTTTTGTGAAGAACACTTAAAACAAGAGAACAGACGATACGAAAAATACGAGCGTCCCTATGATGCTCACAAGCGTTACGGCAGAGCATGGCAGAAAGTAAGGGATTCTTATGTGAAAGAGCATCCTTTCTGTGAGCTTTGCTTTAAGAATCGTGTGCTTGTTCCTGTTGAGCAGGTTCATCATATTAAACCGATTGCTGAAGGCGGAACACATGAGAGGAATAATCTTATTTCTCTATGCAAATCCTGTCACTCTAAAATTCACGCTAAGCGTGGAGACCGCTGGCATAACAAATAAAAACCACCCCAGGGGCGGTCAAAATCTCTAAAAACCTATTCCCCAGGGAACGGGCGCAGGGTCTCGCGTGCAAAAACAGCGTATTCAAAAGGGTAATAGGCAAAATCAGACACAAAAATTTTTTAATAGTTAAAACTCGCGTGGGAAGGAGGCGAAAAGTTTGCCTACAAAATCAAATAATATCGGCGGTCGTGGCGGCAGACGCGTAGGTGCCGGGCGTAAAAAGAAAGCGGTTGTTGAAAAAGCTAGTGAAGGAAACCCCGGCGGTAGGCCTTTAAGCGTTCTTGATATTCCGGAGCTTGAAGGTGCTGAAATGCCTCAGCCTCACGAGTTTTTATCCGCCACGCAAAAAGACGGTACTCAGCTTCAGGCTAAAGAAATTTTCGCTGAAACATGGAAGTGGCTAAAAGACATTGGTGTGAGCAGTAAAGTCCCGTCTCCTCTTATTGAACGGTATGCGATGAGCTGTGCTCGTTGGATTCAATGCGAGGAAGTAACCAGTAAACTCGGGTTTCTTTCCAAGCATCCAACCACGGGAAAACCGATACCATCGCCTTTTATAAATATTGGTATTAACTACATGAATCAGGCGGTCAGGCTTTGGAATGAGATTTTCCAGATTGTGAAAGAAAACTGTTCGACTGAGTTTGATGGTGTTTCACCTCAAAACGATTTAATGGAACGCCTGCTTTTAACACGTAAAAACATTTAGGAGAAAAAATTATGATAGAAAAAGTAAATCCAAGTCACCCGGACAAGATTGCGGATCGTATTGCCGGAGCAATTGTTGATCTTGCTTACAAGATTGATGAGAATCCTAAGATTGCTGTTGAAGTGATGCTCGGGCATGGTAAGTGTGCCGTGTTTATTGAAAGCACGGTGATGTTTAAGTTTAAGGATATTAAAAATATTATCCACCGTTTAAGCCCTGGGAAAGTAAAGATTGATATTACGGTCGTGCCGCAGGATAAGCATTTAAGCCAAAACCAAAACGGCATGGTTCGCTGTGGCGATAACGGGATTTTTAAAGGCGTACCACTAACAGACGAACAGAAGAAACTTTCTATTATTGCTCGAAAGGTTTATGAAAAGTATCCGTATGACGGCAAGTATGTTCTTGATGGTGAAAAGCTTATCATCTGCCAGTCTCACGCTAAACGAGAAGACTTATTGAAAGACTATCCGACAGCGTTTGTTAATCCTTTAGGTGACTGGACGGGCGGTATCAGCGTTGATACGGGAGCGGTTAACCGAAAACTCGGGTCAGACATGGCTGATTCTGTTACGGGTGGCGGTCTTCATGGTAAGGATCTTACGAAAGCTGACGTGTCGGTTAATATTTACGCGTTTTTGAAAGCACAGGAAACCGGCCGGGTGGTTGAGTTTTCTTGTGCTATCGGGGACGAGATGGTTGATGGTAAACCGTATTCGCAGATTGTGAAAATTGCGAAAGATTATATTGACTCGGTGGGTGGTTTTGAAAAGCTGGCTTGCTGGGGTCTTTTCTAACGGGAGGAAAGCTTATGGAAAAAGAGATGCAGTATTATTTGGCTGACGTAAGTGAGCTTATCCCGTATGTGAGAAACGCTCGCACGCACTCTGAGGCGCAAGTAGCTCAGATAGCGGCAAGTATTCGCGAGTTTGGTTTTCTCTCCCCGATTCTAGTGGCTGAGGATAATACGATTCTCGCAGGGCATGGTAGGCTTGCCGCGGCATTAAAACTGGGTCTTAAAAAAGTTCCGTGCGTGAAAGAAAATCATTTAACTGAAACACAAAAGCGTGCTTATATTATCGCGGATAATAAGCTTTCACTTAACGCCGGCTGGGACAATGAGCTATTAGCAGTCGAGTTATCGGAGCTTGAAGGAGCTGATTTTAACCTTGATCTTCTCGGGTTTGACGAGGCGGAGCTTTCCAGTATTTTTGATGCTGATAAAGACGTAAACGATGATGATTTTGATGTTGAAAAAGAGCTGGAAGAACCGTGTTTTTCTAAAACAGGTGACATATGGACGCTTGGTAAGCATCGTATTATTTGCGGTGATTCAACCGATTCTTCCACGTTTGAAAAACTGCTGGGTGAAACGAAAGTAAATCTTGTTTGCACGGACGCACCTTATTTCGTGAACCTTGAAAACGCGTCAGGGAAAATTAAAAATGATGATTTAAGCGATAAAGAAGGCTACGAGTTTTTAATGAAAGTTTTTACCAACTTTAAAAACTCTATGGCAGCTGACGCGTCTATTTACGAGTTTTACGCGACCATGAAAGCACGTGTTTTCTACGATGCTTTTGAGGACGCGGGGTTTAAGGTTGCAGCCGGTTTAATTTGGAAAAAGCCGAGAGCTCCACTTATGCGAACGGACTGGAAGTTTAACATGGAGCCGATTATTTACGGTTGGCGTAAAGACGGTAAACATAAGTGGTATGGCGATCAGAAACAGACAGCCGTGTTTGAGTTCGATGGGATTAAAAACTCGAAGGAAGAAGGCTGTGGGCATCCTTCCAGTAAGCCCGTGCCGTTAATCGCTTATCTTATTAAACAAAGTACGCAAACAAACAGTGTTGTGTTAGATGGGTTTTTAGGTTCGGCATCTACGCTTATAGCCTGTGAGCAGATTGGCAGAGTTTGTTTTGGAGTGGAGCTTGAACCTAAATTTATTGATGTTGCGGTTAAACG
This sequence comes from Gardnerella sp. KA01001, assembly GCF_049244025.1. NCBI lineage: Bacteria > Bacillati > Actinomycetota > Actinomycetes > Bifidobacteriales > Bifidobacteriaceae > Gardnerella > Gardnerella sp. KA01001. Next base: position 1,552,161 of record NZ_CP058366.1, on the reverse strand, counting down.
GTATATGAAGTTTCACGATGATAAAACCAAGGACGTGCTTCTTATACGAGATGGGAAACAGTATAGCTTTAAGCAGGCAATTGAAATGATGAAAGAGGCTGGCGATGAGTAAAACACTTACACTCGCCAGCCTTTTTGATGGCTCGGGCGGTTTTCCTTTAGCGGCTACGCTTATAGGGATTAAACCTTTATGGGCAAGTGAAATCGAGCCGTTTCCTATAAGAGTTACCACTAAAAGATTGCCTTATGTTAAGCATTTAGGTGATGTGTCAAAGATTAAAGGCGATGCTGTGGATGCGGTTGATATTATCACGTTTGGAAGCCCATGTCAGGATATGTCGATTGCAGGTAAACGGGCAGGTCTTAGCGGTTCTCGCTCGAACCTGTTTTTTGAAGCGGTTCGGATTATTAAAGAGATGAGGAGGAAAACAGGTGGACAAAAACCAAGATATATCGTTTGGGAGAACGTTCCGGGAGCGTTTTCCTCAAATAAAGGAGAAGACTTCGAGAAAGTTATCAAAGAAATCTGTGCTGTCAAAGGACATTCGTTTAATGCTCTTAGACCTGAAAAATGGAGCAGTGCAGGACTTGTCATGGCAGAAGATTTCTCACTCGCATGGCGGGTACTTGATGCTTCATACTTCGGAGTACCCCAGAGAAGAAAACGTATCTTTCTTGTCGCAGATTTTGATGGACAAAGTGCCGGAAAAATATTATTTGAGCAAGAAAGCCTGCCTGGGGATTTTACGGCGAGCGGAAAGCCGTGGCAAGAAACTGCCGGATATTTTGAAACAGGCACTGGTGATGCAATCGAAAGATACTGTTTGAACGATCAGGGTGGAAGCAGAATGGACGTGTTTGAAAACAAAAGCGGTACGCTTACAGCAAGCGTGGGAAACCATCCACCGCTCGTGTTTGAAAATCACGGACAGGACTCACGATATAAAGGGCCTCTTAGCGTGTCTCAAACCGTGCTTTCAACGTTTGGAACTGGTGGGAATAATCAGCCTTTTGTGGTTTGTGATAAAACCTGTTTTGATGTTCGTTTAACATCACTCAATACGAAAAACAAGCGTGCTAAAGTGTATGAAACGAAACTGGCAAGAACAATTAACACAGGGCTAAACTCCCCTGAAGCTAATCAAGGCGGTCTTGCAATAGTGTATTCTACGAGTAAAAACTCGCATCACACGAATGCTCGGGCTGAAATGACAGACACGCTTGTGGCAAGTGACTATAAAGATCCTCCTGTCGTAAACGATATGAATGAGGATAAACACTATGTGGTTAGACGTTTAACACCGAAAGAATGTGCAAGACTGCAGGGCTTTCCTGACTGTTGGTGTGATAATCTTCAAACAGAAAATCCAAGCGATGAAGAGCTTATCTTTTGGCAGGATGTGTTTGAAACACATCGAAAACTAGTCACGAACGCCTGTAAGCCGAAAAGTAAAAACCAGATAATCAAATGGCTTAAAAATCCTCACACTGATTCGGCAGAATACAAGATGTGGGGCAACGGCGTGGCGCTTCCCTGCGTGTATTTCGTTCTCAAAAATATCGCTTATTTTCAGGGAAAAGAAAGCACATAAGACTTGCTAAATACCTTCTTTAGAGTGATGTATATACACAAGGAAAAACCTAAAGGAGGTATTAAAATGAGCTTAGAATATGGTTTAAAAGGTTCTAAAAGAAAACCACTCATACAAGCAATAGAAAACTTAACAGGTCTTAAAGCCGCGTATCTGAAAACACCCAGCATGGCTTACAAGATAGGTCCTTTCACAGTTGGTAAAACCGGGACAGTAACATCTACGGATGCTGAAGACCTAAAGGATCTAAAACAAATACTTGAGGGCGACTATGGTATACGCCTTCCTAAAACACAAGATGAAAGCACACGCATGCTTACAGTCGAGTTTCCAAAAGATAAGCTTGATGTGACTAAGCTTAGAAAAATCATCAAAAACAAGGGTGATTTAATCAAAAAAGCACTCGATGTGACAAGCCTTGAAATAGAAGAAAACGATGAAACAGTTAGTTTTCCCTGGTTTAAAGATGTAAGCCAAGATCATATGGATACTTACATGAAGCTTATTTTGGCTCTTTGCAAAATGAGCTTGGAAGTAAAACATGTGAATGAAACTAAACATAAGCCGGTTAACGATAAGTATGCCTTCAGATGTTTTCTTCTTAGGCTCGGCTTTATTGGAGATGAGTTTAAAAAGGATAGAAAGATTCTGCTTTCCCATTTACAAGGCTCATGTGCTTTTAGAAACGAAAGAGGTGAATGATGAGAACGGTAAGTAGAGAACAGGTTGAAAAGCTTAGAAAAACTTATCCTAAAGGTTGTTTGGTAGAGCTTATCTTAATGGATGATGTTCAGGCACCTCCTATCGGCACTAAAGGCAGAGTGCGAGGTGTTGATGATATGGGTTCAATCATGGTTTCTTGGGAAACAGGAAGCGGGTTAAGCGTTGTTTATGGCGTGGATAAGTGCCGAAAAATTAGCGACTTGTAAGAACAATAATTAGTGGAAATACCAGCGGTTTTATCCCATTTATTGCTTGATAATATGTGCTTTTAGAGTGATATATAGTATCAGCAAAAGCAAAGAAGCAAAGGAGAAAAACCTATGAAAAAAGAAACCTTACAAAGACTTACAAGCGAAGTTAAAGCCTGCAGACGCTACACACTAAACGCAATCAAAAAAGCTGAAGAAGGAAAAATTAGTTCGGCTATCAGCATGCTCGACATTGCACAAACAGCAAAAACCTGCGCCATGCAAGCTCACGAGGAGCTTTGGAAGGTAAGCGAAGGAAAACTAAACGATACGGAGTTTGAACTGTTTGCGGATGCTGAAACCTTGGACAAGGATATTCAAAAAGCCTACCAAGCGATTAAACAGGCAAGAAATTAAAAAGAAAAATTGGTTAAACCAAAGAAAAATCGTGGAATTACCTGCGATTTTTTCTCATTTATGACTTGCTATTAGGTGCTTTTAGAGTGATATATAGTACTAACAAAAAGCACAGAAAAAGGAGAAAAACCATGTGGGAACAAGATACGCTTAAAGTAGAAGATCAGGTTGTAAGCTACAGTATGAAGGTTTTTGAAGAGCCAAGCGAATATGGGATTAACCAGGGAAGAATTTCCAAGCTTACTTTGAAAAACAATAACAAGGTTATCGCAAACTACGATAGAGGCTGGGATATTATGCCAACAGATAAGATTGCAAACGAGGCTTTAGAAATGATCCTTGAAGCTAGAAACTAGAAACTGAAGTTTTATTAAAAGTAGCAGGGCTTTTAAGGCCCTGTTTCTCGTAAGAAAGACGAGAAAATGATGTGGACGCAAGTAAGCGTCTTTTTTTTATGCCTAAAGAAAGGAGGAGCTTAAGTTGCAAGCATACGAGGTTACTAAGTTTAAAAAAGAAGATTCAACGTATAGTAAGGATTTAGCGGATTATGCTGTAAGTTTTATTGAATGTTTAACGCATACGAAGGGAACGTGGGCTGGTAAGCCTTTTAAGCTCCTTGACTGGCAGGAGCAGATTATTAGGGACTTGTTTGGCGTGGTGAAACCGAATGGTTACCGTCAGTTTAATACTGCTTATATTGAGATACCTAAGAAGATGGGTAAGAGTGAGCTTGCTGCTGCTGTGGCACTGCTTTTATGCTGTGGGGATAATGAGGAGCGTGCGGAAGTTTATGGTTGTGCGGCGGACCGTCAGCAGGCAACGATCGTGTTTGATGTGGCGGCGGACATGGTTAGAATGTGTCCGGCTCTTAATCGTAGGGTTAAAATTTTAGCTTCGCAAAAACGTATTATTTTCCTACCAACTAACAGTTTCTACCAGGTCTTGTCGGCTGAAGCGTACTCTAAACACGGTTTTAACATTCACGGTGTCGTGTTTGATGAGCTTCACACGCAGCCTAACCGTAAACTGTTTGACGTGATGACTAAAGGCTCCGGGGATGCTCGCATGCAGCCACTGTATTTTCTGATTACCACGGCTGGTACGGATACGCATTCTATCTGCTATGAGACGCATCAGAAAGCAGTGGATATTCTTGAGGGTAGGAAAATTGATCCAACTTTTTACCCCGTGATTTATGGTGCAAAAGATTCGGATGATTGGACTGATCCTAAGGTGTGGAAGAAAGCTAATCCTTCTCTTGGGGTGACGGTTCAAATGGAGAAAGTTAAGGCTGCTTTCGAGTCGGCTCGGCAAAATCCCGGTGAAGAGAATGCTTTTCGTCAGCTTCGTCTTAACCAGTGGGTGAAACAGTCTATTCGTTGGATGTCGATGGAAAAGTGGGATGCTTGCGGTTTTCAGGTGAATGAGGAAGAACTCGAGGGCAGGGTCTGCTACGGGGGTCTTGACCTTTCAAGCACCACCGACCTTACCTCCTTTGTTTTGGTCTTTCCACCAGAAGATGAGTCGGATAAGTTTCGTATTCTACCTTATTTTTGGGTGCCTGAAGAAACCTTGAGTTTACGCGTGAAGCGAGATCACGTGCCTTATGACGTGTGGGAAAAACAAGGGTTTATTAAAACTACGGAAGGGAACGTTGTTCACTATGGGTTTATTGAAAAATTCATCGAAACTTTAGGTGAACGTTTCAATATTCGTGAGATTGCTTTCGACCGTTGGGGCGCGGTACAAATGGTGCAAAACCTTGAAAACATGGGGTTTACCGTGGTTCCGTTCGGACAGGGATTCAAGGATATGAGTCCGCCTACCAAGGAGCTTATGAAGCTTACACTCGAGCAGAAAATCGCACACGCAGGGCATCCGGTGCTTCGCTGGAACATGGACAACATATTTATTAGGACAGATCCTGCAGGAAACATTAAATGCGATAAGGAAAAATCAACCGAGAAAATTGATGGTGCTATCGCAACCATCATGGCACTTGACCGTGCTATCAGATGCGGTAATGCAAATACGGAAAGTGTGTATGACAGTCGAGGAATCCTATTCATGTAAGGAGGTGCGTATGAACATTTTCAGTAAGATTTTTAAGAGCAGAGATAAGCCTGAAAACAAGATGTTAGGCGGCGGTTATCGTTTCTTAATGGGTACGTCCTCGTCCGGTAAGAGGGTGAATGAGCGTTCAGCGATGCAGATGACAGCTGTCTACTCGTGTGTGCGTATCCTGTCTGAAGCGGTGGCGAGTCTGCCGCTTCACGTGTATGAGCGGACGAGTACGGGTACGGCTAAAGCGGTTAAACATCCTTTGTATAAGGTGCTTCATGATGAGCCGAATCTTGAAATGACAAGCTTCGTGTTTAGAGAAACCTTGATGACGCATCTACTGTTATGGGGTAATGCTTACGCGCAGATTATTCGAAACGGTAAAGGCGAGGTTTTGGGCTTATACCCTTTAATGCCTGATCGTATGAGAGTTGACCGGGATGAGAGTGGTCAAATTTTTTACGAGTATACGTTAAATGATAGTGATGTTTTAGCGGGTAAAGAAACGAGTGTGAAACTTAAACCTTTTGACGTGCTTCATATTCCCGGTCTTGGTTTTGATGGTCTTGTTGGTTATTCGCCTATTGCGATGGCAAAAAACGCTATCGGTATGGCGATAGCTACGGAAGAGTATGGTGCATCGTTTTTCGCTAACGGTGCTACACCAAGCGGCATCTTGGAATACCCCGGAACAGTAAAAGATCCGTCTGGTATGAGGGATAGTTGGAATAAGGGGTTCTCGGGTTCTAACTCGCATAAGATAGCGATTTTAGAGGAAGGCATGAAGTATACGCCTATTTCTATTTCGCCTAACGAAGCACAGTTTCTTGAAACTCGTAAGTTTCAGATTAACGAGATCGCTCGTATTTTCAGAGTCCCACCACACATGGTTGGTGATTTAGAAAAATCAAGCTTTTCTAATATTGAGCAGCAGTCGCTGGAGTTTGTGAAATACACGCTGGATCCTTGGGTAGCGCGGTTTGAACAGTCTATTACGAGACGGCTTTTTACTGATAAGGAGAAAGAAACCTATTATGTGAAGTTTAACGTTGATGGTCTTCTTCGAGGAGACTATCAGAGTCGTATGAATGGTTATGCTACCGCTCGTCAAAACGGTTGGATGAGCGCAAACGATATTAGACAGTTAGAAAACTTGGATAAGATTCCAGCCTGTGAGGGTGGTGACTTGTATTTGATTAACGGCAACATGCTCCCGCTTAACCGTGCGGGAGCGTTCGCAAACAGTAGCGGAAAGGAGGAAAAAGGTAATGAGGAAGTTTTGGCAGTGGAAAAACCAAAAGCAAAATCAGGAGTCAAATGAAATATTGGAGAGAACGCTGTTTCTTAACGGTACGATTGCTGAAGAATCATGGTTTGATGATGATATTACACCACAACTTTTTAAAGACGAGTTAAACGCTGGTAGTGGGAATATTACAGTGTGGATTAACTCGCCTGGCGGCGATTGTGTGGCTGCGGCACAAATCTATAACATGCTCATGGATTACAAGGGTTGTGTGACGGTAAAGATTGATGGTATTGCTGCGTCGGCGGCCTCGGTTATTGCGATGGCCGGGACAAAGGTTTATATGAGCCCGGTGTCAATGCTTATGATTCATAATCCTATGACGGTTGCTTTTGGCAACAGAAGCGAAATGGAAAAAGCAATATCAATGCTTGATGAGGTCAAAGAGTCCATTATTAACGCTTACGAGATTAAAACAGGGCTTAACCGTGTGAAACTGTCGCATTTAATGGATTCGGAAACGTGGATGGATGCTAACAAGGCGGTAGAACTCGGGTTCGCTGACGGTGTTTTAACTAGAGGTGAAACCGCTGATATTGGCATACCACAGGTTTCAACATTGTATTCAAAATTAAGCGTGCAAAACACGTTATTGGAAAAAATATGTAAAGCCTGCCGGATAAGCGGTAAGGAAACAAACAATATTAGTGCAGACGATCTTATGGATCGTCTTTTTTTAATCAAAAATTGGAGGTAAATATGATGAACAGTATTTCAAACATGGTTGAGAAACGTAATAAGGCTTGGCAGGGTGCGAAAGCTTTCCTTGAGTCTAAACGTGACAAGGACGGGCTTATTTCAGAAGAAGACGCGAAAACCTATGATGAGATGGAAGCGAAAGTGAAAGCTTACAGTATGGAAATTGATCGTTTGGAGCAGATGGAAGTAATGGATAAGGAGCTTTCAAAACCAACATCCGAGGCGATTGTTGCAAAACCTATGAAAACAGGTGTGAACCTTGAAAAACAAGGTCGTGCGCGTGACGAGTATAAGCAGGCGATGCTTACAGCTCTTAGAAGTAATTTTAAACGAGTCGATAACGTGTTGCAGGAAGGCGTGGACGCTGATGGTGGGTATCTTGTGCCGGAAGAGTATGATAATCGTCTGATTGAAACGTTGAAAGAAGAAAACATTATTCGCTCTCTTGCTACCACGATTACTACTAGTGGCGAGCATAAGATTAATGTTGCGATGAGTGATCCTGCGGCGGCTTGGATTGAAGAAGGCGCAAGCCTTAACTTTGGTGATTCCAAGTTTGCGCAAATCCTGCTTGACGCTCATAAGCTTCACGTGGCGGTAAAAGTTACTGAAGAACTCTTGTATGATAATGCGTTTAACCTCGAGAATCATATTCTCACATCCTTCGGCATGGCGTTGGCTAACGCTGAGGAAGACGCTTTTCTTAACGGTGATGGCGTGGGAAAACCGACTGGTATTTTCAATAAGAAAGACGGTGGCACGTTCCTTAAAGAAACTGCCGGTATTAAAACTGATGATTTGATTGATCTTATTCACGCTTTGAGGCGACCATACCGTAAAAACGCGAGTTTTATTATGAACGATAAAACAGTCGCGAGCATACGAAAACTTAAAGACAATAACGGCGCATACGTTTGGCAGCCTTCATACCAGGATGATGAGCCGAACAGGATTCTCGGATACCCGGTATACACGTCTGCTTACGCGCCTGAAAACATGGTGGCTTTTGGCGACTACTCGTACTACAACATTGGCGACCGTGGTTCACGTTCGTTTAAAGAGCTTACCGAGCTTTTCGCTGGAAACGGCATGATAGGTTTCGTCGCTAAAGAGCGTGTAGACGGCAAACTCGTGCTTAAAGAAGCAGTGCAGATTCTACCTGTTAAAACAAGCGTAGCAGCCTAAAAAGATGGTTTAAGGAGGGGTGTTGATGATAGTTACAGTTGAGGAAGCAAAAAACTATCTTAGGGTGGATAGTCGAGAAGATGATGAGCTTATCAACACCCTTATTCGTTCTGCTGAAAAACTCTGCCAGGGAGTAGCTCGTAAAAACGATACTAGTTTGATTAGTGAAAACTTTGATGAGTATAGGCTCGCAGTCTTATACGCTACAGGCTACTTGTATGAGCATCGGGAAGAAGCAGACCATCACGCGCTAACTATCACTTTACGTTCGATGCTTTTTACTGTTAGAAAAACGGGGTTTTAAATGAGAATAGGTTTATTAAACGAGCGTATTATGCTGCTTAAAAACAGTGTTGAAGTTGATGATGTTGGTAATCATAAGATTAAGTGGAGTAAATATTACGAGTGTTACGCTACGGTGAGTGCTGAAAGTCCATCTGAGCAGACTTCGGCAGGAAACGTGTGGGATGAGTCAAAAATAGATTTTACTATCCGCTATTCGAAAGAAACAGCTGCAATATCATCCACCAGGTATCGTGTTATTTTTCATGATACGGTTTATGAGATTTTAGGTGTTGACCACATGAATTATAAGAAGAAAAGCCTGAAACTTCACTGTAAGAGGTGTAAAAAGTGAGCAAAACAGGAGTAGATAATCTTTCAAACAGGATAATAAAAGAGCTTAAAACTTACGCTGATACTACGAGTGAGAAAGTAAAAGAAGCAGTTAAAAACGTGAGTAAAACCGTTAAAGAAGATATAGAAAACACTGCTCCGAAACACACAGGTAAGTATGCGAAAAGTTGGGCGCTGAAAACTGTTAAAGAAACAGAAAACGCTCTCACACTGGTAGTTCACTCAAAAAACAAGTATCAGCTTACACACTTGTTAGAGTACGGTCACGCTAAACGAGGCGGAGGACGTGTGGAAGCAAGAGCACACATTAAGCTTGCGGAAGAAAAAGCGGTTAAAAGTTTCGAAGAAAAAATAAGGGAGGCGGTAGAACATGACTAAACTTTTAAGCATCATGAGAGAGATAGGTTTTCCTTTTGCTTACCATCATTTTGCTGAAGGAGAATCACCTTCCCCACCGTTTCTTGTGTTTCTTACGCCTGCAAGCAGTAATTTTTCTGCAGACGGGAAAGCGTATTTTAAAGCAAACGAAGTTCATATTGAACTATACACAGATTATAAGAACCCCGTGCTGGAAGAAAAAGTTGAAGCCGTGCTTGATAGGCACGGCATTTTTTATAACAAAACAGAGACGTTCATAGAGTCGGAAAAGCTTTATGAAACACTCTACATTTTTGAAATGGAGGTAACAGAAAATGGGAAACAAGGTTAAATACAATCTTAAAAACGTGTACGCGGCAAAACTTAAAAAAGACGCAGGCGGAAGTTTTAACTATGATGCGCCTAAACCTATTCCGGGAGCTGTGAGCATAAGCCTTGATGCGGAAGGTGAATCCTCACCGTTTTACGCTGACGGGATTGTCTACTTCCGCTCGACTGCGAATAACGGTTACAGTGGCGACTTGGAAATGGCTCTTATACCTGAATGGTTTAGAACGGAAATATTAAAAGAAAAACTTGATAAAAACGGTGTGCTGGTAGAAAAAGCAACTACCGGTGAAGCGGAAAAGTTCGCGCTTCTTTTTGAGTTTGACGGTGATGTTAAAGCAATCCGCCATGTGCTTTATAACTGCTCGGCTTCAAGGCCGTCTATCGCTTCGGAAACTAAGGAAGACACGATAGAACCGGGTACTGAAACACTCTCGCTTACGGCTGATCCTAGAGAAGATGGGCTTGTTAAATCTCGTAGCGGGGATACGACATCTGATGAAATTTACGCTAACTGGTATAAGAGCGTGTACGTTCCTCAAAACATGACAGAGGTTAAACCTAAGTAAAAGGAGTGGTGAATATGATTGAAAAAACAGTAAAAATCGGTGGCAAAGACGTGAAGTTTCGTTCTTCTGCCACTATTCCAAGACTGTATCGTATCAAATTCAAGCGTGATATTTTTCAGGATCTTTCCAAGCTTGAAAAATCGTATAAGAGTAAAAACACCGGGTTTGAGATTGATGATCTGGAGATTTTTGAAAACGTAGCTTACATCATGGCTTACCATGCGGATAACACGATTCCTGAAACGATTGAAAAATGGCTCGATGAGTTTGAAATGTTTTCTATCTACGAGGTGCTGCCTGAAATTCTTGAGCTTTGGGGTGCGAATTTACAAACACAGGTTCAATCTAAAAAAAAGTTACGTCAACTACAAGAGAAATGACAACCGCGTTATTTCTTCTTAGATGCACAGAAATCGGGATAAGCATTTGTGAACTTGATCTTTTAACTATCGGCATGATTTTAGACATGTGGACTGAGAAAGCAAACGATAGTGTGAAATACGATAGGCTCGCAAGCCAGGCAGAATTCGACAGGTTCTAGACGAAAACCAAACATTCTTATGCAAGGCGTTAAAATACCTGAATTTTTTATTCCTAAATTAAGAGAAAAGGAGGTGAAGTTATGGCAAACAGGATTAAAGGTATTACCGTTGAAATCGGTGGAGATACCACAGGCTTGGATAAAGCGTTAAAAGACGTGAATACGACTATCCGATCCACGCAAGCTCAGCTTCGTGACGTAAACAGGCTGTTAAAACTCGATCCGTCCAACGCTAAACTTTTAGCACAAAAACAGCAGTTGTTGCAGCAGGAAATAGCAAACACTTCCGAGAAACTTAACGCTTTAAAACAGGCTGATAAGCAGGCTAAAGTACAGCTTGAAAACGGGGATCTCGGTAAAGACAAGTATGATGCTCTGCAGCGTGAGATTATTGAAACCGAGCAGAATCTTAAAAATTTAGAACAGCAGGCAAAGAAAGTCCCATCAGCGTTAGCAGTTTCTATGAAAGAAACCGGGGATAAAATTAAAAGTGTCGGTGAGAAAACAGCCCAGGTCGGCACAAGCTTATCCACGCATGTTACCGCACCAATTGTGGGGCTTGGAGCCGCATCGTTAGCCGCGTTTAACGAAGTTGATGCGGGCATGGATACGATTGTTACTAAAACAGGCGCAACAGGAAAAGCACTGGAGGGTATGCAAGATAGTATGAAAAATCTTGCTACCAGTATTCCTACTGATTTTCAAACCGCAGGTGCTGCTATCGGCGAGGTGAACACAAGATTCGGTTTAACAGGTAAAAGCCTTGAAGACCTGTCAGGCAGGTTTATTAAATTTGCTCAAATTAACAACATGGACGTTTCCACGGCTGTTGATAACACGCAGAAAGTTGTGGCTGCTTTTGGGCTTAAAGCACAGGATGCCGGGGCTTTACTTGATACGATGAACGCTGTAGGTCAGCGTACCGGTGTCAGCATGGATACGCTTGCTAAAACCATGGTGACTAACAGTGCCTCCTTACAGCAGCTTGGGTTTAGTGCATCTGATGCTGCTAATTTCTTAGGTAATGTTGAAATGTCCGGTGCTGACACGTCACAGGTTATGACAGCTCTAACTAAAGCATTGGCTGCTGCTACAGCTAAAGGCACGCCTATGAAACAGGCTTTAGAGGATATTCAAAACAGTATGGTGAATGCGAAAAGCGACACTGAAGGTTTAAAAGTAGCTTATGAGCTGTTTGGTAAGCGTGCGGGCGCGGCTATTTATCAGGCGTGTAAAAACGGTTCACTGTCTTTTGCTGAGCTTGGTACTTCCCTTAAAGATAATGCCGGCAGTGTGGAGAAAACGTTTAACGAAACGCTTGATCCGATAGATAAGTTTAAGACTTCAATGAATAGTCTGAAAATCGTGGGAGCAGATCTTGGCAGTTCTCTTGCAACGGTTTTACAGCCTATGCTTGAAAAGTTCGCTTCCTGTATGAAGTCTTTAAGTGAAGCTTGGAACGGATTGTCTCCGGGAATGAAGGATGCGATAGTAAAAATCACGCTTATTGCGGCAACAGTCGGTCCTGTACTCATTGTGATTGGAAAAATTATTAGTGCTGTTGGAACAATCACTTCTGCTCTGGGAGGGTTAATCGGACTTCTTGGAGGAACAGCCACAGCCACTACTGCGGTAGGTGTGGCAGGAGGAGCAAGTGCGGCAGGAACAGCGGTGGCAGGGACAGCAGCAGGAACGGCGGCTGTAGGGTTTGGTGCGTTAAACGTTTCACTTCTTCCTATTATCGGTATTATTGCGGCGATTATTGCCGCGGTTGTGGCGATTATTGCGATTATTAAAAACTGGGGTGCTATAAGCGAATGGTTTAAAAACCTGTGGCAGGGTGTTTGCCAGAGCGTGAGCAGTATTTGGCAAAACATCTCGGAGTTTTTCCAAAACGTGTGGCAAGGCTTAGTTCAGGTTTTTACCGGCGTGTGGGATACGATTAAAAACGTGCTCACGGTAGCACTCATGTTTATCGTAGAGCTTATCAAAGGCTATTTTTCGCTTATCACACTACCGTTTAGGTTTATTTGGGAAAACTGTAAAGACGTGATTATAGGCGCATGGGATGCGATTAAAACCACGGTAAGCAGCGTGCTTGAAGCCATAAACAGTGTAATAACAAGTGTTATGAACACGATTATGTCGTTTATAACAAGCGTGCTAAACACTATAAGCAGCGTGTTTACGAGCGTGTTCAATGCGATTTTAAGTGTTGTAACCTCTGTTTTTAACAGTATAAAATCGGTGGCTGAAACGATATGGAATGGAATGTGCAGTGTTATAACAAACGTGGTAAACACGGTTAAAAATACGGTTTCTACAGTGTTTAACGCGGTGGCAGGCGTTGTAGGCAACGTTTTTAACGGTATTAAAAACACGGCCGTATCAATTTGGAACGGTATTAAAAACGCTATCATCACTCCGATTGAAGCGGCGAAAAACAAGGTTAAAGCAGTAGTTGACGCGATAACAGGCTTTTTTGCAGGTATTAGACTTAGTCTTCCTCATATTAAACTGCCTCATTTTAGTATTAGAGGACACTTCTCACTCGCACCACCGTCTGTACCGTATCTTTCTATCGACTGGTATAAGAAAGCAATGGATAAGCCAATGCTGTTAAACGGGGCTACTATCTTCGGTGAGAAAAACGGGCATTTGCTTGGCGGCGGCGAAAAAGGCCCTGAGGTGATTATGGGACTTGATGCTTTGCAGAATATGAGCGCGGGAGCAAACACGCAAATGCTTAGTGTTATGAACCAGATTCTAGCGATCATGGACGCATATTTCCCACAGTTTTCCAACCAGAGTATTGTGCTTGACTCAGGCGAGCTTGTAGGCGGTATTGCAAACAAGATGGACAGTGAGCTTTTCAAACTGCAAACAAGAAAAACAAGGGGGTGGTAAACGTGTATGGGATGACAATAGGAAAATTACATAGTTTTAAGGATTTAGGCTTAGTTCCAACACTTAAGCCACATGTTAATCTACCATCCCCAAGGTTTAGCTATCTGGAAGTACCCGGAAGATTGGGAAGTTTTGATCTTACAGAAAGTTTAGCAGGTGAAGTGTTATACGAAATGCGTGAAGGCAGTTTTGAATTTATTGTCGCGGATAAAGGCGTGTGGCAGAAAGCTTACGAGAAGCTTAAACGTGATGTTCACGGGCTTAAAACAACCCTTGTGCTGGACGCTGAATCTTCCTTTTACTATCAGGGTCGAGTGTGGGTAAGTGATTTTAAATCAGATAAAAACTATGAAACGATTACGCTTAACTACAGGCTAAACCCTTATAAGCACAGTGTTTTAGACATGGAAACAGGTGGCGTGTACACGTTAAAAAACGTGCAGGTTAAAGACGGGAAAGAAATCAGGCTTACCCGTGATTTTGATATGACGCTTATACCTGAATTTACTAATAAAACACTAAGCACAATAAGCGTTGATTTTAAAGGAAAAACCTACAGTCTAAAACAAGGCGTATCTCGTTTCCCTGAACTTAGGACACGCGAAAATAATATGACGCTTACGTTTCAAGGCACAGGCACACTTGATATTTCCTACCTAAGGGGGTGGTTATAAATTGTACAGAATAACTCTTGATGAAACAGCCTTGTATTATCCGGGCGACACTAAGAATGTTCTTCTTGACGCGACGCTTAACGTGGAGCTTAACACTGCAGGCACGCTTGTGTTTACGTGTCCGAAAGAAAATCCCTGCTATGAGAAGTTTTTTAACAGAAAATCAGTGGTGAGCGTGTATCGAGGTGAGAAAGAAATTTTTACCGGAGAGGTAAGAGAACAGGAGAAAGACTTAAACCAAAACAAGAAAGTAGTATGCGCAGGTCTTTTAACGTATCTTGCAGACAGTATTCAGCCGCAGAGAGAATATCATGATCATACACCTTACCAACTGTTGGAAAAATTCCTAAACATTCATAACGAGCAGGTGGATGATAGGAAGAAGATTCATATCGGAAAAGTCAGCGTGACAGATCCCAATAATTCCTTGTACAGGTTCACCAATTTTGAAACCACGCTTGAAGCGATTATGGGAAAAATGGTTGATAAGCTGGGAGGATACTTAAAGCTAAGACGAGAAAAAGACGGGCTGTACCTTGATTATCTTTGCTTGGAAGAAATGGGTAAAATGGCGAAACAGCCGGTTGAGTTCGGGTTGAACCTGCTTGATTATACTGAAAACTTATCGGCAGAAGATGTTTCTACAGCGATTATTCCTTTAGGTAAAGAACTGGAAAGTGAAAACAGCAAAAACGAGGTTCTTAAAAAATACACTGATATTACAAGCGTTAATAATGGGAAGAATTATCTTGTTTCCACTCAGGCCAAGAGCGCGTTTGGTTGGGTTTGTAAAGTCGTTAGATGGGATGATGTTGCTGTTCCTGAAAACCTGTTACGTAAAGCCTCTCTTTGGCTTAAAGATAATCAGTTCGAACAGACAGAGCTTAACTTAAGCGCGGTTGACTTATCCGAGTTTGACCTTGATTTTGAAACTATTGAATGTGGAGACAGAGTTAGGTGCATAGCATCACCTTTTGGCATGGATCGGGTATTTCCCGTGATGAGACAGTCTATTCCATTGCAAAAACCCGGTGAGATGAAAATCGTCCTGGGCAGTCAAACCAGACGAAGCTACGTGCAAAGCTCGCATGATAGTGTGCAAAGCCTGCGTGAAGAAAGCCTTGCAACAAGAAAAATAGACAATGAGCGCGTGCAAAGTGAAATCAACAATATTAAAGCACAGATGAACATCACCTCAGGCGGCTACAAGGTAACAGAATATGATGATTCAGGCAGGTGGCTAAGAGACCTTTATATGGATACGCCTGATAAGAATACTGCTACGAAAGTATTACAGGTTAATATGAACGGGATCGGCGGAAGCCATAACGGTTTTGCAGGACCTTACAATACGGCGATTACTTTAGACGGGCGTGTTTACGGAGATAGAATTATCGGGCATTCGATTGATGCGGAAAAACTTTCAGTTTCTTACACTTCACAGGTGGAAAAGCAGATTAGTAACGCAAAACAGGAAGCTATTTCTGATAATGATGAGAAACTTAAACGCTACTATACGATAAACGAGGTTAACACCAAGTTTTCCGTAACGGATCGAAAGATTGAATCAAGTGTTGAAACAGTTAATCAAAAACTGGAGCAGAAAAACGGTAACTATTACGGCACGTATACTCCCTACTCTTCTAATGCTCCGGCTAACTCTTGGACAAGCAGAAGTGAGAAGTTAAACCACGTGGGAGATTTTTTCTTCGACACTCAAACAGGCTACGCCTACAGGTATCGGGTTAAAAGAGACTGCTTAGAGATTAAGTTTAACAGTAATTGCCGTACGGAAAGCGCAAACTATGATTGGGTGGAAGTTTTCTATGAGTCTGAGGGTAAGATTCACGTTTTACCGAAACTCGGCGGTGCGGACATAGCAGATAAAAGCATCTTTGTGCCAAGCAATACGTTTTGGCTTTATTTTAGAAGCGATGGCTCAAGCCATGATTATTACGGTTTTAAGATTGATGCGATAAGAAAAAGCGGTTCAAGAAAAGAAGTTGAAGATAGTTTAGCGGTTTTACCTAACGATGCCGGAAACATAATAGAACTGTCAGGCAGCAACTATCCTGAGTCAGAGCATGATCCGTATCAGGATAATACGAGAAAACTATGGCGGTATACGTCAAATGAGAGTCTTGACAGCTACCTGGAGTTTGACTGGGTTAGAGTCAGTGACAAAGACATTCAGGCGGCTAAAGATACAGCTGACAGAGCTATATCTAAAGTTTCTATTGTTGAAGACTCGATTACTTCCATGGTGAAAAAGGGTGAGTTCGGTTCGTTTATGCGGCAAAACTACAACAGTTTTCTGATTGGATTTAACGAGTCAAGCAACTATGTTCAAATCACTGCAGGACAAATAGGTCTTTACAATGGCTCAATTGACCAGTATCACAAGCGTGCAGTCTTTGATGAAAGCGGTAACCGTTTCTATCGTGAAGGCTCATATGTCGGCATGATCGGCACGAATCATAAACGTTACGTTGAAGAGTGTAAGGGTCTTGAGTTTGATTTGAGTTACGAGGGTCAATATATGGCTTTCGCACAACAAAAATCATCAAATCATGACGAGCTGAACACCATGCTTTGTTTTTCACGCTCAAACGGTATGTATGACGAGTATGGCTTGCATTTAGGCTGCAACTTTTATGCCCACGGTTTCAAGGTTATAAAACCGCAGTGGGAAGAAGGATTTGGAACTACGGCCACCATTCATTATGTGCAGGTGCTTGATGTGGATGAGTACGGCAAAGTAAGAAGATGGGGTGAAAACGGGCGCATGGTATTTAAAAACGGTATCCTCATGGACTTGACTTTCTACAACTAAGGAGATGAATATGGCAGAACTTATTATTAACACAAACGAAGTTGTGATAAACGAAGGTACTAAAAACAGTGACATAAAAGTCGCTAAAACTGTTGATGAGAGTATGGAACTAGAGCAGTTTATCAGCAACAGTAAGTACGCAAAAATGATAGAAGACATCAATCACAAACTGGATATTCTAATCGAGGAAAAGGAGGTGGAAGATGGAAAAGCCGACCATTAACTATGCGATAGCTACACAGAAGTTTAGAGCGAAGTTAAGCGATGAGATAGTGTCTTTGCAAAAAACTATCCCTATCCCGACCTACATGGTTGAAGGGATAATCGCATCAGTTTTAGCTGACATACGCTCAGCTCTGATAGCTGAAAACACGATGGAACATGTTGCTTTTAGTGAGGAAAACACAAAGTATTACGAAGAACAGTTAGAAAAACTAAACGAGGAAATCCTAAAACTTAAAGCAGAAAAAGAAGAAAAACCATAAGGAGGAAAGCCTTATGTATAGAGGAACAACACCTACAAACGTGTTCAGGACAGATGTGGATTTAGAAAACGCATCTGTCCTTTTTGTTAGCTATAAGCAAAACGGAAAAGTTGTTTTAGAAAAAAGCTTAGAGGATGTGAGTATTAAAAAGACGCTTGTAACAGTAAATCTCACGCAGAAAGAAACACTTTTGTTTCAAGACGGTATTGTCACGATTCAAATCAGAGCCAAGTTTCCCGACAACACGGCTATCGCTTCAAATCTGATACGAACAACAGCTGAAGAAATAGTAAAGGACGGTGAGATTTAATGGCAGAACTACAGGCAAGTTTTAAACACAATACAGATATGAGCGCATCTTTTGAAAGCATCATAAAAGTAACAGGCGAAGAAACAACGGATTACAACAGGCTTACTAACCTGCCGAAAATTAACCAAGTAAAGCTTATAGGCAATAAAACGCTTTTAGAGCTGGGACTTTGCTCTATCAGCAATATTGAACTCGAAGAATTACTTAAATAAGGAAGGAAATTATTATGCAAACTAAATTTTTAGATAACAACGGACTTTTATACGTTTGGAAGAAAATCAAGGAAAGCTTTGTGAAAAAAGAAGAGCTGACAAAAGCTTTGGAAACAGTGCCGAAGAAAGTTGCGGATTTAAGTGATGCGGCAAACTATGCACAAGTATCTTCAGTGCCAACCAAGGTGGAAAACCTGACAGATGCGTCAGAATACGCGAAGAAAACCGACATTGTGACAAACGTAGAAAATCTTCAAGGCATTGACGCGTATGCGAAAACAAGTGCACTACCGACAAAAGTAGAACAGCTGGAAGACGCAGCGAATTATGTGAAAAAGACAGACCTTACTGAAGAGGTAAAGCATCTTGTCGGCAACATTCAATCAATTGATTTTAAGGTGGTTGATAGCCTGCCTCAGACAGGTGATAAGGCAACAATCTATCTTATAAGCGATAACAAGGGCGAAAACGATGCGTATGATGAGTACATTTATGTAAACGACAGGTTTGAAAAAATCGGTACAACATCAGTTGATTTAAGCGACTATGTGAAAAAAGAAGATGTTAAAAGTATCAGCAATGAAGAAATCGATGCACTGTTTGTGTAGGTGAAGCTTATGGCAGACAAGTTTTTAGGCAAAGAAGGTTTACTTAGGCTGATAGAAAAACTGAAAGAAAAATTTGCCACACTGGACAGTCCTGCTTTTACGGGAAAACCGACTGTTCAAACACCAACCTATATACCGGACACCAGAGGAAAAGAAATCGTTAACCGTGAATACGTGGATTTCGTAACAAAGCTGCTGATACATCAGGAAATGCCTAAGCTCCCCAAGCAGTTCAAATGGGTTATTACACCTGATTCTTGGCAGGAAGTACTAGATGGTTATGTGTATGGCTTTTTTTACGAAAAATATTACAAGCCACATAAAGAACAGTACTCCAACAATGCGCAGGAACAGAATGTAGCACTTGATATAAAAATCGACTTTGAAAGACTTCCGTCTATGAGGTTTTATGGCATGGGAGATATTAAGGAGGTTTGCAAACTAACTATGGCAATCGGCAGTGATTGGCGGATTTACTGTTATGGGGATAAACCTTCAAACGAAATACCGGTAATTATTACATTTATGCAGGTAGAAGATGTAACTGATCTTATTAAGGAGGCGGTAGAATGAAAGAATTTTGGAATACACTACAGTTGGCTTTCACAGTAGTAGGCGGCTGGCTGGGATACTTTTTAGGCGGGTGCGATGGTTTAATCCTCGCACTTCTTTTATTTGTGGTAACCGATTACATCACAGGCGTGATGTGTGCGGCGATTGATAAAAAGCTCTCAAGTAGCGTGGGTTTTAAGGGCATCTTTAGAAAGGTGCTCATTTTTATGCTTGTTGGCATAGCAAACATTATAGATTTTCAGGTTATTAAGCAAGGAAGCGTGATTAGAACCGCGGTAATTTTCTTCTACCTATCTAACGAAGGACTTTCACTCATTGAAAACGCGGCTCACCTGGGGCTTCCCGTGCCTGAGAAATTAAAAAACGTTTTAGAACAATTACACGACAAAGACAGAAAGGACAATACTCATGAGTAAAAAAGGAATAGACGTATCAGTATGGCAGGGTGACATTGATTTCAACGCGGTGAAAGCATCCGGCGTTGAGTTTGTGATCATTCGAGCAGGATACGGTATCGGATGCAAAGACAAGTGGTTTGAGGAAAACTATCGTAAAGCAAAAACAGCCGGTCTTGATGTGGGAGCTTACTGGTATTCGTACGCAAGCTCTGCAGGTGAGGCGGATTTAGAGGCTCAAAGCTGCGTGAACATACTTTCAGGTAAGAGTTTTGAGTATCCTGTTTACTTTGATTTGGAAGAAAAAAGCCAGCTTAACCGTGGACGGGATTTTTGTGATTCTTTGATTACAAGTTTTTGTAACAAGCTGGAAGCTTGCGGATATTATGCAGGTTTTTACACTTCGCTTTCAGTAGCTAATAACCTTGTGTCTTCTCATGTTAGAGACCGTTACGCTTTGTGGATCGCACAGTGGAACACGCACTGTAGCTATCAAGGTTCGTATGGTCTTTGGCAATACTCGTCAAGTGGCAGTGTTAACGGGATAGCCGGAAGAGTTGACATGGATTATGCTTACGTTGATTATCCAAGCGTGATAAAAAACGCTGGGTTAAACGGGTATCAAAACGGTGGCTCTTACACTGCTCCTCAAACATCAAGCATTGATGAAGTGGCAAGAGAAGTTATTAACGGTGATTGGGGTAATGGAAATGAGCGTAAAAACCGTTTAACTTCTGCCGGATACGATTATACGAGCGTGCAAAATAAAGTTAATGAACTTCTTGGTGTTAAAGCCTATAGAAAGTCGGTTGATGAGCTTGCACGTGAAGTAATCCGAGGCACGTGGGGTAACGGCAACACACGAAAACAGCGTCTAACTCAAGCAGGATATGATTATGATGCAGTACAAAAACGAGTAAACGAACTCTTGTAAAACAGTTTGAAACACTTATAAAGCCCGAGGCTTGTTCCTACATTGGAGCAATCCTCGGGCTTTTTTTATTTTTGAAAACTTTTTTTAGAAAAACCGTCAGATTATCACCTTTCCCAAGGCTACCCCATAGAAGGGCACAAAGTCCTTTTAGAAAGGAGGCGGCACATGAAACAAAAACTTGTCGTAAGTGTTTCAAAAAAGCCTAAAGAAGATGGGCTTGCAAGTTGTAAACCTATCGGGCTGAGAGAAAAAATCATCCGATTCTTCCTCGGAAAGAAAGAAGACATCATGGTCTTTATTCCAAGTAACAGAATCGATGAAGTTGTGGTTCAAAACAAGAAAGGTGAATAAGAATGAACGAAAACACGGTAAAAAAGATAATTGGCGATCTTGAATCACTGATTTGTCACCTGAAAGAGATCGAAGGTGAAACAACACATAAGACGTCACCAAAACAAGTACCTGAAACTAAAAAGGTAAGTCTTGAACAGGTGCGAGCAGTTTTAGCAAAGCTTAGCCAGCTGGGAAAGACAGCTGAGGTTAAAAAACTCATCGTAAAACATGGTGCGCAAAAGCTCTCGGATATTCCTGAAAGCGAGTATGCGAGCATGTTGTTTGAAGCGGAGGGAATTAAAGGTGACTAAGCATGCTTTACTTTCCCCGTCTTCTGCTCACAGGTGGATTAAGTGTACTCCGAGTGCTGTTTTAGAAGAAAAGTTTGAAAACACTACTTCTATGGCGGCTGAGGAAGGAACGGCGGCACACGCGTGGTGTGAGTACAAGCTGAATAAGCTTCTTAACCGTCCGTGCGAAAAACCGTCAACAGAGTATGACTCAAACGAGATGCAGGAATACTCGGATGCTTACGTGGATTTCGTAATGGAAAAGTATGAGCAGGCAAAGCTTAACTGCCAAGATCCTATTCTTCTCATCGAGCAGAAAGTTGATTTTTCAGATTACGTGCCTGATGGGTTTGGTACAGCGGACTGCATTATTGTAGGCGATAAAACGCTGCAGGTTATCGACTTTAAGTACGGTCAAGGCGTGCTGGTGGACGCTTACGAGAATCCGCAGATGAAATGCTACGCTCTTGGAGCTTTAACGCTTTTCGACAGCTTGTACGAGATTCAAAGCGTTGAGATGAGTATTTTTCAGCCAAGACGTGACAACGTATCAACTTTCACGCTACCTGTCACGGATCTTATCTCTTGGGCTGAAAAAGTGCTTAAACCTAAAGCAGAGCTTGCTAACAAAGGCAAAGGCGAATTTGAAGCCGGTGACTGGTGCAGGTTTTGCAGGGCAAAAGCCACGTGCCGTAAACGGGCGGAAGAAAACCTTAAACTCGCAGAACTTGAGTTCAAAGAGCCATCTGTTTTAACAGATAGTGAGATTGAAGAAGTGCTCACGCTTATACCTAAGCTCACGAAATGGGCTGATGATGTTTTAGCGTATGCCACAGATTCCGCTATAAACCACGGTAAAGAGTGGTCTGGTTTCAAGCTCGTGGAAGGACGTTCAGTTCGTAAGTTTAAGGATGAGACAGCGGTTATTGAAAAAGCGAAAGCTCATGGCTTTACCGACATTTTCAAAACTAGTCTTATCGGTTTAACGGAAATGCAAAAGCTGATGGGCAAGAAAAAATTTGAGGATATTCTGGGCGACCTCATTATCAAACCGTCCGGAAAACTTACGCTCGTACCGGACTCGGATAAGCGGGCAAAAGTTAATGTTTCAAACGCAAATAACGAATTCAAAAAGGAGAATTAGTACTATGTCTAAATTAAATAACACGAAGGTTATCACCGGTAAGAACACGCGTCTTTCTTATTTCAACGGTTGGGAGCCAAAGTCTATTAATGGCGGTCCTGAAAAATATAGTGTTTCACTGCTTATTCCTAAAGATGATGTTGAAACAGTAAATGCTATTGAGAAAGCTATTGATGCTGCTATTGAGGAAGGTGTCGGCAAGTTCGGCGGTAAGAAACCAAACAAGGCTGCTCTTAAAACACCACTCAGGGACGGGGATATTGAGCGTGATGATGAAGCGTATAAAGGACACTATTTCATCAACGCGAACTCAACCACGGCTCCGCAGATTGTAGACAAGCAGGTAAAACCAATCATGGACCGCAGTGAAGTGTATTCAGGCTGCTATGCGAGGGTTTCCATCAACTTCTACGCTTTTAACTCTAACGGTAATAAGGGAGTTGCTTGCGGTCTTGGCAATATTCAAAAAATTCGAGACGGTGAGCCACTCGGCGGACGTAGCCTCGCAACCGATGATTTTACGACTTTAGAAGATGATGACTTTCTAGCATAAGGAGCATGTGAAGATGATTAGCTGGTTTGTTGGAATATTTGCTGGCGTATTGCTTCTTGATTTCGTGGTAAGAAAACTTGTCAGTCTTTATATCGAAGTCAAAAACATGCTGAACAGAAAGTAAGAAAGTCAAGGAGGTGGCGGGTTTTCTGTCACCTCTTTTATTAACTTGGAGGTGATGTAATTTGGAAAATTTGAGTGTGGATTTGGAGACGTTTTCCTCCGTTGACCTTAAAAAATGTGGTGTGTACAAGTACGCAGAATCGGATGATTTTGAGATACTGCTCTTTGGCTACAGTGTGGACGGTAGTGAAGTTAAAGTCGTTGACTTAGCGCAAGGTGAAACCATACCCGAGGTTGTGCTTTCCGCCTTAACAGATGAAACAGTAACCAAGTGGGCGTTTAACGCTCAGTTTGAAAGAATCTGCTTATCACGCTACCTGCGAGATAAAGGCATCAATGTTAACCCTGGTCAGACAGTGAAAAGTGAAGGCCTATTTTTAAATCCCTGCTCGTGGCATTGCACAATGATCTGGTCAGCCACACTGGGACTTCCCATGTCTTTGGAAAACGTGGGAACAGTACTGGGGCTTGATAAGCAGAAACTCACTGAGGGTAAGAATCTTATTAAATATTTCTGCCTGCCGTGTAATCCTACGAAAGTAAACGGTGGAAGAACAAGAAACAAGTATTTTCACGATAAGGAAAAGTGGGAGCTGTTTAAATCGTATAACAAGCGTGATGTGGAAGTTGAGATGAGTATTCAAGAAAAGATCTCACGCTTTCCCGTGCCAGACTTTTTATGGCAGGAGTTTTATCTCGACCAAGAGATTAACGACCGTGGGATAGAAATAGATCCTCTTTTCGTTGAGTCAGCCATAAGACTCGACCAGGAGGTGAAAACGCATCTCATGAGTGAGCTTAAGCATATTACCGGTTTAGAAAACCCGAACTCCGTGTTACAAATGCGCTCTTGGCTTAAAGAGCATGGTCTTGAAATGGAGTCGCTTGGTAAAAAAGAAGTCGCTAAAGAGCTTAAAACAGTGGGTAAAGAGTTGGCGGAAGTTTTACGGCTTCGCCAGCAGCTTGCTAAATCCTCGGTGAAAAAGTATACGGCGATGAAAAACGCTGCCTGCATGGATTATCGGGAGCGTGGCATGTTTCGCTTCTATGGTGCAAACCGTACCGGAAGGTTCGCGGGAAGGCTCGTGCAATTACAAAACCTGCCACAGAACCATCTGCCTGATCTAGCTGAGGCTAGAAGTCTTGTTAAACAGGGAAATGTTGAAGCGTTGGAAATGCTTTATGAGGATATTCCGGATACTTTATCCCAGCTTATACGCACTGCTTTTATTCCACGCACGGGATTTAAGTTTATTGTCGCAGACTTTTCAGCAATCGAAGCGAGAGTCTTGGCTTGGCTTGCGGGTGAAAAATGGCGTATGCAAGTATTCGCGGAAGGCAAAGACATCTACTGCTCGTCAGCCTCTCAAATGTTTGGCGTACCTGTTGAAAAGCACGGAGTAAACGGGCACCTGCGGCAGAAAGGTAAGATTGCGGAACTTGCTCTTGGATATGGCGGATCTGTTGGAGCGTTAAAAGCTATGGGAGCACTCGACATGGGTCTTAACGAGGATGAGCTGCAGCCACTTGTTGATGCGTGGAGATCATCTAATCCGATGGTGACTACACTGTGGTGGGATGTGGACAGAGCGGTAAAACAGTGTGTACACGAACACGTATCTGTGCGAACACACAATATAGTGTTCACTTACAAGAGTGGGTTTCTTATCATCAAACTGCCGTCTAAAAGATGCCTTTACTATGTGAAACCACGTGTGGAAGAAAACAAGTATGGTGGCGAATCGGTCACCTATGAGGGTGTGGGATCTACTAAAAAATGGGAGCGGCTGGAAAGCTACGGGCCTAAATTCGTGGAAAACATTACGCAAGCTATAGCTCGTGACATTCTACTTTACGCCATGCAAACGCTGAAAGAATATCGCATCGTTGCTCACGTGCATGATGAAGCCATTATCGAAACCGATAAAAGCGTGAGTGTTCAAAGCGTGTGTGAGCTAATGGGAAGAACACCACCTTGGGCAGAAGGACTTTTTTTACGAGCTGACGGCTACGAGTGCGATTTTTACAAAAAAGATTAAAAAACCGTCAGATTTTATTCTTTCCCAAGGCTACCTCATAGGAGGTGGCCTTTTTATGAATATGGAAGAACAACGCAAGGTCAAATTGCTAAGAGATGAAGGCCTTAGCTATACGCAGATTGCAAACCGAATGGATATTTCCGTTAATACGATTAAAAGCTACTGCAAACGTAACAGTCTAGGCGTAATCCAGTCTACGAAAATACAGACGGCATTATGTGAATCTTGTTCAAAACCAATCAAGCAAAACAAAGGAAGAAAAGTTAAACGTTTCTGCTCTGATGCGTGTAGAAACACATGGTGGAACAAGCATACACAGCTGGTAAAAAGACAGGCAAACTATGAGTGCACTTGTCTTAACTGCAAAAATTCTTTTATCTCTTACGGTAATAAAACCAGAAAATACTGCTGCCACGCCTGCTATATAGAACATCGTTTTGGAGGTGAGCATCATGCAAATCAGTAAGGATGTTCACGGGCTAAAGGATGTTAAAGCCAGAGCTTGGACGAAAGAGAGTATGCAGGCGGATTTTTGCTTTGAAATAGCCGAAAAACTTACCGTTTCACTCTTTAAAAAAGGGCTTATCAGCGAGCAAGAAAAAGAAAAAATAAGCCGTCTTAACAGGAAAAAATTTCACCCGTTTTACAAGGAATTATTGGGCTAAAAGCTTGATAAACACTGCTTTTAGAGTGATGTATATGACTGTAAGAAAGTGAGGTGAGATGATGAAAATGATAACAAAACTGGAAGCCAAACAGCCGGATAATTCTCTTAGAAAAATACGGGTTGCAGCATATGCGAGAGTTTCTACCGACAGTGATGAACAGCTTCTCAGTCTAGAAGTGCAAAAGGAGCATTACGAAAACTATATTAAGTCTAATCCGTACTGGGAGTATGCGGGGCTTTACTTTGACGAGGGTATTAGCGGCACGAAAATCGATAAGCGTGAAAGTCTTAAACAACTGCTTAAGGACTGTGAGAGTGGTCAGATAGACAGGGTTATTACAAAGTCTATTAGTAGGCTTGCAAGAAACACGGTTGACTGTCTTGAAATAGTTAGAAAACTTACCGGTCTCGGTATTTATTTGTATTTTGAGAAAGAAAACATTGATACCGAGCATATGAGTTCGGAGCTTATGCTTTCTATCTTAAGTTCCATTGCGCAAAGCGAGTCAAGATCTATCTCGGAAAACAGCATGTGGTCAATTCAAAAAAGGTTCGAAAACGGAAGCTATATCATTTCTTCCCCATCGTATGGCTATAAAAACGAGAACGGGAAAATGATTATCGTTCCAAAGGAAGCTGAGGTTATAAAAGACATCTTTAGTATGGCACTTTTAGGTAAAGGCGGGCATGTGATAGCTAATGAGCTGACTGCTAAAAAGATTCCCGCGAAAAGAGGAGCTAAATGGTCTTCGACTACCGTGAACGCTATTTTGAACAATAAAACATACACAGGGGATGTGATTTTTCAGAAAACATACACGGATGATAATTTTAACCGCCATAAAAACTGTGGCGAGAAAAAACAGTATGTTATTGAAAACCACCACGAGGCTATCATCAGCCATGAAACTTTTAATCTTGTGCATGAGCTGAGACAGAAGAGAAAATTAAAACTAAATATTACCGGCGGTAGTAATAAATACCTTGCTAGATATGTGTTTTCAGGAAAACTTTACTGCGGTAATTGCCATAGTAGGTTAAAGAAACACGACCGGTATAAAAAAGATGGAGCCTATGTTGTTTGGTGTTGTACCAAGCATATACGTGAAATTAAATGCTGCCCTATGAAAGCTGTAAAAGAGGAGTATGTTAAATTAGCTTTTCTTCAAATGCTTAACAAGCTCAAAGCAACATACGCTCAAATATTAACGCCTTTCATAAAAAGCTTAAGAAACGTGAATAATAAAGACGGATTAAACAAGGTTATCGAACTCGAAGAAAAAAAGCTTAAGCTGCAAGAACAAGAGCAAGTACTCAGTAAGCTTTTAGCCGGTGGCTACATTGAGATGGATTCCTACTATCTGGAAAGCAATCAGCTTCAAACGGAAATAGATACTTGTCTTAAGGAAAAACTTCAGCTTTCCAACAGCTTAAACGGTAACTTAACGCACTTAAACGAGGCACAAAAACTTCAACGGTTCGTAAGCGTCACAGAAGTATTTAGCGAGTTTAAGGACGAGAATTTTCTAGATTTCGTAGACGATGTCGTAGTTAAAAGCAGAACAGAATTTATTTTTCATTTGAAATGCGGATTGGACTTAGAAGAAGAGGTGAAAGAAACATGGCATACATCCCATATGGTTACAGAATAGTAGACGGTAAAGCGGTTATAGACGAAAAAGAAGCTCAAAAAGTGAGAGAACTTTTCCGTAAATTCTTAGAATTTGGAACGATTTCTGAAACGGCTCGAGCGGTGAACATTGATAAAACACATTCTGTAATTAGCAATATTTTGAAAAATAAAACGTACTTAGGAACATCGCTTTACCCGAGTCTTTTAGATGAAGAAACTTTTTATAAAGTTCAGCAGTTAAGAGCCAACAATTTTAGAAGAAAACCTCGTACAACAGAGCTAAAACCTTTAATTACAACAAATTTCGCGTACGAAATAGGCGTTATAGAAAAGAAATACGATGATCCTTATCGGCAAGCAGCATACGCGTACAGTCAAATCAAGGGAGGTGTAAAATGAGTGCCAACGTTACAATTATTCCACCAAGAAAAATAGCGGGGAATACGGTAGATAAGCATAAAGATAAGCCGAAGTTAAGAGTAGTAGCGTATTGTCGTGTTAGTACTGACAGTGAAGAACAGGCAACAAGTTATGACACGCAAGTTCAGCATTATACGGATTATATTTCAAGAAATCCTCTCTGGGAGTTTGCCGGCATCTACGCTGATGACGGTATTTCAGGAACCAGCACGAAAAAACGTGTCGGTTTCAACGACATGATCCACGATTGCATGAGTGGCAAAGTAGACATGGTTATCACTAAGTCGATTAGCCGTTTTGCGAGAAACACTATCGACTGTTTAAAGTTTGTTAGACAGTTGAAAGACAAAAACATTCCAATCATTTTTGAAAAAGAAAACATCAACACCATGGAAGCAAGCGGAGAACTATTGCTTACTATCATGGCTTCTTTAGCTCAACAGGAATCCGCGTCGCTTTCTCAGAATGTGAAGCTTGGACTTAAGTTCCGCTACCAGGAAGGCAAAGTGCAAATCAACCATAACTGGTTTTTAGGATACACAAAAGACGATGAAGGGAATCTTGTAATTCTTGAAAAGGAAGCACAAGTCGTAAGAAGAATCTATAGAGAATATTTAGAAGGAGCAAGCCTTAGAGATATAGCGGAGGGTCTTGAAAAAGACGGTGTTAAAAACGGTGCCGGGCATTTAAAATGGCACTTGTCTAATATTAAAACCATCTTGCAAAACGAAAAATATATTGGTGATGCTCTTTTACAAAAAACCATCACGACAGATTTTATTAACCATGTTCGTATAAAAAATGATGGAACAGAACCACAGTATTATGTAAAAGATAGCCACGCGTCTATTATTCCAAGAGATATTTTCTTTAAAGTTCAAGAAGAAATGGTAAGACGAGCCAACATGTTTAGTGGTGAGGAGAATAAAAAAAGGAGAGTTTATTCCAGTAAGTACGCTTTATCCAGCTTATGTGTTTGTTCTAAATGCGGGGATGTTTACAGAAGAATTGCTTGGAATAATCGAGGAGTGCGTTCTGTTGTTTGGCGTTGTTGTACCAGATGGGAAAATGGTCCTAGTGCTTGTGATGCTCCGACAGTAAAAGAGGAAGAGCTGCAGTCTGCTACAGTGAAAGCCATAAACAAGGTGTTTAGTATATCGGATGAAGTATTGGATACGTTGAATAACAATATTAGAGAAATTATCGCTGGCAATAACTTAAGTGAGCTTGAAACGGTTGATAAAAAAATTGCAGACAAACAGGCGATACTGCTAACCTTGCTTAAAGCTAAAAAAGACTACACGAAAATAGCCAACGAGATTGATGAGCTGAAAGGTAAGAAACAGCAGCTTCTTATAGAAAAAGCAGGTCAAGAAGATGCTAAAAGACGAATCAGAGAAATGGAAGATTTTCTGAAAAGTGAGCGTCACGAGCTTAGTGAGTATGATGAGAAGCTGGTAAGAAAGTACATCAAGAAAATAAAAGTTTACGAGGATAGGTTCAGCGTAACTTTTAAATCAGAGTTTAGTGTGAATATTGAAAGGGCATCGTAAAAGTCAAAAGAATGTGAGCGTTTGAAATGTTACAAAAGTCAGCCTAGGGGTAATCCTCTCTAGGCTGTTTTTATGCTCAAGAATCAAGCTATTAAGCCAATCTTAAACCTTTTAACGATAGCTTTTCCTATCGTTAAAAAGTGCACCCAATATCCATAGTGTGCACTCAAAAAAGTGTAGCTATACTTGGAGTTCTCTCAATCCACGTCGAGAGTGTTGTCTTGATGTCAAAGATTGATTAGCTGGGTGCATTGAAAGCTTTGTGTAGCAGGGCTTAGCGAGGGCTATCGTTAAAAGGTTTAATGCGAAGCGGCTTCAAGCTGGGTTCTCGCGGTTTTTGAGTGCGATTTTGCTGTATGAGGGAAGATGTCGACGCTCTAGGGTTGAGTGCACAGGATGTTAACGTACTTCGCTCGCGTTGAAAGCACACTGTGCTTTCAACTTTGAGCAAGCTCAGCGAATCGAAGGCGTAAAACAAAAATAAGGATTGGAGTTATAGGTTAAAATTGTCCTAAGCCCCCTTTACGTCATATCTCTCATGCTCATTCTTGACAAACCCATACAACAACTTTAATATTTTTAATAAAAGTTTAATTTAATTAAAGTTTTGTAGGTTGAAGAAAGGGGTGATATGGATCATATTCCAAAATGGATGGCTAATCTCACAGATGAAGATATGTCGTTTATAAAGAACTTTGTATTATCGTCTGGGTCGTTAAAAGAAATGTCGCAAATGTATCAAGTCTCTTACCCAACGATGAGAATCAGGCTTAACAGGCTTATTGAAAAACTGCGCATAAGCGACAATGAACCAGAAGATCCGTTCGTTCTTTTGGTAAAGAGTCTTGCTATTGACGATAAATACGATGTTGACACAGCTCGAACACTCATAAACGAATATAGAAAAAGGAAGGATGAATCATGAGCTATGCATTATTTGGTCCGATAATTGACATTCTTATCGCACTTGCTATATGTGCTTTAGTGTTCTTTATTGCAAGAAGTCTTATTCGATATGCGCATTCTCTTAAGAAAGACGATAAGTCATCTAAGCAGTCTGCAGAAGATAAAAGAATCGCATTACAGGACTTATAAAACACAAAAATAACAAGTTATCGTGGCAGAAATTGCAAAATTAGCAAAAACTGCCACGATAGCTCCATAAATATGTCTTTATTTAAGAATGGTTCCAAAATGTAAATATTTTTAAATGTTGGTTGTTAGGAACATACAAACTACTAATAGTAAAAGTTTTTTTAAAAAGTTTTCTAAAAGCACTATCGTTAAAAATAGGTACACCTATTTGTGTAGATAAAATCTGCACGTTAGTATGTTGGTAATTTACGAAACGAGAATCACGAGGAGGTGCTTATTATGACTAATCCTTTGCGCGGTATACGAGAAGAAGATATCGTCAAGTATTTTAAAGATCACAATCTTTCAGTTGATAAGACGTATGTATTTACAATGAAATACGACCCTTGGTGGAAAGATTTAATCAAACTATTTTTGTTACCTAAATTATTCTATGTAGCGCAAGGCGTTGATGCGCGTATTGTCGCTGCCACTAATAATGAGTTTATTGTGGTTAATCCGAATGCCATTTTAGGCTCGGGTAATCTAGCTAAATTAGACGATAAGCATCTTCGTCGCATTCCGTGGAATCAACTCACTAATTTTGAAGTTATAAATAAGCCAACAACTCAAATAATTCGCTTTACTGTCAATAGTAAAACCGAAGAATGGAGTGTACCAACGGAAAGTGCTAGCGTATGGCACTTTAATGTGTACAATCTTGATAATTTGAGAAAAACAATACAATCGCACATTAAGTAAGGAGATACGGTTATGTTAAAGGTAAAAAAGATTGTAACATCACTGATTGTGACTGTTTTGTCTTTCGGATTCTTGTCAACAACAATTTCAGCTGCGGAAGCGACTGAAAATAAGTCTACAGCTATTGTACAACAGGATGTTAAGAAAATTGAACAAGAAGTTCGTTTTATTTTTGAAGAAGCTAGCAGTTATAAGAATGGCGTGGTTTCTGTTAAAGATGAGCTCCTTAAGATGAAATATGGAAAAGTAATGGCAGCATACATTGCTGAAGGTATTCGACAAGTATATACAAATGATAACCTGTTGGACGCAATCCGCGCGAATAGCCAAGATAAGGATTTTTGGTCTTGCATGGGCGGCGAACTTATAGGTTTAATTCCTGGGATGGATATTGCTCAACTGCTTTCCAGTGGTGATTTTAAAGCTTATATTGAAGGGCATGCTTGGGATAAGCTTGCTAAATTCCTTGCAAAACAAATCGCTAAATTTGGATTGAAGGTGAATGTTGCAGGTATCGTAGCATCAATCGCAATTGGCGCTGGGAAATGTCTCATTTTTGGATGAAATAGTAATAAATTGTTCACTTTTGTCATAGATTTATGATGCATGTATTGCAATTTTGTATTGCAAAATATGAAAATAATGCTTTGGCTTTATCGCACAATTACTTTGCGACAGAGCCGAAGCATTTTAATCATCATTCTAAACATCTATTGACAAGCAAATTCCAAAACAAGATATCATATATTGTATGAACACTACTTATGCAATTGTTGATAATGACACGTTTGTATTGCGATATATGCAACTTCTTTTAAAAAGTCGTTTGCCTGAAAACTTTGTTTGTGCATGGATGTGTTCTTCTGCAAAACAAGCTATTCATCGTTGCGTTACAGAAAATACTCCTGACGTACTTTTAGTAGATATGTCAATGAGAGAAATGAGTGGTGTTGATGTAATTAAAGCAATTCGCGAGCGCAATAGCAATATTGTTTTAATTGGCATTACTTCCTACATGCTGGATGAATACGTATTGCAAGTTGCTAAGTCGGGTGGTCAAGCGCTAGTGCATAAAGACAATTTAGCAGACGTAGTTGCAGCTATCCAATCGCGCGCAACGAGCTACGGGTGTCCAGAATTGCCACAATATATTGACTATTTTCACACTCCGCAAGAATCATTTAATATGATTTCTCAACTTCCGAAGACTTCAGTTTTGTCTCCTCAAGAATCGGAAATTATGCGCTTGTGTAAACAGGGGTATTCGTCAAAAGAGATTGCAGATCAGCTTAATGTGAAAGTTTCAACAGTCAACACGCATTTACGGCGTATTTATGGAAAACTTCAAGTTAAAAGTCGCATGCAGGCGCTTGCTGTGCTCGCAAAATATTCACATGACATATAACGTGTAAGAAATTAACGTGTAAAAGTAGGTAGTTATGAAATTATTAACGCGTATGATCAATTTTTTGCCGCATGATGCCTGGCAGAAAATTGGAATTGGTGTAATCATAAGTTGTACTTTGATTCTTGAGATTTGTTCCTATAATAATCTTCATTACTACTCTAATTGGCATGCAATTACAGTTGAAATAGTATGGATTGTAATCTGCTTATGCATTGCAATATGGCCACGTAAAGCATCTTTTATTGTACTTATTTGGATGCCGTTGGTAATTATTGCGCCAAATATCAACTACTCATCTATGATGCTTACCATATTGATTTGTTTGGCAATTGCTGTAATTACTCAACCTTGGTACACCGTGCTTTCTTCTTGCGGAGTATCTTCATGGTTCTTTATTATCTGCGATTTTCAAAACGCCTATGTGTTAGCGTGGTGGCTTCTTATCACTCTTATTTCTAGTGCAATCGTAAAATACTATATTTCTACTATTCACCAACAGCAGGAACAGTTATTTGCGCAGCGTTACAACGTTTTTCAAAAATATGCCACTATTGCAGCAATTCGCATGCATGATGAAGTAACTAATGAGCTTTCCAGCATTATGATGATGGCTCAACAATCTATTGAACCTCAAACAACTCATGAGCAAGAGCATGAAAATTCGCGAGAGATTCTTCAACGTGCTACTACAACTGTTCATAGAGCACGTAATATCATTTCTCTTCTTGACAATGCTACAACTGCAAGCACTGGCGATGTTATGCAATCGACTACATGTTATAAAGATTTTTGTACAGGCTTACGCGTTTTATTTGACTGTGAACAAAAGTCATTTGAAAAGCTTGGCTATATTGGTTCCATTGACTTGAGTAGTGATTTAGCTACTGAAGATTCTCAATCAATCCATTTGCCTTTTGAAGAATGTGCTCAAATTGAGTATATTTGCCGAGAACTGCTTGCGAACGTAAAAAAGCATGCTGCAAAGCCTAAAGAATACGCCATGAATGTAATGCTTAATGACCATGAATGTCATATTACGTGTATAAATAGTGCGCAACGAGGTATTCTTGCTAACTTGCAATTAGGATATGGACTGCGTTTTCATAAGATGCTTGCGGAATGCGTTGGTGGAACTTTTAAAGTTATTGAAGATGACGATTCGTGGATTATTAATGTACATGTTCCGCTTCATGCAGAGAAATAGCCATTGCGCAAGATGCTTATTGTGCTTTCTTGCGCTTCAATCGAGTATTTGGACGAACCTTTGTGCAGCAGATGCAAGTAGGTGGTTAATTTGCAATGCAGAATGCTGCTTCGTTGCTATGTTATACCAGTTATCGTGGCAGTTTTTGCTAATTTTGCAAAAACTGCCACGATAACTTGTGATTTAGTAATAATTGTGTACACAATGGTGCTACTTTGGTATTACGTTGGGTGCTGTAGGTCTGTTATAATAAAGCAAAGCATGAATAACAAATTCATGATTTTGAGCTTAAAGGAAACGACATGACTTCTACAAAAACAGCTAGAACAGGCAGATTAAGTGTAAGAGTTAATCCAGAAATACGGGATAGCGCATCGCAAGTTCTTGAACATTATGGTCTTGATATGAGTTCAGCAGTCAACCTATTTTTATATCAGATTGTAAATACGCAACGTTTCCCATTTTCACTTGAAAGTTCTCCATATGAGCATGCTATTGATGAAGCTATGAAAGAAAAACCAATAGCTGCAGGTACTGTAGACGATTTTGCTGAGCTGATGCGCAATGCCTAAACCGCCATTTTATAGTCCAATCTATCTGCGAGATGTTAAGAAATATAAGCAGAAGCATTACGATATTGAGCAAGTAATCAATATTGTAAGACTTATTTGCAATGGTGCAGATTCTCGCGAACTTGCAACTTATAGAGATCATATTCTTAAAGGCTCATATAAAGGCGTGCATGAATTGCATGTGTCTGCAGATGTTCTACTGTTGTATCAAGTTAAAGAAGATTGCATTATATTTCTACGCTTAGGATCTCACGACGACTTATTCTAGATAGCAAAATCTACCACGATAACTTGCTTAAAAATATAGTTATACAAAAGGAATCACATTTTCAAGCGTACTTGATGAAATTATAAACTTATTGAACGTTCTTAACTCTAAGCAAAATGACTAAATTTTGTATCCGTTGGCGACAAAGCGACAATTTTGGCGACATAAAAATGTCGCTTGGGGCTTAGTACAATTTTTAGACATTTTGTGCAACCATAGCACGATGTTCCATAATTGTCTTTTAATCCCCATTTTAATTCTGTGATTGTTGTAAAAATCAATATAAGTATGAATAGCTTGACGTAATTCTTCTGTACTATCCCAGTTAAGTGGATAATACATTTCTGTTTTCATTTGTCCAAAAAAGCCTTCACAGGCAGCATTATCTCCACTGTTTCCTTTTCTTAACATGGAGCGTGTAATACCAAGACCTTCTAATCTCTCAATCCACCTGCCATCTCTATAGTGACCTCCTCTATCTGTATGAATAACTAAGCTTTTACATTCTGTAGTGTCAAGGGTAGTTAAAGCCCCTTCTAACATTTCATCTACAAGACACTGATCTGGGTGGTTTGAAAGAGCGTAAGAGGCCACTTTACTATCAAAACAGTCAATCATAGGGCTTAAATAGAGTTTTGACTCTTTTGCTGAAAACTCAGTAATGTCTGTAAGACAAATCTTATTAGGTGAATCTGCATGAAAATTATTATTAACGATGTTACTACATGCGGGAGTAATTTCTCCTATGTAACTTGAATAGCGTCTTTTACGCCTGGCATATCTAACCTCAATTAACTCTTCTTTCATGAGCCGTCTTACTACTTTTTCAGATACTTTAATACCTTTAGTTCTCAACGCTAACCATATTCTAGGAGAGTCATAAGTAAAGAAGTTTTCTTCTGCAATCTTGTGTATGCAACCTCGTATATGTGCGTATTTGTCAGGTTTTTGAAGAGCATTTTTAGCATAGTAATAACTTGAACGTTTTATCTGAAGTGTTTTAATCAGAAGCTCTAACGGTAATACTAAAAGTAGTTAGGCTTATAACACTTTTTGCGGA
The DNA here is from genome assembly GCF_049244025.1 of Gardnerella sp. KA01001. Lineage (NCBI taxonomy): Bacteria > Bacillati > Actinomycetota > Actinomycetes > Bifidobacteriales > Bifidobacteriaceae > Gardnerella > Gardnerella sp. KA01001. The sequence goes on along the minus strand of NZ_CP058366.1, from coordinate 1,516,505 downwards.
GTGAGGATTTCTGATATTAATACGGTTGGGATTATATTAGATTTGTTGGGATTGTATTAAATACAGTTGGGACTTTATTAGCTACGGTTGGGACTCTATTAGAGCGTGGCTAATGCTCGTTTTGTTTTCTAAAACGAGTGTTGTTTAACGAGAAGGGGGGTGAAAACATTGTTAACGCTTAAACCTCAAAGCACGTAGCTTTCAAGGCAAGTGTGGTTTTTACATGTCAAACTGTTATAAAAACGAGATTATTCCACTCTTTTTTACACTCATGATACGGGTTTTAAGAAAGAGCGGGTAAATGTTATAAGAATTTTTGGAACAATTAACAAGATTGTGGTTAATGATTAATCAATAAGACACTACTAATAAACAGTTAAAGCCTGATTAGCTATAGGGCGATGAGATACGTCAATAGGATCCTCATGGTTTTTTCATGACTCCTATGAAGTACCTCTATTCTACTATGGCTGTTTTTCAGGTATTAGAGTCGGTACTTCATAAAGTATCGGCTCTTTTTTGTATGTGTCTTCACCCTACCGCTGCAGGCGGGAAGGGTGAGCATGAAGACTCGTAAAACTAATAGCAACGATCGAGCAACATATAAGTACACAAGTTGTGTTCGTAATGAAGATGGTAGTTATAGTGAAGAAACTATCGAGATTAAACCAGGCGAAAATGGTGTAACCGTTGCGGATATTAAGATGCTTCACTCAATGGATGACAGTGAGGTTTACTACAACAATAAGAACCTGCGTCCTACTAGAACTGCTGAAGAAAAAGCTGAGATTAAGGCGTGGAAAGAAGAATATATCCAGCATTTTAATCTTAAGCATGGTTATGAGCCTAACAAGGATGATGTGGAGTATGCTACTGAAGAGCATTTTCCACGTAACTATAATCTTTCACTTGACTTTGATGCACGTCGAGAGTGTCGTATTGATGTCAAAAGCTGATTAGGTGGGTGCAAGTTTGCCCTTGTGTAGCAGGGCTTAGCGAGGGCTATCGTTAAAAGGTTTAATGCGAAGCGGCTTTAAGCTGGGTTCTCGCGGTTTTTGAGACCAGTTTTGCTGTATGAGGGAAGATATCAACGCTCTAGGGTCGAGTGCAATAAGTTCAATGATTGTTGCTTGTGCACAGTGTGATATACAAATGTATCAATCACTTGGATTTTCAATTCAGATTGGGAACTTGTTTGCATTTGAACCATAAGTCACAGTCATTAGATAAAAAATAAAGGAGTAAACTATGGAACATAATTGCGGATTTATTAACGATAAAAAAGCATTTAGATATAGAGCAGCAGCCATCATAGTAGAAGAAGGTTGTGTGCTATTTGCAGGAAATGATGAGGACGACTATTACTACTCAGTTGGCGGAGCGGTTCACATGGGCGAGACATCAGAAGAAGCCGTTAAGAGAGAAGTATTTGAAGAGACAGGTCTTAATTATGAAGTAGATCACCTTGCTGTCATACACGAGAACTTATTCATCGGCAGCTCTGGCTTAAAAGGAGTAGACTTCCATGAGCTGACATTCTACTACATGATGAAGCCCATGGGCAAAAGAGATTTTACGAGCCAAAGCACTACAGAGTCAGATGCTAAAGAGACAATGCATTGGTTACCTATAGATGAGCTTGATAAGTTCAAGGCTTACCCGACATTTATGAAAGAATATCTTAAATCGGAGCATAGTGGAATAGAGCATATAATTTCAGATGAAAGATATTAATGAATTCCGCTATTATGGCAAGAGATCGTTACATAAACATTAGTTCTAGTTTCTTAACTCTTGGATACAATGAAACTTTTCCTTCTGTACTCTGAAACTGTTTGCTTTCTGTGTTATATATCCCAGCATGCACTTGACAACAAACGTATGTTTCTGTTGCCTTATTCCGTACGTTCGTTGTTGGGGATTGGCATGAATGAGAGCAGAGCAATGAGGTGGATATCGGTCTTCGGCGCATTGTGTTGTATGGCTCGTGCACCTTGGATTTTGTACGTTCTCTGTTAGTTTTGTATAAATTCTTTTGAAACAGCTATTTTCACATAATTATGTGCGCGTGTGCTAAGAAAATGCCGTGTTACGATTCGTAACGCTTGTGTTATCGTTCGTTCCTTTTCTATTCATATGTTGCTCGTTAGCATGTAATTACGCAGTGCGATTATTAATTGCATTACGAGCAAAACAAATAATCGTTAAGAACGAAAACTTATAGCCAATGAAAGGAGTTATACGATGTTGTTGGGAGAAAAAATCAGAAATGCGCGCGTGGAAGCGGGTTTAACTCAGGAAGAACTTGCTGAAATGATTATGGTTTCGCGTGCTGCGGTAGCGAAGTGGGAAGGCGGTCGCGGTCTGCCGGATGTTGCAAATTTGAAGGTGATTGCGGATGCGCTGGGCGTTACTGTCGACTATTTGTTGGATAAAGACAATGCTATTGATTTGTCAATCATTAAGAAGCCTATTGATTTAGCGAAGTATGGTCTTAATGCAAAATTGGGTGTTCGTAAGAAAATCAAGATAAAGGAACAAATTATTCGCGATGAATATGCAGACGCTGAAATTATTATGCTCACGGTGACGAAGTTTATTCCAAATTCGTCTGAAAAGTTTATGGATAATTTTATCGGGTGTATTACTACTTTGTTCGGTGATATTCCTTTGTTTGATACGTTTGCATTCGGTAAAGCGGTAGAGAGCATTGGCAGTGAACAGTATTACTTGGTGAATAAAAAAGAAAAGCAATTTTTTGTGCTGATAACGGATGAGTATATTATTAGCAGAATGATGCGAGTAAAGTTCACTGATAAGAAGATGTGTGTTGGGGATAAGGAATTTACGCAAGTTGGTAAGTTGCGTGATAAGTAAGAACCGGGAACCGGTAGTTGGTTGGGAATTGGTCAGAAGAATGTGTTTTTCAGTTTTGATTTCCGCATTCTTCTGATTTTTAGTTTCCGGGTTTTGTACATGCTTTTAGTGTTTTACATGACAGTTGATCATAAGAAATGAAATTCGATTTTTGCACACATATAAAAATGCATATTCTTTGCATCTGGCTAGTCTACTGAAATTATTTGACCTGTGCGTCAAAAAAGTTCATTGGCACCAAGTCATGATTTTGACTATATAAAACGTTACATTGGGCTTTTAGAAAGATATGTCACATATTGTCGAATTTCCATTATTTGTTGTTGATAATATTTTCAATGTTTCTGCCTGTATAAAAGATACGAACAATCGTCACGCTACATTTATCTTCATCTAAGAGGTAAAAAGCTGTGTAGCTATCTATGGGAACCCTGTGTATTTCCATAGAACACCAAGGCTCCCAGCCAACAATCTAGTATTGCATGGGCATGGTGTTAGTAGAATGGATATCATGCCTGAAATCAGGCTATAAAGTCAATTTTAAACCTTTAACGATAGCTTTTTTAATAACCGTTAGCATAATAATGATTGTTATTAGGAATAGTTATTCCAGTAGTGCGTCAATATTTCGTTTTGAGTATAGAAGTCTTCGCACTTCCATAGTGTCGTCGATGACAACGTAAAAAATAGAAAAGTTGCGTACACTAATCCTGTAGTAAGGGTGTTCTCGTGTTGATTAATCCCTTCTCCTTACACTATCAAAGACGTCGTCTTTAGAAAGACGCGTAGAAGTATTTGCGGCAAAAGTATCTGCTTCGTCGAGTTTTCTTTCGATGTCGTCAGTGAGAGCAGAGTATTGTTTGATGCTCATGAGAACCATAGTTCCATAACCGTTTTTTGTAAGGAATACTGGTGTATTTGAATTTATAACTGTTTCTTCTACTTCTGGGAATTTATTTCTTAAATCGGAAACTGGGCGAATATTGATCATAGTATCAACCTCCTTTTATCAAAAAAGTATCATAATATTATCAAGATTACAATAGTTAGCGCGCTATCGAACTTTTATTCCGACGTTTGGCGAGATATTATTCCAATGTTTGGCGGCATCAGTGAAGATGATTGGAAAGTGCGGTGCAAACATGAGAGAAAACGAATTGGTGGTCGGTTGCGCTCATTTGTCGGCAGAAATTGCGCTTTTAACGGTAATTGTCAATCGCACTTGCTACTACGCAACTGCTGTTTCAGCTATAATTTCACCATAATCATGATGAATTCTAGTTTGAAATGGAGATGTTTTTATGATTTTAGCAGATAAAATATTGGAACTGCGTAAACAAAACGGTTGGTCGCAGGAAGAATTGGCGGACAAATTGGGCGTCAGTCGCCAAGCTGTTTCCAAATGGGAAGGCGCACAAAGTATCCCGGATATGGAACGGATAATTGCATTGAGCCGTTTGTTTGGTGTTAGTACAGATCTTCTGGTAAAAGATGAAATTGATGTTATGGGGAAGAACGTCAACGCAGGTGAAAATGCCTGCCAGGAAGAAGCCGGCGTTCGCATGCGGGTAATTGAGCTGGAAGAAGCCTCCGCTTATATTGCTCACAGAATATCATTTGCCGCCTATGTTGCTCTAGGCGTTCTTCTTTGTATTCTGGCGGCAATACCGTTGGTCGGCAGTGATCTTTTGCTTTCTCACACAGTAAATGCACAAGTCGGTAAAACTATGGGCTTAGCATTCAGTGTTGCGATTATTACCGTAGCTGTAGCTATTTTTATTATTCAGAGTTTCCACGGAAAGCGTTATCAATATTTGGAAAAAGAGGACTTTGAAACGGCTTACGGCGTTGACAGTGTGCTCAAAGAACGCTTGGAACGGTTCATGCCGTCGTATGTGCTGCGGACGGTCAGCGGTGTCGTTTTATGTATGGTTGCCTTTATTTTTCTTATAATTTCGGATATAGCACCGAAATTTTATCAACTTTCATCCGGCTTTTTTGTAGTTATCGCTATTGCCCTGGTGGCAGCAGCTGTCTATTTATTCGTACAGGCGAATATTGTCCGCTCGTCCTATTGCCGTTTGCTGCAACCGAAGAAAAAAACTGTCTATCCTGCAAAGATTAGCTTATTCCTCCAAGCTTACTGGCTTATAATTATCTGCATTTATTTAGCCTACAGTTTCATCACGTCCGATTGGGGAAAAAGTTGGATTGTTTGGCCGTTGGCCGTATTGACTTACGGAGTAATAGAAGTAGTGCTCAAAGCGTGGAGGCTCGGAAAGAAATAAGTGACTTTCGGAGCCGATTTTGTGGCGAATAATGTTAAGGCTGTTGCTTCTTGCATGGTGGATACGTTAAATGGTACGAGTGTTTTAGAAGGAGAAATACCTAAGGATGTATGTCTTGAAGTAGTTTGTGAAAATGGTATTAGCGAGGTTTCTGATAAGAATAAGGTCAATCTTAGTTGTAATAATTTTGGGCGCAAAACAGATGGATGTGCTCACTATGCTGTGCATTGCTTGAATGGGAAAGCTGTAGTGAAGTAATACTGTTGCGGTGTTTTATGTCTGTCACTGTGACTAGTCGCACGAAATATAGTTTGGCATATTCTAAAAATGCTTAGGAATGTTGGAGTATTAGGCTTGGTGGTTTTTTAATCCAAGTGTAAAGGTCATTTTCATTTGCCTTGCCTGATGCAACTTTGAGAATAAAAAAGTTTCGTATTAGGGATAAGGAATTTATGAAGGTTGGTCAGCCTTGTAATAAGTAGTAAATGAGCGGGTTATGTCTGGTTTTAATATTTTTTCTCATAATATTTGTTGATAAAAAACATGATTAATGGAGAAAAGGCAATCGAAATAGCTAAAAGAGCAGCTGGCAAATATGCTTTCGTGATAAATGCAATTATGGCAATTATTCCCATTAGGTGCATCAGTATGAATGCCATTGTTGCATTTACTTTATCTTTGATTTTCTCATTTCTTTCATCGTTCACATTTATTTTGTAGTTGTGGTCTTTTTCTATCATCTTATAGTGCATGATTTTTACGTGTGAAAGTGAGATAATTGCAACAAAAACAACTGACAGTACAATTCCTACGGATTCGTTCAGTTTAAGAGTCAGCGCAAGAATTAGTCCGCAAATTCCTATTACATAACCTATGTACCAAAAATTCTGTGTTTTTTGTTTTTTCATTTTTTATCTTCCTCGTAGATAAATATTTCTTCGATTGTTAAATTAAAGTACTTAGCAATTTTGTATGCCAATATGATTGATGGATTGTATCTTCCATTTTCCAAAGAACCGACTGTCTGTCTTGATACTTCAAGTGCATCTGCAAGTTCTTCTTGTGTTATGCCTTTTTCTCTTCTAATTTGTTCAAGTCTATTTTTCACATTACATTCTCCTTCCTAATGGAAAGCTAGCTTTACATATAAGATAATTATTTCGAAAGCAAATTTCAAGTTAGCTTTCCAGTGTATTTAATAAAGATGTGGTGGAGCACCTGCCGTGAGTTTTGCTTTGCTAATGCTGATGTTAATGCAATGCCAATGCAATGTCATATAATCATTGTAAGAAACAAGGGGTGATTGTATGGCGAAAACAGCTAACTTGTATACTCGTATTGATCCAGAGTTAAAAGAGCAGGCAGAGTATATATTGAATTCTTTGGGTCTTCCTCCTTCGAGTGCTATTACCATGTTTTATAAGCAGGTTGTTTTGCAGCAGGGGCTTCCTTTTGATGTGAAATTGGGTTATAGAGAGCCGCGTGATGTGAGTTCTATGACTCAAGGTGAGTTGAATGATGAGTTGGAAAAGGGTTATAAGTCAGTTTTATCTGGTGATGTGAAGCCTGCGGATAAGGTTTTTGAGTCCTTGCATAAGGCATAGGGTTCGTGTCGTGTGATAATTTTCTTATTTTTTATTTTGTTTTTGAAGAAAAGTATGAAGTTGTGGTTTCTCGTGTGCTTTATGGGAAAAGAGATATTGAGAAAGTTATAAATGGCAATTAAACCTTTTGCAATATCTCGCTTCTATCGTTAAAGCGTGTACTCATTTTGCCACACATTTGTTTATGTATGGAAATAAAATCCTGTAGATTATCGGATGATTTTTAGCTATAGTTATTTTGTAGGCTGTATATCTGCATTCTTTGTCCATAATTTACATCCCGTCAGTTTTATTAAACTCAAAGATGATTTGTACTCCGAGATGAATAAATATTTGGCAGATGATGGTGAAGAACAAAGTGAAGATTGAACATGAGAATCGTAGCTGCAATTAGGTAAAGATTAAGTTGTAGAGGAGGCATAAATGAAGAATATCAAGCATTATGCTTTTTTGACTATGGTAGTTTGCCTTATGTCACTTATTTCAGGTTGTAAGAGTCAGAATAATTTTAGTGATAATAATAGAGAAGTAAAAACAGAAAATCAAAAGTCTGCAAGGAATGAAAGACACTCAGAAAATAATGAAGATGTTGACTGGAAAGAGGTAAGTAAAAATGGTGTTGATGAAACTTTGCTCATAAAAAACATAGATGAAAAGGTTCTCACGTATGTTGCTAAACAGTTACAAAATCTATGCGACGAGATTGGTGAAAAGGGGGTCAAAGATAAATACTATCGGCTGACAGGGTGGTATAACGATGTAGTATATTCTAAGCAATACAAGAGTGTTGTGTCGTTGGGTAAAAAAGCAATGAAACCATTGTTCCTAATAATATATAAAAGCAAAGAGGCTGGAATGTATGAATGGGTTTGTAGTAAAGCGTTAGATGAAATATCTGGTTTTGATTTCTCGGGATTAAACAATGGCGCAGGCTGGAGTAATTCTAGAGAATTTTTAAAGGCATTTACCGATAAAATTATTGAACAAAAAAATTAACAACTCTCTGTTTACAATTGTCTTGGATGTTTACACTCCTACAATATTCCCAATATTAACTTCCATTCTGCAATGAGCATTAAGACTATTTTGCTGTCGAGTGATTATTAATTTAGTTGTTTATGTTTTGGGGATCAAATCGGTTAAATAATTGTAAAAAAGTTCCCTACACTGTTTGATTTCTCATGGTAATGGCTTGTTGGTTATTCCAGAAAATAGGGTTCCTGAGTTTAAGAAGTTGCTTGTTGGGTATTATGAAGGTGAAGATTTGCAGGTAATTGCTTCGTTTATGAGGGAATATTGTTGGAAGCATTAAACGCTCACAATTATGTTGGTTCCTCTGGCTCTGCGAATCTTGCTGTTTATAAAAATTATAGTTTGCTAGTAAATGAAGAGATTAGTGTCAATAATCTAGACAAATTAATAAAAAAAATAATATATTTATTAAGATTATTACAGTAATCAGAGCGAATGGTAGATCTTGTTTACTTAATAATCTGTTTTATGATCATTTGATACAGAGTCGTGTTAACGAAAAGGAGGCTAGTAGTGTTATGAGAAGTAAAACTATTTTTTGTAAAACCATTTTTCAAAGTTGTCTTGTTATGCTTCTGCTGCTAGGTACTCTCTTTTCTCTTGCGGGATGTGCCGACGATGATGAGAAGGCGGAGCTTGCGTCGTATCATTGGGAGACGGTGGCGGTGTCTCAAGAAGAGTTTCGTATACCAGAAAACTATATAAATAAGGATGAATTGTATCTCTTTGTGTCACGAGACATTCTTGATTCTCACTATGATTTGTCTAAAGTTACTCTTGGAGATAAGCGTATTAAGTTAGTTGACTCATCGTTCAATTTACCTGGTCCAGGACTTAAAGCTTTATTTTTAGTTGGAAAATTTGATTTAAAAGACAAGCCAGGCTCTTGTAAGTCAAGCTCTTGTGTTCTTAAAGTACCAGGGCTTAATAAAGCAGGTAATGTTGCTATAGGTTATAAGAAGAAATAGTAATATTTTGCACATGTTAAACAAATGTTTTGTGATTGCTTATATTTGAGTTTTTTGCGGAATGCTAATATAATTTTCCACGTAAAGCACATTTAAGTTTATGAGGTGTTGCGCTATGACTGCCCAAATGATCGCTAGTCTTAAGAACGGTTTGAAAGGCATATAAAAGCACATAAAACAGCTTAAGATACATATTCTTTAGCAGTATTAAACACGCATTGCACATGGTGTTTTGTTTCATTATGTTTGCGCATGCGCGTTGGTTTTTGTACGTTTTTTTTTGCATGTTTTTGCGCGTTCTTATCGTTCTTGTAAGCAAGCGTTATCTCTTTATCTAATTAATTTTCATTGTTGAAATTTATTCAATAACAGTAAAAATTAAGCTTTAATAACACGTAAGAACGAAGTAATAATAATGAATAATAATATAGAAAACGCAACTGATAGTCGCGATAACAATAATAAGCAGTCAGCTAGCAACTTAATATTGCGTATTGATAATATAACAAGATCTTATTCTCGTGGATTTGGTCGTAAGAAGACAACTCGCCAAGTTTTACATAACGTATCTTTTGATATTCATTCTGGTGAAATATTTTGCTTGCTTGGCCCTAATGGTGCAGGTAAAACAACTACCGTAAAAATTGTTGGTACGTTGTTAGCTCCTGATAGTGGTAGTGTTCGTATTGCCAATATTGATGCTGTGAGTAATCCTCGAGAAGCGCGTAAGCATGTGTCGTTACTTCTTGGAGGTGAGCGAGGATTTTATCAAAAGTTAAGTGCATTAGATAATCTTCGTTATTTTGCGGATCTTTCTGCTGTTCCATATAGGGAGCAAGGAAAGCGTATTCACGATGCTCTTGAGCAAGTTGATTTACTTGATAAAGCTCATGATGCTGTTCAAACTTTTTCAAGGGGAATGTGGCAGCGGTTGCATATTGCTCGATCGCTGGTTGCTAGAACGGATCTTATGCTTTTAGATGAGCCTACCACTGGTTTGGATCCTGAAAATGCTAGGAAAGTACGTGAAATTATTCATGCTTTACGAGATCAAGGAATAGCGATTTTGTTAACTACGCATGAGATGAGTGAGGCTGAGAAATTAGCTGATACTGTTGCTGTAATAAATCACGGTAATATTATTGCTCAGGGAAGTGTTCAGCAGTTGGCTTCTTTGCAGCATATTGATCATGTAACAATGTACGCGTATGAAGGTGAAACATCAAGTGGAACTCCTAGTGTTAAGGAAGAATTGCAAAAACTTGATGGAGTGTTGTGGTGTGATGTTTTTGAATCGCATGGAGTGTTAAATATTACTATCGCGTGGAGCAAAGCATTATCTCAAGAACGAAATGTTAAAATTCCTGTTGATGGGATTACACGTTTAGGTGATCGCGCTGCAAGTTTGGAAGAAACGTATCTTGCTATTGTGCAAAATGATAATATTTCTGCATCAAATACTTCTACTTCTTCTGCTGCTACGTCGTCTTCTTCGTCTTCTTCACTTTCATTGAGTAAGTAGGAGGCTTAATATGAATACTTCTACTCGTTCATGCGCTTCTGTGATTCGTGGCATGTGGTTTCAGCTTAAAAGCTTAGCGAAAACAACGTTTTTCTTGCAAAATGCGATACTTGCTCCAGTATGTTTTGCGTTGATGAAAATTGTTGCATACTATGGTTTTTCTCATAATTGTGCCAACTTCCTTAATAATATTTGGGTTGATTCTTCTATAGCTGGATTATGGTCTGCTACAACTACTGCTGTTGGAATTATTGGATACCAGCGTTATTTAGGAACATTACAATATTTAACTTTAAGTGTTATCTCACCTTCTGAAGTGTTTCTTCCTATTGTAGGATCCGCAGCTTTACTTGGGTGCATTGGTATGCCGCTTGCGATTATTACCGTTGCTGTTTTCTGCCATGGTTTCTTTATGATAACATTCACGCAGTTAGTTGGATACTTACTTTCTATGCTTGCTTGCGTAGCTTCTGCTGCATTATTATCTGGAATTTTTGTATTATGCCGTAAAGCTACAGTTTATGAAGGTTTGATTTTAATTCCTGTATGGATGCTTTGTGGAATAGTGATACCTGTAGAATCAATGCCATTGCCTGCTCGCATTATTGCGTTTATTCATCCGCTCACGTCTGCAGTGTGGGTGGTTCATGCGCAATCGTTTAATACTACTACTGTGTTAGCAATTGTGTTATGCGTTGTATTATCCAGCGTTCTGCTTGTTATTGCAGGTTTTATGTTACGTCATGCTATTCGACTTGCAACGCTTAATGGAAGTTTGAACATAATATGATACGAAATAATAATCAGGTTGAAACTATGCAAAATAAAATTATTAAAAATAGTAAGTACGCTGAATTGCATCAATATAATCAATATTCTCAGTATGGTCACGTGAGCGTGTTATCTAGTATACGAACTGGCGCAAGAGTGAGTATACAGAGTATACCTAGCTTAAATAGTTGGAATACTGCTGTTATTCGTATGATTATTGAGCCTCTTTTATCCACGTTCTTATACGTTTTTCTAGCTGGGGCTGTAAGTGGAGGATTCAATGGAGCAGCTAGTGCTGCAACTAGCGCTGGTTTTAATCATAGTTTGATTGCTTCAACTCTTGCTGCTGTGATGTGTGCATGTTCTATTTCCACAAGTATGACTGTGTCAGAAGCACTAGCATGGGATCGTTTTGAAGGAACAACACCATTCGTGCTTACAAGCGCGAAAGTTGCATTACCATTATGGTTCGGCCGTATTGTTGCGCTCGTGACTATTTCTTTAGTGAGTGATGCTGTGACTTTGTTTATAACAATGCTTGTAGTAAGCCCGAGTGCTTTCTTGATGATTAATATGAGTGCGTTGATGCTGTTGTTCCTTATTGTTCCTGTTGCTTCTACGGGATTTGGTATTGCTGTAGCTGCTATAAGCATGATGATGAATGATGTTTATACTATTTCTAACGCGCTTAGTGCAATACTTCCTATTGTTTGTGGTGTGATTGCTCCAATTAGCGTATTTCCTAAGATGATGCAATACGTGTTATATGCGATTCCAGTAACTCATGTTACTCAAGCATCTCGTAGTATAGTTGATGGTTCTGTAAATGTTGGCGTATCGCTACTTGTGATTCTTGTTGTTGGCATGTTATGGGCAATTGTTGGCGTGATTATATGGAATGTTGGTGTGGCGGTTCAACAGCGTAAAGGTACTTTAACAAATATAGGGTTTTAGGTAATAAATATGGGATTTAGTTAATTATATAAAGATTAAATTCGCGTATGGAGAGTGGGTGTAATGCTAGTGGCATGTTGATTATTGCGTAAGATTGTTCAGCAAGCTATTAAGCAGGTCTTAAACCTTTTTGCGATATTTCCTATCGTTTAAAAGTGCACCCACTTTTTGTTTGTATATTTGGCTGTATCATACATTATTTTTCTAGTAGAAGCTGTGCTTTATGGAAAAGAAAAATTTTATGGATTTGAAAAGCTCGCACTAATTGAAAGAAAAAATAAAAAAATTTTTCTTTAATAAAGCTTGTATGTGTGGTTTTTTTAAACAGTAATACTATTAAAGCTAAACAGACTATTATGGACTCTAATTTTAATAGAATTGTATTCTTATTAGAATCACATATTAAGAATAAGGAGAACTTATGAAATTAATTAGACCAGATAGTAAATATATCCAAGGTTATATAGAAGCAAATGAAGAAGATGAAATTTTTAGGCCGAATGCAGAAAGACGTTTTATAAACCCCGAAACAATTATAGAGAGTTCTTATAATATTGAACATGGTATAAATTTGCCTGAAAATTATGTTAGAGCTACTACGTTTTGGCTGATAGATAATGAAAAATTTATTGGTGAAATTAATATTAGGCATGAATTAAATTCTTTTTTAATTAACTATGGTGGTCACATAGGATACGAAATTAGACAATCTGAATGCATGAAGGGCTATGGAACAAAAATGCTTTCTATGGCACTTACATATTGTAAAGAGACTTTGAATCTGCATAAGGTTTTGATTACGTGTGATGATGACAATATCGGATCGATAAAAGTTATAGAAAATAATGGTGGAATTTTAGAAAACAAAGTGAAAAATAACTTATCAAGAGGAAACGTTACAACAAGAAGGTATTGGATTAATATATAGGAAAAATATTAAAAACAGCGAATGTGAATGTGAGAATACAAGAAAATATTAAGCAGCAGGCAGATCGAATTTTGGAAACGATTGGAGTCCCTAGAGCTATGGCTATTGACATGTTTTATCGTCAAATCATTCTTAATAATGGTATTCTGTTTTCGCTTACTATTCCAAAGTCTCTTACAGCACAAGATGCTATGGATGAGAAAACGTTTAATGCGTTGATGGTTAAAGGATATGATCAGGCGGTTCGTGGTGATAGCTATCTGATAGATGATGTTTTTTTGAAGAGCTTGAATGCTGATTGGCAGTCGTGATGTGAGATTGGTTTTAGAAAATTAAACCTTTTTGTGATTGCTCGCTTCTATCGTTAAAAAGTGCACCCACCCTGTGAAGGTTGGTTCATCAAGATCTGAATTTAATCGAATGATTGATGAGTGTGAGAAAGGTAATCTTGATATTATTCTTACTAAAAGTGTGAGTCGTTTTGGTCGTGATACGAAAGAAGGCTTAGAGGCTATTAGAAAGATTCGATCATGTGGTACAAGGATTATCTTTGAGACCGATAAGATTGATACGGAAACTGTCGATGATGAACTTTTAATCAGTGTGGTTCAAGCGTGCTGTCAGGCTGAAAATGATTGGCGTAGCGAGAATATTGTTTGGGGATTAAGGCGTAGAGCAGAAGATGGCACGTCGGGTCTTTATAGTAGGGCTTGTTATGGTTATAAGAAAGATAAGCATGGCATGCTGAATGCAGGCATTATTTCTAAAGAGAAGTTTGAAGCCGTTGAGCTTGAGATGGCGGTTCGTAGTAATGTGGAAGTTGGAGAGGACGGAACGGTCAAACGCAAGTCTAAGAAATATAGTTCGAAAAGATGAAGATCATAGGAGAATGTATATGAAAGATAAATTTTCTAAATCAAATATTAACACCGTTTCAGGGAATGTTTTTAATGGACCCACTAATATTGTTTCCGGAAACAATACAGATTTTAATGGGAATTCATCGGGAAAAACTGCGACATATACGCCTGAACCTGTTTGGAGAAGCCCTATAACAATGGCAATTCTATCATGGATGGGAATCTTTATTTCCCTGATAGGAATTTTCCCGTTTTATAAACTATTTGAACCTTTAATTAATTTATTTACCAATAAAAGTATTCAAATAAATGCAAACAATAATATTATATATTGGGGAATCTTAGCTATAGTAATAATTATACTTTTGGCAATTATTGTATGGTTAAGAGATATTACTAAAAGAGAAACTAGGCATCCGTTATTCTTTAATTATGCAATTAGTGGTCTTGGAAGAAAACTTACGATAGAAAAAATTCATATTGAAAAATGCCCTATATGTGGTGGCACAATGAAATATTTCAATAAGGCTGTAGAATGGAGAGATACAACATATCCTAATGGAAAAACAAAACGTGAGGTTACAAAAAAAGTGCCTGCTTTGCAATGTAAGCGAAACCCAGATCATTTCTGTGAAGTTGATCCAGCTGCAGATAAAATAAATTAGGTTTAATGAAAATAAGTATACTGTTATTGTAAAGTTGCAACTCTATGCAAATTAAAAAATTGCAGATGATGCTGGACAAATATTTCGAGCGATAAATCTCTAAAAAAGATTAATAGTTTATATAATATATACATTAGTCTAATCAAAACTTATATGCTCGAAACAACAGAAATCTTATAGTTTTTATAAAATCAAATGGGTTTTGCAGAGATATTTAATTTTTCAAAATAGCCTAATAATCTTACATGGAGAGTGTTGTTTTGATGTTGAGAGTGACAGAAAATAGCCGCAAAAGCTCGGTAATGCTGCGGTTTTCTGGCAATCTGGGGACTTCGGAATTGGGCAGACAAAACACTCTGCAGAAATTTATCCAAAGGAGAACCAACCAAAAGTGTGATGGTAGAGTTGCCAAGATAGATGTCAATAAATGGAGTTGCCGGGTTAGATGTCGGGTAGTTGTGGTTGTGAGATAGATATCAAGATTGGTGAGGCTTGATTTATTCGCAAAATTTACTATTCCTATTATAGAACGTTAAAAGGAGGAACTTTGAATATAGAGTATGTTGTAGTTGGCATATGTATTGTGGCAGTGGTGATGATTGCTGCTTTCCTAATTAATAGGCTAAAGAAAACAAATATTCCCGAAGACGAGAATAGCTCTGATTTGAATAATAGTGCGATGATAGTAAAGAAAACAAGTAAATTATCTCAGCCAAATCAAAAGCTCGATGAACTTGTCATTCAGATGGAAATGCTTCCGGTAGAAGCAATATCTGATGATAGTAAGCTGGTGGAGATAACTGATAGTAAAATTCTGGGGCGTGTGAACAATTTGTTTTCCGGATTGGTGCAGGCTAGTATAGCAGGTTCCAATGCAGTCCAAACTGCAAAAGCGGGAAGCGAGGTTTTGTATCGCGCTATAATCCCGGCTGGTGCTAAACTTACCAATTCTAAGGCTATGAAAGGAGCGGTTCGAGGACTCTATTTTGGTGCTAATGGAATCAAGGGTCATGCAAACCTTGTAGCGGTTAAAGCTAAAAATGTAGTAGCGAATAATGTGGGTGTAGCCATGGGATTGGCATCAATTGTTGTTGGGCAGTATTACATGACGCAGATAAATGCAGAGCTTGGATCAATCCGTGATGGAATTTCAAAAATATCTGATTTCCAAGATAATGAATTTCGAAGTCGAGTTTTTTCACTTGTTGCTCATGTTAAGAAAATTGCCGACTTTCAAGTAGAGATCCTTGAGAATGATGAATTGAGACTGTCAAAGATTGCGCAGCTCGATAATATAGAAGAAGAATGTACTCAGTTACTTGGTCAGGTTAATTTAACTTTGGCGGGCTTTACAAAGAAAAATGACCTGGATTATGCATCTTATGAAAAGGAATTAAAAGAAGCGCAAAACTGGTATACATACCAAAAAGCATTGCTTGATGTGCTGTATAAGATTTCCGACTTGAGGTATACGCTTCATCTGGGGGCTGTCTCAAGAAAGCAGTGCCTAGCGCTTTTGCCGACATACACAAAGCAGGTGGAAGATACTCAAGCATTATTGACTGGCTGGCATCAGACATCCGTAAATCGTTTAAGCATTGATACAGATGAGATCAAGCGTAAAAGAGATGGAATCGATCGCGTCATTCATTTTATTCCTGGATTATTTGATGATGACCTTAATTTTAGGGCGATTAACAAAAAAACAGTAGATATGATAACGGCTCAAGCATCAGTCAAATCCATTAAACATCCGCAGGACACCTCTGACCTGTATGCCGAGGATGTGCAATTGATTTCTAAAGACGGTAAAATCTACTACTTACCAATGGGTAAGGCAGAATGAATGTGAAAAAAGAAGAATGATAAGGTGACAGATACGTTGTAACAAAAAGTATGACAGTATTCGTCCTCTTGACATGAATGGTGCCACCGTCACTCAGAATGCCATTCACGCCAACTATGATAATTTGTTAATTAGTGAGAGAGGTACTTTAGCACCGTTAGTTTCAAATAGTTGAATTTCATCAGTGGACGTTAGCATTATTGTTATATTATCGTCCACTTGAGACCCTGGTGATTCTAAATGCACCAGCTTACTAGGAAGGCATCTAAATGAGTAAATGTTCAAACTGTCGTAAGCAAATGCAGCTAGTTTCTATTCTAATAAGCGTAATGGTTCCAGTTATTGCAGCTTTCGCTATTATGGAGTTATATCATCTGCTTGGAGTAGCCATTGCAATGGAACTGATTCTTATCGCTTGGACAGTCGTGCTTATTAAGTCAAGCAAGTAAAACAATTCTCCGACTAGACAGCGAGACTAATTAAATGGATGACATCATGCAAGTACGTGTTTTGCAACTCCTAAGTGGAGTGGACGCGATGTATTTATTCTAAAGAGTGTCCACGGCTAGCTTGGGTGAGGTCAGAGACTTTTTGCGATAGATTTCTAAATAGCGTTGAGTTCCATGAGCTTATTCTTCATAATGTATTTAGATTAAATTCCGAAATGGAAATAATTCTAAATAGGAAGAGGCGTACGTTTACGAGATGTTGTTCACAGATATAATATACGTTTAATGTTAATAATAAAGGCATCAAGAAACAGTTAGAAGTTGATTTCATAGCTAATCTTGGAAGTAAAAGATATTATATTCAATCTGCCTATAGTCTTCCTTCAATCGAAAAGATACATCAAGAAAAAGCGTCCTTGTTATATATTGATGATTCATTTAAGAAAAATAATTATCGTAAAAGATAGAATAAAACCTTTTTTGGATGAGCATGGAATACTTACTATTAGTTTATTCGACTTCCTATTGGATAGGAATAGTTTAGATTTGTAGTGAATAGCTTAACGTATTAGTTATGCTTATATTCCCACACATATTCCCGAGCACGAGCTTTTGAAAACTATTAACTTTTATTCATTTCATATTTGTCTCTCAATCCACGTGGAGACTGTTGTATTGATGTCAAGAGCTGATTAACTGGGCAAATTTTGTCTTTGTGTAGCAGGGGTTTACAGGGTCTATCGTTAAAAGGTTTAATGAGTGGCGGCTGTAAGCTGGCTCGGCGTGCTTTTTGAGTGCAGTTTGGCTGTTTGAGGGAAGATATCAATGCTCTAGGGTCGAGTGCACAGGATGGTAACGGTAAAAAGTACACACGACTTGCTCACAGGCTACAGCGTCAAAGATAGGCAATTTCTTATAATGTAAAATATCTAGTAATATATACAAATATAATGAAATATATCCAAATACAACCAAATACATTGACCTTTTATAAAAAGCAGATATAATGGTAGTTGGGTCTGTAGTGATGAAAATTTAGAGGTGGTATAACACAGATGAAAAATGAAGAAGGCTATATCAGCATTGATGAAGCGGCAGAATACTTGGGGATAAAAACTGTCACTCTGAGAACCTGGATAAGAAAAAAACCAGATATGCCAGTATATAAAATAGGAAAACTTTGGAAATTTAAACGCTCGGAATTAGATAAATGGATTGCCAGTGGAGAAAGTGCAGAGTAGCTGTTAAGTTAGGAGAGTGATTCATATTGTCTAAAATAGAACTTTACAACGATGACTGTATTGTTGCTATGGATAATCTTAGGGCAAAATCAATAGATTTAATTGTTACAGATCCGCCATATAATCTTGGTAGTTTTATGAAAACTAGAGATACTAATCTAAAAAAGATGAGAGACAATTTTTTTGCTGCCGCAGGTTGGGATGACATGGGTTTTGAGGAATGGAAGAAATCCATGGAGTCTTTTTTTGAACTATCTTCTAGAGTCATGAAAAAGGGTGGCTCTATGATTGTGTTTATGGCTATTATAAAAGTTGAAACGATTATAAAGTTAGCTGAGGAATATGGATTTTACTATAAGACAACAGGGATTTGGCATAAAACTAACCCTATGCCCAGAAATATGAATTTACATTTTGTAAATTCTACAGAAGCATGGGTGTATTTCACTTATAAAACAAAGACTGGAACATTTAACAATGGTGGAGCTATGTTTCATGATTTTATAGAAACATCCGTCACTCCGAATAGCGAAAGAAAATATGGAAAACATCCAACGCAAAAGCCAGAAAGTTTGATGCAGCACTTTGTAGAAATACTTTCCAACCCTGGTGATAATATTCTAGATCCATTTATGGGCTCTGGAACAACGGGAGTTGTTTCAAAACGAGCTGGTCGCAATTTTATAGGTATAGAATTAAACTCAGAATACTACAACATTGCTAAATCTAGGATAGAGGGCAAATAAATGCAACCAACGGTAATAGATTTATTTTCAGGCGTAGGAGGATTATCGTTAGGCTTTGAAGAAGAAGGATTCAGTGTTCTTTTAGCTAATGAGTATGATGAATCCATTGCAAACGCTTATATGAAAAATCATAAAACAACAAAAATGGTCGTTGGTGATATTACCTCTCTTGATTTGGATGCTGTTTTTGGAACATATAAAAATAAGATTGACGTCATTATAGGAGGGCCACCTTGCCAAGGCTTTTCGCAAAAAGGTCAGCGGAAAACAATCTACGATAAAAGAAATTTTTTATTTGAATATTATGTAAAGGTAGTTGAGCTTGTAAAACCTAAGTATTTTGTAATGGAGAATGTCCCAAACCTGCTTACTGCTGAAAAAGGTTATTTTTTTAATGAAATTGAGACGCTATTTAATGCTATGGGGTACTTTTTGCAGCATGGAGTACTTAATGCCGCGGATTTTGGAGTACCACAAAATAGAAAAAGAGCAGTTATTATTGGCAAAATGAATGGGGTTGCTCCGTCTTTACCATCCTCGCTGAATGAGAAAGTAACTATATGGGACGCAATTAGCGACTTGGCATTTTTAGAATCAGGAGAAGGTGATGAGGTGCAAGAATACAGATATGCGCCTCAAAGCGAGTATGAAAAAAAATTACGTGGACATGCTAACCTTTTGTATAATCATAAGGCAACAAAACACTCTCCACTTTCATTAAAAAGATTGAGAATGATTCCTCCTAATGCCGGTAAAGAAGTTTTACCAAAAGAGCATCTAACTAAATCCATATATAGTGGTACGTGGACCAGGATGAAAAAAGATGATATATCCGTCACGATAACAACAAGATTTGATACACCTTCTTCAGGCAAATTTACTCATCCTTTTTTAAATCGGGCAATAACAGTAAGAGAAGCGGCCAGGATACAGTCATTCCCAGATGAATTCATATTCATTGGTAGTAAGAGTTCTCAAATGAGACAAGTTGGTAATGCTGTTCCGCCACTATTGGCATCAGCAATCGCTAGAGTAATTAAAAATGATATTATGGAGGGAAACATTGATGAATAGACCAGATAATATGTCCGCTTATAGTGCATTGGATTTAAAGCTTGGTATTAAATCTTCGCTCCCACATGTTAAGAGTGCTGTCGCGCTAATACTTTTGTTTTGGGAGTGCTCTATTAAGTCTGCTGAGCTTCAGTATTCCGTGCAAAGTGAAGACAAAATAGTAATTAATCCAAATTTGAAAACTGCTATTAAAAATAAACTAGCACAAATTTGTAAACAAGATGGTATTAACATTGATACAGTAATAGATGCTATAAATAATAATTCACTATTTAAGTCTCAAATGGAATCGCTAATAGTAGCCTTTGAGCTAATTTGGAAGTTAGCAAAAATCAGCTTTATTGATGAAGATAAAACTACTAGTGCAGAAAGGACAGGTGGAATAAGGTATCCCAAAAAATTAATCTATACGGTTAATGCTGACATTATCGATACTCTAATTGACAATGATTGGGATGCTTATGTACGTATTTTGATTTTGTGGATTGGTGTTGATATTAATTATGATAAGCAGATAGAGACTCGATTGAGTCGCTTGTTAACTGCAATATCTGAAGGCGCAATCTTTAAATTAGTTGATGGTACTAATGATGTTATTTTTAATCAAAACGACGTGTATAAGAAACTAATGCAAACTAAAAATAATGTAGACTTAAATGGAGATGAAGAAGCTAAAGGTTCTTTAAGAATACTTAAATCTCTGCTTTCGGATGGACTGAACCCATACCTTGAGTGCCGTAATGGAGATGTTCAGATATTAAAAGGTCAGTTTAATAATCTAGAGGAATATCAAAAAAGAGTAGAAACCTTTCTGCAGCTATCAACCACAAAATAATAGACTCCGAGGATGTAAATATAGATAAAGAGACCGATAGACAAGATTCGCTTGAAAATAATCGCGTTGTAAGTGGGCGTAATATTCTTCTATATGGTGTTCCGGGTTCTGGTAAGAGTTGGACTATTGAGCATGAATATTGCAAACCTGGAAGTGTTGTAGAAAGACTTGTATTTCATCCTGACTACACTTATTCAGATTTCATTGGACAGATTCTTCCAGCAGTTTCAGATGATGGACAGGTAAGTTATAAGTTTACTCCTGGACCTTTTACGAATATCCTTCGTGAATCATATAACAATCCGAGCAAGGAGTACATCCTTATTATTGAGGAAATTAATCGTGGTAACGCTCCTGCTATCTTCGGAGAAGTGTTCCAGTTGCTTGACCGTAAAGTAGAAATTCGTGATATTGATGACAACGGATATCCCATCGGTACAAGTGAGTACGGTATTACAAATATGAATATTGCTGAGGAGATGTACGGCAAGGATAGAAAAACAGAAAAGGTTCGTATTCCTTCAAACCTTTCCATCATAGGTACGATGAACACATCAGATCAAAATGTTTTCACGTTAGATACAGCTTTTCAGCGCAGATGGGATATGCGTCTTATCGAGAACGATTTTGCCAGTGTTGACAGTTCGCTTGCTGATGCAGAAATCCTTGACACTGGAATAACATGGAAAAATTTCTGTGTTGAAATCAATAAGATTGTTGTTGAGAATAGTGCAAGGATGACTTCTGCGGAGGATAAGAGGCTTGGAGCATACTTTGTTCATGTTCATGACCTTAAATACGATGACACTATGGGAGCTCTGAAAGAATGCGATGCTCTTCGTATGAAAGAAACCAGTGGTTCCCTTACAGATGATGAGAAGTCCAGAATTGCAGTGATTCGTGATGCAATGCGACAAAATAGGAAGTTCCCTGAAAAGGTAATAAAATATCTTTGGGATGATGCATTTAAATTCAACCGTGAAATTATCTTTGATGTTGATAAATATCAAAGTCTTGAACAAGTAATACATGCTTTTATGTATGCCAATGGTACTGAGCGCTTTAAGGTGTTTAAAGATAATGTCAGGGATGCATTTGCTAATGTAGAAGAAGATTAAGGTGGTGATTTATATGGATTTAGACTCAGCATCAAAGTCAATCAAGGAATTTGATATTAAAAAACACTGCCATGTTAACACAAATGAAGATGGTGATCGTTTTGTTGGTATCAAAGCTGATTCTGATAATGCTATGGTCTATTTTCCAATCGGATATGAGTTGCCAAAAACCGATGCTGAAATTAGAACAGACATAAAGCATTTAATACAAGTGTTATCTGAATTTACAACAAAAGATGACAGATTATTGGCAATTAATAAGTTTACAGCACCACAATTAGTAGGCTTCCCTATCAATGCGTATAAAAATGTTATAGAATATTATTTTTCAATTGGTGGCGCCTATTATGTTGAGAAAGAGCAAGTATATACTACTGCTTCAACTGGTAAGCAGGATTGGGCAAGAACTGCACGAAAGCAAATGCCTCTTGTTCAAAGCAGAAATGGTGTGAGTTCTTTTGTGTTTACACAGTTTGAAGTTCGATCTTCAACTCCAAATGACACGAAAGAAATAACGCAGATCAATAGATTCTGTGTGTATGAAGCGTTTAAGAGACTTGGATGGCTGTATGTTCCCTATATGCCAGAGGAATCAGGGTCACATCCGGATATTAAGACGTCAATAAGAATTGTCCAAAACAAGCTTGCTACTACAAATGACGATAGGAAGAAATCCTTATTTCGTAGCATGAATGACATGCTTGAGTATATGTATGAGAAGACTTCAGATAAGCAATTCTACTTTGGTACAGATGACTTTGATCATGTGTGGGAAAAATTAATTGATCGAGCATTTGGAGAGAAGGACAAAAATAAATATTTTCCTCGTTCAAGATGGTTGCTTGATTGCGGCAAATACAAAGAAAAGAAGCCTTTGATTCCGGATACAATCATGATATATAACGATAAATATTACGTTCTTGACGCTAAGTACTATAAATACGGTTTGACTGGGATTCCTGACCATCTGCCTAACGGTTCGTCAATCAATAAGCAAATTACATATGGCGAATATTTGGAAAAGAATAAGAATGTAGATGCGAAATCTCTATTTAATGCTTTCATCATGCCGTACAATATGGCAAAGAACTATTTTAGTCTGACGTCTTTTGTTGGAAACATTGGTGAGGCAATTGGCGACTGGAGATGCAACAAAAAATACTATGAACGAATCCAAGGAATTGTGATTGATACAAGGTACCTAATGTACCATTATTCAGGTAAGCCGATAAAGGAAAAGGCTGCACTTGCGGAATCTATAGAGTCTGTTCGGTGGAGGAAGGAAATAAAATTTACAAAGGAATCATCTCTTCCTAAAACAGTATCTTATGCGCGTAAGCCTACTGATTCTATGGTTGCCGAAGACCGTGGCACGTACGATATAGATTAAATATAAAAAATACTATTGCAGAATCTCTGTTTGTAGTACTACAGACAGAGACTTTATTTTATGATATGTACTCCTTTCACTAGCAGTCCAGAAAAGGGGTACATATCATTGCCCAATATTCATAGCCTTTGCTTCCTTTTACCTTTCTTCAGTATAATCTTCTCCGATTGTTCTAGATCTTGTAAATCTCGGCTTATCTTTCGGTTTAAAAGCAATGTGTTTGCTATACTTAATTTCATAGCCAAGATTAGCCATTTTCTTTAAAAAATCATCCCAATCCTTAAACTGTTTTACCATTCTGTCAATATCAAATTGCAGCCTGCTTTTCCAAGAAGTACCACGCTTTGTCTGTTTATTCTCATACCAAGATTTACCGTTAGTCTTATATTTCTTCTTGTAACTTTCGTAAAACTCATCAATGACAGGTAGGTTGTTTTCTTTGCATAGCTTGTCGCTTTGATACCTGATTTGATGACAGCTTTTCTTATTAGACTGGTGGCATCTACCCGTTATCATATTTACATTGTTGAAGATGATGTGATTGTGGATATGCCCTTATCTACGTAAGTAGATAAGACAAATTCGTACTCGTCTTTAAGTATATTCTTATACAGCTTTATACCAATCTGGTGAGCCATTTCAGGACTTGTTTCTCTCGGTAAAAATGATTGAATGAGATGTCTTGCAAAAAGGGTTTCTTTTGCTCTCGCGTCTTTCGTGTCCTTAAAAACTGAGTGTGGGCAGTTGATTCGTGGCATTTATGAGTGCGTAGTAAAAGTTGCTTGTTGAATATTATGAAGGCAAAGATTTGCAGGTAATTGCTTCGTTTATGAGGGAATATTGTTGGCGACATTAAATGCGCATGATGGTGTTGTCTGCTTTTGCGGTTGTTGCCGCTGCTACTTCTGTGTATGAAAAGTATAGTTTTACTGCTACCTTGTCTTGTGTTGTTTCCAGAACACTAGAAGCGTCACCACAGCACCGGTCAAAATTGTAACGACGGTATTAATCTGTGTTCCAGGACTCCAAGCATAGCTAATAAAGTGCAAATTAGACACATATGGCTACTATCTCCTTACGATCTTAGGTAAAACCATTCATAATTAAGCGGTCAAAACGTGCAAAAAAGACTACTTAAAACCTACGCAAGACATGTGGGCACACAAAGTTCGCTAGAAACGATTCGGCAAGATATACAGTATTACAAGAATAGTACAGTTTGATGTGCGCGAGATTTTTAACAGCTAATCTGATACACTAATGATAGTAATTATGCGAAAAAGGTTGACAAGCCATGAAAAGACTGACAAAATCCTTGACAGACAGACAGACAGACAGACAGACAGACAGACAGACAGACAGACAGACAGACAGACAGACAGACAGACAGTGTAGTTCTGTCTCTTTTCACGTAGAATTTTTTAATTGGCAGAAATATATACCTGATGGATGGGTATGTGTTCCTGCCTATTTTTATGCGATTTTTCAAAACAATAAAAAGAACATTATTAGATTAATAAGGAGGAAAATATGAGAACATTAGTAAAAAAGACAATGGGTCTATTGATGGCAACATTAGTAGCGTTTGGTGTTATGGCTGGAACTACACAGGCCTTTGCGGCTGAGAACAATGTTCCCAGTGAATATGTAAAAGGTGGAAAATTAATTACTGGCACCATTGATCTTTCTAAGACTGTTAATAATGTCGGTAAAGATGTTATTAAAGACGGCAAACTTTACTATGAAGGCGTTGCATCTGGGGTGGTTGAGGCAAGCGATTTGTTTGAAGGTGCATACAATAAGTATATAGCGGATATTAAAGGTCACACTGATGGCGGGAATGAATGGGATCATTTAGTAATGTTTGATAAAGGCCAAAATTTCCCTACTGCAAAATATACTGTTACTTTTTCTAAAAACTTTAAGTTTAACTTAGATGAAATTACCTGTTCAGCAAATACAGCCATGATTAGTGGCGTAGAGAAATCTTACAATGAAGATACCAATTCGGTGACCTTTACTTTTAAACTTGGAAACTGGAACGATTACAAAGAATTCTTCGAATTATACGAAAAAGAAAAAGGAACCACAGGTCATCCTATTTCAGTTAGTATCCCATATTCTGTAGAAATTAAAGATAGTAGCGTAAAGAACTTGGGCGATATAAAAGCTGAAGGTAAATGCGAGCTTTATAAGAAGTTTGTGTTCTGGGAAATCAAAATTGTCGATATTACTGCTAAAGAAATAGGTTTTACTGTAAGTCGCTAATCGGAGCATTATATGAAAAAATTTTTAAGTACAATTTTGGCTATTTTGTTTCTTACGGCATTCTCATCGGGAGTAGCGCATGCTGAAGTGCCTGAAGATTTTAACTCCATGAAATCAGGAAATACTTGGATAGAACTTGAAGAAGCGAATACAGCTATTTTTGGTGATTCAACAATTGTGGCCGTCCCTAAAGGTGTATTGAAGCCTGAAGATACAGCAATTGGCAAAAAATATAAAAATGAGATTAAAGATACTCCTGTCTATTTTAGCTATTCGACAGGTATTTATTCAGATGATGGAAAACCTGCACTTTCCCCATTTCTGAAAATGCTTAAGGAATACAAGCCTGAGAATCCGACAGTTTATGATCATGCTGTTCCGATGACAGACAATCCAATGTTTTACGGAGACCTTTCCTATAATAATGAAACGATATCAAAAGATGTGAAGATTTCTGCCGGGGATAGTCTATCAAGTTTGAAATTAACGCTCTCAAACATGAACTGGCTATCTCAGCCGATTTTCTCGGAACTTTCAGCTCATGATATGTATATACATGAAAAGAACGACGGAACGTTAAGGTTCTTAACAGACTCTCAACTTGTGTATACGATTAAATTCCCTAAAGGATTTGACATATCTAAAGCAACAACCACATCTGATGCATCTCCTGATTTACTAACTCTCTCTACTTCTGTAAGCGGTGACGTTAAAACCGGTATGACACTTATCGTTACACTGAGAAGAAATGGAGCTGGAGAAAAACTCCTAACAGAAGAACAATTTAAGAATGAGCTGGATTCTCTCAACACAATCTCTGTATCTATGAAGGATATAGCTATTACCAAAGATGCTGTTGAGGGTAAGAATGTTGTTACTGGCTCCATTGGCGGATTTCTTGAGTATATGAACATTGGGTATGACAATGCCAATAAAAAAATAAATGCCTATACTTGGACATATGTTCACTATTTTGCAGCCCCTCAAGAAGCTAGCGGTAAAGATAGCAATTTAGCTGCTAACGACAGTCAGTATAAAATCCAATATACATTTAATGTTGTTAAGCCTGCTCAAAGCACTGTTACTTTCAAGGATGGCGATAAGACGCATGCAACAGTAAAGGTAGAAACTGGTAAGGCTATTGATACTGATGCGTTGACTAATGAGTCTATGCCGAAGAAGCCAACGAAGGCTGGTTATACCTTCAAGGAGTGGAATACGAAGGAAGACGGTAAGGGTGAGACGTTTACGGGAGCAAGCATAGTTAATGGCGATATGACTGTGTATGCTATTTACACGAAAGATCCTGTACCAAATCCGGATCCAACTCCGAATCCTCCGGCACCGACGCCAACTCCGTCACCGAATCCAGAGCCTAACCCAACTCCAAATCAACCTGCGTCGGAACTGAAGCTGCAGCCGCAGACACCAGCTCCTCAGCCGCAGCCTGAAAAGCATATTGGCATGATTCCTAAGACAGGCGAATCGGCATCGTTTGCAGGCTTGCTCGCAGTGCTTGGTTTCTCAATTGCTGGACTTGCACTTCTTCTTAAGAAGAAAATGATGAAAAAACAATAAGTAGGCACTGCTTGTTTTAAGTAACCGGCATTGTTTATTAGAAGATGGCTCTAGCGATATGTTAGAGCCATCTTTTTGTATGTTATCTTTTGAGTGTTATTTGAGATAAGCTTTCTTATTTTCAATAATAAATAGTATGATGCTCCAAACTAAGGGTTAAGAGCTCAATGTCAAAATTTCAGGATTCCTATAAATAGTTTCAGAGTACAAGAGTAAGATTTCATTGTGTCAACACGTAATGAAACTAGAAGCGTGTTTTGGTAAAAAGATATTTTTTAACCATAATAAATATAAAAGTTGGATTTCTAGCACAGATGAGTTTTCAGAGAAACGCTCAACAAATTGGATGACATATGTAGATGAACGTCGAATGGAAATAACGTGCGGAGAAGCTCCTTATTTAGTTAGTCGTTATAATGCAACAACTGGCAAAATAATTCCACTTAAGCAACGTATTGGACTTTTAGATCGTAAGCTTAGAGTAGTTAAAGAGAATAGTGATAATGAGACAGATTGTCTCAAATGGTCTAAACGTGCATTTTTTGAATCTATTTATGGTTTTTAATATCAAGGATATAGTCTTCTTCTGGCAAGAGAAAACCTTCTTGCAACTTAACTGGGATAGTACAGAAGAATTACGTCAAGCAATTGATTCTTATAATAACCACAGAGTTAAAAGGGGGCTTAAAAGACAATCGTGCTATTACTGCATAAAATACTTAAGTAATTATCATAAGCCCCTTTTTTGGCCTATAGACCTTCTTTTTTAGTGGATTATATTTAGTCTAATCTTGTTAATCTTTAAAAATTTGTATTAGTTGCAACAGTATATTTTACTTTTTCTCAATGATCGTTTTCTTTTTAACACACCCATTTAGTATAAAATTTTTCATTCATACAATAATTTACTATAAGTCTTTCTTAAAATAATTAATAAAATTTATTATTTGTTACTGTTTTGTATTCATGACTTACAACTGTATTGTATTTTTTTGTAAGAAGTAATAGCATCTCCTATTAAAGTTCTTAAATGAACTTAGAAGGAAATTAAATGAGTTATTATTTTTTATTGAAAGGTGAATATTATGGGACGTACTAGAACTGAACATAGCACTCCACATCTTACTAGTATGAGTGATTTCTTTGTTGGTGAAATACCAGACGATGATGAAAATTGAAATAAACATGCTGGCGGTTTTGTTATTTTGTAATAAAATTGCCAGCATTATTTTGTGAAAAGATATGTTATGGTTAATTTTGTTTCACCTGAACGAGAATTTACATTGATGGATTCTTTGTCATCAATTATTGAGGTATTTGCCTTAAAGAAGTGGCAATGGAGTGTTGAAGTATCGCAATGGAGTGTTGAAGTATCAGCATTAGACACTACTTGTATTTTGGATTCGTGTGTTTATTTAGATGAGGCTGATTGTGCAGATATTGTTTTAGAATCCGCTAGAGGTAAAGGTCTTGGGCTTGAATCTCTAACTAGCGGTTTATATGAATTATTGGAACATATAGTATATTCGAATCAGTCTGTTTTGTATTCTTGTTCATCATCTCTTCGAATAAAAGGAGATGCGATTCTTAATCTTTCTAATTCAGCAAGCAAAAATACTGATTATACTTTTTATAGTATGAGTGATAATGCTATTGCTTCGTTACCACCAGAATACTGCGGTGGAAAGTCTACTGGTGAGTTTTCTTCTATTGATGAAAATTTAATTCGTTGCTACTATACAAATAATGGATGGGCCGCAGGCACTTCTATCCAAGAAGCGACTTTGCATGCGCTTAATGAACTTATTGAACGAGATGCAACATCTAATATTCTTCTTTCTAATATATTTGATGATGTATGCGTAGAGTTTTTAATTCCTAATTGTGAATTATTGAAAGAAATAAAACAGGCTATTGAGAGCGCAACTGGTAACAAGGTGTATATTGTATCGATTCCAGCTTTGTCTGGCTCAGTGGTGCTATCTATATGTTATAAGACAGATAGAGAAGAAATTCCTACTTTTGGATGTGGCGCATCGCAATTTTTAGGATACGCAACATATCGTTCGCTTCTTGAGTTATGGCAAGAGTTATGTGCAGATAAAGATTATTCTAATCCTGAAGAACGTGATAGATCCAAAAGACTAAACCATCTTGTACATTCATATCCAAATATTAAGAAAGCTCTATTCTTAGAAAAAATTAGACAGGATAGTAGGAAATTTTCACAAAAATTAGTGTCATATGATATATGTGACACTTTATCTATTCCTAACATAGGAATTCAGATAAATAATATAGTAAACGATCTTCATAAGTACGGAATAGATATATGGAAACGTGACGCATTCCACTATGAGCGTAAATCGATGAAATGCAATCCTAGTGTTGTGCAAATTGTCGCACCAGGATTGGAACGTTTTCATGTTATTCGTCATGGTTTTCCTGCTGAACTTATAGGTCGTCTAAGAAAACGTAAATCAATAATGTTGATTCGTCAACACAATTAATGTAATTTATAAGGGGCTTATTATGAAGGCTATTGGTAAGCGGAATAATATTTTTATTCGTATGAGATCTATTAGTCCAGCATTGCGATGGGCTTTGGTTGGCTTCTGTTTTTCTATGCTCGGCAATCAGGCGTATGAAGGCTCGGTTTTGCCTTCGATTATTATTGTTGGCTTGCCGGCTTGGGTGATTGGTTTTCGTAAGACTTTTATGACGGTTGCCGATTTTCTTTCGCCATGCTCTGGTTGGATTGTTGATAAGCTTGGCGGTTTTCGCGCTCTTGCTATGACTGAAGGCGTAGAAGGCGTGCTCAGTTTGCTGCCGCTTCTTATGCTTGGCTCTCCAGCTTGGAAGTGGTCGCTTGTAGCTCTTTCTTGCGCATTGTTGATTACCGGGCAAGTGATTGATATCGCTAGCGAAGTTTTCGAGGTTGATGCTGCCGGCGGCGATGACGGCATGATTGTAAACTACAGCGGCATTGTAAGCGTTTTGGCGAGTGTTACAGGAACCTTGCTCGGCTCTCCATTAGGATCGTGGATTGCGAGCTGGTCGATTCCTGCGGTTTTGATTTTCTCGTCCGTGACTTCTTTTGCGGCTTGTGCTACGCGATTTATTATGAAACAAGACATTGCGCAAGCGTCTTGCGCAGAAGAGGAAGCGTTGCAAGATGTAGAGAATGAATCGCAAGCGATTAGTGAAGAAGGAGAAGTATCGCAAGTATCGCAAGTATCGCAAGAAAATGACGTTGCCAATAAATCTGCAGCTAAGCAATCTGCGAATCCGTTACTCAAGAGTAAAATCATGCTTCTTTTGGGTTCTCTTTTGGTTGCTTTTATTCCTGCATGCTCTGTTTCTTATATTCTTCTCGGTCTTGGTAAGCAATATGGTTCTAACTCTTTGACGATATTGTATATTTTTACTGGTGTAGGAAGCGTGCTCGCATCCGTTTTATATGCGCATTCTTCTCAAAAACTCGGTTTAAGAAAAGTTGCGATTTTAGGTATTGCTGTGAGCTTGCTTGCTTATTGCTTTATGTTTATTAATCTTTTGCCAATGATGTGCTTTGCATTCTTCCTTCAAGCGATTGGTGGAATGTTACTAGTAGAGCCGATTATTGTTGCGCGTCAGATTCTGTTTAAAGGTAGTGCGCTCGCTAAGTTTTCTGGTTGGGCGCGCCTTGCGTTTGCGATTGGTGCTACTACTGGTTCTTGGATTGGATTTGCATTCTCATCTACGTGCCAATGGCAGCTTTTGCCTATACTCGCGCTGATTTTTACTGCCGGTTTGATTGTTGTTTTGCCGCAGTTGCCAAATACCAGCTATGCGGCGCTCGCATGATTATTTGTAATATTTAATATTGAATATAGTTGTTACCTTAATCGCATGGTAGTTTTTGCCTATATTACTTGAATTATTACGCGGGGGGGGGTATCCTTTGCTCTATTAACAAGCTCTTTTACAAGATGTGAGTTTACGTCTGCAGAGCGAGTTGAAGAGAAAATATATAAGTGAGGACTGTTAATGGTTAAGAAAACACAAGCTGCTAAAAATGCTTTACATGTGTCTAAGAATTACGCGTATTTGAAGCCGAGTACACTTCGTTCAATGGCGAAAGAGATAAGTGGAACTCGTTTAGAAGCATGTAAGTCGTATGCGGTTTCACGTTTACCGAAAATTGCTGTGACTGCAACATTGGCAAGCTTGCTTGCTTGTGGTGCTGGTTTGCCAACTCATCAAGCTTGGGCTAATGGTTTTAATCTTCCTGATGGTAGCTATAGGTATGCGAATCGCGATTCTTCTACAAAGGCGCAGAGGTATGTGGATATTAAACTAGTGCCATGCGATGAAAAACAAAACGATAATAAGGAAACAGCAGACAGAAAAACTTACGGACAATATTATAAGGTTGAGTACCAGTTTAATTCTCAGGGTGAATGGTGGGGTGGTCGACCATTCTGGTGGGCGAGTGTGCCTAAGGGTGTTGACATTGTAGATAATAAAATTACTTTGTACAAAGATGAACAGTTGACTGGTGATTCGTCTTCTCAACAAACAGGTGCAACATATACAAAGGAGTCTTGGAATCAGTCTGCCAGCCGTTTCTGGTTTGATAATAATAAAGAGCAAGGCACTGAATTTAAGAATAACTGGGAAAGAATGACCGGTGAAGCCGGTGGTTATGACGAATCTGGTAATACTCTCGGTACTTCTAGGGAATATAAGGACGCTACTAGTGCCTTGATTATTAACTGGGAGAGTAGAGGCAATAGAAAGTCTAAGATTAGCTTCGTTATTAAACTGAATGATAAAACGAAGCCTTTGAAATTTGCTGCAGGTGTGTACCAGGTGATGGGCAACTGGCATTACACTGCTGGTAAGGTTGCGCTTGCGCCGACGTTGCCAAAATACTCACAAGAATTGGAACTTACTTATCCTACAGATAAAGTAGAAGTTGATTCTTCGACATATGGAAATAATCTTTCAGAAGATGAGAAAAAGGCTGTTCTTACAAAGCTGTGGAATGCTAATAAGAGTAATACCGATGTGCTGAAAAAGCTTAAAGGTATGGAACAGACTCAAACTGAAGAGGCTTTCAAAAAGGCTGTAAAAGTCAATAACGATGGTAGCGCAACGGTAACATACAAGGATAACTCTACGGATACTATTTCTAAGGAGAATCTGACTAAGCGTTATATTCCTTTTGCTGATAAGGTGAAAATTAACTATCCTACCAATTTAACTCCTGTTAAAAATATTTCTCAATTAAGCAAGGAAGAGAAACAAGCTGTAAAGAATGCTATTTTAGCAGCTAATACTGGTAAGCATATTAAAGATTTGACTGTTGATGCTAGTGGCAATGCGACTATTACTTTCACTGATAAGATTGGCGCTCCTTCAACTAAAAAGCTTGAAGGCAAGTATCTTGTAAAGAAGCAGCGTTCACTTGCGGATAAGTTTACGCCGTACTATCCAGTGCCAATGGCAGTTGGAAATCCACAAGGGTTGACTGTGAATGAGCAGACGGAACTTGTGAAGAAAGTTTATGAAGCAAATAAAAATAAATCTGACTTCATAGATGCAATTGGTAAGCCTAACAATCTAGAAGAAGCTAAGAAATCTATTACAGTAGATAATAAAGGCAACGTAACTATCACTTATAAAGATAATACTGCTGATTTTCCATCTACTGATAAGCTCGATGGCAACAAGCTGGTGTATCAAGCGAAGAAGCTTAATGAGACCACTTACATTACGCTTCCAGCTCGTACAGCTGTAAAAGATGCTAAGGCAATTCAAACCAATGAACAGTCAACTATTAGGCAAGCCATCTTAACAGCCAATAGTGGTCTTCAAAGCAAACTAAAAGGCAGTAATGAAAATACGGCGATTACGTTTGATGATGCTAAGCATACTATGTCTGTTAAGTTTAATGATGATTCAACTTCTACCTTCGACTATTCTGAGTTGGTATACACCAAGGGGAATCCAGAAAAGCCAAAAACTGAAACAAAAAATAGTAATGGGTACAAGTACAACATTACTAAGATTGCTGTTGCTGATAAAAACAAATTAACTCAAGATGATTGGCATAAGTTTGTTAGGAAGTTTATTCAAGATAACTGGAAAGCAAAAGCTGGAAAATCTGAGATAAACGATCAATATATAAATAGTACGAATGGTCTTCTCAATCAACTTCATGCGCCTGACTCCAATACGGGTGGTGGTATGACGTTGTATAAATTCTTTAGCGATTGGGATGTAACGTCTGGATCTACATTAAAACTCGGTGATAATAGAAGTAATAAAGGTATTGTTTCTTTATATCAACATGATGATGAGGTTGAGATAAAAGCATTACAGGGTTGGAATCCGAATACGGTTATTACTCTTACTAAGGACGACTGCTTTGTATCTAATGCTGCCGCTCCTCAGCCTAAAGAACTTAAGAAGGAAGCTGAGAATCTTATTGACAAGATTCTTAAGAAAAATGGCTTGAATGATCAAGAGATTAAGAAGTTCAAGGAAGATCATCAAGGTGAAATCAACAATATTACTAAGCCAGAAGATGTAGACAAGATTATTAAGTCTGCTAATGAGCATGGTCAAGATGAGAAGAAAAAGAAAGATGCTCAGAAGCAGATTAATGATGCTAAGAATGATCTTGGTTTGACTCCTGAGCAAAAGACTGAACTTGATAAGAAGATTGGTACTGAGACTGATCCTGAAAAGATCCGTGAGAAGATAAACGAGTTCCAAAAGGATCAGGATCAAAAGAAGCAAAAGGAAGCTGATCAAAAGCAGCAACAAGCTGATCAGCAGGCTGAGCAGGAGAAGCAACAGCAGCAGCAGAAAGATGATGCGAAGGTTGATGGCGAGGTAACGAAGCAGAATCAACAGGAGCAGCAAGACACAGGCAAGGCTGAAGAAGCTAAGAAGAAAGCTGAACTTGAGAAGCAAAAGCAGGCTGCTATTAATGAAATTAACGGGAATGATAAACTCAAGCCTGAGGAGAAAGAGCAGTTTATTAATAGCATTCAGACTGCAACTGATGAGAATGCTATAAATGCTATAAAGAAACAGGCCGCGGAAAAGGCTACTCAGAATCAAAATGCTGCTGATAACAGTAATAACGATGGTCTTAATGATGCTAAGACTGATGCTAAAAACAAGATTAGCAAGTTGAAGAATCTCAGCGAACAAGATAAGAAGAAGTATCAAGACGAAGTAGGTACTGCAGATAGTCTTGATAAAGTTGCAGAGATTCTCAACAAAGCTGAGTTTGAGGATGCTAAAGCTGCAGCTAAGAAGAAGATTGCTGATCTGAAGAAGCATGGTGATCTTACTGATCAAGAAGCTACGAACTTCAATGCAAAGTTGGATGATAAAAATACCGATTCTATACAAGACATTGATTCTATTCTTCAGGAAGCTGAGCTTGCAAAGACTAGAAAAGATGCGAATACTGCAATAGATAATCTTCAGAATCTTAATAATGCACAGAAGAAGGCTCTTAAGGAAGAAGTTGCAAATCCTGAAACTGACCCTAAGAGTGATTTAGATACTGTTGATAAGGTGAAAACTGCTATCAATAATGTTGTTACTAAGGCTAAAGATCTTGACGGCAAGATGAAGTCACTCAAGAATCTTGTGACTCTTATTAATGACCAGAAGTCTACTCTTACAGCAAAGCCTGATTATAAAGATAATAAGAAGACTTCTTTTGAGAGTGCATTAAAGGCTGCGGAAGATCTTGTTAAGACTGATTCTGCTGAGAACAAGACTACTGATGAAGTTGAAAAGATTAGTAAAGCTCTTGAAAAAGCTGTTAAGGATCTCGGTGGTAATACTATTGACAAGTCAAAGCTTCAGGATGAAATTGAGACAGCTTATGAATTGCAAGGCAAGAATAAGCAGGGTCAGGATGATTCTTCTAAGAAGAAGGATCCAAAGTATGAGAATGCTTCTACAGAAAAGAAGAATGATTTTGATACTGCTCTGTCTGAGGCAAAGAAAGTTTATGACAAAACAGATGCTTCACAGCAGTCTATTAGTGATGCTGAATCTAAGTTAAGCAAAGCGATTGATGCTCTTGATGGTCATGATAAGACTGAGTTAAGCAAAGCTATTAAGAAAGCGAATTCAAAGAAATCTGAAATTGCTTACAAGAATGCTTCGAAAGATAAGCAGTCTGCTTTTGATAGAGCCTTAAACAATGCTGAGACAATTGAAAAGAAGGCTGGCGCATCAGATACTGAGATTAGTGATGCAAAAGACAAGTTGGATAATGCGATTAATGGTCTTGATGGCAAAGTTAAGACTGATGAGCTTCAGACAGCGGTTGATAATGCTAAGAAGTTGACCGGTGTTACTACTCCTAAGTCTCAGGACGCATATAAGTATGAGAATGCTTCTGAAGCAAAGAAGTCTGCGTTTGATAAGGCTTTGCAACAGGCTGAGTCTGCTATTACTGAAGCTAAGAATGCTAAGTCTACTAAGACTCCTGAGCAGAAGCAGCAAGCTGTTAATACTGCGTTGACTGCGCTTACTAAGGCTGTTAATGAACTTGACGGTAACGACAAGTCTCAATTGGTAGCAAAGCTCGCAGAAGCAAAAGGTAAGAAGAATGATGCTTCTTATAAGAATGCTTCTGCTGCTAAGCAAGCTGCTCTTGACAATGCTATAACCTCTGCAGAAAGCATTGTAAAGAAAGCTGGTGCAACAGAGAAAGAAATTTCTGATGCTACTTCTGCGCTTAATAATGCTGTTACTGGTTTGGATGGTCACGATACCTCTGCTTTGCAGGCGGCTGTGACTGCTGCTGAGTCGAAGAAGAAGACTGTTGCTTACATGAATGCTTCTGATACTAAGAAGACTGCGTTTGATAATGCTGTGGCTGCTGCTCAAGCTATTCTTGATTCGCCTAAGGGCAAGACTGAGCAAGAAATCAGCGATGCTAAGACTCAGCTTGAAACTGCTTCTAACGCTCTTGATGGAACTGTAGATACGTCTAAGTTGCAGGTTGAAGTTAACAAAGCTGATTCTTTGAAGAAGTCCGTACAGTATACGAATGCTGTTCAGGATAAGAAATCTGCGTATGATACTGCTCTTACGGCTGCTGAGTCTGCTCTTGCTGATGCGAAGAATGCTCAATCAGCGAATACTCCTGAGCAGAAGCAGATTGCTGTCAATGGTGCGCTGCTTCAACTTCAAACCGCAGCTGCTGCACTAAATGGTGTTGATATTGCTGATTTGCAAGCTGAGATTGCTCTTGAGAATAGTGTGAAAGAATCTGTAAAGTACGTGTATGATACTGCTGAAAAGCAGCAAGCATATAATAAGGCTTTGCAAGATGCGAAGGAGCTTATATCTAAGCTAGCTGATCCTGCTGGTCAGGGTGTGGAAGTTGCTACTAAGTCTCAAGCAGATCGTCAAGCTCTTGTTAATACTGCGTTAAAGAGTCTTAAGAATGCTAAAGATGCTTTGAATGGTGTTAATAAGACGGTATTGCAAGCTGAAGTTGATGATGATTCTCACTTTAGCAAGTCGTTTGCCTACTTGCTTGGTGAAGCTCCTGATTTGGATGTGTATAAGAAGGCATTGGCTGAAGCTAAACGTGTGCTTGCTGATCCGAATGCTACCCAGGCTCAGGTTGATGCTGCGGTTAAGAATCTTTCTGCTGCTCGTAAGGCTTTGGCTGCTGCTAAGGCTCATGCGGCTGATGTTCGTGCTTCTGTGCGCGCTCAGGTGTTGAAGAGTGGTAGTGTTGCTCAGCTTAGTAAGACTGGTAGTGACGTGTCTGTGTTTGGCTTGTTTGCTGCAACTCTTAGTGCTGCTGGTGCTGCGCTTTTCTCGGCTAAGCGTCGTGGTACTTCTCGTCATAGTAATAAGTAGAATATTTGCTAGCTGGTCTGGTTATTGCAGATCAGCTAGTTTTAGAGCTGCTTAATGTTTGCTTAATTGTATTCAGTAAGTTTGCTGAGTATTGGGTTAATTAGCATAATGAAGTTAATGTAAAATGTGCCTCACTTTGCGTCTTTTTTACTCCGCGAAGTGAGGCATTTTGCTATTTTAGTTTGCGATTACACTGGAAGTTATTGTTGCTTACTATATTTTAAGAGTTATCTTGCTTACAAAGCACTTATTGAAGTGTTTAGTCACTGAGTTGCTAAGTTATTGAAATATCGAAACATTAAAGCTTAACGATTTGCATATATATGCATCCTTATGTATAATCTTTAAAAAATAAAATCTTGCAAGTGCTAATACACGTAAAAGAGTATAAAACATTCTGCACAAATTACTATACAGGAGACTCTCATGCACAAGATTGTTCAAAAATGGAATAACATTGACCTTATTTTACGCATTGTAATTGGTCTTTTTCTCGGTGCTGCGCTTGGTATTTTTGTGCCAGCTCACGTCTATGTGCTAGATCTTATGGGAAAACTTTTCGTCAGTGCGCTTAAATCTGTTGCGCCAATTTTGGTATTTTGCCTAGTTATTGGTGCGCTTGCGCAAGCAAAAAGTGTTGGCAATATGAAATTGGTAATAGGGCTGTACGCGCTATCTACGTTTACTGCAAGCCTTGTAGCTGTATGTGCGGCTATGATTTTCCCTGTTGATTTTACTTTTGCTCATGTTGCAGCAGCGTCTTCGCCTTCTCCTCAAGGAATTGGTGAGGTGCTTAATTCACTTGTGCTAAATATTGTTGTTAATCCTGTAGACGCTCTCGTTAAAGGTAACTTTATTGGTATCCTCTTCTGGGCGATTGCTTTCGGCATTGCTCTGCGATTAGCCGAGCCTTCTACAAAAGCATTTTTCGATAACGTTTCATCTGCTATTGGAAAAATTGTCCACTGGATTATTAACGCAGCACCTTTTGGCATTATGGGTCTTGTTTATACAACAGTTGCAAGTAACGGTCTTCGTATTTTTAGCGAGTATGGTTTCGTTATTGCTTTGTTAGTAGGCACTATGGCTGTTACTGCTTTGATTATTAATCCTATTTTGGTTTTCGTACTTACGCGTAAGAATCCGTATCCTCTTGTTTTTAGAACTTTGCGCGATTCGGGTGTTACAGCGTTCTTCATGCGTTCTTCTGCTGCGAACATTCCTGTAAATATGAATTTGTGCGAAAAGCTTGGATTTAACAAAGATAATTACTCTGTTTCAATACCGCTTGGTTCAACTATTAATATGAGCGGAGCTGCTATAACTATTTCTATCATGTCTTTGTGCGCTGCTCACACGCTTGGTATTCGCGTTGATATTCCAACGGCTGTGATTCTTTCTGTGCTTTCTGCAGTTTCTGCTGCAGGCGCATCTGGTGTGGCTGGTGGTTCGCTTTTGCTTATACCTCTCGCATGCTCGTCATTTGGCATTTCAAACGATATCGCTATGCAAGTAGTTGCTATTGGTCTTATTATTGGCGTTATTCAGGATTCTTGCGAAACTGCACTTAACTCTTCCACGGATGTTCTCTTTACTGCGGTTGGCGAATATCGTATGTGGCAGCGTGCAGGTATTCAGTTTAAGATGGGCAAGGATCACGAGACTGTGCAACTTAAAAAGTAGCTGTTCTAGCTGTTGCTAGTTTTTGCTAAGTATTCTTGCTAGTGCGCGTTCTTACGTTTTTACGTTTTATGAGCGCGCACATTTATTATATTTGGATGTTTATTGTAAATGAATCTAACAGATGTTCAAATAAAATAGTAGAAGTGGAATCAGTATTTTTAGCGCGCATTAGACTTTAGGGAAGTGGTAGGTTGTGTTTGCAGGAATGCTGCGGTTGATCCACGCGTTTGCTGCGATTATACTTCCGCTTCCTATTGTGGTTTCTCCGCCAAGAATAGTAGCATTTGCGTAAATTACTACGTTGTTTCCAATATTCGGGTGTCGCTTTCCGCCTTTTATAGGATTTCCGTCCTCGTCTAGCGCAAAACTTTTCGCACCAAGCGTTACTCCTTGGTAAAGCTTAACATGCTCGCCGATTACAGTTGTTTCGCCGATTACAATGCCAGTTCCGTGATCAATGCAAAAATATGCACCAATTTTTGCTCCTGGATGAATGTCAATTCCGGTTTTTCTGTGAGCATATTCGCTCATAAGTCTAGGAATTAGTGGCACGTTAAGCTCATAGAGTGCGTGAGCTGTGCGGTGAATAAGCATTGCGTAAAAACCAGGGTATGCGAGCGTGACTTCTACTTTGCTTGTGCAAGCAGGATCGCCTTCGTATATTGCTTGAATATCTGTTAAAAGTAACTTTTTAATTGCAGGAAGTTTATGTATAAATTGATTGCAAGTTTCTTGAATTTTAATTGAGTTGCTTGTATAGGATTGAAGTTCGTGGAATATAATGCGTTCTATAGTGTCTAACGCGTTTGAAGTAACGGTATTCAAAGTAGCATTGAGTTGCGCAGTATCGTTACTTACATTGCGTGCATGCAACTCAGGCAAAAGTAACACCTGAGTTGCATGTATGAGCGCAATAATATTGTGATAGTTAGGTATGAATGTAGCTTGCCTTATGTCAGAATCATGAATTGAATTGAGTTTGTTTATAAGGTCAAGATGCTCATTCATACATTAATCTCCAGTATTTTTTTGTTTTCTTTATTTTCTCGTTTTAATTACTAATTAATATTTGCACATATTATTTAATCAAAACTTGCGTGTTTATAGTAGTGCTACTAAATACAGTTAGTTTTCAAATAATGCAGTAGACAAGTATCTATCTCCTGAATCTGGAAGTATTGCAACTATGGTTTTTCCCGCATTTTCTTCTCTTTTTGCTTCTTGGATTGCTGTCCAAACCGCAGCTCCGGAAGAAATGCCTACGAGAACGCCTTCTTTTTTGCTTATAAGCTTGCCGCTTTCAATTGCGTTTTCATTTGTTACATGAACAATACGATCGTAAATGTTTTGGTTGAGCACATCTGGCACGAATCCTGCACCGATTCCTTGAATCTTGTGCGCTCCTGGCTTGCCGCCTGCGAGCACAGGGGAGTCGGCTGGTTCTACTGCAATTACTTCAAGCTGCGGATTTTGCTCTTTTAAATATGTTCCTGTACCAGTAATTGTGCCGCCTGTTCCAACGCCAGCGATAAGCATATCCACGTTTTCGTCAGTGTCTTGCCAAATTTCTGGGCCGGTTGTGTTGTAGTGCGCGTGCACATTTGCTTGATTGGTAAACTGTCCTGGAGTCCACGCGTTTGGCGTGTTTTCAACGATTTCCTTCGCTTTGGCAATTGCGCCTTTCATTCCTTCTGCAGCAGGTGTGAGCACGAGTTCTGCCCCGTATGCTTTCATAAGTTTTCGGCGTTCAATAGACATGCTTTCTGGCATCACAATAATGCTTTTGTATCCTTTTGTTTGTGCAATCATTGCAAGACCAATGCCAGTGTTTCCAGAAGTTGGCTCAACAATTACTGAGCCTGGCTTAATTGTGCCTGTGGTTTCTGCTTCTTCAATCATCTGCTTTGCGATGCGGTCTTTTACGGAACCTGCTGGGTTGAAGTATTCGAGTTTTACGAGGATTTTTGCTGCTAGATTGTACTCTTTTTCAATGTGAGTAAGCTCCAGAAGTGGAGTGTGACCTACGAGTTCTTGCACGGACTTGTAGATGTTAGACATAATATTTCCCCTTACTTGTTTGTCTTGTTTAATTTAATTTGTTTAATTTTGTTTATTTTTAATTTTTAAAAAATAATTTTTTATTAATAAAGAGACTGTTGTTTATTAGTTGTTTCTAAAAATGCCATTTATCTGTTTAATATCTAATCCGTATTAAATTGTTATCTTTTCAACGTTTTATATTCGAATTTTGGCATAAAAAAAGAAACAGCGCGCTGTTTCTTAAATCGTAATTTGCTGTGTTCTAACGTAAATGCTTTTTAACACAGGCTAGATGTTATGCACAGTTAGTGCTTGAAAACATCATTTCGATTAAGAAATGCGCAACAGCATACGTTACAACAACAATTTGTCATCATATTTGTATGATACATGTGCACTCCTTTACTCGTCGAAATGGTGATAAGTGGAAACTATAGCGAATGGATTTGCGTTTGTCAAACTTAATTTAAGTTCGCTAATCTTAATTTGTGCTTTATGATCCTATTTTATGTTTGCCAAACTTAATTTTAAGAAATTATATGTTACTTTCATGTATCTTCGTTATTGCTGCTTTTGAGAGTTGGTTGTTTAGCAGATTTGATAGTTTATTTGTGAGTTATCTCATACTGGAATTTGCTAAGTTTGTTTGTTATAATTGGCATGTTAATTCGGTGACGGAAGTTGACAAACTGAGATCATGAAAAATATAATCCTCGACAGACAGACAGACAGACAGACAGACAGACAGACAGACAGACAGACAGACAGACAGACAGACAGACAGACAGACAGACAGACAGACAGACAGACAGACAGCGTGATGCTGTCTTTTTCGTAACATAATTTTTATCGTCTCACCACTTTATACATTGTTTATTTTGTATTGAAATAGGTTAGTGGTTCTGCATATTTACACGTATTTTTGGTTTTGCGTTTTCACTATATCAATTTTCAAAATTAATAAAAATTATTATTACGATAATCATTAGTTTGGTTGGAAATAAAAATGAATAATAAAATAATAAAAAAAGTTATTAATTTGGTAGTTGCTTTTGTAGCTACGATTGGACTTTTTGCTGGAACAGTGACTGCACAGGCTGCTGATAAGGGAACTGCAGAAGTCAAGAAATATCCGCTTTCACTCGATATGGATATCGCTTTGGACCCTGGGTATGGCCACACGCATCCAGGTGGTAAAGGACAGATTGACAAAAACATTGAAAGCATGTGGGAAAATCTTCCGATAACCGTCGAGGATGAAAACGGAAAGAAAATTGATGTTAAGAAGAATCTGCAATCTAACTTTCAGCGGTTTGTTGGCGATTTTGCGATAGGAGAAAAATTAACAATAACGATTGATACTGATAAAATTCCCGTGGGTTATCATCTTTCTCATGATACGGATCGCACATATATTCCAGCAAAAGGCTACTCTAAATTCACCGTTACGTATAAACTCGACGATGGTAAGCCCATACCTCTGCGAATTTCGTTTGGAAAATTGAACGTGAAATTCGATCTTAAGGGCGGAAATATTGAAGGTAAGACGGATCCAATCGTCAATACTGTAAAAACGGATAATACGGTTGATTTCCCAGCTGACCCTGCAAAAAAGAATTTGGTGTTTGGCGGATGGTATACCGAGCTTCCTGATATTGAATATTATCGGGATCATAACATGGCAGGCAAACGCTACTACTGGAATAAGAAGTCACTATTTTCGGATACCAGTTGTGACGTGCCGCAGTGGAATGATGAGAAATTAGATCCTCGGGGCGACTATCAATTTTTACTTCGCGCACAGTGGAATGCTCGCGCAACTTTTAACGCAAATGGAGGAGTGTTCAATAATAAAAATGAGAACACGAAGGACGAAGTAACAACTATAGCTGGTAAAAAAATTACAATTGCCCAAGCTCCTACGCGCGAAGATTATCAGTTCTTAAACTGGGTAGATGCTGCTGGTAAAACTTACAAGCCTGGTGAAGAATATACTTTGAATGCTAATACTGTGTTTACTGCCAAGTGGAAGCAGATTCGAAGCACGGTTACTTTCAAGAACGGCGATAAGACTCAAACGGTAAAGGTGGAAACTGGTAAGGCTATTGATACGGATGCGTTAAAAGATCAGTCAATGCCTAAGAATCCAACTAAAGATGGCTACACGTTTAAAGAGTGGAATACTAAGGCGGATGGTAAAGGTAAAGCATTTACTGGAACAACGCTTGTAAATA
Organism: Gardnerella sp. KA01001; assembly: GCF_049244025.1. NCBI lineage: Bacteria > Bacillati > Actinomycetota > Actinomycetes > Bifidobacteriales > Bifidobacteriaceae > Gardnerella > Gardnerella sp. KA01001. The sequence goes on along the minus strand of NZ_CP058366.1, from coordinate 1,473,634 downwards.
GTGATTTGACTGTGTATGCCATTTTTACGAAGAATCTGAAACCAGCACCTACTCCAGATCCAATTTTGCCTGCACCTTTTGAGCCTGAATCAGGGATGGAGAATCCATTGTCAGTTCCTGAATCTCAAACTCCGGAAACTAAACAAGAGCTATCTTCTGCGCCTAAGTCGGAGCATGAACATAATACAGCGCATGAATATGTGAAATCTCCTGTTGTTGAACATAATACGGAAAAGCATGTTCCAGCTATGCCTAAGACTGGTGAGTCAGCTTCGGTTGTTGCGTTGATTTCTGCTTTAGGTTTTGCTATTGCTGGTTTCGCTGTCGTGCGATTGAGGAGAGTGTTTGAAGCAAAATCCGTAAGATAACTAGCGTTTACTTGCGTAAGTTGAAGTTTTACGCGCTTTTATAAGGCTTCGTAAAGTCTTATAAAGTAAATGAGGCGGCCTTGACTAGTTGATAGTTAAGGCCGTTTTGTTTACTGACGCTTGTTTTTGTTTACTTATATGGCTGATAAGTAAACAAATTCGGGGAAGTGCTCTTGTTTTTTTACTTGTGTACCCTCTAAGTAAACAAATTCGGTGAGAAGCTCGCTAGTTAGATCTCTTACGAAACTCACGTTGGAAGTTCACAGTACTTCCAATCCAAGTGAGTTTTTGTATTGAAGGGAATTGAAATCCCAATGGTTTCAATCTCGGTCAAAGCGCTATAGTAGTACACGAATGCACGGGTTGTCTTTGGTGCATTAAAGTCCTATGTTAAAAGAAGAGATAGGCGACTTGATATACTGAGCGATTACGCTAGAAAATTTAGGGTTTCAACGTTGATTGCACAGTATTCGGAGGTGTTATTGTCAATGAATTTAGCAGATGTTCAAATAAAAGAGTATGAAAAGTATAATAGCAAAGATATTTTAAGGTTGTATGATTCCGTTGGTTGGTCTGCGTACACAGATGATTTAGTTGCTTTGGAAAATGGTTTTAACAATTCGCTCAAGGTTTTAGCTGCATATAAAAGTGATGAGCTAGTTGGCATTGTTAGAGCTGTTGGCGACGGATATACGGTTGTTCTTATTCAGGATATCCTTGTTTTGCCTGAGTATCAAAGGCAGGGGATAGGGTCTGCTTTGTTAAAGGCGATTGTGGATTGTTATCCTAATGTTCGTCAAATTCAATTGACTACGGATTGTACTGAAAAAACTATTGCTTTTTATAAGTCAGCTGGCTTTATTGAGTTAGCAGAAATCGATTGCTGCGGTTTTATAAAAGACAGGACATGATGCAGAAAATATGATTCTCTAGTGGCCATTAAGTGCGAATTTGCAGCAATTGACCATTTTGTGATCTTTGCGTATTAATGTGTGTATTTGTATATAGGATTGAATGGCTTGTAGGATGGAGTTGATTATATGACAGAATATAATTTACCAATTTTAGAGTATGATTCCGATAAAAGTGCAGTTTTAATGCCAAAACACGATAATATTTCTGTTCAGCTTCCATCTAAAGCGGTTTTTGCTTTCTTAGGCGATGAAATTGATCAGTATGCTTTAAGTAGGAAAGCTACGATTGTAGCAAATTTTGAATCTGCAACTAAAAAATATCCGATATATGTTTTGGAAGAAAAAGTAGGAGATACAGTAAGAGAAAATACAAACAGCGCAGTAGAAGAAGAAACGCAAAAAATCTGCTTAGTACAGGCCCCGGTTGGCGCTCCGGCCGCTGTTCAGATCTTAGATTGGTTGATTTCTTACGGTGTTAGTGAAGTTGTTAGTGCTGGTTCTTGCGGATCGCTAGTTGATTATGCGGAAAACGTTTTTCTGGTTCCGTATAAAGCTTTAAGGGATGAGGGGACTTCTTATCATTATTTGCCTCCAAGTCGTTATGTTGATGTTTCAGAGCGTTCGAGGCATGCTATTTTGCAAACTTTGCAGGCGCATAATTTGCCTTATCATGAAGTTAAGACGTGGACTACGGATGGATTTTTCCGTGAAACTAAGACGAAAGTTGCTAACCGTAAGCAGGAGGGATGCGCGGTTGTTGAAATGGAGTGTTCTGCTTTAGCAGCTTGTGCGCAAATGCGCGAGATTGTTTGGGGTGAGATTCTTTATACTGCAGATACTTTGCATGATGTTGAAAATTATGATGAGCGCAATTGGGGTGGGGATTCTAAAGCGTATGCTCTTGAGCTTTGTATTGAAGCAGTGTTGCGCATTTGACACGTTTACGCTGATATCACGTATAAAACCATCGTTCTAATTTGATTTTTTTTTAACTCTATGCTTATTATTTCTAACAAGCATTACATGTAAGTGTGTTTAACCATTTATAGGTGTTGTCAAGTAGATAAGCATGAACAATCAGGATAAGTATGATAGTGTAGCTTTCAACGTTTTGTAGCGGGCGAATCGGCAAAACAGAAGCGAAAATGCTAGCTACGAAAATGCTATTAGATAGAAAACAGTAGAAATATCAAAAATAGCTATAAAGGAAGTGAGAGGTAGCGAGAATGAACAAAACTGACAATACAGCAAATCAGCAATCGCCCACGAATCAGCAATCATCCAAACTGCATCCCGACGTAAAAAATTACGTAAAACTATTTTTCAAAGAAAACAAGCTTGTAGCTTTTCTTTCGATGATAGTTTTTATTTCCTTGTCTATGATTTACACTGCTATTTCTTGGATTTTGCAAATTATTTTCGACTATATGGCAGGTAAAGGATCCTACTCTTTAACTACTATTTTGCTGCTTGTCGTTTCCTTTATGCTGGCAATCTCCCTGATTTTCGCGTTGAAGCGCAGTTCGTACCCTCGCTTTCTTGAAAAAGCAATGAATCAGTATAAAGAGTCTGTTATCAAGAAGCTTTTACAGAAGAGTTATAGTGATTTTTCGCTCGCGAATTCCGGCACGTATCTTTCTGTACTTACTAATGATTGCGAGCGTATTCAAGAAAAGTATTTGAAGAAGATTTTTGACTTTGTTCAAGACGTTCTTATGCTGGTAAGTTCGCTAGCTCTTATGATTTACTATAGTCCACTGCTCACTGTTATTGCTCTTATTATTTCCGTGCTTCCTATGGTGTGCTCGATCCTTACAGCTAGCGGAATTGCCGCTCGAGAGGAGCAGGTTTCTAAGTCGAATGAGTCTTACACAGCTTTGACGAAGGATGTTTTGAACGGCGTTTCGGTTATTAAGAGTTTTAAGGCGGAGCAGGAGGTTATTAACCGTTATCAGAATCAGTCGATGGAGCTTGAGCATACTAAGAATCTTCGCGAAAAAACGATGACTACTGTTTCTGCTCTTGGAACGATTTCAAGCCTTGCAACTCAGCTTGGCGTGATGCTTGTTGGTGCTTGGATGGTTAACGCTCATGTTGGTGTTATTACTGCTGGAATGGTGTTAGCTTTCACTAATTTGATGAATGGTGTACTTCAGCCTATTGCAAGTCTTCCGCAAATGCTCGGCGAGATGAAGGGCGCTAAGAAGCTGATTAGCAAGATGGCCGATTATATGAGTAACGTTAAGGAAGATTCTGGCGAGATCATTGACGATTCTGTTAAAAACGTTGTTTTGCGCAATGTTTCGTACGCTTATGATGCGGATCATAAAGTCTTGAAAAATGTAAATCTAACTTTGCAAACTGGAAAATCTTACGCGATAGTAGGACCTTCTGGTGCTGGTAAGAGTAGTTTGATTAATCTGCTTATGGGCTACTACAAGGATTATGAAGGTAGTGTGAAGCTGGATAATCACGAGCTTAGCAATGTGAGCAAGAGTTCGCTTTACGATAAGACGACTCTTATGCAGCAGTCTGTGTTTATGTTTGATGCTTCGATTTTAGATAATATTACGCTTTTTAAGCCATTCCCAGATGTGGAAGTGGATCGTGTGATTCACTTGGCTGGTTTGGATGATTTGATTGCTGCTAAAGGCAAGGATTATCAGTGCGGCGAGAACGGTAGTCATCTTTCTGGCGGCGAAAAGCAGCGTATTGCTATTGCGCGAAGCCTGCTTAAAAGGTCCGAGATTCTGCTGGTTGATGAGGCTACGAGCGCGTTAGATAACGAGACAAGTGCGAACGTAACGCAGTCTATTTTGAATTTGCAAGGAATTCTTCGACTCGTGGTAACTCACCGCTTGGATGCCAATTCGCTTAAGCAATATGATGAGATTCTTGTGATGAAAAGCGGCGAGCTTATTGAGCGCGGAAGCTTTGAGGAGCTTATGAATCAAAAGGCTTACTTCTACTCGCTTTACACTGTGTCTATGTGAGGATGTTGATCTGGCTTGGGCTTGGCTTTCGCTTGGTTTGCGCTGAGCAATTTTAAGCTCAGTAGAGACACTGGTGCAGATTGCGTACTGCGCGATGTCTCTGTTTTGCGCTAGTGGCCATTAGGTGCAAAATTGCGTTGTTTGGCTACTTTGTGATTTGGTTAAATGTGGTTTGGCTATTTGCACTTTACGATTTGCTTGCGCATTCGATACGTTTATGCTGATATAATATATTAAATCAGCGTAAACGTGTCATTAAGTAGGTGGGCAAATGTTAAAAGATCAATTGCGCAATTACATAGAGAAAAAGCAAGTTTTAAGCATTGATAGTGTCATCAAAGAACTTGGAATTAGCCCGTCTAGTGTTTATCGATTTATTAAAGATGAGAGCTTAGAGCGTGTATCAAAAGGCGTTTATGTTAACAGCAGTTTGTGGAATGATGAAATGAATTTATTGTCAAAGCGCACATCTGTTGCTGTTTTTTCACATGAGTCCGCACTTCTTTTACATAATTTGACTGATAGAGAGCCTTCTTCTTTAACAGTGACTGTTCCGTCAACTTATAATGCAAGTAGTCTAATTAAGACTGGTGTTAGAGTGTTTTATATAAGACCAGATTTTTTAGGAATTGGTAAGACGAATCTTATGTCGCTTGAAGGTAATCTTGTGCCTTCTTATGATTTAGAGCGCACAATTTGCGATATTTTGCGTTCTCGTTCTCAAATAGATGCACAGGTGGTATTTGGTGCGTTAAAAGCTTATGTTAAAAGAAAGGATAAGCGACTTGATATACTAAGCGATTACGCTAAAAAATTTAGGATTTCAAAGTTGATTTCACAATATTTGGGGGTGTTGTTATGAGAATGAAGGATGCTAATCAGCTTAAAGCAAAAATAAAGAATGTTGCACTCCAAAAGGGTGTAGATCCTCGCGTGCTAATGCGCGTATATATGATGGAGCGTTTTTTAGATCGTGTTTCCCGCTCGCGGTATAAAGACAATTTTGTTCTAAAAGGTGGAATGCTGATTTCTTATCTTGTTGGCGTAAATCTTCGTACAACAATGGATATTGATACAACTATGCAAAATATTTCTCTTAGTGAAGATGATGTGCGTATTTTTATATCAGATGTAATATCTATCAATATCGATGATGGTGTTAAATTTACGCTACAAACGCTTGATTCTATTATGCAAGAATCTGACTATCCAGGGGTTCGAGCTAGCCTAATTGCAGATTTTGATGGTACAAAAACTCCTGTCAAAATCGATATTTCAACTGGGCATGCTATTACTCCATCTGCTATGGAAGCAGAATTGCCTTTAATGTTCTCAAAATCTATCTCTTTATTGACTTATCCAATTGCAACGATTTTAGCAGAAAAGTTGCAAACAATTCTTGTGAGGGAAGAATTTAACACGAGAATGCGAGATTTTTATGATTTGCATGCTCTTAGAGTGTCTCAAGGAGATAATGTCTTTAAGAAAGAAGAGATTGCTAAAGCTTTTTACGCTACTTCTCAAACGAGAGACACCCTTTATTTACTGAGTAACGTGAATGAAATTTTCGATAGGATTAAAGATAGTGAAGTGATGAGAATAAAGTGGAAGGATTACCAAAGGAAAGCACCTTGGGCTAAAAGTCTTTCTTGGGAAGAAATAATGCAAGATATGAATTTCTTTTTGATGTTATTTCATAATGAGGTTGTAGCTTAAGTTATTTTATTATTTGAATGGCTTTTCTAAATCGTCGGGAATCTTGTCTTAGTGGTCAATCGTTATAAATTTGCAGCGATTGGCTACTTTGCGATTGGCTACTTTGCGATTGGTTGATTGGTATTTAAAAATAAACGCCAGGGAGTTTATTCAACTCGACTGGCGTTTATTAGTCATTTGTGTTATTCGCTAGTTGCGTTTTTACTTGCTGTGTTTGCCAAAATAATCTGCTAAATAAACTGTGATATTACAATGCCGGCAGCCATAAGCGGAATATTGAAAATAAGGAATGTTGGAACGCAAGTATCCCAAATATGACTGTGCTGACCGTCTGCGTTTAAGCCGGAAGTAGGTCCAAGTGTGGTATCGGAAGCAGGGGAGCCTGCGTCTCCAAGAGCTGCAGCAGAAGACATAAGAAGAATCGTTGCAGGAGTGCTGAAACCAATGCTCTGGCACAGTGGCACGAACAAAACCGCAAGAATAGGAACCGTGCCAAACGAAGTACCAATGCCCATAGTCACAAGCAAACCAATAAGCGTAATAACAAATGCAGCAACAAGTTTGTTTTGTCCCATAGAAGCTACACCAAAGTTTACAAGCTCCTCAACTCCGCCTGTCGCTTGGATCACGTTAGCATATCCGCCCGCAATGAGCATCACAAACGCAATAAGACCCATGAGTTTTACGCCGCCAGTAAGCTGATTGTCAATGTCATTCCACTTTATTGCTCCAAAAATAATCATAGTTGCAAGACCTGCAATAGACGAAAGCGAAAGATCCTTACTAATAACTTGCACTACTACAACAACAATAATTGCGAGAATAGTCACATAATGGCGTAAATTAAGAGGTTCGACAACGGCGTCGGCGGCACGAGTGTCAGTTTCTGTAGTTTTGTATTCGCGAGGTTTTCTGTAAAGCACAAACACTGCAAAAAGTAGTGATGCAAACATTGCAAGACCTAAATACCAGTTCACAGCACTAACGTCTGCAACACTAACCTTCATGCCATTTTTAGAAAGATTCGTAGCAATAACAGTTTGGAAAATAAGACCAAAGCCAAATGGAATGGCAATATACGGAACTTCAAGACCAAAAGCAGTGCAGCATGCTGCAGCTCGACGGTCAAGCTTCATCTTATTCATAACTCTCAAAATAGGCGGAATAAGAATAGGAATATAAGCAATATGAACCGGCACAATATTTTGAGACATGCACGCAATTAGAGTTAGTACTGCAAGTAGAGCGTACTTTTTCATGCCAATAATTTTGCTAATTTTTTTAGAAATAATTTGAGCTAAGCCTGTTGCAGTAATTGCTTCCGCAAAAGTTCCAAGCAAAATGTAGGCGAGCGCAGTTTGTGAGTTGGTGGAGAAACCGTCGCAAAGCAAAGCCATAATTGTGTGATTTCCGTCACCAAAAAGAGGAAGATGACCGGCAATGCCACCTGCAATGCAAGCTACTATCATTGATAGCAAAACATTAAGTTTTGCAAGACTAAGTGCGCATAGCACTACAACCGACACAATAACCGGATTAAATATAATATTTAAAATTTGCAAACTTAGCATGCCGTTCACCCCTTTAAATGCTTGAATTTAATATATTGTTTGAAGCAATACGTTTTATTTCGTATTGCTTACGTCTGTATTTTTTGCATACGTATTCTTACATATGTATTTCTTACATTTAGTAATTAAAGACAATATAGCATGGAAGTGTTTACAACTTGTTTCTTGAGTGAATATAAAATATAAACAATTAAATAAAAAAATTAGTGTAACTCAACAATTGTTTGCACAAAAGAGTATTCTAAATGATTAGTGGTGAAGAATTGATAAATCACCAAATGTTCGGTTTTACACCGTTTTATTGCAGTATTGCAACGTGAGTTTACCGCTGAAAAGTGGCGATAAAGCAATGCGAAAATTAAAAATTGTTTTGCTAATTGTGAAGATCTAAAAATAAGCAGTAAACAATAAACAACAAACTGAAAAACTAAAAAACTGAAAATAAGTTATTTAGAGTATTTAGAGTAAGGAGGAATGCCTGGCGCTCTAAGCGAAATTTAGATACTGCGTTGTGTCTAAGCAATAAGCGTCAAACATACAAATTATGCAAGAGGAACAAACGTTTTTAGAAGCTAAAGAATTAGGGTTAAAAAGATTTAGAAGATCGCCATTTTGGGATGTGTCGCTAAAAGTTGCACCTCATCAAATCGTTGCAATTTCAGGCGAACATGGTTCTGGAAAATCAGCTTTGCTGCTTGCATTATCTGGTTATATGAAATTCACTAATGGAATTCTTACTATTGCGGACGTAACTCTTCCTAATGATTTCCAAGAATCTCGACAATACGTTGGTTTGGGATTATTTAGCGGAATTAACGAATTTTATAAAACGCAAACAATAGAAGAAGTTCTTATGAGCGAGTTGAAACTAGCAGCGCGCTCGCCTCTATTTTTGAAGCAATACAAAAATGATGTTAAAAACCGTGAAGCTTTACAGCAGTACGCTTACAACGTGTTAGCTCAATGGAAAGTATTTTCTCCTCACGAAACAGCAATAGGAGAGTTGACTCCGTGCGAGCGCATGCGTTTGGCAATTGCGCTTGCTTTGTTAAAAAAGCCGTGGCTGCTATTTGTTGATGGAATTGAAACGGAGCTTACTAGCGAGCAAAGCGAATGCCTATTTTCCGATATTCGCGCGTATGTTAGTAAAAATTACTGCTCTTGCCTTGTTGGAGTTTTGCAAAGTGAGTTAGAAAAGCAAGCTGATCAAGTCTTAAGACTAAGCCCAAATCATGGGGAATCAGAAAATTCTCATATTGATTCACAGCTTGGTACAAGTGAAGCAAATGGTGGTGAAAACAATGCGCGTTAATACTCTTGCTCTTGCATTTCGAGAGCTTAACAATACGTTGAAAGGAAAAGCTCGAAAGCTTGTTATTGGAACCGTAGCTTTGATTCCACTTTTATACGGATCGCTTTATTTGTGGGCATTTACTAATCCTTATAAGACTTTGAATACTGTGCCTGTAGCTGTTGTTGTTGAAGACAATGGTGCTGTGATTAACGGCAAAATGCGTAACATTGGAAACGAAATCAAAACTCGCTTAAAGAATCAAAAAGATGGTAGTGAGGGATTCCAATGGAATTTTGTAAATAGTTCTGAAGCGAATAAGGGTCTTAAAAATGGCAACTATTTTATGGTAGCAACCATTCCAGCTTCCTTCAGTAAGTGCATTGCTTCTGCGCAATATGAAACTCCTACTAAAGCAAAACTTCACGTAAAGTACGATCAGGCAAGTAATATGCTGGCATCTCAGATTGGCAAAACTGCTTTCCATACTATGCGTAGCGAAATCAGCGAGGCGATTGCTCAAGAGTATTGGGAGAACATGTTTGCGAAAGTTAATTCTGCTTCTGATTCTCTTGGTGATGCAGTAAATGGTGCTGGTGCTTTGCATGAAGGCTCAAAATCTTTGCAAAATGGAGTAAATAAGCTTGCGGATGGATCTAATCAACTTTCACAATCTTTGCGAAAACTTCAAGGCGGATTAAGTGAGCTTCAAAAAGGAGCGAATACTCTTTCTAAAGCAAATACTCGAAGTAAAGCAGGGGCGCAATATCTTGCTCAAAAAACGCAAGATTTAGCAAACGGAGCTCAACAATTAAGCAAAGGAACTCAAAAACTATCGGCAGCAACAAGCGAATTTTACGATGGTGCGCAAAAGCTTGCAGCTTCAAGCAGCGAATTAGAAGAACGTGTTAAGGCTGGAAATGTTGAAACAAAAGCACAAATTATGGGTCTTCTTATGAAAGCGCAAGATCCTAGGGTCACTAAGGAAGACGTGCTCGCTAGCTTGCAAGGTTTAGCTGGAGGATTAAGTGAGAATTCTGATCTTCTAGAAACAAATCTTTCTGCTTTAAGCGCTGGAGCAGACAAGCTTTCTGCTGGAAGTTTGCAAATAAAGGGCGGAGCTGACGCAATATCTCAAGGTGTTGAAGCTGTTAATACTGGCTCAAATAAGCTTGCTGCTGGAGCGAATAGTCTTGCTGAAGGTTTGGCTCAAGTAAGTAACGGTAGCGAGAAACTAAATAATGGTGTGAATGCAGCTGCACAAGGTTCAGCGAAAATAGTGAACGGTTCTGATCAGCTTAATTCCGGAGCTAAGAAGCTATCGGATAATACTCCAAAGCTGGTTGAAGGCGCAAAAAAGTTGCATGACGGGCTTAAGAATTCTCAAAAGTCTGGAAAAATCAACAATATCGTGCAAAAAAGTAAGATGATGAGCGCGCCGGTTTCCTTGGAAGAACACGAGTATTCTCACGTTGAAAATTACGGAACAGGTTTCGCTCCTTACTTTATTTCCATCGGACTTTGGGTCGGTGCTCTTATGGCAACCTTTGTTTTGAGAGTTATGGATAGGCGAGCGATACTAAATGGCATGAATCCGCTTAAGAGTGCGCTTATTAGCTTAACGCCGTTTGTGATTATGGGCGTTGTACAAGCTGTAATTCTTATGGGCGTAGTGCACGTTGTGTTAAAGTTGCAAATTGACAACGTTCTTGCGTTCTATGGTCTTGGAATTATTGCATCCATAATGTTTATGGCAATAATGCAAATGATTATGGTGATTTTCCACATACCAGGGCGAATAGTTGCAATTGTGCTGCTTATGTTGCAAATCACAAGCTCTGCAGGAACATTCCCAGTTCAAATGACGCCGGCATTCTTTAGAGCTGTTCACCCATACTTGCCAATGACGTACTCGATTATGGGGTTGCGTCAAGCAATGGCTGGAAAGAACAGTGGCGAAATAGTTTTCGGCATTGAAATGCTTGTGCTTTTCGGCGTGATTGCGATTGCTATAACAAGCATCGTTGCGCGCATGAAGCGTACTGTAACGATGTTTGATTTGCATCCTGTGATAACGCTTGAGGCGTAAGCGTCGCTTATCTAATACTAACCTGCGTAAGAGTGAATAGCTTTTGCGCAGGCTTTTTATATTTAAGTAACCTAAATTTATGCAGTTTCCAAACATTACAACGTAGTATTAGAATATTTAACTTGCTTGCTTACAATTAGTTAAAGTTTGAGAAGGGGTAGTTATGCCTAATGGAATTGCGGTGAAGCTAAAAAAATTTATTGCATTAGCACTTTCGCTGTTTCTTTTTATGCCATTATGTTCAGGATGCTCAAATCAAAATGGCGCAAATATAGAAGCTGTTAATAGTGCAAAAAAAGTTAATGTTATTAATGCAAAAGTAGCAGCTTTATATAAAAAAGTTTTAGCAAACGCTGATAAATATAACCTTAATGAAGCTGATTCAGAAATTGATACTAGCAAAAGTAAGTATTCTTACGCGTTAGTCAATATGAGCGATAGGGATATTCCGGAGCTTATTCTTCGGAAAAATTATAAATATGTGTCACGTTCGAAGGTTTTTGCTGCAAATAAAGATTACAGTGACGTTGTTTCTTCAAATGATTTAATTTGCGATGGCGTTGGAGACATTGGCGGTTTTAGGGCTTCGTTATCGCAATACGCAGACAGCAATTCATTAAGCTATGTTGAGTGGTCTTCTGGAACAGGGGATACTGAGGCTTACAAGGTTACTATGAATATTGCTGATAGTAATCCTCTTAAAAAAGAAAAATACTGGTCTGGAATAATCACTGATCTTCCTAAACAGAATACAAAAAATATTAATTTTGTCAGTACAGATGACACTACGCTTCTCGATAATTTGGCAAAAACTGAAGATAATACTTATAAGAAAACCGTAAGCAATAAAGGCGGCGACTCTAATTCAGAAGATAAGGATTCTAAGAAGTCTGGCGAGAATGCAAGTAAGAAAGCTGATTCTAAGAAATCCGCTAGTGGCGAATCTTTAGACAGCAAGATTAAAGCTGAAAAAGCAAGCGGAAGGCAAGTAGTTTCCGGAACTGTGAAGGTTTTGTCGTACAACCAGGTTCTTGAAGCGCAAAATATTCAAGATCCTAATCCGGGATCTTCAGATCCTAATCAAACTTTCATGATTCTTATTCTGGATAATAAAACCAGCGTTACTTTGCCTCACAGCGGCGATATGGGCAATCCACCTCATCCTAGCGATGCGACCATGATGGCGTTTGATGATGGTAGTCAAGCTAAACAAATCATGGAAAAGTATGTGAATAAGAAAGTTTATGTAAGTTTTATTGTAAATGATGGATTCTTCCCTTCGGACACTGGATTGCCTTTAGGTGAGCCTCATTTGTGCAATCTAAAAGTTATTGAATAGCTATTGTTCAATTAGAAATAGTTGAAGTAGCTGTGGTAGTTGCACTGGTTGCAATGTTGCTACAAATAAAATAAAGACCCCACATTTATTTGTGGGGTCTTTTGTTATTTTGCTTTTGTTATTTTGTGAAAAACTATTAGAACGTAATTAAAATCAACAAATTCTAGAAAATAAGTTTGCTAAAAATCTGATTTTAGAAAGTAGACGCGTAGACTTCGGCAATTGCAGCTTCGTCCATATGCATATAGGAGTTCTTCAAAAGTCGCTGCTGTTCTTTAACAACGCTTGAAGCCCAGCTTTGAATCATATCCTCGCTCATGCCATACTCGTGAAGCCTATGCTTAGGAAGAATCGTGTTAAGCACTTCGTCGAGCTTGTCTAGTACGTCCGCTTTTTGGCATTCAAGAATATTTGCCATAAAGTCGAAAAGTTTAGAAAGCTCAGTGTTTTCAGCGCTAGTGCTGTTTTTAGTGTCGTGCTTAGCATAATATCTCAAAACGCTGGTAAGAAGAGCTGCATTCGTTTCGCCGTGAGCCACGTGGAAAGTTCCACCAAGCGGATAAGCCATCGCGTGAACGCAACCGCAGCCAGCGTTACCAAACGCAATACCAGCGTAAAGACTTGCCGAAACCAAGTCGCTTACAACTTGGCTTTTTGCGCTGCTGCCTTCTTTAACAACTCGCATATAACTTTGCAAAATAAGCCCGCAAGCCTTGTAACTAAACATTTTTGTAAGCTCGGTTGCAATAGGAGAAAGTGCGGACTCAATCGAATGCGTAAGAGCGTCAATAGAGCTGGTTGCAAAAACGTAATCAGGCAGGCTCTTTAACAATTCTGGAATAAGAACAGCGTCCGTAGCATAGCAAGCATCGTTCGCCAAACCCTTCTTGGTATTGCGCCTAGTAAGCGAGAACACCGCAACGTTCGTAACTTCGGAGCCAGTGCCGCAAGTAGTTGGAACAAGAATAAGATCCGCGCCTTTTTGTGCAGGAATCTTGCCGTCAACCAAGTCTTCAAGCGGGCTTGTTTGCTTCAACGCACAAACCTTCGAAATATCCAAAACAGTGCCGCCGCCAATGCCAATCACGCGCTTTGGAGTTGTGTGAATGTCACTAACGATTGCATCAACCATTGCGTCGCTCGGCTCACCCTTGCCGTATTTCTCTTGGAAAATCACGTCGCAATCAAGATTCAAATCGCCAAAATAAGGCTCCCAAATGTACTGGTTTGTAATAACCAAATCGCCCTTGCTGAGCTTGAATTCTTGCGCGAAGTCGCGTGCGTTCTCGAACTTATGAATAGTTGGTTTAATAGAAAGCTGCTTCATCCTAGACTCCTTTGTTTTAATCTGCATGTCTTATGCTAATAGTGCGCGTTTTGTGCGCTCTTTTGTGCGCGGATGATTAAAAAACCAAGCAACTGCTCCATTATAGAACAGATTGCTTGGTTTAATAAATGCGATTTAAGCTAATCAGAAAAAGTGATTCAGCCTAAGCTAATCAGCAAAGTCTAATCATCCCTTCAACAAAGCCGTGTAAGCAGCCATCGTAATGTAGTTGTACGGCTGGTTGAAGTGAGGCATGAAGAAGATGTCGCACAAAGCAAGCTCTTTAATCGTGACCTTCTTTTGAATAGCCAGCGAGAACAGGTGAATTGCGGCAGACATATCGTAGTTAGAAGCCAACTGGCATCCAACAATAACCTTCGTATCCTTCTTGTAAACGATGCGAATCTTCACCTTTGGATTCTCAACTTCCATAAACGCAGGCTTTTGAGTATCCTCAAAATCAACGTAATCAACGTCCATGCCCTCTTTTTGAGCGGCAGTCAAGCTCAAGCCAGTGCAAACAAGCTTGTAATCGTAAATCATCATTGCGCTAGAGCCTTGCACACCCTCGGTTTCTACAGGAGTTCCGCAAACGTTGTGACCTGCAATCAAGCCGCTTCGAACGGCGTTAGTAGCGAGCGCAATGTAGTTCACGCGGTCTCGAGCGTTGTCGTAGATTGTAGCGCAGTCGCCGATTGCGTACACGTCTGGATCGGAAGTTTGCTGCTTCTTGTCAACAAGGAAAGCGCCGTTAGCATACTGCTTTAAGTGGTCTTTGCCGAGCGCAACGTTTGGGTGGAAGCCAATAGCGCAAATCACCATGTCGGCTTCGTAAGTGCCTTTGCTTGTTTTAACAGCCTTGACTTCAGTGTCTCCAACAATTTCTTCAACAGTTTGACCAAGTTCAAACTTAATGCCTTTATTCTCCATAATTTGCTTCAAATTATTGGAAAACTCTGGGTCAAAGTAGCCGTTAAGAATATGGTCTTCCATGTCAATAAGAGTTACGTTTTTGTTCAAACGTTCAAATGCTTCCGCAAGTTCCACACCAATGTAGCCGCCGCCAAGAACCACAACATTACGGAAATCACGCTCTTGGAGCTTAGCAATAACAGTTTGAGCATTCTGGAAAAGCTTTACCATTTGCACGTTTTCCAAGTCGATGCCTTTAATACGCGGCTTGTTTGGAAGGCTGCCGGTGGCAAGAACCAGCTTGTCGTAAGAATCGTGAATAACAGTGCCGTCTTTAAGCTCGACTGTTACTTCTTTCTTTGCGTAATCAATGTCTAAAACTTTACTTTCAAGATTTACCTTAGCGCCTTTTTTAACAAAATCTTCTGGCTTCTGGTAGAACAGTCCGTCGCTGCTTTGAATTTGCTTGCCAATCCACAAAGCCATGCCGCAGCCAAGGAAGGAAATATTGCTATTCTGATCGTAAATGGTAAGCTCGTTTCCTGGGTAGCTCAAAATTGTGTTAGCGCAGGCAGTGCCGGCATGATTTGCGCCAATCTGAATGATCTTCGTCATCGGTAATCTCTTTTCGTCGTTGAATTCTGTTGAAATTATTGTATGTGCTTCAACTGCTTTGTTTAATTCACACTACTGCGCGAATGCACATCCAATGCACAATACTATTACACGAATGCGAGTCTTACCAATTTTGATTTTGTGCGTGTTGTGGGGGGAGTTGTGTGGTTATTTCACAATCTGACTATCACTAATCTTTTCGCGAACATGAATTACGTAGTAGAATCCTGAAGTTTGTATACAGTTTATATACAGTGACATTCACATATGTACAGTTTTTTTGTGATGCGTTTTAATGTTTTAATAAAGTGATATTCGTGTGAAGGGGTATTGTGATGCGTATTTTGATTACTGGTTTTACGCCATTTGATAATGAGTCTATAAATCCGTCGTGGGAGATTGCGCAATCAGTGCATGCGCCTGAGGGTGTGGAACTTGTTCGTTTACATATCCCTACGGAATTTAACAAGGGTGCGCAAGAAGTTATTGAAAAAATAGAGGAAGTTCACCCTAATGCCGTGCTTTCGTTAGGACAATTTGGTGGTTCTGCTTGTTTTAACGTTGAGTATGTTGGCATTAACTGTAGAGCTGCGCGTATACCAGATAATAGTGGATATAAACCTTGGTATGAGCCTGTTGTGCAGGATGGTGATGTGGCTTATAAAGCGACTTTGCCAGTTGTAAATATAGTTGAGGCTTTGAATAAGGCGAAATTGCCGGCGTCTGTGTCTTTTTCTGCGGGCGCGTACGTGTGCAATGATGTGCTTTACAGTGTTTGTTATTATTGCCATACTAGGAAATTGCCGATTAAGAGCGGTTTTATTCACGTTCCGTATTTGCCTGAGCAAGTTCTTGATAAGCCGAGTACGAGTTCCATGAGTTTAGCTGATATGCTTCGAGGTATTGAAGTTGCATTGCAAGTAATTGCGGATGATTGCTAATAATTACGAGTAATTACTAATGAATAGTGTGAAATTTTGGGGAATAGCTCGAATTGTATTTTCTATGCTCGCTCAAGCACGCGTTCAATAGCGTTATTTTGCGAAAGAAGATACACGCAATACTGGTTCATGCTTATTCCTTCGGCTTGAGATTGCTCAGCCAATTGCCTGTGTAATTCTTTAGGTAGACGCAGTTTGAATTGACCAGAATAGTCATTCAGCTCATGGTAAGACGGCTCTTTTATGTTGATTTTGCTTTCAAGAGCTGCTTCAAACCAAGCATGCTTAGCGTCCTGCGCATTTGCTGCTGCTTCCTGTTCGGAGTCTCCTGAACTTATGCATCCTGGCAAATCAGGGTAGTAGGACACAAATCCACCTTCATCCGGATCTTTTACAATTTCCAGCTTGTATGGGAGTGACATGTAGTAGCTGAGTCTTTTATTTGTTAGTGTTTTGGACTTATTTTTGTGAGAGATATTTTTGCTAGATTTATTTGTTTTAGTCATATTTGATTTTATATTCTGATGATTTTTTGAAAGTTTTATAAGAGTATAAGTGGTGTTACATGTGGTGTCAATGGTTGAGTTATTTTTGCTATACTTTAATTCTCTATACTCTAATTTTAATTAGTGGAATCTTAGTTTATAAGTCAAAGAGTCTATATATCTGAATTTAAGTGGAAGTCAATTGGTGAATTATATCAATGATTTACAAATATTTATGCTTCAGAGCTCTAGAAGAATTAAAAAATTAATTAACAAAAGTGTAGAAGATTATCATCTTATGCTAGATGAGCTTACAGAGAATAAACTATTTAAACAACATATGAGCAAATGAACAGGTGAAGCAACTAAGACATTTAATTGGGAAGTTTATAAGTTTATTCATCTAAATGCAGTAGTGAATTTTAAAGTATTTGGAACTAAAATCGTGCAACAGAAGAAATTAGTTTTATAAATTTAATTTGTTTATCAACCTATAGAAGAAGAATCTTTTTATTTGATAATACAACATAGATAAAATATAAAATCATAGATTATTTATAATACTATAAAAGTAAAAGAAAAATTCGTTGATATAAGAACAGTGTATTGAGTAATAGTGCGAAAATAAATTAAAATGAGATAATCTAATTCTAAAAGTGTAAGATGTGAATTAGATATGCTTGGCAAGATGAATAAACAAATGAATTTTATTAGAGGATAGTATATATGATAGGTTACTATTATTGTTCTTTAAGCACATTTTTGAATATTATTAAGAATAAATCTATTTATCTTTCAGATCCACTAAAAATGAATGATAATTTAGAAATAAAATGGTATATTGATAAACTAAATGATGAAAGAAACAATTCAAATGACGGATTTAAAGCATCAGGATCGCTTTACCATGGGATGACAAATCGTTCGTGTCTAGATTTTACATGCGAAGAATTAATGCAAATACTAGAATCTAAAGGACAGAACAGCGTATATATTTGCTGTTTTTCTGAAGAATCAGATATGTTAAGTCAGTGGAAAGGATATGCCGATGATGGAAAAGGAGTTTCAATAGGATTTAATTTAGAAAAATTGACAAAATTCGATAATTTATTGTTTAAAAAAGTAATTTATACGGATAGTGTGGTTCATGATGATATAGAAAGTGATGTTGAATGTGTAGCAGACACAATAAATACGGTGATTAGTGAGCAAAATATTACAAAGAGAGAAGAAAAAATAGAGGTGTTTTTACATGAATTAATTCCTGAACTTGTGAAATATAAAAATCCTGCTTTTGCTGAAGAAAAAGAAATACGCCTTATTTATTGTGACGATTTGAAATTTGAAAAGATAGTTAACAATCATGATGCTTTTACTGAAAGATTGTCTTTAAAATCATTAGAACATGATTTTAGAATTATTGGGAATGATAACATTACTGAGTTTGTTAAACTAAACTTTACTCCAGATATTATAGAAAAAATATGTATTGGTCCAAAATGTTTATTGAATAAGAGTGATGTTAGAAATATTACTAAGAAATTATTGGGAATAGAAATTAGCACTATAGAATCAAAATGTAGCTACAGATAACAAAATGGGAGGATTTAGTTTGTAGAGCCTGCGTATGCGTTGAACTGCATCTCTGAATTTGAACTAAAAGTACCAATTTGGGAGGTGTAGTTTCATTATGATTAAATACAGCAAGGAGACTCAGCAAAAGTAGCAGAACTACTTGAAAAGGGGTAGGATAATCGGTCGATAATGTTGAAACTTGCCAAACCACCACTTATGTTGAAGGTGTGGTATAAAAGTCTTATGTTTTCTAAACGCGCTATTACCATTTTTGCGGCTGCTGTCGTAACTGCTTTAACGTTGGGTACGTTGAGTGCTTGCGAGCCGCAGGGTAAAGCCGTTGGTAGCACTGGTCGCGCTGGAGACATAATTCACGACGGCATAGATATTAATGACATCCATTTGCTGGTCATTGGTTCAAAATTAGCTGCGCTTGATGACGAAGTTATGAAGCATTGTAAAACGTCAAAATTGAGTGCTTCTTATGTGCCGCTATCAAATGTTGTTAATCCTAACGAAGCTGCTCAGCAAGCTATTCGCGCTGCAAGCGAGCAACCTGTTTCATTAATACTTATAGACGCGCTCGACGTAACAGGCGTTGACGACCTGCATAATGATAATAATCAACCTAATATAAAAGAGAATAACAAGCTTAATAACAGCACTCGCAATAAACAAAACGAAAGCAAAGCATGGATTTCTGCGCTGCAATACGTGCGTTACGCTGGAGTGCCAGTTGCGTTAATAAATCCTGTAAAAGCACCAAAAGACGCAACTTTATACGCAGCTACTTTGTATTTTGATAGCGATGGAAGTGGAATTGGAAAAAATATTCATGAATCTTATTTATCAAAAAATAGCGAATCTTTAAACAATAAAAGCAAGAAATCAAAATTTGAGCGTTCGTCTTTGCTAAGCATCGTTCGAGCAATAATCGACAATACACCGCATAGTAGGGAAGTGATTATAAATGACAAATAACGAACAAAACGCAATGGCATCTACAGAAATCAGCAAAAATAACGCTATTGCGGTGCTTCCTAAAGTAGAAGTTTCTGGTTTGAGCACAGAAGAAGTTGCGCAGGCAGTCTCTTGCGGAGATGTGAATATTACTTCTAAGCAGACTTCTCGCTCTTTAATGGATATTGTGCGCGCGAACGTGTTTACATTGTTTAACGCGATTATTTTCACAGCAATGGTTGTTGTGCTTGCCACTGGTTCGTGGAAGGATGCTGTTTTTGGTGTGGTAATTCTGGTAAATACTGGAATTGGCATTGTGACTGAATTAAAAGCAAAGCGCACTTTGGATAGGCTTTCTATACTTGTGGCGTCTTACGCAATGGTGCGTAGAGGTGGAAAAAATATTGAGATTCCGCACAAAGATATTGTGCTTGGGGATGTTTTGTGGCTTAGAGCTGGCGAGCAGGTTCCAGCGGATGTAGAAGTGTTGGAATCGTGGGGTTTGGAAATGGATGAGTCCATGCTCACGGGCGAGTCTGCTACAGTTCGAAAAGCAAAAGGTGATAACGTTTATTCCGGATCTACTGCAGTTTCTGGAATGGCTTTAACGCGTGTTACTGCCGTAGGAGAGCACAGTTATGCGGCAAAATTGGCGGCGCAAGCGAAAGTTTATACCAAAACAATTTCCGACTTAAGCCGTGGAATTAACACGATTTTGAAGTATATGACGATGGTTGTGGTGCCTTTGTGTGTGCTGCTTGTGTGGTCGCAAATGCACAAGGTTGGCGGATTTGTTGAAGCTTGGCAGACTGGTGCTTGGAGGGGAGCTGTTGTTTCTGCTGTTGCAGGCGTTGTTGGCATGATTCCAGAAGGATTGGTTCTTCTTACTTCGCTTAATTTTGCGGTGGCTGCTATGCGGCTTGCTCGTAAGCAAACGTTAGTTCAGGAGTTGGAATCTGTAGAAACTTTAGCGCGCGTAGACTGCTTGAATCTGGACAAAACTGGCACTATAACCGACGGTGGTATTGCATTCGTTGGCGTGGAAAATCTAGATAATAGTGGTGCCGAAATATCTTTGCAGACCAACTTGCAAACCAATCAAGCTTTATTCGACTTATCAAATGAAGAAAATCCGAACGCAACAGGTGTTGCGATTATGGAAGGGCTTGGCTCTAAAGGAGTTGCAGCTAGCCAGCATGTATCTAACCGTCTTCCATTCTCTTCTGCTAGAAAGTGGAGTGCTGTGCAATATGTACAAAGCAGTGGAGAGCGTGCAACTTGGTATATGGGTGCTCCGGAAGTGTTGCTCAGCGCGATTGATTATGCAAATACTAATGAACTTTTAGCGAAAGTTAATTCTTATGCGGAGCTTGGTGAGCGCGTGCTGCTGCTTGCAAAAGTAAGTAGCGATAGTAGCAGCGTAAGTAGCGTAACAGAAACAGATAAAACTTTTGGTGATTCTCCAACTATTTGCGTAAATGCTCATCCTATTGCTTTAGTTCGCTGCTCTGAGCGTATTCGTGATGATGCTCGCAAAACGCTTAAATGGTTCCGTGAGCAGGGTGTGCGTTGCCGCGTAATTTCGGGAGATAACCCTACAACAGTTGCGGCTGTTGCTGCAAAAGTTGGCTTAACAGGAGATCGCAAGCCTGCTGCAATGGACGCTAGAAAATTGCCAGAAGATATTAACGAATTGGCTAAAGTGCTTGAAAATGTGGATGTGCTTGGGCGCGTGCTTCCTCATCAAAAGAAAGCGATTGTTCAGGCGCTTCACACTCAAGGTCATGTTGTTGCTATGACTGGTGATGGCGTGAACGATACTTTGGCTCTTAAAGAAGCTGATTTGGGCGTTGCTATGGGCAATGCTGCTCCTGCTGCAAAAGCTGTAGCTCAAGTGGTTCTTGTTGATTCACGATTCTCGCATTTGCCGGATGTTGTGGCTCGCGGTAGGCAAGTGATGGCAAATATGGAACGTGTGGCTGGCTTATTCCTTGTAAAAACTGTTTATTCTGCGCTTATTTCTGCAGGAGTTGTGCTTCTAGCGTTGCACTTCCCGTATTTGCCTCGTCACATTACTTATATTGGTTCTTTAACTATTGGTATTCCAGCATTTTTGCTCGCTTTAGCACCTAATACTCGTCGATACATTCCAGGTTTCTTGAAGCGAGTTGTTCGTTTTGCTGTTCCTAGCGGATTTGCTATAGCTGCTTCTGTGCTCGCTACTGCTGTTATAGCTCCGCGAGTTTTGGGATTAAATCTTGACGATGTTGTTGCAAATAATTTGATAGCATCTCGTTTTATTGTCTCAAACGTGCAAGCTTTGGTAACTACTCGCAGTATTTGTTCCGTAATCGTATTTGTTCTCGGCATACTCGTGCTTGCAAGCGTTGCCAAGCCGTTGCGCTCGTGGAGAGGAATTATGGTTGCGCTATTTGCTGCAGCTGGAGTTGCTGGAGCTTTTATACCGTTTACTGCAAAATTCTTCGAAATTCACGTGCCGACTGCAGGAAGCGCGTTTACTGTAATGCTTATAGCTGTTGTTTTAGCTGTAATCTTATGGTTTGTGTGCGTGAGTTTAGCAAACTTGTTATCTAAACAAAGTAAGAAGTGAACAATCTAACATATTTCTCATGTAATTAGTGTGTCGACGTGAGCTTAATGATGCTTACAATAGATACGTGTTTAGTATTTTAGAGATGTTTTCAGTAGGCGTTGGTCCTAGTTCATCACATACAGTAGGTCCTATGCGAGCTGCGTGTTCGTTTGTTTCATCGCTTAAAAAAAGTGGTAGTCTTGCAAACGTTGCGCACGTAAGTGTGACTCTTTACGGATCACTGTCTTTAACAGGTCTTGGTCATGGCACTGATCGCGCTTGCGTTGCAGGTCTTGAAGGAAATCTTCCAGATAATGTAGACACTGATCATATGCTTACTATTCGTCAGGAATGCAAAAAAACTGGCACTTTAACGCTCGCAGGTGAACATACTATTGCTTTTGATTACGATAAGGACGTAATTTTTGAAAAATGGATGCGAATGGTTGTTCATCCTAATGGAATGCGTTTTGTTGCAACTGATTCTGACGGAAATAAAATCGATGAGCAAGTTTGGTATTCAATTGGCGGCGGATTTATTCGTCAAGGGTGTGCAGATGATGCAATGGTTGGCTTGCATGAGCGTGTTACTGAGCAAGATGAAAATAATGCCAATAAGAATGGTGTAAGCGAGAATAATAGCGAAAGTAATAGCGAAAGTAATAACGGAAATAGTAGTGATAATGCTGCAAGCTCCTCAAATCAAACAAAAGATTCCACTGTACCTTATCCTTTTACTTCATGCGACGAGCTTATAAATATTTGCCGAGAAAAGTATATGTCAATAAGCGATGTTGTGTGGCAAAACGAGCTTGCATTGCATGAAGGTGATGCTGACTACGTGCGCAACTATTTGCTGCATGTTTGGAAAGTTATGAGTAAATGTGTAGAAAACGGATGCAACTCAAAGCAACCGATTTTGCCAGGAGGTCTTGATGTGCCTCGCAGAGCTCCTCACATGTATGAGCGTTTGGCTGCAAATTCAGACATGCTTCGTAACAATCGTCGTCGTTCGGATGCTGCTTTAGAAAGTTCAGACTCTGCGTGGGTTAATCTTTTTGCGCTCGCTGTTAGTGAAGAGAATGCTGGTGGTGGGCGTATTGTTACTGCTCCAACGAATGGTTCTGCAGGAATTATTCCTGCAGTATTGCAGTATTATTGGCGATTTGTTGATTCTGCTAATGAAGATGGAGTTGTGCGATTCTTGCTTGCTGCAGGTGCTGTTGGTTACTTATTTAAACGAAATGCTTCAATTTCTGGAGCTGAAGTTGGTTGTCAAGGAGAGGTTGGTTCTGCTTGTTCGATGGCTGCTGCAGGATTGTGCGAAGTGTTGGGAGGGACCCCGGAACAGGTTGAAAATGCTGCAGAAATCGGTATAGAACACCATTTGGGATTAACTTGCGATCCTGTAGGCGGTTTGGTACAAATTCCTTGTATTGAGCGCAATGCTATGGCTGCAAATACAGCAATTAATGCTGTTCGAATGGCAATGCTTGGAGATGGCTCGCACATGGTAAGCCTTGACAAAGCGATTAAGACTATGAAAGAAACTGGTCATGACATGATGTCTAAATATCGCGAAACCTCAAAAGGTGGGCTAGCTGTAAACGTTGTTGAGTGCTAATTTGCTAATATTTTTGCATTAATTCGTTGATGTTTTGAGATTAATTTTTGCTAAGTTATACACAATGCGTATATTTCATGTACATACGTAACGTTTCAGTGCTAATCTAGGACAGGTTAATCTAGGAAGTGTTAGTCTAAACTGCATTTATTCGAATGTGCATTTACTTAAATGTACTATTTAAAATGCGCTGCTTTAGTAATGCAGGATGGTTAAAAGCTGTCTGTGTAGATGTTATACTGTTCAGATTATACTGTTTGGAGTTTGTAAAGGAGGAAATATGGCACAAGATATGCCAGAAGTGATTGCAGAATTTGGCACTACGCCAACGGTGACGTTCCCTGAATCTGAACCGCCAGCAGGCCTTAAAGTTGTTGAATTAGTTGAAGGTAATGGTCCTGTAGTTCGTGCAGGTGACACTGTAACTGTGAATTATCATGGTGTGGTTTGGGGTAGCGACAAGCCATTTGATTCAAGCTTTGCTCGTCATACTCCAGCTAGTTTTGGTATTGGTGTCGGTCAAGTGATTCAGGGCTGGGATCGTACTGTTCCAGGTCATAATGTTGGATCTCGTTTGTTGATTTCTATTCCTCCAGAGTATGGTTATGGCTCTCGTGGCATACCGCAAGCCGGTATTGGCGGCGGAGACACGTTGGTATTTGTTGTTGATATTATTTCAACTCGTTGATAGAAGAGCGTGAATTTTATTTACGAACGCATAGTTTTTATTTTTAGAGATTGTTGTATAAGGAGGTAGCAATGGCTGAAGAAAAAACTATTTTACTTACGCAGGAAGCGTATGACAAACTAAAAGAAGAGTTAGCACATCGTGAAGGTGAGTATCGAGAAGAAATCACTGAGCGTATTGCTGCAGCTCGTGCTGAAGGTGATTTGTCTGAAAATGGTGGTTATCAGGCTGCTCGTGAAGAGCAAGGAAAGAATGAAGGTCGCATTAATGAGCTTATTGTAAAGCTTCGTAATGCGAAGATTCTTGAAGCACCGAAGGATGGCACTGTTGGCAATGGTTCTTTGGTTACTCTTGAGCTTGCAGGTCGAGAAATGACTTATGTTCTTGGTTCTCGCGATATTGCTGTAGCTACGGATTATGACGTTATTAGCCCGGAATCTCCAATTGGGGCAGCTATTATGGGTGCTCATGCTGGTGATACTGTTAGCTATGCAGCTCCAAATGGACGTGAAATTTCAGTGACAATTAAGGATTCGCATCCACTTGCGTAAGTTGCGTAAGTTACATGATTTTCATAATCTGCATAAGTTGATTTTATAAATATTATTCTCCCCACTTAGTCCATATTTTGAAATAAGTGGGGAGAATATTTTTTGAGGGGTTGGTGGGTAAGTTCTATTATATTTTTCGCAAAACTGTAACAACTTTTCCCATAATAGTTGCGTGTGATCCGTCAATAGGAGAGTAAGCCGGATTATGTGGAATAAGCCATACGTGACCGTGGTCATTTCTGAAAGTTTTAACAGTTGCTTCGTTATCTAACAGTGCTGCAACAATGTCTCCATTTACAGCCTCATGCTGCTCTCTAACTACTACATAATCGCCATCGCAAATAGCGGCGTCAATCATCGAATCGCCGTGTACTTCAAGCATAAAAAGATTTCCTGTACCTGTAAGACGTTCTGGCAATCGCATTACATCTTCAATATGCTGTTCTGCTGTTATTGGAGCTCCTGCTGCGATTCTTCCCACTAGAGGAACATCTCTAGAATTTATAACAGAATCAGATTCGTATGCGCTAATATTGGCAACTCTTGAAGAATTTTTATTAATTTTGTTATTTGAATTCTTTTCAACAATTGAATTATCAAGAATTTCAATAGCGCGACCTTTATTTGCATTAATTCGCAAAATCCCTTTATCTTCAAGTGTTCGCAATTGATGTTTCACAGAAGATGGGCTTCTAAGTCCAACTGCTTCTCCGATTTCGCGGAAAGAAGGAGGGAATCCATGAATTTTTATATTGTTTTGGATGGCATTGATAATATTGCGTTGGCGGTCAGTAAGTGACATTGCGCTAATATCGCTAGCATTAATGCCATTGTTATCGTTATTTGTGCCATCGTTATTCATGGTGCTCCTTTCGCTTTTACTATTTTAACGCACTTTCTTAAAAAAATCAAACATCTGTTCGACACGCCGTTGCAACTATCGAACAAATGTGTCATTATTAATACATCTGTTCGATAGAACAAATGTTCAGTCGATTAAGGAAGGAGAAAGGATAATTATGAGTACGTCATTAATTAGAAGTGGCAGGGAAGTTAGAGTAGGTATGCAAGAAAATACTTATTTGATTCGTAAACGCTGCGTTTCTAATAAGCATGCGCGCAAAACTAGAGTTTTTCGTGTAACTGTACTTTTGATGACAGCAATAACATTCTGTACATTGTTTATGCCAAAGACTGCTGTTTCTGCAATACCTGAAAGAGTTGTTACATATACAGTTCGTCCTGGAGATACGTTATGGAATTATGCTGCTACTATTACTCCTAAAAACGGTGATATATCAGATAATGTAGAGCGTTTAATGGCTTTAAATCATCTTTCTTCTGAAGATTTGGTTATCGGACAGTCTATTAATGTTCCATTAAATGATGCTCAATAGTTGATTGAGTGCAAATAGTATGAAAATGGGGGAAATATGAGAAGGGAAAATATTACTATATTTGAAATTGAAACTGATGAGCTAAGTTTTACTGAAAATGATGATGTAATATTCAGTGTGTTTTATGGAGTATTTCGGATTATGGACAATAAAATCGTATAATATTCGGAAATATTTGAATAAAGTGAATAATATTATGTAGTTTTTCGCTATTTTTTAGTATGCTGAATATATGCATTGTCCTTTTTGTAAGAATTCTGATACGAAAGTTATAGATACTCGTATCAGTGAAGATGGTTACTCTATTCGCCGTAGACGTGAATGCCAAGTTTGTGGTAATCGATTTACTACGGTGGAAACAACTCAGTTGCTTGTAATGAAGCGTTCAGGCTCTATTGAACCTTTTGATCGGGCAAAAGTTGTTGCCGGTGTTAGCAAAGCATGTCAAGGACGTCCCATTAATGCTGAAGCGTTAAAGACAATTGGTATGCGAGTAGAAGCTGATTTGCGAGCACGAGGTTTAGCGCAAGTTACATCTGAAGAAGTTGGCAAAGCTATTCTTAAGCCATTGCGTGAATTAGATGAAGTTGCATATCTTCGTTTTGCAAGTGTGTACCAAAACTTCGCAGGTCTTGAAGATTTTGAACATGCCATTGAAGATTTAAAGCGCAGTAAAACAGAAAAATAATAATTTTATCGATTATTGTTACAGAATATCTATTCCCTGCGCTTTTGCATTATTTTGAGTTCTATTTCTCAAAATTTGCGTCATCTGCAGTGCGTATTATATGCAATTTTTGAGTTGGTCTAGTCATTGCAACATATAGATTGGCTGCAGCAGTTAGTCTAGATGCTGCTTCCTGCTCAATTTGAGAAGGTTGCAACACTATGACAGCGTCATATTCAAGACCTTTTACTTCCTCAGCTGTGCAAACGCTGCATTGGCAATCATCGGCATTTTGTTTGTTTAACTGATTCCATAATTTTTCAGGTAATGCATGTTCTAATGCTTGATTTACAACCTTTTTAGCATGGCTAACCATACTGTTAGGAGTAATGATTGCAATACGACCACTACCATCATCAGAGACAAATTTTTCGAATAGTTTTGTACAAGATTCTGCAAGTGCAGTATCGAGTTCATCTTGTGATTCAACCGTTTGTGATACGAGTGAATCAGGTACTGAGCGAACTGCATGAATAGTAGAAATGTATAATCCTGAATCTGTTGCAACTTTGCTTGCTGCTTCAGAAACTTCACTAGGATTTCGATAATTAATTGTTAACTCGTAAAGATCCCAATTTGGTTCTCCAAATAGAGAATTCATATTCTTCTGCCATCTGTGAGTTCCTCCGAGCGCAGAAGTTTGTGCAACATCGCCAACAATAGTAAAGGAGTGTGAAGGACAACGACGAATAAGCATTCTCCAATCCATTGCTGTAAGCTCTTGAGCTTCATCGACAACTACGTGACCATATGTCCACTCGCGGTCAGAAGCTGCTTTACGGGCAAGCATTCCTGCATCGTCGCCTTGCAGATTATCAAGAAGCATATCGGCAGTTACTATGCCATTTCCAATACCAGCTTGTGCTAAAGTGTCAGCTGCAAATTGTTGTTCTTCAAGTTTTTTTGCTTGTGCTGCAGATCTTTGAGCGTCAAGTTTTGGATCAGGACCGAGCAATTCCATAGCTTCATCAAGTAATGGAATATCAGAACGAGTAAGCGGGCTGCCCTTTGGTCTAGTAAGTGAGTTAATGTCTTCGTCGCTTAACCAAGGTGCGTATGTGCGTAATTTGTCAGGTTTAGCAAAAAGTTGGTCAATGAGCCATTCTCCAGTCATAGGTAACCATGCAAGATTTAAAGTAATGCGCAGTTTATCGTCAAGACGAAGTTGAGAAGTTATATCGTTTAATTCAGCTTGATCTGGAACATAATCAAGTTTTTCCAAATAACGATTTTTCAATATGCTGAGCACGGTTTTTATAAAAGTATTTCGTGCCTGGTTATGCGGCTGGTGAGTCCGTTGAGCATCTGATTGAGCTATCTCAATATCTTCTTTTAGAAGAGGAATACTAAATCCTCCAACATGAATTGTTGGAAGATTTTTAGGAACGCGAATACGAGCGGCAATTGCATTCGCAATAACTGTTCGCATACGATACATTCCTTTTAATTTTGCTGCGTATGGAGAATCTTCATCTGTAGCACAAATTCCAGGAATTAAGTCGGAAATAGTTCTACTTACTACACCTGTTTCACCAAGAGAAGGGAGTACTTGATCAATATAACGCAAGAATGCCGAACTTGGACCAACAATAAGAACTCCTGAACGCTCAAGTTTGCGCCTGTGAGTGTATAACAAATAGGCTGCTCTGTGCAAAGCAACAGCTGTTTTTCCTGTGCCAGGACCTCCCTGTACAACAATAGTGTGATCAAGAGGAGCGCGAATAATTCGATCTTGTTCTGCTTGAATAGTGGCAACAATATCAGTCATTTTGCCGGTTCTGCGAGAACCTAAAGATGCGAGCAGTGCTCCTTCACCAGTAAGAGTACCTTGTTGTGAAGCTTTTCCTATTTCATCAGAATGTATGTCAAGTACTTCATCTTCAACACCAATAACGTCTCTGAAACGGAGTGTAATATGACGACGCATAACAATATCGCCATGATGCGAAGGGGTTGCCTCATAAAAAGGTCGTGCAGCTTCAGCGCGCCAATCTGTAAGAATAGGATCATGGTTTTCGCTAAGCAAACCAATGCGACCAATGTATCGCCTAATGCCTTCTGTGTTATCAAGTCTTCCAAAAACAAGACGATCTTCAACAGCTCGTAATTGTGTAAGACGATCTTCGTACATGGTTGCGAATGAGTCGCGCTCTGTGCGCTGTGTTGGTGAACCGTGCGAACCTGACGCGCGCACAGCGTCTAAGCGCGCGCGAATAGTATTACGCAAATCATCTAGACGGCTATAAGCTCGGTCAACAGCTTGTTGTTCTTCGCTAAGTTGTGAGGAATAGGTAGACATACGCTTCCATTCTTCGTAAAATCTGCAGCCAAATCAAAGCCAATTTTTAGGCATTTAAGTGTATCTCGAGGCATAAACCACTGATTTATTTCGTGTTGTAATCTAAATTAAAACAAGCTAAAAGCTTAGCGAATAATTGCGTTTTATTTTGCCGCAAAAATATAATCTAAACATATGTTTATAAGGGTTGATTTTGAATTATAGAGAGATAGAATTCTTGAGTTGTGAAGCATAAAACGATGAGGTTGACGCCTACTAGTTTGTTGCAACTTAGAAATAAACAGAATGGCTTACTGCATCACTGTTGATGTAGCGAGTTTGTAATCAGAAAGGTAGTTCACATGAAGAAGCTTATTCTTGATTTGGATACTGGTGTTGATGATACCTTAGCAATTTCTTATGCTCTTGGTAGCCCTGAGGTTGAGCTGATCGGTATTACTGGTACGTATGGCAACGTTTTAATGGAACAGGGCGTTCGTAATGCTCTTGCTATAACAGATTTATTTGGACATCCAGAAGTTAAAGTGTATCGTGGTTTGCCGCATGCGAGCAAGAAAGATTCGTTTGAAGTTCTGTCTATTTCTGCATTCATTCACGGTGACAATGGTATTGGCGATGTTGTTATTCCAGATTCAAAGCGTGAAGCTGAGTCTGAGCCAGCTGTTGATTTCATAATTGATTCAGTTAAGACTTATGGCAAGGATCTTATTTATGTTCCAACTGGTCCTATGACAAATATTGCTGCTGCATTGCATAAGGCTCCAGAAATCAAAGATGAAATTGGTAAGATTGTTCTTATGGGCGGTGCTCTTACAATTCATGGAAATGTAACTCCTTGGATGGAAGCAAATATTTCCCAAGATCCAGATGCAGCAGACGTCCTATTCCGTTCTGGCGCCCCTGTAACAATGGTCGGTTTGGATGTGACTTTGCAAACCTTGCTTACCTATAAGGAAACGCAACAGTGGCGTGACCTTGGTACAAAGGCTGGCAAGTTCCTTGCAGATATGACCGATTTTTACATTAAGGCATATGAAACAACGGCTCCACACCTTGGTGGCTGCGGTTTGCATGATCCGTTGGCTGTTGCAGTTGCTGTTGACCCAACGCTTGTTACAACTCTACCAATCAACATGCAGGTAGATGTTGAAGGCCCAACTCGTGGACGCACAATTGGTGATGTTACGCGCTTGAATGACCCTGTTAAAACAATGCAAGTTGCTGTTGGTGTTGATGTTCCACGATTCTTGAACGAGTTTATGACGCGCATTTCTGGCTTGGCAAAAATCGCTGGATGAGTGTGGATTTTACGAGTTTTAGCTCCGCTTTTTGTTGTTCGACACGCCGTAAATCGCAACATTTTCCGCAATATACGACGTGCCTTATTTACCAATGTAGAAACTAAAAATATTAATTGATTGGATTATTATGACTGAGATTGCAAAATTTAGCGCGGTAGACCCATACGAGGATCCAAAAACCCGCGACAAAGTGGCGATTTACTCGCTAATTTTACTTCTTATAACCTTTATTCTTGGAACATTGTGTTTGCAAGGATTTAATCTGGTATTCGATCAGATTGGTAAAGCTGTTGGTGCTCCTAATCAAGCTTCTCTTATTACGAGTTTGCCAATTATTGTTTTAGGCATTGTGTGCTTTATTTACGGTTCTTTGGGTGACTTTGTGTCGCTTCGTAGACTCATAACAATCGGACTTGTAACACTGTTTGTTGGATCCTTGTTCGGTTTTATTGCAAACTTCTTCTTCACTCCAAACTTGTGGACTGTTATTATTGCGCGTATTTTACAAACCGCTGGCGAGCAGGTAGCAGGTTCTTCCTTCCTTGTTATTGCAACTAAGTATTTGCGCAACGATCTTAAGGTAATTTTCTTTGGACTCTTTACTGCAGCTTATCAGCTTTCTGCTTCTATTGGCGTTTTTGCTGCTGGTGCTCTTAGCTCTATTGCTTGGCAGTATTTGTTCTTGATTCCTGCAATTACTATTCTGTTCTTGCCAGTTCTTGTTAAGTGCTTGCCTACAAAGAACGGTATTGGTGGGAAGATAGATAAGCTTGGCTTTACAGTGTTTGGTATTGCTGTTGCATTGCTGACTTTGTTCTTCTCGTACAAGGCATGGGGATTGTTGCTTGGATCCATCGTGCTGTTTGTTGTGTTTGCTGGCTATATTATGAAGGCAAAGAACCCGTTTGTAACTCCTGCATTCTTTAAGAATAAGCGTTGGCTTTCGGGCATTGTCTTAATATTCATCTTCTACTTTACTAACTATTGCATGCCTCCAATTTACAATGTGATTGGCGGTGCTTTGTATCATATGAGCACTGAGGCAGTTTCTTCCTACCTTGTATGGGCATTCGTTGTAGCAGCAGTGTTTGGAACATGCTCTGGGACAATTATCGGTTTTATTGGACGTAAAGCTGGCATTATTATAGCTGCTGTTCTTATGATTCTTGGATGGGTTGGAGCTGCTGTATTCATCAATTGCGGATTCCTTGTTCTAACTTTGTGCGCATGCGTTTACTACGCTGGTTGCGGACTTATGTATTCGCCAATCGTTTCAACGGTTCTTAGCGCATTGCCTGTTGAAGAATCGGGTCGTGGATGCGGTATGAATGATTTAGTTATGAATGTTACAGCATCAATCGGTATTTCCATTTTCAGCGGTTTCTTTGGCGGAAACTTGCTAAAAGGATTCTCTTTTGCTGGAATCCAAGGCTTAGGTGCAGGTTATTCTAACTTGCTTATGATGGGCGCTATTGTAGCCTTTATTGGCTTAGTAGTTTACATTGCTCGTAGTCTTATGGTTAAAGAGTAATTATTATTTACTCAATATGTTAGTGGCCACTAGCTTGCAGTCGTGTTGGGCTGATTGGTTAGTGGCCATTTTTGTATTACTTTGCTTGCACGCTATCAAATCTTTTTCATACGCTGAATACTAATCTTTTGATATTGTATTGGTGAAGCTTATTTCTAATGATTATTTAAATTAATTACCGTTATAGCCAAAATCCTCACTTTTTAATACTTCTTTCCACCATGATTCTCTGCCTAAAACAAAATCATCATCAACTTTCGCATTAAAAATTAAATCTGTAATAAGTGAGTCTTTGTTGTTTTTGTTAAATATAGAAGCAGTTAATTTGTAATCTTTAACCAATTGTGCCAAAAATTAGGCATTTAAGTATACCTCGAAGCTTATACACCGAGATTGTATTCCTATATTGATCTAACGAATATTATTTGCGAGGATCTCCGAACCATGCAGAATAAATCAATGAAAAATTGCGATTTCCATATGCTGAGCACGAATTTCCTTCGCCGTATCCAGCTTTTAACGATTCTATATTTGGCTGATAAGGAGTATAGATATAAAGTAATGCAGTAGCCTTATTTTCGATATAAACATTGCTAGATCCGCATGATTTATTTGGCGAATATTGAATTGTGTTAATCGTGTTAGGGTGGTAGTTATATTGATCGTTATGAAGAAGATAATATCTATATCTTCTTGCGGAACCAATTACTTGTTTAAAGAATCCTGCAAAACGTGGGTTGCAATGAGAATCATCTGGACAATCTAATCCCATAGCTGATTTGTATTGGAAATCGCTAGGATCAGTGTCTGTTACAAGATGTTGTTCTTTTTGCAGCATGGTAAGTAATACTCGTTGACTGATATGACATGCTTTTGCTGATTTGTATATTATGTCTGCAGAAGATTCTTTGCTTACACTTTGATACTTTGAGCATAGTGAATCGGCAGGAATAGTGTGAGTATTAAAGTACGCATTTTTTAAGCAATTTTTACCAGTGCATTTTGCTCCTTTTTTGCGTATAAAATTGCGTACTTCGTCTTTACTCATTGCGTTATCGTCAAAAAATTGAGAATCAGAAATAATATTGCCTGGATTAAAATCGAAGCGTGACACAAGTTGTTCTTGTTTGTTGCGAAGATTAGAAACAGTCTGTTCCCAACGTATCCACTGAACAACAGGAATGATAATAGCAATGCCTATGACAGCAATAATAATGTTTCGTAAAATTTTATTGGAGTAAAACTTATGCTTTAATGAACTGTTGTTTTTATTGTGATGAGCACCACTATTATGTCCACTATTTAGGTTGACATGAATAGAATCATGTTTCTTTCTTCTCTGCACCATGTTTCCTCCTACTTAGCTTGTTACATTATAAGTGATATGCGAATCATTTTATTATTGTGATTATTTTTTAAAATTGTTCCTAACTTTTATTGTTGATTGTAACTATCAAACTGTAGAATTATCCGATTGAGTAGCTACGCGCGAAGAATTTGTTGCGATTAACTTTAGATTGTTAGAGCAGATTGATTTATTTGCAGTAGTTTTCTGCATAAATATTTGGAATTATTAGGCTGTTGTAGGGGAGTAAGACGGTGATGATTGGGACTAAACGATTTGATTGTTCTTCTGTGGATCCTTATGATGACCCAGAAAAGCGCGATAAGGTTGCTGTTCGTGCGTTAATACTACTGCTTATTACATTTGTTATTAGCACCTTGTGCTTGCAAGGTTTCAATCTTGTTTATAAACAAGTTGGTATAGATGTGAAAGCTGTTGATCAAGCGCCTCTTATAACTGGTTTACCTGGCATTATTTTAGGAATTGTATGCTTTATTTACGGTTCTTTAGGCGACTTTGTGTCATTAAAAAAGCTAGTAACTATTGGATTAACATCTTTGTTTATAGGCTCAGTTTTTGGATTTGTAGCTAATTCTTGTTTTGAGCCAAATTTGTGGACAGTTATTGCTGCTCGTATTATGCAAACAACTGGTGAACAAGTAGCAGGTTCATCATTCTTAGTAATTGCAACAAAATATTTGCGAAATGATTTGAAAGTTATCTTCTTCGGATTATTTACAGCATCGTACCAGCTTTCTGCATGTATTGGAGTGTTTTCAGCGGGATTGTTAAGCTCTATTGCTTGGCAATATTTATTCTTAATTCCAGCATTAACTATTCTAATATTGCCGGCATTATTGCATTATTTACCAACAAAAAACGGCAATGGTAAAAAAATTGATGTTGTTGGTTTTACAGTCTTTGGATTTGCTGTTGCATCTCTTACATTGTTCATTTCATACAGAAACTTGTTGATGCTTATTTCAGCAATTATATTGTTTATAATTTTTGGTATTTACATTAGTAAAGCTAAAGAGCCGTTTGTTACACCAGCTTTCTTTAAAAATATTCGTTGGCTTTCTGGCATAATTTTGATGGGCATAATATACTTCACAAATTATTGCATAAGCCCACTGTTCAATAGAGTTGGAAAAACTTTGTATAACATGACTACTTCACAAGTAGCTTCTTATTTAGTTTGGGCTTTTATTGTTGCTGCAATATTCGGTTCATGCTCAGGCTTAATAATTAGTCGTATAGGAAGAAAAACAGGTTTATTATTAGCAATATTGTTTATACTTTGCGGATGGATTGGTATTGCAGTATTAATAAATTCTGGATTCTTAGCCATAGCTTTATGTGCATGCGTTTATTATGCAGGTTGTGGAATGGTGTATTCTCCACTGGCCTCAACAATTCTTTCGTCTCTTCCAGTTGAAGAATCTGGAAGAGGGTGCGGAATGAATGATTTAGCTATTAGTGTTTCTGCGTCTGTTGGTGTAGTAATTTTTGACGGAATATTAGATAAAAACATGCTGAGTGGAAATTCTATAACGGGTGCTTCTGGTATTTCGTCTGGATTTGCAAACATATCTCTTATGTGTGCTGCTGTTGCATTATTAGGAATTATCGTATTTACATTCAGAAACTTTATTACTAAAGAAAGCAATGCAATTGAAGTAAACGAAGATCAAGAATAAGACCAAAATAATAGTAAAAGCAAAAGCAATAGAATTATAATTGGCAATAGCTTAGCAACTGTGCAAATAAAGTTTGTTTGCAACGTTATGAGCAATATTGTTTACAACATTGCAAGCGCTAAGAAAAAATATATGCATATATGCGAAACAGCTTTCACCTTCCGTTAATCATCTTTCGCATGCGTTGTATGCTAATCGGATATGCAGTTCCCAATTCTTGCGCCCAAAGAGATACATAGAATTCTTCGCACATCCAACGTAATTTCTCAGCGATTATTTGTGACTCGTCATGTGCTGGTCCTGATGGGATTTTCTGAGCGTCTTCTTGAGCTTTTACTACAAGCTTATGTGCTTCATCTGCCTGCCAAGCCCAACGTACGTCACGGTTTTTGTCTGCCTTAGCTTTAGTAAGACGAATCACGTCTGCATGCAAGTAGCGTTCAATACGAGGCAGAGAATCAGATG
The DNA here is from genome assembly GCF_049244025.1 of Gardnerella sp. KA01001. Taxonomy (NCBI): domain Bacteria; kingdom Bacillati; phylum Actinomycetota; class Actinomycetes; order Bifidobacteriales; family Bifidobacteriaceae; genus Gardnerella; species Gardnerella sp. KA01001. The sequence goes on along the minus strand of NZ_CP058366.1, from coordinate 1,438,317 downwards.
GAGTTTTGGCAATAAACCCTTCGTATACAAGACTTGCAGTGTGTTCGCGGATTGATTGCAACACTGAAAGCAAAGGCAAATCTGCTTTGCCAGAAACAGCTTTACTAACTTCCGCATCACGCTTTAATATAGCAATCACATCGTGAGCTACATCGTATACCGTATCCTCGTATATTTCGGAAATGTTGGCAACAGTTTCGCGTAATAAATTGTCGTCAGTAATATTATCTGTGTTCGCAATTAGTCGTTTTACTGCAGCCATTTGCAAGTCTTCTGCTAAAGCGTTAGAAGTTGAATAAGGTGCAGATGCGAGCATTAAAGATTCAGCGCCAAGCCAGCGAGAAGTAATACGCTTATTGTCTAAATGCAACATGTTTAGCGCACCCTGCCATACCATTTGCGCGCGCGAAAGATTTGTAGCGCCTGATTTGTGCAATAAATCAGCTCTTTCTACAACGTTTCCAGCTTGAGCTGCTTTACTTGCTTTACGATTTACAACCGCTCGCGCAGATTCTTGAGCTTCTTTTGCAAAGCGTTGTTGCAATGCAATTAATGACTTATCTGTTCCAAGAATTGTAGGTTTTACGCGATTAGAGTACTTGTTACGACCTGCAGGTTTATTGCGACTTTCGTTAGCTTTTCTCTCTTCAACACTAAACGTCATGCGCAAGTATGGTGAGAGTCTGCTTATTTGCTCGTCGTCGAAAACTTCAGGATGTATTTGCGCTCCAATTACACAAATTGCAGCTTTAGTGAAAACTTCTCTAAAATCTTGCCATTCGCTTTTTATATTGCTTTCTGTTTCTCCAGTCCCAGGAAGCTCGTCGTAATGTTCGTCAATCCAAGAGCGAATTTTTTGAGCAGTATCAGGAGCTGGAACAAACTGTACTCGTAGAGCTTTAGGCAAAGATTTAATCATGCCAATAATAAGCTCATCTAATAAACCTGGAACATTCCAAGTAAATTCTTCAGGAGTTAAGCGCGAAAGTACGTAAAGCGGCACATGTACAGTTACGCCGTCCAAAGGATTAGCTGGATCATACACATAACTTAAACGCAACCTTATAATCTGACCATCTGTACCAACTGTATCCCAATGGTCAGGATAGTCAGCTAAATCAGTACTTTGCGTAGTTTGTAAACGTTCAACTTCATCGGGATTAAAGTCTAACTTGTGTGGATTTTCTTCGCGGTTATCTTTCCACCATTTTGCAAGAGCTGCAATAGTAGTTGCTTCTTGAGGAATGCGAGTGTCGTAAAAAGTAAATAAATCTTCGTCGTTTACAGTTTCGCTTATTTGACGAGTGCGATTTGCTTGATTATCTGCATCTTCAAGCACATTGTGATTATTTAAAATAAACTCATCGTGTGCAAAACGCTGTTGCACATCTGCTTCAACTAAGCCTTGACGAATCATAATCATTCGAGCTTCGTAAGGATTAACTCTAGTCCATTGAACTGTGCGATCTTGAACAATAGGCAATCCGTATAGTAATACTTTAGATTTTGCTACAGCAGCACCTTTAGAAGCACTCCAATGAGCGTCAGAATACGTGATTCTAGTAAGATTTTTAGCAAGAGGCTCAGCCCACGCAGGATCGACTTGTGCGCAATATCTTGCCCAAAGTCTAGATGTTTCAACTAATTGCGTACACATAACCCATGAAGGAGTTGTTTTCGAAATAGATGAAGCTGGGAATATTGCGAATCTTCCTCCGCGTGCGCCTTGATAGTCGTTTTTAGCCATTTTTTGAGCGCGTTTCATAGCTCGAATTTTTGCTGATCCATGCAAATTAGCAAAATCTGAAGCTTTTGGTTCACGCACTACTTGCATTCCCAACATAGAAAGCAATCCTGCAAGCATCGACGAGTGTATTCCTTGCGAATCCCAAGAGCAGCACAAGCTGTGAGCAGCCTGTTGATTATTAGGAAGCTGACGAATTTCCAAAGATACTCTTTTAGATGGAATAGGCTCGCCAACTTTATAATGCAACTCTTTACACAAGTCTTGAAGTTGATTAACTAAATCTTTCCACTGTTTTAAACGCAAAAAGTGGAAGAATTCCGCTTTACAAAGTTTGCGAAGAGCATTATTGCTCATATTTCCGTCTGCTTGGAAAATATAATCCCAAATATTTAAAGCAGTTAAGAAATCGCTTGTTTCATCCGCATAACGATTATGAAGTCTATCCGCTTCTTCACGCTGTTCTTCAGGACGCTCGCGAGGATCTTGCAAACTCAAAAACGCAACAATTACCAGCACAGCTGCAAGAGTATTCGGAGTTGTTTTACGCGCCGCTTCAATAATCATGCGTCCTAAACGAATGTCAATCGGCAATTTAGAAAGCTCGCGGCCAATATGAGTTAAAGTGATGAAACCTGATTTTCTACTTATTGCGCCAAGCTCGTTAAGCTCATTAAAGCCATCGCTTACAGCTTTTATGTCTGGCGGATCAATAAAACCAAAATTAGTAATATCTTCGCCAGTTTTAGCAACACCAACCGAAAGCATATGCAAAACTACTGCACCAAGAGAAGTGCGCAAAATTTCAGGATCGGTAAAACGAGGGCGAGTTTCGTAATCTTCGCGCGAGTAAAGTCTAATAGCAATTCCGTCCGCGATTCGTCCGCATCGCCCAGAACGCTGATTTGCGCTCGCTTGAGAAATTGGCTCTATAGGAAGTCTTTGCACTTTTGCAGACTTAGAATATCTGCTAATTCTCGCAAAACCAGGATCGACAACGTATCGAATACCAGGCACAGTAAGAGAAGTTTCAGCAACATTCGTAGCAATAACAATGCGTTGATGAGAGTGATGTTCAAATACTCGATGCTGATCTTTTGCAGAAAGACGCGCAAAAAGCGGCACTATTTCAATAGCATCAGCTCGCTTCATATCACTTGCTCGAGTGCCAAAATATGAGCGTAATCCTGCTTCAAACTCTCGAATATCGCGCTCGCCAGAAGCGAAAACCATAATGTCGCGCGCGCCTTGCTCGTGGTTTGAATGAATAACTAATTGAGCGCATGCGCGAGTTACTGCAGATGTCATATCTTCATCTGTAATATCGTCTCGATTGCTTTCGTTAGATTGGCTTTCTGCGACAGTTTCCTCATCCATTGTTATGTCTGCAAAGCCGGGGACGTGTTGCATAAGTGAAGGCGCGGAGCCAAGCGGCTCATAAAGCACTCTCACAGGGTACGTGCGTCCAGAAACTTCAATAACAGGAACTTTTATGTGTAAAGCTTGCTCAAAATGTTCACGGAATTTTGCAGAATCTATTGTTGCTGAAGTAATAATCAGCTTCAAATCGCGTCTTTGCGGAAGTAAAGTCGTTAAATATCCTAGCAAAAAGTCAATGTTAAGACTGCGTTCGTGAGCTTCGTCAATAATAATCGTGTCGTATTTAGTAAGAAGAGGATCTCGCTGAATTTGCGCAAGTAAAATACCGTCAGTAACAATTCGAAGCTTTGTTTTAGGTGAACTTTCGTCGGTAAATCGCACTTGATAGCCGATTTCTTCGCCTAGTTTTACTTCCATTTCGTTTGCGATTCGCTCAGCAACAGTGCGTGCAGCTAAACGGCGAGGCTGAGTGTGCACGATTTGCTTACCTCTTCCGCCTCTTCCAAGCTCAAGCACCATTTTTGGGATTTGCGTAGTTTTACCGGAGCCAGTCTGTCCGGAAACAATCACGACTTGTGAAGACTTAATTGCTTCTATTATTTCGTCGTGTGCTGCGCAAATAGGAAGCTCAGCAGGGTAGTCGAATTTCATAGTGTATATTTCTTTTCGTAGATTTTTGCTTTTTAGTACTTCTTTAGTATTAGTACGTTTTATTATTTCGTTTTTATTACTTCTATAATTCGGTATCCTTTAGAACTTGCATATTTTTCAACGCTGTAGTTTTCGCCAAGATTTTCAGCAAGCCAAGGAATAAGTGAGTCTGAGCCAAGATTTTTTTGTACAACTAAGTAAGCTGCTCCTCCTACTTTTAAACGCGGAATCCAAGTCATCAAAATGTCGTGCAATATTTCTTTTCCAACGCGAATTGGGGGATTGGACCATATGAGATCAAAATTATTAAATTCCAAAGTATTATTTTCTTTTAAAGCGTCATCTACTAAAGAAGTGCGAATATGCTTTAAGCCAGCGTTTTTTGCGTTTAGTTCAGTAAGCTCTAGCGCTCGCTCATTTACATCTACAGCTACAATTTCAGCTTCTGGAGATTCTAAGCCCATTGCAATGCTTATAGGACCCCATCCGCATCCAATATCAAGGAATTTGCCATTTTCTGGTGGTTTTGGAGCATGTTTTAGTAGCACAGACGTGCCTAGATCAAGCTTAGAAGCACTAAATACTCCGTTTGAGACTTGTACAACAGTTTCATGATTTCTCAAAGTTACATGTAACGTTCTTCGCTCATCGCAAGATGATGGTGTTGCAGAAAAGTATTGTTCGCCACTGATTTTTTGCGTTTTTTCTGATTTTGGTGATTTGGTTTTATCGTATTGTTTAAATTGTTGATGACTGTCCATAATCTCGCTCAAAAATACCGTATTTCGCCTATAAATTTAGATTTATTAATATACTTTTTTCTATTGTATCTTTATTTACATATCATACATATATGTTGTGTTCATATATTGTCGTCTCAAGTTACCATAATAAGACAAACGTTGTAAAACGCTATTTACAATGAAATAGAGGAGGGACAGTTGGCGGATAGTAATGTGGCATCCGGGCGAGATGATGTGCTTAATTCAAACGATTTTTCCTCCCTCGAAAATGATTCTAATAATATGAATGAGCATAATCTCACCAATAATGCAGTGCTTTATGCTCATTCGGATGTGCTTCTAGACACTACTTCTGACAGTGAAAAGCATGATGAAGTTTGGCAGGAGCGTGAATCTCGTAATGCTTTAAAGCGAGTAGCTGGTCTTGGCGAATTACAAGATGTTACCGAAGTTGAGTATAGAAAGCTTCGTCTTGAGCGCGTTGTGCTGGTAGGAGTGTGGTCTAGCGCAAAAGGAACTCTTGCTCAAGCTGAAGAATCGTTGCGTGAGCTTGCAGCGTTGGCACAGACTGCTGGTGCTGTTGTTTGCGATGGCATGTTGCAACAAAGATATAGGCCGGATGCTGCAACTTATGTTGGTTCAGGTAAAGCGCGTGAGCTTGCAGCAGTAGTTGCTCAGCATGATGCGGATACGATTATTGTTGATGATGATTTACCTCCTAGCCAGCGTAGAGCTTTAGAAGATGCAACCAAAGTTAAGGTTGTCGATCGCACTGCTGTTATTTTGGATATTTTTGCTCAGCACGCTACAAGCCGTGAAGGTAAAGCTCAAGTTGAGCTTGCTCAATTGCAATATATGCTACCTAGGTTAAGAGGCTGGGGTGCTGCTCTTTCTAGGCAGGCTGGTGGTAGAGCTGCAGGAGATGCTGGTATTGGTTCTAGAGGTCCTGGCGAAACTAAAATCGAAATGGATCGTCGAGCTATTCGCAATCGTATTTCTAAACTTCGTCACGATATTGCGAATATGGCACCTGCGCGCGATGTAAAACGTGGTTCTCGTAGACGACAAGATATTCCAACTGTAGCTGTTGTTGGATATACGAATGCTGGCAAGTCGTCTATTATAAATCGCCTTACTGGTTCACAAGAATTAGTAGAAAATGCACTGTTTGCAACTCTTGATACTGCAGTACGTCGTTCTCAAACTCAAGATGGTAGAAGCTATACTTTGGTAGATACTGTTGGTTTTGTTCGCAGACTTCCAACTCAACTAGTTGAAGCATTTAAATCCACTTTGGAAGAAGTTGGACAAGCAGATGTTATTTTGCATGTAGTTGACGGTTCGCATCCAGATCCTATTTCGCAAATTAATGCAGTAAACGAAGTTCTCGCTAATATTTCTGGTGTAGAAGATATACCTCAAATTATGGCATTGAATAAATCAGACATGATGAGTGATGCTGCGAGAGAACGTTTTTCTTCTCTTTATCCTGATACCGTTATTGTTTCTGCATTTAGTGGCGAAAATTTGCAAATATTGCGCAATCGTTTAGAAGAATTGTTACCGTCTCCTCGTGTTCGTGTAGATGTAACTTTGCCGTACGAGTTTGGTGGATTATTATCAAAAGTTCGTGAAAATGGTGTAGTTGAAAAAGCAGAATATGTAGATTCGGGGGTTGAACTTATTGCTTGGGTTGGACCATCGTTAGCTGCAAAACTTATGAAAGTAGCGTTGTAATAATAAATTCCGGTGGTGCGATTAGAGTAAAGGTGTTCATACCAAAAGCTCTTAATGTGAGAGCAGCCCTTAGTAATGCATAAATCGTGGTATTTTGTGTGCTTATAAGGGTGTGATAGGTTGTTGAAAAGAGGTTTTTGCTCATGGTGAGTTCGCAGGTTAAGCCAACTAAGCTTGCAATTATTGGTGCCGGCGCGGTCGGATCTACTCTCGCTTTCGCTGCTGCTCAGCGTGGTGTTGCGCGTGAGATTGTGCTTGAAGATATTGCTAAGGAACGTGTTGAAGCTGAAGTTTTGGATATGCAGCATGGTTCTAGCTTCTATCCTGCAGTTTCTATTGCCGGTTCTGACGATGTGGAAATTTGCCGTGATGCTGACATGGTCGTGATTACTGCTGGTGCTCGCCAGAAGCCAGGTCAGACTCGTTTGGAGCTTGCAGGTGCCACTATCAACATCATGAAGTCAATCATTCCGAACGTTGTGAAGGTTGCTCCTAACGCAATTTACATGTTGATTACTAATCCTGTTGATGTTGTTACGCACGTTTCTATGAAGCTTTCTGGTCTTCCAGCAAACCAAATGTTTGGTTCTGGTACCAACCTTGATTCCGCTCGTCTTCGTTTCTTGATTGCTCAACACACTGGCGTTAATGTTAAGAACGTTCACGCATACATTGCTGGCGAACACGGTGACTCTGAAGTTCCACTGTGGGCTTCTGCAACCATTGGTGGTGTTCCAATGTGCGATTGGAACGCTCTTCCAGGTCATGAGCCACTTGATGCTGCTAAGCGCGAAGAAATCCATCAGGAAGTTGTTAACGCTGCTTACAAGATTATCAACGGTAAGGGTGCAACAAACTATGCTATTGCTATGTCTGGTGTAGATATTGTTGAGGCTGTTCTTCGCGATACTAACCGCATTCTTCCAGTGTCTTCTTTGCTCGATGACTTCCACGGCATTTCTGATGTGTGCATGTCTGTGCCAACATTGCTTAATCGCAATGGTGTAAACTCTCGTCTAAACACTCCAGTTTCTGATCGTGAGTTGGCTGCTTTGAAGCGTTCTGCTGAAACTTTGCGCGAAACTGCTGCTAAGTTTGGTTTCTAGTTTTAAAGAGTAATTTATAAATTATTAAACCGCTTCTTCTTTTAATTGAGGAGGAGCGGCTTTTCTTATTTAAAACAACAACATACCTCACAGAATTTTCTGTGAGTTCGATATATTATTACATTATGGCTGATTTTTCTAACATTCTTGCTACTCGTCCTGATTTTAATGACAGTGATCGTGAGTGGCTTCACCATTTGGTGGTCGATTGGCAGGTTATTGCAGATTTGAGTTTCGCAGATTTGCTGCTGATTATTCAAAATGGTGACGGTGATTATGTTGTTGCTGAACAATGTCGTCCTTCAACAGCTATTACTTTGCGTACTGATGATTTGTTAGGTAAAAAATTAGATGATTCTTTAGTACCTGAGCTTAATGAGGCGATGAAATCTGAGACAAGTTTCCACTCTTCGACCTTACGTTCTATTGGTAGAGCTACTGTATGCTACGTTTATGCTCCAGTTCGTCATAGGGGTAAAACTCTTGGATTGGTTATGCGCGAAACTAATTTGGCAACGCGTGAATCTAATGGTCGTTATGAAACTGAAAGTATTAATGCTGGTAAGACTTTATTTGACATGATTCCTCGTGAACAATTCCCATATCGTGAATCTGTATTAAATCAACGACATAATGCTCGAGTATCCGATGGTTTTATTGTGCTAGAAGACGATGGAATAGTTCGTTATGCTTCCCCTAATGCCATTAGTTGTTTCCGCAGACTTGGCGGATTAAACACTATGCAAGGTGAATATTTAAGCGAATTTGGCACTAGGTTGTTGCATACGAACGATAATGTTCCCGAAAGTTTACCTCTTGTATTAACTGGAAAAGCTGATGTAGATTGTGAACTTGAAGCGAACCATTCTATAGTTTCCATGCGCTCCTTGCCTCTGTGGGGTCCAAATAATCGTGTTGGAGCTGTAGTGTTATGCCGTGATGTTACTGAAGTTTTGCGGCGCGAACAAGAATTGCGTACTAAGAATGCCACTATTTCTGAAATACATCATCGCGTAAAAAACAATTTACAGGCTGTTTCTGCTCTTTTGCGTTTGCAAGCTCGTAAAACAAAATCTATTGAAGTTAGAAAAGAACTTGAGGAAGCTCAACGTCGTGTGCAAACTATAGCACTAGTTCATGAAGGCTTGAGTCAAACTGCTGACGAAATTGTTGATTTTGACAAAGTTATTTCGAGTTTGTTGAAGATGTCAATTGAGTTGGCATCTCAGAATCAAAATATCGATATTGATTTTGTTGGAAAATTTGGCAGATTAGCAGCTCAGGATGCTACACCATTATCTCTTGTTTTAACTGAGCTAGTGACGAATGCAGTTGAACATGGTTTTGAAGGTCGTGAAAAAGGTCATATTCGTATTGCAGTTGGTAGGGGCGGAGACAATCTTAATATTGTCGTTGAAGATGATGGAGATGGTATAGATAGCGAGTCTTCTCATGGAATGGCTAAACCATCTGGCTCTGGCCTTGGAACGCAGATTATAAACACATTTGTCACTAACGATTTTGGTGGTACAGTTCGTTGGTCTCCTCGAAGAGAGGGCGGAACTAGGGTAGTGTTAGACATTAAATTGCGCGTATCTGGTATTGAGTAGCTTTAGTAAAAATTGTTTTCCAACGTGCATTAAATGTTATACATTTAGTGTAAAAAGTACAGGAACAATTAAAATTGCTAATAAAGATGCAAAATACCTTGAAAAAACTTTCTTTTCATGATTTCCTTACATTCAGGGGAACTTCTAAAGCTCACCGTTGTAGGTAAGAAATGAGGATAATAATTCATGAGCAACTCGTTTGATTGGCGCACAACAGCAGCATGTAGTGACAAAGATCCTGAACTGTTCTTTCCTCTTGGAAGTGCTGGTACAGCAGTTCAACAGCTTGAAGAAGCAAAAGCAGTATGTCGCTCATGTGATGTTGCAACAGAGTGTTTAAAATGCGCATTAGAAACTAACCAAGATTACGGTGTGTGGGGAGGATTAAGCGAGGATGAGCGTAGAACTCTAAAGCGTCGAGCAATGCGCGCACGTAAAAATCAAGATGCGTCACTATAGATAATTTTATTCTAGGTGCACTATTTGAGTTAAACTTGCTGATCCTGGAGTGATTAAAACGCATCGTCCTGGAAGTTGATAGTCTTCAATATCAAAACTTTTAGATAAAGCAGAAGGTATTCCAAGCATTGTATCTGTGCCCACATCTCCTGTTGGAAATATTATCCTTACTGGTGCTTGCTCAGGTAAACGTAAGTAGCGAGAAGTGCTAGTGCTCATAATAACTGGGCATTGTTTACTATTTAATCTTTTTTGAAAAGCAATAGCAGTTTGTTTAGTATTTAGCGGATCAAGCAATTCATCTGCATCGTCAATAATGATTGGCGTATTTTCGTTGTAAATGTTATTAATGTTTTGTTCATATAGTGATTTTCCTGAATATATTGGCAGGTTTAAAGTTTTAGAAATTATTTTTAATATTGTTGTTTTGCCTTGTTTCCTACTACCAATAACAGCTATATTTCCAAGGTGAATTGGTAATAGAGCAGGATATAAGTGTATGGTATCGTCTTGCAACCCAATAATAATATGCTTCGTATAAAATTCTTGAGTACGTAAACTTTGAGATATTTTTTGCTCCGAATTTTTGTATTTGTAATTATTTGAATACTCTGCAAGTTGTTTTGCTGAAAGAATCGACGGCAATGGTTTGCTAAATAATTCTGGAGAATGATCATGATGGCAGAATCTACCAGCTAACTGTATTGCTCGTACTAAATGTGCAGGATTGCTGCTTTGAGCACATCGCAAAGCTTCTACTCCTTCTCCAATATTGTAATATGCGGCTCCTGGCGTATTTGGGCTTATTCTAGCTGCATGCGCTGTTCCTAATAATTCTTGCGATTGTATTCCGTCTCTAACTCTCAAGCAAATATTAATAGAAATATTAGCTTTCATATCTGCGCTTACTTGTGCGAGTGGATTTTGAGTTCCAGCAATAATATGCATTCCCAAAGATCTGCCTACTGATGCAATTCGTATAAGACGAGGCATGTAGTTGGGAAGTTGATCTTTTAGAGCATGAAATTCGTCAATAACAATAAGCAATGAAGGTTCAGCTGGGGTTACTTGTGCAATATTATTACATCCATGATGAGCTACTAGTCTTTCTCGTCTATTTAGTTCTAGTTCGAGACCTTTTAGAGCGCGTATTGCGTGTTTAAGATTTAAATCTCCCACATTTCCCATAGCATGTGGGAGTTTAGATAGTATGTCAAAAGTTGCTCCTCCTTTAAAATCCATAAAAACAAACCGTAGCTGCTGCGGACCGTATTGAAAAGCCAAAGCTAAACACCAAGTCGTAAGAAGTACTGATTTACCAGAACCAGTTGTTCCAGCAACTAAAGCATGTGGCCCATTGTTAATTAAATCTAAATAGCAGTAGCCATTATTACTTATTCCAAGTGGAGCTATAAGGTGTTTAGTTTTTGAATTAGGCAAGTAGTTATAAATATTTGTATTTAGATTTTCCTTCATACTATTGGATTTGTTTTTTATGTCGTATGTTCCTGCATTTTTTAACCATGTTTGCAATACTTCTTTCCAGTGATGTTGCGTATTAGAAATTGCATTTCTTCTCATAAGTAATGTTTCTAAACTTACTGGTGTAATAGTATCTGGCAAACTTTCTACAGTTTGTTGATTATAAGTTACGTTATTTGACGATTGCGTAGTGTTTAATAATTGAATTTGCTGATTTTGTTGAACATTTTGAACAGAATTTTTCTCAGATATGTATTGAAAAATTTGTGGAATAAGACTTGCTATGTACATCATAATGCTTGGAATAATCATGGTTAGCATCATCCAATTATCTTGCATCCATGCCATTATAGCCAATGCTACGTGAGCGAATATGGGAACTATACTCGCTGTCATCTGTACATGCATAAGTACTTTAGTTGTAGACATTCCTGTATTAGATTTGTTACTCATAAATGTATGAGACAATATTTTTGATTTTTGTGCAATACTTATGCAAGATTGTGGTTAAAAGATACGAGTTTAGTGCTTTCTAAGTTGTGGTATCTAATTAAAGTGTTGTTTACACAACAATACTTCGAAATTATTGTTGCTCTGCAAGAGTTCCAACTGATCCAGGTTTATGAGTTCCTGATGCAAGTTGGTTGAATAAATCTAAGTTTTTAGCATCATCGAGAAGCACGGATGAACCAACTCCTGGAACTTGATAATCAGGATTCGTCCAATATATTGTTCCAGATATGCCTGACGGCCCAGTTGCTTCTTTGAATGCTTGAGCCATTTCCCATAATGTTCCTGGATTGGTTTTCTCGTCAAAAATAACTGAAGCAAGTCCCGTTTCAGCAAGTTTTTTTACTTTTCCAAAATTCAATAAGGTATTGTGATCTAATGCTTTTTTCATAATAGATGCAATAACCATTCGTTGACGTGCAGCTCGTCCAAAATCAGATTCTGGATCTGCGTATCGCATTCGCGAAAATGCCAACGCTGTATTCCCATCAACGTGATGGCATCCAGAAGTCCAATTTAACCCGCTAAACTTATCACTTACTGTACGGTTGTAGCATAAATCAATGCCATCTATAGCGTTAACAACATTAGTAAGACCGCCAAAACGTATTTCTGCAACATGGTCAATGCGATGACCTGTAATTTTTTCTATTGCTGCTGTTAATGCTTTATCTCCAGCTGCTTGCGCAACGCTATTAATTTTTACTTGTTCGCCATTTAAAGAAACAAGAGAATCTCGAGGAATAGAAATTAGAGAGCTGTGACCATTGCTCGGCTTTGTCAATACAAGAATAGTATCTGTTCTAAATCCTGTTATCTCTTTAGCTTCTTCGCCTTCTCGTTGATCAGAACCAAGAATAAGCCATGCTTTGCCTTGAGTGCTAGGAGTACTAGTAAGCCAAGTAGTGCGGTTAATTCTTGAGTCAACCCAGTTCCATGAATATACCCCAAAACCAGTTACACCTATTGCCAGAACAACAAAAAATGCAATAAATGCATGTAAAATTCTGTGCGGTTTGTGCGGTAGTATTTTTGCTGTACTTCCAACTGCTTTATTTATAGTTGTTGGAATACGCATTTGTGAAATAGAACTTGTGCGCGGTGCTGGTCTTGGTTGCAATTGCGATGTGTAAGAAACAGGTCTAGAAGAACATTGTTCTGGACTTTTTAAGATTCTTGTTCTTTGAGTTGTAGGCGCAAAAGACGGCGCTTGTGATGGAAGCGCATTAGACTCTATTTTGCCTCTTTTTACGCGTTTTGGAGTGAAACTAGGAGGCACGTTCGAGTTAGATGAATCGTTATTATGAGAAGGAGTGAAGATAGGTGGGTTTATATTATCTTCAGAAGGGTCCTCATACAATCTCGAATTCATTCATCCTCCAAAATAAGCATGTATCTTCAATGACTATGAATACATAATATATAAATTTTATGTTCGTACATTATATATTCATAGATTACATCTTGCTTAAGTGTTTATTTTTTTCTAGGCACAGCGCAAAGTACATTGTTTGCATACTTGTCTGCAAAGCCAACGTATTGTCCTGTTTGTGGATTGTGAATAGTTCCATTTTCAGGATTTACAATTCCTCCAGTATTTGGATCAATAAGTTGTCCTTGAGAATTTTTTATTAATCCTGTTTTTGGATCAACACGTCCCATCTTCTTTGGATCTGTAGTTTTATTAAGCTTGTCGTTTTCGTTTATATTGCTATCGTCATCCGTATCTTCATTGTCTTGATTATTCGTATTCTTAGACGAATTATTTGCATTCTTTTTGTTAGTGCCGTTAGTTTTATGATTTAGCGATAGCGGTTTATTTTCACGCATCAAATCCCAAATATTGTTTGCTTCATCAGACCACACAACACGATTTGGATCATAAGGATCTGGAATAACAGGAGTAGTACGAGCATAAATATGTGAAGAATCTAATTTACGCATGCTTAATGCCAAACCGACCAAAGTGGTAGGATTTGCCAAGCCTTCACTTATATTCAATGCTCCCAACGATGCTTTTGCAAGCTGGTAAAGCTCACTTGTCTGAGTAAATAAGTTTTTAGACAGTGCTTGATGTAAAAGCTGTTTAATCAAGTATTGCTGTCTTGTTGTTCGCATTATGTCAGAGCCATCGCTTGCTGTATCGTGACGCATTCTAGCGTATTGAGTAGCAAGTCGACCATTAAGATGCTGCATTCCTTGTTTGAAATTCACGCCCGTATAGGCATCGCGAGTTGCTGTTGGGATGCACACAGATACTCCACCAACTGCATCAATCATATTGCTTAATCCACTGAAATCAGCGACTATAAAATGATGAATATTTAAACCAGTAAGTGAATTAACAGCTTTTAACGAGCATGATGCTGCTGAAGCTAAATCTCCACCTTGCGCATATCCTAAGGCGAAAATTGAATTAAACATCACATGTTTTCTTGCAGGAATATGTCCTTTTGTAGTGTCGCATGCTGGTGCGTTTACCATAGAATCTCGTGGAATAGAAACGATATTCATGTATGATCTATCTGCGCTAATTTGAACTACCATAGTAGTATCTGACTGATGATCACCAGTTTCGCCGTCATGTGTAAAGCTCTGATTATTCCCATCTCGAGAATCTTGACCTAAAACAAGAAAAGTTACTGGTTTGCCTGCGTTAATATCAAGTGTTTGATTAGCTTCTGGATCTTTAGATATAACGTTTATGACTCTGTTACTTACAGCAGAAGAAAAATCTAACCACACTGCAGCTATGATTGTTGAAAAGAATGTAAGTACTGAAATAACAAACATGCACAGTATCTTGCGCGTGCGGTTAATCATTCTATAACCAAGACTATGATGAGGAGTTGAGTTCCAATCTTCGCCTGGTTGGTACCGCATGTCTTCAGGATACCGTGAAGTTGTCATCGTACCTTCTTTCTCAATAATGAGTAACCTTTTAGGTTGTGGCAATATCATTTCTTTTGTCATCAAATAAATCAATATTCAATGGACACATATAGCGTGTAATTATAGCATGCTGCAGTGAGATTTATGACATCTGGTTGTGTTGAATATTATTTGATATTTTAAAGAAAATTTTAATAAGTTTACGCAAATATTCTAATTAAATTTATATGAAGCATACTGGTTAATATGAGCAAAAATAATTAATAAAATATGTATAAATTTATTTAGAATTACGACTTGTGTTTTGGCGGATACATACCCCCTGCGTAAACTGGTAAGTATGGATTCGATAACCGCTCATAATCTTACATTTGAAGACGAAGTTTTACAGGTGCTGTCATCTGCGAAAGATGCGCATCCTCATGATGTGGATTCGTCCATTATGGCAATGATGTGTGTGGAGCGAGATACTCGTTTTTATGCTGATACGTTACATGCAGTACTAAGTCAATCAATTCTTCCTGGAACTTTAGTAATAGTCGATTGTGCTAGTCGAGTAAAGCAGACTATGCAAACGAATTTACAAATAAAAATTAATTCATCTAAGCTTGCGGGAGCAATTAATACTAGGAAATCATTATTGCAGAATGCTAATAATATCGATTCCAATAATGCAATTGATAGCGATTCAAAATATAGACCAAATACTAATCGCGTAAATAATACTCGCGTAAACAATAGTGAAAATAAATCTGTACACATAATTATTATTCCCATTTCTTATGCTCATTCTTTTGGAGATGCAATAGAAAAATCTTTGCGCAAGATTTTGCCTTGTGCAGGAGTTTCTGCATTATGGCTTTTGCATGATGATTCTCGTCCTGCAGACTTCCATTGCTTAGAATATTTGCGTGAAACTTGGCGCAATACTCCGACTGCATCAGTATTGGGAGCTAAACAAGTTGATTGGCAAGGAAATATCTTGCACAACGTTGGAATGTATGCTTGGCGTCACGGTGTTCATACTCTTACTGTTGACGGCGAGCCAGATCAAGAACAGTATGATGGGCGTGGAGATGTGTATGCAGTATCGCTAGCAGGTGCTTTAGTCACATTAACTGCATGGCAGACTTTACGCGGTACGCAACAATGGATGACAACTTTTGGCGAATCAAGAGATTTTTGTCGTAGAGTATGTCTATCTGGAGGTCGTGTTGTTGTAGTTCCTTCAGCTCGTATCGCACACAGGCGTGCAAGGTTAGAAGGTATCCGTACTCGTAACGGTGATGCTAGAAATCATAATAATTCAGGATCTAAGTATGGTGTAGCAGCTTCTCTCGTAGCTAAGCAGCGTTACAAATACACTGATATTAGTATTTTTTTGTGGCCTCTTATATGGATTCTTAGTTTGCCTGCTTGTTTCGTTGGCGCTTTGCATTCGCTGTTTGCTAAACATCCTTATATAGCGTGGATTCGTCTGCTTTTGCCATGGCTTGCTATTATGCAATTACCTAGAGCAGTTTTTGCTCGCAGAAGGGTTGCAAGGAATACTCGTGTTCCATTAAAACGACTTGTTCCTCTTATCGCAGATCGTCATCAAGTTGCACGTTGGCGTGATCGTAGTTCTGCTTTCCAAGCTCAACAGCATTTCGTGCTGTTGAGTCCTCTAGCGAAGCGGCATTTGCATATTCGAGTGTTGCGTAGGTGGAGTGCTGTTATTCTTGCGTCTCTTCTTCTTTTTGCAGTCATATTGAATTTATATGGCTCTCCATGGCGTGAAATTTTAAGTGGCGCTTCTTGGAATGCACAGCAATGGTTACCAACGGGTGCAGATTTCAATCAACTATGGAATTCTGCTATTGGTGCATGGGTTCCTGATGATGGTTTTGGACCTGCAATTCCTCCAGCACCATGGCTAAGTATTTGGGCAATCGCATCAATTGTGGTTGGTGCTAACCCGTTATTGGCTGTCACATTAATGTTCTTCTTAGCTGCTCCAGCTATGTGTTTAAGTTTTTGGGCTCTTGCTGGCGTATTTACGCGCTCGGATACTGTGCGTGTATGCGCTGGTATTTGCTGGACTATGATTGCTATTGCTTTTGGTTTGTTTGCACGCGGTGATTTGCCAATGTTAATGACTATGGCATTTTTGCCTGCAGCATTTGCTTTTGCGTTCCATGCTGTTGGAATGTACGTAACAGAAGATCCTGTGCGTCCTGTTAAATCCACTCAATGTGCAGCATGCGCAGCATTATGCTTTATGGTTCCAGTAGCTGCAGAACCGCAGCTTGTTTTGCCTCTTATTGTTATTTTTATTGCGTCGTTTATTATGGTGCGCTCTCATCGTATTATGTTCGCGCTTATGCCTATACCATCGATAATTGTTTTGCTTCCTACAATAGGAAGTGCTATTAGATATGGCGAATCTGGAATGTGGCGTCAATTGTTCTCTAGTATGGCTTTGCCATTGAGAAGTGTGCAAGGTGCTCCACGCGTAAGCGATTACGCTGATGTTTTGTTGCACGCTTTTAATATGGCTTCTCCTAATGTTGAAATTAATATGCCATTGATGAGCTTAAGAACAATAATAATGGTAATTTTTGCAATTCTAGCTGTTGTTATGGCTGTTACGTCATTAACTTTGCCTTTTGCTTTGCGAGTTTCTCGAATGATGTGGGTTGTGATTATTTCCGGAATGCTGTTATCTCTTATTGCCGCTCGTGTTGTAGTTGCATCCGATATTTCAGGACCTGTTGCTGCAAGCGTTTTGCCTGGAGTCGCATTATCTACTGTCGGCATTTTATCTTGTATGTGCATGGTTGCCGGTCAAGCTGTTCGACGCTTTGAGCCACTACGTACTTCGAAGGAATCTGAGTCTCAAATTTTTGATAACTATAAAACTCGTGCAAGTAGACGTGCTGCAATGCGTCGTTCTGCGGCACAATTGTTGCAGCGCATAATTCGCATAGCACGCGCTGTTCTTGCAAGTAGCATGTTGACTATGGCGGTTCTTTTGGGTCTTTTTGCTGTATTGAGCGGACCTGCTACATCTATTTGCGCAAATAATAATGAGCTCCCTATGGTTGTTTCTGATTATTTGCGAAAAGACGATACTCGGCGAATACTTGCTTTAAGAGCTCAAAGTAGCCATGATTTGTCAATCTCTATTATGCGAACATCTAAGGGAGATGCAATAGACGAATCTCCAGCACTTCGTGTTAGACAAGTAATGTTTGGTGATTCATCAAGCAATAAAGCAATATATCGTGCCTCAGCACAATTGTTATCTCATGCAGATAATGGCGCAATTTCAACGTTAAAGCAACTTGGAATTGGCGGTATTTATATTGTTAATAGTTCAGAAAATAAGCAGGTTTCCCATAAAACTTCTATGTCAATACAACAATTGTTACATCCTTCTGTGCAAACAGTGAGTAATGTTAACAAAGAAGCTACTGAACAATTAATTGCACACGTTAACGCTTCTGACGGTACACAATTGGTTGTTTCATCACCGCAAGGAACTTATTGCAGATTTGATGGTGTGCCTGATTCTAAGTCGTTGTCTTCTACATCTCCGTATTATCGATCTAGGCCTCTTGCGTGGAGAGTTCCTTGGATTATTGTTTCTTCTATGGTATTACTGCTGTACTGTATTGTTGCCGTGCCTCGATTTGGCAGACATGCAATGATAGAACGTTCAGATGACAGGCATGAGGAGGAATTAGATGAACTGGCATAAAAATCCTCATGAGGGCTCTAAGCATGGTGAAGTAAATGCGGATGTAGATATTAATCGCAAGAACAAAATAGTCAGTATTGTCTCACTTGCTATTTTTAGTGCAATAATACTTATTGCTTCTGCATGTGTTGTTGCATTATGCTTACCAATGTCTCACTTTGTAGACAATCCTAATACTCCATCTAGTGGCGTTATAAGTAGTGTTGGTTCTACTCGTTTGCAAACTATTTGTCCTATTCGATTGTCTCTTCCAGATTTGACTCAATATGGTGATAGCGAATATAACGAATCAGAAGGCGATTTACAATCTTCTGCTCGTTATGGTGCTTTTGGAGATGTGTATAGTTCTAGCTTGCGTAACATACGAGATAACAATGATCAATCTATTACGTTGAATTCAAAATCAACTGATGATGATACGTCAGCTTTTATTGCTAACAATAATGTAAATCATGACGCTCAAGTTCTAGAAGGACATTTGTCACGAGTTGGATCTGGCACTGGAATATCTGCTTCCATGGTTTCATGGGCTACTAAAGGTGACGTAAAAGGTTTATCTGCAACTACCTGTTCAATGCCGTCTATGAAACAGACATTCCTAGTTCCAGAATCTGCTGATGGAATTTCTATTCGTTTAGAAGCGTTTAATGCTGCTTCAAAATCCACTGTTGTTCGTGTTAGAGCTTGGTCTGCTGAGCATGGCAGCAATCAGTTAAATCTTTCTACAGGAAGTGCTTCTACTGTTCCTGCTCGTTCTCATGCATATTTTGATCTTGCTGCTGCCTCTCCTAAGACTTCTGGATTATACGTGCAAGTTGAAAGCGAGCAGACACCTATAGCATCATTTGTAAAAGTCGTTCATATGAGTGGCTTATCTGTAAAAGGTGTAGATATTGTTCATGAATTAAGCACTCAATCTAATACAAATATTCTTTCAGGTATTAGTGAAGGCGATCAATCTAAGTTATATGTATGGCCAAATAAAGATGGTAATGTAACGCTTTCATGGATGAATGATACAGGTTCTAAAGAAGTAAAGAATTTGACGTTAAAAGCACACCATTTGCAAGTTGTCGATCTTGGAAAAGTTCCGGAGCATGCTAATGCTTTGAGCGTAAGTGGAGATGTTCCTACTCAAGTAATGATGTCCATTACTAAAGATGGCAAAGATAATCAATCAGATGTAGCTTTTATTACACCATCTAACGTACAAGGTAGTGGCGCAATTGTATCGCCTGTTTCTGCTAATGAAACAGCTCTATACCTTTCTTCTTCAAGTGATAAAGATACTGCTGTGCGTTTGCAAGGATTTGATTTAAATGGTGTATTAGCTGCTACAAAAAACGTAACGATTCCTGCGAATGCATCTTTAAGAATTCCTGTTTCAGAAATTTCGCACGATGCAGTTATGTTTATTGCGAAATCGCATAGCAAAGTTGCTTTGTCTGCCCGTATTCATAAAGATGAAATCGATAAGGCTGGTATAGCAGGTATTTCTTGGCTTTCTGCGCAATCTTTGGAACCGCAAGAAATGAAGGTATACGTTAAAACTGACAATCATATTGTGCAATAATACGAATAAAAATATTGCTATAAGCGACTATAAATTAATTAAAATACTTAATAATTTTAATTAATTTAAAAATTGTTTACAAACCCCAATCTGGATCAATTTCTTCTGGTCTGCGACCGTATAGTTCTGCTAAGCATTGCACAAGCTCATCTCTGATAGCATATTGAAGTTCACTTCTGCTGCTTACATGAGTGCATAGCGGAAGCCTATACAATACAATTCTAGATTGCATACCACGGCTAGCTGGAAAAGCTTGCGAAAGTATTCTGCGGTTTTGCTCCCATAACAGTGGTTGCGAAGGCGGCACATCTTCTACCGCGAATTGAACGTCTTTAGTTAATGCTTGCCAAGCACTGTTAAGGCGTCTAATTTGAGCTGCTACCATGGCATCAAACATTCCGCTAGCAGTTCTATATTGTGGAAGTCGAGTACCAAATATTGGTGCCCTAAGACCTCTACCATGCCTATTTCTATAGTGACGTTCTTCCCAAATTAGACCTGTCATGCTTCCACTTTACGAGAAGGCTAGGGCAATAATATGTAAATAATTAATATGCGGTGTGTGAAATACGCTCACACTATAGAATACTGTATATATGGTTTTAAAAGTCAGGAGGATTTGTAATGCTCAAACCAATAGTGCATGATTGGAATGAGTTTAATCTTGACTTGAGCATTGCTAAATCGTCTCTTATTGCTTTTGATTTAGATAACACACTGGCATGTTCTAAAAAACCTATGCTTAAATCGATGGCTGAATCATTAAGTAAGCTGATTGATATAATTCCTGTTGCTGTAATAACAGGTGGCTGCTTAGAGTTAGTTAAGAAGCAAATTTTAAATATGCTAACTATTGGCACTAATCTTAAAAATATTCACATAATGCCCACTAATGGAACTAGTTATTATCGTGTGAATAATGACATGTCATTGCAATCTGTTTATGAACATACTATCGATTTTAAGCAAGCGCAATGCGTTATTGATGCAATACACAAGTGTGCAAAAAATATAGGCGTTTGGAAAGAACCCGGCGATCCAATGCTGTGGGGAGAACAGATAGAGAACCGCGGTAGTCAAATTACTTTTTCGGCACTAGGACAACTAGCTCCTATTGAATATAAAAAAACTTGGGATCCTAGCGGTTGTTTGAAAGCTCAACTTGCACAAAGCATTTCTCAAGCTTTACCTAATTTTGCTGTACGTGCTGGAGGAGATACTAGCATCGATATATACAGGCGCGGTGACGATAAAGCTCAAGCTTTGCGAATGCTGTCTCAATATTGTGATGTTAATATTGAAAAAATTACTTTTATTGGCGATCGTATGTATCCTGGAGGAAACGATTATCCTACTGCCTTTACAGGAGCTTTAATTATTAAAGTAAGTAATCCTTCGGATACTTTAGAGCTTTGTAATAAGGTACTTAATATTTTAGAAATATAGAATTTTATTAATTTTTCATTTTAAGATACCTTTTATCCACAATAACATTTTTTATTTGCATAGCCAATAAGCTATCGCATATGCTGTCATTATGATTGGGAGACGCAAGGTTATAAACCACCAAAACAAAAAGAAGTATAGAAGCGTGACATCTCATGGGGGATTAGCATGTCACGCATCTATACCTTGTGGTGTATGTGAAAACAAGGATGTTGATTTTATAAATTGGCGTTTTGCTAGTTGGAAGAATGTAGCGATTGCTTTATTTAATTTATTTTTGCCTCGCGCATGTGCAGGCTGTGATACTCCAGATTATATATTGTGTGAAAACTGCAAAAAAGCGTTGCAATGCTGGAAACGTGCACCATTTGCCAGAACAGTATGTGGATATCGCTACGCGTGTGGTTCGTATTCTACGGTTGTTCGCCGCTCAATATTATTGTGGAAGGATCATTTCGATATTGCATGTGACAAAATATTTGGTGAACTTATTGGCGATTTAGTAGTAGAAGTTATATCTAAATTTTTGCGCTCGCATTCTTGTTATATAAGTGAAAAACCTATATTTGTTATACCAGTCCCGTCGTCTAAGCATTCATCAAGGCATCGTGGACGTAAGCATATGTTGCCTGTTGCAAATTGTGTTGCTAAACGATTGTGTAATAGTGGCATTAGAGCATACGTTTTAGATATTGTAAGTATGGATGCTAGAATTACTGCGAAATCAGTGCAAACTTCCGGTTTTCGCGGAAGGTCTAACAGAATTTCTAAGGCGTTTAGCATCGATTTTAAAGAATTGAGAAAGCAAAAGTTTGAAAATCAACGCGAGTACAAAGCTATTGTATTGGATGATATTGTAACTACTGGCTCAACTATGAATAGCTGCGTTTCAACTTTACAGAGTAGTGGAATTACTGTTTTGGCATGCTTTTCTTTAGCATGTGTATGCAATAAGGATGATTGTACAGCAGATTACGAATGTTAGTTTGCTATTGTATTGCTATAGTTTAGCGGAAGCGCAATTTCAAAGTTCGGACCGCGTTTATCGTCTACTACTTTTACAGTTCCATGGTGCAATTGTGCAGCCCAACGAGCAATTGATAATCCTAATCCTGTTCCTCCTGATTCTGTGCCAATTCGCTGATTTCCTTTAACAAATCTTCTGAAAATATCGGCGCGATCTTCTTGAGGAATTTGTTCTCCGAAATTCACAACATTGCATATTACAGAGTTTTGGCTGTGATTAATATGAGCACTTATAAGAACACGAGTTCCATCGTCTGAATGTTTTAGAGCGTTAGAAATAATATTAGTAAAAAGTTGCGAAAGGCGAGCTTGATCTCCTGTTAATTCAATCTCATCATTAATTTGAACTTCAATATTATGATTATGACCTGAATCAGCTATTTCTAGTGGTTCGATAATTTCGTCAATAAAGTCTGTGAAATTAAATGAAGTTATATTAAGGCTTTCCGCGCCTGCTTCAACTCTAGATAAATCAAGAAGGAAAGTAATAAGATCAGCAAGTCTAT
This sequence comes from Gardnerella sp. KA01001, assembly GCF_049244025.1. Classification (NCBI taxonomy): domain Bacteria; kingdom Bacillati; phylum Actinomycetota; class Actinomycetes; order Bifidobacteriales; family Bifidobacteriaceae; genus Gardnerella; species Gardnerella sp. KA01001. Next base: position 1,415,710 of record NZ_CP058366.1, on the reverse strand, counting down.
GAGTTTGGTTTAATATAGCTTCCATATTAGATGGAGTAGGATCAACAACTCCGTCTGCAAGATTTTCAAGCATCGCTTGTAAAGCAGAAACAGGAGTGCGCAGTTCGTGACTTACGTTTGCTATAAGCTCTCTACGCATTTGATCTGCATGTTCAAGTTCTTCTGCCATTTCATTAAATGCAAGAGTTAATTTACCTACTTCGTCACGACGATTTTCTACAGCAACTCGCACAGAATAGTCGCCGTCAGCCATAGCTTCTGCAGCATTTTTCATTTGACGAAGTGGTGCTGTAAGTCCTCTAGAAAAAATGTATGTAATTCCCAGAGCAACAATAAGTGTTAATGGCATTGCAATCCAGCCATTTAGACCAGTTTTAAGTAAAAACCATGCCATTACGAAAGCAATTGCTGTTGCAAAAACAATAATTGCCGAAAGTTCAATTTTTAGAGATGAAAAAAATCCGACAGGTCGATTTGGATAATTATGCTTTACAGAAGAATTCGTAAATCGCATTTTTGACTTATTTTTAAGTTGAGCATTTGAGTTTTTATTTAATAAATTACGTTGTTTAGTATTTTTATATTGCTCAGAATTAGCATTATCTATTTTATTTTCTAATACCATTTACGAATTTTCCGAAGCTAAAGTGTTGTAATTATTTACTATTTATGAAAGTAATAATTATTTATGAAACTTGTGATTGCAGAACTTTGTCGTAATCACTAATAGGTGGCTCGAATGCGTATCCTATTCCGTGTACAGTACGAATCCATTCCGATCCAATTTTATGTCTCAAAGACTTAATGTGTGAATCTACTGTGCGAGTTCCAGAAGCATCCGGCCAATCCCACACCTCTTCAAGTAACTTTTCACGCTTAAATACAGTATGAGGATGACGAGCTAGAGTAGCGAGCAAGTCAAACTCAGTTGGTGTAAAATGTACCTCTTTGTCGTTTAAAGTTACAAGTCTTTGACGAGGTCTAATAATAAGTGACCCAAAATTAATTGTGCGTTCATGTTCCATTGTCTTTGCTATTTGCGATGCGCGTTCTACGCGTCTCAGCAATGCTGCGCAACGAGCAATTAACTCACGTGGCGAAAATGGTTTAGTCATGTAATCATCTGCGCCTGCGCTTAAGCCAACAATTTTATCGGCTTCTGCGTCGCGTGCTGTTAACATGAGGATAGGAACAGGCATTTTGGAGATAATTCGTCGAGTTGCTTCAATCCCATCCATAATAGGAAGCATAATATCCATAATTATGAGATCAGGTTTTAGTTGTTCGGCAGCTCTAACAGCAGACGCTCCATCTGTAGCGACTCTTGCTCTCCAGCCTTGTGCAGTAATGCGTTGTGCAATTGCTGTAGCAAGATCTGGCTCATCCTCAACAACGAGAATTGTACGAGCATTTACGCTAGCTGATGGAGCGTTTAGCATATTTTAAAAAGACCTTTCAGTGTTGTACTGGCTTCAAGAATACCGCACCTAACGCTGGAACAGTGATTCTTGCAGAGTATGGTCGAGAATGATACTCTGCAGCAGTAGCAGTGAATGTGCCGTTGTGAATATTAGATCCGCAATACTTTGCATCATCAGTTGTGAGTATCTCTTCCCACTGTCCGCCTTTTGGTAACGCAACCTGATAGTCTTGCCAAGCTTGACCTGAGAAGTTTACTACTACAACGATTTCTTCTCCGTCGTCGCCAATACGCATGTAGCTTAAAGTATTGTGATCGGAATCGTCGCTTGTAAGCCACTGGAAACCATCAGGAGTAAAGTCTTGACTCCAGAATGCGCGAGAGCTCTTATACAGAGTATTCAAATCTGCAACAAGCTTTTGCACACCTTGATGGAACGGCCATTGCAGCTCATTCCAGTTAAGAGAAGTATTGAAGTTCCATTCGCTGGACTGTCCAATTTCTCCACCCATGAACAGAAGGTTCTTGCCTGGATGAGACCACTGGTATGCAAGCAATGCGCGTAATCCTGCGAACTGTTGCCATTCGTCTCCTGGCATCTTTCCAAGTAACGAACCCTTACCGTACACAACTTCATCGTGGCTTAATGGCAACACATAATGCTCAGAGTATGCATAAACCATTGAGAATGTAATTTCGTTATGATGCCAACGACGATTAATTGGCTCCTCTTTAAGGTATTGCAAAGTGTCGTGCATCCAGCCCATATTCCACTTCAAGCCGAATCCTAAGCCGCCCATATCGGTTGGTGCAGTTACGCCTTGATAAGCAGTGGATTCCTCAGCAATCATCATGATGCCAGGATTATTCTTGTATGCAGTTGCGTTTGCTTCCTTAATGAAGTCAATTGCTTCAAGATTTTCGCGTCCGCCGTAGATATTTGGTCTCCACTGTCCTGCTTCACGGCTGTAATCCAAGTAAAGCATTGAGGATACTGCATCAACGCGCAACGCGTCAACATGGTATTCATCAAGCCAGAAGCAAGCATTAGCAACCAAGAAGTTACGAACTTCATGACGACCAAAGTTGAAGATGTAAGTACCCCAATCAGGATGCTCGCCTCGCATAGGATCAGGATCTTCATATAATGCTGTGCCATCAAAACGACCGAGTGCAAAGTCATCCTTAGGGAAGTGAGCTGGAACCCAATCCATAATGACACCAATGCCTGCTTTGTGGAGTTTATCTACCAAGTACTTAAAGTCATCAGGGGAGCCAAGGCGAGAATCTACTGCATAATAACCCGTTACTTGATATCCCCAAGATCCAGAGAATGGATATTGTGTCAACGGCATAAACTCGACGTGAGTAAAGCCTTCTCTTTGCACATAATCAACTAAATGATCAGCAAGTTCGCGATAATTACCCAAATCGCGATTCCAGCTGTTAGCTTGTACTTCGTAAATGCTTATTGGACCATTGTGGGCATCTGTTTTTGCGCGCTCATCCATCCAATCAGTATCGTGCCACTTAAACTCAGAATCAACAACAACAGATCCTGTGTTTGGTGGAACTTCATGAGAGCGCTCCATTGGATCGGCTTTCATAATCCAATTGCCAGATTGTGTAAGAATTTCGTACTTATATACTTCTCCTGCTGTAACTCCTGGAATAAAAAGTTCCCAAATGCCAGAAGAGCCGAGTGAGCGCATAGCGTGGCGACGACCATTCCAGTAATTAAAGTTACCAACTACGCGTACTGCACGAGCATTTGGTGCCCACACTGAGAAAGCAGTACCAGTAACTTTCTTTACCATCTTTCCAGTTTCAGGAGATATAAGTCCCCATGAATCTGTTATCGTTTTGACGTGTGCGCCTAATGCTTCCCAAAGACGCTCATGACGACCTTCTCCAAATAAGTACATGTCAAGTTCGCCAACTTGAGGCAAATAACGGTAAGGATCATCATCTGTGGACTCAGAACCGTCTATTTCCACAGTGTAAACGCGATAACTAGGAACAGACCAAGACTTTGTTTTTGTATGCTTTACTGCAGGAATAACAGCTGTAAAGATGCCGTTATATTCGTGTTTAGCTTCGTATTCACCGTTCTTAGTAAGAATAACAACTTTCTTTGCCATAGGGCGCAATACGCGGACGGTTACAGTGTCGGCACCTTTGCCAGTTCCAAGGTGACCTCCAAGAACCTCATGTGGATTGTAATATTCTGCATTGCTCACCGCAGCTAATACATCCTGTCGGACTGGAACTGCGACTGCATCTTCATTGATGTTAGTAACTGTACTCATGCTGACTATCATACATGCTTTATTGCTGTAAGTCGCGTGTGTTTCGCGCTATTGTGAAAAAAATATGAAAATTTTTTCAAGTCGTGACCTTATGGGAAACTGTTATGAGTTTTTCTGTGCATACGGAGGGTTCTGTGGAATATCAAGTCGGCGATATGGTCGTCTATCCTCGTCATGGTGCGGCTCGTGTTGAAGAAATTAGTGAGCGCACCGTAAAAGGTGTAACTCGTCAATATTTACGATTGGTAGTGTTATCATCTGATGGTTTAGAAATTAACGTACCTGTCGATAATGTTAAAAAAGTTGGCGTGCGAGACATTGTTGGAGCGCAAGAAGTTGCAAAAGTTTTTGAGATTTTGCGTACTCCAATAGTTGAAAAAGAGATGAATTGGTCTAGACGCTACAAGCTTAATGTAGAGAAGATTGCTACTGGCGATGTTAACAATATTGCTGAAGTAGTTCGTGATTTATCTCAGCGAGATGTTGATGAACATGGTTTATCTGCAGGAGAAAAGCGAATGCTTGCTCGCGCTCGCAGTATTTTAATTTCCGAAATTGCTTTGTCTGAAAAGATTGATGAGATTGAGGCGGAGCGACTTTTAGATGTGAATCTTGGATACAAGGAGCCTCAAGAAGGCGATGAAAATCACCATACTGTAGCTCCAGAAGAGCCTGCATCGCGAACTTTAGCGCTGTTAGAAGAGCGTAGCAAGAAATCTAAGAAAAAATGATTTGCGATATGCAAAATAAATAAATAAATATTAATTGTTCATATTATTTTAAGCCCTTCTAAATGTCGGTATATCGGCGAGTTAGAAGGGCTTTTGCTTATATATTTGCTTACGTATTTATTGTATGTTTTGCTTTTGTTCTTGCTTAAAACAGATAATAAAAAATCCTTGCATTTGTAAAATGCAAGGATTTTTATGTTTATAGATTCACCTAAATTTACTTACCTGGATCTTGCTGACCTTGGTTAGAATTTTTAGGATTAGTATTCTTTGCTACATGTGGCTTCTCAGTGATTGGCTTTTTTTGAGACTCTTTATCATCAATGTCTTTACGCATATCCTTTGTCGCTTTTACAGCATTATGTAGGTCGTCACAAATCTTCATAATCCATTTATCAAGCTGATCTGCGTATTTTGGCATAAGTTCGCTTACTCGTACTGTAGACGTGTAGCTGCGTCCTGCGATTCCGCTTAGCAAGTTCAGAACATCGTTTCCTTGCTGGCTATCGCTAATCAACACATCAATTTTGCGACCTTCAATAAGCTTCTGAAACTCCTCAACGCTTGAATGTTCTGGTTCATTATTGTTATTTACTGCGTCAACATATTCTTTAGGTGAGCTATCTTTCAAATTGGCATCAGACATTAGCCAGAAAAGAATAGGAGATGTAGAAGCATACTTTGCGTTACCATTTTCTTTAGAGAAATCACTTAAGTAGGTGGTTAATTTCTTTTCCTTTTCCTGCCATTGTGCTAGTCGCTTAGAAAAAGCTTGCTTTTTTGATGGCAAAACTTTGGAGAAGGTGTCAGCCATGGCAGATGCCATAGCATCCCTAGCATCGTGAGAAAACCAAAGATATGGATTGTCTCCGTTAAGTGCTCCTACAGTACCTGCTGCACTAAGCACTTCAGCTTTAGCTGGGTGTACTTTGTTTGCCCAATCATCGTAGCCTGCACCATTTGTAACTAATACTTGTGCATTCTGCATATTTTTTAAATCTTTTGAGCTAGGTTTAAACGACGATATGTCTGTATCTGAGCCAGTCATAATTGATTCAACTTTGACGTCAGAGCCACCGATCTCTTGAGCTAAGCTACCCCAGGTGTCAACAGTGGATACAACAGAAATATTTGTTGCAGCTTTTGGTTTTTCTTTTGGTTTTTCCTCAGTTTTTCCACAAGCTGCAAATCCAAGTATTACTGCAGAAGCAATAAGGCATGTTATGGCAGTTTTTCCAAACTTCTTTACTGCACAAAGAACGGTACGCATCACTGTGACTCCTCCCGTGATAATGGTGCGTCGGCGCACGTAAAATTGTTAGTCGACCCATATCTTCTATACTTCACGATAGCCTATCCTTACGAATTGTGCGAGTTGGGAGGAATTTTTTATGACTATTGTGTTAGATGGTAAGGCTTTAGCTAGTAAAATTAAAAAAGATTTGGCAGCGCGCGTTGCTATTTTACATAAAAAAGGCATTAATCCAGGTTTGGGTACGTTGCTTGTAGGTAGTGATCCTGGTTCGTTGAAATATGTTGCTGGTAAGCATCGTGATTGCGAAGAAGTGGGGATTAATTCTATTCGTTGCGATTTACCAGAAGATGCTACTGAAGATGAGATTCTTGCTGCTTTACAGAAATTAAATAATGACCCTCTTTGTACTGGATTTATTGTGCAACTGCCATTGCCAAAAGGTATTGATGCTCAAAAAGTTATTTCTTCTATTGATCCTGCAAAAGATTGTGATGGAATGCATCCATATAATTTGGGTGAACTTGTTACGCATATTTCCGGTAATATTACAACACCTTTGCCGTGCACGCCGCGTGGAATTTTAGCTTTGCTTGATGAGTACGGTATTGAACTTTCTGGTAAGGAAGTTTGTGTGCTTGGTCGTGGCATTACGGTTGGGCGTACTATTGGTCTTCTGTTAACACGCAGGGGAGTAGATGCAACTGTTACGTTGTGCCATACGCATACTCGGAATGTTCAGGAGATTATGCGCCGTTCTGATGTAATAATTGCAGCAATGGGTTGTGCTGGTTTTGTTAAGCCTGAAGATATTAAACCTGGCGTTGTTCTTGTTGATGTTGGTGTATCTCGTGTTTTTGATGAAGAGGCTGGCAGATACCGTGTAAAAGGTGATGTTGATTCAGCTTGTCGAGAAATTGCTGGAGCGTATTCTCCGAATCCTGGTGGAGTAGGTCCGATGACTCGAGCTATGTTGCTGGCGAATGTTGTAGATATGGCTGAGCGAGCAGCTAATTGCAAATAAAATGCGACACGCCCGAAGTAAAACGTAAATTTTGGCTATACCTGTATATAAAATCGACAAAGCGTGTGCATAGTATGCACACGTAACGTAAATACATAATTAAATATCGAGTAATATCCACCCCAAGAAGAAACCACTAATAACTAATGGCAGAGAATAATAACGAAGTCGCCAAGGTTGCGATTAATGATATTGGCACCGAAGAAGACTTCATCAAGGCAGTCGATTCAACCATCAAGAATTTTGATGATGGTGATTTAGTTGAAGGTACAGTCGTAAAGATTGATCACGACGAAGTATTGCTGGACATCGGCTACAAAACTGAAGGTGTAATTCCTTCCCGTGAACTTTCCATCAAAAAAGACGTTGATCCAGATGATGTTGTCGAGGTTGGCGACACCATTGAAGCCCTTGTTGTAACTAAGGAAGACAAGGAAGGACGTCTTATTCTCTCCAAGAAGCGTGCACAGTATGAGCGTGCTTGGGGTGACATCGAGAAGATTAAGGATGCAGACGGCATCGTTGAAGGTACCGTTATTGAAGCTGTTAAGGGCGGCTTGATTGTTGATATCGGTCTTCGCGGCTTCTTGCCAGCTTCCTTGGTTGAGATGCGTCGCGTGCGCGATCTTTCTCCATACATTGGCCAGAAGATTAAGGCTAAGATTCTCGAGCTCGATAAGAACCGCAACAATGTTGTGCTTTCTCGTCGCCAGTTCCTTGAGGAAACCCAGTCCGAAGTTCGCGAAACCTTCCTCTCGCAGCTTAAGAAGGGTCAGATTCGCGAAGGCGTTGTGTCTTCTATCGTAAACTTCGGTGCGTTTGTTGATCTCGGCGGAGTTGACGGTCTCATTCACGTTTCTGAGCTTTCCTGGAAGCACATTGATCATCCATCTGAGGTTGTTAAGGTTGGCGATAAGGTTACCGTTGAAGTTCTCGACGTTGATCTCGATCGCGAACGTATTTCCCTTTCCCTTAAGGCAACTCAGGAAGATCCATGGCAGCGCTTCGCTCGCACTCATGTTCCTGGACAGGTAGTTAAGGGCAAGGTCACAAAGATTGTTCAGTTCGGTGTGTTCATCTCCGTTGAAGATGGCATTGAGGGCTTGGTTCACATTTCTGAGCTTGCAAACCGTCACGTAGAGAACCCAGAAACTGTTGTTAAGGGTGGCGAAGAAGTATTCGTGAAGGTTATCGACGTTGATCTCGATCGTCGTCGCATCTCCCTCTCCTTGAAGCAAGCTACTGAAGCTGTAGATCCAAATTCTGAAGATTTTGATCCAGCTCTCTACGGTATGCCAGCTGAATATGATGCTGAAGGCAACTACAAGTACCCAGAAGGCTTCGATCCAAACACTAACGAATGGATGGTCGGTTACGAGCAGCAGCGCGAAGAGTGGGAAGCTCAGTATGCTGCAGCACACCAGCTTTGGGAAGAGCACAAGGCATTCGCTGCTAAGGAACTTGCGGCTGCAGCTGAATCTGCTGCTGCTGACGGTCAGAGCGAAGAAGCTGAAAAGAAGCCAGCTAAGGAAGAAAAGAAGGAAGAAGTTGCTTCCAACTATTCTTCTGAAGCAACTAGTGAAGGTGCTTTAGCTGATTCCGATCAGCTCGCAGCTTTGCGTGAACAGCTTTTGAACGAAAAGAAGTAGTTTCTACTTTCTACTAGAAGCTTGTAAATAAAACAGTAAGATGCCCTCGGTGATTAATCATCGGGGGCATCTTGCGTATTGTTGTTCATAATGTTTTACGAGTATCTTGAGTATATTTGACAAGTATTTTATAACTCAAGTTTTGTAATTAAATATAGGTACAATCAATTTTCTTTTAATAATCGTGATTATATGATGTAAAACGTCAATCGTATTTACTAATCGTATTTACTAAAAGGATGGTTAAAATATGAACACTTTGGAAAACAACCAGCAAAATGCTCAGTTTCCTTCGTACGATGGAAATAGTGAGGAGAACACTAAAGCAACTTTAGTAAGCTCGCGCAAGAAAATTGTTGCAGGTTTGCTAGCGATTTTCTTAGGCACATTAGGTATTCACAATTTTTATCTTGGTTTTAAAGGAAAGGCGATTGCACAGCTGCTTATTTCTGTTCTTTCCTTTGGGTTCCTGTTGATTATTACTGGAATATGGGCATTGGTTGAGGGCATTTTGATTCTTTGCTCAAAGCCTGGAAGTAAGTGGCACAAAGATGCTGATGGTGCTGAGTTAAAGGATTAAAAATAAATATTTAGTATTAAGATTTATAAGTAATTTTACAAATAAAAGATGCGTTTTAGAATTCAATTTCCAAAACGCATCTTTTTAAAAATAATAAATTATAGTGATTGAGTAAATATAAGCGGAAGTATTTAGAAGAATAATTTTATGAAGAATATTGAAATTAAAAAATTAGATTATTCAGAAGCCGAAAACAATATGAATATAATTTTAGACTTATATCTAAAAGCATTCCCTAAAGAACTGGATCGTATAGATAATGTTCGTGAACGCATATTAGATAGTTTGAAATATAACAGTAGTGCTCTTCTACTTGTTGCTACGATGAATAATCGCATTATCGGTGTTTTATATGGCATAGAATTATTACAAGATAATTGGTATGCGAATCAAATTAAACCATTTTTATCAGAAAATTATGATTGGTTCAATCAAAGCTTAGAATTAAATGAGTTATTTGTAGATCCTGAGTTTCAGCATATAGGCGTTGGCAGTGCGCTTATGAAGAAAGTCGAAGATCTTAAATTATATAAGACAATAATTTTATCTACAGAAAAAGATAACAATGCTATTGCTTTAGATTTTTATAATAAGCTTGGATACAGTTTATTAACTGATAATTGGGAATCTTATTACGGGTCTATTTATTGCGTGCTATATAAGAAGTTTTAGTGAATCAATGAAAACTTACGCTACTGTGCGAAATGTATCGTTTATAATCAAAATATGACAATGATGCGGATTGCGGTAACGGGCGGAATCGCAGCTGGAAAATCTACAGTAGTAAATCATTTGCGTTCGCTTGGCGCGTTTGCTATAGATTACGATGTTTTAGCGCGTGAATGAGGCTTCTACCGAAGGTGCTTTAGCTGATTCCAATCAGCTCGCAGCTTTGCGTGAACAGCTTTTGAACGAAAAGAAGTAGTTTCTACTAAAAGCTTATAAATAAGATGCCCTCGGTGAGTAATCATCGGGGCATCTTTTAATATCTTTAGTAATAACGCTTTGATTTATTAATTTTTTATTATACAGTTTTTAAGAAAATAAATTTCTTACGAGAGAAAGTGTGATTATTGTGAGTGATTTAGATAATCAAACTGGAGATTACTCCGGCTCTGACGGACAGACTCAGTACGGACAACCACAGTACAATGATCAGTCCCAGCAGTATAACCAGGCTCAGCCACAATATAACAACCAATCCCAGTATGGTGCTCAGCATCAGTACAATGCTCAGCCACAGTATGGTCAGACTCAGTATGATCAGAATTCATATGCTCAGCCGCAATACAATGCTCAGCCGCAATATGGTCAGTACTCTCAGTCTACTCCTCAGTACAATCAAGCATCTTCATACTCTAACTATGGGTCTAATTATTCATCAAACACATACAGAAGCTCTCGTAACAAGATTGCTGCAGGTCTGTTAGCCATTTTTTTGGGTGCTTTGGGTGTGCACAATTTCTATCTTGGTTTTAAAGGCAAGGCTGTTGCTCAGCTGCTTATTTCTATTCTTTCTTTCGGCTTGCTGGCTTTTGTTTCTGGAATTTGGGCATTTATTGAAGGAATTTGCATTCTTTGCTCTCAGCCTGGTTCTAAGTGGCATAAGGATGCCGATGGAGCTGAACTTCAAGATTAATTTTACAATTATTATTTAGCGTATAATGCCCTGGTAATTATTTGCCGGGGCGTTATTTATAATTTATATATGACAATGATGCGGATTGCTGTAACGGGCGGAATTGCAGCTGGAAAATCTACTGTAGTAAACCATTTGCGTTCGCTTGGCGCTTTTGTTATAGATTACGATGTTTTATCGCGCGAGGTTGTGAAGCCAGGAGGTTACGTATTTCAGCAAATCGTAAGCATTTTTGGGGAGAATGTCGTTTTGAATGATGGCTCTTTAAATCGCGAGTTTATTGCAAAGCATGTTTTTGGGTACTCCGATGAGAGTTGTGCAAATCGTAAGAAGCTTGAGTTGCTTATTCATCCTGCTATTTATGATTGTGCAAAGCTCTTAGAAAGTAAGTATGAAAGCGAGTATATTAGTAAAATTTCTAAGGAAAATCGCAACGTGTTGGACAGTATAAATTCAGTTATTGTGCACGATATTCCGCTCCTTGCGCAAGTAATCGACAGCATTCCATTTAGTTTTGACCATATTATTACTGTTGAAGCGCCTCAAGAAATTCGCGTTAAACGAATGATAAGCGAGCGAAATATGACTGAGGATCAGGCTTTGGCGCGCATAAATAGTCAGCTTCCTAGTAAAATGCGAAAAAATATCGCAGATTTTGTAGTTGATTCCACTAAACCAATGGAATCGATGCTTAACAGTGTTGACAATACGCTAAAATCATGGTTGTGTGACGCAAACAATAAAAGTGCTGAAATGACGAAACTGGGGAAGTAAAAAACTGGGGAAGTAAATACATGTCGAATAAAATTCAGCGCACGAACAAGCCTTTTGTAGTAAAAGCACCATACAAGCCTTCAGGAGATCAACCGCAAGCAATCGACGAGCTGGCTAATCGCATTGAAAACGGCGAAAACGACGTTGTTTTAATGGGTGCTACAGGAACTGGTAAAACTGCTACAACCGCTTGGCTTATTGAGCGTTTGCAACGACCGACGCTTATTATTGAGCCAAATAAAACTTTGGCAGCTCAGCTTTGCGCAGAGTTTCGTGAGCTTATGCCAGATAATGCTGTGAGCTATTTTGTGTCTTATTACGATTACTATCAGCCAGAAGCGTACATTCCGCAAACAGACACGTATATTGAAAAAGATTCGAATATTAACGACGATGTTGAGCGGCTTCGTCATGCTGCTACAGCGAATTTGCTTACTAGACGCGATTGCGTTGTTGTGGCTACTGTTTCTTGCATTTACGGCCTTGGTACTCCAGAGGAGTATGCCGAGCGAATGCTTATGCTAAGCGTTGGTGATCAGCTTGAGCGAGACGATTTATTACGCCAATTTGTGAGCATGCAATACAAGCGCAACGATATTGCCTTTACGCGCGGAACTTTTAGAGTGCGCGGTGACACGGTTGAGATTATTCCAGTGTACGAAGAATTAGCTGTGCGAATTGAGTTCTTTGGCGACGAAATTGACAGAATTACCATGTTGCATCCGCTTACGGGGGAAGTAATTCGCCAGGAGAGTAGCGTTCATATTTTCCCAGCATCTCACTACATTGCAGGACCGGAGCGCATGGAGCGCGCGTTAGAGGCGATTGAAAAAGAGCGCGACGAGAGAGTAGCTCAGCTTAAAAAGCAGAACAAATTGCTGGAAGCTCAGCGTTTGGAAATGCGAACTACGTACGATTTGGAGATGCTTCGCCAAGTTGGTGTATGCCCAGGAGTGGAGAATTATTCTAGGCATTTTGACGGACGCGATGCAGGCACGCCTCCGCATACTCTGCTTGACTTTTTCCCGGATGACTTTTTGCTAGTTTTAGACGAGTCGCATGTAACAGTGCCGCAAATTGGAGCTATGTATGAAGGCGATGCTTCGCGCAAAAGAACGCTTGTAGAACATGGCTTTAGACTGCCATCGGCAATGGATAATCGACCGTTAAAGTGGAAAGAATTTTTGGAGCACGTTGGTCAAACTGTGTATCTTTCTGCAACGCCTGGAGATTACGAGCTTGGGCTTTCAGATGGTGTAGTTGAGCAAATTATTCGCCCTACCGGCTTGCTTGACCCTAAGATTGAGGTTCGCCCTGTAGAAGGTCAGGTTGACGATTTGCTTGCGGAAATCAAGGAGCGAGTAGCAAAAGATGAGCGCGTGCTTGTTACTACGCTTACAAAGAAAATAGCGGAAGACTTAACTGATTACTTCCTTGAGCTTGGTATTAAAGTTGAGTACTTGCATTCAGATGTTGATACTTTGCGCAGAGTGGAGCTTTTGCGTGAGCTTCGCGAAGGCAAAATTGATGTGATTGTTGGCATCAATTTGCTTCGTGAGGGTTTGGATTTGCCGGAAGTCTCGCTTGTTGCGATTTTGGATGCAGATAAGGAAGGTTTCTTAAGATCCTACCGTTCGCTTATTCAAACGATTGGCCGTGCTGCTCGTAACGTTTCTGGAACTGTTCTTATGTATGCGGATACTGTTACTGATGCTATGAGCAAGGCGATTAGCGAGACAGAGCGCCGTCGCGAAAAGCAAATCGCGTATAACAAGGCTCATGGAATTGATCCTAAGCCTTTGCGAAAGAAGATTAGCGATGTGAACGATATGCTCGCTAAAGAGGATGTTGATACGCAAACTTTGCTAGCAGGCGGTTACAGGAATGCTAATAAGGCTGGGAACTCGCATTATGGCGTGCCAAAAGAGCCGAATCTTGGGCAGCAAAGCAAAGAAAAGCGTATGGCGAATGTTTCTGAGCTTCCGCAAGACGATATTATGTCGCTGATTAAAAATTTGAGTGAGCAGATGCATGTTGCTGCAGAGCAGTTGCAATTCGAGCTTGCAGCGCGTTTGCGCGACGAGATACGCGATCTAAAGAAAGAGTTGCGCCAAATAAGCGATGCTCAAAGTTAGAAAATAACTATTATTCTCAATTATTATTCAACTATTGTTCAAGCATTATCTGAGCGTTATTCAAGTATTATCTGCGATTTTATGTTATTTTCTGTGAGCGTTCACAAAACGCCGAATAAATACAATAAGCGGTCACAATACGTTGATACACTGGAAAGCGGAATTGGGCGTTTTATGGTTTCTATCATTAAATCGCTCATAAAAAATAAACAGAAATAGAAAATAGGTAGGCATTATGCGTAAAGCCAAAATCGTTGATACTATTGGTCCAGCTACCGAATCCTTGGAAGGTATTACCAAGCTTGTTGAAGCCGGTATGGATGTTGCTCGTTTGAACCGTTCTCACGGCACTCCTGAAGATCATTTGCGCGTTTACAACAACGTTCGTGCAGCTTCCAAGTCCACTGGCCGCAATGTTGCTGCTCTTGTTGATTTGCAAGGTCCAAAGATTCGCTGCGGTTGGTTCAAGAAGAACGCTGAAGGCGAAGATAAGGTTTATTTGGAAGAAGGTCAGGAGTTCATCATCACTACTGATGATGTTGAAGGTGACGAGCACCGCACTTCTACAACTTTTAAGGGCTTGCCAGGAGATTGCCACGCAGGCGACCCAATCCTTATCGATGACGGTAAGGTTCGTCTTGAGGTAACCAAGGTAGAAGGCAACGACGTTCACACTAAGGTTATTGTTGCTGGTCCAGTTTCCAGCCACAAGGGCATTAACCTCCCAGGTGTTGCAGTTTCTCTTCCAGCTTTGACTGAAAAGGATGAGGCTGATCTTCGTTGGGCTATTCGCACCGGCGCTGACATTATTGCTATGTCCTTCGTGCGTTTCGCTACCGATATTGATCGCGCTCACGAAATCATGGACGAAGAAGGTCGTCGTATTCCAATCGTCGCCAAGATTGAAAAGCCACAGGCTGTTGAAAACTTGGAAGAGATTGTTAAGACCTTCGATGGCATTATGGTTGCTCGTGGTGATATGGCTGTTGAAATGCCTCTCGAAGAGGTTCCACTGGTCACCAAGCGTTGCATCGAGCTTTCTCGTCGCTATGCAAAGCCAGTTATCGTTGCTACTGAAGTTCTTGGCACAATGGTTAACTCTCCAGTTCCAACTCGTGCAGAAGCTTCTGACTGCGCTAACGCTGTTCTCGACGGTGCTGACGCAACAATGACTTCTAACGAAACTGCTGTTGGTAAGTACCCAGATGTTACCGTAAAGACCATGTCCCGTATTTCTCAGTACGCAACTGAGCACGGCTATGATCGCATTCCTGCTGTTGAGCTTGATATGTCTAGCACCGGTGCTGTTTCTTCTGCAGCTGTTGATTTGGCAGATAAGCTTAATGCTAAGGCTATTGTTGCTTACACTCAGACTGGTCGCACAGTTCATCGTATTTCTCGTGAACGTCCAACCGCTCCAATCTTTGGCTTGACTAACAATGAGCACACTTATCGTTGGTTGGCTTTGAGCTGGGGCACTGAAGGCTTCTTGATTGATGAAGATTACCATGACATGAATCGTCACGATTTGATGATCTTCACCGACAAGGTTCTTCGCGAAGCCGGTAAGGTTTCCGATGGTGATCAGATTGTTATCTTGAGCACTGCTCAGGGTGAACGCCAGGCTGGTCGTACTGACTCCATCTACGTTCACACCGTTGGTGCTTGCGACTAATTATTTGATTCTGCGTTCTTGTACTAATACGCTAGTTCTTCTAGTTTAAGTGCATTTGCGCAGTAGTATAGTTTGCATAATGCGCGCTAGCTGTTTTGCAGTTTGCGCGCATTATGTTATGTATGATCAATATTGTTGATTTGCGACACGCGCAAAATGCTTTAACTATTTGCATGTGGCTTAAAGTGTGCTATAGTCGACAAGTCGCAAAAAAATGCGGAAAATTAAAAATGCCCCTGTATCCCAATTGGTAGAGGAAACAGCCTCAAAATCTGTGCAGTGTGAGTTCGAGTCTCACCGGGGGCACGTGCACGACGTCGCTTAGCTTGCTAGGCGACGTTTTTATTTTGTATTTTAATGTTTTGTACATAAACAATGAGCGTATAATGATAAAAGTATTCTGCACAATGAAAAGTGCTGTACGTATGTGAAAGGAACAACGATGATCCACAGTGCACAATTGCAAGTAAGTGAGCGTAAAAAAAGTAATTATGCTTGCGAATTAATCGATAATTACAAGCGCAATGTAATGTGCTCTTTTACTGCAATTGCTGCTGTAGCAACAGTATTAATGTGTATTTTTGCTATTGTCCCAAACTCTTCGGCATTTGCTTCAACTAAATCAACAGACGGTCTTCCGCCAAAAGGTGTGATTGTTACTGCTTTTCAGCAAAATTGGAAAAGTATTGCAAAAGAGTGTAAGCAAACTTATGGTCCTGAGGGTGTGAGTTATGTACAGGTTTCGCCGCCGCAGGATCATATTAAAGGTACAGCGTGGTGGACTTCTTACCAGCCAGTTAGTTACAATCTAAATTCAAAGCTTGGCACTGAAGACGAGTTTAAAAATATGATTACTACTTGCAAGGCTGCTGGTGTTGGAATTGTTGTTGATGCTGTAATTAATCACACAACCGGCGATGGTAATAAAGATACTGTAGGTGTTGGCGGTAGTAAGTATGATGCGGCAAATCAAAGCTATCCGGATGCTGGTTACACAAAAGATGATTTTCACCAAATAGATAAAGATATTTACACATATAAAAATGCGCAAGTCGTTTGGAATTATCGTTTAGTTGGTTTGCTTGATTTGGATACTTCTAAGCCGCATGTGCAAAAAATTCTTGGTAACTATTTTGCAAAATTGCTAAAAATGGGTGTTGCAGGCTTTAGAGTTGATGCCGCAAAACATATGTGTCCTGAGGATGTGAAAGGCATAAAAGAAGCTGCTGCTAAAGCTGCTGGAACGAAGCCTGAAAACATATGGTGGATGCAAGAAACAATTGGTTTCCCTGAACAAGATCCTAAAATTCAGCCGGATCAATATGTTGGTACAGGCGAAGTAGATGAGTTTGAATACTCGTATCGCTTGCGTAATTATTTCTATGGTTCAATTGAGAATTTGTCTCATATTACAGATCAGCTTATTCCTAATAAGAAAGCCGCTATTTTTGTGACTAACTGGGATACTGAGCGTGACAATTCGACTCGAGTTCTCACTTATAAGGATGGAGCAAAGTACGAGTTAGCTAATGCTTTTATGCTTGCTTATCCTTATGGAACACCAAATATTTATTCTGGATATAAGTTCACGCAGCGCGATGATGGTGCTCCTGGTGCAACTGATACGCACATTCCAGATGTAAAGTGCGGCAAGAATTCAAAGTGGCAATGCGCTCAGCGTTGGACTTCGATTCGTGGAATGATTGGATTCTATAATGCTGTTAAGGGCACGAAAGTGACTCAATGGCAAGATGACAACGATAATAACATTGCTTTTAGTCGCGAAAACAAGGGATTCTTGGCGATTAACAATACTGACAAGCCTAAAAATGTGAGTTATAAAACTGATTTGCCTGATGGTGAGTATTGCAACGTATATGCTTCACGTAAATGCTTTAGCACAGTTACTGTAAATGGTGGGAAAGTAGAGACAACTATTCCAGCTTATTCTGCTATTGCTTTGCATGTTAAGGCTGTAGAGCATTTTGGAAGTACTTCTGTGCTGACTACAGTGTTGATGATTGTAGTTGTTTTCGTTGTTCTGTTGATTGAATTAGTGCTGATTCTGTGCAAGAACAAGGCTGATTCTAATAAAAAGTTAGGTTCTGGTAAAAATTAGATTCTAACAAAAGTTAGATCCTAGTAAAAATTAGATTCTAACAAGTAAGCTGATTTTAATAAATAAGCTGAAAGCAGATACTGATTGTAAATAAATTGGTATTGTAGTGTTTGAATGATACAATTTTCTCCGCTGATTATACACATTATGGGCGATGGTTAGCATCATGGTTGTGCTAGCCATCGCTTGTGTATTAAAGCTATTAATGCATCCAAGGAAGAAGCGCGTTAATACCAATGGAGGAAAGGATACTGATGAGTCATCGTCGACACTTTGCATCGAAGATGGTTGCTGTTGTTGCGTCTGTTGCAATGCTTGTAACTGGTTTTGCTGTTACAATTAGCGCAAACGCTGCGACTAGCGGGGAGTCTGCCAATAGCAAAGAAACTTCTACTAATGTAACTCTTAAAGGTAAGGGAGTTATTGTTACTGCATTCCAGCAGAATTGGAAAAGTATTGCTAAGGAATGTGAGCAAACTTATGGTCCTGAAGGTGTGAAGTATGTGCAGGTGTCTCCGCCGCAGGATCATATTAAAGGTACAGCGTGGTGGACTTCTTACCAGCCTGTGAGCTACAAATTAAATTCTAAACTTGGCACTGAATCTGAGTTTAAGAATATGATTACTACTTGCAGGGCAAAGGGCGTTGGGATTATTGCTGATGCTGTGATTAATCACATGGCTGGCGTTGATAATAAGGATACTGTTGGCGTTGGTGGTAGTAAGTATGATGCTGCTTCGCAGACTTTTGAAGACGCTGGATACACTAAGGATGATTTCCATAAGAGCACTGAAAATATTAAAGATTACACGAATGCTGAAGAAGTTTGGACTCACAGACTTGTTGGTTTGCTTGATTTGGATACTTCTAAGCCGCATGTTCAGCAAGTTTTAGGTAAGTATTTTGCAGATTTGTTGAAGCTTGGTGTTGCTGGTTTCCGTGTTGATGCTGTAAAGCATATTTCGCCAGAAGATATGAGGGGCATTAAAGCTTCTGCTATAAGGCAATACAACGAAAGTGTTGAAGATAGCAAAAAGATTCGTGACATCTGGTGGATGCAGGAAACTATTGGCAATCCTTCAGAAGCTCAACAAATTCAGCCAGCTGCGCATTTGAATGAAGGCGAAGTTAACGAGTTTGGCTACTCTTACCAGCTTATGCAAAGTTTCAAAGGCTCGCTGATGAAGGCAAGTAAGCCTTTGAACAAAGTTCAAGACGGAATGGTTAAGAGCGATAAAGCTGCTATTTTCGTTACGAATTGGGATACAGAGCGCGGTAACAGCGTGCTTACGTATAAGGACGGTCGTCGTTACGCTTTAGCAAACGCTTTCATGCTCGCGTGGCCATACGGCACTCCAAACGTGTATTCCGGATACAAGTTCGATAAGAATGATGATGGTGCTCCTGGTGCAACTGAAACGTCTGTTCCGGAAGTAACTTGTGGTGCTAATTCAAAGTGGCAGTGCACTCAGCGTTGGACTTCGATTCGTGGAATGATTGGATTCTACAATGCTGTTCAAGGTGCGAAAGTCACAAATTGGCAGGATGATGGCGATAACAACATTGCTTTTAGCCGCGAAAAGAAGGGCTTCTTAGCGATCAACAATTCTCTTGACGAAAAAGAAGTTTCTTATAAGACTGATTTGCCTGATGGTGAGTACTGCAATGTGTATGCTGCAGGAGACTGCTCTAAGACTGTTAAAGTTGAAAAAGGTGAAGTTAGAACCAAGATTGGCGCTCGCGAAGCAGTAGCTTTACATGTTAATGCCACAAAGGCTAATCCTCCGGCAGGCTCTGCCGCAGACGCATCTGATCCTCAATATGGTGAAGAAAAGCCTGATGCAGGTATGCCAGAAGATCCTACAACGACCATTTACTTTAAGCCAGATGAAAAGTTTAACGGTAAAAAAGTATATGTTCACTACGGTATAGGCTCAAGCTGGACTCAAGCTCCTGGCGATGAGATGCAAAAGGCTTGCGATAGTTGGTATAAGGAGACAATTAGAACCAATGGCAAAGTTTATGAAGCAGTGTTTAACGATGGCAAAGGTTACTGGTATCACGAAGGAGATAATAATAACTTTAAGATTCCAGCTCACACTGATTCGTATGTAGCTCAAGATCACAAGGGTAGCGTTGGAGTAAATCCTTGCCCAGTAGCATATAATCCAAAGACTACTGTTCGTATCCACTACAAGCCAAAAGCTGGTGATACTCGCGATATTGGCGTTTATTTGTGGGGCAAAGACAAGGATGGTAAAGATTTACCTGGAGCTTGGCATAAATTTAATGGCACTGATAAATTCGGAAAAGTTTTTGAAACTACGGTTGATGGTTCTTTTGAAAACAAGTCACTTTCCTTTATTACTACTACAAAAGATTGGAATAAAGACGGTGGCGATCGTGCTATTGAAAACTGCGCAAGTGGTCTTGCTGAAGCTTGGGTAACAGGCGGATCGGATACTACGCAGTTTGCTGCTCCAGACAACCTTAAGAAGAAGCCAAAAGAGCTAAAGGTAACAGTTCATTATCGCAGGAATGCTGGCGATTATGAAGGCTGGAACATGTGGACTTGGAATGACGGAACCGGTGGTACTGCTCGTTACTTCACTTCGCATGACGATTATGGCAAAGTTGCAACCTTTACTGCTAAGAATGATGCTGGTATTGACAGTGTTGGCTTCAAAGTTAGAAAATCTACGCCAATTAACGCTTGGGATCAACAAGATCCTAGCAATCGCAGTATTCCAAACAATGCGATTAAGCTAGATGCAAATAATCCAAACAAGGGTAGTGCTGAAGTCTGGTTAATGCAAGATGACATGACAGTGTACTTAAACGCTACTATGCCACAACTTACAGCTCACGTGATGTCTGCTGATATTGCTGGCTTAAAGAAGTTAGTTGTAAAAGTGTCTGGTGACGTGTCTTCTGTAAAAGATTCTGACGTAACACTTTTGGATACTAGTGAAAATCCTAGCAAGAAAGTTGAAATTGCTTCTGCTAAAGCTAATGGTTCAGAGATTACTATCGAAACCAAGAATGACCTTAATATTAAGCATAAGTATGAGTTGAGTATTAAAGGATTAGCTACAGGTATTAAGCTTTCTGCTTCCTCAAAAACTGGTGCTAGCGTAATTCGTACCGATGAGTTCGATAAGAAATACGCGTACAATGGTGATGATTTAGGTGCTGTGTATTCTGCTTCTTCAACTACTTTCAAGCTTTGGGCTCCAACAGCAACTGAAGTAAAGCTGATTACTTATAAGTCGACTGCTGAAAAAGCTGAAAAAGACAAAGAAACAGCTATGAAAGCAGAAGATCGTGGCGTATGGTCTGTAAAGCTTGAAGGTGACAAAGCTAATACAGCTTACGCATATGAAGTTCATTTTGCTGATGGCACAGTGAATGTTTCTGCTGATCCTTATGCGAAAGCTGCAGTAGTAAACGGTGAGCGTTCTGTTGTATTAGCAGATAAAGACGCAGGCAGTGCTGGAAATCGTATGCCAAAGTTTACGAATCCAAGTGACGCAACAATTGCAGAAATGGATGTTCGTGACTTTTCGATCAATCCAAACTCTGGTATTAGCGATGCTCATCGTGGCAAGTATCTTGGCGTAGTAGAAGAAGGCACTAAGACTAAAGATAAGCAGAATGTTTCTGGCTTTGATTATTTGAAGTCGCTTGGTGTCACTCACGTACAAATCATGCCAATGTATGATTTTGGTTCTGTGAATGAAACTGGTGACTTGAGCTATGGAAAGCAAGGCGCTCAAAACTGGGGTTATGATCCGCAAAACTACAATGTTCCTGAAGGATCTTACTCTACAAATCCTGCCAATCCAACAACGCGAGTTCAGGAAGCTAAGCAAATGATTGCTGGCCTTCATAAGGCTGGTTTGCGCGTGATTATGGATGTTGTTTACAACCATGTTTACAACGCACAAAATCATTCGTTTAACAAGACAGTTCCTGGATACTACTTCCGCTATAAGGATGGTGCTCTGAATGGTAATTCTGGATGCGGTAACGATACTGCGTCTGAACGTCAAATGATGCGCAAGTATATTTTGGATTCTGTGAAGTATTGGGCTACGCATTACAACCTCGACGGCTTCCGATTTGATTTGATGGGCTTAATTGACCTGAAGACTATGCAAGAAGTGCGTGCTGAGCTTAATAAGATTGATCCTTCAATTATTGTGCTTGGTGAAGGCTGGGATATGAATGAACTGCTTCCTAAGAGCGAGTCTACTATTCAACCAAATGCTTATAAGATTCCAGGAGTAGCGTTCTTTAACGATTCATTCCGCGATTCTGTAAAAGGTTCTGTGTTTGCTGCTAAGGGTACTGGTTTTGTCAATGGCAATACAGATAAAGGTGTTAAGGCTTTGCTTGAGCATAATTTGCTTGGTTGCCAATTTGGCACGAGTAGTACTGTTAAGTGCTGGAATGGTAATGCTGAAACGCACTTTGCTGATGCAGGTCAAATTGTTCAGTATGTTGAAGCTCACGATAACTTGTCGTTGTACGATAAGCTAAAGGTCTCTGCTCCTAACGACACTGAAGACGTACGATTGAAGAGAGTAAAGCTTGCAAATTCAATGATTTTGCTTTCGCGCGGCATGCCGTTTATTCAGCTTGGTCAGGAATTCTTGCGAACTAAGAATGGTAACGATAATAGTTACAATGCTGGCGATAAAGACAATGCTCTTGATTGGAATCGTGCTGCTGACAAGTCTGATTCCGTGAACTATTTCAAGGGATTGTTGAAGCTACGCAAGAGCATTAAATCTCTTCGTGATTTTGATTATGCAACAATTAACAAGAACATGAAGATGATTGATGGCACTCCTGATGGTGTAATTGCTTACACACTTAACGATGCAGATAAGCAATATGTTGTAGTGTTCAATGCTAATAATGCTGAAACTCAAGTAAAGATTCCAGCAGGAAAGTATTCTGCACTTGTTGCTAATGGCAAAGTGAATGATACTGCTCAAGACGCAACTGTTGCTGATGATGGCACATACAAGATTGCTCCTGTTTCTACAGCAGTATTGCTTAGTAAAGATAAGGAATCTAAGCCAATTCCTCCGGATGCAAAGCCTGGTGATGAGCCTGGCAAACAGCCTGAGAATCCGTCTGAGCCTGGTGAAAAGCCTGGTGAAAAGCCAAAGCCTGGTGAGGATCCTAGTAAGAAGCCTGAGAAGCCAAAACCTGATCAGCCTGGCACAAAGCCAGCTCCAGCTCCAAAACCTGGTGAGCATCAGCAAGTTCCTGCTCCTGCTCCGAAGCCGACTCCGTCTGAGTCCAGTGAACAATCAAAGCCGTCTAAGCCTTCTGTTCCGTCGGAAAAGCCAGTTCCGTCGGAAAAAACAGAAAAGCCGGCTCCAGCTGATTCTGCTAAACCAGCTCCAGCTAAGCCAGCAGAATCTACTCCTGTACCTGTTGCTCCGAAAACAGTTCAGCAGCTTAATCCAGAATTAAAGGGAACTCTTAGCGTTGGTAACAATAACGTTGCAACTGCAGGTGTTGTTAACAGTGTGAGAATTAATGTTGTAAACAAAGAGTTCACCGAGCGTTTGCAGCGTGATGGAGTAGTTTATGCTTACGCGTATATCTATTCATCTCCACGCTTGCTTAAGGGTGCTGATGGTTCAAAGTTTGTGACTGTTCGCATGGTTAATGGCAAGCCTCAATTTGATGCTCAGTTCCCAGCTGGATATACCGGAAAGCATACGGTTGTTTTGGTTGACGAAAAAGGTAATCAAGTTGCTTGGACTGAAATAACAGTAGTAAATAATGCTGTTAAGAAGAATGTTCATGCGTTAAGTTCAACAGGCAGTAGTGTAGCGCAAATCGCATTTATTATTGCAATATTGTTGCCTGTTGCAGGTGCTTTCTTGATTAAAGTAAGGCGTTCTAAGCATCTGTCTTGCAATTATTAAAATCCAAAGTGCTTTTCGCATAATTTTGTGTTTTGTGATTAAGTACTGAGGTTTTAATAAAAAATGAGGGTAGTAGCAATTGCTAAGCTATTACCCTCATTTTTTATTTTTGCTTGCGTGTTGCGCTTATTTTTAGAAATTTTTTGCTTTGAATAATTTCGGGCGTTTTTTAAAATTATAGTAGCTGTTTTCCTTATGTAAGAATGGTTTATAGGAGATTTTTAAAAAGTAATGTTTTGCTTATATTTTTGAAAATATGATTATATTTTACGAATCAATATTTGCATTTGTACTTTTGCAGTGTTAGCATCATTTCCAACACAAATAAATATCGAATACTTCGGTTGAGGTTTGTGTGTGAGCCACAGTCAGCTAATGAGCTTAAGGAGGCAGTTATCATGCGTAACATGAACATGAATGCTGAATCTCACAATGCTCTTAACGCTGCTCGTATGTGGTGGTGGCAGTCTTCTCTTTGGTGTGAGTTTACTCTGAAGTTTTAGAAGCTGCGTATAAAAGCTTATAAAAGACCTCCGGGGTAAGCCCGGAGGTCTTTTTGTATATAAGCTTAAATTTTAAAAAATAACCAAATCACAAATCACAAATAACAACAAAATATTCGATAGCTTTGTATTCAAATAATATGAAGCTTAAACAAGGAGAGAAATCATGGCTCAAGAAATTAACGAAACCGTTAAGGAAGCTTACAACAATGGTGCAAACGCAACTACAGATGCTGCAGCTGCAATGATGCAAAATGTGAAAGTTAAGAATCACGCATTAGATATTACTTCACTGGTGTTAGTTGCAGTGCTTTTTGCTGCAGGATGCATTCTTGACTTTACTGTTGCAAAGTCTCTTTCTATTGGAAATATTCAGCCTGAGTTCGTTATTGCTTCATTCTGCTTGTCGATTTTGCTTGTTAGACCGAAGATTTACCAGGGTGCTATTATTGGTGCTTTGGCTGCAACGTTAATTCAATTTAATACTTCGATTCCGTTCCTTGAGTATGCTTGTGATATTCCAGCTGCAATCATTATGACTGCAATATTAATTGGTTATATTCGCGTGTTCCCAAAGGATGCAGCTCGTAAAGTAAGCGTATTCCCATTTATTGCTACTTTCATTACTACAGTAATTTCCGGTTGCATTTTTGCTCTTATTGCAGCTTTCTTTATTCTTCACTCTCCAAATATGGTAATGGTTATGTTGCCAATTATTTTGGGAACTGCAGTATTTAATGCAGTTGTTGTTGAAGTGCTTTACGCTCCAATTCGACTTGTTTTGCACAAGTAAAACAACATTGAAGAATAAGTAAATAAATTAACTTGAATAAACGCAAACAAATATAAACAAACATAAATGAATGTAAGTAAGCATAAATAAATATCAAAAGTCGATAATTAAAATTTGATTATCGCATTATGAAGGAGAAGATTATGAATCAGGAAATTAGCGAACATGCAGATAGCATGATTAATGCTGTAAGCATTAAAAAGCATGCTTTAGATATTACGTCTTTAGTGTTGGTTGCAGTTCTTTTTGCAGCAGGATGTATTCTTGACTTTACTGCTGCAAAAGCACTTTCAATTGGAAACATTAAACCAAACTTTTTAATCGCATCATTCTGTCTTGCAATCTTGCTTGTTCGTCCAAATGTTATTCAGGGCGCGATTATTGGTGCTTTGGCTGCAACTTTGATGCAATTTAACGCATCTATTCCTGGTCTTAATTATGTTTGCGATATTCCGGCAGCGATTGTTATGACTTTGATGATTATGGCTTATGTTCGCGTTTTCCCTAAGGATGCTGCTAGAAAGTTCAGTATTTTCCCACTTATAGCAACTTTTATAACTACAGTTGTTTCTGGTTTAATATTTGCTTCTACTGCATCTTTCTTTGTTCTTCATTCTCCTAAGACGATTTTTGTTATGCTTCCAATCATTTTTGGAACTGCTGTGTTTAATGCTGTTGTTGTTGAAGTGCTTTACGCTCCAATTCGACTCGTTCTGCATAAGTAAGTGTTTGAATTTGTTTTGGATGATTTATTTTAGATGATATGTATTTTGGATAATATGTATTTTGGATAATATGTATTTGATGATTTTGTTGAATAGTTTGTGCTGGATAATATGCAGCAAGTCATATAATCATCAAAGAATATAATCACAGAATAAATATAATCGTAAGATATCATTAGTAATTGTAATTGTTAGGTTTCTAAGAGTTAGGAATTATTGTGCCTTTGCTTGAGTTAAAAGATGTGTCTTTTAAGTATGTGAATCGGAATAAAGATGATTCTTTAGACTCTTCAAAGGCACAAGATTCCACTTTTGCACTAAAAGATGTAAGTCTTAGCGTAGAATCTGGCGAATTTGTGGGAATTATTGGTCCTTCTGGCTCTGGAAAAACAACTCTTGCTTCGCTTTTTTCTGGCGCGATTCCGCATCATTATTCTGGCGAACTTTTAGGAAGCGTTAAGATTGCGGGTCAAGACACTAACAATCTTGCTTTAACTAACATTGCTTGCTTGGTTGGATCTGTTATTCAAGATATTGATGCGCAAATGGTTGCCGCAAATGTTGAAGATGAGATTCTTTTTGGTTTAGAAAATTTTGGCGTTGCGCATAGCGAAATACCAAGTCGAATAGATGAAGCTTTGCAAATTGTTGGCATTAGTGATTTGCGTAACCGTGATTTAGACACTTTGTCTGGAGGTCAAAAGCAGAAGGTTGCAATTGCTGCTATTCTTGCGCTAAAGCCTAAAGTTATGGTGTTAGATGAGCCGACGTGCGCTTTAGATCCTGTTTCTTCTAAAATGATTTTTTCGATTCTTAAAGATTTGAATAAGAATTTTGGAATAACGGTTGTTGTAATTGAGCAAAAAGTTGCGCTTTTAAGTGAGTATTGCAAGCGTTTAGTTGTGCTTTCTAATGGCATTTTGTCGCTTGATTTGCCTTTGCCACAAGCGTTGAAAAACATGGATTTGCTTTATTCTATTGGAATAAATTATCCGCGTACTACGCATTTGGTTAATGATTTACAGTGTGAGAATATTTGCTCTAAAAGCGATTTGCCTGTGTCTGTAGAAGATACAGTAAATACTATTGTTAATACGATTAATAGTGAAAAATCTTTGACTTCACATGTTGATTCACATAGTGAATTTGATAATCGTGAATGCGATTCAAATAAATCAGTGCTTGCTTGCGGCTTTTCACACGAATCGCAAGTCTCTACACAATCTTACGCACAAAATAAATCGAAAAACGATTCACCATGTCTTTCGCTTAAAAACGTCAGTTTTTTGTATCAAAGTGGCGTTAGTGCGCTAAAAAACGTGTCTTTTGAAGCTTACGCTGGAGAGCTCGTAACTCTTGTTGGTAGAAATGGTGCTGGCAAAACAACTATTACCAAAATTATTAATGGTTTATTAAAACCAACAGAAGGCAACGTAACAATTGATGGCGTTGACACTAAGTCTCTTCGTATTAGTCAAATAGCAAAATATGTATCTACCTTATTCCAAAATCCTGACCGACAATTATGCAAAGAAACGGTACTCGAAGAAGTTACTTTAAGCTGTATTTTGATTGGTCAGAATGAGGACGAAGCTAAAGCTCACGCAATGGAAATTATTGATGAGTTGGAGCTGGATCCTGAAGCTAGCCCGTTTATGCTCTCTCGTGGTCAGCGTCAAATGGTTGCTTTAGCTGCAACAGTTGTAACAAATCCTAAGATTCTTCTTCTTGACGAGCCAACTTGCGGCCTTGATTACAAGGAATGCATGAGAATTATGCAAGTTGTAGAGCGTTTAAGAAAAAACGGTTGCTGCGTGATTATGGTTTGTCACGATATGGAAGTTGTGCTTGATTATGCAACTCGACTTATAACAATTAATGATGGAAGGCTTATTATTGATGGTTCAGCGTACGATGTGTTTGAAAAACCGGAAGTGTGCTCTGCTGCAGCATTGTATCCACCATTATTGTGTTCCGTTTCTCAAGGCTTGGTTGCGCATGGATTTAATAAGTGCAATGGCTTGTATGTGCGCGAAGAATTAGTAGAAGCGTTGCGCGGCGAAAAAATCACAAAACAGACTGTACAGAATCAGCAGAATTAACAGAAGCAATAGCAAATAAAAGTAGCAAATAAAAGTAGAAGTAAAGGCGTCTGATATTTATGAAAACGAGATTATTAACTTACCAACCAGGTAACACTTTTCTTCATCGCACTAATCCTATTGCAAAACTAATTCTTGCTACGAGTGTTGTAATAAGCGTGTTTATTGCTAAACAGTATTCCGCGCTTATTGCGCTTGCAGCTATTATTTTTATTGGCATGGCTTTTACTCGTGTTGTTAAAACATTATCTGGTCTTATTAAAGCTATGCTAATAATTTCTTGCGTAATGTTTTTGCTGCAGACTGTTATTGCTCAAAGTGGCAACTATATTTTCTTGTGGTTCACATTGCACGGCATTGATATTGGTGCAAAAGCTGCTTTGAGATTGTTCTGCTTTGCTTTTCCTCTTGTTACCGTACTAACAGTAACTAAATTAAACGATCTTGCAAATGCTGTAGTGCAATATTTGCATGTGCCATACTGCTACGCTTTTACTATTACAACGGCAGTGCGTTTCGTGCCAATTTTTGCTTACGAAATGTCTCAAATCACAGAAGCTCAAATGGCTCGTGGTGTTGAGTATGATACTAAAAATCCGTTTAAAAAATTAAAACTCATGATGCCTCTTATTGTGCCTCTTTTGGTTTCTTCAGTGCGTAAAGCAGATAGTTCTGCGTTAGCAGCGGAAGAGCGCGGTTTTTATTTGCGTACACGCAAGTCTTCGTATTACAAATACCCATTCGGATGGCGTGGATTCTTGGCTTTAGTTATTTCTGCACTTATTATTGCTTTACCAATATGCACTTCAATCTTTTTGCCAAATTTAGTATAAAATATTTGTGTAAATCATAAATAAATAAATAAATCATAAATAATTTATGAGGCTTTTGATGAAAAGTGTAAAAATTTGGCTTAAGGGTGCAAGAATTTACACGCTTCCAATAGGCTTAGTTCCTGTTGTTATGGCGTTTGCGGTTTCATTTAGAATGATACGATTTTCGTATTTTGAAGAACCAGTTATGCATCTAGAGCAATGTTTTATACAATTTTTCTTGTGCTGCATGGTTGCTGCGTTTATACAAATCGCCGTCAATTATGCCAATGATTATTGTGATGGATTAAATGGCTTGGATGAGAATCGTAGTTTGCGTGCTTTAAGTAGCAATAATTCAAAACCTTTGTGCGATGTATCTTGGCGCCTTGCAAATGCTGGAATTTCCGCGAAATCTGTGCTTAAAGCCGTAATAATTTCTGCTTTTATTTCTTGTATTTTTGGTTTGATTATTGTTTTGCGAACTGGAATATATTGGTTTATTTTACTTGGAATTGCGTGCTTAGCTGCAGCATGGTTTTATGCAGGAGGTAAACATCCTTACGGTTATAAAGGTTGGGGAGAAGTAAGTGCGTTTGTATTTTTCGGTCCTGTTCCTTTTATTGGTTCGTTATGCGCAATTACATACGGAATTGGTATTCCAGAAACTAGCATATTTATCAATAACAGGCAAAGGATTTTGGCGTGTGTGCTAATATCTTGCATTCCTGGTGCTTATTCGGCTTGCTTAATGATGGTAAACAATCTTCGAGATATTAAAAGCGATAAAGAGCATGGAAAAATAACTGCTATGGTTAGAATTGGTGAGCGCAATGGTAGGCGTTTATGTGCTGCTATGAGCATTGTTTCTGCTGTTCTTTTGATTGCATATTCTATTTTGATTATTGTGTTACCTTCTGCAGTGCCGTCAATATGGCGATTTTATAGTGTTGAAGTTTTCCTCAGTTTTAGTGCGATTGTATGCAATGCTTCATGGCATTTATTTTTTGCTGCTTTTCAGTGGCTTTTATTGTTAGTCATTGTGATTAAAGCCTATAGGTTTACTAAATGTGTGCTTATAGGTGATTATAAGAATGCTTTTCCTATGTGCGTTGCTCAGGCAATACTTGGTGCGCTGGCTGTATTATTATCTGCGATTATATAAAATAAGCAAAATAGTGCTAACTGTATGTGTTTGTTCGCGCGTCTTGCAATTCTTATGATATTATTAATTGACACGAACATGGTGCGCGTGCGGTATTTTAATGACTTGCAAATTGTGTTATGATGCGCAATTTTCGCTAGTGTTTGTGAGTGTGCCGTTGCGTGAACGCCATGTTAAAGATGCATGGCGATGTTTCCTTGTGAATGTGTGGCAATGAAGTGAGGTTTTGAATATGCCAGGTATGGATGAAAATGAAGGGATAGAGCCGGCAATGCCTGAGGTACTTACTGATGATGAGCTGCGCAAAGCTGCAGATGATGAAGCTGTTCAGCGAGAAGCTAAAGAAAAGAAAGCCAATCATATTCGTACTGTAGTAGTTGCAGAAGATGAATCAGTTAATCGCATGGATTTAGTTGCAATGCTTGAAGATAACGGATATCAAGTTATAGGTCAGGCTGCTAACGGTCAAGAAGCTATTGAGTTGACTCGTGAAAATCATCCAGATGTTGTGTGTATGGATGTTAAGATGCCTGTTATGGATGGCATTACTGCCGCTGCAACAATCTGTGATGAGAATATTGCTCCTGTAGTAATGCTCACTGCTTTTTCACAGTCAGATTTAGTAAAACAAGCAACTGGTGCTGGAGCGATGGCGTACGTTACTAAGCCATATGAAGAATCTAAACTTCTTCCTGCTTTGGAAGTTGCTATGGGTCGCTTTAGCGAGATCAACGATTTATTAGATAGTGTTGAGCGTGCAGAAAACAAGTTACACGATGCTGAAGATCAGTTGAAGAAAACAGAAGAAAAGTTGAAGAAAGCTGAAGATACTTTAGAAGAACGTAAGCTTGTAGATCGTGCTAAGGGTCTTCTTATGGATAAGGCTGGATTCTCTGAACAGGGTGCTTTCCGCTGGATTCAAAAAACTTCTATGGATCAGCGTATCCCTAAGAAGCGTCTTGCAATGGCTATTATTGCAAAGTATAGCGATGATAAAGTAGAATCTTCATCTGAAAATTAGTAGGGTTATATTTATTCATTTTTATATAAGTGCATAGTTATTTATTAGTAATTACGGAACGCAGGTGAGTAGTCAACAGTGAATACCGACATCGTTGAAGAACATTCTTCGGAACTTAAGAATGAGAAAGGAACGTTGTTGGTTGTTGATGGCCATTCTCTTGCGTTCCGTGCTTTTTTTGCAATATCTGCGGATAATTTTTCTACTCGCTCTGGGCAAGCAACAAATTCCATTTGGGGATTTATTACTATGCTTTCACAGGTTGTAAAAAAAGAGAAGCCTGACCGCTTAGCTATTGCTTTTGACGTTAAAGGTGGAACTTTTAGAAATACTATGCTGCCTCAATATAAAGGTACTCGTGATGCTGCTCCACAGGAGCTTCTTTCGCAGCTTCCTATCATTCAACAGATGCTTAAAGCTCTTGGTGTCACTTATATTGAGAAACCCGGTTATGAAGGTGATGATGTTATTGGCACTCTTGCAGTAATGGGTTCGAATGCCGGTTATAGAACTTTAGTACTTTCTGGCGATCGTGATGCATTCCAACTGATAGATGACAATATTACTGTTTTATATCCAGGACAGCATTTTAAAGACTTAAAAGAAATGGATAAGAATGCTGTTTATGAAAAATATCATGTTACGCCTAAGCAATATCCTGATTTAGCAGCGTTAAGAGGAGAAACTGCAGATAATATTCCAGGAGTTCCAGGTGTTGGAGATGGGTACGCTGCTAAATGGATTAATCAATTCGGCAGCCTAGAAAATATTATTGAACATTCGAATGAGATTAGCGGTAAAAAGGGAGAAGCTTTAAGAGAAAATATTGATCAAGTTCGTTTAAACCGTAAAGTTAATGCTTTAGTTTGCGATTTGGATTTAGGCGTAACTGTAGATGATTTGTGCTTTGGTGATGTTGATGCTGCAAAATTAGGAATCTTGCTGTCTCAACTTGAATTTGGCGAATTAAAAAAGAGAAAGATTCTCAAAACTTTTAGCAACGGTATGCAACAATCTATCGAAAATAATATGCGTATAATGTTTTCGTCTACGTATGAAGGTGACGCTAATGACGATAAGCTAGCTCAAAGTGCTCAATCAAATATTGACGCAGAAAATTTTCAAGAAATGCTAGCAGGCATTGACTTACATCATGTTAAAACTGTAGAGGACTTTATTGATTGGGAGAATTCAGTTTCTTCTTTGCTTTATACAAAAATAAAGAAAGATTCAAAAAATACTGAAGATACTTTCGATCAAGTAAGTTCTGAGGAAGAGAATTTTGAAGAATTAAATTCCGAAAAAATTATAAATAATTCTCGTAAATGTGCTGAACCTATACTGAAAAATCAAGAAGTAGTGATATACGCTCATGAGTGCAATAAGAATTCAAAACATCATTTTGAGTTGATTGCAGATTGTTTAATAATTCTTATTGCTAATAAAGCTGCAATATTATATACGACTGATTTGCAATCGTCAGATCAAGCTTTGCTTGAGATGTTGCGAAAGTTCTTGCAAAAAAATTCCTCAATAACAGTATTGCATGACTATAAAAAGCATTTGGGATTGCTAAAATCGCTAAAATTATTCGATTCGAATAATTCATTTGGCACTCCACTTCTTGATACTCGATTGGCATCATATTTATTGGAGCCAGATTTTCGAGCTGAGACTTTAGAAAATATGGCTGAGCATTATTTAGATATTCAGTCAGTTGAAGATAATTTGGGTGAAAATGAAGCTAAGCAAGGTGAGCTTGATCTTCTTATTGACAATGAAGTGTCATCTAGTGAAGAAGAAACTAATGAAAAGCAAACTCAAGCACGTGAAGCAAAATTCTTGAAAACTGCGCTTCTTATTCGTCTTTTGGCTCTTCATTTTGCTTCAACACTTGACGATAGGAAACAAACTGGTTTGATGACTGATTTGGAAATGCCTATTTCGCGAGTTTTGCGTGGCATGGAAGACGTCGGTGCTGCAGTCGATATGCAACGTTTAAGTGGTATGCTTAAGCAATTTTCTGCAGATGCTGAGTTTGCGCAAAATATGGCTTGGAAAGTTGCAGGTAGTTCTGTTAATTTACAAAGCCCTAAGCAGTTGCAGCAAATACTTTTTGAGCATTTTGGTCTTAAACCTACTCGTCGCACAAAGAATGGCTCGTACACGACTAATGCCGAAGCTTTGCAAGCTATGTACGTTAAACTCGATCCCGAAGAGCCTGCAAGTCAATTCTTGGGTGCTTTACTTAAACATCGCGAAACTAATAAATTGAAGCAGATTGTGCAAAGTTTAATTGATGCGGCTCATTATGACGATAGGCGCATCCATACAACTTTTGAGCAGACTATTGCAGCAACTGGTCGTTTAAGTTCTGCTGATCCTAATCTTCAAAATATTCCTAATAGGAATGCTGCTGGTCGTGAAATTCGTGCTGCTTTTATTCCAGGAGAAGAATTTGAATATTTAATGAGTTGTGATTATTCACAAGTTGAGCTTCGTATTATGGCTCATGCATCTCATGATAAAACTCTTATTGAAGCATTCCGTTCCGGCGTAGATTTTCATAAATATGTTGCTAGCTTAGTTTATAAGATTCCTGTTGAACAAGTAACGCCGGATCAACGTTCTCATGTAAAAGCTATGAGCTATGGATTGGCATATGGATTGAGTACTTATGGGCTGGCAAAACAGCTTTCTATTAGTCCGGCTGAAGCTGAAATGTTAAAAAATAAGTATTTTGATACTTTTGGCAATGTTCATGACTATTTGGAATCTCTTGTGTCGAAGGCAAAAGAACTTGGGTACACAGAAACTATGTTTGGTCGACGTAGGTATTTCCCGCAACTTTCTTCCAATAATCGTGCATCTCGTGAAGCTGCTGAGCGCGGAGCTCTTAATGCTCCAATACAAGGTACTGCTGCAGATATTATGAAACTTGCTATGCTTCGTGTTGATTTGGGATTGCGTGAAGCAAAAGTGCGCAGCCGCGTAATATTGCAAATACATGATGAATTGATTCTGGAAATTTCACATGGTGAGCAAGCGCAGGTAGAAAATATTGTGCGTAAAGCTATGGAAAATGCTGTGCATTTAGACGTTCCTCTTAGTGTTTCTACTGGAGTTGGTGTAGATTGGCAACTAGCAGCGCATTAGCACTGCTTAAAGGTAGAAGAAATGATTAGATTAAGCAAAGTAATTGAAGCTATAGAAACATTGTACCCATTAAGCTTTGCTGAAGAGTGGGATGAGCCTGGTCTTATTGTTGGAGACTTGAATTCCCAAATTCAGCGAATCGTATGTGTTAGTGATTCTACGATTAGCGCAGTTGATCGAGCGTTATCAATGGGTGCAAACCTATTAGTGACTCATCATCCGCTATTTTTCAAAGCTGTGCATGGAGTTTCAAACGAAACTGTTCGTGGCGAAATTGTGCAGCGCTTAATTAGTAATAATTGTGCGCTATGGGTTGGTCACACTAATGCGGATGTCGCGTGGCGCGGAGTTGCTCATGCTGCGGCAGAGTATTTTGGTCTTCATAATTTGCGTCCAATTGTTGTTTCTAAACAGATTGATTCTGCTGGACGTAACATTGGCTTAGGCAGAATTGGTGTTTTGGATGTGCCAATATCATTGCGTGATTTTGCGCAAAATGTTTTTAACGTTCTTCCTCATACAAAAGTTGGTGTTCAAGTTGCTGGAAATCTTGATGCGAAAGTTAGTACAGTAGCTGTTTTGCCTGGTTCTGGGGAAAGCTTGTTAGATGAAGTTCGCAGGGAAAAAGTTGACGTATATGTTACAAGCGATTTGCGTCATCATCCTGCACTTGATGCAATTGAGCGAGCTAAATATGAATCGAAACTGCGTCTTTCTTCTGGTGAAGATTACATTCAACACACATATCCTATGATTATTAACACTTCTCATAGTGCTATTGAATCATTGTGGTTTACTTATGCGATTAATGATATTGCTGATTGCATAGAAGAAATGTATGGAGAGCGTCCAGAAGTTGCTTGGTTAGGTGAAGCTTGCGATCCATGGAATTACGTTATTAATTGAGGCTTTCATTTAAATTCAATCTTTTTTTAAATAACGTCAACATGACGTGAAAACTACTCGAATATATGAGATACTTATATTATGCATATACGACCAGGTTCCATGTATCCGCTTGGCGCAAACTATGATGGCGCTGGCGTGAATTTTGCGCTGTTTTCCGAAGTTGCAAAGCGCGTTGAATTATGTTTATTTGATGAGCATGATAACGAAACACGTATTGATATGACTGAGCAGAACTCATACGTGTGGCATAACTATGTTTCAGGCATACAGCCTGGTCAGCGTTATGGTTATCGTGTTCACGGACCTTATGATCCTTCTCATGGTTTATGGTGTAATCCTCATAAGTTGTTGCTTGACCCATATGCCAAGGCGATTGAAGGAAATATAGACGGTGATGAGAGTCTTTTCTCGTATTGGTTTGATAATCCAGATGATATTTCAGCAATGAATACTTTGGATTCTGCAGACCATACGATGAAGGCTGCAGTTATTAACCCGTATTTTGATTGGGGTAATGATCAGCATCCTATGATTCCGTATCATGATTCTGTTATTTACGAAGCTCATGTTCGTGGAATGACTAATCTTGATAAACGTGTTCCTCCAGATATTAGAGGCACTTATGCTGGACTTGCACATCCAAGCGTTATTTCTTATTTAAGGAAGCTTGGTGTTACTGCAATAGAATTGATGCCTATTCATCAGTTTGTAAATGATTCTTTCTTGCAAAATAAAGGATTAAGTAACTACTGGGGATACAATACTATTGGTTTCTTCGCTCCTCAAAATTCTTACTCCAGTTCTGGTCAGCGCGGAGAGCAGGTTAACGAATTTAAATCAATGGTTAAGGCATATCATGCTGCAGGTATGGAAGTTATTCTAGACGTGGTTTACAATCACACTGCTGAAGGCAATGACCGTGGCCCTACTTTGAGTTTCCGTGGTATTGATAATCGCGCATATTATCGCCTTGTAGATAATGACCAGCGTCACTATTTTGATACTACCGGTACTGGTAATTCCTTACTTATGCGTTCTCCGAAAGCATTGCGATTGATCACAGATAGTTTGCGTTATTGGGTAACTGAAATGCATGTTGATGGCTTCCGTTTCGATTTAGCAGCAACTCTTGCGCGTCAGTTCCAAGAAGTAGATAAACTTTCTGCATTCTTTGACATTATTGAGCAGGATCCTATTATTTCAAGTGTAAAACTTATCGCTGAGCCTTGGGATATTGGTGTTGGTGGATATCAAGTTGGTGGATTCCCTCCAAGTTGGTCCGAATGGAATGGAAGATATCGCGATTGTGTCCGCGACTTTTGGCGTTCACAACCATCTACATTACCTGAATTTGCCAGTAGACTTATGGGTAGCTCAGATTTATATGAGCAAAATGGACGAAAGCCTGTAGCTTCCGTGAACTTTATTACAGCTCACGATGGCTTCACTATGAACGATTTAGTTAGCTATAACGAAAAGCATAATGAAGCTAATAAGGAAGGCAATTGCGATGGTGCGAACGACAATCGTTCGTGGAATTGCGGTGTTGAAGGACCTACTAATATTCACGATGTTAATGAATTGCGTGAACGTCAAATACGTAATTTGTTCTCAACTCTTTTGATGAGCCAGGGCATTCCTATGATATGCGCTGGTGATGAAGTCATGCGTACGCAGAAGGGCAATAACAATGCTTATTGTCAAGATAACGCTATTTCGTGGATAAGTTGGGATTATAACGAAACTCAACGAGATATGTTCGATTTCGTTTCCAAGCTTATTCACTTGCGATTAAAGCACCCTGTGTTGCATCGTCGTCGTTTCTTTACGGGTCGTTCTGCTGGAGATGATGTAAGCGATATTCCACAAGTTGAATGGCTTGATCATAACGGTACTGTTATGGATATGGAGGACTGGTCAAATACTCATGCTTTATCTGTGATGATTTATTTGAATGGTTCGGATATTCCAGAAACTGACTGGTATGGAACGAGAATGGTTGATAATGACTTTATTCTTATTTTTAATGCGCATTATGAACCTATTACTTTTACTTTGCCAGATAAACGTTATGGTGAGAAGTGGAAGTTGATTGTGGACACATATAATCCAAAGGGTCCAGAATTGTTATATGAGGCAGGATTTAATATTGTTGCACAATCTCGTAGTTTCTTGCTTCTTATGAGTGAGCATAAACCAGAACATTAAATATTATGTTTTATTTGTAAAGAATTTCGTGACTTGTAAAAAACTAAAAGCAGCGCAGAAATTTAAGTTTCTACGCTGCTTTTGTTAGTTTAATTATCTTTTGTTCTTATTCTATTTGTGCTTTTGAGCTTCTATTTAATACTAAAGCTTGATTTATTTTTGATTGAAGACGATCGCTTTGCATAGCCGCAACTTGTCGTGAAAATACAATAATCCATCCAAGAAATAGCAGACACGATAATGCTTCAACATTTGTAAGAGTATTATTTCCATGTATCCACTGATTTCCTGCCCACGCAGTAAGAATAACCGCTAAATCGGAAGCAATATAGAATGTGCGAGAAAGCTTAGGCGCAAGCCATGGAAGACATACAAGCATTGTGCAAATTAATCCTGTTACTCCTCGAGCACACAAATCATGTAAGAAAGGATGTGGTGTGTATCTAAAAGTTCCTATTCCAATAAACGATATTCCTCCAAGAATCAGCAAAGCTGCCATAACAGTTGTGCGCATCTTGAAGTATTTAATTAGTTTTTGGCTATTGTGTTGCAGCATTTCATGCTGCGTTGCAACGAATTCAGTAATAGCAAAGTAGCTCGTTATAATAATGCAAATTCCTGACAAAACAAGTGTTGCATTAAACATACTAGCTGCAAATGTTGTGCGGTCTCCAAGTTGAGAGAAATTATTGTTATACCAGTACGGATCATCTGTCGTAAGACCTGCAGTTGCAGCTCCAGAAATAACGAATAATGGCAGGAGAGAAGCCACTGTTTTAGCTTCGAGAAGCTCAGCTTGAATAAGAGTTGCGTATCCAACAATTCCAGATAATGCTGAGCATAATACTGGTAAATAACTGTTCATTGCTGCTCTGCCAATAATACTATTAATAATAGATAGCAAAGCAAAAGACATAAGAAACATTGTCGCGCCGTAAATCGTAGAAAGTGCTGTTATTTCAAACGCATGCTTAGCTACTCGAATTAAGTGATGGCTGATAACTTTTTTATTTGTACGCAAGTATCCAACAATAAAAGCGCCTACGCTGCACAAAGACACAATAGTTGAAGCTGTAAGGAATAGTCGCTGACTAATTTGCCAAAACGCTGGCATTGTTACTATATACATTCTCATAATAATCATTCCACAAGCTGCGCAAACTATGAATGATATTAAGCCCATTGCCTCTGTTCGCTGGAAGCGTCCCATACTTAGCCCCTTTTTCTTCAAACTAATTCTATTGTATCGTTTGGTAGCTAGTAATGAGTTTTGCTAGTTGAATTTTGTAATGAAGAAAAAATTTTCATAATACGTGTGTCGTAATTTGCATTTGTCTGCAAAGTGCGCTATTGTAATTGATTGTGCTTGGAACTGGTAATCAGTTCAAAAGTCTCGGGGTGTAGCGCAGTTTGGTAGCGCGCCTGCTTTGGGAGCAGGATGTCGCAGGTTCGAATCCTGTCACCCCGACTTTTTATATCTAATGAAATATGCGTATTTTTGCTTTTTTATTCTTATTTAGCAGTACATGTTAATCGATAGTATTCATAGTATGAGTGATATTAACGATATTGCAGATTGCACTACTCCTTGGAAAGCACCGTATGCTAATCATCAATTAAAAGCTTATATTGAGGTTCCTGGCAGTAAATCTTTGTCGAATCGTTATTTAATTTTGGCAGCTTTGGGCACAAAATCAGTAGTTTTACAAGGATTGTTGCGCTCGCGCGACACGGAGCTTATGATTAACGCTTTATCTACATTTGGCGTTAGATGTGAGTCATTAAATGAAGATGGAACTAAGCTTCGTGTAATTCCTCCAGAAGACGGAGTTTTTAGGGTTTCAGATAATGCTGAAGTGTATTGCGGTTTAGCTGGAACTGTAATGCGTTTCGTTGCAGCTTTAGCTTTATTTGCAAATAAAGCTGTGCGATTTGATGGCGATAAGCAAGCTTATGCTCGTCCTATGAAGCCAGTTCTTGACGGTTTAGAGCAGCTTGGTGCTCGCGTAAAATATCACGAAGAAGAGGGTTTTTTACCTTTTACTATTACGCCACCTTCAGTCGAATTTAAAATAAATAATTTTTCTGAAAAAATCGTGCAAATTGATTCTTCTTCATCATCACAATTTATTTCTGCGCTGCTTCTGATTGGTTCACGTATTCCTGGTGGATTAGAGCTTAAACATATTGGTGACACATTGCCAAGTATGCCACATATTCGCATGACTATGGACGATATTTGCAAAGCGGGTGGGATTGTAAATATGACTAGCAACGCAATGTGGCATGTTAAAGAGAGCAAAATAAATCTAGCTAACGTTGTTACTATAGAGCCTGATCTTTCTAATGCTGCGCCATTTTTAGGAGCATCATTGATTGCTGGAGGAAGTGTCAGTATACCTAATTGGCCGTTTTCTTCAACTCAACCTGGAGGATTGCTTCCTGGAATATTAGAGACAATGTGCGCAAAAGTTAGTTTTGAAAAAACAAGCGATGACGCTGGAATAATGCATGTGGAAAGCGATGGTGCGATTAAAGCAATTCCGTATCTTGATTTGAGCGCAGCAGGGGAGATTGCTCCTAGTATTGCAGCTATTCTTGCTTTTGCGGACGGTCCAAGTGAACTTCATGGTATCGCGCATTTGAGAGGGCATGAAACGAATCGTTTGCAAGCGTTAGTTAATGAATTGAATCGAGTTGGGATTGGCGCTAAAGAGCTCGAAGATGGCATTCGTATTGAGCCAAGTAATCATATGCATGGGGAAGTAATGGAAACTTATGCGGATCACAGAATGGCAACTTTTGCTGCAATGCTTGGATTGCGCATAGAAAATATAAGAATCAAAAATATTTCTACTACTCGCAAAACGATTCCTGATTTTCCAGGCATGTGGCATAAAATGCTTGAATAACAAATAATCCCGAGCCTTTTTGACCCGGGATTATTTATATCTATTTATTTGTTTGTTCTACGCAGTTAAGCGCAAACAATTTAGTGCTTGAACTTGTTGCCGTAGCTATCTTCGCCAGCTTCAGCAATAGCTGCAGCCTTGCGTGCAATAGCCAACTCTTCGTTCGTTGGAATTACAGCAATAATCACAGAGCTGTCTGGAGTGGAAATAACGCGTGGCTCCTTAGAACGAACCAAGTTCTTTTCCTTATCGAGCTTAACGCCGAATGGCTCAAGCTTTTCGCATACGCGAGCGCGCACGATTTCGTCGTTTTCGCCGACACCAGCTGTGAAGGTAATGACGTCAACGCCGCCCATTTGAGCAGTGTAGTTGCCAATGTATCCAACAATGCGGTGCACGTATACGCCGAGAGCGAGCTTAGCGTTTTCATCGCCTTCTGCGATGAGCTTGTGAATATCACGCAAATCGCCGTGACCAGTCATGCCCATCATGCCGGAACGCTTGTTGAAGAGAGTGTCAAGTTCATCCACGTTCATGTGAGCGTTGCGAATAAGGTGGAAGACTACAGCTGGATCAATATCGCCGGTACGGCCACCCATCATTAAGCCTTCGAGTGGGGTTAAGCCCATAGAGGTTTCAACTGGCTTGCCAGAAATCTGTGCAGAAGCAGAAGCACCGTTACCAATGTGCAAAACAATCTGCTTCAAACCTTCTGCAGGCTTTCCAATAACGCTTGGAACTACAGAGCCAATGTATTCGTGAGAAGTGCCGTGCGCGCCGTAGCGACGAATATGATAGCGGTCTGCGATTTCCTTATTCAAAGCATAAGTTGCTGCAACCTGTGGCAAATCGTGGAAGAACGAGGAATCGAATACCATAATTTGTGGAACATCTGGCAAAAGTTCAGTCATGACTTCAGCGCCAACAGCTTCTGGGCCGTTGTGAAGTGGAGCCAAAACTGCCAAATCCTTAACCTTATTGATTGTCTTTTCATTGACTAATGCAGGCTTAGGGAAGGTCAAGCCACCCTGAACAACGCGGTGTCCA
The DNA here is from genome assembly GCF_049244025.1 of Gardnerella sp. KA01001. Taxonomy (NCBI): domain Bacteria; kingdom Bacillati; phylum Actinomycetota; class Actinomycetes; order Bifidobacteriales; family Bifidobacteriaceae; genus Gardnerella; species Gardnerella sp. KA01001. The sequence goes on along the minus strand of NZ_CP058366.1, from coordinate 1,375,099 downwards.
ACTGCCACAATGCCAGACTCTGAAAGCTTTGGACCATATTCTTCGAAGAAACCGAGTACACGTTTTAAGCCCTGCTCGTGGTCGTGAACTGGCTCGTCGAACTCATGCTTTTCGCCATTGAATACGTGCTTGTAGTGGCCGTCAACTGGCTCGCCAATCTTCTCAACGATGCCGGAAGCGATACCTTCACCGCTTTCCAAGTCAACGAGCTGATACTTAATCGAACTGGAACCAGAATTGATAACAAGAACGGTTTTTGCCATTGGGGCATCCTCCATAAAGTATTGATAAGGCTTGTAAATTGCCACGCTCTAGTTTACCGTTAAGTTCCTACAAACTTAAAGATATTGAGTGCAATGCAATACCTAAAAATCATGTATGCACTGTGGTGCTGTTTTAGGAGCTTTATTATGTTTATTCCGATTGTGCTTCTAAAGCGGTTAAAGCAACAGTATTAATAATATCTTGTACTAAAGCTCCTCTAGATAAGTCGTTTACAGGCTTATTTAGACCTTGTAAAATAGGGCCAACTGCCAGTGCTCCGCTAGAGCGTTGCACGGCTTTATAAGCGATATTTCCTGCGCACAAATCAGGGAATACGAATACATTCACATGACCAGCAATACTATTATTTTTTGCTTTTGCTGCAGCAACTGTAGGAGACCATGCTGCATCAAACTGTATAGATCCAACAATTGCTAAATCAGGTGCTTTTTCTTTCGCAATGCGTGTTGCTTCTTCTACAGTATCAACATCTGGTCCTTTGCCGGAACCAAGCGTTGAGTAGGATAGCATTCCAACTTTAGGGTTGAGTCCGAAAGTCTCAGCAGTGTGTGCAGACTGAATAGCAATATCAGCAAGCTGTTCTGCACTAGGATTTGGGTTGATTGCACAATCTGCAAATACAGATACGTGATCTTTGAAGCACATAAGGAATGCTCCAGAAACCAGCTTAGAACCAGGCTTAGTTTTGATAACTTGAAGAGCAGGACGTACAGTGTTAGCGGTTGAATTAACTGAACCAGAAACAAGACCGTCTGCTTGACCTAGTACTACTAGCATGGTGCCGAAGTAGCTTGCATCTGTTAGTTGTTCACGTGCCTGTTTTTCTGTCATTCCTTTCTTTGCTCTTAATTCGCAAAGTTTTGTAATCATATGGCTTAGCATTGCCTCATCGTGCATAGATTGGAAACTAGCTTTGCAAAGAGAATTGAGGTTTAGTTCTTCTGCTCGAGCAAGAATAGATTCGCGTTCTCCAATGATAATTAGATTTACAATATCACGTTCTAGCAAGTAGTTTGCTGCTTTAAGAATACGATCTTCTTCTCCTTCTGGAAGAACTATAGTTTTCTTATTTTCTTTTGCTTTTCCTAATAAACTGTATTGGAAAGCATAAGGTGTAGTTGGAACTTTAAATGGTTGGTGGAGAGCATTAAGAACATCATTTTCTCGAACGCAATTTACGAATGTTTCTAATGAAGAATTTTTAGTTTCTTCATCTATTGGTGGCAAAACCCATAATGGAGTTTGGCTTACTCGGGATGCTTCGTCGTTTGAGTTTGCATAATTCCTAGAGCTATAGTCACGCATTAACTCAGCTCCAAGTTCTGGATCGCAGTTTGTAACAAATACTCCTAAAACTTGTGTGCATGATTTAAGAACGCAAGCATTTGCAGAATCTATAGTTTGTAAAATTTGTTGTGAGTTTCTGCCTTGAGCTGAAACTGTGAGAAAAACAGGTGATGCCAAGTCAGCTGCAACAGTTGCGTCGAAAGAAAATAGTTCTGGATCATATGCTGGGTTTGCGTCACTAGAAACAATAATAGAAGCTTGAGCAGAGGTGGATTGCAATAATTCGTTATAGCGCGCAACAATATCTCCGCGCACTGTGTCTTTATTTGTTCTGACTATTTCTGGAGTTGTTGCAATAACTTGTTCTAATTTCGTTGAAGTATTTGCGATACCCAAAAGTTGCTTAGTAAAAGTGTCGTTTGGTTGAGCGCATGGACGAAAAACAGTAGTGCTGTAGTTATTAGACAGAATATGTGTTATTCCGAATGCAACAGCATTTCTGCCGTACATATCTTCGTTGCCGATAATTGTTACATTAATATGCGACACGATGCGTTCTCCTTTGATACTTCGTGTTACTGCTAGGTTTATATTGTTAATGTAAGTTTTGTATTTTGCAATATAAACAAACTTTTTCTATTGTACGGCTTATCTATGTTGTACACGCACAAAATAGTAATTATAAATGTAATTTATTTTGCATATAACTAGTTTTATTGCATTGTTTGTTTTAATACACAAAACGGGAGCCAATCTTTCGATTGACTCCCGAAATGTTTTAGCTAACCAGTTTTAACTTTATCAGCTTAAAACTACTCGTTATCGCCTGCGGTTGCAGCGGTAGCGGTGACAGCGCCTGGCTTGTCGGTCTTAACGCCTGGCCATACCCAATCGGTGTAGTCTGGGTGATCAAGACCCTTGTCGACTGCATACTGGAAGGCTTCGAGGCGGAAGTCCTCGAGCTTCTTGATTTCGTCGGCATACTTAGCGGCGTCAACCATGCGCAATGCTTCAGCGGTAAGCTCGTAACGATCCATGTCGTTCACACGAACCATATCGTATGGTGTTGTGGTGGAGCCCTGCTCCTTGTAGCCATGAACGTTGAAGTTATCGTGGTTTGGACGATCATAAATCAAGCCGCGAACGTCATGTGCATAGGAGTGATAAGCGAAGAGGACTGGCTTGTCAGCAGTGAAGAGCTCAGTGAACTCTTCGTCAGTCAAAGCTTCGTTGTTTTCCTTAGCGGACTGCAACTTGAGCAAGTCAACAACGTTAACAACCTTGAACTTAACGCCAAGCTTGTTCAACTTGTCGGCAGCTGCCATCAATTCCTGCTGTGGAACATCGCCAACACCAGCGAGAACAACCTGAACTTCGTCATTGTTCTTAGCGTTGGAAGCCCACTTCCACTCAGCAGCACCCTTCTCGAGCTCTTCGCGAGCTTCGTCGAGAGTCAACCAAGTAGCAGCTGGCTGCTTACCAGCGAAGATAGCATTAATCATGTTGGTGGACTTGTAAGCCTTTTCAGCAACAGCAAGCAACATGTTGGAATCTACTGGGAAGTAAATGCCGATTACGTGATCGTTGTTGAAGGTCTTGTTCAAGAGCACGGAGGTTACGCCTGGATCCTGGTGCGAGAAGCCGTTGTGATCCTGACGCCATACGTGAGAGGACACCAACAAGTTCACAGAGGAGATTGGCTTACGCCATGGGATCTCACGAACGGTAGCCTCAAGCCACTTTGCGTGCTGGTTCAACATGGAGTCGATAACGTGTACGAAGGACTCGTAGGAGCTCCAGATGCCGTGACGACCGGTGAGCAAGTAACCTTCGAGGAAGCCTTCCATCTGATGCTCGGAAAGCTGCTCGGTGACCTGACCGGTAACAGCCATGTGCTCATCGACTAAGCCGGAGAGATAGCCAGCATCCCACTGCTTGTTGGTTACTTCGTAAGCAGCCTGCAAACGGTTGGAAGCAGTCTCATCTGGTCCGAAGATACGGAAGGAATCTGGGTTGTTCTTGATGATGTCACGAGTGTAAACACCAAGACGACGGGTAGCTTCGAGCTGACCCCAGCCGTGACCGAATTCCTTAACTTCCTTGACTTCGTAATCTTCAAGCTTTGGAAGCTTCAAGTCTTCACGAATACGACCACCATTGGCGTTTGGATTTTCGCCAATACGGAGTTCGCCCTTTGGCATGAAGGAAAGAACGTCTTCCTTAACAGCACCCTTTTCATCGAAGAGCTCTTCAGGCTTGTAGGACTTCATCCAGTTCTTCAAAACCTCGAAGTGAGCTTCGGTATCGCGAGCAGATGCCAGTGGCACCTGGTGTGCACGCCAAGAACCTTCGGTCTTCTTGCCATCGATGAACTTCGGGCAGGTCCAACCCTTTGGAGTGCGGAAGATAATCATTGGGTAGTAAGGACGAGTTACATCGTTAGTTTGAGCCTCAGCCTTAATATCGCAAATTTCATCGAAGATAGTTTCGAACATGTCAGCGAAGCGACGGTGGATGGACATATGATCCTCATCGTCGAAGCCAGCAACGAACTCGTATGGTTCGTAACCCATGCCATGGAAGAACTCATGAAGCTCTTCATCGGAAATACGGGAAAGAATTGTTGGGTTAGCGATCTTATAGCCATTCAAGTGCAGGATTGGAAGCACGATACCATCGGTACGTGGGTTCACAAGTTTGTTGGACTGCCAACCGGTAGCCAAAGGACCGGTCTCAGCTTCACCATCGCCAACGATTGCTGGAACGAACAAGCTTGGGTTGTTCATAACAGCGCCGTAAGCGTGGGAGAGTGCATAACCAAGCTCGCCACCTTCGTGGATGGAGCCTGGGGTTTCAGGAGCGAAGTGAGAAGGAATACCGCCTGGGTAAGAGAACTGGCGGAAGAACTTCTGCAAACCAGCTTCGTCCTTTGTAATCTTTGGATAGTACTCAGTGTAAGTACCGTCGAGGTAGGACTGAGCAGTACCAGCTGGGCCGCCGTGGCCTGGACCCATGATAATCACGGTATTCTGCTGGTGGTCAGCAATGAAACGGTTGATGTGGCCAATAAGGAAGTTAAGACCTGGAGTGGTGCCCCAGTGGCCCACCAGACGATGCTTAACATCTTCGCGAGTGAACGGCTCCTTCATTAGAGGGTTGCTGCGAAGATAAATTTGGCCAATTGCAAGATAGTTGGCAACGCGCCAGTACTTGTCTACGCCTTCGATAGCTGCCTCGGAAACTGGAGCGTTGAGCTTCTTCCAAGGTGTGCCAATAACAGGACTCGTCATGTGTACTCCTGTACTCAAGCACTTTTCAGTGCAATTTGATCATTACCATTTGGTTATAGAGACTGGAAAACAAATGTATTACAGCTCTTTTTCCATCCGTTTCAGTATAGTGCCAGCGTCTGACTTTTGTTCGTTTGGTTACTTCTTCGTGCATTTGTGTTGAAAAAATGTGTGATTATGTGCGTAAAAAATGAGCCATTTGTATAGATTATGTTATATTTAATGTTCATTTTATACTTTATAGTTAAGCGTTTCGCACAAAAATCTGTCAACGTTATTTTGCAGTGTTAGACTGTACGTGTAACTTTTGTGTTTAATTTTCGGCGTTTTGTAATTACGTAACGTCGCAAAGTTTCACTATTATAAGTTGAATCGTATTAGAACTTATATATAAGGAGAATCATGGCAAAAGGACCAGTGCTTGTCGTTGATTTTGGCGCTCAATACGCTCAGCTTATTGCTCGTCGAGTGCGCGAAGCAAATGTGTATTCAGAACTTGTTCCTCACTCTATGCCAGTTGACGAAATGCTTGCTAAGGATCCTCAAGCTATTATTCTTTCAGGTGGTCCTGCTTCTGTTTATGAACCAGGTGCTCCTGACATTGATCCAAAGATTTTTGAAGCAGGTGTACCGGTTCTTGGTATTTGCTATGGCTTCCAGGTAATGGCTCATGAGCTTGGTGGCGATGTCGATAAAGCTGCACTTGGTGAGTATGGCAAGACTGCTGCAACTATTGATGATTCTGAAGGTTTACTTTCCGGATCTCCATCTGCGCAGAATACTTGGATGAGTCACGGTGTTGCTGTTAAGCGTGCTCCAGAAGGTTTTACGGTCTTGGCTCACACAGAAGGTGCTCCAGTTGCAGCAATGCAAGACGAAAGTCGCAAACTTTACGGTGTGCAATGGCATCCAGAAGTTAAACACACTCCATTGGGTCAGGAACTTATATCTACATTCTTACATAAGTGTGCAGGATTAGATAATAATTGGAATCCTTCTAACATTATTGAAGATCAGGTTGCTAAGATTCGCGCAGAAGTTGGGAATGCACAAGTTATTTGTGGTCTTTCTGGTGGCGTAGATTCTGCTGTTGCTGCAGCATTGGTGCATAAAGCAATTGGCAATCAGCTTACTTGCGTTTTTGTTGACCACGGTTTGCTTCGTAAAGGCGAAGTTGAGCAGGTTAAGCATGATTTTGTTGAAGCAACAGGCATTAAACTTATTGCAGTTGATGCAGAAGATGACTTTTTGAACGCACTTAAAGGCGTGAGTGAGCCGGAGCGCAAGCGCAAGATTATTGGCGAAAAGTTTATACGCACTTTTGAAAAAGCTCAGCGTCAAGTTATTGAAGAAGCTGGTAAAACTGGAGCTGAAGTTAAGTTCCTTGTGCAAGGCACACTTTACCCGGATGTAGTTGAGTCCGGTGGTGGTGATGGTGCTGCAAATATCAAATCTCATCACAATGTTGGAGGTTTGCCAAAAGATTTGAAGTTTAAGCTTATTGAACCTTTGCGTACTTTGTTTAAGGATGAAGTTCGTGCTATTGGAACTGAGCTTGGACTTCCAGATGAAATTGTTTGGCGTCAGCCATTCCCGGGTCCTGGTTTAGGTATTCGTATTGTGGGTGAGATTACACGCGAACGCTTAGCTGTTCTTCGTGAAGCAGATGCTATTGCGCGCGAAGAGCTCTCTAAAGCTGGATTGGATCGCGATATTTGGCAATGCCCAGTTGTTTTGCTTGCTGATGTTCATTCTGTTGGTGTTCAGGGTGATGAGCGCACATATGGTTCTCCAATTGTTTTGCGTCCTGTGAGCTCTGAGGATGCCATGACAGCTGATTGGTCTCGTGTGCCTTACGATGTATTGGCAAATATTTCTACTCGAATCACGAATGAATGTCGTCAAATTAATCGTGTAGTGCTTGATGTAACTTCTAAGCCGCCTGCCACGATTGAGTGGGAGTGACCGTCAAAGTAAATATGTAATCTGTAACGATTATTTAAGTCTTCTTAAATTAAGATTATATAAATTAATTTGTTTATAACTGAAATAGATTGTCAATGACTTTCAAAAGTAGCATGCTTAATTTTAGAAGTTTTATTTTATGAGTCGCGTTTACTATTACCAGTGTGTTTTTAAAATGACGTGGATATGTGTGCCCCTTTCCTATAAATGTTTAGAAAAGGGGCACATGTAGTATCAGAGTGAGTTGCAGAAAGTATATCTGTTAATGATTTTGTATTGTAACTTTTTCATTTCTTATTTGATGTATCATGATTATAATTAGTTCTGTATTGGTAAAGATCTTGGATAATACGTATCAATTAATAGATATTTATCTATAATCTATAGATTGAATTATTGTTTATATTTGTTGTTTAAATATTATGATTCTTTGTTTGCTGTTTTGCAAAAGTAATATGAAAAGTTTTTTATACTCTTATAAATGGGAGTTTTCAATAAAAGTTGTCTTTTGTCTGGTCCTCATCGAATTTTTTCGCCTATAATCCGAGTTGTGTGCACGGCTCATTAATAGTTGGTGTTTTACTCTAGAGGTTTTTATTTTGCAAAGACATAGGCTATGACAAACTTAGCTATTCCTGTATTGTTTGAAGAGGATCCCTAACGTTGTTGAGTGGTGAAGTTATTTGTAGATATGTTTTAAAAGCTATCATTTTAGTATGAGGAATGTTTATGATGCTGTGTATTCAATAGCTTAGGTGAGTTGCATGTATCAAAAACTAACATGAAGATATATATCTTATGCATAGAACTACATGTACCCTATAGTGGACAAAATATGCATGTTGATGGATAGGCACTTTTATATTTGTGATTATTAAATTGTCCTAAGTAACTAGGAATAGGTGAAGTTCTTCCTAATCTCTATTAACTACATTATTTTATTTGGATACCTCAAAGGAGACGAACATGAAAGATGTACTTGTTGAGATTACAGATGCTGAATTAGATGAAATTCTCGGTGCTGGAGATGGAGTCATGCATACATTGACTCATGAATGCCATATGAACACTTGGCAATTCTTGTTAACCTGCTGTTAAGACCATAAAGAAGTTAGGAAGGATTTCACCTAAAATGGTTACTGATGAAACCAATGAGCTATATCAGTTTAATGGTGTATTCGAAAAAGTTAGAAGTGCTGATATTCGTCTTATAGATACTTCTAATCTGGAGCTGGAGCATGTGCTTGGGCCAACGATAGTACTGTTCCTAGCGAACTATAAAGCCAAGAATGGGAAACCGTCTTTTGCTGATTTCATCAGTCGTTTAGAGCATGATGATACTTTCTTTTCAGAATTCATGCATTTAGCAAGGCATAGGCTAGAAAATGTAGCAAAACTAGAATTAAAAAAGAAAGAATATAAAAAATGGGTTACAGGTTGTTTGCATAGTGATGTTCATCAGATAAACAAGGTTTTCAATTATTCTTTCAATAAGAATAATAAAATATTAACTAAAGTTTGCGGTGATTTACATGAAACACCTCCTTCTTTCCTAGTAGAATCAAAAGACTTTAAGTTGTATTTGAAGCGTGGCTCAAATGGTAATTTACAAGTATTGGAAGTTCTATGGAGCTTAATATCTGAAGATGAGAAAATATTGGATTTGGTTTGGCCAAAAAGTTTAAATTTGGGGGATCATTCTTGGTATGAATCTATTGATCGCAAACCATTATCATCAAAAGAACAGGCTTCAAGATACTACCGGAGATTTGGACAAATTATGTGTTTGGCTTATGCGTTGCGTATGAGCGATTTGCATTATGAAAATATTATTGCTCATGGAGAATATCCTGTAATTATTGATTATGAGACACTAGGTGCGTTAAATATAAATGAAAGTTATCGCAAGAATGATGTTAGTTTTAATTATAAACTATTGAAGCGGATAAATAACAGTGTTCTTATGACAGGAATGCTTCCACTAGCTGCAAATCAATCTGAGCGTGATGATGTTGGTGCTATATCTTCAAAGAGAATACTTAGATCTGTTAAGGAACTGGTTGATATAGGAACTTTAGATATGAGGTTTGAGAGAAAAGATAGAATAGTCTCTACTAACACTGCCTCTCCCTTCTTAAGTAAATATGATGGTGAAGAAAATTTGGCATGGGAAGATTATTACGATGATATATTAGATGGTTTTCATTATACGTATACAGCTATTCTTAAAGTGCGTAAGGAGTTGATTGCTAAGTTAGAAAGTGTTGCTACATCTATAGAAAGTAGAATTTTATTACGTAATACCCGAGAATATGCTGCTGTTATAGAGGCGTTGAAATCATATCGTTTTCAAGAACGTAAGGAATATATTTGGAAGATTTTTTGCGAAAAGAAGTATGGTATTTTATCTTCAAATTTAGTTGACTACGAGCGTTCGGTTCTAGAAGTTGGACTTATTCCGTCTTTTTACTGTAGAGCAAATTCAAAAGATCTTTATGGTGGGAATAAACAGCTACTATGTGAGCTTTCTTTGACTCCTATGACTTTAATGAAACAACAACTTGAAAGGCTGAATACAAAAGATCTTAAATTTCAAGTTGATGTGATTGAGTTTTCTCTTAAAGGTGTAGCTACAGTGCAAAACACGCAATGGATAACCTATTGTGAGACTTGCAAAAAAAATAGTTTAATTGCGCTAAAGTCACAAACACAGATAGCTTCCGATTTATCTTTTAGTATTGAAGAATTCTTTACAAAGTATGCTGTAATTGATAAACATAATTCGAAGAATAGATATTGGTTTGGAGCCAATGTTGATGATCGGGACAATCTAGTTATTGATGTTGTTTCCAGTAATTTATATTCTGGAAGAGACGGTATTGAGACTGTTCTTAAAAATAGTCTTCCCGATGATAAGAATGGTCAATTTACATCTAGTTCAGTTTATTTGAGTTATATGTCTCGTTTGATTGTTGGTGAAGATCGTAATCGATTTTTATCGTGCAATATTAATGAAATCTTGAATTGTGTTCGAAAAGATAGTGTTCATGATGTTCTTGGAGGGAACGCGGGTTTTATTTTTTCTTTGGCTGATATGCACACTGATTATACGCATGTTCTTATTCAAGAAGCTGCATACAGTTTAAAGAAAAAAATGATCTGTGAAGAAGGGATTTTGCGATGGCCTATCGGAAATGAAGTAAGAAAAGCTAATGCCAGCTTTGCGCATGGTAATGCTGGCATAGGATTGTCGCTTCTTAAGGCTGGAATAGTTCTCCATAACGAAGAATACGTCGATCTTGGATTAAAAGCTATAAAGACAGATGATTCATTTATAAATGCAAGTGGTTTATGGGTGGATACGCGTCATATTCCATCAATTCCAACTGCTAACTGGTGTAATGGAACAACTGGTATGGTTCTTAGCCGATATTTATTATTGGAATTGGATAAAACAGTAGGATTTCTAGATTATTTTGAACGTCAAAAAGCTCGTGAAGAAATTCATTTAGGGATTCAACATATTCTTTCTAGCTTTTATTCATTAACAAGTTTTTCTATGTGCCATGGCATTTCAGGTAACCTTAAGTTGCTAATATTTCTTGATAAGCAAGGTCTTTTATCTGTAAATCAAAGTGTTGAATTGAGTCGTCAGATTAAACTATTCCTACGTTATATTGTTGATTTTGGATGTGGGTTCGGTAATAATCGTTTTCAATCTTTAGGACTTATGACAGGACTAGCAGGGATTAAATTGTTCCTCGATGAACTCTCTAATGACAAAGCAACTTTGTTTCCTCTTATTCCAGTAAGGAGTGATGCAAATGAAAATGATTAAACAACAGTCAGAAAAAGATTGTTTACTCGCATGTTTTGCCATGGTTTTGTCTGTTTATGGGATTAGCAGAGATCCATATTCGATTAATCCTGAACACTACCTATTTGAGTCTGATGGATTACGAGCATCTAGTTTGCGATCTTTATGTGAAAAATATGGTCTACTGTTAAAAGCATATCGTATTAATTCTTTAGAGTTGTTGGAATATGCCAAGCAAAGTGATTCAATCTTGATTTTACATTTGATCAACAATCATTATGTTGTGCTATCAAAAGTAAAAAAAGAGTTTTTAGTTATAAACGATCCAGCATACGGTATAAGACGTATTCGTATTGATGAACTTAGTAGAATTTTTTCAGGAACAGTGTTGTCGATTTCTAAAGATTCTTCATCAAAAGTGAAAATCGATAAAAAAGATCCTGTGAAAAAAACTAATGTTTTTTCTTTATTTTCAAAAACTGGTTTTTTGTGGATGCTGCTTTCTTTTATTTGTATTCAAGGTGTTTCATTATTATACGCTGCGTTATTGCGTTGTATAGTTGAGAAAAACAATAGTTTTAACTATTTGTTTATAGCAGTAGGGTGTATAGGGCTAATTACTGTATTGAATTATTTTGTGCAGGTAAAAGCATTAGAAAAAGGGGCTAGAGATTTTGATAGGGCTTATTCAAATCGTCTAATCAAATCAATGACACAACAGCCATTATCTTATTTCGAACGTTCCAGCATAGGTGCTTTAATCGAGAAGTTAGCTTTACGCACTACGGTGCGTGATACGCTACAAAAGGCAATCATTCCTCAACTGTTTTCAGCTATATCTTCTACTGTCCTTCTTGGATTCATAGCCTATTTTACCCCTATTATTTCAGTCGTTCTACTTTTAGGGTTAGCTTTTTTTGCAACCATTAACTATTTCATTGTTAATAGACAAAAAGAATTGACGTTTGATTTTATTCAATCTCAGCAAAACTTATCAACTAGAATTCAACATGATATTGAAGATATTGCTGTTCTTATTTCTACTCGTAAAACCAATTATATTGCAGATAAATGGATTCAATTAAATGATTCACTAACGTCTAGTTATCTATCGCTAACAAAACTAGTTACGTTAGCTCAGTCGTTCTCTTCTTTTTTCACATATGCTTCAAATATTTTTCTGGCCGTTTATCTAGCATTTTGTTTCAAAATGGGCAGTGTTAACCTGGGTGAAATGCTAATGATACAATCATGTGCAGCACTATCTGTATCAGGATTAAAAGATGTGCTTAACTCGTTTACTGGATATGTAACTGTACGACAAAATCTAGATAGGAATAATGACCTTACTGCTACGCAACCTAAACAATTATTTGTCGAAGATTCTTCTAGCTCTGAATTAGTTGCTACAAATTTGAGTGTAACTTTACCAGGAAATAAACATTTAGATTATGGGACTATTCATTTCACTCCTGGAGAGAAGGTATTTCTAATAGGCAGATCTGGTATTGGAAAAACAACCTTTATTAAGACTCTGCTTGGTTTAATACCTCATCAAGGTCTGTTGTATCAGCCGAGTAGTTTTAACGATAAAGTTGGAGTTTCGTTAGCTGATACACCTTTAGGCGGATCCACCATCCGAGAATTTCTTGTGGGTGAATATGATAAAAAAGATGCTAACTTACTTTGGTCGGCACTGGAAATAGTTTCTTTAGATCAACGTATAAAAGAATTTCCTTTAAAATTGGATTCCTTATTGTTGGAAAATGCTTCTAATTTGTCAAGTGGAGAAAAAAAGAGATTAGCTATTGCTCGCGCTCTTGTTTCGGCTCAAAACGGATGGGTTTTTTTGGATGAGCCTTATATTGGGTTAAATCAAGAACTTATAAAAACTATTCATTCGAATCTTAAAAACAACAAACAATTATCAATTATGTTAGTTACGCACAACTTGCGAATGTTGAAACCGCAAGACAAAGTTATATTTTTCAGTGATATTGCATCACCAGAAATTGGTACACATTCGCAGCTATTGAATAGTAGCGAAATGTATCGAAATTATTACAAATCACAAATGAATGGAGATATTAATGTCTAAGTACGCAATTGAAACTTGTAGACTATCAAAAGTCTATGGTGATCAGGCTGTAGTGCGGGATTTGTCTATTCATGTTCCACGTGGAAGCATCTATGGTTTTCTTGGACCAAATGGTGCTGGCAAATCAACAACTATGAAGATGTTGCTTGGTCTTGTTAAACCTTCAAGTGGTCAGATTGTAGAGTTTCGGAATTCTGCAAGTAATGGTAGCTCTAAGAAAGTGTTGCCGGGGTTATTGGTAGGATCGTTGATAGAAGGTCCGGCATTTTATCCTAATTTAAGTGCCTTAGAGAACGTTGATTTGGTTTGCGATTATCTTGGCATTGTTCGTGCTCAAGGTCGAGAAGCACTCGACATGGTTGGGCTTTCAGGTATAACTGGTAAAAAACCAGTGAAAGCGTTTTCTTTAGGAATGAAGCAGCGTCTAGGTATAGCGCTAGCTTTGGCAGCGAATCCACCTGTGTTGATTTTAGATGAGCCAACAAATGGTTTAGATCCTGCTGGTGTAGTAGAAATGCGTCAGCTAATTGTTAATTGGGCGCATAACCGTGGTACGACGGTGATGATTTCATCTCATATACTTTCTGAAATTGAACAGATGGCTGATTATGTGGGGATTATCTCAGCAGGAACTTTACGCTTTGAGGGGCGTATGCAGGATATTTGTTCTGCAGGGTACTTGCAACTACAAGTTTCTGATATGCAATCTGCAGTAGTTCTATTATCTAATTGTGGTATTGATTATAAAGTGGAAGAGGCTAGTAGATCCCTAATATTGCCAATTATATCTAATGAAGTAGTAGCAAATTTGGTTGCACATCTTGTGAATCAAAATGTGAAAGTATATAGGGTACAAATGGTTCGTCAATCTTTGGAAGAAGCATTCTTAGAACTAACAGATCCAATTTACACATCAAAGGTGGTCGCAAAATGAAGCAGTTTATTTTAACGCTAAAAAGTTTGCGTCATCGACAGATTTTGCTGATTACATTATTATTCATTGCTGTTGTTGGCTTATGGTTGGGTGCAGCGCTTGCTAAACGTGCTCGTGGCCCCAAAGAGATTCACCTTTATTTGCTAGCATTGAATGAGGTGATGATGTTAGCTATCTACGTGTTACCGATTATTGCTGCAATTGTCGCCTCTAGGGTGGTAACCACATCGCGTGATGGTGGTATGGATACTAAACTGCGTTCTATGGGAATTTCTGCTAGTCGCCAGTTTGGTGCAAATCTTGTTGTAACTATAATGATTACTACGCTAGTTGCTGTTTTCATTTTGGCATTAGCACTCGTATCATCGTTAATATATGGATTTAATAGACCAAACAACATTACAATAATATCATTATCTGCTTTACTTGCACTGGTAGGAGATGCGATTGCTGTAAGTGCTATACATACATGGGCTGCTACACAATTTTCACAACAAGGTGTGACTCTTGGAATGGCTGTGGTTGCTGCTATAGGTACATCTGCACTTCCATTTGCTGGTTTAAATTATTTATCTTGGATTTTGCCTTGGGGTATTGTTAGTGCTGCGAATCCGGTACTTGGTTCAACTGGTGGCGTGGTTACTATTAGCTCCGAAGCACTACTGTTTGGCGTAGTAGCAGTGATTGTTGGGATTTTCTGGTCTAGTGTGTGCATGTTTTTGATTAAAATTAGAAAGGTGGAACAATGATAAAAAAAACATTTGCTTGGGAATGTAGGAAAAATAACATTACTTGGTATTGGATTGCTTTATTGTGTACGTCTTTTCTTGGATTGCTTATGGGAATTAGTCAATATGAGTCATATGAAGCAGAGTTCAAGGCTCAAGGAGTTACCTATTTAGCAGTATGGGGTCAGTCTGCGTTGTTGCCAACGACATTATTCTTTCCTATATTGCTTGGTGCACTGCAAGCGCAGAAAATGTCTAATGAGCATAATGGCCGTAATATTGCTCGTTTAAAGGCTATTGGAGTTGTTAATAAGTATATTACAACATTGACGCTTCATTCCTTTGTTATTTCTATGTTTTCTGTATTGCTGTTTGGCACTTTACAACTTGTTGCTGGCATATTTCTTCATTTTCATATTTCTGATGTATTTTCTCTAGTTCCTCGTTTATTTGCGATTGCATTAGCGATGACAGCTTGGCAACTGATTGTAGTGGGTATTGGGGTTCGCCTTTCAGGATTTTCTTCAATTGTTACAGTTGTGTTGGTTTCATCACTCATAGGATTTGGAATGGCTATTGTTGCACCCGCATTATCTGTTGTTTATCCACCGGCTCTTCTTGCGTATGCAAGTGCTGTACGTTGTATAGGTGATTTTTATGCGGTAGGTTCGATTGTTATCTCTGTTATGATGAATCTAATGTGGATAATTTTGGGAATGATATTCATAAAGGTTCAATTCAAACGAGCAAGGCTATGAGCACTTATATGCGTGAGAAAGCTTTATTTCATCACGATTATAACGCTAGACGAATATCCTCAAGTAGTTACCGGCTTGGGTTCTTTGACCAAATATATGCAGCTTGGATAAATAACTCTGAGCCGGTATGGATTATTGGAATACTTTCGACTATCTATCAAATAATAATTGGATTACGTAGTGATGCTGATCCGATTATAGTGTGGATGACGGTTGTGCTAACTTCTATTGCAGTATTTGGTAGGCGCCGATATTGGCATATTTCTGTTGCTTTATCTCTTATGGCCGCTAGTATATCTGCCTATTGTGGAGATGTAAATATTGGATTGCTTACCATGTATATTCTGGCTTCTTCAGGTATATGTTTGCTTGATATGCGAAAAATGTTAATAGGTATATTAGCCTTAGGTGCTGGAGTTGTCTTATCAACTCTTTATGGATATGTAGTCTTCGGCAGGAAATTAATTATTCCTGCCATTTCTGTTTTTGTATTTACATCTCTAACTGCTGCTCTAATACGAATGAGAGCAAATCAGGTCAGAGAGAAACAACAAGAACAAGCCATATTATCTGAACTACATGAGAGTGAATCCCAAGCACGAGTTAATGAGAAAGCTACGAGAATGGCAACTGTGCTACACGATTCTGTTGGACATTGTCTTACCGCAATTATTAGCCTAACTGAGGGTCTGCAAGTAGATGATGATTTAGATGTGAAACAGCATGAAATAGTGAAACTTATCAACGAATATGCTAGAAGTGGCTTACGGCAAACGAGAACTCTAGTTAACTCGATATCTGGTGGAGAACAAGATAGTAATAAGGAACATTCTATTACCGATATTGAAGAACTGGTTGCAGGAATCAATAAACTTGGAATACGTGCACAGCTAGAAATAACACCAGTAGTTCCAGAAGTGGGGGTTCAAATTCAATGGGCATACAGGATTATTCGCGAATCTATAACGAATACTTTGAAACATGCTACACATGCTACAGAAATTAGTGTTCAAATCACCATAACGTTGAAAGGAGAACTCGAAGTTGTTGTAATTGATAATGGCAAACAGATGGGTATTCATGAACAGACTCCGTCTACTGGTTATGGTCTTGCTCATATCGCTGCTGATTTAGTCAGTATTGGAGGCTCTATTACTGCAGGGGTCTATGCTAGAGGTGGCTGGAGAGTGCATGCAATTATACCAAAGGAAAATATCTATGATTGATCGCAAAAAAATCCGAGTTATTATTGTCGATGATCAGAAAGCTATCCGTTATGGATTTTCAATGATAATTAACAAATCTGCTACATGTACTGTCATAGGATCTTGTGAAAACGGGCTAGTTGCATTAGATATGCTTGAAAGGTTATCTGCATCGGGTGAGCAGTTGCCGGAAATAATAATTATGGATATTAGGATGCCTGTTATGAATGGGATCATTGCGACAAAACATATTAAAACTAAATACAGAAATATTAAGATTCTTGCACTTACTACTTATGATTATGACGACTATGCATTTAAAATGCTAAGTTCTGGAGCTTCCGGTTTCCTACTAAAGGATGTGCGCGGACCGCAACTTATATCTGCTATTGAAGCTATTAATGCAGGAGATGCTGTGCTAACTCCAAGAATAACAGGAAAGATATTAGCTCGTCATGTTTCTCAAATCAGTGCAAGTCAAGATGTGCAAATAGCTAGAGCTAAATTTGATGCTCTAACAGAACATGAAATTGAAATAGTAAGCCTTGTGTCATGTGGTCTCAATAATGCAGAAATTGCTGAGAAGCTTTTTATTGAACCTGATTCAGCCAAAAAAGCTGTCTCTCGTATTCTTGCAAAACTGGGGATGCGTGATCGCGTGCAACTAGCTATAGAATGGATAAAAACTTCTAATTGAGTAAAAATAAAAGTCATACTCTAATTAGACATATGTAAGACAATTCACATTTACGAAATAAATCGAAAAATTTAATAGTTTTGCACTCAAAAACGATAAAAACAATTATGTGGTATGAACTGTGCTAAAAATTAAAAATATTTTACTCAGCAGTTTTATATGTATTGTATATTTGAAAAAGTGGGAGTGACAGTTTTTGATGAGAATTATTGACCGAAATATAAACATATGTTTATACAGTAAAACATATGTTTATTTTCATTAAAAACTGTAATAATTACTGATTTTATAAAGCACTTCGTGAAAATGGAGTGCTTTTTTCTGTATATTGGTGTGTCGAATTTTCTAAAAACAGGTAAAAATTTCGAATTTTATTGATATTTAATAAATATTTTAGTTATAAATAGTGTTATTTTAATTGTTTATAATGTTTAAACGATATAATGAATTTGACATGAAACAACAGTATGAGCTGTAACAGTAGTTGTTGGCTGGGTATAAAAACTACTGCTCGTAGTAGCTCTTACTACTTTGCTTCATTGCGGAACCGTGAATTTTGTATGTGTAGTTTTACTGTGCTACGAAACTAATCGTGTATTTCGAATAGTTTCGCCTACGGTATCGTTTGCGAAGTTTGTAAGATATTTTTGCCGCCAATAATTGCGTAAGCCGCTCAAACTATATCGATTAATATGGTAAGGAGAGTTACGTGGACGGAATTCTGTCAGTACTGCTCGATATTTTCAGACAGCCATCTGTTATAGTTGCGCTTATTTCTTTTATTGGGCTTGCAGTGCAAAGAAAGAAATTCTCGGATATTTTGCAAGGATCAATCCGTACTCTTGTTGGTTTTCTTGTTTTAGCAGCTGGTTCTGGAGTTATTACTGAAGCGTTGAACCCCTTTGGCAAAATGTTTCAATACGCATTTCATGTGCAAGGCGTAGTGCCGAATAATGAAGCAATTATTGGAACTGTTTTATTGAAGTATGGCTCTGAATCTGCGCTTATTTTCTTCTTTGGAATGATTGTTAATATTATTCTTTCTATTACTTCTCGTTTTAAATTTATCTATTTAACGGGTCACGTAGCTTTCTATATGGCAAGTATGCTTGCAGTTATATTTAATGTTGCAGGATTTAGCATGTGGGAAGTTCTTTTATGGGGTTCAATTGCTCAAGGATTGTTTACGACAATTTCTCCAGCACTGGTGCAGCCGTTTATGAAGAAAGCTTCAGGCAAAGATGATGTTGCTTTAGGACATCCTGCTGGTACTGGTGTTGCTTTAGGTGCGTTAATTGCAAAGCTTACTGCTTCAAAAAAGCGTCCTTCTAAGTCAACTGAGGATATTAAATTCCCAGCAGCATTGGGATTCTTGCGTGATACAACAGTTCTTATCACGCTTTCTATGGCTGTTATTTATATAGTAGTGGCACTTTTTGCTGGATCTTCGTATGTCGAAACACATTTATCTAATGGTCAAAACTTCATTGTTTTCGTTATGTTGAAGGCTGCAACTTTTGCTGCAGGTGTTTATATTATTCTTGCAGGCGTGCAGATTGTTCTTGACGAAATTGTTCCAGCTTTTAAGGGAATATCGGAAAAGCTTGTTAAAAATGCGCGTCCTGCTTTAGATGCACCAATGACTTTTGGCTTTGCTCCTAATGCTGTTCTTATTGGTTTCTTAGCTAGTTTCTTTGGCGGTTTGCTTGGAATGACGCTTATGGCGATTTTGGGAACGACAATTATTATTCCTGGAATTGTTGCGCATTTCATGGCTGGTGGTGCTGCAGGAGTATTCGGTAATGGTCAAGGTGGAATACGTGGTTGCTTGACTGCATCATTTATTAATGGTCTTTTTATTACTTTCCTTCCGTTGTTCCTTTTGCCAGTGCTTGGCGATTTGGGAAGCGCAAATTCTACATATTCTGATGCGGATTATGGTGTATTTGGTGTAATACTTGGTCACGCAAATATTGTCGGTGGTCGTACTGTTTTAATTTCTGTAATACTTATTGCACTAATATTGTTCTATTCTGTTTCGATATTGATGAATAAACGCGATTCTAATAATTTTGAAAAGGTTGAAGAAATAAAATAAGTAAAGAAAATAAAAATACAATTAAATAATTGTATATACATATAAAAATTAAAAATTTTTTTACTCATTTTCTTATTTATTTGTACATTTTATTGTATGACTGGTAGGATAACAGAGTTATTAGTTTTGCATGAGCCGTTGTTACTATGCTGTGTTTTACACAAACTAGTATCAACGGCTTTTTCATATTAGCGTTTAGCTAGGGGAGAGTGATAATGGTCGAAGGTGTGCCTAAATACATTGCTGTGCGAGATAATCTACGCGCTCGCATTGATTCTATGGAAGCGAACGAACAATTACCTCCTGAAATTGAATTGTGCAAACAATACAATGTGAGCCGTATTACTTTGAGGCATGCAGTCGATAACCTTATTACTGAAGGATTACTTGTTCGTGAGCAGGGTAGAGGAACATTTCGAGCTTCTTCAATTATTCCTAGTTATAGTCAAGAAGTAATTTCTGATCGTGCGCAAGGATTTTACGAGCAGACTTATTCTAATGATGCAAAAATTAGAATAAAAGTTATTGAAAACGATGTTATTCATGATGAAGATGCTGCTGCTCGTTTAGGCCTTGATCCAGTAGATGAATTGATATGTTTGAAACGCTTGCGTTATGTTGACGATGTTTTATCGCGTTATAGTGTGCTCTATTTGCCTGCTTCTCGTTTTCCTAAAATTTTGACGAATGAAGTGTCTGTGCATATAGAAAATCTATGTGACAGGCTTGCAGCAGTACTTAACCTTGAAGTTGGAACTCCTGCAATTACAGCTTATTCTACTGTAAAAGATAAGTTTGGTACGATTATTGCTTTTGGTGCATCTGTTTATGCGCCAAATTCTGGTGAGATTCGTTTCCACCTGCATTCAAATGCTGCTTAATTAAACTTTAGGGCTAACTAAGAATGTCTTAGCTAGCCCATTTTTGTGTTAAAAAACAATAAAACCTTGCTGGTTTTCCAGCAAGGTTTTTTCGTGTCCGGAGCGGGAGTTGAACCCGCACGCCTGTAACAAATAGGCACTAGCACCTCAAGCTAGCGCGTCTACCATTCCGCCACCCGGACAGGTGTTTTAGACAACAGATAAGACTATAACATCTTTTTTTCTTCTTCGCTTCGGCGTGTTGAAAAAATTACGAATTTTCAAAATATTTATATATGAAAATAGTAATAATAGTTTTAAATTATGCTATTTTCAGTATAAAAATCTCCTTTACTATCTTGTTTAAAATCAATAATATTCACTGACTTTTTTGCCAAGTTTCCATCAAAGTCAATGAACGAGTGTTGTGGCAATGAAGAAATATCATGTTTTGGATAGTCTCTTCTAAAGAAAGCACCTCTAGATTCATGTCTAGCAAGTGAAGATTGCAATGCTGCTTTTGCAAGTAGTGACATGTTCTTTATTTCCCATATTGCAGTAATTTCTTGGTTAAAAACTAAATTATTGCTATGGATGTGTAATGATTGAATTTTAGGATCTATAAATTCTTGTATGTCATTGAGTGCTTTTTTAATTGATTGTTCGTCACATGATATTGCAACAGCGTTTTCCATGATTTTTCCTAAATCTGCAAATAATTTATAAGGATTATCTTCTTCTATTTGTGAAGACTCGTCGTTATAGCTGTTGTTTGTAAAATCTGTAGCTTGCTTCGCACTTGTTTCCATAAGCTGATTAAGTTCATTATTTCTTTGTTTATATAAGACTTGTAGTGCAGTATTATTTGAGAAAGTTTTATTGGTTTCGTTGGTTTCGTTGGTTTTGTTACTGTTAGTTTCGTCATCCTTGTTTAAGTTTTTCAATTCTTTTGCTATTGTTGCTCCCGCGCGATTTCCAAAAAGGCATGCGTCAAGCAAGGAGTTTCCTCCTAATCGATTAGCTCCGTGCACTCCTACGCATGAGCATTCTCCGGCAGCGTATAAACCATAAACAATAGTTTGGTTGTTATTTTGCCATCTATATACTTTTCCATCCAAAGTTATCGGTATTCCGCCCATTGTGTAGTGAGCTGTAGGACGAATTGGGACTAAATCGCAAGTTGGGTCAAGATGAGCATATTTTTCAATAGTTTCTGTGACTTGTGGCAAGTATTCTAACATATTTTCTCGGCTGATATGTGTCATATCTAGCCAAACGCAATCGTTATGTGAATTGCTTTGTTGCGTAGTTGTTGAATCGTTTACACCTCTGCCTTCGCGAATTTCTTGGGCAATTGCACGAGAAACAACATCTCTTGGAGCTAAATCTGCATGTGCTTCATCGTATTTTTTCATAAAAGCTTCGCCATTTGAGTTCCTAAGCACGCCGCCTTCAGCTCTTGCTGCTTCTGAAAGCAGAATACCAGTATGAGCTAGTCCAGTAGGGTGGAATTGAATGAACTCGCAGTCTTCAAGTTGTAATCCTGCTTTTAAAGCTAAAGCCATGCCATCGCCTGTTAAATCCCACGAATTAGATGTTGTTGCAAATAATCTTCCCGATCCGCCTGTAGCTAAAAGTAGGAATCTAGACTTTATTGCTCGCAAGTCTCCTGCAGATAAATCAAATGCAACAATTCCTTCAACGCTCATAGTTTGATCGTTTATAGCAACATCTGTTACGTAACAATCTTCAGCAAATACAATATTCTCGGAAACACATTGTTGCCATAAGCTATGTAAAATTTGGTGACCAATACGATCTGCAGCAAAAGCTGCACGTTCAATTGGATTCTTTCCAAAATTAGCAGTATGTCCACCAAAACGGCGTTGGTTAATATATCCATTTTGTGTTCGAGAAAATGCTACGCCATCATGTTCAAGCTGAATAACTGTTTTTGGTGCTTCTTTTGCAAGTAGCTTTGCTGCATCTTGATCGCTTAGCCAATCTCCGCCATGAACTGTGTCATAATAATGCCATTGCCATTTGTCGTGCTCTACATTCCCAAGGCTTGCTGCTATACCTCCTTCAGCAGAACCCGTGTGTGAACGCAATGCTGGCACTTTAGAAATCACTAAAATTGATGGTGTTTTTCCTTCTTTTTTCATGCATGCGTATTCTTCGGATTTAATTAATCCTAGTGCTGCAGATAATCCTGCAGCTCCAGCGCCAACAATAATAACATCGTAGTATTCGCTTGATTGCATACTTTTATTTTCTCACATATCTTGTATTGAGCGCGTTATTTTACGCTACTTTTTGCTGTGATAATGTTAAATTTTCTTTATTTTGTACAATAATTCCTTCCAATTCTAGCAATGCAATTTTTCCAGAAATTTCAGCAATAGATGGTATGTAATCTAATTGTTTTTCTTTGTAAGAAGTTTTTATTATTTCGTATATTCTGTCAACATTTGCAAGTTCGTGTTTGCGTTTGCACGTTGTAATTGCGTCGATAATTAGTTTTTGTGTATTGTCATAATTTTTATAGTCTATACTTAATTTTTCTGGTTTAGGTTGAGAATAAGCAAAGTAGTGATGAGATTGAGGAAACAGAATATCTATATCTTGAGTTGAACACAATATTATAGCTTGTGAATCGTGTATTAGCTTGTTGCATCCCGCATTATTAGGCTGATTGATATCTCCTGGTATAGCGTATAGTTCGCGATTTAAATCCGTTGCCCATGTTGCAGTATTTAGCGCTCCGGATTGTAATCTTGCTTGAGCAACTATAATTTTTGATGCTAGAGCTGCAATAATTCTATTTCGCAATAAAAATCTGTGGCCTACTGGTGTTGTATCTGGGCATAGTTCGCTAATACACACTCCGCCTTTTGCAATAATTTGTTCAAAAAGCTGATAATTGCATCTGGGGCCCATATGATTTAATCCTCCTGCAAATACAGCAATGGTTTTTCCTGTAGGCTTATTTTCATCTATATCTTGTGCATCTAATGCGCCCCAATGTGCTGCTGCATCAATTCCGTACGCTCCACCAGAAATAACAGTATGACCTTTCGAAGCGCAATCATAAGCAAATTGATATGCGAGTTCTCTTCCGTAGTCTGTGCAAGAGCGTGAACCAACAATAGCAAGTGGATTATGACATTGTGTTAATGTTTGTGGATTCCCTACGCCCCACAAGCATAAAGGTGGTGAGAAATGACTCTGAAAAGCCAAATCTTGTAATTGTTTCGGCCAATATTTGCTGTGTGGTGCAATAATCCATTGCTTTCCGCCACAAGTGAACCATTGACATAGTGATTCACTATTCCATGTCGGCAAATGCAATAATCGAACGCACCATGTTGAAATAGAATTGTGTAGCACTTCTAAAGATTTAGGCGCATTATTGTTGTGATAACCCCACGCTGTTAAGCCCTTCTTGAAATAATTTTCTAAGAGAGCAAGCTCTTTATGTTTTTTTATGAAACTTAACATTGTAGATACTAATTCTTGATTTTTGTTACGTTTTCTTGAGGTAAAAGTTTTAGAATTGGCATCGTTTTCTTGATCTGCTACTTCACTAATAATTGGAAGTTGCATTTGTTGAGCTGAGTCTGTTGATTGTTGTTTCGTATAATTTTTCACAATTGTTTTTAATAGTGAAACAATTTCTTTAGCGCTTTTAGATCCCAATAGTAGTGTGTACATAATTGCATCCACTCCTTCAAGGCAGAATGTAAGTATTGCACGAGATATTGTTTCTTCGTCTGGTGAAGAAAAATCGCTAGATGCACTAATGGTTTCTTTAGTGTTATCCGTGTTGTTTATGCTCTTAGTGTTCATATTCGTGTCCTTAAACTGATAGCTTGTGCCATGTCTGTCATGTCTGGTGAAGTGTGTCCAGAAAGATCAGCAAGTGTCCACGCGAGTCGCAATGCTCTATCTGCTCCGCGCAAACTCAATTGATGCTTTTCTAATGCACGGTTAATAAGTCCTACAGCTTGCTGTGAAGTGTATTTTCTAAGCCACGTTCCAGATGCTTGTGCGTTGCAATCCCAACCTTGTTTTATAAAACGATCGCGAGCAATTTTACGAGCTTCTATTACGTTACCTCGCATTGTTTTGCTATTCAGATACGTGTTTTTAACTGAGTTTTGTGCATTGTCTTGATGATGGTTTGAAATAATAATTCGTTCTACTGGAGGTACATCCATTTGAATATCAATACGGTCAAGAATTGGACCTGAAAGGCGTGAAAAATATCGTGCTCTTTCGCGCTCTTTGCAAGTGCATCTTTCTCCATTTCCGTATGCGTAGCCGCAAGGACAAGGATTTGCAGCAATAACAAGCTGGAATTTAGCTGGATAAAGAGTTGTACCTTTTGAACGAGAAATAGCAATATGCCCTGATTCCAATGGTTCTCTTAGGGTTTGCAATACTCTAGGAGAAAACTCTGGAGCCTCATCCATAAACAGCACTCCGCAATGTGCTCTAGTAATAATCCCAGGTTTTGCAACTCCTGTTCCTCCTCCAATAAGAGAAGCTGCTGAAGCAGTATGGTGAGGTGCTTCAAATGGTGGAATATTGCTAATTCCGTAGTAGGGAAGTGTGCCACAAAGTGAACGAATTGAAGCAACCTCAAGCTGTTCTTGTTCGTTAAGTGGACACATAATGCTTGGTATTCGTGAAGCTAGCATGGTTTTTCCAGATCCTGGAGGTCCAATCATCATCACGTGATGTCCTCCAGCTGCAGCAACTTGTAGAGCCCATTTTGTATGTTCTTGCCCTATTACTTCAGACATATCTCCAATTTCATATTTTGGTTCAATTTGTAGTGGGGAAGTGCTTTCTTCGTGAATTGACGGATTATAATCTTCTTCTCCATTGTTATAATTTCCATTTCGCTCAAGAACTTGCATATGTTTATACGCAGGGTCTTCTTCAATAAGCTTTAGTGATTCCTCGCTCAAACTGCCATGCAATTGCGTCACTAAATCTAAAATATGGTGTATTCCAATAGATTCAATTCCATCTACAAGTTGTGCTTCGGCAAGATTTTCTTGTGGAATAATCATTCGTTTAAAATGCATCTTTTTTGCGTAAAGTGCAATAGGAAGAATGCCTTGAGTAGGTAATACTGTCCCGTCAAGATTTAGTTCTCCTAGAATAACTGTATTTTCTAATTCTGTAAGTGGAATATACTTTTCTGCGCTTAGTATGCTTGCTGCGATAGCTAAATCGTATGATGCTCCGCTTTTTGGCATTGAAGCAGGTGATAAGTTTACTGTTATCCTTCCTTCAGGCCATTTGCAATGCAACGCAAAATGAGCTGATTTAACGCGCTCTCTTGCTTCGCTTAATGAAGTGTCAGGTAAGCCGATAATAGAAAAGTTTGGCATATTTCCAGATATAAAAGCTTGCAGCTGAATAGTAAAAGCTTTAAGACCAATAAGTCCTATTGATGTTGCGTTTCCAATATGCATTAGAATGCTCCTTGAACATGCTTGAATTGGATTGATGAATTATCTTCAATTTCTTCCAAGGATTGCAATTCATATGCAGAATCTGGATAAGTGTATTTGTTAATAACGAGAATTGATACAGCATCAAATCGAATACGGTAATGAGGTATGTCGCTTCCGCATTCTTCCAGCCATTTCATACCAGTTGTACGTAATTTGCTACATTTTTCTTGAGTAATTGCTTCAAGTGGAGTGCCACAACGTACGCTTCTTCGAGTTTTTACTTCTACGAATACCAATTTTTGTTCTGGAGTAATCATTACCAAATCTAGCTCTCCATTGCGGCAATGCCAGTTTCTGTCAATAACGTGCCACCCTTTTTGCATAAGTCGCAAAGCGGCGTATGTTTCTCCCAGTTTTCCCAACTCTTTACTTTCAAGAGAATCATCTTGAAGCTCGTTGGACACTTGTTCAAGTTTTTCTTGCAAAAATACTTGAGCAGTTTCAGCGTTGTCAATCTCGTCAAGCGAGATAATTTCATCGTCAATAATGTGTTTTTGTGTAATCATGCTGCTATTTTCTGTGCTTATTGAGCAGTAATCCAGATTTTTTAAGCATTGTGGATAAAAGCTGTATACGGCGTGTTGTATTAGAAATTCAGTATATTTTCTGTATTTTTCTAAAACAAATTTCGCTATTTTTTGCAAACTGTTAATTCGTTATAGCTAATTTTGATAACCGCAGGTATGTACGAATGAACCATAGTGGCATATTGTCGTTATCACTTAAATAAATATGTAAACAGAAAACGGAAAAGTAAGCGGATGCGCAAAGTAAACTGAAGCAAACTAATCTACTGTTTAAAAAGTCGCAAAACTGGAGGGGTATTATGAGCGATATTGAAGAAACGCAAGGAAAGTATCATTTTGAGACCTTGCAATTGCATGTAGGTCAAGAGCAGGCGGATCCGGCAACTGATTCTCGTGCAGTTCCTATTTATCAAACAACAAGCTACGTATTCCATGATTTTGACCATGCTGCAGCTCGTTTTGATTTGCGTGACGCTGGAAACATTTATGGTCGTTTAACGAATTCTACTCAAGATGTTTTTGAGCGCAGAATTGCAGCTCTTGAAGGTGGTACTGCAGCTTTGGCTGTTGCTTCTGGCGCGGCCGCTGTCGACTATGCTATTCGTAACATTACGCAGCAGGGCGATCACATCGTGTCTTCAAAGAATGTGTATGGTGGAACTTATAACCTTCTTCGTCACACTCTTCCTCGAGATGGTGTAACAACTACTTTTGTCGATCCTAAGAATCCTCAAAACTTCGAGGATGCTATTCAACCAAATACAAAGCTTGTATACTTTGAAACTTTCGGTAATCCTAACGCAGATTTGCCTGATTTTGAGACTATTTCCGAGATTGCTCATCGCCACAATCTTCCTGTTTTTGTTGACAATACTTTCGCAACTCCATATCTTTTCCGTCCGCTTGAGCATGGTGCAGATATTGTAGTCGAATCTGCTACGAAATTTATTGGCGGTCATGGTACAACTCTTGGTGGCATTATTGTTGAAGGCGGCAATTTTGATTGGGCTAAAGTCCCTGGAAAATTCCCAACTCTTACAGAAGCTGACCCAAGTTACCACGGTTTGAACTTCTATGAAGCTTTAGGACCTGTGGCTTTTGTGACGCGTATTCGTGCGATTATTTTGCGCGATACTGGTGCTTGCATTAGCCCATTTGCAGCATTCTTGCTTTTGCAAGGCACGGAAACCTTGAGCTTGCGTGTTGAGCGTCACGTTGAGAATGCGTTGAAGGTTGTTCAATATTTGCAAACTGTGCCAGAGGTTGAATCTGTAAGTCATCCTTCTATTGAAGGTCGTTCTGATCACGAGCTTTATAAGCGTTACTTCCCGAATGGTGGAGGCTCTATTTTCACGTTTGATATTAAAGGTGGAAGGGATGCAGCTCGCGTATTTATTGACAATTTACAGCTTTTCTCATTGCTTGCAAATGTTGCGGACGTAAAATCATTGGTTATTCATCCTGCATCTACTACGCACTCTCAGGAAACTCCTGAAGAATTGGAAGATCAGGGCATTTATGAGGGAACTATTCGCTTGTCTATTGGAACTGAGCATATTGACGATATTCTTGCCGATTTGCAGCGCGGATTTGACGCTGTTCGTAAAGCAGGTCTTGCTTAAATAGAAAAGAGAAAGTAAAAGTAAAAAATTATTAATTAAAAATATTCCTGAAGATCCATTACCATTTTATTCGGAGCGCATATTGTATTTGTATGCGCTCCGATTTTTTATACATTCTGTAAATTTGTGCATCATACTTTAGGATGAGACGCTAATTTTTTCTCAATAATTTCCGCCTTACGCACGATGGTAATCAGCTGTATTTTTCCGTAAATTTAAGTATTAGCAGTAGATAATTATGCGATTACTACTTTTTAAGAAAAGGAGCAGTTATGAACAGTCCGTACGAAACAAGCTCATACGAGCAAGAAAATGCTTTAGATTTTAGAGCAGATTTTAACCAAAACTTGATTGGTGAAACAGCAGTTGCAGCTTTGCATGTTGTTAAAGATTTTGGCAAGGGTGCAGGCATTGTTCACGCTTTGCGAGATGTAAGCGTAAGTTTTGAACGCGGCAAGTTTACGGCGATTATGGGTCCTTCTGGTTCCGGAAAGTCAACTTTAATGCACTCTTTGGCTGGTCTTGACAGCGTTAATTCTGGAAAAGTTTTGGTAGATGGCCTAGATATTACAGGCATGAGCGATAAGCAGCTTACGCTTATGCGACGCGAAATGGTCGGATTTATTTTCCAAAGTTTTAATCTTCTTCCAATGTTTAGCGCTGAGCAAAATATTCTCATGCCTCTTACTTTGGCGGGCAAAAAGCCAGATAAGCAATGGTTTAATACTTTGGTTTTAACTCTTGGATTGCAAAATCGATTACATCACAGACCTGCTGAGCTTTCAGGCGGTCAGCGTCAACGTGTTGCAATTGCTCGAGCTTTAATCTCTAAGCCTTCCGTAGTTTTTGCAGACGAGCCTACCGGAAATCTTGACTCTGCTTCCAGCTCAGAAGTTTTGCATTTCTTGAAGAAGTCCGTAACGGAGCTTGGTCAAACTGTGATTATGGTTACTCACGACGCTGTTGCAGCCTCTTACGCGGATCGAGCAATCGTGTTTGCAGATGGCCAAATCGTTGAAGATGTGCAAAATCCTACTGCGGAAGGCATGAGCAAGATGCTTATGGAACGCAGCGAGGCTGGTATTAGTAATCAGTCTGCTCAATTGCAATAAAAGGTGGTGAAGTTAGAATGTGGAAAATCGCGCTAAAACTTATGCGTAAAAGCGTGCGCATGCTAATCGCCTCTGGAATTGCAATTCTTATAGGCAGCATGTTTATGAGCGCTACTTTGCTTTTTGTAAACAGTGTTGACGACTTGATGGTTCGCAATGCAACGGAAGAATTCCATAGCGCAAATTATGCAATCTCATCTAAAAGCTCTAACAGTTCTCCGAATAGTGGAATTCATTATAAAGACCTTCATTTAGACGAAATATCGAAGATGCCTGGTGTCAACGGTATTCGTAGTGACGATGCGACTGCGCTTGTAGGAGTAGAAAAAGGTGATAAATCAGTTACAAGTATTGCTTGGTCTAGTGGTTTGTATGGAAATCTTCCTGTGTATAAATCAACAGAAGGTAGAGATCCGCAAAAAATAGGCGAAATTACGCTTATTAAAAGTATTGCTAAATCCATACATGCAAATATTGGCGATACTATAACCTTGGTTAAAGTAGATGAAGCTGGCGGAAATAAAGAAAAATCATACGATGTTCGTGTGGTTGGTCTTGTTGACGATGGAGAACATTCTCAAATACCAATTTCAAATCGCGGCACGTATCTTGGTGGCATAACGAATGATTTTTGTGCAAAACTCAACAATCTTAAAAATTTTGACAATCAAGTTGTGCAAAGCAAAGTGTACATGAGTATTGATGAATCTAAAATAAACGATTTATCTCCTAAGATTAACGCTTTGCTTCCAGAGCAATTTTCTCTTATGTCTAGGCACGAAGTTGGTGTAAGAGCTGTTCGAAGTGTGTCAAACGGCACAAATTTTGTGACTATGTTCTTGCTATCGTTTGGTGTTCTAGCGTTGCTTATTTCTTCGCTTGTTATAGCAAACACATTCCAAGTTTTGGTTGCTCAACGCAGACGCACTCTTGCGCTTTTGCGCGTAATCGGTGCACAATCGCATCAGCTTTATACAGCAGTTTTGCTTGAAGCTGCAATACTTGGAGTTATTTCTGCGGCTATTGGCGTGCTTTGCGCAATAGGATTTATGGGCGCAATTAGTAACTTGAATATTAATTCTGGACCATTATCTAAAATTCCTTTGATTGTTTCACTTCCGGCGATTGTGTGGCCAATAGTAATTGGCGCGATTGTAACAGTTCTTGCATCTATGGGTGCTGCGCAATCTGCTACAAAAGTAACGCCTATGGAAGCGTTGCGACCAATGGATTTGATGAAAGATAAGCGTGCAAGCATTATTCGCGCTGTTTTTGGCGTTCTATTTATTGTTGTAGGTATTTTATTTACGGCTTTAAGTTCTACTTCTTTAGCAAGCATGATTGCTCAGCAGTCACCTAATGCTGGTGCTGACTCTTGGAGGACTTTGATTGGAGCAGTTTTTGGATGCGCGCTTGTGTTTATTGGAATTATTATTACAGCAACATTCTGGATGCCGTTTGCTATGAAGGCAACTGGCGCAGTTATGGCACTTTGTGGGCCTGCTTCTAAAGTTGCTAACGCAAACGTGCAACGAAACCCTAGAAGAGTTGCAGCAACTGGAACAGCTTTGCTTATTGGCGTAACTCTTGTTTCAACAGTAGTAACTGGCGCAATGTGCGGTAAAGCAACTCTTAAAGGTGTTGTTGATGACCGTTACAGTGTTGACATTATTATTCAAGGCAAGAATGTTGATGAATCTTTAGCTGCCGACATTTCAAAGATTAGTGGAATAAAGCATACTGAGTTGCTTCCTGCAGTTCCTATGACTTTTAAGAACGCTAAGGGCAAAACTGAGTACGCTATGGCAGCTGGAGTTGATAATGTAAATCAACTTAGAAATGTAATGCACACTGACCTTGATGGCGTTAATATAAACAAAGATTCTGTGCTTTTGCCTAAGTTTAATGATGAAGGTGGAGAGCCTTTTGATCTTAAAAAAGGAAGTCTTAATCTGCAGGCTTATGTAGAAAAGTACAGTTCTGGTGAAACAGACAGTGATAATATTACGCCATTTACTGGCATGAATACAGACTCTAGTAATAACGATAAGAGCATTACTGTAAAGCAAGTTCAGTTTAAGAAGTATCGAAATGTTGGTGTGTATTCAAATAATACTGCTTTTGTGAGCAAATCCTACTTCAATAACTACCTTAAGCCTACAACGCATATTTTGCTCATTTCGGTAGACTCTAGCAAAGCTAATCTTGTAGATATTGCTAAAAACATTCGAAATGTTACATCTAGTTATGCGGAGGTTGTGTCTACTGGAAGCGTGTTTGAGCGAGCAAAGTGGGAGAGTACTATCGACGCAATGATGATGGCGCTTGTTGGCTTAATAGCAGTAGCTGTTGTGATTGCTTTAATAGGCGTTGCAAACACATTAAGCTTGTCTGTTATTGAGCGAACCAAAGAATCTGCAACTTTGCGCGCAATCGGCATGACAAGGGGACAGGTTAGAAGGTCTCTTGCATTGGAAGCAACGTTGATTTCCTTAACAAGCACTGTTTCAGGCTTGATTGTTGGAACAGCATTTGGTTGGATTGGATCCTACATGGTATTTAGCACAATTGGCAAAGTTC
The DNA here is from genome assembly GCF_049244025.1 of Gardnerella sp. KA01001. Lineage (NCBI taxonomy): Bacteria > Bacillati > Actinomycetota > Actinomycetes > Bifidobacteriales > Bifidobacteriaceae > Gardnerella > Gardnerella sp. KA01001. The sequence continues at coordinate 1,343,705 of NZ_CP058366.1, read as the reverse complement.
CGTTTGTAGTTGATTGGACTATTTACGCGGTTCTTGCTCTCATCGCTTTGCTTGCAGCTCTTCTTTCCAGCGTGCTTCCAGCTCGTAGAGCAGTGAAGTCTTCGCCAGTAGTTGCGCTCGCGGAGGACTAAATTTCGTAAGAACATATGTGAAAAGATAGTCTGTAGAAGTTAAGTTGCAGAAAAAATAGAGATAGTGCCGGTATGTAAATTTTACTTATCGGCATTATCTTTTTCTTAGGCTTTTTCGACACTCTGAAAAAATTTGTAATATTGTTATTATTTTTTTATTAAAACGTGCGTATAATTATGCGACTAGCATAATATTATGTAAAAAAAAGAGCATTTTTTATTAGTAATATTCAAAAATAATACGATTATTATTCATCATGACAAGTTTTATCGGAAATATTCCGAATAAATGGCATTGAAAATGTATTTATTTCTTTGTTATGCTCAAAATGACTGCTGACATAAGTTAGACATGAAGGCCGCTACGAGCAAGGAGTAACAAATATGGTAACGGTCAAGAAAAAATCTGCCGCAGCAATCGCAGGATTTGTTTTGTTCCTGCAAGGTCCAATGCCAGCATGGGCGCAAGAAGCTGCTGAGGTTGTACAAAATACGCAAGCTCAAACAGAGGTGACTGCAAAAGCATCTACTGAAAATAAATTATTGCAAGTTGAGCATAACATTGAAGAATTAAAGTCTAAAATTGATGAGCAAACTAAAAATCTTGAAGATGTAGTAAATAAGTTAAATAAGACTATAGAGAATATTAATACTTTTACAAAAGGTATTGCTAAAAAAGAAAAAGAACTTGATGGAATAAATAAAGTTATTGGAACTGATTTAGCTCAAGCACAAGCTGTTCTAAAAGATCTTAAGAAGAAAAAGCAGCTAAAAGAAGTAGAACTTAAAAGTCTTGAGATTCAGAAAGAACAGTCTAAAGATAATTATGAAAAATCAAAAAATGAATTAGATTCTCTTATTTCTCTTGAGAGTGAAGAATCTTCTAAGAAAGATTCATACGAGAAAATATATAAAAACTATGAGAATAAGATGCAGAATCTTAATTCAGACATTAAAGTTCTTTCTGAAGAAATAGAAAAGGATAGAGCTGCTCTGCTAAAACTTAGTGCTAAAGTAGATGAAGATGCGAAAGCATTGGAAGATGCAGAGCATCAAGATAATGCAGATTTTGATAAATTGCGTTCTAATCTTGAAAATGCTGACAAAGAGTTTAATTCTTTAAATCAGGAAATTGGTGTAAAGAAACTTAAGCTTAGCGATATGAATTCTTCTTTAACTCAGCTTGAGCCTAAGTTTAATGAAGCTGTAAAGTCGTTCGAAGAACAATCTAAGCAGCTTGAAAGTATTAAGCAAGATTTAGACATTGCAAAACAAGATACAGAAGATAAGCTTAAAGATTTGAATGATAAGACTAGTTCTATTGAAAACATTAAAGAAGAGCTTTCTACAATAGAAGTAGATATCAACAGTTATGAGCTTTCTAATAATGAATCTGAAAGAAATAAAAAGATTGAAGGTTTGCGAACAAATATTGCTGTACTTAAAGATCTTCTAAAAAATTTCCAAGTTCAAAAAGTAGACAATGAAAAAGCAAAGAAGAATTTAGAAGATGCTTTGAATGATCTTAAGAATCAGCATAGTCTTGCATTAGCTGAACTTGACGCTTTGAAAGCTTCTCAATCGGAAAAGAAGAAGAGCTCTGAAAGTGACTCTACTTCACCTGTTCCTAAAAGAAATAATTCTGATTCTCAAACACAATCTAATGATTCTGAAAGAAGAATTGCTCCTAATAATCCGCAATCTTCTGTAAATTCAAAAGATAATGCTGATTCTTCTATGCATCCTAAAGTTTCTACTCCTTCTGATGTAGAAACTTCGGGAGCGCCTTCTGTAAAGCATTCTGGAACTTCTTCTAAAACTCCTTCTGAAGCGCCTTCAAGTGCGACTAAAGAAACCTCTTCTTCTAGTGAAAGCTATGTTCCTCCGGTAACTGCTGTTGAAGAACAGAAACAGAATGAGAATATTTCTCAGGAGCAGCCTGCAGCTCAGTCTTCTAATCCTGTTCGTACTGTTGCAGTAAAGGATATTGTTTCTGAAGATGCTGCAGATAAGCAGTCAAAGCCTGTTGAAAGCAAGACTGTTGAATCTGCAAAGCCTTCTGCAAAGACTTCTGAATCTAATGTGGCTAAAGAAAACGCTAAAACTGCAGAAAGTACTGAAACTGCCGAAAATGATGATGTTCAGGATCGTCCTGCTAACGAAACTGACGAAAAGATTTCGGATACTGAAAGCGAAAAGCCACAAGCTCAAGCTAGTGCTACAGCCGAGAACAAGTCTTCTGGCAATATGCTTAGCACTATAATGCTGGGTGTTTTGGGTGTGCTAACCATTTCTGGAGCTGCTGCTGCCGGCGTTACTGTTATGCGTCACCGTCGCCTTCCGAGAGCATAAATTAAAAAACTACTCGGTACGTTGATAATCTAAATTTGCGGCTATTTGTGTCTATGCATAAATAGCCGCAGATTTATATGCTTACGGCTTAACTAAGCCATTTTCATAAGCGAAAACTACAGCCTGCACGCGGTCTCGAGCACCGATTTTTCCTAAAATATGCGCAACATGAGTTTTAACTGTTGGCAAACTAATAAATAGTTTGTCAGCAATTTCCTGATTTGAAAGTCCGTGAGCAATTTCAACAAGAACTTCGCGTTCTCTATCAGTAAGTTCTGTAATAGCTGAATTTGTGTACGCGCAGCTTTGTGTTGCTTGCGCAGCCGGATTTGCTTGTACATCGTAACTTTCTTGTGCAGCGTAATTCGCAGTGTAATTCGCAGCACTGTTTTCTGTAGTATTTGTTGCTACTTTGCCTTGCTGAATCATATTTTCAATCAAACGCTTCGTAGCAGTCGGAGCAATAATTGCGTTTCCTTGATACACTGTTCGTATTGAATTAAGCAAAGTTTCAGGTTCAGTATCTTTCAAAAGGAACCCGGAAGCACCAGCATGAATTGCAGCCATAACATATTCGTCTAAATCAAAAGTTGTTAGAATAATAATTTTAGTATTTTCGTTAGTTTTTTGCTGCAGAATTTTGCGAGTTGCTTCCAATCCGTCCATTACAGGCATGCGAACGTCCATAAGAATAATGTCTGGATTCTGGCTTTTAGAAAGCTCTACAATTTGTGATCCGTTAGAAGCCTGATATACAACGTGCATATCTTGCTGCGAATTTATTACCATCGCAAATCCTGCTCGCACAAGCTCCTGATCGTCTGCTATTGCAACGCGAATTACTTCATTGTTTTCCATATTTTCCATAGTATCAACTTACTCTTGCTTATTTAATGCACTGTGTTGAATTTGCTCATCGAGCGAAGGAGCAGGGCGAACTGCAATTTCAGTTACATTCGCAGCATTATTCGTTGAATTAACGCTGGAGCCGGTTTCTCGTAAGATTCCAAGCAGCTTTCGCATGTATTTAAGTGCTGAACGACCTTCGTCGCTAATATTTTTGAAAGATTCTCTAATTGCTTCACTTTGTTCAAGTGCTTGCTCTGGTTTTACGCAGTTTTGATTTTCTATATTATTTCTTGCTTCTTCGTATTCGTTGAGCATATCGATACCGCTATTTGCGGCATCAATTACTTTGTGTAGTGTAACGGCAACTTTTTGCTGAATATTTGCGCTAAGTCGTTGCCTTTCTGCGTTTGCTGCAAGAATTGCTAGCTGTTTTTGTTCTTTCTCAAGTTCCGTTCTGCGCGATTTTAGAAGCAGTAAATTATTGTCATCATTTCTTCGGGAATAAGCAAACGCAATAACTGTAAAACAAATTATTGCAACTATGAAACCAAAAACTAATCCAACGGACGCCATTTGCATAATGTCATAAAAATTGGTTGTGACAATATTCGATGTAAAGAATCGTATTGGAGTTTCATTTTGTGGAATATTTCTTGTAACAATACCAATTTTTACTGCGAAAATAGCAGATTCGGCAAGCACTACTGCGCTAACCCATTGCCATGCGCGTTTTTTGCCGTAGAGAACCGCAGCGTAAATAATATTTGGTATGAAAAAATTAGCGAATAAAATGTTAGGCAGGAATATAAGCTGTATTGCAGAAAATACTGCTGCAACAATTGCGCACGTAGTTGGAGATTTTCTACGTAACATGAATGGAATCATGGTTGTAAGAGTAAATACTCTATAAAGTATTTGTGATGAAAGCGAGCTTGAATATTGTGAAGTCATTCCAGTTCCAACAGTAAAATCGTAAGTTGGTATAAAAAGCATCATAACAACCCAAGGTGATGCATAAATAATGTCTCCAATAAGCCAATGTTGTTCAAACCATTGAGATACTTTCTCAATCCTATTTTGTGAAGCATTTGTTTCTGGTAAAACTTTTGGCAAAACTTTTGATGAGGTTGGAACATTTACATCTGCTGGTTTCACATTTGCCGGTTCTGCTTGCGCCGCCGATTCATTATTAACTTTTAGATTTTTATGAGTAACGTTAGGAATACTATTTAATACAGAAGCAGTAGTGTTTGATTGGTCTGTGCTGTAAGAATATGGAATAAAAGCAACAATACTAAACGTTCCATCATTGAGTTTCCCATAATCAAGCGTTCCGTGAAGATTTTCAAGTCGCTCTTTCATACCAATTAAGCCATAACCGTTTTTATGTTGCGCATTGCTATTTTGCGTTTGGTTAGCTTCGGTTTTGTGTATTTCATTCGTGATTTTTAGTGTTAAGCCTTGGTTCTTCCACTGTTCGTGAATGTTTATTTTAATGCCATCTCCTGCATGCTTTCGAATATTAGTAAGAGACTCCTGAACAACGCGGTATGCAACGGTTTGTGCGTCCGCGTTAAGCCTATTTTGAGAATTTATGCCATCAACAGTGTGCCAAAAAATATTTTTAGGAGATGCAATTTTTGCTTGCTCAATAAGCGAAGGTATGTGATTGAAATCCAACTGACCCGATGGAGCGTCTGTTAAAGCTTCTAGAAGTCGGCGCATGTCATGAACGGCGCGCTCGGCTTCGTTTTTAATAATATACATTGTTTTTTTAGCAAGAGAAATATCTTTGGTTGCTGCATAACGACCACCATCTGCTTGAACAATAATAATAGAAAGCGTGTGGGCAACAATATCGTGCATATCTCTTGCAATTCTTGCGCGCTCTGCAGTAACAGCAATGTGTTGAGCTTTTCGGCGGTACGCGCGAATAGCATTATTGTGATCTTGCAAAAGTTGAATAGTATGCACGTGAGTGCGCTGCCAGTAGCCAATAATAACCGTAATAGTAGTAATAATAATCGCAAAAATTATTGAAGGAATTGCAAAATTAAGTATATTTGAAACGCAATTTTTTATGTTACTACTATTTATATTTTGTACACTACAAGTATAACTAGCTTTTGAATGATTGTTGCCATATATTGGCCCCATTACGATATTCCACGATATTATTGCGCAAGATAATACTGTTGTTACGTAAGCTGCAATAACAAAAGCTTTTGAATGTTCTGGATTTCCGCGCGCAATAGCATTAACAAGTAGCACGAAACCAAAGAAATCAGCGAAAAGTTGAGTAGAGCCAAATGCTACTTGCACAATGCAAATAACAATAAAAATAGTAGCCGATTGTTCAGGCCATAGTTTTCGGACTGAAAGTAGTAATGCAACAACAATATTGATAAGCGTTACTGTAATAAGCGAACCTTGAGTCAAAAAGCCATCAACGTTGCTTATAACGTAGCGATCGCTTGAAAGCATAAAAAGAATAAACGGAATAATACCCCATAATATGTCGTTTAATGAGAGCTCTTTTCGTAAGCGCTGTATAACACTTTGAAACATATTAGGTACTTTCATAATTACTAGGCTAGTGCATAGTACTTTATAGAACAATCAAACTTGAGTATGATTTATAAATAGAGTGTGTAATTGATAGTTGCAATGTAGCACGAAAATAAAGAAAGGGATGGCAAGATGGCATTGCTTACAAGCTATTATGTTCCGGGATTGCATATTGAAGAACGAGCGATTGATGTGCCGCTTGATTGGGAGGGTAACACTCCGGGTGGTGCTATCAAAGGTGAGACTATTCGCTTATTCTGCAGAGTAGTTTGCGCTCCTGAGCATGTGCATGACGATTTGCCGCTGCTTGTGTTCTTGCAAGGAGGCCCAGGCGGGCAGTGCCCACGTCCGCTTTCACCTTCTAGCGATGGTTGGATTCAAGAGGCTATTAAGCATTTTCGCGTAGTTTTGCCGGATCAGCGCGGTGTTGGACGTTCCTCAAGGGTAGATGCTTCAACCATGAAGCGTATGTTGGATGACGGCGTTAGTGTTGAGCGTCAAGCATGGTATTTGAAGCGTTTCTTAGCTGATTCAATTATTCGCGATTTTGAGCATTTGCGACTTACTGAGTTTGATGCGAAGCCGTGGGTGTCTTTGGGACAAAGCTACGGCGGTTTCCTTACGCTTACATATTTGTCACTGTTCCCGCAAGGATTAATTGCAAGCTTCACAACCGGCGGTATTCCTCATGTTCCGGCGAATGCGCGTGAAGTTTACGAACACACGTTCCCGCGTATGGCTCGCAAAACAGAGCAATTCTATGAGCGTTATCCGCAGGATGTGGCTCGCGCCGCTGCTATTGCAGACCGTATTGCTCAAGGAGACGTTATGCTTCCAAATGGCGAAAAACTTACGGTTGAACGATTCCAAATGTTGGGCTCTTCCTTTGGTATGAAACCAAGTTTTGAGCGAGTGCACTGGCTTCTTGATTCCGCTTTTTCTGACGGTGACGGTTCGCTTAAAGCTTTCAAACACGCTGGCGGTTCTGTTGCTGGTAGTTTAAGCGACGAGTTTGTTTACGGTGTAATGGATGCTACTGCTTCGAGCCCGCTGTACTGGCCGTTGCAAGAGTTTATTTATGCTGATGGCGAATTAGAGCATCCAATTTTGTGGGCTGCCCAGCAGGTTAGGGAAACAATGCCAGAGTTTTCTGGTTCTGCTCGTCCTCTTCTTTTCACTGGCGAAGCAATGTTTCCTTGGATGTATGATCAAGAGCTTGCTTTGCAACCATTCCTTCCAGCTGTTGACTGCTTGATGAAAGATAAGCAGTTTGGCAAAATTTACGATCAAGATCAACTTGCTAATAACGAAGTTCCATTGCAATCTGCAGTTTACTTTGATGACATGTACGTAGATTCTGGTCTTCAGCTTGACACTCTTTCTCATATTGCCAACTCTCACTATTGGACGACGAACGAGTTTGAGCATGATGGTTTACATGGAGATATTGTTTTCCGTCATTTGTTTGATGAGGCGTTGAATCGCGGCGATTTAGAGGGAATTTACAAGAGATAAGCCGTATACAAAGGTAATAATTTTAATATGCGCAATGATTATAGTGCACTCTTTGCTATGCTATACATCTGTTTGCTTAGTAATGAGTGCACTACTGTTTTATCAATGCGCTAAAGGGAGTCATGTATGGGTACTTGTGTATCTGGAACTGTTGGTTTTATAGGCTATGGCAATATGGCACAAGCAATCGCTAAAGGTGCGCTGAATGCAGGAGTATTGCAAGGTGAAAATATTGTTGCGTGCGCGCATAATTTTGAAAAACTCGAGCGTAATACTTCACTAATTGGCGCTCGCGCTATGCGTACTGCTCAAGAAGTGTGTGAAGCAAGTGATGTGATTATTATTGCTGTAAAGCCGTATCAGGTTGCTGAAGTGCTTAAGCCAATTTGTGAAGTTATTAATGAACGAGGTATTGCTGTTATTTCCGTTGCAGCCGGTTGGACGCTTGAGCGTTACATGGAACTGCTTGGCAAGAATGCTCATGTTCAGTGCATTATTCCGAATACTCCTATTGCGGTCTGCCAAGGCGTGACTTTAGCTGAAACTACTCATACGCTTAGTGATAGTCAACTTTCAATGTTTAGTGCTTTATTTGAGCCAATTTCTTTGGTAGAGCGAGTGAATAGTGATCATATGAATATTGCAATGTGTATTTCTAGCTGTGCTCCAGCTTTTACAGCAATGTATATGGAAGCATTGGGCGATGCTGGTGTGAAATATGGTTTGCAACGTGATTGTGCTTACCGTTTGGCTGCAAAAATGATTGAAGGAGTAGGTGCGTTATATATGGATTCGCGCACTCATCCAGGGATTATGAAAGATGCAGTGTGCTCTCCTGGAGGAACAACTATTCGTGGCGTTGCTGAGCTAGAATCTCGCGGATTTAGGGGAGATGTGATTGCTGCAGTTGATGCTATTGAAAATAAATAGTAAATAAAATCAAGTTGTGTCGGCTTTCCCGGCGCTGGTCTAAACTAGGTAAATATGTCTTTAACTATTGGAATTGTTGGATTGCCAAACGTTGGTAAGTCCACTATGTTTAATGCTTTAACCCGCAACAACGTTTTGGCGGAGAATTATCCGTTTGCAACTATTGAGCCTAATACTGGTATTGTTCCGCTTCCGGATCATCGTCTTCCAGTTTTAGCTAAATTAGTTAATACTGAAAAAATTGTTCCAGCAACAGTTACTTTCGTTGATATTGCAGGAATTGTTAAGGGTGCCTCCGAGGGTGAAGGCTTGGGCAATAAGTTCCTTGCTAATATTCGCGAAGCAGACGCTATTTGCGAAGTTGTTCGCGCGTTTAATGACGACGATATTGTGCATGTTAACGGAAAAGTAGATCCTGCTGACGATATTGACACGATTAATACTGAGCTAATTCTTGCCGATATGCAAACTATTGATAATGCTTTGCCAAAGCTTGAAAAAGATTTGCGCGGTAAGAAAGTTACGCAAGAATACGTAGACGCTGTAAATAAAGCTAAGGAAATTCTTGAATCTGGCAAAACTATTGACCAGGCTCATAACGAAAAGCTTATTGATAAAAACGACGTGTATGATTTGCACTTGCTAACTGCTAAGCCATTTATTTACGTGTTTAACGTGGATGATTCGGAGTTGGCTGATGAAGATTTAAAGTCTAAACTTTCTGCATCTGTCGCTCCTGCAAAAGCAATATTCCTTAATGCTCAATTTGAGTCCGAACTTACTGAGCTCGACGAAGCAGATGCTCGTGAAATGCTTGAAGATGCTGGTTTGAAGGAATCTGGTTTGGATCAACTTGCTCGCGTAGGATTCGATATTTTAGGTCTTCAAACCTATTTAACTGCCGGTGTTAAGGAAGTTCACGCCTGGCAGATTCATAAAGGCTGGACTGCTCCACAAGCTGCTGGTGTGATTCACACTGATTTTGAGCGTGGATTTATTAAGGCAGAAATTGTGTCATATGATGATTTTGTTGCTGCTGACGGTTCTATGGCAAAAATTAAGGAAGAAGGAAAGCTTCGTCTTGAAGGTCGCGACTATGTGATGCAAGACGGCGATATTGTTGAATTTAAGTTCAACGTATGAGATTGTTTGCGAAAATAAAAGCAGTATGATTCATATTTAATATTGCTGAATTAATAAGTGAAAAATATTGCTTTTTGCGCGTTGCATCTAATAATTTCCTGCTAAACTATTGGATGCAACGCTTTTGCATTTATATAGGAGACATAATGCAGTTTATTCGTAACATAATGAATGACATTAAAAAGTGCATTCGCATTGCTGCGAAAATGCGCAACTGGTGGAGGAGAAGCTCTAAAGCTGCTCGTATTACGTCTTCTGTTTTATTAGCTTCTTTGCTGATTGCATGGTTGTGCTTTATTATTTTCGAAACTGTTAATATGGTTTCTTACTCGTCTAGATACAGCGCAAAATTGCAGAATTCTGTATTAATTCAGCGCGAAAAAAATGCTTATAGTAACAATCTTGGTAATAAAAACAATGAGGTTGCTGATAATAAGTCGTTTGAAAAATATTTCGATAAATATTGCAAACAAAAGTTAGATAAATCAACGGTTAATCATGTTTTTTGGAAACATCCTACTGGTGGTGAATATCCAAATCTTTCAGGGGCTAAAGTTTCTGACTTAAAAGTTAATGTGGACTTAAAAAAGCAACGAGTGCATATTCTTGCCAATGGTAAAACTGTATATACAATGATTATGAGTTCTGGAATGGATGATTCCACTCCTCATGGTGATTATCACATTAATATGCGCGGAAAACATTTCTTTAATCATGAGGAAAAAGTTGGTGCTGATTATTGGGTTGGTTTTATTGGTGGAGAATACTTATTCCATTCGGTTCCAACGCGCTACAACTTTGGTGAATATATTCCGTCGGAGGGCATGAAACTTGGTAAGCCTGCTTCGCATGGTTGTGTGCGTTTAAGTGTTGCGGATGCCAAATGGTTTTATAAAAATATTCCTGATGGAACGGCTGTGCATATTAGATAGATTTTTCAAGAATACGCGAAAATAAATTATCGAGAATATAAAATGAGGATCTTCAAACGAAGACCCTCATTTGTTAAGCAAAACTATTCTGTAATGTTTTATTTAGAAGAACAGTACTGCAGCTGCATAAGCCAAAGCAACTAAAACAATAGAAGCTAGGAAGCTTGCTGCAAATGCTGCGCGACCTTGCTTGAAAATAGCTCGGAAGTTTACGTTAATTCCAAGTGCAGCCATAGCCATGCCAAGGAAAACGTATCCTGCTTCTACAAGAGTTGATGCGTGTGCCGCTACGAAAGGAACGTAAGTTCCAATAACAGATGCTGCAATAAAGCCAAGCATAAACCATGGGAAGCTAATCTTATGCTTTCCGCCATTTTCAACTTTGCTATGACGAGCATTCCACCAAATTGCAATAAAGATGGAGGCTGGAACGAGCATAAGAACTCGCGAGAGCTTCATGATTGTTGCAACATCGATACTATTGAACGCTCCGCCAGCTGCAACAGCATGTGCAATTTCGTGAAGTGATGCACCTGCTGTAATGCCAAGCTGCTGCTTAGTCATGCCAAAGTTAGGCAGGATGAAGATTTCAGCAAGAGCGTAAATAGTGCCCATAATTGCAACTGTTGCAACAGCCATAACTTCGTTCTGTTCTTTCTCATCTTCCTCTTCTGGAAGAACTGGCATTGAGCCAGAAAGACCCATAACTGCAGCAGCTCCACAAATACTTGTGCCTCCTGCTGTAAGCATTGCAAGCTGAGGATTTACTTTCAAGAGTTTAGCAATGTTATAAGTTACGCAAACCATTATTGCAACTAACACAGCTGCAATAGGCAAGCATTTAATGCCCTTGGTAAACAAATCATGCAAATTCAGCTTAAATCCGAGGAGAATAATACCTAGGCGAAGAAGTTTGTTTGCAATCAAACCAGCAGCGCTTTTAACGCCTGCTCGCCTTGAATCATTATTCATTTTGTACACGTGCAATGGCAGCTGCAGAGCCATGCCAACAAGCAACGCAATAATAAGAGCACCAAGTAATTGGAAACCTGGGTACTGCTTAAGCCAGCTGCCAATAAAGGAAGCTAGAAGTGTCAATACAGCAATAAGAGCCATATCGATGGTGCAGATTTTCTTTTTCCATGTATCAAAGAAATTAACCATTTAGCCAAGTATTCTCCCATAATCGGACAAAAACGAACATAAATTAAAAAAATTAAGCAAATTTTATATAATTTTGCTGCAAATAAACGCGACACGCCGACATAAAATCACATAATCGAACATAATAACTCAATTTATATCGCAGATATCTTTTGCTAGTAAATAATTCCTTGAAAAAATAAATAAAGCTGCGATTATGGTAAACGTATAAAGGAGATTTTATGAACAAGTGCACTGTGAAGATTAAGCGTGTGTATGAAACGATTAGTAAAGATGATGGTGTGAGAGTCTTGGTTGATAGACTTTGGCCGCGTGGTATAAGCAAAGAATATGCTCATATTGATAAATGGCTTAAAGATATTGCTCCTACTTCGCAGTTACGCAAGTGGTTTAATCATGACCCGGAGCATTTTGAAGAATTTTCACATCGTTATGTTGAAGAACTTGATTCAAATCATGAAGCTGTTGGTGTGATTATGGATTTGTTTAATAAGTATCAAACTATAACTTTGTTGTATGCTGCAAAAAATCCAAAAGTAAATCACGCATTAGTTTTGCAAGAATATTTACAAAAATTACTTGCTTGAGTATGTGTTTACTAATTTTGCGATTATTTAACTTTGCCTAACTTTAATTATTTTATAAACATAAGTTAGTAAGTATCAACTTTAGTTGGTGTTCATTGCATTCTTTTCAACACGCCGACCTTGCTTGATATTCCAACAAAAATAAAAAACAAAACTGTAATTTTTTTCTTATGCTCGACACTTTCGTTTTGCGACATTAGAATGTCCCTTTGGCATATGGGTCGGTGGTGCAATGGACCTCCCAGAAGCTGCCATCCCAGCGCTCAATGAGTGCTTGTTTTTTAGCGACACTTGTTTTACACAACATTTTGCATAGCTTGTTTTTGCAAGGAGAAGAAATGAATTCATTATTCACGTGGCAGCTTCACGGTAATGGCAAAACGTTAAAGCCTGGTGAAGTTGTAGAGCCAGACGAGCGTTTGACTTGGACTCGTACTGCTGGAATTGGTGCTCAGCATGTTATTGCAATGTTTGGTGCTACGTTCTTGGTGCCTATTCTTACGGGCTTTGATCCATCAACAACATTGATGTTCACTGCTATTTCTACAGCACTGTTCTTACTTATTAACGCAAATAAGCTTCCTAGTTATCTGGGAAGCTCTTTTGGTCTTATAGCACCTGTTATGGCTGTAACAACAGCTCATAAAGGTATTGCAGTTGCAAGCTTTGGCATTATGTGCACAGGTTTGCTTCTTGCTCTTATAGGTGTGCTTGTACATTTTGCAGGAGCTAAGTGGATTGACATTATTATGCCACCTGTTGTAAACGGTGCAATCGTTGCAATTATTGGTTTTAATTTAGGACCTGCAGTTTGGACTAACTTCCAGAAAGCTCCAGATACAGCTCTTGTGACATTAGTTGCTGTAATGCTTATTGCTGTAGTATTTCGCGGTCTTCTTGGTCGTTTAAATATTCTTTTAGGTGTTCTCGTTGGTTACGCTTATGCATGCTTCCAAGGTCAAGTCGATTTTAAAAAGATTGAAGAAGCTTCTTGGATTGGTTTTCCTAAATTCCACACGCCACAAGTTGATTTCTCTGTTCTACTTATGTTCTTGCCGGTAGTACTTGTTCTCATTGCAGAAAATGTTGGTCACGTAAAGTCTGTAGCTCAAATGACTGGTCGCGACTATGACTCTAAGATTGGAACTGCATTATTCGCAGATGGTTTTGGTACAGCTATTGCTGGTTTATTTGGCGGCTGTGGTACCACCACGTACGGTGAAAATATCGGTGTTATGGCTGCAACAAAGGTTTATTCTACTGCAGCTTATTGGTGTGCTGCAGCTTTTGCTTTTATATTGAGCCTTTGCCCAAAGTTTGGCGCTGTTGTAAATTCAATCCCAGCTGGTGTTCTTGGTGGCGTGACCACTTTGCTTTACGGCATGATTGGCATGATTGGCGTAAGAATCTGGGTAGAAAACAAAGTTAACTTCGATAAGCCAGTGAATATTATGATTGCTGCAATCGTTATGATTATTGGTATTGCTAACTTCCAGTTTGCTATTTCTGGAATTCAGTTCAACGGTATTGCAATCGGAACCGTTGTGGTGTTGGTTGTATACCACTTACTGAAGGCTATTGGAAAGCTTACTGGTACGATTGCTAAAGATGATCCTGATGTTGCCTAGCTTAAATACTCCAATTTGATTTAATTTAATCGCTTTAAGCGCGTTCGCATTAACTTGCGGGTGCGCTTTTTGTAATTAATTTTGATTACATAATATATAGATTGGGAATAATTAGTATAGTATCATTAACCTTATGTTGAAGCTCATCATAGAAGTAATTATTGGCATTATGTGGGTTGTTGCTGGTGCATATATGGCTAAAAATAATAAAAATAGTAAGAGCAGTGCGAGCAATAAAAGTAACAAAAATGTACAGACTATATTCTCAATGATGATGAGAAAGATAACAACAATAAGCTTAAGAATGAAAGAAATTGTTCTATGAAAGTTAATCTGAATTTTGCAAAATTTACTTATACTGCAAAAAAGTGGAGGTGGATTCTTGCGATAGTAGTGTTAATTGTCGCGTTTGCTGTAGCTGCAATATTTGCTCTCGCAAGGTTCATAACTGATTGCATGTGGTATTCGCAGCTTGGATTTGAAAGTGTTATTTGGATTCAGCTTGTAGCAAAAGTGGGCGTTTGGGTGCTTTATGCAATATTAATGTCTGCTTTTGGATACTTGTCTGCAGCTTTGGCAATAAAAGCGCGTCCAAGCAATGCAGATGGAACTTATATTCGAATTAAAGGCAATGTTATTGATTTAAAGCAGGGAATTAGTTCAAAGCTTGCTTTGCATGTTGCAGGAATTTTTTCATTGATTGTAGGCGCAGTATTTGGATTTAAATTCTACAATCATTGGGCGCAAATTTTGTTAATGTTTAACGCCCAACCTTTTGGCATTAAAGATCCGCAATTTGGAATTGACAATGGCTTCTATGTATTTGTGCTTCCAGGATTAAGGTTATTTATAAGCGCATTTGTGCTTTTATTGGTAATATCTCTTGTTTTCTCTATTATTACGCACATTCTTATGGGAGCAATTCGTTTTAGTATGCCTATCGATGGTAAAGGCATATTAAGTATTACAAAACGAGCACGTAGACAAATTTCTGTATGGTTTATGCTTGTGATTTTGACATGGGCACTTCAACAGATTTTAGACATGTTCGCTTTAGTAACTCTTGATGGATCTCGAATTACAGGCGGCTCATACACTGACATGAATGCTGGTGTTCCTGGAAGCATAGCAATGGCAGTGATAACAGTGTTAGTTGGTTCTGTTATTGCATTTTGGTTTATGAAATCTCATGCTTTATCTGTAGAAGCACCAATTTCAGTGCGTTTTAAAACAGCAATTAAGGCATGGAAAACACCAATTATTGCTTTAGCTTTTATGATTGTTTGCTCAATTGTTATATCTTTCGCTTGGCCGGCACTTGTGCAGCGATTTAAAGTTGCTCCTAATGCTCAGGAATTGGAAGCTACTTATATTCAGCGTAATATCGATGCAACAAAGTTTGCTTACGGGCTAAATAACGTAAAGAAAGAATCGTATAACGCTACTTCTAAAGGTAAATCAGGTGCATTATCAAAAGAAGCAGAGTCAACTGCGCAAATTCGTTTGTTAGATCCACAAGTTACGTCTCCAACGTTCCGTCAATTGCAGCAATCGAAGCAATATTACACTTTCGCAGATACGCTTTCAGTTGATAAATACGATATTGACGGTGTAAGTCAAGATACGGTTATTGCTGCGCGCGAGCTTGATTTAGCTGGCAACGATAATCGAAACTGGGTTAATGATCATACAGTTTATACGCATGGCTATGGAATTGTTGCAGCTTACGGAAATAAAGTAACAACAGATGGACAGCCACAATTTATGGAGTATGGTATTCCTGCTCAAGGCAAACTTACTAAGTCACAAAAGTATGAACCGCGTATTTACTTCTCACCAAATGCTCCTGAGTATTCTATCGTTGGTTCTCCAAAAGGGACATCTCCATGGGAGTTTGATTATCCGACTGGCTCTCAAGGTGCTTTAACTACTTTCAAAGGCAATGGTGGTCCAAGTTTAGGAAACTTCTTCTCTAAACTTTTGCATGCAATTAGATTTGAGTCTGATCAGATTCTTTTTTCTGACCGTGTGACTTCTGAATCTCAAATTTTGTATGATCGTGATCCTAAGACACGCGTGTCTAAGGTTGCTCCTTACTTAACTTTGGATGGTCGAGTTTATCCTGCAGTAGTAGATGGTCGCGTTAAGTGGATTGTTGATGGCTATACTACTTCTGATTCTTACCCTTATTCTCAAATGACTGATTTTGGTAAGGTAACTCAAGATTCCACAACAACAACTTCTCATTCTATTAAAGGGTTGACAAATCAGCGCGCAAACTACATTCGTAATTCTGTGAAAGCTACAGTTGATGCTTATGATGGATCTGTTGATTTGTATGTGTGGGATACGAAAGACCCTGTGATTAAAGCATGGCGTTCAATTTTCCCAGGTCATTATCATGACATTTCTAAGATTTCTGGCGATTTGATGAAGCATTTGCGTTACCCAGAAAGCTTGTTTAAAGTTCAACGTCACTTATTAGCAAAGTATCACGTCGATACAGCAAGCCAATTCTTCTCTGGAGAAGACTTCTGGCAGATTCCTGTTGATCCAACTGAATCTCAAAAAGCACAAAAAGAAGATATTTTGCAACCTCCATACTATTTGACTTTGCAAACTGGAGACGCAAAGAAACCAGTATTTTCGCTTGTTTCTACTTATATTCCGGCAGGTAAAAGTACTCGTGAAATATTAACTGGTTTCTTGTCTGTTGATTCAGATGCGGGGGATACTCCTGGAAAGATTGGTCCAAATTACGGTAAGATTCGTTTGCAAGAATTACCTAAGATATCTAATGTTCCAGGACCTGGTCAAGCTCAGAATAATTTCAACGCTAATGCAAATGTTTCTAAAGAATTGAATTTGCTTGAATCCGGTTCTACTAAAGTTAAGCGCGGCAATTTGATTACATTGCCTCTTGGCGGTGGGCTGGTTTATGTAGAGCCTGTTTATGTGCAATCTAGCGGTTCTACTAGCTATCCTTTGCTTAAGAAGGTGTTAGTTGCTTTTGGAGATCAAGTTGGATTTGCAGATACGTTAGATGAAGCACTTAATCAAGTATTTGGCGGAAACTCAGGCGCTTTGGCTGGAGATGCTTCTAATAATTCTTCTTCAAACAATGCTGCTGAAAATAATGAATCTAAGGATGCTGATTCTAAAGAAGGTACCTCTAAGGAAAATGAGTCTAAGAATTCAGAAAAATCTCATTCTATGAGTCAAAAAGCTAAAGAAGCACTTAAACGTGCAGCTCAAGCGTTAAAAGATTCTGATTCTGCTATGCGATCCGGAAACTGGGAAGCTTACGGAAAGGCGCAAAAAGAGCTGAGCGATGCTATTAATGAAGCAATGAAAGAAGAATCAGGTAAGTAAGTAGGTTTTCGTTAATATATCAGTTTGTGAGTTACAAGAGTAGCGAATGTTACGTTATTTTCGTTACTTTTGTAGCTCACATGCGCTGTTTTAATGCATTTCACAATTGGTTATCTGGATCCTCATCTTCGTCTGCTGAGCCAAGCAGAATTCTTTCACAAACGTTAACGATGCACATAAGAAGCGCAGTAAGAATTATTATTACTATTGTTGCAGAAAAAATAAGTGGTGTTCTAAATGAGTTATAAGCGAATTGAAGCCAAATTCCTAGCCCATCTTTGGCTCCCAAATATTCTGCAGTTGAAGCAGTTCCAAAAACATAAGCTGCACTAATGCGTATGCCACCAAAAATTTGGCGAGCTGCAACTCTTAATTTAACATGCCACAAAGTCCAAGTTCTGCTTGCTCCACAAGTTAAAGCAACATCTGTATAAAAACTTGGAACAGCGTCAAGACCTCGTATAGTTTGCACAGCAATAGGGAACATGCTGAAAACCATTACTATTACAATTTTTCCAGATATTTCAAAACCAAACCAAATCAAAAAAATTGGCGCAATAGAAATTAATGGCATAGTTTGCGCTGCGCATAAAAGCGGGAATAAAGCAGATTTAACAAGCTTACAAACATGGAAAATAACACCTAAAAGAATTCCAACTACTATTGCAATAGAAAAACCGATAACTGTTTCTTGTGTTGTAATTAATGCTGCAGGTAATAGAGTTGGCAAAGAGTCAGCTGTTGATTGAGCAATTGAAGATGGTGTTGGAATCAAATTTTCCGAAATTTTATAATATTCGCATGCGTACTGCCAAAAAACAAGTAAAACTATTACAGAAAATACAGTTGGCAGATATTTAATTAGCATACGTTTAAAACGCGATTGCGTCATGAAAACTCGATTCCTTTCTGTAAATGACTTCGATTGCTGCCCCAACCGAATTATTTAAGACTACAAATAGCATGTACATTCTATTAGAAGCGCACAACTTCTGTGAATTTAATAGTGTACATGATTTTTATTTGTCTCTTTAACCGTGCATAATCTAAATGTTTTGTGAGTCAATGTGTGGCAAACTGTAGCAGGTTGAATCTGCGCAGGGGCATTGAACGGCGCGAGCTAGGCCCTTTGTTACCGTTTTCTGCCGAGTTCGTGTCACTTTCCCAGAAGAACGGTACAAGAAACAAAGTAGGGAACTCATGAATATGCGTATTGTAAAGCGTACTCTTGCGTTTGTTCTTTCTGCGTGCTGCGTATTTTCTTTCTCGGCATGTGGATTTGCAAGTAGTAGTAAGAATGCAAATCTTCGTAAAGTGTCGTTTATGCTATTTTGGGCACCGGATACTAATCATATTGGTATTTATGTTGCTAAGCATAAAGGATGGTTTAAAGATGCTGGATTAGATGTCAATATACTTGCTGTTGCTCAGACTGGTTCGGAACACGCAGTTGATAGTGGTGTTGCTGATTTTGCTCTTAGTACTTTGACAAATGCTGCTGATTTTTCAACAAAGGGAGCAAATCTTGAGCAAGTTATGCAAGTTCAGCAAAAGCCAAGTGCTATTTGGTGTTCACTTGCTTCGAACAATAAAATTCATTCTCCAAAAGATTTTGATGGTCGTACTTTTGCAACTTTTGGTTCAGCTGAAGGTGATGCTGTAATTCGTAGGATGATTCAACACGATGGTGGTCAAGGTAAGTTCGACAAAGTGACTGTTGGAACTTCAACTTTTAGAACTCTTGAATCTGGCAAAGCTGATTTTGGTGGTTTCTACGGCACTTGGGAAGGTGTACAGTCTGAAATGTTTGGGCCAAAGCTTCGCTGCTTCATGGAGGGCGACTACGGTGTACCAGGTCAGCCAGATACTATTGGAATAATCGCAAATAAGCGTACTGTAGCTAAAGACCCTAAGCTTGTTCGAGCATTTGTTAAAGCTGCAAAGCGCGGATATGAGTATGCTTATGAACATCCTGATGAGGCTTCTGAAATTCTTGTGAAAGAAGCGAAAGATGCTAATCTCGACATAAAGTTTGTTCAGCGTAGCATGAAGATGATTGTTGACGGTCAATATTGGGGCAATCGCGCGGATATTAAGAGCGGAAAATTTGTGTTCGGAACCACTGATGTTAAAGGCGCTCAAGCTTACTTTAACTTCTTAAGTAAGGAAGGTGCTTACACTGATTCTAAAGGCAAAGTAACTCATAAAACTCCGCAAGCAAAAGAATTGTCTACTGACGAATTTTTGAAATAAATAACATAATGACTTGAGTCTTGATAGAATAGGCTGAAGTATATAAGGGCGTATCGAGTAGTTGTAATTTTACGTTCAGCTACAATCGATGCGCCCGTTTTGTTGTTTTGCTAAATATTTGAATGGGGAGTGGTCTGCCATGGCATCGGATTTTTGGCTTATTGCTGGCTTGGGAAATCCTGGTACAAAATATGAGGGTACTAGACACAACATGGGTTTTATGGTTGCAGACGTTTTGGCACAACGTTGGTCAGTATCTCTTTCGGATCACAAAGGTTTAGCTAAACTTGGCAAAGGTGTTATGAATCTTGATGGTCGCGTAGCAAAGTTTTTCCTTGCTAAACCGTTGACTTTTATGAATGATTCTGGTGCTGCAGTATCTTCTATAAGCTCCTATTATCAAATAGAACCGGATCATATTGTGATAATTCACGATGATATGGATTTAGATTTTGGACGCATTAAAGTAAAAGCAGGAGGTTCTGCTGGAGGACATAACGGTATTCGTTCTATCGATCGCTCTCTTGGCACTCCTCAATATTCTCGAGTGAGAATGGGTGTTGGTCATGCGCAGCGTGGTGCTCACGCGCACGATAATACTGTCAATTGGGTTCTTGGAGGTTTTGCTGCAGCTCAAAAATCTGATCTTCCAAACTTTTTAGCAGATGGTGCTGATGCTGCAGAAAGTATTATTTTCCATGGATTAGCAGCAACGCAGGAGAAGTTTAATGGCCGCTGATAGCAGGTCTAATATCAAAAACAACAAGAATGATAAGACTGATGATATTTCAGTAATAAGCTTGAGAGATATTCTTAATGATTTATCAACTAAGGATTCACTTTTTAAAGCTTTATCTGAATATGATCTTGATGCGATATCTGATTATTGTTGCGAAAGTGCAAATAAAAATCGTAAAGATTTAGATTCAATAAGTGGAGATTTAACAATTTCTTCTCCTATTGGCATTCGTTCTGCTATTGTTGCTGCATTAGCTAAAAAAAAGCCGGTTGTTGTTATTGTTCCATCGAGTAGAGATGCTGAAGATTTTATTGCATCTGTACGTGATTGGTACGATGGTGATGCTCAAGACGTTGCTAAATTAGAAGCGTGGGAAACGTTACCTCATGAAAGGCTTTCGCCTAGAGCAGATACTGTTGCTAGCAGGATTGCAGTGTTTCGTAGGCTTTGCCATCCTGAAAATAACACATCACTTTTTGGTCCGATTCGCGTGTTGGTTATGCCTGTGCGATCGCTTATTCAGCCTGTAGTTGAAGGCATTGGTGATATAGATCCTCTGTTATTTGAGTGCGGAAAAGAATTAACTCTTGAATATGCTGTGAAACGTTTGGTAGAAAACGCATATACTCGTGTTGATTTGGTGATGGAACGCGGAGAGTTTGCTGTTCGCGGTGGAATTATTGACGTTTTTGCGCCAACGATGACACATCCTGTGAGAATTGAATTTTTTGGTGATGAAATTGATACTATAAAGCAATTTCATGCTTCTGATCAGCGCACTTATGGCAATAATATTGCAAGTATTTGGGCTACGCCTTGTCGTGAGCTTCAGATTACAGAAAAAATTTGCAAGCGCGCGCGTTCTCTTATTGGAGCAATTCCAAATGCTGACGATATGCTTGAATCAATCGCAAATTCTATACCTGTAGAAGGTATGGAGTCTTTGTTGCCTGCACTAGTGGATCGCATGGAATCAGTGCAAAATATGCTTCCAAAGGAATCTGTTATTATTCTATCTGATCCCGAAAAATGCCGTAGAGCTGCAGATGACGTAACTGCTACAGCTAACGAATTCTTAGCAGCTAGTTGGCATGTTGCTGCTTCTGGTCACGGTTCTGGAGCTCCAATAACATTCGATCAAGCTAATTTCTTGGATTTTGATGAAACGATTTTATCGTTAGAATTGTCTAATCATGACGTATGGAAATTAACATCTTTTGGTGTTGACAATCAAATTTATGGAAATATTGCTTTGCCAGCATCGGCGCCACAAGAGTTTCGAGGAGATGAATCGAAAGTTTCTGGCGGCATCACTTCTCTTGTTGACAATGGTTTTGCTGTAACTATTACTGCAGCGGCTTCTGGTACTCTTGCACGCTTGAGGCGCGCTATATATGCGACTGCTGTACATGAATTTACTACAGTGCGCTCAAGTATTTCGGATGGCTTCATTGATAATGTTGCGCGTATCGCGATTCTTACAGAGCGTGATCTGACAGGTAAATCTTCTGCATCAGCTCAACTAAAAACTCCAAAACGCAGGCGCAAAGCAATCGACTTAATGGAACTAAAGCCTGGTGATTTCGTTGTGCACGAGCAGCATGGTATTGGACGTTTTGTTGGCATGAAACAACGTAATATTGCTGTTTCGGGTGGTAGTGCAACTCGCGAATATTTAGTCATTGAATATGCTCCTAGCAAACGTAACGCTCCTAACGATAAGCTTTTTATTCCAACTGATCAGCTTGATTTAGTGAGTAAATATATAGGTGCAGAAATACCAAAGCTTAACAAGCTCGGAGGTTCCGACTGGGCTCAAACTAAAGCAAAGGCTAAAAAGCATGTTCATGAAATTGCTGAAAATCTTATTAAACTTTATTCAGCAAGGCAGCAATCTCGCGGATTTGCATTTAGTAAAGATACTCCTTGGCAAAAAGAGTTGGAAGACGCATTTCCTTATCAAGAAACTGCTGATCAGCTTACAACTATTGATGAAGTAAAAGCAGATATGGAAAACCCAATCCCAATGGATCGCTTAATTTGTGGAGATGTTGGTTTTGGTAAAACTGAAATTGCGTTACGTGCAGCTTTCAAAGCTGTGCAAGATTCTAAGCAAGTTGTTGTTTTAGTTCCAACGACCTTGCTTGTTCAACAGCATTACGAGACTTTTACAAATCGTTTTGAAGGATTCCCTGTAAAAGTTGCTGCAATGAGTAGATTCCAAACTTCTAAAGAGATTGAAGAAACTTTAGCTGGATTGCAAGATGGAAGCATTGACGTTGTTATTGGAACGCATAAGCTTTTGAATCCTAGTATAAAGTTCAAAGATTTAGGTTTGGTTATTATTGACGAAGAGCAGCGTTTTGGTGTGGAACATAAGGAAACGCTTAAAGCTTTGCGCACAAACGTTGACGTATTAAGTCTTTCGGCAACGCCAATTCCTAGAACTCTTGAAATGGCTGTAACTGGTATTCGTGAAATGTCTACTCTTGCAACTCCTCCAGAAGATAGGCTTCCAGTGCTTACATACGTTGGTGCGTATGATAATTCTCAAGTTGCTGCATGCATTAAGCGTGAATTGTTGCGTGGGGGTCAGGTTTTTTACGTCCATAATCGCGTTGAAGATATTAGTTCTGTTGCAAGTAAGATTCAGGAGCTTGTGCCAGATGTTCGTGTTGCTATTGCTCATGGAAAAATGGGTGAGAAGCAGCTCGATGCTGTTATTCGTGATTTTTGGCATAGAGATATTGATGTGCTTGTTTGTACAACGATTATTGAAACAGGTCTTGATATTTCTAATGCGAATACACTTATTGTCGATCACGCAGATAGATTCGGTTTAAGCCAGTTGCATCAGCTTCGTGGTCGAGTAGGTAGAGGTCATGAGCGTGCTTACGCTTACTTTTTGTATGATCCGTCTAAGCCTATGACACAACAATCTCACGATAGGCTCTCAACAATTGCTCAGCATACTGCGCTTGGTTCTGGTTTTGATGTTGCGATGAAAGATTTGGAATTGCGCGGAACTGGAAATTTGCTTGGAGATGAGCAAAGTGGACACATTGAGGGTGTTGGATTTGATTTGTATGTTCGTATGGTTTCTGAAGCTGTTGAAAAATATAAGGAACCTGAAAGAGTTGAGCCTGTTTGCGTAACTATTGATCTTCCTGTTGAAGCTTCTCTTCCAGTTGATTATATTGCCTCTGACAAGCTTCGTTTGGAAGCGTACAGGAAGCTTGCTGCTGCTAAGGATAATAGTGATTTGCAAGAACTTCACGATGAGCTTCTTGATCGCTTTGGTAATCCACCTGAAGAGTTTGAGTCTTTGTGTGATGTTGCTCGTTTGCGTTTTAAAGCACGCGAGATTGGTATTACGCAAATCAGCTCTCAAGGAAAATCAGTGCGAGTTGTTGGCATCGATCCAAAAGAGTCTGTGATGATGCGTTTGAAGCGTATTTATAAAGGATTGCAGTATCGTCCTCTTACTCATATGCTTATTGTTCCAGCTCCTTTTGAATCTTCACTCGGTGCTGGTTCAATGAGTGAATCAGATATTCTTAAGTGGTCTAAGCAATTACTTGAAGACTTAGCGTGGTGATTTGTAATATCTGTTGCAATATAAGTGTTAAAAATATTTATTGCAATGCCATGCGTAGTTCATCTTCTATTTCAACGTGATTATTTGGACGCTTTTGTGCATCAAGTTGGCTTCGATCAATATTCCAGTTTTTCTCGATGATTCCGTCTTTAATCATAAGAATTCTGTCAGAAAGTCTTACTGCTTCGGAAATATCGTGCGTGACCATTATCGTGGTCCAGCCATGTTTTTGCCTTAGATTATCAAGCAAATCTTGCATGTCTAAACGAGTTAAAGCGTCTAATGCTCCGAAAGGCTCGTCTAAAAGTAGTAATTCAGGATTATGAACTAAAGCTCTAGCTAATGAGACTCGTTGGGCTTGACCACCTGAAAGTTCTGATGGCCATTTCGAACCATAATTATTAAGTTGCATATCGTTAAGAGCTTTTTCTGCAATAGATTTTAGTTCTGATTTGTTTCCTTGCATGCCGAAAACTACGTTCTTACTTACTGTTAGCCATGGTATTAATCTTGCATCTTGGAAACCTATTGCTTGATGTTGTGTGACGTTTATTGTTCCAGAATCAGGTTTGATTAATCCTGAAATAACTTTAAGAAGAGTGGTTTTTCCGCATCCTGAGCGTCCTATTAGAGATACGAATTCGCCTTTTTTAATATTTAGATTTATATCTCGTAATATTTTAGCGTTATTTTTAAAAGTCACGCCAATATGTTCTAGAGTAACGCAGTAAGAGTTATCTTTAGTCTCATAGTTTTCTTCTATTTGAGTGTTCATATTTACTCCTACTGCGTTGCTCTAAATCATGTTTATATAATCTTGTTATATAACTTTGTTTTAATTTTGATTAATCAGTTATTTATTATTTTATTTTGATATTTAATTTTGTTTTTTATGAATATGTGTTTTATGGATAAATGATAAATGAATTAATTTACTTTGTGCAATCCATTACAGAATCTTTCAAATTCTTTGGAGCTTGCTTAATTAAACCATATTTCACGTATTCTTTAGCCTGAGTTTCCATCATTTTCAAACCTTTTTCATCGATTGGACGAATAGTTGGATTGTCAAACTTTTCAATTTGCTTAATAATAGTTTCGCTTGCTCCGAGCTGCTTGTATGCGTTTCCAATAACATTGTTTTCTTTATGAGACTTTTCTGCTTCGCGAACAAGAGCCTTGTACATCTTCTTAACAAGATCTGGATGCTTTTTGGCAAAGCTCTTAGAAACAATGTGAATAGTAACGTTCATATTGCCGTACTTTTTAGCATTTACAAGCAATTTTGCGCCTGGAGTTGTCATTGCTGCAGCAAGATTCTGATCGAATGAGGAAATTGCGTCAATCTGTCCAGAAGTAAATGCTGCCTGGAAGTTCTTAGGGCTCATCTCAACTTTGTTAACTTTAGAAACGTCTAAACCGCTTTTATCAAATGCGCGGTGAAGCATGTAATCGCCAGTGTCACCGTTGTGAATAATAGCAACTTTCTTACCATATAAGTCTTTTAGTGTTTTCACTCCGCTTTTTGCGGATGCAACGATTCCTTGAGAATCACCATTGTAATATTCGAGCGCAAAAGCTACCCATGGCTGTCCTTCAGCAATCAAATCAATGAAGCGTCCAGTTCCAGTAGTTGTAGCATCTGCATTTCCGCTCATCACAGCAGTAAGACCGTCAACTGGAGTGTAAGGACCAGTGTAAGTTACTTTAGATTTTCCAAATTCTTCTTGAAGGAATTTCTCATTTTTCAAAGTAGTTAGATAATTTGCTGTAGAAAGATAAGCAACTCTCATAGTTCCAGCATCTTCTTTTGAAGAAGCGTTTGATGATTTTTGTGAGCTTCCGCAAGCTGCAAGAGATACAGTTGCACAAGCAGCGCAGATTAATGCAATAATGCTCTTTTTAGAAAATCGCATTTTTAAATTGGCCATGATATACAGCTCCTTTTGTTTGTTGTTTTGTTTGTTGTTTTGTTTATCTGTTGTTTGTTTGGTTGTTGTTATTTGGTTGTTGAATCTAAATATTGACTAATTCTTAAAAAGCAATTTAATGCATTTTAAAAAGTAGTTAACTTTAGAAAAATGTTGATATTACTAGATTATTGGCGTGATTTTTTATTTAATCTGCGTTCAGGTATAAGAAGATACTCTAATATGTTTGCAGTAAGCTCAGATCCAAGACCTGCAATTGCGTACATAATAACGCATGCCATCATTTGATCTGGTCTAAAGAATTCTTGTGCTCTTGAAAGAATGTATCCAATTCCAATAGAAGAATTAACTGTTTCGCAAGTCACTAATGCAACCCATGCTACAGATATTGCAAATCGCAAACCTGTCATAAAACTTGGAAGTGTGCCGCGAAGCAAAATAGATATAAAAATAGTAGATTTTTTAACGTGATAAACCTGCGCTAATTCAAGAAGTTTTGAATCAATATTACGAACTCCGTCGCGAATATTAACGTACATAGGTCCAAAAACACCGACAGCTATAAGTGCTATTTTCATCGTTTCATCTATTCCGAGGAAAATTATTAATATTGGAGCTAAAGCCGGGAATGGGATTGACCTCAACATGTGGCTTGGTTTATCAACTACAATATTGCCAAGCTTACTGCCTCCTGCAAGTATTCCTGCTGGAACAGCAAAAATAATTCCTAACAAAAGTCCTAAAAGAACTCGTAAAATACTTATTCCTAAGGATTTTAATAATATGTCTTCGTTGTTTAAATCAATAAAAGCTTGTATTACTTCATATGGGGATGGCAAAGAACGGTCTTCGGTTGGAGAAAGAGTTGTGAAAAACCACAAAACCAAAATGAGGATAGTTGAAATCCACACTTTACATGAAGATACCGCTTTAAATGCAATCTTCAATATGTTCTTCGCTTTATTAGGCGAACTGTAAGTCATGCGACAATCCCTTCGATAGTTTTAGCTATATCAGGTTCAACGAGTGTATTCTCAGCGCAACACTATATGTATTGTTGTTTGGCACGATGTAGTTGCGCACCCCGTGTCTGAGGTCATTATCACTTAAGGGTATGGACAAGTATATTTTAAATCGATATTTATAAACAATATTGCTTAAAAATATACAATTGGCTCATATGACTCGAGTTGAATCAAAATATTGTGAACGTTCACGGCATAAATACGCTGGTACTCAATATAACGTCCATAAAACGCACTAGTCTTAAAAGAGTCATCACAACCCATAGGTATAAAGGAGTAGTTGTGGCAGCTATTGAAAGCGTATATGCACGCGAAATTTTGGATTCTCGTGGAAATCCTACTGTTCAGGTTTATTTGGAGACCGAAGATGGCGCTCAGGGTATTGGTTTAGTGCCTTCTGGTGCTTCTACTGGTGAAGCAGAAGCTTGGGAGCGTCGCGATGGCGACAAGTCCCGTTATCAGGGCAAGGGCACGTTGGAAGCTGTTAAGGCTGTCAACGAAGTAATCGCTCCTAAGGTTATTGGCATGGATGCCACCGATCAGCGCGCTCTTGATGAGACGATGATCGAGCTTGATGGCACGCCAAACAAGGGCAAGCTTGGTGCTAACGCAATTCTCGGCGTTTCCCTCGCTGCTCTCTACGCCGCTGCTGAGTCTGCTCAGCTTCCGTTGTACCGCTACATTGGCGGCACCAATGGTCACATTCTTCCAGTTCCAAACATGAACATCATGAACGGTGGTGCTCACGCTGATTTTGCAACCGATATTCAGGAATACATGATTTCTCCATACGGTTTCGCAACCTACAGCGATGCTTTGCGCGCTGGTGTTGAGGTTTATCACACCTTGAAGAATGTTTTGAAGAAGGAAGGCTTGGCTACTGGTCTTGGCGACGAAGGTGGCTTCGCTCCAAAGATGAAGTCCAATGAGGATTCCTTGAAGTACATCATGGATGCAATCGCAGCCGCTGGCTACGAGCCAGGCAAGCAGATTGGTATTTCTCTTGACGTTGCTTCCTCTGAGTTCTACAACAAGGAAACTGGTAAGTATCGTTTCGATGGCGAAGAGCGCGAATCTGCTTACATGCTTGATTACTACGAGAAGCTCATCAACGAGTATCCAATCGTTTCCATTGAAGATCCATTCCAGGAAGAAGGATGGGATGATTGGGCAGAAATCACCAAGCGTCTTGGTGATCGTTTGCAGTTCGTTGGCGATGACTTGCTTGTCACCAATCCAAAGCGTTTGGCTAAGGGTATTGAGCTTGGTGCAGCTAACTCCTTGCTCGTGAAGTTGAACCAGATTGGTTCCGTCACCGAAACCCTCGACGCTATTGAGCTTGCAACTAAGAACGGCTTCACTTCTATGGTTTCCCATCGTTCTGGCGAGACTCCAGATACCACCATTTCTGATCTTGCTGTTGCTAAGAACACTGGCCAAATCAAGACTGGTGCTCCTGCTCGTGGCGAGCGTATTGCTAAGTACAACCGCTTGCTTGAGATTGAGGAAGAGCTTGGTTCTACCGCTCAGTATGCTGGTTACAGCGCATTCAAGGCTTGCAAGAAGTATATGAAGTAACTTTTAGTTTTAAGTAACTTAGTGGCTTCTTGAGTCTTTGAGTTTTAACGGTCAGTCGTGTTTACGGCTGACCGTTTTTCGTATATTTTAGCGATTTTTTGAAAAAATATATAAATTTTTCTAACATTACTTTTATTCTCATCAAAATAGTGCTATTTTTTATGGAAAACTAAAAACGGAAGGAGATGTTTCATATGAGAAAAGTAGCAGTTATAGGCATGGGAAACGTTGGTGCAGCAGTAGCGCATCAACTTGTTGTTGGCGGTCACGCTGATGATTTGTATCTTTATGATACTAATGAGGCAAAGGTGAATGCCGACGCATTGGATTTTGAAGATTCAATGGATAATGTGCCTTTTAACGTTAATATTACGGTTAATGATTATGAAGCATTAAAAGACGTAGAGGTAATCGTAAGCGCCTTGGGTCATATAAAGCTTTTAGACGTTCCTCATCCAGATCGTTTTGCAGAGCTTAAGTATAATCGTAAGGAAGTTGCAGAAGTTGGTGCAAAGATTAAGGCTTCTGGATTCCACGGTGTTTTAATCGACATAACAAATCCTTGCGACGCTATTTGCCAGCTTTACAAGGAAGCTACTGGTCTTCCTTACGAAAAGATTATTGGAACTGGCACTTTGCTTGATTCTGCGCGCTTGCATCGTGCAGTAGGCAAGTTCTTTGGCGTGCATCCAAAGGCTGTTAAGGGATATAGCTTAGGAGAGCACGGTGATTCGCAATTCGTTGCGTGGTCTACTGTTAAGGTCTTTGAGCAGCCTATAACAGAGCTTATTAAAGAAAAGAACATGGATTTAGACGTTATTGATGAGGAAACTCGCGAAGGCGGTTTTACTGTGTTCTACGGAAAGAAGTACACAAACTACGGTATTGCTGCTGCTGCAGTTCGTTTAGTGGATGCAGTTCTTTCGGATTCTAAAGAGCAAATGCCTGTTTCAAACTATCGCGAAGAATACCATTCTTATCTTTCTTACCCAGCAATTGTTGGTAGAGAAGGAATTGTTAAGCAATGCCAGCTTGATTTGACTCAAGAAGAGTTGCAAAAATTGCAACATTCTGCAGATACAATTTTGAGTAAAGCTCAAGCAAAATAGATAAGTCAAAAATAAAATAACTAAAAAATACTACTTTTGAATCTAAAATATTTTACAGATTTTAGATAAAAGCGTATTGAAAAATGTCGTTGTAGGTTTGATTGCTCTTCAAGAGTATTGAATTTACAGCGACATTTTTGTTATAAAAATTTTTGATATTAGCTTATTTATTATTTGAATTTATAAAGTTGGCTAGTCCTAACTGTTCATGATATATACTTTTAACTATAAATTGAATTATTTTTTTTGGGGGAAATATGATTTCTAGTGCATACATAAGTGTTGGAAGTAATATAGGTGATAGATTACTTAATTTGCGTCAAGCTGTTTCGCTATTGAAGCAAAATTCGCATATAAGCAATATTATCGTTTCTTCAGTGTATGAAACTGAACCAGTTGGTGACGTAGTGCAAGACAGTTTTTATAACATTGCTTTACGCTTGGACACTGATTTAACAGCTTTTGAATTGCTTGATTTTATTCATGATATTGAACAGCGTCTTCACAGAAAGCGCATAGTTCGTTGGGGTCCTCGAACAATCGATTTAGATATTATTGATTTTGGTGGTCAAACTATAAAAAGTGAAAATCTTACGATTCCGCACAAAGAAAGAGATAATCGCAGATTCGTATTAGTTCCTTTGCTTGAAATAAGCGCAGACGATGCTAATTATCATGAGCTCATCCAAGATAAGCTTAATGAAACTAGCGACACTAATTGGATTAATATTATTGAAAGTAGCGAAGTTTTTAATTAGTTTGGAATATAAATTTAGTTTTAAATATGAGGTTTTAGAAAGAAAGAATACAAATGCGAATTATTGAAAGCGATTTGGAGAATGCGTCTTCTAAAAGTATTGCAGATATAGCGTTGCTGCAGGATCTTTGTGTAAATCAAAAAATTTTATGCACGTGGGAAAATATTAGCGAAAACGATTTAAGCAAAGTAGCTGATTTTCTCGATCATTTTGATACAGCTATCAAAGTTTCCGAGTCTTCTATTGACTTCATTTTGCCGCTTATTGCTCTTAAACCTTTTATGCAAGAGTGCGAAAAAGCATGGTACGAAGATCAAGAATTACTTGCAAGTTTGCGCTCGCTATTAAAGCAAAAAGCAATTGTGTGGAATGCAGGGCGATTCTGCTTTGATACACTTGACAAGCCGATAGTTTACGCGATTTTGAATATTACTCCTGACTCATTCTATGATGGCGGCAAGTACCAAAGTGAAGACGAAGTAAATAGCCATATTAAAGAAATAGTTGAAGCTGGTGCTGATGTTATAGAAGTAGGCGGTCAAACTACAAAACCTGGCGGTTATTTAGAAATTACTCCAGAAGAGGAAATAAGTCGCGTTATGCCTGCTATTAAGTATATTCACAAAAATTATCCTCAAATTGCTGTAGCAGTAGACACTTACAAGTTACCTGTAATGGAAGCTGCAATTGAAGCTGGCGTAGATATTATAAATGATGTTCGTGCGTTTGATTCTCCAGAAAAAGTAAAGCTTATGGCAGATTCTAACGTTGGATTAGTAACAATGCATAGCAATAGAGATACAGAATATGACAATTTAACAAAGGTTATGTGTCAATTCTTTAGCGATAATTTAAAAATGCTTGTTGATGGAGGAGTTGACTTAAATAGGATTATTCTTGATCAAGGAATTGGCTATGCAAAGGTTGCTGATGGTGAACAAGATTATGCAATGATGCGCAATATTAATCAATTGCATCGTTTTGGTCGACCAATACTGGTTGCGATTTCTAGAAAAGGCTTTGGTAAGAAGCTTTTTAATTTAGATAAAGAAGATCGTTTGCCTGTCACTTTAGTTGCAGAAACAGCGATGTTTATGGCTGGTGGACGTGTAATACGTGCTCATGATATTGCAGAAACAAAGCAATTAGTTGAAATGATCGATGTTATTAATAGAAATTACTGGTTTAAGTAGAAAAATTTGAATATTTTTTTGCAGTTTTGTTCGTCAGTTTTTTTAATTTTAATAACGAATAAATGTGAGTTACTGTAAATGTAGCGTGACTGTAAATGTGGCACAACAGCATTTTGCATCTAAAAGCGCGTAAGATACTAGCGGAATGTATGATGTTTTCACGTCGAATACATCAAGTAATTTAGAGAGTATGGTTATGAAAAAGCGTCGTAAAACAGCATTAGGTGAAGATGTAGCACCATTGCAACAGCGTCGACTACTTTCAGGACCACTTGTGTTTTTATTTATGGTTTTTGTAGTTACTGTTGGTTCAATTGAGTGCATTTCAACAGTTAGAAATTATGCGTTAAGCTTATCTGAGCTTCATGCACTTCAGCGTGAAGAAAGTGATTTACGTGAACAAAAACGTACGTTGGATAATAATATTGACCGATGGAAAGACAAAGCATACGTTACCGCTCAAGCTAGAGATCGTCTCGGTTTTATTTTTCCCGGTGAGCAGGCTGTTCGCGTAGAGCATCCTGAAGCAGTAACTGGAAAAGTTCCGAATGAATTTGCTCAAGAAAATAGCGAAACTAAGACTCATTCAGTCTTGCCTTGGTATAGTGACTTAATGTATGCAATACATAAAGCAGACAAACCAGATACTGTGCCATCCTTATAACATATAAACTGATAAAGTAAAAGATTATTTATTTGTAAAACAGCTTTAACAGGAGTAGAAACGCATGGCTAGCAGCCAAGAAAGTTCAGATAAAATGCAGAACAGTAATAAGAAATATATTCCAGAAGAAGCTATGAAACGTTTATTTACTACACCTGCAAGTGATGCTGAGCGTACAATTGTTGAAAAGCAACTTGGAAGATTCCCTAGAGGAATGGTAGCTGTTGGTGCGCGTTGCGTTTGTGGTAGACCTCTTGCTGTTATTACTAGACCATGTTTAGAAGATGGCACACCATTCCCAACTACATGCTACCTTACCTGTCCTGAAGCTGTAAAAGCGGTGTCTCGCGTAGAAGCAGACGGTATTATGCGAGAATATAACGAGCTATTGCAATCGGACGAAGATCTGAAGAAACAATATGAGCGTGCGCATAAGTATTATTTGGAATTCCGTCATGAATTAGCTGTGTCTTTGGGGGATAGTGAAGAGCATATTAGTCAGATGAGCGCTGGTGGAATGCCAGTTCGTGTTAAATGCTTGCATGCTTTGCTTGCGCAAACATTGGTAATGGGCAAAGGTGTAAATCCTATTGGTGATATGGTGTTAGAGCGCATTAAAGATGAGTTTGATCCTAGCGTGTGCCGCTGTACTACTCCGTGGAGCGATGATGCATATGCTACTGAAACGGAAGTTGTTGTGGAAGACGAAACGATTGCAAAAGATAAAACTGCAGAGGGCGAAGCTGTGAAAAGTGACACGACTACTTGTGCAGAAAAAACAGTACAGGTTGCCGCAATTGACTGTGGTACGAATTCTATTCGACTAAAAATTGCGCAAGTTTCTGAGCATGGAATGAAAGATATTGTGCCTCGTATGCTTCGCGTCGTTAGACTAGGTCAGGGAATTGACGAAACTCATCGTTTCGCAGATGACGCTTTGGAACGAGTGAGGGAGGCTGCGCACGAATTTGCGCAAGTTTTGAAAGAACATCCAGTTGATGCGATTCGTTTTGTGGCAACTTCAGCTACACGAGATGCTGAAAATCGTGAGATTTTTGAACAAATGATGATTGATGAGCTTGGTGTTCGTCCTGAAGTTATTAGTGGTACTGAAGAGGCAGCTCTTAGCTTCCTTGGTGCAACAAGCGTTGTGTCTCGCGATGAGTTGCAGCCACCGTATCTCGTAGTTGATTTAGGTGGAGGTTCTACTGAGTTAGTGCTTGGAGGGGATGGGGACTGCTTGCCAACGCACAAGGTTTCTGCGGCGTACTCCATGAATGTTGGTTCCGTTAGAATGACGGAAAGGCATTTGCATACTGATCCTCCTACTGAAGAGGAAATTCAAGCTGCGATTGAAGATATTGACAAGCATATTGATGACGCTTTCAAAGTTGTCCCTGCAGGGCGAGCTCGTACTATTATTGGCGTTTCTGGAACTGTGACAACTATGGCTGCTTTGACTATGGGATTGCAGCATTATGATCATACTGCTGTCGATGGTGTGCGTATTGGGTTAGAGCAGGCCTACGCTGTTAATAATCGATTTTTGCGTATGCCTAAGGACTGCAGGCGCACGTATGCGACGATTCACCCAGGGCGTGTGGATGTTGTTGGCGGTGGAGCAGTTATTTGGAGTCGCGTGTTGGAGAGATTAGCAAAAGCTGCGTATGAGGATCACGGTGGGGTTTTGGATACGTTTGTTGCAAGTGAGCATGGTTTGCTTGACGGAATTACGATTGATTTGGGAAGAAAGTTACTCGCCACACGCTGAGCTTGTTCTTTGCTTAGATATATGGCATAATAAGTGATTGCTGCCTCTGTGGCGGAATTGGCATACGCATCAGACTTAAAATCTGACGCCCTTACGGGCTTGTGGGTCCGAGTCCCACCGGAGGCACAAACAAAGCGCTGCACAGTTTTTAGCTGTGTGGCGCTTTTTGCTTTTTGAGTTTTTGGGTAGTCTATGCTTGGGTTGTGTTAAAATTCCACTGTGGTTTGTTAGCGCAAATCCATATAATACATTGATATTTATTAGGATTTATAATGATTCGTGATAATAATTGTGCACTAGGGAAGTGCAGTAATGTTCTTCATTCTAAATATAGAAAGTTTCGTCGCTTAAGCTCACTTGCATTCATAGTACTAATTTCTTTTTCTATGGTTTGTTTTAGTGGATGTGCGGATTCAAATGCAGAATTTAAATCATTACAGAAAACTTGCGAGAATTTGAAAGTTAAAGTGAATGCTGCGAGTAAGGCTCTAGAAGATGCATTAAATGATGCAAAAAATAAAACTGGTCAAATTTCTTCTGATGATGTAGAAGATTCGTCAGTATTGGATAACTTAAATTCTGTATTGGATGAAGCTAAGAATGTAGATTTCCCTACTATTTCATGCTTAGCAGATAATAAAGATGACATTAAGAAATCAAATAAAGAACTTAATGATCAGCTAAAAGTGTACAAAGATAAAATAAAAGAACTAGAACAGGCTTCTAATGATGTTCAGGATTCATATAGAAAACATGTTTTTAGTGAAGCGAAAAAAATTGCGGATGATGCAGTAGGTAAAGTTAAAGATCCTAAAGTGATTGATGACCTTAATGCAGCAATAGACAATGGTGATATTGATGCAATTCCTGATGCTGTAAAAGCTGTTAATGAAAGCATCGAGGCAAAAAATAAGGAAGATGAGGAAGCTCGTAATGCAGCTCAACAAAAACGTCCTCCGGTTGTCAAGCATAAGCAGCCTGTAAATAATAACGTTCCTCAGCAGTCTCAGGATGATCAACCTTCGGCATCTCAAAATTATGTACATCCTGGATCTTTCTGTTCAGAAGAAGGAGCTACTGGTATAACAACTAAGGGAACTCCAATGGTATGTAGAAGCCGTGATGGCGATAGACCTCGTTGGGGTAGACAATAGATTTGCTCTAAGAATATTTGAATATTAATTTTTTGAAGGACAGTAGTCTTTGCTGCTGTCCTTCAAAATTATTTATAGATTATTTTTTTTTAAAACTCTGCTTTTGTAGATAAAAAGAAAGTATTTAGAGTTAAAATTATTCCAATTGAGTTGTTACCAACGTTGCTTGTGAGGTAAAGAGCAGATGGAAGCCAAACAATTAATTGAGTTATCTAAGCGTATAGATAAGTGGGCAGAACAATTATTGGATACTGGCAAGCGAAATAATCTTGTAAGTTTTAAAGATCGTAAATTATCTACTTTAGAAATATTGAAACCAAGTGCCGAAGAGATTTTCCAAGAATTTTCTTCAGATAATCCAAATCCTTTTACAATATTTGATCCAGCGCAGATTCTTGACGATGAGAATAATGATTATGACGATTCTTTTGTGTCAGATACAAATTCAGATAGTAGAGAAAATAAACGTATTTATAACAAAAACGATTTTCTTAATAGATTCTCTAATGAAATAAGTTCCTCACAAGTTCTTGCGTATAGCACTTACGGTAAGCCTGTAGCTGCTGCAAGAAATATTATGAAAACTTCCAATGAAATTATGAAAGAAACCGGTATAAATGTTGCGTATATAGCATTTGGATTTATTCATTGGAAAGATACTAATTACGCTGATACTGTCCGTTATGCTCCTATACTTTTAATTCCTATACAGATAACAAATAAATCTCTTACTGATCCGTACATAATATCTGTACTTGATGATGAAATTCTCATAAATGAAACATTTTCGCTCAAAGTCAATAACGAGTATGGCATAACTCTTCCGGAATATAAAAATGGAACAACTCTAGAAGAATATTTTGAAAGTGTTCAAGATTTAGTTTCTAAATTAGGTTGGGAAATAAGTAAAGAATGTAAGATCGGACTTTTTTCTTTCGCAAAAATAAATATGTATATGGATCTTAAGAATAATAAAGATAAGATTCTTAATAATTTAATTGTCAATAAGCTTTTAGGTGGTTCTGCAGATTCTTATGATGAATCTGATGAAGATATAGATGAGTCTGAGGCTGGTAAGGATTCAATAATTGATTTATGCAATGTTGTTGACGCTGATTCTAGCCAAATTGATGCTATAGAAATGGCTAAATCTGGTAAAAGCTTTGTTTTGCAAGGCCCTCCAGGAACTGGTAAAAGTCAAACAATAACAAATATCATTGCTGAATGTCTTAATGATGGCAAAAAAGTATTATTCGTTTCAGAAAAACTTGCTGCGCTAAAAGTTGTATATAACAAAATGCAGCAGACAGGTATTGCTGACTTCTGCCTTCAACTTCATTCAAATAAAGCCAATAAGAAAGATGTTATTAAAGATATATGTAATAACTTCGATATTCAAAAGAATGAAATTAATCAACTAAAAGTTGATGAGGAAATAAATGTTAAAGTAAAAGCAAAAGAGAAATTGGATTCTTATGATTACAATCTCCACAAAATAAATCCTGTAATTAATAAGAGTTTATATGATTTATATGAGCGTCTTGCAAAATTTGATGAAAATGCTGATATTATATGTGAGGTTCAAGATATATCTAAATTAGGAACAGATTATCTAGATACTGCTACTAATCTTTTAACAGAATATGTGGATTATCTTCCTACTATAGGGTATGACTACCGTGATAACCCTTGGTACGGATATATAAATCAGAACATTTCTTTGCAAGAAGAGATGCGAATAAAAAGTAGTATTTCTTCTTTAGTTGACGCACTGCGAGAATTGATTACTGTAACAGGTGTTATGTCTGAAAGATATAACATTAGCTGTAAAAGCTTTAAGGATTCTGTTTTTTGGGGTTATTTCTTTAAATTCATTGGTGAATCGTTATTGATTACTCCTGCTCTTTTAAACAGGCAGAATTTTAATATTGCCTATGATTCTTTGCAAAAATTGAAGGCGCTAAGTGATGAGATACATGTTTCGTTGCAAAAGATGTCTGATTACAATGATGGCATTTATAAGTTAGATGGTTTAAAAAATCTCAACGATTTGAAACATCTTAATAGTGCAATATCTAGAATTTTTAACTCTGATTATAAAAAGATTGTTTCTGATGTACGACTATGCAAAAAAATAGGCAAAAAGATTAAATATGATGAGTTAGTTCTTTTAATGGAAACTCTATCAAATTATCAGAAAGCAGTTAGTGAGTACTATTATATCGAAGCTTCTGTTAAATCAATGTTTGGTTCAGCGTATAACGGTATTGAAACTAACTGGGATTATGTAAGCGAACAAATGAATACGCTTGCAAATATGCTTTCTAATGAACACTCATTTGAACCGTTAGAAAAGTATTTAAGCTTCTTGTCTGAGAGTAAAACGTTCATTGAATATTCTAATCAAATTTTCAATATACTAAATGAAAGTAATGTTCAAAATTTCGATTATATTTTCAATAATTTTGATAGGGGAATTGTTGATTTTCAGTCTATTTCGCTTGATGATGCTAAATCTAAACTTGAGGATTGTCTTTCATCATTTGATCAATTGCGCCAATGGTGTGGATTTAGAGAATTACTTAATAAAATTAAGAAATTTGGAATGCTAAAGTTTATTAACGATATTATAGAGAATAATGTTAATAAAGACAGTATTGTTGGAACTTTTAAGAAGCAGTTCTATTTGCAATGGATTGACTTACTTATTAGGCAGAATAGTTCTTTGTCGCAATTTAGTAGGCTTTCTCAAGATAGGGCAGTAAAAGAATTTGCAGAGAAGGACATTGAGCAGTTTAAAATAAATCGAATAAAGTTGCGTGAGAAGCTTTCATCTGCATGCCCTGAGTCTAATTACGCTGCATCTGGAAGTCCTTTAAGTATACTGTTGCGCGAAAATAAGAAATCAAGAAGCAAAAAGAATATACGCGAACTTATTAAAGAAGCTGGAGAGCTTGTTCAGAAAGTTAAGCCATGTTTTATGATGTCACCGCTGAGCGTTAGCACGTATCTTGACTATGACTCTATGAAATTTGATATTGTAATATTTGACGAAGCTTCACAGATGTTTCCTTGGGATGCGATTTGCGCAATAAGTCGTGCCAAGCAAGCTATTATTGTTGGTGATTCTAAGCAAATGCCACCTACTAATTTCTTTAGCACTGTTATAAATAATAGTGAAGATGATGACGAAGATGATGACGATATAAGAAGCTTTGATTCTATATTAGACTTAGCTTCTGTTGTTTTGCCGCAGGTCAGATTAATCTGGCATTATCGTAGTCGCTGTGAGCAGCTTATTGCATTTTCTAACAAGAATTTTTATGATAATAAGCTTATAAGTTTTCCATCTGCTCAGTCTGATTCTGAGGGTCTAGGAATTGATTATTACTATGCCAATGGAGAATTTGATCGTTCTTCTCATAACAATAGGAAAGAAGCTGAGTACGTTGTTGATTTGATTTATAAGAACATTGATAAATATCCTAATAGAAGTTTGGGTGTTGTTGCATTTAGTCAAAGTCAGCAAAATCTTATTGACAAATTGTTGTTTAGGAGGCGTCAATCTACTCCAGAAAAAGAGTTTTTCTTTGATGAGAACAAAGAGGATGCGTTCTTCATAAAGAATCTTGAAACTGTTCAAGGTGATGAGCGTGACACTATTATATTCAGCATTGGCTATGGTCCTGATTCTAAAGGTATACTTTCGCTTAATTTTGGACCTTTAAATAAAGAAGGTGGCGAAAGACGCTTGAATGTTGCTGTTACAAGAGCAAAATATAATATTCAAGTTGCTTCTTCTATGCATGCTACTGATATAGATCTAAGCCGCACGAAATCAGAAGGTGTTAGACTTCTGAGAGAGTATCTTGATTTTGCTGAAAATGGTGAGATCGCTTTAGAGCGCAATGAGAGTGTAGGAAACATAGATCAGTTTGATTCAGACTTTGAATTTGAAGTGTGTGAATTCTTACGAAATCATGGGTTCTCTGTAGACACACAGGTAGGATGCTCTGGATTCAGGATTGATCTTGGATTAAAGATTCGCAATAGTTCCGACTATGTTTTGGCGATTGAGTGTGATGGTGCTACATATCATTCGTCCAAGAATGCTCGTGATCGCGATAGGCTTCGACAGACTATTTTGGAAAATATGGGTTGGAAATTCTATAGAATTTGGTCGACTGAGTGGTTTAGAAATAAACTAGTTGAGCAAGAGAAGCTTCTGCATGTTGCTAATGATGCTGTAAAAATTCAGTATATTCATGAATTTAATTCTGATGATAGTAACTTGGAGCTATCTAATGAAGGTAAGGTTTCATCTAATCCCAGCTCTGATGACATGCACGTTCGAGATTCCGTTCATGGTAAGCATGTTACGCATGCAGATTTTTCTAATAAATACGAAGAAAA
Source organism: Gardnerella sp. KA01001 (assembly GCF_049244025.1). Lineage (NCBI taxonomy): Bacteria > Bacillati > Actinomycetota > Actinomycetes > Bifidobacteriales > Bifidobacteriaceae > Gardnerella > Gardnerella sp. KA01001. The sequence continues at coordinate 1,304,348 of NZ_CP058366.1, read as the reverse complement.
TATGAGCAGTTTAAAAGAAAAGTCTGCAAAAAATCTTTATGATATTACGCAACCTGTTGTTAATAATCATTTTTCTTTTGAAAAATATAAGATGGCTAGCAGTACTAAAGATTGTAAAGATATTTTTGACAAGCATAAGAGCATAGGTTTCAAAGAAATTGTTAAGGATATTCTAGAAGTTGAAGCTCCTCTTTCAGAAAACCTTCTTTTGCAGAGAATTGTTTGGTATTTCCAGCGTGAAAAAGTTCCTTCAGCTGTGCAAAAAAGTTTTGACATAAAAATGCGAGGCTGTGAAGATTTTGGCATCATTCGTCGTAATGGTTTTATGTATTTAAAGGATGCCCATATTGCTTTCAGATTGCCTGGTGATATTCTCCGCGATTTTAAGCAAATTGCACCTGAAGAGATTGGCGAAGGAATGCTTGAGATTATTAGCAAAAATGTTAGTGTGGCAAAGGATGGTTTATATCGCTTTATGATTGGGCAATATGGAAAGAAGCGGTTAGGAAGATCTGATACTGAAGCTTTAGATAATGCTTTGGATATGTTGCTGAAATCTGGCAAAATCGTAGACGATGATGGTCAAATAAGATTGAGTTAATATGTGAGAGACCATATCGCAGCATGCAATCTGCGCGAGTGTCTCAAAACCAACGAAATGAGACATTGGTGCAGAAACGGTACTGCGTTACTGTCGGAAAGCAGGCAGATCAGACGAGCGTGGGCAACTTGTTATACGCTGTAGGTTTGGGGGAATGACCAGATTCCGCTTACAGTTTCAGTTTGTCAGTTTTCGCTTACACGCTTATGTTGACGGTGTGTGATTACATAGTTGTAGATATGACTGTTTAGCAATTTGAACCCCGGCTTAGGCTGGGGTTCATTACGTATAAGGCAAAATGCGAATGATATTGAGAAACAATATCGTCCAAATATTTTAATATTTTAGGAGGCTGGAAAGTGCATAATCATAACGATGTAATTCGAACTAGTGACACTGATTCACACTCAAGCAGTGCGAATGCAAATGCCAACTCTTTCGATACTAATTACAACAATGCCAACGCAGCTTCCCAAGCAGAAGCAATTCACGCAAGTCATGCGCATCAGCATCGTTTGCTTCTTACGCTTTCTCTTACTGCAACTGTGTTTTTTGCTGAGGTAATTGGTTCTTTCATAACCAATTCTTTGTCGCTGCTTATAGACGCAGGTCATATGCTTACAGACATTTCCGTTCTTGCAGCTTCAACAGTTACTGCAATTCTTATGCGTCGTCGTCCAAATAGTAAGCGCACGTGGGGTTGGGCGCGTCTTGAAGTTATTACAGCTGCTGCGGGAGCTCTTATTTTACTGCTTGTAGGAGTGTATGCTCTTGTTGAAGCTGGAATGCGTCTTTTTGGTAGTGGACATCAAGGCATTCGCGATGTAAATCAGCTGCTATTCTTTGGTGTCCTTGGTTTAGCTGCGAATTTAGGTTCTCTTGTAATTCTTATGTCTCAATCGCAAGACAATATGAATATGCGTGCTGCTTTTCTTGAGGTTATGAACGATGCTCTTGGATCTGTTGCAGTTGTAGTCTCAGCTATTGTAATGATGAGTACAGGTTGGGTAGGTTTTGATGCTTTAGCTGGCGGTATTATTGCGCTTCTTATGATTCCTCGTGCGTTAAAGCTTCTTAAGAATGCTGTTAAGGTTCTTCTTGAGCAGACTCCTGAAGGTCTTGATTTAAACAAAGTTCGTGAACATCTAGAGCATGTTCCTCATGTTCTTGCAGTTCATGATTTGCACGCTAGTACTGTCTCTACTGGTATGCCGATTTTTATGGCACATGTTGTTGTGGATCCTAATATGACAATGTTTCAATGCTCTCAAGTGCTTTCCCAGCTTCAGGACTGCTTGCGCGAGCATTTTCCTGTTTCTGTCTCTCACACTACTTTCCAACTTGAGCCTAAGGGTTATACCACTTCTAGTGCTTCAGAGCATCATGAATAGAGTTTCTAAGGTTTTGCTTATAAGTCTTGTTGCAAAGAACGTGACAAGTTTGCATAAATACGTGAATGCGTATTTCCTGTGTCGTAATTGTTTTTGAAGTAAAGTTATATTTATGCCGTTAAAAGAACTAATTGATAATGCTCACAGTGAGCGCGTGCGCAGACTCGTTTCTTTAGGTCGCGCAAAGTCGCATGATTTGCAGCGTTTTTTAGTTGAAGGTCCGCAAAGTGTGCGTGAGGCTGTTCGCTACGCTTCAGATTCAATAAGTGATATTTACGTCACTAAAGATGCCTGTATAAATAATGAAGAAGAAACTAACCAATCTTCTTCTTTGAAAGCAATTATTAAAGAAGCGTTATCTAAAGATTTATATGTTCATCCTGTTGAATCAAGTATTATGCAAAAAATTAGTGCTGATTCACAGGGAATTGTTGCGGTTGCTAATTCGAAATCTTTGGACGATATTTATTTTAGTGAGTTTAAAAATTTACAGCAATCAGCACAAGTAAAAGTAAAAAACGATTTTAAGCCTCTTCGTATTGCAGCTTGCTGGCAGGTAAGAGATCCTGGCAACGCTGGTGCTATTATTCGTGTTGCAGATGTTGCTGGATGCGATGCTGTTGTTTTTGTTGATGATTGCGTAAGTCGTTGGAATGCTAAGCTTGTGCGTTCGACTGCTGGCTCACTATTTCATCTTCCTGTAGTGCAATTAAGCGTTCAAGACTGGTTCGAATGCGCTGCAAAAGCAAATATTCGAGTTATTGCAGCTGATATTTACGGAACTGACAAGATTAAACCTGTGCCATTTCCAAAAATTTTAGTCAATTCCGAGGTTATTAGCAGTTCTTTGGCTATTTTATTTGGTAATGAAGCTAGAGGCTTACCTAAAGAAGTATTACAGCAGGTTGACGATATTTCAATAATTCCAATATATGGAAAAGCGGAATCAATGAACCTTGCAACAAGTGCAGCAGTAATGCTTATGGGCTTGGCTATGTCGAGTCATGAGCGAAAAATATAGCTTTGGGCAATATTTTGCAATAGCGTATATAAACAATGAATATACGTATAACACAGATAGGAAAGGTGCTGTGACCGATAATAAGCCATTCGATATTAAAGCTGTAAGTAAAGCAGTAAAAGAAGGTATTGCTAGCGTTACAGCTGCTCAAACTATGGAAGAGCTGAAGGCTGTTAAAACTAAGTATGCTGGCGCGCAGTCAGTGATGACTGTTGCAAGTAAAGCAATTGGTTCTTTGCCTGCGGATCAAAAGAAGGAAGTTGGCAAGGTGATGTCAACTTTGCGAGCTGATTTTGGTCGAGCTTTTGCAGAAGCTACAGAGCGAATTAAAGCTGTTGAAGAGGCTAACATGCTTTCTGCAGAAACTGTAGATATGACTCTTCCAATTAATCGTAAGCCTTTAGGTGCTCGTCATCCTATTGCTCGTATTATTGAGGATTTTGAAGACTTCTTTGTGTCTATGGGTTGGCAGATTTCTGCAGGTCCAGAAGTTGAAACTGAATGGTTTGATTTTGATGCATTGAACTTTGGTCCGGATCATCCTGCGCGTCAAATGCAAGATACTTTCTACGTTCAGGGTAATCAAGCTAAGGATGCTGCAGGCTTTGTCGGTTCAAATATGGTTTTGCGCACGCAAACTTCTTCTGATCAAGTACGTGCGTTAATTGAGCGTGGAGTTCCTCTGTATATTGCTTCTCCTGGTAGAGTGTTCCGCACTGATGAACTGGATGCAACACATACTCCAGTTTTCCATCAATGTGAAGCTTTGGCTGTAGATAAGCATTTAACAATGGCTGATTTAAAGGGTGTTCTCGATCGTTTAGCTGTTGCGATGTTTGGTCCAGATGCAAAGAGCCGCTTGCGACCAAGCTACTTCCCATTTACTGAGCCTAGTGCTGAGCTGGATCTTTGGTTCCCAGATAAAAAGGGCGGTCCAGGCTGGATTGAATGGGGCGGTTGCGGAATGGTTAACCCTAATGTGTTGAAGTCTGCAGGTTTAGATCCACAAGTGTATACCGGTTTTGCTTTTGGTGTCGGCTTGGAGAGGACTCTGCTTCTTCGCCACGATATTAACGATATGCATGATTTGGTTGAAGGCGATAAGCGCTTCAGTGAACAGTTTGTAATGGGGGAGTAAAACTCATGCCAATGGTAGATATTGACTGGCTCAAAGATCATGTTGAAGTGCCAGAAGGTTTAACTTACGAACAGCTTGCTAAAGATTTAGTTCGTGTTGGTCTAGAGGAAGAAGAAATTCATACTTCTCAAGTTACCGGTCCAATTGTTGTCGGTTACGTAGTTGACGCTACTCCTGAACCGCAGAAAAATGGCAAAACTATTAATTGGTGCCATGTTGATGTTGGAGATAAATACAACGATGTTGACGAGAACGGCAAGAAAGTTCCTCGTGGCATTGTTTGCGGTGCTCCTAATATGGCTGCCGGTGAAAAGGTTGTTGTAACTCTTCCTGGTGCTGTTCTGCCTGGAGATTTTAAGATTGAGCCGCGTAAGACTTACGGTCATATTTCTGACGGTATGTGTGCTTCAGAGCGTGAGCTTGGTTTGGGAGATAGCCACAATGGCATTATTTTGTTGCGTGAATATGGCTTCTCTAAGGCTGAATATGATGAGTTGAAGCCTGGCGACGACGTAATGGAGTTGTTGCATCTTAATAAGCCGATTTTGGAGATTAACATAACGCCTGATCGTGGATATGCTTTCTCTTATCGTGGTGTTGCTCGCGAATATCATCATTCAACTGGTGCTGTTTATACGGATCCTGTTTCAAAGTTGAATGAGCAGGTATCGCAAATTAACGATGAAGGTCACAAGACTTCAGATATTGACGTGAGTATTGAAGATACTAATCCAATTCATGGTGTACCTGGTTGTGATCGATATTATGCGCGTGCTGTACACGGTTTTGACTCCACTTGTGCAAGCCCACGTTGGATGCAGCGTCGTTTAACGCGTGCAGGTATGCGCAGTATCTCTCTTGCTGTTGATATCACTAATTATGTCATGCTTGATTTGGGTCAACCTCTTCATGCTTATGATTTAGACAAAATTGAAGGTCCAATTGTAGTTCGTCGTGCACATGAGGGCGAACATCTTACGACTTTGGATGGCAAAGATCATGAATTGCATGTTGAGGATTTAGTTATTTGCGATTCTCCTCGTGGAAACCATGGTTCACGCGTGCTTGGCTTAGCAGGTGTTATGGGCGGCATGTATGGCGAAGTTACGAGTGAAACGAAAAATATTTTGATTGAGGCAGCGCACTTTGATCCCGTTTCAATTGCTCGTACTGCTCGTCGACATAAGATTCCTTCTGAGGCTTCTCGTCGTTTTGAGCGTGGCGTTGATACCCAATTGCAGCCAGCAGCTGCACAAATGGCTGCAAATCTTTTGGAACAGTTTGGTGGAGCTAAGCCATCTACATCGCCGTGTGATGTCAATAATACTCAGTCGCGAAATGTGATTGTGTTTAAAGCTAATGAAGTGCAGCGAGTTGCTGGTTTGGATGTTGATTTGAATCGCATTAGCGATATTCTTACCGATATTGGTTGCTCTGTTGCTGGTGGTGGCAATGGATCCTTCTCCGTTCTTCCTCCAACTTGGCGTCCTGATTTGAATGAGCCTTGCGATCTAGTAGAGGAAATTGCTCGACTTGTTGGATATGATGAGATTCCTGTTAAGGTTCCTGCTGTTCCTGTTACTGGTCGAACTGGCTTAACTGCGCAACAGCAAACTAGACGAGCTATTGCTTATGAGTTAGCGGAAACTGGTTTTGTTGAATCTTTAAGCTATCCATTTGTTGGTGAGGAAGATATTAAAGCTTTCCGTCAAAATGTGGATGAAGTTGCTGAAGTAAGTGTTCGTATTGCTAATCCTTTAGCTGGAGACAGGCCTTGGCTTCGTCGTTCTGTTTTGATGACTTTGGCTGGTACTGTTCGACGCAATCTTCATCGTGGTTTAACAGATATTTCCATGTATGAGCTTGGTCATGTGTACTTTAGCGATCCAAATGCTCCTGCAATTCCTGCATTACCTGGTTCTGTTAGACCTTCTAATGCTGAGCTTGCTGCGTTGGATGCTGGATTACCGGAACAACCTTTGCATGTTGCTGCTTTGCTAACTGGTCATGCTGAAGAAACTGGTTGGCTTGGTACTCATAGAGATGTTGATTGGAGCGATGCTGTTGAAGCACTCCAGCGAGTTGGTAAGAGAATTGGTGTTAAGTTCATTCTCGAACAGTTTAAAGCTCAAGATGCTCCATCTTCTTGGCATCCTGGTCGTAGTGCTCAAGTTTGTGTTCTTGCTGAAGATGGTTCAAGCGTCAATCTCGGTGTTGTTGGCGAATTGCATCCACATGTTTGTGAAGCATTAGATTTACCTAAGCATTCTGCAGCATTCGAGCTTGATTTAACTGAATTGTTTAAGAATATGCTTATGAAGCCTGTTCAAGCTAAACCAATTTCGACTTTCCCTCCTGTAAAGCAAGATTTCGCTTTCACTGCACCAATTGAGTTGAAAGCAAATGAATTGCAGTCTGCTATTGAAAAGTCTGCTGGAGATTTGCTTGAATCTGTTGAGTTGTTCGATGTGTATGAGGGTGAGCAGCTTGGAGAAGGTTTGCGTTCTCTTGCTTATTCCGTAACGTTCCGAGCAAATGATAGAACACTTTCTGGCGAAGAGATGGAAGAAGTTCGTAAGAAGATTACGGATGCTGCTGAAGTCTTGCACGCAACTTTGCGAGTGTAAAATATAATATATTTTAGTTAATGCGATTGTGCATACGTTCTAATAATAGTATGCATAATCGCATTTATTGTATTATTAACTCTTTTTCTTTTTATGTAAAGTAACATCTATTTTTTAAATAAAATATAGCATTTTTCGTGCATAATAGATATGTGTGACGAAGAACACATAAATAATTTTTTTATGCATGTAGATATGTATACACATATTCGTATATATTTAATTGAAAATATGTTTATGAAAGGTTTTGATAAAATTATGATGAATCCAGAAACGGATGCAGAATCAAATAACGAAGTGTCAATAAAACAGCAACGTCCTGCAACAAAAGCAGCGCGTTTAAACGCTATTGAACAAGCGTTACTGGCAGAAGTGATTACTTCTCAATCTCAACTCGCTAAAGTGTTGGCGCGTCATGGTTTTAATGTTACTCAAGCTACTTTGAGCCGAGATTTAGATGAGTTAAATGCCGTTAAAATTCGATTGACGGATGGCAGGATTGCGTATGTGCTTGGCGATGGTACTGGCAATCGTCATGCTATGGATACTGTGCGAATTGATCAGCAAGTTGCTCGCACTTTAGCAGGTCTTGTCACTGAAGTTGGACACGCAAATAATATTGTTGTTATTCATACTCCATCAGGTGCAGCACAATACGTTGCAAGTGTTATAGATCGTCAGCCTTTGAAAGGTATTTTAGGATCAGTTGCTGGAGATGATACAGTTATTATGGTTTGCGTTTCAAATGAAGAAGCTGAAAATCGAGCAAATTGGATGCTTTCAGTAGCTTCTCGTTAAACAATTTATTAAAAAATATTGTGGCTATTTAATTAAATATTGTATTAAAAAAATAATTTTGCAGTAACGAAAAGATTTATACGCGTGCAGTGCATTGTTGAGCTGCGCGCGTTTTTATATGTATAACTATAATTGATATATTTTTTATATTTTATAATAACCCTTCGAAGATGGTAAAAATATAATAATTTTTTGGCGCATCTGTTGATTTTATTTTAGATGTATAATATGCTCTTTATTGTTTATTTATTCAATACATGACCTGGGAGGTCACAATGACTAATAAAAAACGTATTGTCTTGGCGTATTCAGGTGGCCTCGATACTTCGGTAGCAATTCCATACCTTAAAGAGCAAACAGGTCAAGACGTTGTAGCTGTGTCGCTAAACGTTGGTCAAGGCGGTGAAGCACTTGAAGTAATTAAGAATCGTGCTTTGGCTTGTGGTGCAGTTGAGGCATATGTTGTCGATGCTCGCGAAGAATTCGCAGATAATTATTGCATGCTTGCATTAAAAGCTAACGCAATGTATGAAGACGTGTATCCATTGGTTTCTGCTCTTTCTAGGCCTTTGATTACTCGCCACTTAGTGAATGCAGCTCATCAATTTGATGCAGACACAATTGCGCATGGTTGCACCGGCAAAGGAAACGATCAGGTTCGTTTTGAAGTTGCAATCCAATCTTTGGATCCAGAATTAAAAGCTATTAGCCCAATTCGAGACTTGTCACTTACTCGTGATGTTGAAATAGAATTCGCTAATGAGCACAAGCTTCCAATTGAACAAAGCAAGAAAAGCCCATATTCGATTGACCAAAACGTGTGGGGTCGTGCAATTGAAACCGGTTTCCTAGAAGATCCATGGAATGCTCCGACTGAAGAGTGCTATTCTTATACGCAAAATCCTCTTGAATCTCAAGAACCGGATGAAGTTACAATTACTTTTGAAAAAGGTATTCCAGTCGCAATTGACGGTCATAGCGTAACGCCTTTGCAAGCAATTGAAGAAATGAATGCAAGAGCTGGAGCGCAAGGAATTGGACGAATCGATATTATTGAAGATCGTCTTGTAGGAATTAAATCTCGTGAATTGTACGAAGTTCCAGGTGCTCAAGCTTTAATTGTTGCACACCAAGAGCTTGAAAATTGCTGCCTGGAGCGTGAGCAGCATAGGTTAAAGCGTGCTCTTGATAAAAAGTGGGCTGAATTTGTCTATGATGGTCAGTGGTTCTCTCCAGTTGTGCGTTCTCTTAACGCATTTATTAATGAAACTCAAGAGCATGTTTCTGGAGAGATTCGAATGACTATGTATGCTGGCAAAGCTGTAGTTACTGGACGTCGTTCTGAGGAATCATTGTATGACTTTAATTTAGCAACGTATGATTCTTCAGATACATTTGATCAGCGTGCTTCCAATGGATTCATTGAAATCTACGGATTGTCTAGCAAGGTTGCAGCAGCAAGAGATATGCGCGTTGCAGACAACAACTAATACGATATATAAAAAAGATATAAAGGTAATAAACTATGCACGATGCAACAAAAGCAGCAGCCGCAGAACTAGAAAATAATGAAAGTAATAATACTAATCACCCTATTGCATTGTGGGGTGGACGATTTAGTTCAGGTCCTTCAGCAGAGCTGACGAAACTAAGCAAGTCCACACAATTTGATTGGCGATTAGCGGATGATGATATTGCTGGTTCTAGAGCTCATGCGCATGCGTTGCATCGTGCAGGTCTTCTTAACGAAAAAGAGTATGCTGATTTATCTTGTGCATTAGATGAATTGCAAAAGCATGTAGATGACGGAACTTTCGCACCCATTGAGGAAGATGAAGATGAAGCTACAGCATTAGAGCGCGGTTTACTTGAAATTGCTGGAAATGAGCTTGGCGGAAAGCTTCGTGCAGGTCGCTCTAGAAATGATCAAATTGCAGCTTTAATACGTATGTTTTTGCGTAGGCATGCGCGCATTATTGCATCATTATTGTTGTCAGTTTGCCAAGCGTTGCTGAATCAATCAAAAAATGCAAAAGACGCGGTGATGCCGGGGCGCACTCACATGCAACATGCTCAACCAATTTTGCTTGCGCATCAGTTAATGGCACATGTTTGGCCGCTTTTACGAGATGTAAATCGCTTCATAGATTGGGATTTGCGTGCAGATGAAAGCCCTTATGGAGCAGGCGCTTTGGCAGGCAATACTCTTGGTCTTAATCCAGAAGAAGTAGCTAAAGAGCTTGGTTTTTCTAAAGTTTGCGTTAATTCTATAGACGCAACTGCAAGTAGAGACTTAGTCGCAGAATTTTCATTCATCGCAGCAATGATTGGCGTTGATATATCACGATTAAGTGAAGAAATTATTATTTGGAATACTCAAGAATTTGCATTTGTTCGTTTAGATGATGCTTATTCAACTGGCTCATCGATTATGCCTCAAAAAAAGAATCCAGATATTGCTGAACTTGCTCGCGGTAAAGCTGGTAGATTAATAGGCGATTTAACTGGTTTAATGGCAACTCTTAAAGGTCTTCCTACTGCTTATGCTCGCGATTTGCAAGAAGATAAAGAAGCTGTTTTTGATCAAATTGACACTTTAGAAGTGCTTCTTCCAGCCTTTGCTGGAATGGTAGAAACTATGAAATTTGATCTAAATAGACTTTATGAACAGTCTTCTACTGGTTTCGCTCTTGCTACAGATATTGCAGAATGGCTTGTAAAAAAGGGTGTTCCATTCCGTAATGCTCATACTTTGTCTGGTTTGTGTGTAAAGCGAGCTGAGGAAATTGGGGGAGATCTTGCTGATTTAAGCGATGATGATTTTTCAAATATTCTAAGCGGTTTTGTTGATAGCGCAGAAATTGCGAATATCAGAACAATATTGACTAGTGCTGGATCTGTGTCTGCCAGATGCGGTCGTGGCGGTACAGCCTTCGCGCGAGTTAAAGAGCAAATTGTAGAGGCTGAAAATGCAATGGATAATTATTATAAATTTGCAAATTCAAAAAGCGATGGTTCTGCTTATATCTCGCCTATAAAATAATTTTAAAATTAGATTATTAGCTGTCACGTTATAGTGCCAAATATTGTACTTTATAATATTTGGCACTTTTTTATTATGCGTGTCGCCATGTGCTGCAAAAATTGAAAGGCTTGTGGACGCGCAAAGCGCCCGATATTTATCGGTATTCTGTATTAAGGAGATACGAATGGCTCAGGTCAGGAACTACAAGGAAGCAGGTTTTGCTTCTTTGTTTGAAGAGCTTAAGTGGCGTGGATTAATTTCACAATCTACTGATGAGCAGCAGCTTGCTCAAGCGCTTGACGGAGAACCATTAACGTATTATTGCGGTTACGATCCTACTGCTGCTTCATTGCATATTGGTAATCTTGTGCAGCTTATTAATATGCGTCACTTGCAGGCTGCAGGTCATCATCCTATTGCTTTAGTTGGTGGTGCTACTGGTTTGATTGGTGACCCTCGTCAAAGCGGAGAACGCACTCTTAATTCTAAGGATATTGTGGCTGGCTGGGCTGAACGCTTGCGTAAGCAGATTGGTCGAATTTTGCCTCTTGATGGTGAAAATCCTGTTCGTTTTGTCAGCAATTACGACTGGGTTTCTAAGATGTCTGCTATCGACTTTTTGCGCGATGTTGGTAAGAACTTCCGAGTTGGAACAATGCTTTCTAAGGATATTGTGGCTCGTCGCTTAAATTCCGATGAAGGTATTTCTTTTGCTGAGTTTAGTTATCAAGTTTTGCAAGGTAACGACTTCTTGTACTTGTTTGATAATTACGACGTAACTTTGCAACTTGGCGGTTCGGATCAGTGGGGTAATCTCACTTCCGGCATGGATTTGATTCGTAAGGTTCGTGGCGCATCCGTAAACGTGTTTACTAGCCCAATTATTACAGATAATCAAGGTCGTAAGTTTGGTAAGTCAGAAGGTAATGCCATGTGGCTTGATCCTTCTATGCTTAGCCCTTATCGCTTCTACCAGTTCTGGTTCAATCAGCCTGATGATGAAGTTGTTAAGTTGCTTAAGGTGTTTACTTTCTTGCCAAAAGATGAAATTGATCGTTTAGCTCAACAAATTCAGGATGATCCTGGAAGTCGTGAAGCTCAGCGAGTGCTTGCGTGGGAAGTTACAAGTTTCGTTCACGGTGAAGATTTAACGAGCCAGGCTATTGAAGCTTCTTCCGCTTTGTTTGGACGTGGTGATCTTTGCAATATTGATGAGCAGACTCTTGAAGCTGCTTTAGATGGCGTTAAGGTTAAGGCTGAAGACGGTAGTCTAGATTTCGCTAAAGCTAAAGTTGGAGACCGTGTTGTTGAGGCTGCAGTTGCCGCTGGTCTGTTACGTACTGTTTCCGAAGCTCGTCGTGCTATTGAAGCAGGCGGTTTGTATCTGAATAATGAACGTGTAAGTGGTGTCGACGATGTGTTAAGTGAGGGCTCTTTCTTGCACGGTCGTTTCGTTTTGCTTCGCCGTGGCAAGAAAGCTATCGGTGCCGTAGAGCGCGCTTAATAAATGTTTGTGATGTATTAAAAAATACATCTGTTGTAAGCTTGCTGCTTGATGTATGCTATAGCTTGCTTCAGCAGATGTTTAGTTGTTTTATGAATATAATTAAAATGTGATTTTGTAATAAAATTGCACATAGATGAGAGGTATGCCAGAATGGGCGAAGAACGCGAACACTCGCGGAGTGGTAAGAAATCTTTTGGTGAACGTGGTGGATTTGGTCATCGCAATGGTGGTAAAAGTAGCGAGCGTCGCGGTGGTTTCCATAAGGATGGTTTCCATAAAGGCGGTTTTAAGAAGGGTGGTTTCCGCCGTAATGATGATGACCGTGAAGAGAGCTTCCACTCTGGCGTAAAGCGTGAGGGTGATCGTCGTTTTAACCGTCATGACGATCGTAAAGATGACCGTCGCGGTGGTTTTAAGAAGAATAGTTTTAAGAAGGACGGATTCCGCTCAGAGAATCGCGATAATGATCGTCGCTTTGATCGTAACCGTCATTTTGATCGTATAGATGACCGTCGCGATGACCGCCGCTCTAGAGATTTTGAACATTCTGGTGAAGAAGGTGGCAACCCACGCTACAAGAAGTTTGATGGTGAACATCGTTTTGATCGTCGTGACGATCGCAGGGATAGTCGTCGTGAGAACCATCGCAATGGCGATTTCCATAAAGATTTCCATAAAGGCTCTAAGGGCGGCTTCCGTGATGACCGCAGAGACGATCGTCGCGATGAGCGCAGAGATAATGAGCGTCGTTTTGATCGTCGTGACGATCGCAGAGATGATCGTCACGCAAATTCGCGTAGTAACTTCCGCTTTGAAGATGGTCCACGCCGCAATTCTGACGGAACTGTTTCTTATCCATCTCAAAATCCTTATACAGCACGTCGCCCTGGTGAACCTAAGATGCCAAAAGGTTTGGAATGGGCAATGCTTTCTAAAGAAGATCGCGAGCGTTTGCGCGGTCTTTCAAAGGAACACGCTGAAAATATTGGTCTTCATATTCTTGCAGCTTATACTTTGCAAGAAGAAAATCCTGAACTTGCATTAGAACATGCAAAGTGGGCTGCTAAGCAAGCTTCTCGTATTGATTTTGCTCGCGAAACTTTAGCTTTTGTGGCCTATCGTCAGGGCGATTACAAGCTTGCTTCTAAGGAATTCCGCACTGCAATGCGAATGAATGGCTACCTTGATTATTTGCCATTTATTGCCGATTGCGAGCGCGGTATGGGAAATCTAGATAAGGCTTTAGAAATTTGCATGTCAGATGAAGCAAAAACCTTAAGGGGAGAAGTAAAAGCCGAAATGTTCCTCGTTTATGCAGGTGTTTTGGCTGATACTGGTCATGCTGATAAGGCTATTGAATTGGTTCATGCAATGGGTCGTTCAAAGGGTCTTCCTGGGGAGTATCGTATGCGTGCAGTTCAAGCAGAACAATACTTCTTGGAAGAAGCCGGGCGTAGTGACGAAGCAATTGAATTAGAGTCTTTGCTTGATAAGCTTGAGCAACAGTATGCTGATGTTGATGACGAAGATATAAATCCTGATGATATTGTTATCGACTATGATTTAGAGCATTTGAATGATGACATGATGGATGAAATTGGCATGAGTGAAGATGATGCTCAATTTGCTCCTGATGAAGAATCTGATGAAGAATCTGAAGTAACTGAAGATTCTGAAGATTTAGAAAACTCAGAAGACTCAGAAGAGACAAGTAACTCTGAGAATGCGGATAATACGGATACAATCGAGATGAGTGCTGTTCACGCTGACGAAGAGTAGTTCGTAACATTTGAATATTTGCGTCCGGCTGCTTTTAAGTAAGCCGGGCACTTGCTGCTTTGAGAGTTGATATTTATAAAATATATTTGAAAAATTTGAATCTAAATTAAGTGCAGTGTTTAGCAAACTTAAATGAGGTATAGTATGCAAGTTGAAACGAAAAAGAATTTTTCTTCATGTAATCGTCCGTTAAGCGATGCATTTCGTCTAGCACTGCTTGATTTAGATGGTGTTGTATATCGTGGTGGAAATGCTGTTGAATATGCGTCTGATTCCATTTTGTTTGCGCAAAAAAATGGAATGGCAATTGAATACACAACTAATAATTCTTCGCGTTTCCAATCTGTTGTTGCAAAACAACTGGAAAGTTTTGGCTTAAAAGTAGAACCATGGCAGATTATAACGTCTTCTGTTGTTGCAGCAAGGATGGTAGCTCGCAATGTTGAGAAAGGATCCAAAGTTCTTGTTCTCGGCGCTGAACATTTGCGTCAAGAAGTGCAACGCGTAGGATTACAACTCGTAGATTCGTGCGAAGATAATCCTAAAGCTGTTATTCAAGGCTGGTATCCTCAAATGACTTGGCAAGAAATGGCGGAAGTTTCTTTCGCTGTTGAGCATGGTGCAAAATATTTCGTTACTAACCGCGACTTAACTATTCCAAGAGAGCATGGTATTGCTCCTGGATGCGGTTCCATGATTCAAGCTGTTATTAATGCTACGGGTGTAGAGCCTATTTCGTCTGCTGGAAAACCAGAATCTGCAATGTATGATGAAGCAAGGTTTTTGGTTGCTGCTAATGCTAAGCATGATGATTCTGAATGTGAAGAATACACTGAAAAAGACGAGTATGGGAATCCTGTAATTAGTATTGAGTATTCATTAGCAGTTGGAGATCGTTTAGATACTGATATTGAGGCTGGAACAAGAGGAGGCTATGCTTCTCTACTTGTTCTTACTGGAGTTACAGATCCTCGCATGCTTATGCTTGCGCCAAAACATTTGCGTCCAAGTTTTGTTTCTAAAGACTTGCGAGGATTAAACGAATCTCACAACGCTCCTGAACGAGTTAACGGTAGTACTTTTACTTGTGAAGATGCTATAGCAAGAGTTGTGAATAATAATATTATTGAAGTTAACAACACTAACGATTGCAATGCTTTAAGAGCTGCTTGTGCGCTGGCATGGAGCTTGCAAGATTGCGGTGAAAATATGGAAAATTATACTCTTCCGGAGTTTTCCTTATGACTGTGAATGAGGATTTAAGTAAACTTTCAAATAGCAATATTTCACAACGCTTAGATTGCGCTTTGGTTAGTCGTGGTTTAGCAGAAAGTAGGACAACTGCTCAGCGTTTAATTCATGCTGGCGTAGTGAGTGTTGACAATCGAAATATTACGAAATCCTCATTTTTAGTAAACAATTCACATACAATAACAATCGACGAATCAAAAAATACGCAATTTTGTATTAGATACGTTTCTCGTGGAGCACTTAAGTTAGAAGGTGCTTTCGAAGCGTTTTCTAAAAATGGTTTAACTACTTCCAAATCAACTAAAGCTCTAGATATAGGTGCATCAACGGGCGGTTTTTGCGACGTTCTTTTGCAAAGAGGTGTTCATTCTGTAATAGCTTTAGATGTTGGTCATGGTCAATTGCATCCAAAAATAGCTAACAATTCACATGTAATTGAAATGAGTGGCGTAAATATTCGAGATGTGTACGAAGAGAACTTGCCATATAAACCAAATCTTATAGTTTCGGACGTTTCTTTTATTTCTCTAACGCTTGTTATTCCAGTAATTTCTAGAATAGCTCAATTGCATGCAGATATTGTGCTTTTAGTTAAGCCGCAATTTGAAGTAGGAAAAGGAAACCTTGGAAAAGGTGGAATAGTAACTGACGAGACTTTAAGAATTAAAGCTTTAGAAACAATAAAAAGTTGTGCAAATCAAAACGGTCTAAAGGTTATCTCCTCTTGCGAATCTCCTATTGAAGGAACGCATGGCAATACGGAGTATCTTCTTTATGCGCGTTACGAGAAGTAAGTTAATTATTGAATGTTTAGCATTTTTCAATATGTATCCTAACAATTACAATAGTAGTAGTTGTGTTTAAACAGTACGAAGGGGCTGTATATGCAGGAACATTTCGATACTAATTCCGCTTCGTCGGCTCGTCGTGCTCTTGTAGTTACTCACGCTAGAATCGATGTTCATAGTGATGTGGTAAATCAAGTCAAGACTCAACTTATTAAAGCTGGATTCGTTGTTGACGTATTCAACAGTGCTTCTGTGTCTGATTTTGCTAAAAAAACTACTCGTATAGTTGATGAAAATACGGAAATAGTTGTGGTGCTTGGGGGAGATGGCACCATGCTTCAGGCTGCTGAGTTAGTGCATTGTACTACTGTTCCAATTATCGGCATAAATCTTGGTCATGTTGGTTTTTTGGCAGAATTTGAAAGTTTTCAAATTAATGATGCTATTCGTAGGATTGCAAACAAGGATTACACTATTGACAGGAGAATGGAAGCTCATGTAGATGTGTGGCTTCCTGGCGAAAGTGAGCCTTTAAGTGATTGGGCGTTGAACGATATAACTCTTGATCGCGAAGACAGAGGTCGAATGGTAGAACTTTCAATACGAGTAGACGATGTTGAAATGTCATCTTTTGGTTGCGATGGTGTAATAGTTTCAACTCCTACTGGTTCCACAGCTTACGCATTTTCAGCAGGTGGATCAATCATGTGGCCAAATGTAGAGGCATTGCAATTAGTGCCATTAGCTGCTCATGCTCTTTTTGCGCGTCCTCTAATTATTGGTGCCGGTTCTACTTTTACTATTGACATTCTTAATGAATCGTCTTCTGGAGGTTGGATTTGTTGCGACGGTAGAAGACAGCGCGCTCTTCCTCAAGGATCAAGGATTCAAGTTCGTCAATCAAAAGATGAGCTATTATTAGCTAGACTTTCTGGTGCTCCTTTTACGAAGCGTTTAGTTACAAAATTTGATTTGCCAATAGTTGGGTGGCGTGAGCACAATAATAATTCTTTAAACTGAATTATTTAAGTAGAAAATAATATTAAATATAGCATTTATAAAACGAGGTACAGCGTGCTTGAAGAGTTAGAAATACGTAATCTTGGGCCAATTTCACATGCGCTTATTACTCCTTCGTCTCACATGACAGCTATTACGGGCGAAACAGGCGCTGGAAAGTCAATGCTTTTAAGTGCTATCAAGCTTATTTCTGGATCCAAAGCAGAAGTTGCAAGGATTTCTCCAAATGCTAAAGAAGCATGGGTTCAAGGCATATTTAGTATCCCTAAAACAAGTGAATTGATAGATGCTGTTGGAAAATCCGGTATTGAATTAGAGCCTTCAGAAAATGACGAAAATAAATCAGATATGTATGTTTCTAGAACAGTACCACAAGAAGGTCGTTCAAGAGCAACAATTTCTGGTTTCGCAGTACCAAAAACAGTTCTTGAACAAGTATGCTCACGATTGATAGTTATTCATGGACAAAGTGACCAATTACGTATAGCAACAAATTCAAAACAACGCGAATTGCTTGATACTGTATCTAAAAATAGTGAATTACTTAAGCAATACGCATGTGCGTATCAAGCGTGGAAAGATGCTAAAGAAACATGTAATCGACTAGAAAATCAAGCGTCTTCTTCGCGACAACGTGCAGATTACCTTAGAGAATCGTTAGCGAGAATACGAGATGTGAATCCGCTGCCTAATGAAGATAAGGAATTGCGTGCAAAAAGAGAAAGAATTGAGAATTCTGCTCAAATTGTTAAAGCAGTGAGCATTGCGCTCGCATCCCTTGATTCCAGTCAAATAGATTATGGTGCTTCAGAATCATCTGAAGATGCTTGTTTTCTTGTAGATAAAGCTTCTCAAGCATTACGAAATATTCGTGTAGATGATTCTTTCAATTCTATTGCAAATCAACTTGACGATATTCATGCTCAACTTGACGATATTGTAATGCAGCTTGCTCAACAGTTGGATATCGATGTAAGTGAAAAAGATTTAGATGATTTAAATTCTCGTATTCATGATCTTACTGATTTAACTCGTAGGTGGGGTCCAACATTAGATGACGTACTTGATTGGTCCGAAAAAGCTCAGTTTGAACTTGAAGATTTAGATGATTCTCCTGAAGCTATTGCCAAAGCGCGTGCTAAGTGTGCTCAACGATATGATGATGCTCTTAAACTTGCTGAAGAATTATATAAAACTCGTTTAAATGCAGCTCATGATTTTGGCACTTTAGTTAGTGAAGAATTACATTCTTTGGCTATGCCAGGTGCTCAATTAATTATCAGTGTAAATAGGCGTTGCGAAGATTTATCTGGTTCTATTCCGCTTGATTCTAACGGATGTGATGATGTAGAGTTTTTGTTCCGACCATTTCCTGCTTCTTCAGATTTGCCGATGAGCAAAAGTGCTTCTGGTGGTGAATTAAGTAGGCTTATGCTTGCAATTGAGCTTGTTGTTGCGAAGTTGACAGATTGCGACGAAGAAAATATGACATTTGTTTTCGACGAAGTAGATTCTGGTGTTGGTGGTGTTGCGGCAGTAGAACTCGGTAAACGTTTGGCTCAACTTTCTCAACATGCTCAAGTTATTGTTGTTACTCATTTAGCTCAGGTTGCTTCTTTTGCAGATGCACAATTTGCAGTACAAAAAAATCTTGTTGAGAATAGTGAGAATAGTTCTTCTGCTATAGTTGCGGATACTTCTGTTATTGAGCTTAATGATTTGATGCGTGAGCAAGAGATTGCTAGGATGCTTGATGGAAGTGAATCAAAAACTTCATTAGAACATGCTCGTGAGCTATTGAGTGCAAGTAGGAAGATCATTGATGGATTTACAAAATAATTCGTCTATTGTTGCAGCGATTTTTGATTTTGACGGCACATTACTTGATTCTTTAAGCGTTTGGGATGATATTGATCGAGTAAGTTTTGCGAAACGTGGTATGAACGTTCCTTCAATCTTTGCGAATACGACTGCAACAATGAATCCTAGACAAATTGCAGAATATGTTATTAAAAATTACGGATTTACTGATGCTCCTGAAGATTTGATGAAGGAGTGGTCAGATATGGCTTTTGACGCTTATGCTAATCATCTTCCGCTAAGAAAAGGCGCGTATGAATATGTGTATTATTTGCGTTCTAATGGTATAAAGCTTTTTCTTGTTACAACTCTTTCTAAACGCTTGTGTATTCCAGCTTTAAAAAGAGTTGGCATTTTTAATTGTTTTGATTTTATTCATTTTGGAGAAGATTTATCTGAAAAAGGTAAGCATAGTCCTAAAACGTATATCGATATTGCTAATCAACTTAAAGTAGATCCAGCTAAATGTGTAGTTTTTGAAGATTCTGCTACAGCTTTATGTTCAGCTCAGCAAGCTGGTATGCAAACATGTGGGGTAGTTGATAATTCAAACGTAAAAATTGATTTAGATTCGTCGTTTAATAAATGCTTAGCAGTATTTTCTGATTTTTCTTTCGCTCCAAGAATCAGCGATATAAGTTGAAAATATGCTATTGGTTGAGTTGATGAGGTTTCACATACCCCGGGTTTTGTCGCATACACAAGTGCATGCGGATGGCCATCCATCTCGATTTGACGTTACCGCCAAACTCTAGCAGTCTACCCGAAGACTTGAGCGAGCAGCTCTAAAGCGTCTTCTGCTTGACCTTGCTCCCAATGAGGCTTGCCATGCGGCTTACTGTTACCAGAAGTCCGGTGGTCTCTTACACCGCCGTTTCACCCTTACCCGAACGAAACGTTCAGGCGGTCTATTCTCTGTTGCGCTATCTCTCAGGTCGCCCTGGGCGGACGTTATCCGCCATTGTGCTCTGTGGAGCCCGGAAGTTCCTCAGCCACTCCGAATGAACATTGTGACCGCGGCCATCGTGAAACCTCAACCTTCCCAATTATAGCAGATGATATTAATATCGTAAAAAATTCGTTATTTTATAAGAAATTCCGTAATAAACGTTAATTTTTTTATTTTAATTTAATAAATCGCTAGGTTTGTATGGATTTAGCAGATATAATAGAAGAACCGACGGCATCGTGGCAGTCGGGTTGTACAAATCGAGCTTAAGGTTCGAGTCTATATGGGGAGGTTTCGCATGGAAATCGTCATTACTGGTCGTCATACGCAGATTAATCAAAGGTTCCGTGACGTTGTAGAAAGTAAGATGAATCGTGTGACCGCCATTGCGCCTGATGCGCAGCGCGTGCAAATCGTGTTGACTCATGAAGGCAATCCAAGGCAGGCTGACACAGCAAAGCGAGTTGAAATTACTGTTGTTGCAGGAAGCACAGTGATTCGCGCAGAAGCTTCTAGCACTGATCAATTTAGTGCATTAGATATGGCGCTTGATAAGTTGACGCTTCGTTTGCGTCGCACTCGCGATCGTCGTAAGGATCATCGTCGTGGATATACGGAAATGACTCCTGTAGACATGGGTGCTGTAGAGCCTGAGATTGAGACTACTGTTGAAGAGCCAGAAGAAAATGAGGTTAATAGCGCAGATGCTGCTGTTGCTTCCGATTTAGGTCCTGGTGAATCTGTGGAAGTAAGTGTTGGCGACACTCCTATTGTGATTCGTCGTAAGTTACATATTGCAGAGCCTATGAGCATAGATGAGGCTTTGTATGAGATGGAGCTTATCGGGCATGATTTCTTCTTGTTCGTAAACAAAGAAACTATGAGACCATCTGTAGTATATCGCAGACATGGTTGGAGCTATGGCGTATTTGAAATTGATACACCTGAAAATGTTGCTAAGCAAAAGTAATAATTAAAACACATCTAAAATGCGCGAATAAGTGCGCATGCCCGTCTAGCACAATGTTGGGCGGGCATTTTTATGTAGTAATCAGACTCGCTAACTTATAAAAATCGTAGCCGTCGCGTAATATAGGCACAGTTTACGTCTATGTTGGCTAGGCCGTCGTCATAGACATGACCTAAGGGAGCAAAACGTGGTAGATATCGTCGATAAAGCCTTGCGTATGGGTGAAGGCCATCAATTGAAGCGCCTTGAGAACGTAGCAAAGGCTGTGAATGCGTTGGAAGATGAAATTTCCGCGCTTTCCGATGAAGAATTGAAGGGTCAAACTGCTAAATTCAAGCAGCGTTTAGACAATGGTGCAAAGCTTGATGATTTGATGCCTGAAGCCTTCGCTACTGTGCGAGAGGTTTCAAAGCGTACGCTTGGCCAGCGTCATTTTGATGTGCAGCTTATGGGTGGCGCTGCATTGCATTGGGGCAATATTGCAGAAATGAAAACTGGTGAAGGTAAAACATTGGTTGCTACTTTGCCAAGCTATCTGAATGCTTTGGAAGGCAAAGGTGTGCACGTTGTCACAGTCAACGATTACCTTGCTAGCTACCAGAGCGAGCTTATGGGTCGTATTTATAGATTCCTTGGCATGAGTGTTGGATGCATTATTACAGACCAGCAGCCGCCAGAGCGTCGTAAGCAATACAATGCTGATATTACTTACGGTACAAATAATGAGTTTGGCTTCGATTACTTGCGTGATAACATGGCGTGGGAAAAGAGCGAGCTTGTGCAGCGCGGTCATCACTATGCAATTGTCGATGAGGTCGATTCCATTCTTATCGATGAGGCTCGTACGCCACTTATTATTTCAGGTCCTGCTGAAGGTGATGTAACTCATTGGTATCGTGAATTTGCAAAGCTTGTTTTGAAGCTTACTCGCGATGTTGATTACGAGATTGATGAAAAGAAGAAAACCGCAGGTATTCTTGATCCTGGCATCGCAAAAATTGAAGATTACTTGGGCATCGATAACCTTTATGAGCCAAGCAATACAGCTCTTATTGGTTATTTGAATAACGCTTTGAAAGCTAAGGAGCTTTTCCTTCTAGATCGTGACTATGTTGTTACAAACGGCGAAGTTTTGATTGTCGATGAGCATACTGGTCGTGTTCTTCCAGGTCGTCGTTATAGCGAGGGCTTGCATCAAGCAATTGAAGCTAAGGAAAACGTGGAAGTCAAGGCAGAAAATCAGACTTTTGCTACTATTACTTTGCAAAACTACTTCCGCATGTACGACAAGCTTGCTGGTATGACTGGTACTGCTGAGACTGAAGCTGCAGAGTTCATGGGAACTTACAAGCTTGGTGTTCTTCCAATCCCTTCCAACCGTCCAGTAATTCGTAAAGATAAGGACGATTTGATCTTCCGCACAAAGAAAGAAAAGCTTACTGCTATTGTGCGAGATGTTGCTGAGCGCCATGCAAAGGGTCAGCCTGTGTTGCTTGGTACAGCTTCTGTTGAATCTTCTGAGATTCTTTCTTCGCTTCTTGACGTTGCTCGCATTCCTCACCAGGTTTTGAATGCTAAGCAGAATGCTAAGGAAGCTGCTGTTGTTGCTGTTGCAGGTCGTAAGGGTGCTGTAACTGTTGCTACTAACATGGCAGGTCGTGGTACCGATATTATGCTTGGCGGCAATGTTGAGTTCCTTGCAGATGCTAAGTTGAAGGCTGAAGGATATTCTCCAGACGATACTCCTGAAGAGTATGAGAAGCGTTGGCCAGGCGTTTTAGCTGAAGTTAAAGAGCAAGTTAAGGACGAGCATGAAGAAGTTAAGAATCTTGGTGGCTTGTATGTGCTTGGTACTGAGCGTCACGAATCTCGTCGTATTGATAACCAGCTTCGAGGTCGTTCTGGTCGTCAGGGTGATCCTGGCGAGTCCCGCTTCTACTTAAGCTTGGAAGATGATTTGATGCGCCTGTTCAACACTCAGCTTGTTGCTCGTGTTATGGCTAAGGGATTGCCAGAAGGCGAACCAATTGAGTCTAAGTACGTTTCTAACGGTGTGCGCACGGCACAGAAGACTGTTGAAGCTCGTAACTTTGAAATGCGTAAGAACGTTTTGAAGTATGACGATGTTATGAATAAGCAGCGTACTGTGATTTATGCAGAGCGTCAGATGGTTCTTAAGGGTGAAGATATTCACGAGGACATCTTGAAGTTCATCAGTGACACCGTAGAAAGTTATGTGCGTGGCGCAATGAACGGTTCTGATAAGCCAAAGAATTGGGATTTGGACGGCTTAAAAGATGCTCTTAACTCTGTAATGCCTGTACTTCTTGATTGGGATCAGGTGCGTGAAACGATTATCAATCTTAAGGGCGAAAAAGCTGTTTCTGCTTTGCGTGATTTGATTGTCGACAGTGTAGTAAAGGTTTACTCTCTCATCGAAGATCGTCTCGGCGCTGATCCACTTCGTCAAATTGAACGTCGCGTTGTTCTTTCTGTTCTCGATCGCAAGTGGCGTGAACATCTTTATGAGATGGATTATTTGAAGGATGGTATTGGTCTGCGTGGTATGGGTCAGCGTGATCCGCTCGTTGAATATCAGCGTGAAGGCTACCAGATGTACAATTCGATGATTGAGGCAATTAAGGAAGAAAGCATTCAGCTTCTATTCCACATTGATATCAATCAGATTGCTTCTACTGAAGATATTTCTTCTGACGATGAGCTTGATGAAGATGTTGCACAAGCTTCGTCTGAGGTAGATGCTGAAGATCAGGCTGCTGGTATTGTTGGTCCTGCACCTTTGAGTCATGCTGAGGGAGATGTTCCGTTGAGCATGCGACCAAAGAATGAAGAATGGAAGACTCCATGGTCTGATGGTCGTACATTCCCAGGAACAAATAAGAATGAAGAGTGCCCATGTGGTTCTGGTCGTAAGTACAAGCTTTGCCATGGTCAAAACGAATCTGAAAATGAAGCTGAGTAACTTGAAAGCTGCTAAGTAAAATAAATAAAAGGCGGTGTGATTATAATCATGCCGCCTTTTATTATATTCGATTGATTATTAGCTATACTCGAGCACCATCTCCATAATCGCTGTAATCTTCTTTATACGGATCAGGTTTTTTGCGATTCATAAGTAATCCTGCTCCACTAAGTAGCATTAATAGGCCGCATATAATACCAACAATGTTTGCTATAGCAGGAATAAAAGCACTTACAATAACACCGAAGATACCTATAACAAATAGAATCCACAAAACTACATTAACTAAAGATACGTTATAAAATTGTGGATTTGGGGGCACAAAATCATCTCCATAGTCTTCCATAGTCTTATCTAAATCAAGCCAACTTGTGCGTGCGTTATCACGAGGACCTTTAGCAGTTATAATCGTGTGAGGGTCTTGCATTCTAGTAGGAATAATATAGGATTTATGGCTGCTTAGATTTTTTAAGCTAAATTTATTTTTTATAGCATTTTTTTGATTTTTAGAATTATTATCGCTTGCTATACTGTTGCGTTCTTTCTTTTTTTCTTCTTTCTGAGCGTGCTTTTCAAAGCTTTTTGCGCTACGTGAATTAGCAATATCATTCATATCGTCAGAATGCTCTGCAATAAAAGATGACCAATCATCATCAAAATTTCTATTGTTTTGTTTTTGATTATTCTTTAATGATTCTGACGTTAACTCGTCATCACGGCGAGGGTCGTTGGTATTCTT
The DNA here is from genome assembly GCF_049244025.1 of Gardnerella sp. KA01001. NCBI lineage: Bacteria > Bacillati > Actinomycetota > Actinomycetes > Bifidobacteriales > Bifidobacteriaceae > Gardnerella > Gardnerella sp. KA01001. The sequence continues at coordinate 1,279,901 of NZ_CP058366.1, read as the reverse complement.
AGAAGAAGTCATGAACTATACTGTAGCAAGTCTTCCTGATTCTATGCTTAAAATGTTCGAAATTGGACTTGCAAGAAAGGATATGGTATGTTGTACTGGTTCTTCGTGAAGGGACTTGGGGGTATTGCCTGCATGAGGATTCATCCATCAGCGCAAGGTGTTAAAAATGTACCTAAAAAGGGTGGAGCTATTATTGCTGCAAATCATCTTGCTGTTATTGATGACGCGCTTCTGCCATTGACTTGTCCTCGTATGATTCACTTTATGGGTAAAGCAGAATATTTTGAAGGCAAAGGTTTAAAGGGTCGTTTCAAGAAGTGGTGGTTTACTTCTGTTGGCGTTTTTCCTGTAGATCGTTCTGGAGGCGCAAAATCGCTTGGCGCCTTGAATCATGCTCGTGAAATATTAGAAAAAGGTCAGCTTTTTGGTATTCATATTGAAGGTACAAGAAGTCCAGACGGTCGTTTATATCGCGGTCATACTGGTGCTGCACGTCTTGCTCTTGAAACAGGTTGCCCGATTATACCAGTTGCAATTATTGGAACTAGAGAATTGCAAGTGCATGGTCAAGTTATTCCTGCAAAAGGTAAAACTAAGGCAATTTATGGCGAGCCTATTCAAGTAGAGCGTGTTTGTGACGAAAGCGAGATTACCCACGAGCGTTTACGTGAAATTACAGATAAAGTAACTAAGTCTATTCAGCAAATGAGTGGTCAAGAATACGTTGATGAATATGCTCAAACTGTAAAAGAACGTATGCGTAAAAAACGTGAAGAAAGTAATGAAAATAAATAATATAATTCTAATGCTATTAGGCTAGCGTTATTAGATATTTAAATTTTATTTATATTCAAATATTTAAGCGGCGAAAGTTATTTAGCTTCCGCCGCTTTTATAATACTTAAAACACGCTTATATTACTGTAAGAGTGATAATAGAAGGATTTCCATTAGAATCCTTCAATGGTACTTCACTTCCAGCTCCAGGGGATTGGAAGCGCACTACGTGCATTAAATCACCAAGTGGAGCAGAAATACGAACTTTCAGTCCTAGATTTTCAATAATCCTTTTAGCTTCATCACTGTTCTTTCCGCAAACGTTTGGCAATGTAACAGTTTTTGGACCTTTAGAAACAACAACTTTAACACTATCGCCCCAATGTAAGTCAGAACCAGCTTCAACGGAAGCGCGGATAATCTTACCCTTTGCTACAGTATCGCTATTTTCTTCTTCGTACTTTACATCCAGCTTAGCGTCAGTTAAAGCTGAGTCAGCTTCACTCTTTGTTTTCCCAACAATATCTGGCATTTGCACAGGCTTAGGTCCCTTGGAAAGTAAAACACTTACTTCTTCGTTATGGTTCATGCGTGTGCCAGGTTTAGGGTTAATATCAATTAAGCTGCCAGCTGGTATGTCTATAGAATACGTGTCTCCTGACTTATCGTGAACAATGTTAGTAAATCCTGCTTTACGCAATGTTTTCAAAGGATTTTTGCCATTGTAAGTCTTTGGATCTGTAATATCGTCCGGGATTGTAGCCTTACGAATTCCACGCGAAATCACAACATTAAGAGTGCTATTATTGTGCTTTTGAATATGGCTGCCGACGACATCAGGATTTGTTGAAACTACTTTTCCTTCTGGCACATCGTCACTATAATCTTTTGAAACTTTGTAAGGAATTCCAGCAATTTTAAGCGTGTGCTCATATTGTTGCCAATTGACATCAGTTATTTTGCAAGATGCATAATTTTTGCATTGAAGGTCGTCGGGCTTAGGCAGCGTCCAATAACTGCCAGGACCTAAGAAATACCAAAAACCACCAATAGCAGCAATTGCTAATACTCCAGCTGTGCTTAAACCTGCAATAAGGAAAACACGCTTTTTAGAAGAACGATTAGGCTTGTTTCCTAAGTTTTTTTCCTTATCTGACATGCCAAACGGTTTTGCTGCATTTAAGTTGTTGTTAAAATTGCGAGAGCTAATAGCAATTGTTGGCATATTGCTATCGTCAAATTCTTCTAAAGAATTATCTTGCGAATTGTATGACACATCTTTTGCATTAGCAGCACTCCATTGCATAGCTTGTGTTTTTTGAAGATTATTCGCATCGAAAGCACTGTCGGACTTCGCTAGTGAATTGTCTATTGCTACATTATTGACTTCAGGATTATGTAAATCATTATTTTTGTGTGAATCGAGTTCACTTACAGAATTATTTCTAGGTATTGCAACAGTTTCGTCTGTAGCATTTTGCAATAAAGAGTTGGAATTAGCAGAAAAATTAGAGCCTGAAGTATTTATTGCTCGTGTAGCATCTGAGTCATTATTAGGATTCAATTTGTCCGAATAATTTGCTTCAGGGGAAACAAGCAAATTATTAATAGGAGAAAAGTCTGTTTCTTCTGAAAACTCTTGTGGTTCTTCTGCTTTGTATTGCCAATCTTCAGAGTTTAATTGTGTAGAAAGTGCACGTAATTTTGCTAATGCTTCACTTGCATCTTTAGGTCGTTCGTTCATGTCGCGAGCAGTGAGGTTTGCTATGAATTGTGCAACTTTTTCGCTAATTCCAGGGCAAGCTGTAGCAATTGAAGGAGTGTTTTCATGCACATGCTTGAAAACAAGCGTAACAGGATTATCTGCAGTAAAAGGCACTCTTCCTGCAAGCATTTCCCAAGCCATCATGCCTGCTGAATACAAATCACCTTGAGGAGTTGCAAGATTATGCTCAATAAGTTCAGGAGCAAGATAAGCTGCTGTGCCAAGAAGTAATCCTGTAGAAGATAGTGTTGCTTGCGAAATTGCTCTAGCTAAACCGAAATCAGTAATTTGAACATGACCTCGATCGTTAATTAAAATATTTTCCGGCTTAATATCTCTATGTACAACTCCAGCATTATGTGCAGAAGCGAGACCATCCAAAGTTTCTGCAAGTAGACGCAGCGTATCTCGCACACTGAATGTGCCTTGCATATTCATTTCATAACGCAAATTAACGCCATGAACATATTCCATTACGAGATAATCGAGCCCGTCATATTCGCCTGTATCATAAACTTGTACAATATGTGGATTTGCAATTGCTGCAGCAGAAGTTGCTTCTCTGCGGAATCTAGCAATAAATTGCTGGCGATGCACCCCTTGAGCAAGTTGAGTGTGCATGATTTTAATTGCTACAGGTCTATCAAGGCGTTCATCTTCTGCTTGATACACAGTAGCCATGCCACCCTGAGCTATTTTGCGCACAATGCGATAGCGATTTTCAATGCGCATACCTGGCTGCGCCTGCGTAGCTTCATCCATTGTCACAATCCTTATACGCGTAAAACCATTTTTACTACTTACGAGTGTACAAGCAAGATAGTAAAGAAAGCTAATTTCGAGCGTTATTTGCTAGATATTATTGTACATTACGCCATGCTTCAGGTATAAATCGTTTGCTAATTTCATGCAAAATAGCTTTTCCACTGTCGCTCAATGTACTTGATTCGATTGCTTGTTGTGAATCATTCCACAGATTCTCAATTCGCTTTTTTGATTTTTCAATAGCACCAGAAGTATGGTAAATCTGTATTATTTTATTTACATCATCTTCGCTTCGAGTACTACTCGTGTAAGCTTTTAATAGTATTTCTCTTTCGTTATCGTTTCCGTATTGCAAAGCATCTGCAAGAAGAACCGCACGCTTACCTTCTCTAATATCACCGCCAATAGGCTTACCTGTAATCTTGCTATCTGAAACAATATCAAGCAAATCATCAGCAATTTGGAAAGCAACACCTAACGAATTGCCAATAGAATTAGCAAGATTGTATGCTTCAGTTGGTTGCATATTTGCTGCAAGAAAGCCGAGAGTTAATGGAGCAACAGTAGTGTAACTGGCTGTTTTCCATCTAAAAACATTCAAAGATGATTCCGCAAGTTGTATTGGATTATCTAGTTGCATCATTTCTATTGACAAATCCAATACTTGACCAATACCAACATTTCTTTGCATAGACGCAAATGCTGCTAACAATTCCTCGCCATAAGTAAAATTCTTCGCACGATTTCTTGCAATATCGAAACTTTCTGTGGCAAGTAGATCTCCCAGCATTAAACCTAAGCCTGTGCCAATATGCTTATTATTGCAAACTTTACTTAATGCACAATACGCACTAGGCTTTCCACGTCTTAAATAAGATTCGTCAATAATATCATCATGAATTAATGCAGCTGTTTGAAATACTTCTAGAGCACAAGCTATGTCAAATACAGACTGTTCATGGATTTTTTGAATATTGGTTTCTTTTGATGCAGCGCAAAATGCTGAAATCGTAAGAAGAGCTCTAAGACGTTTTCCGCCTTCGCTTGAAACAATAGCTTGCTTTATTACTTGCTGTAGTATTTGCGCACATGTGGATGAAAGATTATTTTCTAATCCCGTATTAAATTGCTGAGAAATTAAAAAAGTAATTCTAGATTCAATATCGTTAAGACTGTAATTGTTGCCTATAAATGTGCTCATATTATGAAAGTTATCCACAGGGCTGAACATTACAAAACGCAGTTATTATTATGGTTTAATAAGCTTTTCACCGCGGAAATAGTTTTTTATTGAATGCTGACTCATATCTTGAGAAACTTCAATATATCAAAAATGCTATTGCATAGTTTGATTATCAAAATAAAAAATCATGTAAAAAATGAGGGGGAGTATGCATGGAAATTGTAGAGGATGATTTGAAAACGAAGATATCGCATAATTGTATTGATGACTTTGATATGCAAAGTCTTATGCAAATTTATGGTGAAAGTGCTAATTCTTTTAATGGTTGTTTAGATTTTGCAGGTTCAGAAGATTTTGAAAGTTTTGCTGGAAGAGAAATTTCAGATATTAATGGGACTATATATCCTTCCAAAGAGTGCAGCTTTTTTATGACTTTTTCTAAGGAATATATTTACAACAACTGTAGTGATAGTGCGCAATGGATTAAAGGATTAGAATATTGGGTTCCGGCAGTTTCGGAAGCTTTTATAGAAAATGTTGATCAAAATGGCAAGCAATATGCTATTAGAGATATTGCAAGCAGAGCACTTATGCGATGGTACAACATGTTTGCTTACGATGAAAAAATGTTTGGATATGATTTAGTAAATCTGCCAATAGCAATGTTGCATAATATTAATGTTCGTGATGCAATGCTTATTTCTATTCTGGATGAAAATCAAGAATGGTATGACGAAAAAACTTTGTCGGAATTTGCTTGGTGCCCTCATACACCTGAAGTATCTCGTAATTTGCGGCATTGTTTAGAAGCAAAATTCACTCAAACAAATAATAAGCCTGATATAAAGAGAGCTATTTTCGCGTGCAAAATTTTAAAATCTATGGCTATTATTAGTAGAAGCATTCCAAAATTATCTGTGCAAGTTTACGCTTTGTTAGCTTATATCAGCTGGTGGTTTAGGCTCGGAGAAGTAAAATATTATTGTGATTGTGCATTGCGCATTGATCCTGATTGTTCTATGGCAAAAATAGTGTGTGGAGCATTCGAAAATGGTCTTGAGCCAGCATGGATTGAATAATTCGCCACGCCGCAAAAATTAGTTGTGGAATAATCGTCTTGCTTAAATGGTTTACTACTTAAGGTAAAACTTGCCCTTGCATGAACTATGCCTATATGCGTTACAAGGGGATAATACAGGAGGAACAGTTTGACGAGTGAAGTTGGATTAACGGTCGACAGCGACGAAATGCAAGATGATACTAAGCCTGTAAAAACTCGCAAGGCTAGCGCTGCGCGTAAAACCAGTACTCGAACTTCGTCAGCTGATAGCAAGACGCGCAGTTCTCGCTCAAAGAAAACTGAAGACAACAAGATTGATACTGAATCAGTATCGGTTGGTGCTGAACATGACGAAACTGAAGATAGCGTAGACATTGAATCTCAAGATCAATTATCTATTGACGATCCTTTAGATGACGATTCACATCTTGATGTTGGTGATGAACATTTGAATCTTGATGATTTGGACGATATTCAGCCAGAAGATATATCTGATGTTGACGATTTAAGCGATATTGACGTTGCAGATGATCTTGATGATGAAGAGTCTGAAGATCTTGATGAAATTGATGATCACGACGAAATTAAGCATGATGCTCCGCAAGTGCCACAAGCAAAAGGCGCATTTGTTGTACGTGATGATGACGATGACGATAATCTAACTCCATCTGGTAATCCTAAGCGTCGTGTAATTGCTACAGGTGCTACTGCGGATCCTGTTAAGGATTATCTAAAGCAGATAGGTAGAGTTAGCTTGCTTAATGCTGAGCAAGAAGTTGATTTGTCAGAGCGTATTGAAGCTGGATTGTATGCTCAGCATTTGCTTGATACTCAAATTGATCAAATGGAGTTTAAGCGTAAACGTGAGCTTAAGTGGGCTGCAGCAGATGGCAAGAAAGCTAAAGATCATCTTCTTGAAGCAAACTTGCGTCTTGTTGTTTCTCTTGCTAAGCGTTATACCGGTCGAGGCATGCTTTTCCTTGATTTAATTCAGGAAGGTAACCTTGGTTTGATTCGTGCAGTTGAAAAGTTCGACTGGAAGAAGGGCTTTAAGTTCTCAACCTACGCAACTTGGTGGATTCGCCAGGCTATTACGCGTGCTATGGCAGATCAGGCTCGTACTATTCGAGTTCCAGTGCATATGGTTGAGGTTATTAATAAGCTTTCTAGGGTTCAGCGTCAAATGCTTCAAGATTTAGGTCGTGAACCTACGCCGGATGAGCTTGCTCGCGAACTAGATATGCCAGTAGAAAAGGTTCAGGAAGTACAAAAATACGGTCGTGAGCCAATTTCTTTGCACACTCCTCTGGGCGAGGACGGCGATTCCGAGTTCGGTGATTTGATTGAAGATACTGACGCAATCGCACCGTCTGATGCTGTTGCGTTCTCGCTCCTTCAAGAACAGTTCAGGCAAGTTTTGGAAACTTTGGCTCCTAGGGAGGCTGGAGTTATTAAGATGCGCTACGGCTTGGAAGATGGTCAGCCAAAAACTTTAGACGATATTGGTCGCGTTTATGGTGTTACTCGTGAACGTATCCGTCAAATTGAGTCTAAAACAATGTCTAAGCTGCGTCATCCTTCTAGATCGCAAACTTTGCGTGACTTCTTAGATCAGTGATTGTGTGAAGTTATATTACAAAGTGTCGTATTGTTGCTTTTGCGATAGTACGACACTTATTGCTTAAAATAATCGGTTGTACGTTTAATAAGTGCAAGGGGTAGAAGTGGTCTCTCATAAAGAGCAGTATGATGCCGACAGTTTGACAGTGCTAGAAGGCTTGGATGCTGTAAGAAAGCGTCCAGGCATGTATATTGGCACTACAGACAGCCAAGGCTTAATGCATTGCCTTTGGGAGATTATTGATAATGCGGTTGACGAGGCTTTGGCGGGTGCTTGTGACCATATTATTGTTACTCTTCACGACGATGGATCTATTGAAGTTGCAGATAACGGTCGTGGTATTCCAGTAGATGTTGAGCCAAAAACAAAGCTCACTGGCGTTGAAGTTGTTCTAACTAAGCTTCACGCTGGAGCAAAGTTTGGTAACGCTTCTTATAATGCTGCAGGCGGTTTGCATGGTGTTGGATCCTCTGTTGTAAACGCTTTAAGCTTGCGTTTAGATGTTGAAGTCGATAGAGACGGTAAAACGCATCATATGGCGTTCCATCAAGGGCATCCTGGTGTGTATAGCGATGCTGACCCAGAGCATCCATCTCCAGTCTCTCCATTTAAGCGTACGCGTAAGAACAAGCCTACTGAGCTTGAAATTATCGGCACTGTTTCGCCAAAAACTACCGGAACTCGTGTACGCTACTGGGCGGATCCAGAAATTTTTAACTCAACTGCGCATTTCAGCTATGAGCAGCTTATTGCTCGCGTGCGTCAAACAAGTTTCCTGGTTCCAGGCTTAAAAATTACTGTTATTGACGAGCACGTTCCTGAAGGTGAATCTGCAAATATTGAAGAAATTGATTCTACTAAAGATGATGTTGCAGAAAATAATATTGCGGAAAATAATCTTCTTGAAAATCAGCCTGATAATATCGATGACTCTGTGTCTGAATTTGAAGAATTAGAATCTGAAACAACATTAGAAGATGAAGGTGATTCTGAAGATAAGACTGAAAATATCGCGAATGAAGATGAGACTGAAGATGCTGAATCTGAAGAATCAGTTGCACAATCTGTTGCAAATGCTCAGTCTGCTAACTCAATGCAAAATAAGCATCATCCTCGAGTAGTTGAATTTTTGCACAACGGTGGTGTTAAAGATTTCGTTGATTTTCTTTCAAAAGGTGAAGCAGTATCGGATATTTGGCGTATTTCTGGCGAAGATACTTATATAGAAGAAACGCAAGCCGTTGACTCTTCTGGTGAATTACACGCGCAGCAAGTAACTCGAAAATGCGGTGTTGATATTGCAATGCGCTGGGTAAACGGATACGATTCAACGATTATTAGTTTCGTAAACGTTGTTGAAACTCCTGGCGGAGGCATGCACGTTGACGGCTTTATGCAGGGATTAACTAAGCAAATTCGTAAAGCCGTGGAAGATAATGCTAGAAAGCTTAAAGTAAATCTTAAAGACGCCAACACAAAAATTGAGCGTGATGACATTATGGCAGGCTTGGTAGCAGTCGTAACTGTTCGTATTGCCGAGCCTCAATTCCAAGGTCAAACTAAGGATGTTCTTGGAACTGCTCAAGTTAAGCCAATCGTTACCAAAATGACTGACGCTCAATTCGGTGAGATGATTACCGGTTCTAAGAGAGGATTCAAAGAGCAGTCTTCTAGAGTTTTGGAAAAAATAGTTTCCGAAATGCATGCGCGTATTCAAGCGCGTAAAACTAAGGAAGTTACCCGCAGAAAGAACGCTCTTGAGTCTGCTTCAATGCCGCCGAAACTTTCTGACTGCCAGCCTGGAAACGACGATGTTGCAGAACTTTTCATCGTCGAGGGCGATTCTGCACTTGGCACTGCAAAAGCTGCTCGAAATTCTGCTTTCCAAGCTCTTCTTCCAATTCGCGGTAAGATTTTGAACGTGCAAAAAGCAAGTCTTGCACAAATGCTTTCCAACAAAGAGTGTGCTGCAATTATTCAGGTTGTTGGAGCAGGATCGGGCGCAAGTTTTGATATTTCACAAGCACGTTATAACAAGATTGTTATGATGACAGATGCTGATGTTGACGGCGCGCACATTCGTATTTTGCTGCTGACGCTGTTCTATCGTTATATGCGTCCGCTTATTGAGCACGGTCATGTTTATGCTGCAGTGCCACCTCTTCACAGAATTGCGCTCGCTGGAAAGCGCAAGGGCGAGTATATTTACACGTATTCCGACGATGAATTGGCTGGAAAGCTTGATGATTTGCAAGCTAAAGGCATTGATTTTAACAGCGATATTCAGCGTTACAAGGGCTTGGGCGAGATGGATGCAGATCAGCTTGCAGACACAACCATGGATCCTAGAACTCGCATGCTTCGAAGGATTCGTATGGAAGATGCTCAGCAAGCGAGTGAAGTATTTGATTTGCTAATGGGCGATGATGTTCCTCCTCGCAAGCAGTTTATTGTTGATAACGCAGACGACTTCGATCGTTCCAAAATCGATACCTGATATCGGTATGCCGCTCGCGTCGCTTTATGTCGCCTTGTATATTTGTATTCCTTTATATTGCTTTATAAAGTCGCGTTGGCATTACAAATATGAAGTACTAGTGTTGGGGAATTTTTATGGTTAACCTTCTTCTTGCTGTTATTTATCTTGCTTTTATAAGCTTGGGTTTGCCGGATGCTCTTCTTGGAGCTGCGTGGCCTACGATGAGTCATGATATTGGTGCGTAAATTTCTTGGGCTGGTGGAATATCAATGGTTATTTCTGCAGGAACAATTGTTTCTGCGCTGCTATCTAATAGGTTTACGCATAAGTTTGGCCCTGGGAAGGTTACGCTTATTTCAGTTGCTTTAACAGCTTTAGCGTTACTAGGTTTTTCTTTTGCTCCGAATTATCTTGTGCTTATTTTTCTAGCTATACCATACGGTTTAGGTGCTGGAGGAGTGGATGCGGCTCTTAATAATTACGTTGCAATTCACTATGAAAGCTGGCACATGAGCTGGCTTCACTGCATGTGGGGAATTGGTGCTTCCGCAGGTCCTTATGTTATGGGTTTCGCACTTTCTCACGGTCAGCGCTGGCCTGCAGGCTACCAGTATATTGCTGTTATACAAATTGCTCTCACTCTTGTGTTATTCATAAGTTTGCCGCTGTGGAAAAATAATAATAAAAAGGCAGAGACGCATAATCTTACTGAGGTAAAGAAACAATCTTCTGGGATGCTATCTTACGCAGAAGTTTTGCGCATTCCAGGAGCTAAGAATATTCTTATTATGTTCTTTTGCTATTGTGCGTTGGAGCAAACTGCAGGATTGTGGGCTAGTAGTTACATGGTTTTGCATGGAGGAGTTAGCCGCATTGTTGCGGCAGGTTGGGCAAGCTTGTTTTATGTTGGCATTACAGTTGGTCGTTTTGTAAGCGGATTTCTTACTATGCGTTTTAACGATGCAACGATGATTCGTATTGGGCAGTGCGTAATGCTTATGGGCATTCTGGTATTGTTGCTGCCTTTGCCGAATCATATTGAGCTTATTGCAGGATTTGTAATTATTGGACTAGGCTGCGCTCCAGTTTACCCATGCATTATTCATTCCACGCCGCATTATTTTGGTGCAGATAAGTCTCAAGCTATTGTTGGCATGCAAATGGCAAGCGCATATATTGGGTCTATGGTAATGCCTGCGATTTTTGGACTAATTGCGCAGAATGTTTCTATGGTGCTTCTTCCGGCTTATTTGCTTATTCTTCTCGCTGTAATGACTTTTATGCACGTGCGCTTGCTTCGAACTTGCGTAACTCGAGTCTGAAAGCATTTGTGTGCGCGATTGCTTATATTTTTTTGATGTAGACTTGTGTTAGATGTGTTATGTGTGCTAGGTGTGTTAGAACTTGTTGTATACGCATTATCTAGTAGATGTATTTCTAATAATGTTTTTACAAAAGGAGGGGTTATGAATGATATTAAGCAAGAAGTCTTTGACAAAGATAAGCTTGATTTTGCAATATTTTGTATTGAAAATGTTGCTAAGAAGCTTAATCAAAACCCTCGCGATACGTATGATGCTTTGACTAAGAAGAGTAATATTCTTATGTCTTATATTGTTCCATCTTATGACGTTTTGCACACTCAAGGCAAAGAGTATATTACAAACGATATTATTTCCTTCATGCGCGAAAAAGGTGTAAAAGTATGATTGTTTATCACGGTTCTTTTATGCCTGTTGAATTTCCAGATGTATTGCATTCGCGTAAAGATGTTGATTTTGGCGCAGGATTCTACGTTACATCAATACGTAGTCAGGCTGATAATTGGGCGAAGAAATTTATTCGCAAGGACAAAGATGCTTTTGTTTCTTCTTATAATTTTGACAATAATGTTCTTAATGAATTATCTGTTCTTAAGTTTGATTCATATTCTGAAGAATGGCTTAATTTCATACTTAATGCTCGTTCTGGAAATGATGCAAGCAGTTTTGATGTAGTAATTGGCGGTGTAGCAAACGATAAGGTTTATAACACACTTGAATTGTTTTTTGATGATTTAATTACTAAGTCTGAAGCTTTAGGCAGACTAAAATATGAAAAACCTAATAATCAAATATGTTTTAGAAGTCAAAAAGCTATTGATTTGTGTCTTACATACATAAAAAGCGAGTGTGTAAATAGTAAGTTTTTAGGGGAGTGATGGATTTTGAAGGCGAATCCTATTTTGTTGCAAAAGAAGTATGCTAGGGTTGTAAGTCTTCTGGCTGAGCGTGCTGGGTTGAGTTATGAGCAGGCGCTTGACGTGTTTTACCATTCTGTTACTTACGATTTGATGCGTAATGGTATTTCGGATATGCATTGTATGAGCGACGGATATTTGGTTCAAGATTTGCTTGATGAGATGCATAATTCTAAAATGTGTGTTAATGCATGACTTTTGTAATAAATTAAACGATTGTGTGATATACCATGCTTGCATTTGTATTTCGACTATAAAGCGTACAATGTGTATACGTTTTTACATTATCTCGTTATCTATTTTTTAAGAGGGTAAATGAATAAGAGAACTGGTCTTATGTTGACTGCCACTATGATGGGTATTGCTACTGCTGCTTGTGCTTTCTGCATGGGGCAAAGTGCGAATGCTGCCGAAACTTCAGCTTCTTCTGGTGTTAATACGACTGTAAATTCTTCTACAAATAATTCTTTTACCACAGCTTCTAATACAGAAACTTCCTCTACAGAAGGTTCTTCTTCCGTAACTTCTTATAACGCAGCTTCTAATACGCCCAATGGGGGGGGGGCTGCTTTAGATAGCACTTCCGCAAAACCTTCTGGAAATACTGTACCTTCCAAGTCTAGCGAAACTGCAAAAACTGCCGAAACCACAAAATCTACTAAATCTTCTAAAGCTTCTGAATCTGTAACTGATGCTGAAAATTCTGAAAATGCTAGACTTACACAAACTCTTATAGATGTAAGCAATACTAATCTTCAAACAAATAATCGTGAAGATAGAAGCGTACACGCATCTGCAGAATCTAAAGCAGCATCAACTGATTCGGGTACTACAGATGATGCATCTTTAACTTGGACGAAGGACGACTTTAACATTTCTGACGATGGTAAAACTATTGGAGGTAGGAAAAATGTTTATTATCCGGAGACCGGTCAAACGGTAAATGAGTATGTGGACGGACTTAGTGCCAAAGGCAAGGAGAAACTTAAGAAAAATCATCATGTTGTGATTCCTGAGGGTATTGAGGTAATTCATGAATGTGCTTTTACCGGTCAGGCTGACAAAGTCGGGAATAAGCATAAACACGTTGACGGCGAGACTTATATTGAGGGTGTCACTCTTCCGCAATCTCTTAGAATAATAGAATATGGAGCTTTTGGTTGGAATAAAATTAAAGGAACCGTTGTTATTCCAAAAAATGTGGTTTCAGTAAGCGATGCAGCCTTTGTTGCTAATGAAATTGAAAAAGTTGTGTTTGAAGGCGTGCTTGATGATAAGGGAAAAGAGCACGATACAGATACTAATCCGTATTATCTTGCTGGAGTTGGTAGTGTTGCTTTCCAAGGTAATAAAATTTCTGAAATTGTCGTAAAAGGTAATTTAGGACAATATAAGTTTCGCTCAGGGGAAAATGATTCACCGTTTGACAATCAAAATCCTGGACCTTTCACTATTGAAGTGGGAGAGGAATACAAAAGTCCTATCAAAATTACGCAAGAAAGCGCTGGTCATACAATCAGTGTTATGGAGGGTTTTGAGGAGAATGGAAATCCTGTAACGATTGACCTCTCACCATATTTTAAGAAAAATGCTGATGGCAAATATGTAGCTGTAAAAACTGGCACACTTGAAGGTCAGTGCATTTTTTATGACTTTGTTCAGCGTGTGCCTAGGATGATTGGTAGATCGCGTTTTACATACAACATTGTTCCTAAAGCTACGATTTACACAGTTACTTTTGTAAATGGCGCTAATTCTCATTATGCTTCTGTGCAAGTTAAGGAAGGCAAGAGCATAAACGATAAGAGTGTTGATAGTCAGTCTATGCCTAAAGATCCTACGAAGATTGGGTACACTTTTGAAGGGTGGAATGAAGATCAAGACGGTACTGGTGCAGTGTTCCTTGCCAGCACTAGTGTAAACAAAAATTTGAAAGTTTACTCTATTTTTAAGAATTACTTACCAGTTATTACAGTTCAGAATAAGACTATTACTGAGGGTGATTCACTCGATTTGAATAGTCTTGTTGTGTCTGTTAGTGATATTGAGGATAATTCTATAGCAACTAAGGTTAAGCGTATTAGTGACGGTGGTTTTAATAACAATGTTCCAGGTGTTTACACTATCACGTTTAGCGTAACGGACAATGGCGGTGCTACTGCAACAGCAGTTGCAACAGTAACTGTTAATAAGAAGCCAACGCCTCTAATTCCACCAGCTCCTGCGCCGGAACCGGAGCTAACTCCAACTCCTGTTCCACTTCCTGAGTCGTCGGCCCCTGTCGCTCCAGGTCCGATTCTGACACCCTCTGAGTCTGAGACAGAACCTGAGTCAGCTCCAGCTCTTTCGCAACCCGAGCAACCGGAAGCTAAGCGCGTTGTTAAGCATCTTCCTAAAACTGGCTCTTCAGTAGCTATGGTAATAAATTATTTGTTTGCATCTGTGACTGCAGGAATTTTTGCACTTGTAGAAGCTAGAAAATCACTTCGCAGATATTCCAAGCATGCTCGCAAAAACTAGCTTTAAAAAGTGTAAAACTAGCAAGCAAAAACATTACTACCCAATGTGCGCAATTGGGGAAACGAGTTCAGTTCCAGAAGCATCCCTACGCATATCTGGCTTAGGTAACTCAACATTGCTTCCGCCTTCTGTAACGGCTTGCAATGGATAGTATCCAACGTACGCGTGTATCAACGTATCTTGACCTTTAAGGAATCTTTGCGAGCGCACGCCACCAGTTGCGCGACCTTTTGTTGGGTACATGTCAAATGGAGTAATCTTTGCAGAACCGTTTTCGGTTCCAGGAAGAGCTTCACTGTCTCCAGCAACGGTGAATACAACTGTTCCAGAAGCGGAGAATAAACCATTTTCACCTTCTTCGTAATGCCACTCTATTGATTTTTCTGGCACTACTGCGAAGGTTGCAACTTTAGCACCTTCTGCTAAACGAATGCCTGCCATTCCGCCTGCTGTGCGCCCTTGAGGTCTAACTTGTTTAGCGTCAAAGGTAAGTAATGAAGAATCACTACTAATGAACACGAGTCTGTCGTTGTCTTTTGCTGGAGCTGCGGCAATAACGGTGTCGTCGTCTTTTAAGTCAATTATGCTCCATGAATCCATGGTAGTTGGAGCTTCAAAATTCCATCTTTTAACTACACCGTTTCGTGTTCCAATTGCAAGTGGAGTAGCGTTTTGTGAGGCATCAAATGCTATTGCTGAAACTACGCGTTCTCCTCTTACTGGATCCGTGCTTTGCGTGGAAGTTAGCAGTTCTTGTGCTTTTACTCCGTGGTTGAGCAGCGCAGGTTTTCCTTCTTCATAGTTAAGTTGTGGCAAATCTGCAACATGAGCTAGAACTAGTCGACCAGATGAAGTAACAAGAGCACAAGTTGAACGCGTTGTTGTTGCAAACATTGTTTTACAAGGAGTGTTAAATACGTTGTTGTTGTGCGAATTCCAATGTTCTAACACTGCAATGCTTGTTCTGGCAATTAACCCTGAAGTGCTTAATGCTACTGCGCAAGGTTCGTCACTTAATTGCATTGCAACAGAAGATGCGTCAGCTTCTCCAGTTTTACGAGCTGCATTAGCTGCTGCAGCCAAATCTGCTTGAGTTGAAGTAATTTTATTTGCTGATTGCACAGCTTTAATCGCAATATCCTCACTGTTTTTATTTATGCTGGAGGCTACTGGAGTAAAACTACCATCTTCATTTTCGTCAAGCAAAATTGTTCTGCGTGGAGTATCCCATTGTTTAACTGCAGAATCCATATCTGCTATTACGACGTTGTCGAGTTTAGCTTCAGAACTTAATATTTGATTTAGCTCTTCAATTTTTTTGAGCAAATCGTCGCGTTCAGCTTCGAGCTCTATTCGGCTCATTTTAGTAAGTCTGCGAAGACGTAAGTCAAGAATATACTGTGCTTGAATTTCATCAAGATCGAATACTTTAATTAACTTAGTTTTTGCACTATCTGCATCTTCAGATGAACGAATGACCTGAATTACTTCATCAATATCAAGAAGTGCAAGAAGCAAGCCATCAACCAAATGTAAGCGTTCTTGAGCTTTTTTGCGCCTAAATTCGCTGCGTCTGCGTACCACGGTTCTGCGGTGAGAAATCCAAACGTCTAATAGCTCTCGCAAGCCCATTGTGTGAGGTCTACCGTCAACAAGTGCAACATTGTTAATAGTAAAGCTCTCTTGCAAAGGAGTGTGCTTAAAAAGTTGAGCAAGCACAGCGTTAGGATCAAAACCTGTCTTAATCTCAATAACAATACGAGTTCCGTTATGTCGATCTGTTAAATCAATAGCACCTGAAATACCGTCTAATTTTCTTGATTTAACTCCTTGAGAAATTCTTTCCAAAACGCGCTCTGGGCCAACCATAAACGGAAGTTCTGTAACAATAATAGCTTTTTTGCGAGCAGTAATATTTTCGATATGTGTTGTAGATCTTGTAGTGAATGCTCCGCGACCTGTTGCGTAAGCTTCGCGAATGCCACTTCGACCAATGATAATTCCTCCGCTAGGCCAGTCAGGTCCTGGAACTAGTTTCATAAGATCATCTAGGGTTGCATCAGGATGTTTCATAACATATTTTGCTGCAGCAACTACTTCGCCTAGATTATGCGTTGCCATATTTGTTGCCATGCCTACAGCAATTCCAGAAGCGCCATTTACTAAAAGATTTGGAATAGCTGCAGGAAGCACAGTAGGTTCTTTTAGTTTATTGTCGTAATTTGGTACAAAATCAACTGTGTCTTCGTTGATATCCGCGTTCATACCTAGTGATGCAGGAGCTAAACGCGCTTCGGTGTATCGAGAAGCTGCTGGACCGTCGTCAAGAGAGCCAAAATTACCGTGTCCGTCAACAAGTGGCAAGCGTAGGGAAAATGGTTGAGCTAGACGAACCATTGCCTCATAGATTGCAGAATCACCGTGAGGATGAAGTTTACCCATTACTTCACCAACAACACGCGCTGATTTCATATAAGCATGATCAGGACTCAAATTCATATTGCCCATTTGATACACAATGCGTCGCTGCACTGGTTTCATTCCGTCTCGTGCGTCCGGTAAAGCTCGAGCATAAATAACTGAATAAGCATATTCCAAGAAGGATTTGCTCATTTCTTCGTTTAATGGTGTTTCAACAATATGCTCTTTAACTTTTCTTGGGTCGAAAGCTTGCTGTGTTGAGTGATGGCGTGAGGGCATATTTAGAACTCCTTGAATGACATTACGGCTATCAATCTTACCAATTTATATGCACAAACAGCATGTTTTTGCTGAATTTTTCAGCAATTTGACTAGTTATTTATATAAATATTTGTTATTCGCGTTTTGTTCAATGCAATATAAGTGGTTCAATAGTAAGTATGAGTGCTGAAATACCGTCTGAAAATGATCTTTTGCAATTTGTTGGTAATGTTAAGTACGGTGATTTTTCTAATTCCGCAGTTAATGAAAATTTTTCTTACGATTTTAATGAAAAAAATCTTGGTGGAGCGTTACATATATCTTCGGTTCTTCCAGCTTTAAGTGATGCAATAGATGCTCCTGTTAAAACAGCTATTCATAACGATCCACACGCTTTGCGAGAAAGTCTTGGTTTCCCTAAATCTAATTCTGCAATTGTAGTGTTAATAGATGGTTTAGGATACTGGAATATTCTTATGCGCAAAGGTCACGCTCCTTATTTACGATCCTTGCTTAACGAATCAATAAATCAACGACCAATTAGCACGTGCGTTCCAAGCACAACTGTTGCTGCAATGGCTACTTTTGGAACAGGCACATGTCCTGGTCTTACTTGCATGACCGGTTACACGCAAAAGAATTCTCAAACTGGTAAACTTGCGCAGCTTATTCAATTTAATGATGCGCCTGATCCGCTAGTTTTGCAGCAAGAGCCGACTATATTTGAAAGTTTAGTTTCTAATGGAGTCCGTGCAGATAGCGTGGGATTACCAAAGTTTGAAAATACTCCTCTTACCAAAGCTGCTTTTCGTGGAGCAAATTATATTACTGCTGGAACTCCTAGAGCTCGCATTCTTAAGGCTGCTAATAACAGTAAAACTCCAGGTTTAACTTATATGTATTTACGTGACGCTGATAAAACCGGTCATAATTATGGTTGGGATTCTCAGCAGTGGGTTTCTGTTTTTGAGCAAATTGACGAGCAGTTGCGTCTTTTGCGAGCAAATTGTGCTCCTGGAACATTAATTGTTATTACTGCAGATCATGGGATGATTAAATCCGATCCCAATAAGCGAATTGATATTGCTAAACATGATGAGCTGATAAAAGGCGTATCGATGGTTGGCGGTGAACCTCGTTCTGTAATGTTGTATGCTAACAGTGACGCAAATCCTGAAGATATTATTTACCGTTGGCGTGAATATTTTGGAACTAATGCAATTGTACGCAGTAAAAAACAAGCCATTGACGATGGTATTTTTGGTTTAGTAAACAACAGGGCAGAGGATGTTATTGGCGATGTTATTGTGCAAGCTTGTGGAGCTTACACAATTGTTGATTCTCGCATTCAATCTGATAAAGCTATGAGTTTACCTAGCGTTCATGGATCGATGACTCATATGGAAATGGATATTCCGTGCCTCATAGATTTAGTGTAAGCGATTTTTGCTTCTATTATTGAAAATATTTTATAAATCGTAACTTAGCAAATAAAATGTGTGACACTCAAATTTTACTAAGAGTGTCACACATATTGTTAATAAGCGAAAAATTTATTTTTAAACTTCTTATTTAGCTTTCGCCAAATAATATTTCATCCCAGCTTGGTACTGCTGCTCTTCCAGCTTTACGTTTATTGTGCTCAGAAGATGATTTTTCTTGGCCATTAGTATTAATTTCTTGATTATTTTTAGCAGAATTTTGATTACTTTCAGCAGCATTTTTTTGCAAATTCGTACTAACAATATCTGCTTTTTCAGCATTTTGAACTTTCGCAGCCAATGATTTTTGTGCTTCATTAGACGCATTGACGATTTTGCTATTCGTTTCGTTTCTATTAATAAATTCAGCATCTGGTTGTATTAGCGAAGTCTGCTGAGGATTATCTTCTTTAATAAATTGCGTATTTGTTTCAGTAGAACGCTTAGAATAGCCTTTTTCTAATACTTGCTGTATGTCAGAATTATTGTCCTGATTTTCGAAGGAAGATTGGGCTTGTGCATCTGCAAGTTTGTCACTGTTTCTAAGTTCCCATTGAGAAACAGCTCGTTCGATTCTGGCAGAACGAATAGAATTTCCTGGAAGCTCTTCAGTGTTGAATGGGAAATTAATGCTTACAGTGTCTCTATAAGCTCCACCATATGGAGATTGTTTAGAAGTATCCGCTGCATTAACATCTTCACCAAGCAATAATCTAGACGAAGGGTTCGCGCATGTAACAGAGTTGTCATGCATGTTCCATGTCCACTCAGCTTTAATAGTGCGAGTAGCAGTTTTGAAAGTAGCAGTAATTCGCCATGGCTCTAATCCTCTGCGCGTTGCTTTCCATTGCACTGTTTCCATGCCAATATGTGCTTTAGCTAATGTTCTTTCAATTAAATCTGCAATAGTGCGCATATTGCTTTGTTTAGGAGCAGGTACTAGAAGGAACTGCTCAATTGCATACTGCTTTTCGGTTTCAACGCCTGCAGAAAAACGCCTAACTTGTGCTTCACTAACGTTGTATCTTTGCGCCACATGTGAAGGTGCAACTCCTGCGCGAATCAATGCCTGAATTTGCGAAATAGGCAATGTTGCATTAGATTGTATAGAATTTGTGCCAGCATCTGCTGAGTTATGTTCATCGCTGTTTTTACTCGTAATTTTATGTGAACCAGCGATGGCGCGTTCCAGCGTGTCGTCCACTTGAATACGTAACGGCGTGTTTTCACAAATGAAAA
Source organism: Gardnerella sp. KA01001 (assembly GCF_049244025.1). Taxonomy (NCBI): domain Bacteria; kingdom Bacillati; phylum Actinomycetota; class Actinomycetes; order Bifidobacteriales; family Bifidobacteriaceae; genus Gardnerella; species Gardnerella sp. KA01001. The sequence goes on along the minus strand of NZ_CP058366.1, from coordinate 1,260,091 downwards.
TCAAATTACCGTCTGCGTCAATATGGTCGAAACTCGCCTCTTTTGGCGGATTTTCAAGCATTATGCACCACTTTCTTCGCTTTTAACAATACTATTTATATACTTTAGTCCATACACTGCATTCTTTACCATTTTATTTAAAATAAAAAATGTGTAATATACGGGGTAGCATTCGTGTATGCTATGCGCGTAAGTAGCTTTAAAAACGAAAGGACCATAATGGCACAGGATTATGATTCTCCTCGTAGCAAAGATGAGGACGAAGAGTCGTTGGAAGCTTTGAGTAAAGGTTCTCAAAATTCAAACAGCGATATTGACGATGATGAAAATGCTATTGCTGAAGACTACGAGTTGCCAGGTGCTGATTTAAGTAACGAAGATGCATCCGTAACTGTTATCCCTATGCAAGGCGATGAATTTATTTGTTCTGAATGCTTCTTAGTTAAGCATCGCAGCCAGTTAGCTGAAACTAATGCTGATGGTCAGCCTGTTTGTAAGGAGTGCGCAGCTTAAATGGCATATGACGAGACCTATACTGGCCCCGAACAGGTTGAGGTATTAATTAAGTATCTCGATGATGAAACATCTACATTACAGCCGCTTTGCTACGCGCATGCAGGTGATGCAGGTGCCGATTTAAGAACTACCCAAGATTTTACTTTGCGTCCTTTCCAGAGAGCGCTTGTTCCTACTGGAGTTGCTATAGCTTTACCTGCAGGTTACGTTGCTTTAGTGCATCCTCGTTCTGGTTTAGCAGCAAAACAGGGTGTGACTGTGCTAAATGCACCTGGAACAGTTGATGCCGGGTATCGTGGTGAAATTAAGGTTCCTCTTATTAATTTAGATCCTGAGAACACAGTGCAATTCCATAAAGGTGATCGTATCGCTCAAATGGTTATACAACGTTATGTAGAAGCACAATTTATTCCCGCATCTAAATTACCTGAATCTGATCGCTCTGATAAAGGTTTTGGCTCCACTGGCGTACAATAATCTTTTTATAAATATCCGACCGGTTTTTAAAACTGAGTCGGATTTATTGTATGTATTTTTTGTTTTGGTAGTGTATTGAGCGAATTGCAGGTAGGATAGTAAAAAGTACCAGGAGGTGCCAAATGGGTGAACTTCAAGAGGATGTAAAAGGATCCAATAGGCTCGGATGTGAAATCAGCGAAGATTCTCAAAATCCATTATTGCCAATATTGAGCATGTGCAAATGGCATCATCCTAATGAGGATATGAGCATTCTTCATAGAGCTTATGATCGTGCTGTAAAGCAGCATACAGGTCAAAGACGCAAATCTGGTGAGCCATACATTATTCATCCTCTTGCTGTAGCTCAAATTCTTGCAGATCTTGGAATGGGACCAATTGTTGTTGCTTCAGGATTATTACACGACACTGTAGAAGATACAGATTACACGCTAGAAGAATGTCGAGCTGAATTTGGCGATACTGTAGCAGGTCTTGTAGATGGTGTTACAAAAATATCCAACATGGAATATGGCGAAAGTGCTCAAGCAGAAACTATTCGTAAGATGGTTGTTGCAATGAGCCGCGATGTGCGAGTGCTTGTAGTAAAGCTTGCGGATCGTTTGCATAATGCTCGTACTTGGAGGTATGTTAAGCCATCAAGTTCACATAAAAAAGCAAGAGAAACTCTTGACGTATATGCGCCTCTTGCTAACCGTTTAGGCATGAATGCAATTAAAACTGAACTTGAAGAGCTGAGTTTTAAAGTATTGTATCCAAAAATTTATAATGAAATTGTTGTTTTAGTTGCTCGTAGAGCAGGTCAGCGTGAAGTTTATTTACGACAAATTCTTGAAGAAATTAATGCAGATCTTGCAGAACAACATGTTAAAGCATCGGTAAAAGGTCGACCAAAAGATTATTTCTCTATTTACCAAAAGATGATCGTTCGAGGTCATGATTTTGCTAATATTTACGATTTAGTTGGTGTGAGAATAATAGTCGATTCTATTCGTGACTGTTATGCAGCATTAGGTGCAGTGCATGCTCGATGGAGCCCTGTTCCAGGACGTTTTAAGGATTACATTGCAACTCCAAAGTTGAATATGTATCAAAGCTTGCATACTACAGTTGTAGGCCCTGGTGGAAAGCCAGTAGAGATTCAAATACGCACATGGGATATGCATAGGCGTGCTGAATTCGGCATCGCAGCTCATTGGAAGTACAAAGCTAATGGTCAGGCTGGTCGCGCTTTAAGTAAGCCTGATAATGATGATTTAAAACGCGAAAATAATATTGATGACAAAAAAGAGCTTAGCGAAGCAGATAATCTTAAGTGGATTCAACAGCTTGCTGATTGGACTAGTGAGACTCCAGATTCAGATGAATTCTTAGGTTCATTAAAACAAGATCTTGGTGCTTCTGAAGTTTATGTTTTTACTCCAAAGGGGAGTATTGTTGCGCTTCCGCAGGATGCAACTCCTGTTGATTTTGCATATTCTGTGCATACTGAAGTTGGTCACCGCATGATGGGTGCGCGTGTAAATGGACGCTTGGTTCCTCTTGATACGAAACTTTCAAACGGTGACACTGTAGAGGTGCTTACTTCAAAGTCGGATACAGCTGGACCATCTCGCGATTGGCTGAGTTTTGTAAAATCTCCTCGTGCTCGAAATAAAATACGTCAATGGTTTAGCAAGGAACGCCGCTCTGAGGCGATTGAAGAGGGCAAGGATGAGCTAACTCGCGCTATGCGTAAACGTAACTTGCCTTTAACTACTTTGATGACGCAGCAGGCATTAATTGGCGTTGCTGATGAATTGAATTTGCCTACTAATGTTGAGTCTTTATATGCGGCTATTGGCGAAGGTCAAGTTTCTACACAGAATGTTATTTCGCGTTTAGTAAAAGATGCGGGCGCTGATGAAGTTGCAGAAGAAGTAGAACAAGAAGCATTGCCTTTACGCCATGTTGAGCGCAGCCATAAGTCTAACGGTGCTTTGGGAGTATCAGTTAAGGGTGTTGGAGACGTTTGGGTCAAGCTTGCAAAATGTTGCATGCCAGTTCCAGGAGATATGATTATTGGTTTTATAACACGAAACCAAGGTGTGTCTGTGCATAGGACTGACTGCCAGAACATGCTCGATTTGCAAAAAACTCAATCAGAGCGCGTTATTCCTGTTCAATGGACTAGCGATAAAGGCTTGTTCTTGGTTAAGGTCCAAGTTGAAGCATTGGATCGACAACATCTTCTTTCGGATGTTACTCGCGTTCTTTCAGATCATGGAGTAAATATTCTTTCCGGAACTATTGCTACAGGCGATGACCGTGTTGCAACAAGTCAATTTACCTTTGAAATGGCAGATCCTCAGCACTTAGCAACTCTACTTGCTGCTATCCGTAAAATTGAAGGCGTTTTTGACGTTTACCGCATTACGGGAGCAAAAGATAGCGCAGAGCCGCGTTTGCGAAAAATGGAACGAGGAAATCTATAAAAGATGGGCACCCCAGCTTTGGAGTGCCCATCTTTGTTTTTGCGCAAATAGTATTTGTTTAATGTAATAAATACGAAAAACGCTTAATTTCAGGCAGTAACAGCCTTCTTCAACAAGGAGCCAGCGGAAATACGTACACCGTAAGAAGCTGGAATCTTGATGGTTTCACCGGTACGCGGGTTGCGGCCAGTGCGCTCAGCACGCTTTACGCGTTCTGCGGAGAACAGACCAGTAAGCTTCAAACCTTCACCGGACTGTAAAGCCTCAACGAACACATCCTGGAATGCGTTGACGGCGGCTTCGGCCTGTGCCTTGGTCAGGTTGGACTTCTGTGCGATCTTAGAAACGAGATCAGACTTGTTGTATGCCATGCAGCATCCTTTGTGTCAGGGGACCTTCTCTTCAAAGGTCACGTTCATACTAGATATTAGTACATTTTCCCTACAAATGTAGCCATTTTTGCAATTTTCTTAATATTTTTTATTTATTTTTTGCTATTTTTTATTTAAAACGTACTTGCATTGAAACAGATACGATATTTGCTAATAAAAATACACAAATGTTTGTAAATCTCACTTATATAAGCTCATTATTGCTGAGCCACTTCATTGCAAACGCGCCTAACGGAATTCTCAACCAGTAGAACATAAGCCTATACAGAAGAGTGGCAGACAAAGCAACTGTTGGAGGAACACCTACAGATGTAAATGCGAAAGTAAGAGAAGCTTCAACAGCACCCAAGCCGCCTGGCGTAGGCACTGCCGATCCAGCAGCGTTAGCAAGTAAGAATAGTAAGATTGTTTCCCAAGGATTTGCGTAATATCCAAATGCAAGCAAAGAAATCCAATAACCCAATCCAATGCATGAAACAAGCACAATAGCACCAAAAGAGCCTGCAATAAGTTGCATAGGATGTGAAATAAGTTCCTTAATTTGATGGCCGTAATCAGATAATATTGGCAAATAATGCTTTCGAATTGCTTTACGAGCGGACGGAATAACCATTAAAACACAAACTATAAGTGTGATTATTCCAATGAAAGTAATGAGCATATGAGTAGGAATCATTCCAGAAAGCACATTTTTACCAGTGAAAACGCCTATAGAAAGTAATACTAAAGTTGTCATTAATGCTTGAATAAGCCATACTGCACTAGTAATTGCTGTAGCTTGAGCTGAAGTGTACCCGCTTTTCTTTAATAATTGCATATTTACAAATGCAGGACCAACACCAGCAGGCATAGAAACTGCTGTGAAACCAGTAGCTGCTTGAGATGCAAACAAAACATGTGCAGAAGGTTTTTGATCATCCATGAATGAGCCGAGAGTAATTGCAGATCCAATCCAAGCAAACATGCTGCAAGCAAAGCACATAAATACCATTACATTATCTGCGTGACGCAAGGCAGCAAATACTTCCTGAGGATGCCACTGTGTAGCAATAACAGCGACAGCAACAATCGAAAGAACCAAGCTAACAAAGAAACGTATATTGAAGCGCGCTAAACGCACAGTATCATAATCTTCTTCATCTGTGTGTAAAGCAACTATTTGACTTAACTTATTGCAAAGATTTTGGAAAACTTTTTTATTCCAAGATGGCAAAGATCTCGTGGAAGCAGGAATAGCAGCTTTCTGCATAAAAGGCAATAGTGCAGATAACTTTTCTGCACCCCATGTGTTAATAGCAGCTTTAAGAGCAGTGTCAATATCTGTGCAAGATGCAATAAGCGTTAAAAGCTGAACTTTATCAAGTGCAATATTTGTATCATCGCTGGCAACGTCGCCGTTTTGCCAACCTGCAATAACTGGTGTTCCGTCTTCAAGCCTAGCAATAGTTTCAGGAGTGATGCGTCTATGCGTAATACCGCGAGTGTTAGCAGCATCTACATAACGCATTAATTTTGCTGCATCATCAATAGTTAAAGTGTTCAAATTGCAAGGCAGTAGAGCGTTAGAAGCGTGAAAAACCATTATTGAAGATTTATCACTGTCGCTTACTCCATAAACATTCGCTGTTGGCAAATGCATATTTCGTAAAACAAGAAGCATAGAAAGGTGGTGATGAACAGAATGTCTAGCAGAACGATCTCTACGAGTTGGTATATCTACTAAACGCACCCACTGCCATAATTGATTTAAATAACCTGGTAAATGAACTTGATTATCTAATACTGAAATTACATAACGTATGCCGTGGATGTCTGTTGCATCATACAATCTTGAATTTTCAATTAAATCGTCATCAAGACTTGAACGAAGAACTCCAGTATGATCAGCTTGCTGAGTTCTACGAGTTAATTGAGTAAGATTATCTATGCCAATATTTTTTAAAGCAAGAACAATATCGTCACCCCAAGCACCCTTACTGCGTGTGCCTTTTGCGAAACGAATAAGCGTACCAATTGCTCTTCCTAAGCAACATGATACAAGAATAGCAGAGTAGGAATCCCAAGATGAAAATAGAAGTATTGCTGTAACAATGAATAAAGCATTCCAGCCCCACGTTACATGCTTATATTCGCGTCTAGGACCACTAACTGTAAGAAAAGCAACCAGAACAGCATACATGTCTGGAAGCAAATCAGCCCAAGTGTTATTAGACCGCATTTGTAAAGATTCAATCAAAGCTATATTGTGTGTAGAAAATATCGCAATAGATAACAGCCATACTGAACCATAACTTATAAACAGCGTAATAACAGAAATAGCGGTATCAATCCAACGCCTGTCAGAAACCATGTGTGCAATAACTTCTGCAACAACAATAAGAGTAAGACCTTGCTGTATCAGAACAAATGAAAGATTATTAAAAGATAATCCTATAATTTGAGTAGCACTTCGTGCATCAATCTTCATAGCATCAGCCGTTGCTGATAAACACATTGACGACAACAAAGTAAAAACGCCAATTACAACTGATGATATTGCATACAACAAATCAGCCCAACTACGTACTAAGCTAGGCTGAGTATCTTCAATAACAAGATTTGGATTTATGCTAGATTGCATGGCTTTACCGTCTACTTAATCAATAAAGTCCACCAATTGTGAAGCAAATCCAGTGTAAGATTCTGGTGTCATTGCTTGCAAACGAGCTGCAGTATTGGCATCAAAGTTACGAGATTTAATGAATTCTTCTACGTCACTTTGTGAAATATGGTGACCGCGCATTAATTCTTTTACTTGCTCATATGGTCGTTCCATACCAGGTACGCCAGCAATTTCTTCAGCACGCATTGCTGTTTGAATTGGCTCTCCAAGAACTTCCCAATTTTCGTCTAATTCTTTTGCCATAAATTCTTTATTAGGATGAATAGACTTCAAACCGCCTAAAAGATTATTCAAAGCAAGAAGAGCATAGCCGAAAGCTGAGCCAACATTCCTTTGAGTAGTAGAGTCTGTAAGATCACGCTGCCAGCGGCTTTCAGTAAGAGTTGCACATAATGTGTCAAACAGTGAGCAAGAAATCTCAAGATTAGCTTCAGCGTTCTCAAAACGAATAGGGTTAACCTTATGAGGCATAGTAGAAGATCCTGTAGCTCCCTTTACAGGAACTTGCACAAAAATACCTCTGGAAATATACATCCATACGTCAACTGCAAGATTATGCAGAATATGGTTTATGTGACTTACAGTGCTATAAAGTTCAGCCTGCCAATCGTGGCTTTCAATTTGAGTTGTTAATGGATTCCATTGGAGACCCATTCTATTTTCAACAAACTCTTGAGATACGCTAATCCAATCAACTTCTGGGAAAGCAGCTAAATGAGCTCCAAAAGTTCCTGTAGCACCATTCAACTTTCCTAAATACTCTTGAGTATCAAGATGACGAAGTTGACGACGCAAACGATATGCAAACACTGCCAATTCCTTACCTAAAGTAGTTGGAGTAGCAGGCTGGCCATGAGTTAACGAAAGCATAGATAAATCTCTATATTCGTTAGCATTCTTAACTAAATAATCAACTATCGCTTCTAAATTCGGACGATAAACGTTTAAAACAGCTTGCTTTACGCAACGCGCAATAGAAAGATTATTAATATCTTCACTTGTGCATGAAAAATGTACTAAAGTTTTTAAATTTGAAAGCTCAGTAGCATGACCAAGCTTATTTTCTGCTTCGTCTAACGCATCGTCAATGTAGTATTCAACAGCTTTAACATCGTGATGAGTAATAGCCTCATGCGCAGCATGACGAGCAATTCCTTCAGCATCAAAATTTTCAGGAATAGAACGTAAATATGAGCATTCTTCATCAGTTAAAGGATTAACACCCTTAACAATTGGCTGGAATTGATTAGCTTCATAACCATTTGCGAGAAGAATCATCCACTCAACTTCTACACGCATGCGCTCGCGATTTAACGCAGGTTCGCTTAAATATTCAACGAGTGTGGATGTTTGATTATGATAACGTCCATCGAGAGGAGTCAGAGCTATTGCAGGAGAAATATCGGTAAGCTTCATAGTTTTAAGGTTACATCATGCTGCGAATTAGCTTAATTTTGCTCAATAAGAATTTAATTATTTTATTTTTTCATTACTCCTTGCCACAATGTAGTACTTTGCAATTTGCCATTAATAGTATTCTGAAAATGTCGATCTTGCTCGCGCACACTTTTAGATCCGAGTTGAAGAGCATCTTCATAAGCTGCAGTATGGTAATGCAAATCATGAGTTAAAGTTCTTTCTTCTGGAACGTCATTAACGAATATTCCGTCATTATTGAATTTTTTAGTCGAATATTGTTTGCCAGAAAAACGCGTGACTCCAGGAGGTAAAGAACGCTTAGATTCTTTAACATGAATTGCATGTCCATGAATAGTCACCCAATTATTTCTACGAGGATTCTCTTTGCCATCTAAAGAAGGCACAATCTCATCGTCCATCTCAATACTAGTAACCCAAGTTTTCTTAGGAATTGGATGATTTGCAATAGGAGATCCAGCAGTAACAACATGCTGTATGTTGTACTGTTTAGAGTAATCGCTTGCAATGCTTGCTGCAACAATGCCTCCCTGAGAATGTCCTACTAAAGCAACAGGCTCGTTAGGTTTAATTCCAGAACGTTTCATAGCTTCTACAACCATTCGAGTGCTATCAGCTTGTTTTCTAACTAAAGAACTATGACTCATTACTTCTGTGTTTTGTGCCCAACCAAAAGGAGAGTGTGCTTTACCGTCAGTGCCTGGAATTATTACTAACCATGACGAACTGCCATCGCTGCGCTTAAAACGTTGAATTGCAATAGTAGCAGCATCTGGATTAACAAGTGGTGGTCTAACGCCCAAATTTTCGCTTCCAAGTTCCGTTAAATTTTCTAAAGTTTCAAGCAGATTACGTCCAGGTCTAGCAAGAACAGATCCAGGTTTTCTCCACGTCTCATTTACTTTAGTGAGAAGTAAATTATTACCTTGCTTTCGATCATTAATAGGCGCGCTTACGAAGCTAAGAGCACTAGAAATAAATGGAATAGCTTGTGATAAATATTTTTGAGCATTGGATAAAAAGTTTAGTGAGGTTTCACGCTCTTTTTTATTTATGGGGCCTTTCGCATTTCCGGCAATAAATATTGGCAAACTTGTAATAGGATTTAAAATAAGGTGCTGCGATAAACCTCGAATAATTCCTTGTTGTATATTCTTAGTTGCGTAGGACCATCTAGCAAGATTTTGGAAACCTGAATGATTTTTATTATCTTGATTAACGGCGAAACCTGCGGACAATAAAACATGTAAAGCAAAAATAGGGTTTGCAAGAGCCAAGAAAGAAATTTTATTGTCTAACTCGTCTTTTGCACGAAATTCTGCATCTTCATACAAATTATTTGCTCTTGCAATAAGAAAAGCAAGATTTTCTAAATTTTGAGACATTAAATAACATTTATGAGCATATTCATGACATATGCTTTCAGTTAAAAATGATTGCGAAGAATCATGAATATATGCTCCTGATTCTTTTTGTATACCATAATTTTGACCGGCAATAACCATCGCTGCATTAAGCCATAAATTTTTTAGCGTAAGTAATTCTTTAGCAATATTATTGAGTTTTCTGGAAAAACTAATATACGCTTCTCTATCAGCAACGCTAAGCGTCATTCCACCTACAACAGAGGACTTAACTTTCCAAGACATACTATATTCCTCCGCGAATGTTATATAACGCATACGCTTGTGCAGAAATATTTTTCATACTATGACGAAAATGTTCGGCTGCAAGCCCTTGCCAATCTTCTAATTCAGTCGCTGCGGATTCTGCCATAACGCAGCGAGCGCACTCTTGAGTGCGTTGTATAAGCCATTGCCATTCGTAATATGTGTGCATAATCGTTATTACACACGTTTATTAATGAAAAGTCACTAAAAAATATTCAATGTGGTTAAAAGGTTATTAATACTTATTGCTTCGCTTATAGATAATCGTTGAAGATTTAATTACCAAGGCTTATTGCTGCTTTCATCAGTTTTAGTACGTTTTTCTGTCTTTTCTAAACCTTGCTGGTCTTCTTGATTCTGTGAAGATTGAGAATCCACATGATCGTTCTGTTTTAGCAAGTTTTCAACTTTATTGCGCTGAGCATTGCTCAATTGAGGGTTAGACGAATCTGACTGCTTTTTATCTTTAGAAGAATTGTTAGAATTATCGTTTTTAAAATGATTGTTATGCTTTTTCGGTTTCTGTTGCTTATTAGTATTGTTTTGATTCTGCTTTAATTTTTCTGTTAACTTTCGTGATAATTCAGCATTTTTGTCAATACTATTTCGAAGTTGAGGAAGCAGTATCATTTCTTGAGATTTAGCATCATCAAATTGCGCATCAGTTTGCTGTTGCTGAGTTAAAAGCACATTCTTGTCGCTATCGATACTCTTAGCAGATTTTATGTTAGAAATAAGGCTATCCGTGGCAGTATTATACGCGTATTGTGCTCTCCAATTTACGATAGCAAAATACGCTACGAATATCGCAATAATCAAGAACAAAAATGTAACAATGCGAATAATTGTGCGACTAGACATGTGCTTCATACTAATTTCCTTGAAGTTATAAACCACGACATTAATTCCCAAATTAAAAGTATCGACGCAAATATTGCAAACGGCCAAATAATTGGTTCAGGTCTCAAACGAGGTTTTGCTGTCTCGTTCATTCTCCATTGGTGTGAGAGAATTGGTTTTGCTTCGTCTCCAAATGTTACGTTTAAAGATGAGTGCATATACTTGCCGCTAAGTTCATCGGCAATATTTCGTAAGTTCTTTTCATCGAGCTTTGAAATGCCAGGATTTCCTGTAGCCGGATCAATAACCCATTGATTAGAGGTATTGTCTTCGCTGTAGTCGTCAAGTTGCAGCTGTGTTTTTTCCAAAGGTATTTTAGCTCCTTTAGATGAGCCTATTCCAATAACAAATGCGTTAGTAATATAAGCTCTGAGCGATGAAAATGTGCGGCGTTTTCGTTGAGTAGTTTCCTCACCGTCACTTAAAATATACAAAACTGTTGTATCATCTGGATGAGCATCATGTATAGTTTTTGCAGTAAGCAAAGTTTGATCTATAGGAGCGTCAAGACTAGTTCCAGTAGCTACGCTAGTTGGCTCAGTTCGTAGAGTATTTATCCAATTGTCAACTGCTCTAGCATCAGGCGTTAATGGGACATCAACAGACGTAGAAGCACCAAAAGAAATAGCAGCAAAACTTGAGTTAGCATAGGATTTTGTTATTTGATGAATAATATTCCTTGCTGCTTCAATACGCTCAATCTTACTATTTTTTGCATAATCAGCGTCTTTTGCTCTCATTGAACCTGTTATGTCTAGAGCAATAATCACATTTGTTGCATTTACTGCTCTTTGCAAAGTTGAACGCATAATACTTGGAGATAGCACGCAAATTATTAGCATTATACATATGCCAATACGTCTTAATCTCATGCAAAAAGTTTCATCACTTGATCCAGGTTTCCTACGTATAGGCACAATTTCAAAAAACATTGCTGCCAACAAAACCAATATTGCAATAATCGCAATAATCCAACCATATGACGGAGAAAAAACCAACTGACCTGCTTGAGAAGTGTCAGAAGCTTCAGTTTTAGCGTGTGCAAACAGTAGGGTAGTAGCAGAAAATAGTGTTGTTGTCATCGCTTCATCCTCTTTGCAATAGCTAACCAAATCACAACGCTAAACACAGTAAGCAAAACCCAAAGACCAGGATCGTCGCTAAATGCAGACTGAGCAGTGCCTTGAGGAATTGCAGTATGTCTTTTTTCAATTTCTTTTACTAAATTAATAACAGAATCAGAATTGCGTTGAGAAAGGAAAATTCCACCATGAGATTCAATAAGCTGTTTCATTTCTAACGTAGTGTCATCATTCTCATTCTGTTTTGCGCCAGAATATAATCCGTCGACAGTAATTTTAGCTTGCTTTGTTAAATCTAAAGCTTGCTTTAATGAGTAAGTTTGTTTTCCAGAAACAACATTATCTGTAGCAAGAACAATGGAAGCACTTCTATTAAAACGGCTTTGTATTTTATGGTTATTATGAGCAGAACCATAAATAAAACCTGGAAGCATTGCTGCACAACTAACTAAACCGTCTCCAATAAGCGATGTTGCGTTTTTGCGATTTTGAGTTCCTTCAAGCCAGTCAGAAATTTCCTGATATTGGCGTTGTTGTAAACGATTAATACGACTTTGCGATTGAACTCCGCCAAGCAAATTTGCAGCATACTGCAATTGTTTTTTAGCTAGTCGATAATCGTCAGTCAGTGGAAAAACTGTCCTAGATGTGGAGTTAAAAATGCTCAATCCAATGCGTTCACCCTGAAAATGCTCAATAAAATTAAGATACGCTTGAATCACTTCGCGATCATATGGTAGAGCAGAACCTGAAACGTCTAAGCATAAAACAATGTCTCTAGAACTAACTTGCTCGTTCGCATTAAACACTCGTGCTGGCCTGGAAGCAACAGCAAGCGCACTGCACAAAGATACTACCAATGCAGCCGTAGCAAACCTTCTAAACATTCGCCACATATACCATGAATGACTAGTAGTAGTTCCTTGTAGATCATTGTCAAAAGTAAAAGTATAGAATTTTCGCGTAATATTACTAGTTTGACTCTTATACTTCTTTTTTAAAATATTGCTACGAATGGAATCTAAAATTAGTAAGACAGCAAAAATTGATGCAGAAACAACAACGCCTGCAACAAAAAGCAATGGCCATTGCCATCTCCATGGCCATATGTATTCCCAAACATTATTACTCATCAACGTTTGTCCTTCGTTTGCCAGCCTTCAAGCAATACTAAAACCCATTCAGCAGCCTGCTCAACAGTAGTATTTCGCGCTTGCTCGTTTGCTTTGCGATCAGCAAATTCTGGAGGATACAAAGCAGATATTGTTTGGCGTAACATATCAGCACCTTTTTTATTGCGCCATTTCAAACGTAAAGAAGCCAATTCTCCCAAAGTGTGAGTTTGAATATCTTCACCGCTCATCTTCGAAATATAAGATCTAGCAATAGACGCCAATTTTGCACAAGCCTGATCTTTAGTAAGTTCATTGTTATGATACTTCTCAACAATCGCATCAATATCTTTACGCCAAGCTTGTTTGTTTACATTATGAACGTGAACTGCTTCTGTAGAATTGCTACTTTCAGTTAATTTTTTTGGCTTTTTAAAAGAAAAATATAAAACTGCAAAAGCAATAAAGATAACAACAAGCGATGCAGAAAGTAGTATTAAAAAAAGCGTTTCATCATGTAAAGGCTTTTGAATATCTTCCAGGCTCATTCTATTCAACCTCCTTGTTAAATGAGTCAGCAAGATAATTTGTACGGCTCACTTTTTGTGCAGAAATATGGAACACTTCTTCACTTGAAGAACCATGAATTATTGAAGATTGAACACCAAGCAGCATATCGTATAAAGCGTTTATTCTAATATTTCTACGAGCTTCGACTTCATTTTTATTTGATTCTTTTTTCAAAAACACTGGTACTTTACGTAAAGTAATTCCATCAAATATTTGCAAATCAATTGCAGCATCAAAAGGATTAATAGGAGAGACAACAATAACTACAAGCTTATGATTTTGCGTAATTTTACGCAAAGATTCAGAGTTATGAGCTTGTAATGCATACTCATCAGTTATTAAAACTACCAGACCATTATTGTCAATATTTTTTAGTAACGAAGTAAGCAACGCATCAATGTCTCTGGTATTCCTACGAGTATTAAGCAACGTATAATCTAGATTTCGCTCAAAATCAGAAAGATTACTAGCAGAATGAACATTGATAACGTTTTTTCCATCTGCACACAACAAAGAAACAGCATCATGACGTTTTAAACTCAAAGATGCAAAAAAGCATGCAGAGTTAGACGCAACTTCATACAGAGATTCTCCAGAAACACAAGCTCCATTCATATTGATGCTTGTATCTAAAGCAATCCAAGTATGAGAAGACGAAGTACGCTCTCTAGAAGACACCATAGGTTGTCCAGTTCGAGCACTCGCAGACCAATTCATCATGCGAGCTTCATCTCCTGGCTGCCACGCGTGTATGTCAATAACATCACCTGTGCCAAAACGTCTGTGCGAAGGATGGTCTCCCTCTAATAAGCCTAAAGCTTTACGCGCAATAGGCAAATCAATTCGCTGATCCAAAAGCTCAATTTTGCGACGCACGGCTTTAGCAGGTTCAGATAATACTAACCGCTTCGTACGCATCATGGCACAGGAACCGTCTTAACTAATGCATCAATTACTTGATCTGTAGTAATAGAATCAGCTAAAGCTTCAAAAGTTAAAAGTATGCGATGCCTTAACACTTCATGCGCAAACAATTTAATATCTTCAGGTATCACATAATCGCGTCCAGAAAGTAAAGCGTGAGCTTGAGCAATACGAATAAGTGCAATTGATGCACGAGGGCTAGCTCCCATACGAACCAATGAATTAATCGTAGGAAGTGGATGCGTACCTTCACCGCGAGAAGTGGCAACAAGATCAACTACATACTTCATAACTGCTTCAGAAACGTGTATGTGACGCGCTGCAGTACGCATAAAAACAACATCTTGCAAACTTATGCGTTGAGTATTTAGCTTTGAAGGATCAACGACATCCAATCCGCGTTGAGTAAGTAATTGCAGCATACGAACTTCCTCTTCAGGATTAGGGTAAGTCATAACTGCTTTTACCATAAAACGATCCATCTGGGCTTCTGGAAGATTAAATGTTCCTTCTTCCTCAATTGGATTTTGCGTAGCAATAACCATAAATGGTTGAGGCAGAGGAATTCTTTCGCCTCCAATAGTTGTTGCTCCTTCTGCCATAGCTTCAAGCATTGCAGATTGAGTTTTTGCGTTTGAACGATTAATCTCATCCAACAAAATAACATTTGCATGGATAGGACCAATTTGCGTAGTAAAATGTTGGGAAGCAAAATCAAAAACTTGAGTACCAACTAAATCTGCTGGCATTAAATCCGGAGTACACTGCACACGACGGAAACTACCTGACATAGCTGTTGCAAGAGTTTGAGCAGCAGTAGTTTTTGCGAGACCTGGTACTGATTCAATAAGAATGTGTCCGCCTGCAATAAGAGTAAGAATAAGAGACTCTCGTAAAGCGTCTTGACCGACTAAGGTTTGTGCAAAACGTGCGCGCAAAATATTTGCAATTTGTTGGCAACGACGTATGTCATCACTCGAAATAGTTGCAGTGACTTGCGCACTTGTATTAGAAACAGCAGACGGCTGAGGTACAGCTGATCCAATGCCAAGCTTAGAAGCAATTGAAGTTTTATCGGTTAACGGTTTCTTCTGTGGTTGCGGTGGGAATAATGCCATAAGAGACATTTTAACCGATATGCAGTACTGACATGTTCAAAAATGGCATTTTTATTGTCTTTATAAGATAATTTGCAATATTTAAGACAATTAGATTTCTTGAGAATCTAGGGACCAATTAATTGGCGAAACTCCCATATTAATTAAGGCCTGATTAGCTCTTGAAAATGGATGCGATCCAAAGAATCCTCGCATTGCAGAAAGAGGGCTTGGGTGCGCTGATGTAATAAGAGTTGCATTCGTCAGCAAAGGAGCCAAACTTTGCGCATTACGACCCCATAAAATAGCTACAAGCGGCAATGGATTACCATTGCAATCAGTTCTATTGTTTAATGCTCGAATAGCTGCATCGGTTACAGGCTCCCAACCTTTTCCTTGGTGGCTATTTGCCTTACCGGCCTCAACAGTTAAACATCTGTTAAGAAGCATCACACCCTGCCTGGTCCACGGTGTTAGATCTCCACTTTTTGGAGTTTCTACACCTAAATCGTTTACTAATTCTTTATAAATGTTTATGAGACTTTTTGGCAGTGGGCGCACTTTTGCAGCTGTGCAAAAACTTAAGCCTACTGGATGGCCCGGCGTTGGATATGGATCCTGGCCAACAATTAAAACTTTAATGCTTTTTAGTGGAATAGAAAAAGCACGCAAAATGTTGTGGCTAGCAGGAAGAATATGATGTCCGCTTTCTATCTGCTCTCGCAAAAATACTCCCATTGCGCGTATTTGTGGCTCAACTGGCTTTAATGCTTCAGCCCAATCAGGATCCATTAGCTCGTTTAAGGGTTTAATATTTTGAGGATTCATATTGCTACTGTATGTCAAGGCATACCATAAAAGGAAATCAATCAAATTTTCTAAATTTGTGCTTTGTGCTAAGCATTAGATAGTATAGATTCATTATTGTTTAAATGATTTTATAAGGAGTGCAATTATGGCGCGAAATAATCAGAACGTGTCGTATACGCCTGATGCTTTTGATGAGCCACCAGAGGGACCGATTGGAGTTCATCGTGGAAATCCTGCGTGGTATGCCGTAATACTTCCTTATTTTGTTGCATTAATTGTTGCAGCGGTTGTTGGTGTTTTGGTTTGGGCTATCGCTTCTGGCGAAATCTCACATCTTCCGTTGCCTTGGAATCATCAGCAACAATCATCTCAATCAGCATCGCCTTCTAAGACTTCTGAAAACAAAAAGTCGGTTAAAAGCGACGAAGATAAATCTTCTGAAGGCGGAGATGACGACGATAATAAATCTGAAGAAAATAAATCAGATAGGAAAGATGCTGGTGACTCTAAGGATAATTCAGCAAATGATTCTAAGACGCAAACTTCACTAGATAAATCAGTTGCTGTGAAAGTTCTTAACGCAACCAAGATAAGCGGTCATGCTGCTGCTGGAGCAGATAAGTTAAAGCAAGCGGGATACGCAAATGTGACAGCTGGGAATCCAACTGGTAAAGTCCCAGGCGAGTCTGTTGTTTGGTATAAAGACGATTCACAAAAAGCTGCAGCTGAAGATATTGCAAAGACTTTAGGTATTAGTGCTGTCGAAAATGAAAAACAAATCGTTTCTCCGATTGTAGTTGTGCTTTGCAAGTAATATTTTTAGCATAAAAATAACCGGTTAGAATTATTTTCTAACCGGTTTTTATGTATAAACGCCAAAAAAGTTGGCACTCGGGTACATAGAGTGCTAATCTTCAAATTAGCACTCAAGCCTTGAGAGTGATAATAAGCAGCTGACGGCTTATTACTCAAGATTGCAGTGAAAAGTTCATAAATAACGTATGTGGAGGAACTATGGCAAAGATTATTGCCTACCAGGAAGACGCCCGTCAGGGTATGCTCGCCGGTTTGGATAAGCTTGCAGACACTGTTAAAGTTACACTTGGTCCAAAGGGTCGCAACGTTGTATTAGATAAGACTTACGGTGCACCAACTATCACAAATGATGGCGTTTCTATCGCTAAGGAAATCGATCTTGAAGATCCATACGAGCGTATTGGCGCCGAACTTGTTAAGGAAGTAGCTAAGAAGACTGATGATGTTGCAGGCGACGGTACTACAACTGCTACTGTTTTGGCACAGTCTTTGGTGCATGAAGGTTTGAAGAATGTTGTTGCAGGAAGCAACCCAATCGCTCTTCGCCGCGGCATCGAAAAGGCTGCTGAAGCAATCGTCAAGGAATTGCTTGCTTCTGCAAAGGATGTTGAGACCAAGGAACAGATTGCTGCTACTGCTACGATTTCTGCAGCTGATCCTGAAGTTGGCGAAAAGATCGCTGAAGCTTTGGATAAGGTCGGTCAGGATGGTGTTGTCACAGTTGAAGACAACAACAAGTTTGGTCTTGACTTGGACTTCACTGAAGGTATGCGCTTTGATAAGGGCTATATTTCCCCTTACTTCGTCACTAACGCTGACGATCAAACTGCTGTTCTTGAAGATCCATACATTTTGCTCACTTCTGGCAAGGTTTCAAGCCAGCAGGATATCGTCCACATCGCTGAGCTTGTTATGAAGTCTGGCAAGCCATTGCTTATTATTGCTGAAGATGTTGATGGTGAAGCATTGCCAACACTTGTTTTGAACAAGATTCGTGGCACTTTCAACACTGTTGCTGTTAAGGCTCCAGGATTCGGCGATCGTCGTAAGGCTATGCTCCAAGATATGGCTATTTTGACCGGTGCACAGGTTGTTTCTGACGACCTTGGCTTAAAGCTCGATTCTATCGACGCTTCTGTGTTTGGTCACGCAGCTAAGGTTATTGTTTCTAAGGATGAAACAACTATCGTTTCTGGTGCTGGATCTAAGGAAGATGTTGATGCTCGCGTGGCTCAGATTCGCGCAGAAATCGAGAACACTGATTCCGATTACGATCGCGAAAAGCTTCAGGAGCGTCTTGCTAAGCTTGCTGGCGGCGTTGCTGTTATTAAGGTTGGCGCTGCTACTGAAGTTGAAGCTAAGGAGCGTAAGCATCGTATTGAAGATGCAGTTCGTAACGCTAAGGCTGCTATTGAGGAAGGTTTGCTTCCAGGCGGTGGCGTAGCTTTGGTTCAGGCTGCTGCAAAGATTGAAAAGTCTCAAGCAATCACAGAGCTTAAGGGTGAAGAAGCGACGGGTGCTGCAATCGTGTTCCGCGCTGTAGAAGCTCCAATCAAGCAGATTGCTCAGAACTCTGGCGTTTCTGGAGATGTTGTGCTCAACAAGGTGCGTGAGCTTCCAGAAGGCGAAGGCTTCAACGCTTCAACCAACACTTACGAAGATTTGATGGCTGCTGGCGTTACTGACCCAGTTAAGGTAACTCGTTCTGCTCTACAGAACGCTGCTTCTATTGCAGGTTTGTTCTTAACCACTGAAGCTGTGGTTGCTAACAAGCCAGAAAAACCAGCTGCAGCACCACAAGCTGGTGCCGACATGGGCTACTAAATTAAAAGTTGTAAAAATTTTATAGCTGAATAGCTCATAGACTGAATAGCTCATAGTAAATGGCGGTATGCTCGCAAATGAAGTATACCGCCATTTATATTTCATTAGATTATTCAGACTATTCAGCCCATTCCAAATAGGGAAGTAGCTTGAGCTTCCGCATCAAGATACACTCCTGACGCATGTTGCATAGCTTGCTGAATTGCTTCTAATGATTGCTCCATTTGTTGTTGCGCCGCTCGCCACTGCTGAGCGGTCGACGCAAATTGTGTAGCCGCCGATCCAGTCCACACGCTCTGCAATTGCTGTAAATTGGTATACATCCCGTTGACTGCATCTCTAATTGCACTAACCGAGGTTCCAACGGCTGCCG
Source organism: Gardnerella sp. KA01001 (assembly GCF_049244025.1). Lineage (NCBI taxonomy): Bacteria > Bacillati > Actinomycetota > Actinomycetes > Bifidobacteriales > Bifidobacteriaceae > Gardnerella > Gardnerella sp. KA01001. Next base: position 1,240,955 of record NZ_CP058366.1, on the reverse strand, counting down.
CAGCCTGCTGAATTTGCTCTGAATCAACTCGAAATTGTGCCATATTTCCCCTCCATTTGTTTTGCGTCTAAATAAACGCTTTTTTATAAATTATTTTGCGAAACATTCCAAATAAATTAAGCAAAGATTTTTATAATGCTACTTTTACTTGTGTGATGTCACGCTATTATGAATATATGCCATCAAAAAACTACGAAAAAGATTTATGCACCAATGTGGTTAAAAGCTTAGCTTGCACGCGTATTGCAAATTTTAACTACCAGCATTCTCATTCAAAACTATTTTTAGCTAAACGCGTATTGCTTTTATTAATGGCATTTTTATTTAGTTTTTCTTTTATTCTTCCAACTCTTCCAATAAATTCGCTCATATTTTTACCTTTAAATAGAGTAAATACAATTAATGCATATGCTGAAAGCAATGAGCAAAATTCTGGAATAGTTGCAACAGACTCAATAACAGACACAGAAAATTTGCTTGGGGATTCTGTCAGTAAAGTTGCTGACATGATTGAGACAACAAAAAAGCGTACAGGAGTAAATGTTAGGCTCTTATATTTGTCTACTTTTGGAAATACAAAAAATTCATCAAAATGGGCTAGTGATTTGTTGATTAGTACGCTTCCAGCTAAAAATACTGTGCTGCTTGCAGTAGCAACTCATGATGGAAGATTAGTTGTAGCTGTTTCGCCTAATTCCGATGAATGGCTCAAAAATAAAAATACTGTAGACTTGTTATCCGATGCAGCTTATAAGCCATTAGTAAGCACAACTGGAACGCATTGGGATCAATCTGCAATAATGATGATGAAACAAATAATGCGTGCAAAACGTACGTCAACAACTTCTTCTGCAAGTCTTATTTCTACAATTATTATGCTATTAATATTGTTGGCATTATTCTCAATAGTCGCGATTATTCTGTTTAGAAAGAATCGCATACAACGTCAAATACTTGCTGGTGTTAGAAAAGCTCGTAGAAGGCACGCTCGTCACAGGTAGACAAAAATATTCGATAACTTGTTTTATTTTCAGCAATTATTCAGGAAACATTCAGCTTGATAAGTGATGCTAATCAATATGAGTAAGAACGTTGAAGCATCTATTGTCGTGGTCGATGACGAGCCATCAATCCGTGAACTTTTGGTAGCATCTTTGCATTTTGCTGGGTTTGAAGTAGAAACTGCTGCATCCGGCTCAGAAGCTGTTGAAGTAATTGAACGAGTAAATCCAAATCTTATCGTTATGGATGTTATGCTCCCAGATATTGATGGTTTTACTGTTACGAGGCGTATTCGTCAAAATGGAATTAAAGTTCCTGTATTGTTCCTAACTGCAAGAGACGATACACAAGATAAAATTATGGGTCTAACCGTTGGTGGAGATGACTACGTTACAAAGCCATTCAGCTTGGAAGAAGTAGTGGCAAGAATACGAGCAATTCTTCGCAGAACACAAGAACCTGATGAAGAAACTCATATTATAAAAGTTGCGGATCTTGAGATTAACGAGGATTCTCATGACGTAACTCGATGTGGCGTGCCAATCGAACTTAGCCCAACTGAATACAAACTACTTCATTATCTTATGGACAATGAAGGTCGAGTTCTGTCAAAAAGCCAGATTTTGAATCACGTATGGCAGTACGATTGGGGCGGAGACGCAGCAATCGTTGAATCTTATATTTCTTATTTAAGAAAGAAGATTGATGGCATTGAAATTACTGATGATTCAGGAAAACAGCAAAAAGTAGTTCCTCTTATTGAAACTAAACGTGGCATCGGTTATATGATTCGAGAGCCTAAGGCAGGTCAAGCCTGATCATGCAATCTAGTAATAATAACTACAATAACGCTGAATCAACTATTAGCAACAGCACAAATAATAACTCTAAAGATGATTCAGATGTTAGAACTGCTGGAAAAAGTGTTGCGATAGAGCTAAGTGAAAATAACAAAAAAAACAAAAAGCCTCGTAAAACCTGCTGGCTACGTCGTCGCATAAATGCAATACCACTGAGTACGCGTTTAGTTGCATGTACTCTTGCTATTTTAACTGTAGCCGCTTTTTGCATATCACTATCAATTCAGCAGCTCGTAGGAAATTATTTGCTAGAAAAAACTGATGTACAATTAGCAAGTCAAGCGCAATTTGTTTATGACAATGTTGATTCATTGCGCATGAAAAACTCAAATCAATCTTCAGTAGGTCCAAATAATTACTTTATGCAAGTTAGAGATACGCATAATAAAATTATTTCTACTCCATTAATACCAATTAAAGGATCGGTTGTTTCGGTTCCTAAACTTCCTGCAGACGGTTTTGATAGTAAAAAAATTGTTACCCACAAGCCTTACACAGCACCTGCAATCGTCAAGGGGAATACTAATAAAGTCGATGCAATCACTAAAAAGGCTGCAACAGCTCCATGGAGAGTTTTAGTATTAACGTGGGGTCAAAAAAATAGCTATAATTCAGAGTTAAGTGTTAGCGGTTATGTCTATATTGCTTTATCTCTTAGCGATCAAATTGATACCGTTAGCACACTTACTCGTTACTGTATAATGGTGAGTATTGCAGTTATTTTGTTTGGAGCAGTATTTTCAGCAATTATTATTCAATCAGCTTTAAGACCGTTAAAACGAATTGAAAAAACAGCTTCAAAAATTGCTTCTGGAGATTTAAGCAAACGAGTTCCATCTGCTCCTGAAAATACTGAGGTTGGATCTTTAGCAGCTTCTCTTAATTCTATGCTTGCTCGTATTGAAAGAGGATTTAATGAGCAAGAAGATATGACAGAAAAAATGAAGCGATTCGTTTCAGATGCAAGTCATGAATTACGTACTCCATTAGCTGCAATTCATGGATATGCTGAGTTATATACAATGTGGCGCAACATGCCAGGAGAGCAGGAGAGAGCAGATGACTCTATTGCCCACATTAAGGCTTCTAGCGAGAGAATGACTGAACTAGTAGAAGATTTGCTTTCTTTGGCGCGTTTTGATGAGGGTCGTGGAATTAATATTTCACAGCAAGTTAGCTTATCTCCAATACTTTCTGACGCGGCTAATGATCTACATGCTCTTGATCCTGCTAGATCCGTTCAACAAGGCTATTTAACTATTTCGGATGAGTGGAAGCTTATGAGTTGCACAAATTGCGATTTTGAGCGTAAGCTCCAATTCCATGTTGGTACACTTCCAACTGTTACGCTACTCGGTGATGGTGCTAGATTACGCCAAGTAATGACAAATATCGTAGGAAATATTCATAGATACACCCCTGTTGATTCTCCTGTAGAAATTGCAGTAGGAGTTATGAAGGCGTCTATAACTCCAAATGAATTATCTAAATTACCTTCTGTAAAAGAATCACTGAAGGAGTTTTTGGAAGCAGCGGAAGTCAGCCAATCTACTGATACGGGTCATAAGTATGCTGTAATTCGAGTTGTTGACCATGGCCCTGGAGTTCCAGAAGAATCATTGTCTAGAATTTTCGAGCGTTTCTATATTGCTGACCCATCAAGAGCTAGAGAAAAAGGTGGAACTGGCTTGGGTATGGCAATTGCGCAATCTGTAGTAAAAGCACATCATGGTTTTATTTGCGCAACTATATCTTCTCCATTAGAAGCATCGACCAATTCTAAAACTAATCTTGATGACACTATGGATGGGTCTGAGCAAATAGATGTTAAAGCTCATGGCCTAACTCTTACTGTAGTTCTGCCAGTTAATGAAATCGATGAGCCTTCTAAAATTGTTAGCGATTAAAATATTGGCATTAGCAACACTTGCGCAGGTTAAAAAAATTTTATTGCCCGCGTGTATGCGCTACAATGTAATAAGGAAACAAGTAATAACAATATTTGGTACACTATCTATAAACCTATCGCATATGCTGATACTTTATGCCTTGTGCACTTCAGCGTGCGAAATGAGAATTATTTGGAGTGAGGTGTGTTATGCCCAATGGGCGCGTGCGTTGGTACGATACGCAGAAGGGGTACGGCTTTATTGTTGGAGATGATGGTAAGGATGTTTTCTTGCCAGCAGCAGCATTGCCAGTTACTGTAAAAGCTTTACACAAGGGTACACGAGTTGAGTTTTCTTTAATTGAAGGTCGCAAAGGACCACAGGCTATGGGCTTGAATGTTATTGCAACAGCACCATCGCTTGTAAAGGCCACTCGTCCTAAAGCCGAAGATATGGCAGCTATTGTAGAAGATCTTATTAAGCTTCTTGATTCTGCTGGTAATGGTTTGCGTCGACGTCATTACCCATCAACTGTTGAAAGCAAAAAACTTGCTACATTGTTGCGTGCAGTGGCAGATAATTTTGACGTTCAGGAATAGTGTCTGGAATATTATTTATGACTGATGAAGTGATGGATCCACAAGAACTAGCTAGAAGTATAGCTGTGGAAACTTCAGAACGTACTGATGCAGTAGGAGATTTTGTATCTTCTATAGAGCTTGGCGACGGAGTTACAGACTTTCGTTTCGTAAGCAATTTAGTTGGGTATGAAGGCTGGCAGTGGTCAGTTACGTTGTATCATGATGAAGAAACGCAACGTTGGACCGTGAACGAATCAACGCTTGTTCCTACTGAAAATTCTTTGCTTTCACCACCATGGATTCCGTGGAAAGACCGCTTGAAACCAAGTGATCTTTCTGTAATGGACTCTATTGGCACATCTGAAGACGATTCTCGACTAGAAGATGGCTTCCGTCAAGTAAATAATATTGATGATAATAATTCTGAAAAGAATATAGAATCAGCAAATTCAGATGATTATTCTGAGTCTAAAACTGAAGATGACGCTAAAGCTAATACTAGCGAAGAAGATGCAGACACAAACGCAAACGCAGAAAAAGATATTAATCAAAATCAAGAATCTTGCGATGCAAATAATGATTTTGACGAAGATCTTGAAGAAGCTGTTTCAACGCTAAGACTGTCTCGCAGACGAGTAATGACTGCGGAAGCAATTTCGCAAACAGCTAAACGCTGGTACGCAGGTCAACATGGCCCAAAGTCGTTATCTACAAAAATTGCCGATGGCAAAGCATGTTCATCATGCGGATTCCTCATTCCTCTAGCTGGAAGTTTAGGCTCTATGTTTGGCGTATGCGCAAACATGTGGAGCCCAGACGATGGGCGAGTTGTATCGCTTGATCATGCTTGTGGTGAGCATTCTGACATTGAACCACCTGAGCCATCGCAGCTTTGGATTCAATCTGAACCTGCATACGACGATTATCATATTGACATTTTGCAACAAGCTCCACGAGATGAGCGAGCAGACGTTGAGCTTATTGAGGAAGCAATCGAAGACAGTAAGATGCATCGTCGTAAGCGCAGAAAATTAGATTCAAAATTGCGCAACAAAAAAGAAGCCTCAACAGACAAAGATGAACAAAATAATTTATCTGAATCTGATTTAATAGACAATTCAACTATTGACGAAAAATCATATGAAAATAATGATGACAAAAATCGCGAAATTGAAGTTGAAAATCAAACTGAAAAAATTGAAGAGACTGTAGCTAATGAATCTGAAAAATTTGAAAAATCCCAAAAAGATACAGATTATCCTGATTCTTCAGAAGTAAACTTAGTAGACGAAAATTCTGTTACAGAAGAAATACCGTTAACAGGAAAAGTGGAAGAGTCACAAGAATCTGAAGACACTTCAAAAACTACAGCATCCACATCAATGCGATTATATAAAAGAAAATCTCGCAGACAACATAAGTAATTATGCAAGAAACGAGAATATGAATATTTAGGTTCATCATTCATGATTATTGTGATGCTATGGAATGCTGTACGAATGAATAAATATATACGACGCTTCGCGTCATGGCGACTCGTTACCATGGAATGAAAGAAAAGAACGGAAGGTAGTTATGTTTGAACGGTTCACTGATCGCGCACGACGCGTGATTGTGCTAGCTCAGGAAGAGGCTCGCTCACTTCAGCACAATTATATTGGTACTGAGCATATTTTGCTCGGGCTTATTCGCGAAGGTGAGGGCATTGCCGCGAAAGCGTTAAGCTCAAAAGGCGTAGGCCTAGAAGGCACTCGCAAACAGGTTGAAGAGATGATCGGCAAAGGCACTGTTTCGCCTGCTGGTCATATTCCTTTTACGCCTCACGCTAAGCAAGTGCTTGAACTGAGTTTGCGCGAAGCTCTTCAGCTTGGTCACAGTTATATTGGTACTGAGCATATTTTGCTCGGGCTTATACGCGAAGGCGAAGGTGTGGGCACGCAAGTACTTATAAAGATGGAAGTTGATCTTGGAGACTTGCGAAGCACTACTGTTGATTTAATTCGTGGAGATAATGCTCCTAATGGTAGCGAGAAGGGCGAGTTAGCTAATGCTGGAAGTGTGCAAGATAAGCGAAATCAATCCGGCTCTGCTCTTCTTGATCAATTTGGACGCAATTTAACATTTGAAGCTCAAGAAGGAAAGCTTGATCCTGTTATAGGTCGTTCTGAAGAAATTGAACGCGTTATGGTTGTACTTAGCCGACGCACGAAGAATAATCCTGTGCTTATTGGAGAGCCTGGAGTTGGTAAGACTGCAGTTGTAGAAGGTCTCGCACAGAAAATCGTTGAAGGCGATGTGCCGGAAACGTTAAAAAATAAGCAAGTTTATTCTCTAGACTTAGGTTCAATGATTGCAGGATCTCGCTACCGTGGCGATTTCGAAGAGCGCTTGAAAAAAGTGCTTAAAGAAATTAAAACACGCGGCGATATTGTGCTTTTTATTGATGAGATTCACACTATTGTTGGAGCAGGTTCTGCTGATGGAGCTCTTGGTGCATCCGATATGCTTAAACCAATGCTTGCGCGTGGAGAGCTACAGACAATTGGTGCTACTACTACTGACGAGTATCGCAAGTATATTGAAAAAGATGCTGCTTTGGAGCGTCGTTTCCAGCCGATTCAAGTTCCAGAACCTACAATTGCTGAAACAATCGAGATTCTTAAAGGATTGCGTTCTCGCTACGAAAATCACCATCATGTAACTATTACCGATGGAGCTTTACAGTCTTCTGCTGAGCTTTCTGATCGTTACATTCAAGATCGTCACCTTCCAGATAAGGCTATTGATCTTATTGATGAAGCTGGTGCGCGCTTGCGTATTAAGCGCTTGACTCAGCCGCCTGAGCTCAAAGAATTAAACCATAAGATTGCTAAGATTTCTGAAAAGAAAGATGAAGCAATCAAGCAGCAAGATTTTGAAGAAGCTGCCAATCTTCGCGACGATCAAGAAAAGCTTGAGAATGAAGCTGCAGAGAAGGAAAAGGCTTGGCGCGAAGGCGAGTCTAATGTCAAGATGGTTGTTGATGAAGACATGATTGCTTCCGTTGTTTCAAGCACTACAGGCATTCCTGTAGTAAAGCTTACTCAAGCGGAATCACAGAAGCTTCTTCAAATGGAATCTGAACTTCACAAGCGTATTGTTGGTCAAGATGAAGCTGTGTCTGCTTTAGCTCGCTCGATTCGTCGTGCTCGAGTTGGTTTGAAGGATCCTAAACGTCCTTCTGGATCGTTTATTTTTGCTGGTCCTACTGGAGTTGGTAAAACTGAGCTTGCCAAGGCGCTTGCAAACTTCTTGTTTGATGACGATAATGCCTTAATCAGAGTTGACATGTCAGAGTTTGCAGAAAAGTATGCTGCGTCTAGGCTTTTCGGTGCTCCTCCTGGATATGTTGGATATGAAGAAGGTGGCGAGCTTACTGAAAAAGTTCGCAGAAAGCCATTCTCTGTGGTGCTTTTCGACGAGATTGAAAAAGCTCATCCAGATATTTTCAACACGCTTTTGCAAGTACTCGATGACGGTCACTTAACAGACGGTCAGGGTAGAAAAGTGGACTTTAAGAATACGATTATTATTCTTACCACCAATCTTGGTACTCGCGATATTGCGAAGGCTGCAAATACTGGCTTTACACTTGGAAATAACGCTGATTCCACGTATCAGCGCATGAAAGATCAGGTTAATTCTGAGCTTAAGCGTCATTTCCGTCCAGAGTTCTTAAACCGTTTGGACGACACTATTGTGTTCCGTCAGCTTACGGAGCCAGAAGTTCGTCAAATTGTTGACATGGACGTGAAGTTGCTTAACGACAGGCTGTTTGATCGTCACATGTCTCTAGAAATTACGGATGCCGCTAAGAATTTGCTTGCACAGAAAGGCTTCGATCCTTTGCTTGGTGCACGTCCGTTGCGTCGCGTAATTCAGCGAGATATTGAGGATACTATTTCTGAAAAGATTTTGCTTGGTGAACTTTCTGACGGCGAACACATTAAGGTGGATGCTGAAGGCGAAGGATTGCTGGGGGAGTTCACAATTAAAGGCGAAAAGTTTGAGACAATAGACACAACTGCTGCTGTTGCTACTGAAGAAAATAAGTCTGAAGAAAATAAATCTGAGGATAATAAGTCTGAAGATAGCGAAAAAGAAGATAGCAATAAGAATAAGTAAAGTTACACAATAACTAACTGAATACACTAAAAGCCCGGCGCGTAAACTCGTCGGGCTTTTTGTTTGAATAAATTTTATAAAAACGTATAAATTACTTAGCAGTTGTGTCAGACGCAGTGCACATTACATTAGCAGAAGTTCCAGTTGCGTTCTTATGAGACACTTCTTTGCCATCAACAGTAATTGAACATTCAACTTTGTAATTGTCTGGCGTTGGATTATCAACGTCTATTTTTGGCGATGCCATGATTGTCCAATCCTTTTGAGCATCCTTGCCAGTAAAGACTTTCTCCCAAACACCATTATTTGTGCTTTCATTGCTGTTAGAACCAGAAACTAATAAGTTAATATCAGTTGGAGCAGTGCCCTTAACTTGAATCTTCATCTCTTTAGCATTCTCATTGGCAATACCTTTTGCCATATTGTCTAGCTTTTTACTTGCTTTATCTAAGCCAGACTTAGCTTTATCTATAGAAGCACTAAAACTTGCTTGCATAGATAAAGTAATTACTATTGAAAGGATACCTAGAACAAGACCAGCGATTACCATTCCATGACCACGCTTGTGTCCTTTTTTACCAGTTGATTTCCAAGAGCATCCAGCAAAAATTATAGCAAGAATTCCAAGCACAAAGCACATATTATTAATAATTGAAACTACAGAAAATACAATGCTAATAATACCCAATACAAGCGCAGATACTCCAAGCCCACTCAAATGCTTGTTATTGTTATCATTATTCACTGGAGACATTTCCATATTCTCCCCATTCATCTTTCTTCCTTTCTTAATTCGATTTGAAAATTATGCAAAATTAGAGTCAGCCCCAAAATTTGCATACAACACAATAAAGTTTATTCACTTAAAAAAAAAGCAATATTTTTTTCGAACTATGTGGATAAAAGGTTCAGTTACGAGTTTCACAATTCAACTGCGTATTGTTTCAGAAGAATGAATATGCTAGAAGGTCACACAAAACTTGTGACCCTCTGCTAACAGCAATCAACACTTCTTAATATAAATCCTGACTTGTAGAAACTACAGATTGGTTTTTCGTTTTATAGGTTTGCTTATATTAAATTCATTCCTTAGTCATGCGAATATAGGATTTGAAGAGAATTTCTAGGCGCTCGTCGTTATTAGAGCAAGGCTTTGTAGCACCAAAAGCAACATCTACTATTTTATCTAGCTCGTCATGAGCTTTGCGCAAATCTGTTGGCATGTATGTTTGGTCAGTTTCTTAACTCTTGTGTGCAATGAAACTTTTCCTTCTGAACTCTGAAACTATTGCTTTCTGTGTTATATATCCCAACACTCACCACGTTGAGACTGTCGTATTGATGTCTAGGGCTTAATAGGTGGGTGCAAATTTGCCCTTATGTAGCAAGGCTTAGCGAGGGTTATCGTTAAAAGGTTTAATGCGAAGCGGCTTCAAGCTGATTCCTTGCGGTTTTTGAGCGCAGTTTGGCTGTTTGAGGGAAGATATCAACGCTCTGGGGTCGAGTGCACAGGATGGATAACGTTAAAAAGTGCACCCACTTTGCACCCAGCTGGTGAAGTGGGAAATTGAAGTCATAAAACAAAAATAAGGTAAGATTTCACATATAAGGTGTGGTCGTACCTTATTTTTTGGTCTATAACCCGATAATTGAGAAAAATGAGCAATCGTAATAGAGGATAGTCTGCATATTTTCATGTGAATTTTATTTTCAAAATCATACATAATTCGCGATAATTACATTAATGCCAGGATGAAAGTTGGTGGAAATATCTGGTATATATGTGTTATAACATTTTCGTTGCAGTGTATTGACAAGACATCATAAATGATTTATAACTATGGTGAGAGTTGAGAATGCAACATTCGTCTATGATGTTGCGGATTTAGCTCTATAGGAGGTTTTTACTTGAAAGAGAGGAGATGATTATTATGAAGAAGCTAACACTAGAAGAATCTCGCTCGATTAGAGCTGGATGGATGTGCGTTGTCTGGGGTTTCATCTGCTGGGGATGATTCTCTAGTTCTGCATATGATTATATTACCAGATTTCATTACAACAGTAGATTAGGTTAGTCTCATTGTAGTGTTCTAACTGTAATCTATTTGCGTAATTTAGTATTTGAGAAAATTGATTTGATTGTATGATGCTTTTTAACATTTGTGATTAAATCTGTAGCGTGGAGGCTATGATAGCCTCCACGCCTTGAAACTTTGAGGAGCTCAATAGATGGTGGCTTATCCTCATAATATGCAAAATTTGACTTCAGATTGCGGTATTGCAGTTATCAAATCATTGCTAGAAAATTATCATAGATTTAATGAAAGAAGTTTTAAATCGGTTGTTTCTAGTTTAGATATTGAGCAAGGTTTATCTTTGTTTAATATTGAAGAGGTTTTGAAACAATTCGGAGTTTACGGTTCTAGTTATGAAGTTGAAGATTTTCATCTTCTTGATTTTACTAAGCCTATGATATTACTGGTTGATAGCAATGGCGAAAATCATTATATTCTATCGTATGGTGTTAAAGACGGTAAAGCGATTGTATCTGATCCTTCGCATGTAGTTCTAGAACAGGTTAATTTAAACGAGTTAAAAGGGGTATTTAAAGGGTATGTTTTCATAATTGAAAATGTTGTGGAGCGTACTCATCAGGAAAAGTTACTGCAAAAACATAGTCATGTAAAAAAGAATCTTAAATTACATGTTGATCTTTTATATTTAACAGTGTTGTTATGCATAATTCCAATTATAATTATTTTCTCAATTCAATATTTTTTGATTTATCAATTGCGGAATCTAGTTATATGGCAAGTATTGGTAATCTTTATTTTTGAGACATTGCTCACGTGTATTTATGTAAAATTAAAGACGGAATATAATGGAATTGTATCAAATGAAGATTCTCTAAAGCAAGAAGCGTTGGCTTTTTCTTTTTTGGAAGATATAGACCAGTTAAGTGAAAAAGATGAGAATATCTATAATAGGCTGATAAAGTTTTGGAATAATTTTAATGCGTCGGACTGGCAGTTAAAGAGGTATCTTTCATATTTCGAATTAGTTTGTGTAGTTCTTATTTTTAGTGCGACTTTTGCTTTTAGTAGAGGGATAGCTTTGTTGTCGATCGTATGCATGCTTACCTACGTCATTATCTTCAAAAAAGGCATCGTGACAAGAAAAAATTATAATAGGAATTATTTCAATAATATGGGAGAGCTTTCTGTTTTCATTGAGGAATCGATTCATAATAAGCTGGATAGATCCATATTCTCAAGTAAAGAGGAAGTATCTACTTATCTGAAAAGCATATTGCTCAAAGTGAAAGATTCATTTGCTAAACAGCGAGAAAGCACAGCTCATATTTTGACACTTTATGATGGGGTTATGTATCTGAATTTAAGTTTGATTTTTGTTTATGTAATGCTTATGTATTCCATCAAAATGGATATGAAAGTTGTCAGCGTTTTTATCAGCTTTGTAATCGTTTATATGGTTTATAGTCTTGGCAAGCCCGCTATACAAAAATTTTTAGATTTGGAGAGATATTCTTCGCTTGATTCCCATTATCGTAAACCACCTGCTATTGATAGAAACAATGCAGCAGATTTTACTATTACTGGAATATCTTTAGAAAATGTTTCAGTTTCGTACAGTCAAGACACTTCAGTCTCAGTCCTTTCTGGAATATCAAAGCAATTTCGTAGTCATAGCTTGATTTTGGTTAAAGGGAAGAATGGAATAGGCAAATCGACTTTAATGTATGTTATTATGGGCGTAGTACCAGTGTCTGCTGGAAGTGTGCATTATTATGACTCTGATAGGGATTTGTATGGTTATCCAATAGAAATGATTCAGAGTAGAATAAGTTGTTATCAGCAAAATCAATTTTTAAACTATGCTTCTATTGGTAAGAATGTTGCATATGATATTTATAAGAATGCAAGACAGCCAGTAGATAATATTTTTAAACTTGATTTAGATAAGATAATTTTTTATAACGGTGTGAATTTATCGCAAGGGGAACGACAGAAGGTTTTATTGTCTAGAAGTTTGAATAAAGAAGCAGATGTGTATATTTTTGATGAGCCTACTTCAAACTTGGATGATTCTTCTAAGAAGATTTTTATAGACAAAGTCTTGGAGTTAAAAAAGACTGCGATGATTTTTATTGTTACTCATGATGCAATGTTCGATAAAATTGCTGATGAAATAATAGATTTGGATGTGATTAAGAAATGAAAAGCAAAAAATGGATATTTGCAGCTACCATAGTAATCCTCGGTCTTATCAGTCTGCTGTATGTAGGGTATAAGACAAATAATGTTCGTTTTGGTATAATTCGTGATGATTTGCCAACACTAGTTTCAGGAGATTATAAAAATAACGATAACTTATCGTTAAAGCCAGGAGTGTATGCTATTTATGCAAAGAGAGGCAAAGGAGAGATACGCTTTGCTGGAAAGCTGTACAAGCTTGATGATGCTCTTTTTGTGCGTGCTCAGAAACAGCCAGGAAATGTTAAAAATGCTGTTATCTACGAAGAGAGTCCTAAAATTTTTATTGGTGAAGATAGTAAGATTTCTGTAAAAGGAGATCGGAAATTTTTAGTTTCATTTGTTAAGAGGTAATCTTATGAAGATATCTCATTTGAAAAAATCATATGGGGGAAAAGTCGTTTTAGATGACATTTCTTTGGAAAGCAGTGCTGGGCAAATTATTGCGTTAGTAGGCAATAATGGTTCAGGAAAAACCACGTTAATGAAGTGCATTGCAAATTTGATAGTTGATTATCAAGGCAATATTGAATTGGACGGTTCACTTTCATTTGCTATTGAGAATCCATCTTTTTATGACGAATTTTCTGTACAGGATAATCTTAGAGTGTTTGCTGCTTTGATGGGGAGAAAAGACTTTAATTGTGATAAATTATTGCATCAGGTGAGTCTCGACGAAGCAAAAAATAAAAAGTTTAAACAATTGTCGCTAGGTATGAAGCAAAAATTAAATATTGCTAGAATATTGCTCTCAAATAGTGAAATTATTCTTCTTGATGAACCTTTCAATGGATTAGATGTTCTTACTATAAAGCAGTTAAAAGACACTATCTTGTCATTGCGCTCACAAGGTAAAAGCCTTGTAATTTCAAGTCATATATTAGATGAGTTAGGTGAAATTGCTGATATTGTATGGTATTTAAAAAAAGGGAAAATTCAAAAAATTGTTAATTTTAACGATAATCTAAGAATTTATAATGTGATTGTTGTAAATGATGTGGATATTAGTAAATTGCTTTCTAACAGATATGAGGTTTTTTGTCGTAGCAAAGATAACAAAGAATCAACTTTTAGAATTAAATTGCCTAGAGAGGATATTGCCAAGGTTCTTAAATTGCTGATTGAGCATGGGGTACAAATCGTGGAATACAGTGATATTACACATGATATTAAAGATTTTATGTTGGAGGAAGATGATAATGAAGTACTATATAAAATCAGAAATTATTAAGTTTAGTCATCAGAAGCTTTTCTTATTGTCTTTTGTTTTGTATTTGGCATGTTGCGTGTTTATAGTATTTCAAGCTAAAAGAGGTGCATTTTTATCACAATATAAATTCTTTTCAACGATAACTATACTATTTTTAAGCCTATATCAGATATTATCAATTGGTGAATGGCAAGAGAAGAAAATTATTCATCATTATCTAGAGTATATTCCTAATAGGATTAAATTATTGTGTTTTATATATGGTGAATACGTAAGCATTTATCTAGTCGTAAATTTGGTATTTTTGTCACTAAATTACTCGTCTCTAGGGATAGTTATGCATCAACTGCTCGTATATCCGATAATTTTCCTTTTGTATATTGCTATAAATATGAATCTGTTGATATATTTTGAAAAAGTTGGTGTTACGATGATTCTTTCCTTTATATTATTATGGATATTGCCGAATTTGATAAACATAATATTGTCTCAAACATCCGTGTATTCTTTTCAGATATTTTATTATTTATCACCAGACTCGTTCACCGCTCTTACGTCTGCAACTTGTATTATTGCTCTAATGTATATTGTTATGTTTTTCCTATTGTCGTTATTACAATTTATGAAAAAGGAGTACTGAGTTATGAAAAGTGTAATATCTCGTATACTTCCAGCTATTGTCATAATGTTATTCGTTGGTTTTATTGCATATATTCATTTGAGTGGCTTAAGACCCTCATTTTCAGTATTACAGGAGAATAATATCTCAAATCTTAAAACTGGAGAAGTGCTCTATTTTGGTAGTTCAGGCTGTGGAGCATGTCAGGAATTCAATAAAGTTCTAAAAGAATATCAAGATGAAACGCATGCTAAAATTTATTATTGGGATGCCACAGACATGAAGATTGTGAGAAAGGCAGCTGAAATAAAGATTTACAATACTCCAACTATTGTAATGAGGAAGCGTGGGAAACTGGTAATTTCTCAAGGATATAAGAATTTGAAAGAGTTAGAGACTTTTGTAGAAAGCTAGTAGCGATGAAGAAGATTATTTTATACATTGTTTTAGTATTCAGTTTAATTGCAAATGCTTATTTTATTGTTGGACAAACTTACGAAAAGGATATGACGCATCCTACATTGACTATGTATGATAAATTAAATAGCCTGTTGGAAAAAAATTTTGTGTTGCGCAATAATGATGGAAAGAAGCTTATAGTTTATTTTGGAAGGCCGGGTTGTGGTGATTGTAATAAATTTGATCAAATATTGGGGGAAATGATCGACAAATATAAAATTAGTGATAGATTATATTATGTCAATGTTGAGAGGATTCACGAAAATAAATCTGAATGGCTTCAGTTTAAGAAGAAGTATAACATTAAAGGTACTCCGACGTTGGCTATATATAATCATAGAAAATTGTTAACAAAACTAGATTTTGAGGAGCATGGCGGATTCTCTCTTAAAGAACTAGAGATGTGGATTAGTAGAAATCTTGTTTCAGAATAACTAATAATGCAAATGCTTGATTTTTATGGTTATTTCCTAGAAAGTGTGCATAGAATTGGTGTGTCGTTACCATATTCTCATATTCATGCCAACCCTTTTCGTATAAACAAGTATGAATCCTCCCATGGTTTGTACGGGATTAATCGCGTTACCGTACCCTGTTATTTCTTCTTTTCCTCGTGAGGAGTATTTATAGTTTCTTGTTTAAAAAAACTTAACAGTCGTTTCATGACCAATTGTAACGGTTTTTGACGTGTTATATATTGACGATGTTGCTTTGAATAAGCGCCACATGTTTTGCATCTCCATCGTGTTTTCTTTGCACCGGTTTTACCATTCCTAACCATCTTGTTGCTACATACACTACCAATGGGATTATTGCAAGAGTTCATCATTTAATTACAACAGTAGATTAGGTTAGTTTCATTAGAGTATTCTAATTGTAGTCTATTTGCATAATTTAGTATTTTGGGGAATAACCCTATTTCTATTTGTTACAAGTAAAACTTAGAACACCTTATACATTTTATGTGTTATCAAAAATAGCAACAACAATTGTATGGCAAAAAATTATTGGATAGAATGAGTATTAAACCCAATGATAGGTCTTTTATATATTGTAATTACAAAGGAGAATTTCTATGAAATGTCATATTTTTAAGTCTATTGCTGTAGTTGTTGCAGCATTATCAACCTGTGTTTCTCTGGTATCAACTGCTCAAGCTAATGAGATAGTGGATAACGGACCAAGTGTTGTAGAAAGCAATGTCGGTGATGCGAATATAGATAATTATGCTAAGCGTCTTGAAATTATTTTTTCAAAGTATCTCAAGTTTGATGAAATTAATAAAAAATGGACTGTAACACAAGCAGGGGAGTTTTCTCATGTTCCGAAAGAAGTGCTTGAGAATTTAATTCATAAGCTCAATGCAAATGCATCTGTTGGTGAGATTTCGTCTAATGATAATCATGCAGTGCGTTCGAAGGATTATGTTAAATGTATAATTAAGACTACTGGTCTAATCGGTATTACTGGAGTATTTACTGCTACTTTCAAAAAGTTACTTGAAAAGCATCTTTGGAAGCAAGCTGCTATGTATATTTTAAAGGCAGTTGGTTCATCCGCATTTAGAGGTGGAGTTATGGGTCTAGCTACAAGTTTAGCAGCTTCTGCTATTTGGTGTTCGACTCCGTTTAGTGAGTGAGGAGGATATTCTCATGTACAAGGTTCTTATGTTCGTGCTGAAGTTGGTTATGTTTACAGCTGTGAATTTTATGTTCCTTTACTTGTCGATGGTGGTATTCGGCCATGATTTTGGTGTGATGTTCAAAACGTATGGGAATGCGCTCGGTCCGTTTACGTTCATGCTTGCTTTGATGACAACGATGTCGTTGCCTAATGAAGGAACTATTTTTGAGGATAAGCGGCAAAAAAGTGTGTCTAAAAACCCGAGTTATCGTTGAAATACCAAGGAAAACTTGCTGTAGTTAAGCTGAAAAGCTTAACATTTAGTATTACTTGACATTGAAAACAAAGGGGGCTTAGGACAATTTTTAGA
This sequence comes from Gardnerella sp. KA01001, assembly GCF_049244025.1. NCBI lineage: Bacteria > Bacillati > Actinomycetota > Actinomycetes > Bifidobacteriales > Bifidobacteriaceae > Gardnerella > Gardnerella sp. KA01001. The sequence continues at coordinate 1,223,904 of NZ_CP058366.1, read as the reverse complement.
CATTTTGTGCAATCATAGCACGATGTTCCATAATTGTCTTTTAAGCCCCATTTTAATTCTGTGATTGTTGTAAAAATCAATATAAGTATGAATAGCTTGACGTAATTCTTCTGTACTATCCCAGTTATGTTGCAAGAAGGTTTTCTCTTGCCAGAAGCAGGCTATCTTCTTGATATTAAAAACCATAAATAGATTCAAAAATGCATGTTTAGACCATTTGAGCCAGTCTGTTTCATTATAATTATTCTCTTTAACTACTCTAATCTTGCGCTCTAAAAGTCCAATACGTTGCTTAAGTGGAATTATTTTGCCAGTTGTTGCATTAGAGAAAATACTGAAGCATATAAAAGTTTACTTAATAATTTAATAGCTCTTACTGTTGTTATTACTGATGGGAACGCTGGCGCGTTGAGCGCTATTAAACAAGTTTGGCCAGAGACTCGAGTACAACGCTGTTTAGTACATATTAAACGTAATATACGCGTATTAACTACAAGCAAGCCTAGGCTGCAATCACATAAGGCTTTGTGGGGTTTAGCTAAAAAGTTAGTTAAAATCAGAACGTTGAAAGAATCTGATTTATGGGTTAATTTACTACAGAAATCTTATAACCAGTGGAAAGATTGGCTTAATCAAAAAACGTTCCGTAGGAATGTTTCTGAAGAAAATATTCCTTCTTGGGTAAGAAGTAATCAACAATGGTGGTATACGCACCAGACAGCAAGAAAAGCTTATAATCTGCTTGCTATACAAGTTAAAAATGGTACACACTATTTACCTTTCTTGATCCTTTACTATTAGAGAAAACGAGCGTTCCTATTCCTAGTACTACTAATGCTTTAGAAGGTGGTATAAATTCACAGATAGATAAATTGGTAAGTGTTCATAAAGGATTATCTGAAGATCACATGCGTAGAGCTATAGAATGGTGGTGTTACTTCAGTCGTGAAAATCCTTCAAATCCTAAACAATTTATAACTTCTGAATGTTTTAAACCAAAAAATAAAAAAATTATTATTGATGATAATCCAATCGGACCAGCTCATTTAGACACTGGGTTTAACTTATGTAAAGCTGACTATCATCCAGATATTGCAATCAGAAAAGGGACTATGTGTTAAAGACACGCCGACTAATAGACACACTTTTTGCCGCTTACCCTTAGTTTCCCCCTACACGCACGACAGAATAAATCGGGCTTGACACTGCAAAATCATTCACAAGCATCAAGCCCAATACGTCAATTTCCGATCATTGCAACCATTTTGGATTCACAGCTGGAATTCCCGGATATAAATTCGTATTTTTCTGAGCTGTCAAATAGAGAAAATCTTTATTAACTTTTATTTTTTTCAATAATTTTCCAGTCTTCCTATCAAATCGTTCGATAACAAAATCTTTCAAATCAGAGGTATCGATAATCGATGGTATACGAACTATTTCATGGTTTCCTACCAGCAAACGATAGTTGACGCCCGCTGACGACTCTTGACGCGTAGTTTTATCTAACAATCGGCGAAGAACACCTGTTTGCGTATCAAGAGTAAACACTCGTCCATTCTCGGTATCAACAATATGAAGAAGCTTTTCATCGTATGCCTGTGCGTTTATGTAGCCAGCAATCTCATAAGAGACCGTGGTCGGACCATACAACACTTGACCTTTGCTGTTCTTCAATGGAATTGTTGTTATTTTACCAGTTTTCACATCCCATCGCACAAGAAAATGTTCCTGAATAGCTTTAACATCATCAGCAGAATCGCTGTGTTCTACTGCCATATCCTTTGTGCGAGCAGACGATGGACCATACGAATATAAGAAAGTAATCACACCATTGTTGCATCGTGGGCTATAAGCAGCATCAATTACTCCTGTAGATTCATTTTCTCCTTGATATAATTGCTCACCCACCATGTCTTTTTCATGGTGCCGCGATACCTCATTTAGGCCAACATTTGCTTCATTGACCATGCGATACAACACAACTTCATGCTTGTCTGTTTGAGCAATTGCATACGCTTGATTGCCACAGGTAGAACAAGTTTTAATAAATAGGTTCTCTGAAAATTGTATTGTTTGCTGCTTACTCTCACCTTTAGAAGTCGTAGAAAGAATCTTATATGTTGTTTTACCTCTATGCTTCATCATGCTTTCGTCATACAGATCAACAAAACCGCCATTAGCAAGAGAAAATGCAAAATTCTGACGTTGCACCTTTTCTATAGAGTTTACCGTAGGTTTTCCAGCGTTCACTGGTATGAAATAACTATCACGGGAATCTGTATAGTGAAGCGCCTCAGTATTCCAAATTGGCGTTTGGCCTTCTATATTGCTCACCTTATGCAGCTTAAAACTGCCATCTTCATAAACAATTGACATAAATGCGCTGCCATTGGGAATAAGAGATGTCTGAGGGTTATGCAGCGGGATTGCAACAACCGCATGCTGCAACCGAAGATTTTCAAATTTCTCCGAATGAGCAGATACTGTATATTCTGTCGATAAAACCCAATGAAAGGCACCTACAGTAACGGCTGCAATTACAGCAATTATACCTATAACCCCGAAAATCCAGACTACTACTCTATGAGTTTTATTCCCAGTTGTGAATGAAGATTGAGGTGCAGCATTACGCACATAATCATCATTCACTCTCTTGTGAGCTTCAGATTCATGAATAAATTTTTTCCACATAATGACCGCACCTCAACTACTGAACATATTGATATTCCCTAACATATCCAGAATTTTTAATATCATATGGCCACACATATTCACCACTACCAGTATCCAAATCAATACCAGCACCATAATAATATGCAGCCCACACTAATTGAGAACAGTTAAGACCTCCCCAATCATTTCTATTAGTATCAGTAATATCTGCATTGTAACCCCTACCAATATAACCAATTGCCCGACGCGCCGCTTTATCGCGGTTTCCCTGGGAAGTTTTTACTTCAAGAATAGAGGCACCGCCGGCTGCGACACTATTTTTCCTTGATACTCGATGAGCATTCTGGAACATCCCTACTGCTTCGACAATATCATCACGATTAACATAAATTCCAGTATGCCCATGCTTCCAAACGAAAAATGATGAATTATTAGAAACAAAAATATCTCCTGTATGACGAGCTCTTGGTAACTGTGTATTCCCACTTCTTACAGAGAACCTCGCAGTATCTAACACTGAATCACGAACCGATTTCTCCACCCTACTAGCAATCGAGTCAGGGCTCTCACCAGTGCGACGCGAGGTCTCCTTTATCTGCTCATCAATTTCTTTTTCACTGAGTGTGTGATTCAGATAAGTTGATATATCCCCCAGTCTTTGCTGATAATTCTCATTATTATCTTGTCCAAATGCCAATGGGGAAAAAGTAAATAAACAAGCAGCAGAAACAACTACAGATAGACTTCGCATTATCATATTTTTCATAATATCTCTTTCTCGATAAGAAGGCATACTATGCATCTTTACAATAGTAAAACACCTTGCTCTTATTGTACGCTTCTATGAAAAAATATGCAATACTCTTTCCCTGCAATCTCGTGTATGCAACCCCGTATATGTGCGTATTTGTCAGGTTTTTGAAGAGCCTCTTTAGCATAGTAATAACTTTAACGTTTTATCTGAAGTGTTTTAATCAGAAGCTCTAACGGTAACACTAAAAGTAGTTAGGCCTATAACACTTTTTGCGGAGTGAGGATTTCTGATATTAATACGGTTGGGATTATATTAGATTTGTTGGGATTGTATTAAATACAGTTGGACTTTATTAGCTACGGTTGGGACTCTATTAGAGCGTGGCTAATGCTCGTTTTGTTTTCTAAAACGAGTGTTGTTTAACGAGAAGGGGGGTGAAAACATTGTTAACGCTTAAACCTCAAAGCACGTAGCTTTCAAGGCAAGTGTGGTTTTTACATGTCAAGCTGTTATAAAAACGAGATTATTCCACTCTTTTTTACACTCATGATACGGGTTTTAAGAAAGAGCGGGTAAATGTTATAAGAATTTTTGGAACAATTAACAAGATTGTGGTTAATGATTAATCAATAAGACACTACTAATAAACAGTTAAAGCCTGATTAGCTATAGGGCGATGAGATACGTCAATAGGATCCTCATGGTTTTTTCATGACTCCTATGAAGTACCTCTATTCTACTATGGCTGTTTTTCAGGTATTAGAGTCGGTACTTCATAAAGTATCGGCTCTTTTTTGTATGTGTCTTCACCCTACCGCTGCAGGCGGGAAGGGTGAGCATGAGGACTCGTAAAACTAATAGCAACGATCGAGCAACATATAAGTATACAAGTTGTGTTCGTAATGAAGATGGTAGTTATAGTGAAGAAACTATCGAAATCAAGCCGGGCGAAAATGGTGTCACTCAAGCGGATATTAAAATGCTTCACTCAATGGATGATAGCGAGGTTTATTACAACAATAAGAACCTGCGTCCAACTAGAACTGCTGAAGAAAAAGCTGAGATTAAGGCGTGGAAAGAAGAATATATCCGGCATTTTAATCTTAAGCACGGTTATGAGCCTAACAAGGGTGACGTGGAGTATGCTGCTGAAGAGCATTTTCCACGTAACTATAATCTTTCGCTTGACTTTGATGCAGATGGTGAGCTTGAAGTAGATAAAAGTCATCTTGCTGAAGCTCTTAGTACTACTGATGATTATGGTTTTATTACCAACGATTATGGTTTTGAAATGTCAGAGAGAACAGAATCTATGCTTTCAGTGCTGACAGATAAGCAGAGTCAAGTAGTAAAACTGATGTTTTTTGGAGGATACACTCAGTCAGAGATTGCGAGCATGCTTGGTATTTCGTCTGCTGGCGTGAAAAAGCATTTGGATAAGGCTCTCGAAAAGCTTAGAAAAACGCGTTAAAAAATTCTAGAAATTTTTTAGGAGGAGGTTAAAAACTCCTCCTTTTTCTTTGCCTGTGATGTGTAAGGAAGAAACCCCTTACAGAAAGGAGGCAAAACTCGTGAAACACAAGATCGTTATTAACGTCACCGGTGAAAACGGTGAGAAGAAACAGGTTCTACGTGGAGCTGTGATGCGATTACCTCAACGGTTTATCCGCTGGTTATTTGGTGATTACTCGCAAGTCTACCTATTAGATCCCGGAAAGAGTGTTCAGTCAGTTGATGTCAAAGAAGTTTAAGGAGGAAAACCGTGAACAAGGAAATATTGAGAGAAGTCATCAAAGACTTGGAAAACTTAACAGCTCATCTTAAAAAACTATTTGATGATGCCGGTGCTTCTGGTGCTGGTTGTAAAGAAACAGCTTCTAATAATAAGGAGTCTGTTAAAAAGGTGAGTTTAGAGGATGTGCGAGCGGTTTTAGCAAAACTTAGCCAACATGGTAAAACCGCGGAAGTAAAAGCGCTTATCGTCAAGTTCGGAGCTAACAGGCTTTCAGAACTTGATGAAAGTAAGTACGCTGAGCTTCTTGAAGAGGCGAAAGGTATGACAAGTGACTAAGCATGCTTTACTTTCCCCATCTTCTGCTCACAGGTGGATTAAGTGTACTCCGAGTGCTGTTTTAGAAGAAAAGTTTGAAAACACCACTTCTGTGGCAGCCGAGGAAGGAACAGCGGCACACGCGTGGTGTGAGTACAAGCTGAATAAGCTTCTTAACCGTCCGTGTGAAAAACCGTCAACAGAGTATGACTCAAACGAGATGCAGGAATGCTCGGATGCTTACGTGGATTTCGTAATGGAAAAATACGAGCAGGCAAAACTTAACTGTCAAGATCCTATTATTCTCATAGAGCAAAAAGTTGATTTTTCAACTTACGTGCCTGACGGTTTTGGTACAGCGGATTGCATTATTGTAGGCGATAAAACGCTGCAGGTTATCGACTTTAAGTATGGTCAAGGCGTGCTGGTTGATGCTTATGAGAATCCTCAGATGAAATGCTACGCTCTTGGAGCTTTAACGCTTTTCGACAGCTTGTACGAGATTCAAACTGTTGAGATGAGTATTTTTCAGCCGCGTCGTGACAACGTATCCACTTTCACACTACCTGTTGCGGAGCTTATCTGTTGGGCTGAAAGCGTGCTTAAACCTAAAGCGGAGCTTGCTATTAAAGGCGAAGGCGAATTTGAAGCCGGTGACTGGTGCAGGTTTTGCAGGGCAAAAGCCACGTGCCGTAAACGGGCGGAAGAAAACCTTAAACTTGCAGAATTTGAGTTCAAACCGCCTTCTGTTTTAACGGATAGTGAGATTGAGGAGGTTCTTAAAACTATTCCAACTCTTACGAAGTGGGCTGATGATGTTTTAGCGTACGCCACAGATTCCGCTATTAACCATGGTAAAGAGTGGTCTGGTTTCAAGCTCGTAGAAGGCAGATCAGTTCGCAAGTTTAAGGATGAGACAGCTGTTATTGAGAAAGCAAAAGCCGCAGGCTTTACTGACATTTTCAAAACTAGTCTTATTGGTTTAACGGAAATGCAAAAGCTGATGGGCAAGAAGAAATTTGAGGATATTCTGGGCGACCTCATTATCAAACCGTCCGGGAAACTTACGCTCGTACCAGACTCTGATAAGCGGGCAAAAGTCAATGTTTCAAACGCAAATAACGAATTCAAAAAGGAGAATTAGTACTATGTCTAAATTAAATAACACGAAGGTTATCACTGGTAAGAACACGCGTCTTTCCTATTTTAACGGTTGGGAGCCAAAGTCTATTAACGGCGGTCCTGAAAAATATAGTGTTTCACTGCTTATCCCTAAAAGTGATGTTGAAACAGTAAACGCTATTGAGAAAGCTATTGATGCTGCTATTGAGGAAGGTGTCGGCAAGTTCGGTGGTAAAAAACCAAACAAGGCTGCTCTTAAAACACCGCTCAGGGACGGGGATATTGAGCGTGATGATGAAGCGTATAAAGGACATTATTTTATTAATGCGAACTCAACCACGGCTCCGCAGATTGTAGACAAGCAGGTAAAACCAATCATGGACCGTAGTGAAGTGTATTCAGGCTGCTATGCGAGGGTTTCTATCAACTTTTACGCGTTTAACTCTAACGGTAATAAGGGTGTTGCTTGTGGTCTTGGCAATATTCAAAAGATCCGAGACGGTGAGCCACTCGGCGGACGTAGTCTCGCAACCGATGATTTTACGACTTTAGAAGATGATGATTTTCTAGCATAAGGAGCGTGAGTTAATTATGGAAATTGTTATAGCGGTTTTTATTTCAGTGTTTATAGGAGTATTACTTCTTGATTTCACGGTAAAGAAACTCGTGAGTCTTTACGTTGATATTAAACACATTCTAAATAGGAATTAGAAGATTCCTGAAAAACAGGATTTAGAAGATTCTATAAGTGGGGTGGCAGGTTTTCTGTCACCTCTTTTATAAGCTTGGAGGTGATGTAATTTGGAAAATTTGAGTATAGATTTGGAAACGTTTTCGAGTGTAAATCTTGGTAAATGTGGGGTTTACAAGTACGCAGAATCAGAGGATTTTGAGATACTGCTCTTTGGCTACAGTGTGGACGGTAGTGAAGTTAAAGTCGTTGACTTAGCGCAAGGTGAAACCATACCCGAGGTTGTGCTTTCCGCCTTAACAGATGAAACAGTAACCAAGTGGGCGTTTAACGCTCAGTTTGAAAGAATCTGCTTATCACGCTACCTGCGAGATAAAGGCATCAATGTTAACCCTGGTCAGACAGTGAAAAGTGAAGGCCTATTTTTAAATCCCTGCTCGTGGCATTGCACAATGATCTGGTCAGCCACACTGGGACTTCCCATGTCTTTGGAAAACGTGGGAACAGTACTGGGGCTTGATAAGCAGAAACTCACTGAGGGTAAGAATCTTATTAAATATTTCTGCCTGCCGTGTAATCCTACGAAAGTAAACGGTGGAAGAACAAGAAACAAGTATTTTCACGATAAGGAAAAGTGGGAGCAGTTTAAATCGTATAACAAGCGTGATGTTGAAGTTGAAATGAGTATTCAAGAAAAGCTCTCACGCTTTCCCGTACCAGACTTTTTATGGCAGGAGTTTTATCTCGACCAAGAGATAAACGACCGTGGGATAGAAATAGATCCTCTTTTCGTTGAATCAGCCATAAAACTCGACCAGGAGGTGAAAACACATCTCATGAGTGAGCTTAAGCATATTACAGGTTTAGAAAACCCGAACTCCGTGTTACAAATGCGCTCTTGGCTTAAAAAGCATGGGCTTGAAATGGAGTCGCTTGGTAAAAAAGAAGTCGCTAAAGAACTTAAAACAGTGGGTAAAGAGTTGGCGGAAGTTTTACGGCTTCGCCAGCAGCTTGCTAAATCCTCGGTGAAAAAGTATACGGCGATGAAAAACGCTGCCTGCATGGATGATCGAGAGCGTGGCATGTTTCGCTTCTATGGCGCAAACCGAACCGGAAGATTCGCAGGAAGACTCGTGCAATTACAAAACCTGCCACAGAACCATCTGCCTGATCTAGCTGAGGCTAGAAGTCTTGTTAAACAAGGAAACGTTGAAGCGTTGGAAATGCTTTATGAGGATATTCCGGATACCTTATCCCAGCTTATACGCACTGCTTTTATTCCACGCACGGGATTTAAGTTTATTGTCGCAGACTTTTCAGCAATCGAAGCGAGAGTCTTGGCTTGGCTTGCGGGTGAAAAATGGCGTATGCAAGTATTCGCGGAAGGCAAAGACATCTACTGCTCGTCAGCATCTCAAATGTTTAGCGTACCTGTTGAAAAGCACGGAGTAAACGGGCACCTGCGGCAGAAAGGTAAGATTGCGGAACTCGCTCTTGGATATGGCGGATCTGTTGGAGCGTTAAAAGCTATGGGAGCACTCGACATGGGTCTTAGAGAGGATGAGCTTCAGCCTCTTGTTGATGCGTGGAGATCATCTAATCCGATGGTGACTACACTGTGGTGGGATGTGGACAGAGCGGTAAAACAGTGTGTACACGAACACGTATCTGTGCGAACACACAATATTGTGTTCACTTACAAGAGTGGGTTTCTTATCATCAAACTGCCTTCGAAAAGATGCCTTTACTATGTGAAGCCACGTGTGGAAGAAAACAAGTACGGTGGTGAATCAGTCACCTATGAGGGTGTGGGATCTACTAAAAAATGGGAGCGGCTGGAAAGTTATGGTCCTAAATTCGTGGAAAACATTACGCAAGCTATAGCTCGTGACATTCTACTTTACGCAATGCAAACACTGAAAGAATATCGCATTGTTGCTCACGTGCATGATGAAGCCATTATCGAAGCCGATAAAAGCGTGAGTGTTCAAAGCGTGTGTGAGCTAATGGGAAGAACGCCACCTTGGGCAGAAGGGCTTGTTTTACGAGCTGACGGCTACGAGTGCGAGTTTTACAAAAAAGATTAAAAAATTTTAGGAGCAGGGTTAAAAACCTGCTCTTTTTCTTTGCCTGTGATTTAGAAGGCAATACCGCCTTCAGAAAGAACGTAAAAGGATACGCGAATGACTATTAAAAACAATATTAGTAAGCAAAAACGTGGTGTTAAAGGAGACTAAAAGTGAGTAAGACTTATAAAAAACATTTAGAAACAACACCGAATTTTAAGCCTATCGTCTACATTTGTGCTCCCTACCGTGGAGATAAAGAAAGAAACGTTAAGCATGCTATCCGGTGTGCGGCTTACGCGTATTCACGCGGAGCAATACCAGTAACACCACACCTGCTTTTCCCGTTTATGGATGATGAGAATCAAAAGCATAGAGGAGACGCGATGTTTATGGACATTATCCTCTTAGGCAAATGCAACGAGCTGTGGGTGTTCGGAGAAAAAATCACAGGCGGCATGCAAGTAGAAATCGATCTGGCAGAAAAACGCAGGCAGCCGATTAAGTATTTTACGGATAAGGATTTGGAGGTGAATGTTGATGCGTAGTTTAGCTATCGCTTACGGTAACAACAGGCAGGCAAAGACATGGGTGAATAAGACCATCACCTATGATGAGCTGAAAGACCGTCTTAAAGTGACAATTCGCACCTCAGAGTCAGCGGAAGAGTATGCGAAAATGAAAAAAGCAGACCGTGATCTTGCAAAAGACCACGGTGGTTTCGTTGCAGGAGCGTTGGCTTATGGTAGACGAAAAGTCGACAGTGTTGAATTTCGCTCCATGCTCGCTTTAGACGGGGATCATGTTGCTAAAGACTTTATCGCACTCTACGAGAGTGTCGCTCCATACACGTCTTTTCTGTACACGACACACAGCCACACGCCTGATAATCCGAGGGTGAGAATTGTTTTTCCTTTAACGAGGAATGTAACGCCTGACGAGTTTGTAGCAGTATCAAGGTATTTGGCTGACATGCTGGGTATTGACCAGTTTGATGAGTGCTCTTACTTGCCTAACCAGCTCATGTACTGGCCGTCCACGCCACGAAACGGCGTGTATGAGTATAAAGAGGTTGAAAAAGACTGGCTTAATCCTGATGATATTTTATCCGCTCACCCAGAGTGGGTGGATCCAACCAGGCTTCCGACCTCGTCTCGTGAGAGTAAAGCGAATCAGGTGCAAAAGCAGAAAGTGCAAGATCCACTCGCGAAAAATGGTGTGGTTGGATTGTTTAACCGAGTATTCTATCCGATAACTCTTGCTTTGGAAAAGTTTTTAAGCGACGTGTATGAGCCGACTGATAATGAAAACCGCTGGCATCTTATAGCCTCACACAGTATGGCAGGAGTTGAGATTATCGAAGACAAGTTCGTTTACTCTCATCATGCTAAAGACCCAGCGTATTTGAAACTGTGTAATGCTTTTGATATTGTTCGCACGCACAAATTCGCTAGCTTAGACGAGAAAGAGTCGTTTAAGAAAATGAGCGAGTTTGCGATGAGTCTTGATGAAGTAAAACTTCAAGCGGCAAACGAGAGACTCTCGGAAGCAAAAGATGATTTTGTTGACAGTGAGGATTGGAAGAAAAAACTACGCTACACGTCTAAAGGCGCGGTTTTAGAAAACTCGCTTTATAATGCGAAACTCATTATTAAACATGATCCTTTGCTTAAAGGAATCGTTTTTAACCAGCTGGCTGATGGTCTTGAAATTAAAGGCGATGTGCCTTGGCAGCATCCTGCGAAGTTTTGGAGGGACGCGGACGACGCGCAGCTTATCTGCTACGTTGACGACCATTATGGTTCGTTTTCTCAAAGAAACTATGATATTGCTGTCACGAAAGTATCAGATGATAGAAGTTATCATCCGATAAGACGCTATTTTGAGAGTCTTCCTCAATGGGATGGTGTGAAACGTGTAGACACGCTTTTTATTGACTATCTTGGTGCTGAAGACAACGCGTATATTCGTGCAGTGTGTAGAAAAACACTGTGTGCAGCATACATGCGTATCTACCATCCCGGTATTAAATTTGACTACCTTCCTGTTTTTAACGGTGCGCAAGGTATCGGCAAGTCAACGTTTATAGCAAACCTTGGCATGGAATGGTTTTCAGACAGTCTCACGCTTTCAGACATGAATGATAAGACGGCGGCTGAAAAACTCCAAGGATATTGGATTCATGAAATCAGCGAGCTTGCGGGCATGAAAAAAGCTGACCTTGATAAGGTAAAAGCTTTTGTTTCAAGACGTGACGATAAGTATCGTGCTTCTTTTGGGAAACGTGTAGCGCCACACCCGAGGCAGTGCGTGTTCTTCGGTACAACGAATAGTGAAAACGGTTATTTAAGGGATGTTACTGGTAACCGGCGTTTTTGGAATGTGAAAGTGTCGGGAAACGGTAAGTATAAGCCTTGGGAAATGACACGAGAACTGGTTGACCAAATATGGGCGGAAACCATGGTTATTTCCAAGGCGGGTGAAGAACTATTCCTTGACAAGAGCTTGGAGGCTTTCGCTCAAGAAGAACAGCGTGAAGCCATGCAGCAAGATGACCGTGAAGGCATTGTCAGAGAGTATCTTAACATGCTTCTACCTGATACTTGGGGTGAAATGGATATTTACAGGCGGCGAGATTACTTCCGTGACATGGAGGATCCGACACGACCTAAAGGCACGATTAAACGCATGGAAGTATCCAACATTGAAATATGGTGCGAATGCTTCGGAAAAGCCAAAGAAGATATTAAGCCTGTCGACAGTTACGCAATATCGGCGATTATGAAACGTTTGAAAGACTGGCAAAGATCTGACAATCGTAGAACCATACCAATCTATGGAAGGCAAAGAATTTATACCAGAATTTGAGTGGACAAGCGGAGAAAACAGGACAATTGAATGTAGCTTGTCCTGACTTTGTCACTTGTCCCACTAATAACAACAGGCTTTGGACGAACAGGGACGGACAACACATGAAAATCTATATTAAATAAAATCTTTATTTATTACTTATAGCGTACACGTAACACGTGTATTCGCGCGTAAAGGGATTTTTAGTCATTTGTCCGTCCTTGTCCCGATAGAAAGGATAAAAATTATGAGAAGTAAACAAGCAAGAACAATGGAGAGATATATGAAAGCAGGAGCTGAAATGAGACTGCTTAAGAGCCTTAGCGCAAGGCTTATCACAGATACAGGCTCTATTCTCTTAAAAACAGAACAGGATAAATTGATGAGAGCTATGGATAAAGTCAGTCAGCTATGTTCGCTAGCAGAAGAAAACATGTTTAAAGACTATCCCGATTTAAGCAAAGACTATATTGACGTGTTTTACGGCGATGTTGCTAATGAGCCGAGAAACGAAGTTGATAAGAAAATAATTGAGATGGCAAAAGAGGTATCTGATGGGCTTTTTACGAGAAAAGGAAACTGAGCGAAAACTCGTCCGTGATGTTAAAGCTGCGGGAGGACTTTGTTTAAAGCTTACGAGTCCTTCTGTTGACGGGCTTCCAGACAGGCTGGTTTTACTAAACAGTGGGAAGATTGGTTTTGTTGAGCTTAAAGCACCAGGTAAAAAGCCTAGAGTTTTACAGGTGAAACGGATGAAGGATTTACAGGCTTTAGGTTTTAAGGTTTTCGTGGTTGATGAGAAGAGTCAGATTGGAGGTGTTGTTGATGCGATACGAGCCACATGAGTATCAAAAGTATGCTACTGATTTTATTATCAATCGTCCTATTTCAGCGGTTTTGCTTGAAATGGGACTTGGTAAGAGTGTTATAAGTCTTACAGCGATTAACGACCTGATGCTTGACTTTTTTGATGTTTCCAGGACTCTTGTTATCGCTCCTCTTAGGGTTGCGAACACTACGTGGCCTTTAGAGTTAGAAAAGTGGGAGCATTTAAAACACTTGACTTATTCTATTGTGACGGGTAGTGAGAAGGAGCGGATTCAAGCACTAAAAACGCCTGCTCACGTTTATATTATTAACCGTGAAAACGTGGAGTGGCTGATAATGAAAAGCGGCCTGCCGTTTAATTTCGACATGGTTGTGATAGATGAGCTTTCAAGTTTTAAATCGTATCAGGCGAAACGTTTTAAAGCATTACTGAAGGCTAGGCCGAAAGTTAGAAGGATTGTTGGTCTTACAGGAACTCCTTCTTCTAACGGGCTTATGGATTTGTGGGCTGAGTTTAGGCTGCTTGATATGGGTCAAAGGTTAGGCCGCTATATTACGTATTATCGGCAGAACTTTTTTAATCCTGATAAGCGTAACCAGCACATGATTTTTTCCTATAAGCCTAAAGATGGTGCTGAGAGTTTAATCTATAAGCAGATAGCTGATATTACGATTTCGATGAAGTCGAAAGACTATTTGAAAATGCCTGCGTGTGTGATAAACGAGGTGAAAGTAGAGTTATCCGGTAAGGAGCGAAAACTCTATGATGAGCTGAAACAGGATATGGTGGTGTCGTTGGAGGGTAAAGAGATTGATGCGATTAACGCAGCGTCTCTTTCAAATAAGCTTCTTCAAATGGCATGCGGCGCGGTTTATAACGAGAAAAAAGAAAGCGTTCATATTCACGATCGTAAGCTGGACGTGTTAGAGGATTTAATCGAGGCTGCTAACGGTAAACCGGTGCTTGTAGCTTACTGGTTTAAGCATGATCTTGAGCGGATTAAGAATCGTTTTAACGTGCGTGAGATTAAAACGAGTGCTGATATTGCTGACTGGAATGCCGGCATGATTCCTGTAGCGCTAATTCACCCGGCTTCCGCAGGTCATGGTCTTAACCTACAGGCTGGCGGTTCTACTCTTATCTGGTTTTCCCTGACTTGGAGTTTAGAACTTTACCAACAAACAAACGCCAGGCTTAACCGTCAGGGTCAAACCAGCACGGTTGTAATCCATCACATCATCACTAAGAACACGATTGATGAGGATGTGATGAGGGCTTTAAGCATGAAGGCTAAAGTGCAGGATGCTTTAATCGAGTCGGTTAAAGCAAGACTATCAATTAACGAAGTGAGGGAAAGGGGTTCTAGAGAGAACTTACCTCAAAATGGAGGTAAGAATGAACAAAAAAGAATACTTACGGCAAGCCTATCTTCTTGATAAGCGGATTAAGGCTGACATGGATGAGATGGTAAGACTGCGTGAGCTTGCTACAAGTGTTTCTTCATTAAGATACGACAGAGAGTATGTGCAGACGACTCGAAGTATAGAAGCTCCGTTTGTGAAAGCTCTTATAAGGGTTATGGATTTAGAAGCCAAGATTAACACGGAGATTACGATGCTTATCAGTTTGAAAGAGCAGATTTTGGATGTGATTTCTAAACTTGAAAGCGTGGATGAGCAGATGATTTTACGCTACCGTTACATGAATAACATGACGTGGGAGGATATTGGTAAAGAACTCCATGCTAGCAGAATGACGATTATAAGATGGCATGGGAAAGCATTAGAGCACATGGTTTTACCAGATAATCTAATCCAAATCTAAAAAATGGTACGGTTTGGTACGCTCTGATACGAGATGACACTGCCTTCTATATGGTATTATAAACTTAGCAAAAATTATAAATACTAAGCCTTGGAAGAGTAATCTTTCAGGGCTTTTTTCATGCCTAAAAGGAGGGCACAACATGGATCAGATGGTATTACTAACACAGCAATGGTTAAACAAAACCTATGGTGATAAGCCTGGGTTTGGTTCAGTTATTACTGATGGGAATACTGGTTGGGATACAATTAATGGGCTTATTCGTGCTTTGCAGATTGAGCTTGGTATAACAGAAACGGCAAATAATTTTGGGAAAGGTACTCAGTCACGATTTAAGAAGCGCTGGCCAAATGGTATTGATCAGACAGATGAAAGTAATAATATTCATGGAATTATTCAGGGTGCTCTTTGGTGCAAAGGGTATGAGGCTGAATATGGAGGCATAACAGAAGAATTTACATATAATGTAGCAAACTCTATTTCTGATCTTAAAAGTGATATTGGTCTTTCAGATATTTCATCTACTGTGGATCTAGAACTAATGATGGTTCTTTTATCAATGAAACAATTCAAATTGTTATCGTTGTATGGAGGCAAAGAAGACATTCGTGTAACACAGCAGGCTGTTAACAGTAAATATAAGAATTATACTGGAATTATTCCAACAGACGGTCTGTATGGTCGTGAGATGAATACAGCATTGATTCAAGTGTTACAAGCTGTTGAAGGGTTTACTCCAGCTGAGGCTACTGGCAATTTTGGTAATGGCACACGATTACGTTTAAAGACAATTAGTGAGGGAACGAGTGAGTGGGTTTGGTTGGCAAGCGTAGCGCTCACATGTAATGGGTATTCGCTTACGCCAACTTCAACATGGAATAATGCAATAGTGTCGGCATTGTATAAGTTCCAAGCAGAGCATGTTATTCCTGTTACAGGTAAGGTTGATCCAACAACATGGATGAGCCTGTTAACTTCGAAAGGTGATCCTAATCGTTCTTGTGTAGCGTGTGATACACGTTTTGAGATTACTGACGAGTTTGCTGAGTGTTTGAAGGCTGATGGTTATAGGATTGTTGGTCGTTATTTGAGTGAACCTGATCAAAAAAACACTGCTGAAAAGGACTATTTTAAGGCATTGCGTACTGGAGAATTGGAAAGAATTGTGAGCCACGGTCTTCAATATTTCCCTATTTTTCAAGAGTATTCAACTGAATTACGTCATTTTACAGCAGAAAATGGAGCTCGTCATGCAAAAGAAGCGGTTGCTTCAGCTAAACGTCTTGGAGTTCCGCCAACAGTAATCTATTTTGCGGTTGATTATGATGCAACGAATCCGGAAATTAGTAGCAATATTTTGCCGTACTTCAAAGCTGTTAAAGAAAATATGCATGGTGGTTATCGGATTGGAATTTATGCATCTAGAAATATTTGTACTCGTGTTAGTAAAGCAGGATATGCGGTAGCATCATTTGTGTCTGATATGTCTACAGGTTTTAGTGGAAATCTAGGCTTTTCTATTCCAAGTAATTGGGCGTTTGATCAGTTCCATGAAATCCCTGGCTATAAAGGTAAATGGGATCTTGACAGAGTAGCATATTCTGGACGTTTTGGAGCGGTTGGAAGTGTAAATCATTCAACTGGCAATCCACAATCAAAGATTACTTATGTCGCTCCACCTAATCCAGATACGTCTCGTTTAACAAAAATTGAAAAAGTGATAGACCTCATTCAACAATTAGAAAGCGTGTATGATAAATGGCGAAAAGTATATCAAAAGTATGCGGTGGTTCTAGAGTATCATCCTTTAAGCGTGACTCAAGGTGTGATTAATTATCTAGCTAAGGCATATATGACGAATTGGAAATTTGCTATTGCTGGCGCGTTTGCAGATCCATTTTTCATAATATTCATGGAAAAAGAATATCCTGCATTAAAAGATAAGCTGGATACTTATATTGGTAATAAGCGTGACGAAGTTGCTGATATAAGTGGTGGTAAAAACGATATAGCACACTTTGCTTATACGCTTTATTGTTATGCTTATTCTAATTTAGCTCCAGATCATTGGACTGGTTGGGCAGGAGATCTTGCAACAGGCATGGATGACTTACATAAGTACCTGCAAAAGTATCCATCTCTTGATCGTATGAAAGCAGCATATGCTCTTATTGGTTCAGACAGTAGTGCACAGTCAGAGTATTTTAAAGCAAATCATGTCAGTAATAAACTTGGTATTCGCTGCAATTTTACAGATTTTTGTGATGATGCAGACGCTATCTATTTAGGAATGAATCTACGTAATGCTAGTGATGAAAATTTGCATACTTTAAGCGATATGATGACAACTTATTATAGTAGTATTACTGCTCAAAAGAGATATACTGCTTATGCTCAAGATGGGTTAGATTTCAGTTCATTTAAAGCACTGGAAAATTCTATTAAAGCAAAAATGTATGGATGTCTGGAACAAATTATAGGACTTGGATTGCTATCACGGCTTGCTGGCGAATCAACTGATGAAGAACGAGATGCATGCTGTATTGCTATGGCTCATTATTTGCTGGCAAAATCAAAATAATCATAGAGTTAAATTATTGAGATAACAGGTCACGGAGGTGATTGAGGGTGTCTTTATTCTCAATCACCTTTGTGCTTTTGGTTTCTTCTTCGTAAAAACTCTTTAACAATGATTGGAATTATAGTTGGAATACATTCAAGAGTAACAAAAAATGTAATGTACAGATAAGTCCATCTACTACCCAATTGTTGAGGAGACTCTTGTAATATCAATAAATCAATGGATGGTGCGATAAGCGCTATGGCAATGGTTTTACAAACTCCTAAGTTTTCGAGTGTTTTTTGATTGACGATGATTGAGTAAAGTACAAGTCTTGTTAAACCAAATACGTGAGCTATAACAATGAGTAAAAAGGGTGAGTCATAAACAATTTCCCAACTGAGTGATTTAAGAGAGTTAATAATAAGACCTAAAAGAGGTAATAATAATGAAAAAAGGAATAATCGTATAGCTTGATACACAGATTTTTTCATACTAGCCTCCTTAAATTTATATAGCCAAGCAGATGACTACTTTCATAGCCGGACTATTTTTCACTCATTTTACGTTAATTTATCTTACTTGGAAAGGGAGGATGAGTCTTGCCAAGAAAACCTAAAAGACCGTGTTCTTATCAAGGCTGTCCGAACCTAACTGACGGCAGGTTTTGTGAGAAACACTTAAAACAAGAGAACAGGCGCTACGAAAAATACGAGCGTCCTTATGATGCTCACAAGCGTTACGGCAGAGCATGGCAGAAAGTCAGGGACTCTTATGTGAAAGAGCATCCTTTCTGTGAGCTTTGCTTTAAGAATCGTGTGCTTGTGCCTGTTGAGCAGGTTCATCATATTAAACCGATTGCTGAAGGCGGAACGCATGAGAGGAATAATCTTATTTCTCTATGCAAATCCTGTCACTCTAAAATTCACGCTAAGCGTGGAGATCGCTGGCATAACAAATAACCCACCCCCTAGGGGGGTTTAAATCTCTACGAGCCTACCCCATGGGGAACGGGCGCAGGGTATTTTGCGTAAAAACAGCGAATTCAAAAGGGTAATAGGCAAAATCAGACACAAAAATTTTTTAATAGTTAAAACTCACGTGGGAAGGAGGCGAAAAGTTTGCCTACAAAATCAAATAATATCGGCGGTCGTGGCGGCAGACGCGTGGGTGCCGGGCGTAAAAAGAAAGCGGTTGTTGAAAAAGCGAGTGAAGGAAACCCTGGTGGCAGGCCTTTAAGCGTGCTTGATATTCCGGAGCTTGAAGGTGCTGAAATGCCTGTTCCTCACGAGTTTTTATCCGCCACGCAAAAAGACGGTACTCAGCTTCAGGCTAAAGAAATTTTCGCTGAAACATGGAAGTGGCTAAAAGACATTGGTGTTAGCAGTAAAGTCCCGTCTCCTCTTATTGAACGGTATGCGATGAGCTGTGCTCGTTGGATTCAATGCGAGGAAGTAACCAGTAAACTCGGGTTTCTTTCCAAGCATCCGACCACGGGTAAACCGATACCTTCGCCTTTTATCAACATTGGTATTAACTACATGAATCAGGCGGTCAGGCTTTGGAATGAGATTTTCCAGATTGTGAAAGAAAACTGTTCGACTGAGTTTGATGGTGTTTCACCTCAAAACGATTTAATGGAACGCCTGCTTTTAACACGTAAAAACATTTAGGAGAAAAAATGTGGAAGTATGGAAAGATATTCCTGAATATGAAGGTCATTACCAAGCTTCTAATTTAGGGAAAATTAGAAGCATAAAACGTAGCACTCAAATTCTTAAAGGTGATTATCAGCGTAATGGTTATAAAAGGGTGTATTTATGGAAGAACGGAAACAAGAGAAACCTACTTGTTCATAGACTTGTGGCATTAACTTTTCTACCTAATCCTAATGATTATTCTGACATAAACCATATTGACGAAGATAAAAGTAACAACAGAATCGATAATTTGGAATGGTGTAGCAGAAGATACAACATGAATTATGGTCAGGTTAAAGAAAAGATTTCTATAGCCAATAGAGGAAGAAAGCCACATAAGAATCAGTTGATAAAGCTGAGTAATAGCTCAAAAAACAGAAAATGGATAAGCAAAGGGAATGTAGAGAAATTTATCAAAATTTCGAACATTCCTTTTTTTATTGCAGCTGGTTGGAAAATCGGAAGGAAGGAAAAGAACCATGATTGAAAAAGTAAACCCGTCACATGTCGACAAGATTGCGGATCGTATTGCTGGAGCAATTGTTGATCTGGCTTACAAGCTGGATGAGAATCCAAAGATCGCTGTTGAAGTGATGCTCGGGCATGGTAAGTGTGCCGTGTGTATTGAAAGCACGGTGATGTTTAAGTTTAAGGATATTAAAAATATTATCCACCGTTTAAGCCCTGGGAAAGTAAAGATTGATATTACGGTCGTGCCACAGGATAAGCATTTAAGCCGAAACCAGGATGGTATGGTTCGCTGTGGCGATAACGGGATTTTTAAAGGCGTACCACTAACAGGCGAGCAGAAGAAACTTTCTACTATTGCTCGAAAGGTTTATGAAAAGTATCCGTATGACGGCAAGTATGTTCTTGATGGTGAAAAGCTTATCATCTGCCAGTCTCACGCTAAACGAGAAGACTTATTGAAAGAGTATCCGAATGCGTTTGTTAATCCTTTAGGCGACTGGACGGGTGGTATCAGCGTGGATACGGGAGCGGTTAATCGAAAACTCGGGTCAGACATGGCTGATTCTGTTACAGGCGGCGGCCTTCATGGTAAAGATCTTACGAAAGCTGACGTGTCGGTTAACATTTACGCGTTTTTGAAAGCACAGGAAACCGGCCGGGTGGTTGAGTTTTCTTGTGCTATCGGGGATGAAATGGTTGATGGTAAACCGTATGCGCAGATTGTGAAAATTGCGAAAGATTATATTGACTCGGTGGGTGGTTTTGAAAAGCTGGCTTGCTGGGGTCTTTTCTAACGGGAGGAAAGCTTATGGAAAAAGAAATGCAGTATTATTTGGCTGACGTAAGTGAGCTTATCCCGTATGTGAGAAACGCTCGCACGCACTCTGAGGCGCAAGTAGCTCAGATAGCGGCAAGTATTCGCGAGTTTGGTTTTCTATCCCCAATTCTAGTGGCTGAGGATAATACGATTCTCGCGGGCCATGGCAGGCTTGCCGCGGCATTAAAACTGGGTCTTAAAAAAGTTCCGTGCGTGAAAGAAAATCATTTAACTGAAACACAAAAGCGTGCTTATATTATTGCGGATAATAAGCTTTCACTTAACGCCGGCTGGGACAGTGAGCTTTTAGCTGTTGAATTGTCGGAGCTTGAAGGCGCTGATTTTAATCTTGATCTTCTCGGGTTTGACGAGGCGGAGCTTTCCAGTATTTTTGATGCTGATAAAGACGTGATTGATGATGATTTTGATGTTGAAAAAGAATTGGAAGAACCGTGTTTTTCTAAAACAGGTGACATGTGGATGCTTGGTAAGCATCGTGTTATTTGCGGTGATGCTACTAAGTTAGAAACATTTAAGACGCTTCTTGAGGATACTAAAGTGAATCTGGTGGTTACTGATCCGCCTTATAACGTGAACTATGAGGGTTCTGCTGGGAAAATTAAAAACGATAATATGGAGGATGATAAGTTTTACCAGTTTCTTTTCAACTCGTTCGTGAACATGGAGCAGGCGATGGCAGATGATGCGTCTATCTACGTGTTTCATGCTGACACGGAGGGGTTGAATTTTAGAAAAGCATTCCAGGACGCGGGGTTTTATCTTTCAGGTTGTTGTATTTGGAAGAAACCGTCGCTGGTGTTGGGTAGAAGCCCTTACCAGTGGCAGCATGAGCCGTGTTTGTATGGGTGGAAGAAAAAAGGTAAACACAAGTGGTATGCGGGTAGGAAAGAAACTTCAGTTTGGGAGTTTGAAAAGTCTAAGAAAAACGCTGATCATCCAACCATGAAACCAATAGCTCTTTTAGCGTATCCGATTAAAAACTCGAGTATGACGAACTCGCTTGTGTTAGATCCGTTTGCTGGAAGTGGTAGCACGCTTATAGCCTGCGAGCAGACGGGTAGAGTCTGCTACGCTATCGAGCTTGACGAGAAATATTGTGACGTGATTGTGAAACGTTATATTGAGCAGGTTGGAAATGATAAGAGTGTGAAAGTTTTAAGAGGCGGTAAAGAATACTCGTTTACTGAAGTATGTACTAACGAGTAAGACTCGTATTTTATATGAAAAATAGTTTGCAAACGCTTGCTATAAACCTTCTTTAGAGTGATTTATATATGTACCCGAAAAAATCTAAAGGAGGAAAAATGGAATTAAAATACGGGTTAAAAGGAAAAGATAGGCAGCCGCTTATTAAAGCTATAGAGGATTCTACGGGAGTAAAGGCTGTTTACTTAAAAACTCCGAGTATGTCTTACAGGATAGGTGTTTTCAACATTAGTAAAGATGGTACGGTCACGTGTAGTAGTGAAGAGAACTTAGATGATTTGAAAAACATGTTAGATGCTGACTATGGTATAAGTCTTCCAGTCTGCGCGTGTGATGGTACGCAATGTTTTAGTGTTGAGTTTCCTAAAGATAAGGCTGATGTGGTAAAGCTTAGGAAAATTCTTGATAATAAGGGTGATCTTATTAAAAAAGCGTTAGGAGTGAACAGTCTTAATATTAAGGAAGAAGATGATAAGCTTATTTTTCCTTGGTTTGAGCAGGCTAACCAACCAGGCTTGGCATCCTATGCGAAGTTTATAAACAGTCTTTGTAAAATGAGCGTGGAAATTAAACGCGTAAATAATAGTAAGCATGAGCCGGTTAACGATAAGTATGCTTTCAGATGTTTTCTTCTTAGACTCGGGTTTATAGGAGACGAGTTTAAACAAGACAGGAAAATTATGCTTTCCCGTTTAGAAGGCTCCTGTGCTTTTAGAAACGGGGGTGAGCGTAATGCTGTATGCGAGTGAAGACCAGGCGTACGTGTTGAGTGAAGACTGTCCTACAGGTTCTTTGGTTGAAGAAATTTTTGCGAATTTAGAGCAAGAGAACGAGGTTTTTGTAAAAGCGTGTTTGATTGTGGTAGATGATTTTTTGGTGATGATTATTTCAGCATGATTTTAGAAACGTTTAACGGTTTTTAAGAGTAAAAAAATTAGCGAAAACTGGTGGGGGAAAAACGTGTAAATACCTGATGTTTCTTGGCTTAAAAGCTTGCTATTGCGCGCTTTTAGAGTGATATATAGTACTAGCAAAAAGCACAGAAACAAAGGAGAAACCTGTGAAAAAAGAAATTTTACAAAACCTCGCAAACGAAGTTAAAACATGCAGACGCTACGCGCTAAACGCAATCAAAAAAGCTGAAGAAGGGAAAATTAGTTCGGCTATCAGCATGCTCGACATTGCGCAAACAGCAAAAACCTGTGCTATGCAAGCTCACGAGGAGCTTTGGAAGGTAAGCGGAGGAAAACTCAACGATACGGAGTTTGAACTGTTTGCGGATGCTGAAACCTTGGACAAGGATATTCAAAAAGCTTATCAAGCGATTCAACAAGAAAGAAGCTAAAAGAAAGGGGGGATAGTCAGCCATAGGGTTGGAAGGCTGGAGAAAAATCGTGGAATTATCCGCGATTTTTTCTCGTTTACGGCTTGCTATTATGTGCTTTTAGAGTGATATATAGTACTAACAAAAAACACAGAAAAAGGAGAAAAATCATGTGGGAACAAGATACGCTTAAAGTAGAAAATCAGGTTGTAAGCTACAGTATGAAGGTTTTTGAAGAGCCAAGCGAATATGGGATTAACCAGGGAAGAATTTCCAAGCTTACTTTGAAAAACAATAACAAGGTTATCGCAAACTACGATAGAGGCTGGGATATTATGCCAACAGGCAAGCTTGCGAACGGGGCTTTAGAAATGATCCTTGACGCAAGAAACTAAAAACTTTAAGTTTAGTTAAAAGTAGCAGGGCTTTTAGGCCCTGTTTCTCGTTAAGAAAAACTAAGAAATGATGTGGGCGCTGAAAGCGTCTTTTTTTTATGCCTAAAGAAAGGAGGAGCTTAAGTTGCAAGCATACGAGGTTACTAAGTTTAAAAAAGAAGATTCAACGTATAGTAAGGATTTAGCGGATTATGCTGTAAGTTTTATCGAATGTTTAACACACACGAAAGGAACGTGGGCTGGTAAGCCTTTTAAGCTCCTTGACTGGCAGGAGCAGATTATTAGGGACTTGTTTGGCGTGGTGAAACCGAATGGTTACCGTCAGTTTAATACTGCTTATATTGAGATACCTAAGAAGATGGGTAAGAGTGAGCTTGCTGCTGCAGTGGCACTGCTTTTATGCTGTGGGGATAATGAGGAGCGAGCGGAAGTTTATGGTTGTGCGGCGGACCGTCAGCAGGCAACGATCGTGTTTGATGTGGCGGCGGACATGGTTAGAATGTGTCCGGCTCTTAATCGTAGGGTTAAAATTTTAGCTTCGCAAAAACGTATTATTTTCCTACCAACTAACAGTTTCTACCAGGTCTTGTCGGCTGAAGCGTACTCTAAACACGGTTTTAACATTCACGGTGTCGTGTTTGATGAGCTTCACACGCAGCCTAACCGTAAACTGTTTGACGTGATGACTAAAGGCTCCGGGGATGCTCGCATGCAGCCACTGTATTTTCTGATTACCACGGCTGGTACGGATACGCATTCTATCTGCTATGAGACGCATCAGAAAGCAGTGGATATTCTCGAGGGTAGGAAAATTGATCCAACTTTTTACCCAGTGATTTATGGTGCAAAAGATTCGGATGATTGGACGGATCCTAAGGTGTGGAAGAAAGCTAATCCTTCTCTTGGGGTGACGGTTCAAATGGAGAAAGTTAAGGCTGCTTTCGAGTCAGCTCGGCAAAATCCTGGTGAAGAGAATGCTTTCCGTCAGCTTCGTCTTAACCAGTGGGTGAAACAGTCTATTCGTTGGATGCCGATGGAAAAGTGGGATGCTTGCGGTTTTCAGGTGAACGAGGAAGAACTCGAGGGCAGGGTCTGCTATGGGGGTCTTGACCTTTCAAGCACTACCGATCTTACGGCTTTTTCGCTTGTGTTTCCGCCTTTAGATGAGTCGGATAAGTTTCGTATCCTACCTTATTTTTGGGTGCCTGAAGAAACCTTGAGTTTGCGCGTGAAACGAGATCACGTGCCGTATGACGTGTGGGAAAAACAAGGTTTCATTAAGACTACGGAAGGAAACGTTGTTCACTACGGGTTTATTGAAAAATTCATCGAAACTTTAGGTGAACGTTTCAATATTCGTGAGATTGCTTTCGACCGTTGGGGCGCGGTGCAAATGGTGCAAAACCTTGAAAACATGGGGTTTACCGTGGTTCCGTTCGGACAAGGGTTCAAGGATATGAGTCCGCCTACCAAGGAGCTTATGAAGCTTGTGCTCGAGCAGAAAATCGCACACGCAGGGCATCCGGTGCTTCGCTGGAATATGGATAACATTTTCATCCGCACTGATCCTGCAGGAAACATTAAATGCGATAAGGAAAAATCAACCGAGAAAATCGATGGTGCTATAGCCACCATTATGGCGCTTGACCGTGCTATAAGATGCGGTAACGCGAACACTCAAAGCGTGTATGACAATCGCGGGATTTTGTTTATGTAGGAGGTGACAATGAACATTTTTAGCAGACTATTTAAATCAAGAGATAAGCCTGAAAACAGGATGTTAGGCGGTGGTTATCGTTTCTTAATGGGTACGTCCTCGTCGGGTAAGAGGGTGAATGAGCGTTCGGCGATGCAGATGACGGCAGTTTACTCGTGTGTGCGTATCCTGTCTGAAGCGGTGGCGAGTCTGCCGCTTCACGTGTATGAGCGGACGAGTACGGGTACGGCTAAAGCGGTTAAACATCCTTTGTATAAGGTGCTTCATGATGAGCCGAATCTTGAAATGACAAGCTTTGTGTTTAGAGAAACATTGATGACGCATCTATTGTTATGGGGTAATGCTTACGCGCAGATTATTCGAAACGGTAAAGGCGAGGTTTTAGGCTTATACCCTTTAATGCCTGATCGTATGAGAGTTGACCGGGATGAGAGTGGTCAAATTTTTTACGAGTATACGTTAAATGATAGTGATGTTTTAGCGGGTAAAGAAACGAGTGTGAAACTTAAACCTTTTGACGTGCTTCATATTCCCGGTCTTGGTTTTGACGGTCTTGTTGGCTATTCGCCTATTGCGATGGCAAAAACGCTATCGGTATGGCGATAGCTACGGAAGAGTATGGTGCATCGTTTTTCGCTAACGGTGCTACACCAAGTGGAATCTTGGAATACCCCGGTACAGTGAAAGATCCTCAAAGTATGAGGGATAGTTGGAATAAGGGGTTCTCGGGTTCTAACTCGCATAAGATAGCGATTTTAGAGGAAGGCATGAAGTATACGCCTATTTCTATTTCGCCTAACGAAGCACAGTTTCTTGAAACTCGTAAGTTTCAGATTAACGAGATTGCTCGTATTTTTAGAGTCCCACCACACATGGTTGGTGATTTAGAAAAGTCGAGTTTTTCTAATATTGAGCAGCAGTCGTTGGAGTTTGTGAAATACACGCTGGATCCTTGGGTGGCGCGTTTTGAACAGTCTATTACGAGGCGGCTTTTTACTGATAAGGAGAAAGAAACTTATTATGTGAAGTTTAACGTGGATGGTCTTCTTCGAGGAGACTATCAGAGTCGTATGAATGGTTATGCTACCGCTCGTCAAAACGGTTGGATGAGCGCGAACGATATTAGACAGTTAGAAAACTTGGATAAGATTCCCGCCTGTGAGGGTGGTGACTTGTATTTGATTAACGGTAACATGCTCCCGCTTAACCGTGCTGGAGCGTTCACTGTAATTGGTAGAAATAAGTTAGGTGATTAAGATGAATTTGTGTCTTGATAATATTAATATAACATGTTATATTAATATTATTATAGTATAACTGTTTAGACAGTGGATGAATCATTTAGGCAACGAAGACATAACGAATTATCTTAACGTTAAGCGAAAAATAGAATTTAATCTCTATGGATACTTAGCTAAGATAATATCCTACACTATGAGAGTATACAACAAATTAATAATAGCAGAAAGGATGGAATAATTTATGTGACATTATAAAAAAATCATAAAATGTACAAGAATAGTGATCATTCGAGATAAAATCTGATTAATCTCAATCTTAGTTAAAGATGTTGTTTTTAAGGAGGTGCTTACAAATGATTAGAAAAAGAAAGATGTTATCAGCAATAACCACTTATGTAATGGTTGTTGGAATGTTGTTTTTCACATCCAATTCTGTTGCTTATGCGTATACTTTATCTCAACCAAAATCGTTTTATGATAGTATTTCATGGACATGGTTTTATAGCGATAAGGCTACGCCAGCATATAATTGTCTAGGATTTGCAACTGGTAGTATGACGTACGAATGGCCTAGTGACTTTGGTGATGATGGTGCTACTAAAGCGCAATTGGATAATTATCTGGCAAAGAAAGGTTATAGACCTTATAAATATGATCCATTTATTCTAGCGTATGGTCATTCTCCTGATAAAATTGTTCATTTTGCAAAGGTTACTGGTCTTAAGTGGTGCCGTGCTAAATGGGGACAATTGGAGCTGTTTAACCATGGTAGTCATGATCCTTATTACCCTAATTCTGTTTATGGTTCTTTGCAACACAAATACACTGCGAATTAGAATTCTAGGAGGTGTAATACTATGTCTAAGAAAAAAATGTATATTTCGCTAGGAACTTTACTTTTATTGGTTCTATTTGTATTTACTGGAATTTTTATTATTGGAAATAATCCAGCATCAAAGAATAGTGGGAATATAGCTCATAAATTGATGCCAGTAAACGTAGCTTATGCTGAAACGTTAGATGATATAAAGGGATCCATGAATAAGTTGATGGTGGAATTAGAAACTGAGACGAAGACTAATCCACAAGTGGCTATGCAGGCACATCCAGGAAAGTTTATTAGGAATTCTAAAAACTATCAAAGAATATTGAAACTGGGACTGAAGGCAATTAAACCTCTTTACGATGCTATTTATGATAGTAGAGATGCTGGATGCTATGAATATATTCTAGCTATGGCTATTGAAGACATAACTGGCGAAAAGTTTGTTTACAATTCTGACTATGGTTGGAAAAATTCGTTAGAGTTTAGGATGGCTTATGACGAAAAAGTAAACAATACAAGGTTTAATGTTGAAAGAATCAGTAATAATGAAACTTTGAATGATCATGACCGAACTCAGAAATTTAAGGAATTAGGGATTTTTGCAGTTTCTGATTTAATTAAAGAGTATAGGAAAAGTGATTCCAAAGTTTCTAAACCATCGATATTAGAAGCTGTTAAGGGAATTACTAGTAAGTATAAAGAACTTGCAATAACGGAAAGAACTCCAACTGAGAGTATTCTAGATGAAACACAATTATTTGATTCTCTAGTTTCCTTAAATGGAAGAGCATACAAGTAAGGTGGATTATTTAACTGTAAAGCTAGTTCTTTAGGTATTATATGAGTGTTATACGAACATGAAGCGACCAAGAAAATCTTGGTCGCTTCTTTATATAAGAGAGGAGGAAAAAGGTAATGAGGAAGTTTTGGCAGTGGAAAAACCAAAAGGAAAACAATGAGACTAATGAGAATAATGAGATTTTTGAGAGAACGCTGTTTCTTAACGGTACGATTGCTGAAGAATCATGGTTTGATGATGATATTACACCACAACTTTTTAAAGACGAGTTAAACGCTGGTAGTGGGAATATTACCGTGTGGATTAACTCGCCTGGCGGCGATTGTGTGGCTGCGGCACAAATCTATAACATGCTCATGGATTACAAGGGTTGTGTGACGGTCAAGATTGATGGTATAGCAGCAAGTGCTGCCTCGGTTATTGCGATGGCTGGCACAAAGGTTTATATGAGCCCGGTGTCAATGCTTATGATTCATAATCCTATGACTGTTGCTTTTGGAAACAGAAGCGAAATGGAAAAAGCAATATCAATGCTTGATGAGGTAAAAGAGTCCATTATTAACGCTTACGAGATTAAAACAGGGCTTAACCGTGTGAAACTGTCGCATTTAATGGATTCGGAAACATGGATGGGTGCTAACAAGGCGGTAGAACTCGGGTTCGCGGACGGTGTTTTAACTAGAGGTGAAACCGCTGATATTGGCATACCACAGGTTTCAACATTGTATTCAAAATTAAGCGTGCAAAACACGTTATTGGAAAAAATATGTAAAGCCTGCCGGATAAGCGGTAAGGAAACAAACAATATTAGTGCAGACGATCTTATGGATCGTCTTTTTTTAATCAAAAATTGGAGGTAAATATGATGAACACTATTTCAAACATGGTTGAGAAACGTAATAAGGCTTGGCAGGGTGCGAAAGCTTTCCTTGAGTCTAAACGTGACAAGGACGGGCTTATTTCAGAAGAAGACGCGAAAACCTATGATGAGATGGAAGCGAAAGTGAAAGCTTACAGTACGGAAATTGATCGTTTAGAGCAGATGGAAGTAATGGATAAGGAGCTTTCAAAACCAACATCTGAGGCGATTGTTGCAAAACCTATGAAAACAGGCGTGAACCTTGAAAAACAAGGTCGTGCGCGTGACGAGTATAAGCAGGCGATGCTTAGTGCTCTTAGAAGTAATTTTAAACGAGTTGATAACGTGTTGCAGGAAGGCGTGGACGCTGATGGTGGGTATCTTGTGCCGGAAGAGTATGATAATCGTCTGATTGAAACGTTGAAAGAAGAAAACATTATTCGCTCTCTTGCTACCACGATTACTACTAGTGGCGAGCATAAGATTAATGTTGCGATGAGTGATCCTGCGGCGGCTTGGATTGAAGAAGGCGCAAGCCTTAACTTTGGGGATTCCAAGTTTGCTCAAATCCTGCTTGACGCTCATAAGCTTCACGTTGCGGTAAAAGTTACTGAAGAACTCTTGCATGATAATGCGTTTAACCTCGAGAATCATCTTCTCACATCCTTCGGCATGGCGTTGGCTAACGCTGAGGAAGACGCTTTTCTTAACGGGGATGGCGTGGGAAAACCGACTGGTATTTTCAACAAGAAAGACGGCGGCACGTTCCTTAAAGAAACTACCAGTATTAAAACTGATGATCTGATTGATCTTATTCACGCTTTGAGGCGACCATACCGTAAAAACGCGAGTTTTATTATGAACGATAAAACAGTCGCGAGCATACGAAAACTTAAAGACAATAACGGCGCATACGTTTGGCAGCCTTCATACCAGGATGATGAGCCGAACAGGATTCTCGGATACCCGGTATACACGTCTGCTTACGCGCCTGAAAACATGGTGGCTTTTGGCGACTACTCGTACTACAACATTGGCGACCGTGGTTCACGCTCGTTTAAAGAGCTTACCGAACTTTTCGCTGGAAACGGCATGATAGGTTTCGTCGCTAAAGAGCGTGTAGACGGCAAACTCGTGCTTAAAGAAGCAGTACAGATTCTACCTGTTAAAACAAGCGTAGCAGCCTAAAAAGATGGTTTAAGGAGGGGTGTTGATGATAGTTACAGTTGAGGAAGCAAAAAACTATCTTAGGGTGGATAGTAAAGAAGATGATGAGCTTATCAACACCCTTATTCATTCTGCTGAAAAACTCTGCCAGGGAGTAGCTCGTAAAAACGATACTAGTTTGATTAGTGAAAACTTTGATGAGTATAGGCTCGCAGTCTTATACGCTACAGGCTACTTGTATGAGCATCGGGAAGAAGCAGACCATCACGCGCTAACTATCACTTTACGTTCGATGCTTTTTACTGTTAGAAAAACGGGGTTTTAAATGAGAATAGGTTTATTAAACGAGCGTATTATGCTGCTTAAAAACAGTGTTGAAGTTGATGATGTTGGTAATCATAAGATTAAGTGGAGTAAATATTACGAGTGTTACGCTACGGTGAGTGCTGAAAGTCCAATGGAGCAGACTTCGGCAGGAAACGTGTGGGATGAGTCAAAAATAGATTTTACTATCCGCTATTCGAAAGAAACAGCTGCAATATCATCCACCAGGTATCGTGTTATTTTTCATGATACGGTTTATGAGATTTTAGGTGTTGACCACATGAATTATAAGAAGAAAAGCCTGAAACTTCACTGTAAGAGGTGTAAAAAGTGAGCAAAGTAAGTATTGGCGGCCTCTCTAAAGAAGTTATTAGAGAGCTTAAAACTTACGCGAAAGTTACAACCGGGAAAGTAAAAGAAGCAGTAAAAAACGCTGGTAAAACAGCAAAAGAAGAAATTAACATGACAGCTCCTAAACGAACTGGAGCGTATGCGAAAAGTTGGGCGGTTAAAACATTAAGCGAAACAGGCAGCAGGCTAGTTCTCGTAGTGCATTCTAGAAACAAGTATCAGCTTACGCACTTGTTAGAGTACGGTCATGCTAAACGAGGCGGCGGACGCGTGGAAGCTAGAGCACACATTGCTGAGGCTGAAAGTAAAGCAGTACGAAGTTTTGAAAAAGAAATAGAGGAGGCGGTTAAAAATGGGTAATCTTTTAAACATTATGAGGGAGATAGGTTTTCCTTTTGCTTACCATCATT
Source organism: Gardnerella sp. KA01001 (assembly GCF_049244025.1). Taxonomy (NCBI): domain Bacteria; kingdom Bacillati; phylum Actinomycetota; class Actinomycetes; order Bifidobacteriales; family Bifidobacteriaceae; genus Gardnerella; species Gardnerella sp. KA01001. The sequence goes on along the minus strand of NZ_CP058366.1, from coordinate 1,192,854 downwards.
TTGCTGAAGGAGAATCACCTAATCCGCCTTTCCTCCTGTTCTTAACGCCTGCGAGCAGTAATTTTGCGGCAGACGGGAAAACGTATTTTAAAGCAAACGAAGTCCATATTGAACTATACACGGACTATAAGAACCCCGTGCTGGAAGAACAAGTTGAGGCCGTGCTTGATAGGCACGGCATTTTTTATAACAAAACAGAAGCGTTCATAGAGTCGGAACAGCTTTATGAGACACTCTACATTTTTGAAATGGAGGTAACAATAAATGGGAAACAAGGTTAAATACAATCTGAAAAACGTGTACGCGGCAAAACTTAAAAAAGATTCGAGTGGTTTCTCCTACGATGAGCCTAAGCCTATTCCGGGGGCGGTGAGTATAAGCCTTGAGGCTGAGGGTGAATCCTCACCGTTTTACGCTGACGGGATTGTTTACTTCAGGTCGACTGCTAACAACGGTTACAGTGGCGACTTGGAAATTGCTCTTATACCTGAATGGTTTAGGACGGAAATACTGAGAGAAGAACTAGATAAAAACGGTGTGCTGGTTGAAAACGCGAAGATTAGTGAAACAGAAAAATTCGCGCTCCTGTTTGAGTTTGATGGTGACGTGAACGCGATCAGACACGTTTTATATAACTGTTCAGCAACACGACCGTCTATCGAGTCAGAAACTAAGGAAGACACTATAGAACCGGGTACGGAAACTTTGTCGCTTACGGCTGATCCTAGAGAAGATGGTTTAGTGAAATCTAGGAGTGGTGACACTACTTCAAAAGAAACCTATGAGAACTGGTATAAGAGCGTGTATGTTCCGCAAGTTAACGCGGAAAACAAATAAGTTTTAAAGGGGGTAAACGTGTTAGAAAAAACAGTAAAAGTAAATGGTAAAGACGTGAAGTTTCGTTCTTCAGCCACTATTCCAAGATTGTATCGTATTAAATTCAAGCGTGATATTTTCAAAGACCTGTCAAAATTAGAGCAGTCTTTCAAAATCAACGAGGGTGTTTTTGAAATAGCAGATCTTGAAATTTTTGAAAACGTGGCTTATATCATGGCTTATCACGCGGATAATAGTATTCCAGCGAGTATTGATGAGTGGCTTGACGAGTTTGAAATGTTTTCTATCTACGAGATTCTTCCTGAAATTCTAGAACTTTGGGGAGCAAACTTGGAAACTGAAGTGAAATCTAAAAAAAATTTAAAACAACAACACGGCAAATGACAACCGCGTTGTTTCTTCTTAGATGCACAGAAATCGGTATTAGTATTTGCGAACTGGATCTTTTAACTATCGGCATGGTTTTAGACATGTGGACGGAGAAAGCAAACGATAGTGTGAAATACGATAAGCTCGCAAGCCAAGCAGAGTTTGATAAGTTCTAATTTAAAGACTTGAGTATTTTTGGTATGATAATGATAAATATAGTAATAAGCACAAAAAATGGGAAAATATATTTACATTAATATCAGATTGATGTAAAATGAAAAGATTTACGAAAGGAGTATGAATATGATTTATTCAAATGAAAGAAAACTATATTTAAGTGGTTGGCTAAAGAATAATGACAATACATCATATGAGACCCCTTTAAAGTTGCAAAAATTTTTGCTGTTTTATGAAGCCTTTACGAAAGTATCTGGAGAAACACCTGATTTTAGTCATTTAAGAGGGTATAAAAAAGGTCCGGTATTTAGTAATGTTTGGGGAGATTATACTAAGGAAAGAGCAAGCTTTAATGTGGCGGCTCAGAATGCGTATGATAAAAATGTTGAAGCTATTAATGTTAAAAGGGCTGAAAAATGCGCTTTTATAGTTGGTACTATGACGGAAAAGGAATTATCTGATCTTACACATCAGATGAATCTTTGGAAATCAAAAGAAAATCGCATTGTGTCTGGTGAGTATCAAGTAGATTTAGATGAATCGGACTTCAATTATAATGATAAAAAACTGATCGATGCATTAGATGCAATGTATTCAACAAATATGGTAGAAAACTCAAAAATTATAAATTTAGATAAAAAATACTTTGTATTTTCAAAATCTGATTCGGAATTACTTACGGAGAAACATTTCGATATGATGCTTACTCTTGCGGAAAATGAAGAACTCCATAATCCAGTATTCGTCGATATTGACGAAGAAGGGAGGCTTCTGATTGATTAACGAAAAAGATGTTGTGAGGATGAAAGTGCCTTATCCGTCTATATCGGATGGGATGGCTGTGGCTTCACATATGTATATTTGTAATAAACATTCGGGTACAGTGTATGAGTATATTAAATGTCAAACACTAAAACCTTATATGCTTATTAGAAACCCAATGGTTCATTATCATGATGAGCAGCCAGATATATCTAGGAATCCATTTACGCGACCAACTAGAATAGATTGTGATAAGTTATTTCTGACAACTACAGTACATTATGATGATCGATTAAAAACATTAAATCGTCCAGATGTATGTGAGGATTTATTTAGATCTGTACGAGTAGAATTATTGAAAGACGGCTATACGAACATAAATATAAATGAAATAGAACTAAAGAACTTGAATAGATTGATTTACTGATAAATTAATCATGGAAGATTATTTCTAGCACTTACTAAATAGTAGGTGCTTTTTTCATACCTATTTTTAGGAAGGAGGTGATGTTATGGCAAACAGGATTAAAGGTATTACCGTTGAAATCGGTGGAGATACTACGGGCTTGGATAAAGCGTTAAAAGACGTGAATACGACTATTAGATCCACGCAAGCTCAGCTTCGTGACGTAAACAGGCTGTTAAAACTCGATCCGTCCAACGCTAAACTTTTATCGCAAAAACAGCAGTTGTTGCAGCAGGAAATCTCTGAAACCAGTGAAAAGCTCAATGCCTTAAAACAGGCGGATAAGCAGGCTAAAGTACAGTTGGAAAACGGGGAGCTTGGTAAAGACAAGTATGATGCATTACAGCGTGAGATTGTTGAGACAGAAAATAATCTTGATAGTTTAAAAGAAAAATTAAAACAGGTAGGTAGTGTTAGTTTAACCAAGCTTAGTAGCCAGTTTGATAGTACGAGTAAAAAGATAAAGAAACTAGGAGATGGTATGTCATCTCTTGGTCAAAGTTTAAGCACGAAAGTTACGCTGCCGATTGCTGCTATTGGTACTGCTGGTTTTACTGCTGCAGCAGACTTACAGGATGCTATGGGGGCTACAGAGCAGATTTACGGTAAGTCTGCTAACAAGATGCTTAAATGGTCAGGAAGTTTGAAATCCTATTATGGTATTGCTCAAGGTCAAGCTTTAGAGTATGCGAATACTATGGGCGCGATGTTGAAAAATATTGGTGGGAAAAGTGATGCTGAAGCAGCCGAGATGAGTCAGAAGCTGGTTGCTCTTGCAGGCGACTTGTCTGCTATGTTTGGTGGCACAACCGAGTCTGCTGTTCTTGCTTTAACAGGCGCGCTTAAAGGTAATAATGCGATGCTTGACAATTATGGTATGGGTGTTAACGAGGCGACTATTAAAGCTAAAGCTCTTGCCATGGGTTTGCATGATGGTAGAGGCGCGATGAGCTTGCAAGCGAAACAGGCTGCTACTTTGGCTCTTATTATGGAGCAGACTGCTGACGCTCAAGGGCAGGCTGGGCGTGAAGCTGCGGGCGCTTCGGGTTCTATGAAGATTCTAAAAACAGAGTTGCAGAATATTGCTGCGACTATTGGTAATGTTTTACTTCCCGTCATAACACCTTTAATGCAGAAAATATCAGCATGGCTTTCTAAATTTAAACAGCTTTCTCCAGAAAGCCAAAAACTTATAGTGACACTTGGGCTGATTGCTGCGGCAGTCGGCCCTTTTTTAGTGGTTCTTGGAACGTGTATTTCTAAAATAGGTGTTGCTATACAAGGGTTTTCTAAACTAGCTTTGTTTATAGGTAAAATGTTCGCAAGTTTTACTTCCGGCTCTAGTATTCTTGAAGGGTTAGGCGCTGTTTTAGGTGGAGTATCCGCGCCAATACTCGCGGTTGTTGCGGTTATTGGTGTTCTGGTAGCAGCTTTTGTAACCTTATGGAACACTAACGAAGAGTTTAGAAACAGTGTTATTGCTGTTTGGGAGAAAATTAAGGAAACTTTCACCGGTTTTGTTAATGGTGTTAAAGAAAAACTGTCAAGCCTTGGTATTGATTTTACGAGTATTGTTGAAGGGCTTAAAACAGTGTGGAATGGTTTGTGTGCTATTCTAGCTCCACTGTTTGAAGGCGCTTTAAATTTAAGTTTTACTAGTTTCAAAACCGTTCTTGATTTAATCACAGGCGTTTTAGACGTTTTTATAGGCTTGTTTACCGGTAACTGGTCTCAGCTTTGGGATGGTGTAAAAGTAATTTTTACTGCTGTTTGGAACGCGGTTAAAAACACGTTCATAACGGTATTTAACACGTTAAAAAACGTTTTTAACGTGTTTTTGTCTTTCTTTGGCACTAGTTGGAACAAACTGTGGTCGAGTGTGAAAAACTTTTTCATGAATGTTTGGAATAGTATCGTATCGTTTTTCACTAACGTTTTAAACGGTATTAAAAACACGGCAACAAGTGTTTGGAATGGTATTAAAACTGCGATCATGAGCGTGGTAAACGGTATTAAAACAAGCATTTCAACAGTGTTTAATTCAGTAGCAAACATGGTTAAGTCTGTGTTTAACGGTATTAAAAACACGGTTGTGTCAGTTTGGAATGGTATTAAAACTGCGATCATTACTCCGATTGAAGCTGCGAAAAACAAGGTTAAAGCAGTAATCGACGCTATAACAGGGTTTTTCTCTGGCATAAAACTTAGTCTTCCTCATATTAAACTGCCGCATTTTAGTATTAAAGGACAATTCTCTCTTACGCCACCGTCTGTACCGTATCTTGCTATCGACTGGTATAAGAAAGCAATGAATAAGCCGATGCTGTTAAACGGGGCGACTATTTTCGGTGAGAAAAACGGGCGTATGCTTGGCGGCGGTGAGAAAGGTCCGGAAGTGATTATGGGGTTGAATAGTTTAGAAAACATGACCGTTGGAGCGAACACGCAAATGCTTAGTGTTATGAACCAGATTCTAGCGATTATGGACGCGTATTTCCCACAGTTTTCTAACCAGAGTATTGTGCTCGACACTGGTGAACTAGTGGGTGGTATCGCGCACAGGATGGACAGTGAGCTTTTCAAGCTTCAAACAAGAAAAGCAAGGGGGTGGTAAAAGTGTATGGGATGCTAATAAACGGGTTGCATAGTTTTAACGATCTAGGGCTGGTTGCTACAAGCCGTCCGCTCGTTCAACTTCCAGAACCTAAATTAGAGTATTTGCAAATACCAGGCAGACAGGAAAGTATTGATATTAGTGAAAGTCTTGCTGGTGAAGTGTTATACGAGATGCGTGAAGGCTGTTTTGAATTCATTGTTGCAAACAAAAACAAGTGGAGTGAAACATGCCATAGTGTTAAAACGTTAATCCACGGTAAGAGTGTGAAACTGTCTCTTGATGATGAACCATTGTTCTACTATCAGGGTCGAGTGTGGGTTAGTGGTTTTAAATCGGATAAAAACTATTCAACTCTCACACTCAACTATAAGCTGCAACCATATAAGTATAGTGTAGATGATTCGGATGGGGTTCACACAATATGGGGTGTGCAAGTAGATGATAAGCGGGAAATAACACTCGTTCACGATTTTGACATGACACTGATTCCAGAATTTAACAACCTGTCATCTAACAGTATTCTACTGGATTCTAATGGTAAAAAGTATGAGATTAAAACAGGCGTTAACCGTTTCCCACAGCTTCGTTCAAAAATAAACATGAGTTTAACATTCGTTGGAAACGGGATGGTAAATATTTCCTATAAAAGGGGGTGGTTGTGAGTGTACAGGATCATACTTGATAATAATACGATTTACTATCCAAATGATGACAAAGCGGTACTTGATGATATTACGTTAAACTTGGAGCTTAACACTGCAGGAACGTTAACGTTTACTTGCCCGAGTCAAAACCCTTGCTATGAGCTTATTAAAAACCGGAAATCAATAGTAAGCGTGTGGCGTGACGATGAGGAGATTTTCTTCGGCGAGGTTAGAGAACAAGTAAAAGACTTGTATGGTAGTAAGAAAGTAACTTGCGTAGGGTTGTTAACTTACTTAGCGGATAGTATTCAACCTCAGAAAGAATATCATGATCAGAGTTCCTACCAGCTTTTAGAAAAACTTTTACAAGCTCATAACAGTCAGGTAGATGATTATAAGAAAATAAGAATTGGTTTCGTCACCGTATCTGACTCGAATGATTCACTCTACAGGTTTACTAATTTTGAAACCACGCTTGAAGCGATCATGAGTAAAATGGTTGAAAAACTTGGCGGATATTTGCGTCTTAGAAAAGAAGACGGGAAACTTTATTTAGACTACCTACGTTTAGAAGAAATAGGTAAAGCTACAAGCCAGCATATTAGTTTCGGTTTAAACCTGCTTGAATACGCTGAAAACCTTTCAGCAGAGGATGTTACTACAGCGGTTATTCCTCTCGGCAAAGAGTTGGAAAACGAGAATAGTGAAAACGAGGTTCTTAAAAAGCATGTTGATATTACTTCAATAAACAATGGGAAAAACTATATAGTATCTCGTGAAGCGCAAAAAACATTCGGCTGGGTTTGTAAAGTTATTAATTTTAATAATGTGACAGTCCCAACTAATCTTATGCGTAAAGCTGTTAAATGGTTACAGGATAACCAGTTTGAGCATGTAGAAATAAGCCTTAGCGCGGTTGACTTATCCGAGTTAGGTTTATATTATGCGACGATTAAGTGTGGGGATAGGGTTCGTTGTCTCGCTCCACAATTTGGCATGGATCGCGTGTTTCCTGTAGTAAAACAGACTATACCGATTCAAAAACCAGGCGAAGTTAGAATCGTGCTTGCGAGCAGGATTTCTAAAGGGTATGTGCAAAACGTGTCGCATGCTGTTCAAACGTTAAAAGAAGAAGCGGTTGAAACTAGAAAAATTGATAACGAGCGTGTTAAAGCTGCGATAGATAATATTAAAGCGCAAATGGGTAATTCTCAAAGCGGCTATAAGATAAGCGAATACGATAGTAAAGGCATGTGGGTTCGTGACCTTTACATGGATACGCCTGATAAGAACACTGCTACAAAAGTTTTACAGGTTAACATGAATGGTATTGCTGGAAGCCATAACGGTTTTTTAGGTCCTTACAGTACTGCGATGACTCTTGACGGCATGGTGTATGGTGACAGGATTATCGGGCATTCGATTGACGCGGAAAAACTTTCAGTTTCTTACACTTCGCAGGTAGAAAAGCAGATTAGTAAAGCAAAAAACGAGGCTATAAAAGACACTGGTAGGAGGCTTGAAAACTATTACACGATAAGTGAAATCAACACGAAACTAAATGTTACAGACGGTAAGATTGAGGCTGGTGTTGAAAGCGTTAACCATAGTCTTAAACAGAAAAACGGTAACTATTACGGCTCGTATACTCCAAGCCAGTTTAACGCTCCTATGAGCTTGTGGCTGACTGATAGTGAAAAAATGCAGCATGTTGGTGATTTTTTCTACGACACGTCAACCGGCTACGCTTACAGGCTTATTGTTAAGCAGGAAAGTTTAGCCGTAAAATTTAATGAGAAGTCGCACACGGAATCAGCTTTTGACGATTTTGTAGACATTTTTTACAAGTATGAGGATAAAATTTACGCTATACCTGGTTTAACTGGTGAAAAAATTTCTGGCGCAACAGTGTTTGTTCCATCAAACGAGTTTTGGCTACATTTTAGAACTAACTGGTCTCCGTTTGACAATTATGGTTTTAAGATTGATAGCATTAAAAAAGAGTATTCAGGAGAAATTTCAGGATACGTGTCTAAACTGCCTGAAGATATTAACATTATTGAGGTTAAAGGTGAAAATTATCCTGAGTCTGAACACCCGTATAAAGGTGGAACAAGCAAACTATGGCATTACGTTTCCGCTGACAGTATAAGTAGTTTTAGAACGTTCGATTGGCTGAGAGTTAAAGATAAAGACATTGAGGCTGCTAAATCCACGGCTGATAAGGCTATTTCTAAACTAACCATAGTAGAAGATTCCATATCTTCAATGGTTAAAAAAGGTGATTTTGGTAGTTTCATGCAGCAAAACTATAACAGTTTCCTTCTCGGGTTTAACCATTCGAGTAAATACGTGCAAATAACACCCGGGCAGATAGAACTTTACGATGGTGAAGTTGATGAGGATCATAAAAGAGCTGTTTTTGATAAAAACGGAAACAACTTCTACCGTAACGGCGTGTATATTGGCTATGTTGGAACCGGCGAGTGGGAAGAAGATAATTCTCACAAGGGTCTAGTTTTTCATCTTACTAACGACGGAAAGTATATGGCTTTCGCGCAGCGTAAATCAGCTGATGAAGAAACATACGCTACTATGCTGTGTTTTTCACGTTCGCAAAGCATTTATAAAGAGTATGGTATTCACGCTGGATGCAACTTTTACATGCATGGTAACAAGATTATAGATCCTGTTTGGCAAGACGGTGCAGGAGTAGACGCGGATATTAACTATGTGCAGATTATTGAAATGAACCAGGATGGGAAAGCTTCAAAATGGGGTTCTAACGCTCACATGGTGTTTAAAAACGGGATACTCATGAAAGTTAAATACTATTAAAAAGCGCGGGTGGAAGCGTTAAGTGAAAGTAGAGGAGAATTTGTTATGGAGAAACTAATTATTCACACAAACAAAATAGTGGCTAATAAAGGCACGCGCTTAAAAGACGTGACAGAAAGTATTACGACACCTGTAGTTGATAATACGAAAATTTTATGCGAAATCAGCCACAAGCTGGATATTATTCTAAAAAGATTGGAGGAGAGTAGTGGTAAAACCGACAATTAGCTACGCGGTAGCTGTGCAAAAATATAAGGCTGAGTTAAACGAAAAAATAGTCGAGTTGAATAAGCAAATACCAATACCTACTTACATGATAGAAGGCATTGTTGCAAGCGTACTATCTGATATGCGTTCGGCAGTGATCGCGGAAAACTCGATGGAATATGAAGCGTATGTGAAACAGTTAGAAGACTATTTTAACTCTAGAGAACGCGAACTTAACGACGAGATTTTGAAAATAAAAGCCGAAAAAGACGAAAAAACTGAAAAAGGTGAAACGGCTGGGAAAGGTGTAAAAGGTGGAATGGTTGGGAAAAGTGTAAAAGGTGGTAAGGAGTAGTCATGTGTTGAAAAATAATATCAGTTGAAATGCTGAAATGTTGAAATGTTGAAATGCTAGGGCAGGTGTGGGTTAAACCATGCCTGCCATTTTTTATTACTTTTACTTTTTGTTTTTATAAGAGTACTGGCAAATGTTAGGAAAACTTGTAAGGAGAATTATGAGAGGATTTTGGAATAGTACTCAACTGGCTTTCACACTGGTAGGCGGCTGGCTGGGATACTTTTTAGGCGGATGCGACGGGCTGATCCTCGCACTCGTTTTATTTGTGGTAACGGATTATATTACAGGCGTGATGTGTGCGGTCACGGATAAGAAACTGTCTAGCAGCATTGGTTTTAAGGGCATCTTTAGAAAGGTGCTCATTTTTATGCTTGTTGGCATAGCAAACATTATAGATTTTCATGTTTTGAAACAAGGAAGCGTGATGAGAACCGCAGTAATTTTCTTCTACCTATCTAACGAAGGATTATCTTTAACCGAAAACGCGGCTCACCTGGGGCTTCCCGTGCCTGAGAAATTAAAAAACGTTTTAGAACAATTACACGACAAGAACAGAAAGGACAATACTCATGAGTAAAAAAGGAATAGACGTATCAGAGTGGCAGGGTGACATTGATTTCAACGCGGTAAAAGCATCCGGCGTTGAGTTTGTGATCATTCGAGCAGGATACGGTATCGGATGCAAAGACAAGTGGTTTGAACAGAACTATCGTAAAGCAAAAACAGCCGGTCTTGACGTGGGAGCCTACTGGTATTCGTACGCAAACTCTGCTTCTGAGGCAGCTGAAGAAGCTCAAAGCTGTGCGAACATGCTTTCAGGTAAAAGTTTTGAGTACCCAGTTTACTTTGATTTAGAAGAAAAAAGCCAGCTTAACCGTGGGCGAGCTTTCTGCGATTCGCTGATTACCGGTTTTTGCAGCAAACTGGAAACTTACGGGTATTATGCAGGCTTTTACACCTCGCTTTCAACCGCTAATAATCTTGTGTCATCTCATGTTAGAAACCGTTACGCTTTGTGGATCGCACAGTGGAACACGCACTGCAGTTATCAAGGCTCGTATGGTCTTTGGCAATACTCGTCAAACGGCAGCGTGCCTGGAGTAGCCGGCAGAGTTGACATGGATTATGCTTACAAGGATTATCCAAGCATTATTAAAAACGCTGGATTAAACGGATGTAAAAACGGCGAGTCTCACCAAGCTACGCGCACCACAAGTATTGATGAGGTGGCGCGAGAAGTTATTAACGGCACGTGGGGTAACGGAAATGAGCGTAAACAGCGTTTAACTCAAGCCGGATACGATTATACGAGCGTGCAAAATAAAGTTAATAAGCTTCTTGGTGTTAAGACTCGTAGAAAGTCAGTTGATGAGCTTGCACGTGAAGTAATCCGAGGCACGTGGGGTAACGGAAATGAGCGTAAACAGCGTCTAACTCAAGCCGGATACGATTATGATACGGTACAAAAACGAGTAAACGAACTCTTGTAAAACAGTTTGAAACTTGTAAAGCCCGAGGCTTGTTCCTACATTGGAGCAATCCTCGGGCTTTTTTTATTTTTAAGGTTAAATTATCAAGCCAAGAGGTTAAAAAACACTGTTTTTTCTTTGCCTGTGATGTAAGGAGGCACAGGCAAATGAATGTGGAAGAAAAAAGTAAGATTGGAAAACTAAGAAACATGGGGTTTGGCTATACGAAAATAGCTAAACAGTTAAATCTTTCAGTTGATACGGTTAAAAGCTACTGTAAGCGCAACAATCTTGGCGGCGTAAATGTTGGCAATAGCGTTCAATTATGTGATTTATGCGCTAAGCCTGTTAAACAGAATGCTGGTCGTAAAGTTAAACGTTTCTGCTCTGACGCGTGTAGAAACACGTGGTGGAGTAAGCATACACAGTTGGTAAAAAGACAGGCAAACTATGAGTGTGTCTGTTGTAACTGTGGTGAAAGTTTTACATCCTACGGTAATAAGACTCGAAAATACTGCTGCCACGCCTGCTATATAGAGCATCGTTTTGGAGGTGAGCATCATGCAAATAAGTAATGATGTTCACGGGCTAACGGATGTTAAAGCGAGGGCTTGGACAAAAGAGAGTATGCAGGCGGATTTTCGTTTTGAAATAGCCGAAAAACTTACCGTTTCACTCTTTAAAAAAGGGCTTATCAGCGAGCAAGAAAAAGAAAAAATAAGCCGTCTTAACAGGGAAAAATTTCACCCGTTTTACAAGGAATTATTGGGTTAAAAGCTTGATAAACACTGCTTTTAGAGTGATGAATAGTATTAGCTGAAAGTGAGGGAAATAGTGAAAGAAATAATAAAAATAGACTCTACAATGCGAAAAACTGGTTTTAAGAAAAAGACGCGGGTTGCAGCGTATGCGAGAGTTTCTAGTGATAGTGATGAGCAGCTTCTCAGCTTAGAAGTGCAGAAGGAGCATTACGAAAACTATATTAAGTCTAATCCATGCTGGGAGTATGCGGGGCTTTACTTTGACGAGGGTATTAGCGGCACGAAAATCGGTAAGCGTGAAAGTCTTAAACAACTGCTTAAAGACTGTCAGAGCGGTCAGATAGACAGGATTGTTACAAAGTCTATTAGTAGGCTTGCAAGAAACACGGTTGACTGTCTTGAAATAGTTAGAAAACTTACCGGTCTTGGTATTTATTTGTATTTTGAGAAAGAAAACATTGATACCGAGCATATGAGTTCGGAGCTTATGCTTTCTATCCTGAGTTCTATTGCGCAAAGCGAGTCAAGATCTATCTCGGAAAACAGCATGTGGTCAATTCAGAAACGGTTTGAAAACGGAAGCTATATCATTTCTTGCCCTGCGTATGGGTATAAAAACGAGAATAAGAAAATGATTATAGTTCCAGAGCAAGCCAGGGTAGTAAAAGAAATTTTCAACATGGCTCTTTCCGGCATGGGCGGAAAAGCAATAGCACGAGTATTGACCGATAAAAAGATTCCAACTAAAAAGGGCGGGAACTGGACTTCAAGTACCGTGAATGCTATTTTGACTAATAAAACATACACAGGGGATGTGATTTTTCAGAAAACATACACGGATGATAGTTTTAACCGCCATAAAAACTGTGGTGAGAAACAACAGTATGTTATTGAAAACCATCATGAGGCTATCATCAGTCATGAAACTTTTAATCTTGTAAAAGAGATTATCGCGTGGAGAAGAAGTGAAAATAACATAGTATGTGGTAGTGGTAAGTACAATAAGCTTTATGCGTTTTCAGGTAAAATTCGTTGTGGTGAGTGTGGAAGCAAGTGTAAAAGACGAATAATTTATCAACATAATAAGGCGTATGGCATATGGGTTTGTATAACGCATCTTGAAGATATTCATGCTTGTTCACAAAAGTCTGTTATGGAAAGTTATCTTAAAATTTCTTTCCTGCAAATGTTAAACAAGTTAAAAGCAGGATACGTTCAAATGTTGACTCCTCTCGTAGAAAGTTTGAGAGGTGTGAATAATAAAGACGGTTTGAACAAGGTTATCGAACTCGAAGAAAAAATAGCTAAATTGCAAGAACAAGAGCAAGTACTCAGTAAGCTTTTCGCCGGTGGATACATTGAGATGGATTCCTACTATCTAGAAAGCAATCAGCTTAAAACGGAAATAGATACTTGTCTTAAGGAAAAACTTAAGCTTTCCAACAGTTTAAACGGTAACTTAACGCACTTAAACGAGGCACAAAAACTTCAACGGTTCGTAAGCGTCACAGAAGTATTTAGCGAGTTTAAGGACGAGGATTTTCTGGATTTTGTAGACGATGTCGTAGTTAAAAGCAGAACAGAATTTATTTTTCATTTGAAATGCGGATTGGAATTAGAAGAAGAGGTGAAAGAAACATGGCACGCATCCCATATGGTTACAGAATAGTAGACGGTAAAGCGGTTATAGATGAAGTAAAAGCTCAAGAAGTAAGAGAGTTTTTTCGTTTCTATCTTGAATTTAAAAATATTTCTCAAGCTGCTAAAAAATCAGGTATAAAAAGGGATTGGCCAGTCACGGGCAAAATTCTTAGCAAGAAATTGTATTTAGGAACAGAGTTTTATCCTCAGATTATCGATGAGGATATGTTTAGACAAGTGCAACAAATAAGGCATGAGAATGCTATCAGGAATCATCGTTATAAAGAGCCTAAGCCAATAAAGGAAATTCGGCTTATTACAAGCTACCAGTTAGAAAAGGTAGAAAAGAAATACGATGATCCTTATCGGCAAGCAGTATACGCGTACAGTCAAATCAAGGAGGTGTAAAATGAATGCCAACGTTACAATTATTCCACCAAGAAAAATAGCGGGGAATACGGTAGATAAGCATGAAGATAAGCCGAGGTTAAGAGTAGTAGCGTATTGTCGTGTTAGTACTGACAGTGAAGAACAGGCAACAAGTTATGACACGCAAGTTCAGCATTATACGGATTATATTTCAAGAAATCCTCTCTGGGAGTTTGCTGGCATTTACGCTGATGACGGTATTTCAGGAACTAGCACGAAAAAACGTGTCGGTTTCAACGACATGATCCACGATTGCATGAGTGGCAAAGTAGACATGGTTATCACTAAGTCGATTAGCCGTTTTGCGAGAAACACTATCGACTGTTTAAAATTTGTTAGGCAGTTGAAAGACAAAAACATCCCGATCATTTTTGAAAAAGAAAACATCAACACCATGGAAGCAAGCGGAGAACTATTGCTTACTATCATGGCTTCTTTAGCTCAACAGGAATCCGCGTCGCTTTCTCAGAATGTGAAGCTTGGACTTAAGTTCCGCTACCAGGAAGGCAAAGTGCAAATCAACCATAACTGGTTTTTAGGATACACAAAAGACGATGAAGGGAATCTTGTAATTCTTGAACAGGAAGCAAAAGTCGTAAGAAGAATTTATAGAGAATATTTAGAAGGAGCAAGTCTTAGAGATATAGCGGAGGGTCTTGAAAAAGACGGTGTTAAAAACGGTGCCGGGCATTTAAAATGGAATTTATCTAATATTAAAGGCATCTTGCAAAACGAAAAATATATTGGTGATGCTCTTTTACAAAAAACTATTACGACAGATTTTATTAACCATGTTCGTATAAAAAATGATGGAACAGAACCACAGTATTATGTAAAAGATAGCCACGCGTCTATTATTCCAAGAGATATTTTCTTTAAAGTTCAAGAAGAAATGGTAAGACGAGCCAACATGTTTAGTGGTGAGGAGAATAAAAAAAGGAGAGTTTATTCCAGTAAGTACGCTTTATCCAGCCTGTGTGTTTGTTCTAAATGTGGGGATGTTTACAGAAGAATTGCTTGGAACAATCGAGGAGTGCATTCTGTTGTTTGGCGTTGTTGTACTAGATGGGAAAATGGTCCTAGTGCTTGCGATGCTCCGACAGTAAAAGAGGAAGAACTGCAGGCTGCTACAGTGAAAGCCATAAACAAGGTGTTTAGTGTACCGGATGAAGTATTGGATACGTTGAATAACAATATTAGAGAAATTATCGCGGGCAACAACTTAAGTGAGATTGAAACGGTTGATAAAAAAATCGCAGACAAACAAGCGACACTACTAACCTTGCTTAAAGCTAAAAAAGACTACACGAAAATAGCTGATGAGATTGATGAGCTTAAAGTGAAGAAACAAAAGCTTCTTATAGAAAAAGCAGGTCAAGAAGATGCTAAAAGACGAATCAGAGAAATGGAAGATTTTCTGAAAAGTGAGCGTCACGAGCTTAGTGAGTATGATGAGAAGCTGGTAAGAAAGTACATCAAGAAAATAAAAGTTTACGAGGACAGGTTCAGTATAACTTTTAAATCAGAGATTAGTGTTGATGTTGAAAGGGCATCGTAAAAGTCAAAAGACTGTGAGTATTTGAAATGTTACAAAAGTCAGCCTAGGGGAATCATCTCTAGGCTGTTTTTTTGTTTTTATGCTCAAAAACCAAGTTATTAAGCCAATCTTAAACTTTTTAACGATAGCTTTTCCTATCGTTAAAAAGTGCACCCAGTATCCATAGTGTGCACTCAAAAAAGTGTAGCTATACTAGGAGTTCTCTCAATCCATGTTGAGACAATCGTGTTGCTTTCCAAACTAGATTCAAAGAAATATATTAGTGTAGAACTTCCGATGGATGATATGGACTTAACAAGTGCCGAAAGTAAAGCAACCTATAAATAAATTCAAAACTATGTTTTTAAGAAGCTTGGATTTAAGGTATCTAATTTATATATAGCACAAGTAAAAGAAAAATGTGGAATTAAAGAAAGAGAAAATTATAATAAACCTAAAAGAGAAGACTTAAAACAACCAATTTGTCCAATAGAAAAAGAAGAGGCAATAAAAGATGCGTTTAGATATTTTCAGATGATCTAATAGATGTTTGCTAAAGCTAAAATTTCAAAATTAGTATTTGAAAATGTTTAAGTTTAGTATCCTATTAATAATTAAATATTGAATAGAGTAAGTCTATTTTAGCAATAGGTGAGCACTATTATATAAATATAAATTATCAGAATATGAAATTGATTTTTCGAAGAAAAGATTAAGCCTATGGAATAATGTTAGAGTTAAAAAAAATAGTGAAAGGATGGCTAAAATGCGATTATCGAAGATAAAGATTAAAAACTACAGATTGCTTATTGATGCCGAATTGGATGTCGATGCAAAAACAACCCTTATTGTTGGCAGGAATAATACGGCCAAGACCTCCTGCAGTAACTGTATCAACACCGTGCTACAAGGAAACGATTTTTCATATAATGATTATCCTATATCAAAGCGAGAAAACCTCTACAACCTGTTTTTTCAGTTCATGGAGAAAAAATTGAGTTATGAAGATCTCTGCAGAGGAATAGAACCTATTTCTATAGAGTTTGTAGTTGATTATTCATTGGATGATCAAGATACAAAATTGGGGGCATTATCACCTTTCATTATTGACGTTGATGTGGATACCACTACAGCGTTAATTCGTGCGGAGTATCAGTTGAAAACTGACGAAAGCAAACTGCGGGAACTGTTTAAGGATAGTTGCTATAGTAATGATAAATTTGCGCCCAAAGCAGAGGAAATGCACGCTATGCTTGCAACCAATTTTTCGAGGTTGTTTGGCTTAATTATCTATGCGGTTAATCCAAAGAATTTAGAAGATTGGCAAGTTAAAAGTCATAGAGAACTTAAAGACCTTTTCCCTTATTATCCGATTCCTGCAGAACGCATACTTGGAGAAGATGGTACTCAAAAGAACGAGTCCCTTAGTTCGTTGATTGCGGACTATTTCAGCTTGAACGAGGAAGATTTGACACCTGATATAGCAGAGAAAGTCAAGGAACTCCGTGCAGTAGTTGATGGTGCAAACAAAAATGTGCAAAAAGAAAGCGATCGAATACTCAGTGACTTGGTCAGCAAGGCAGTTGGTTTTGGATATCCTAATGTTGAAGAATTGCAGCTTGGTGTTACTACTGAGTTAAAAATTGACGATCAAATAAAAAACCAGACACGGCTTTCATATAGCTCTGGCGCCGGTGACGAAAGCCTGCCCAGCTCCCATAACGGATTGGGGTACAAGAATTTGATTAAAATGGAATTTCTCTTGGCTGCGTTTGCACAAGATGTTGAGAAAAAGGGAGACGCCTGCATTCCATTGTTGTTCATTGAAGAACCTGAGTCACATATGCATCCTCAAATGCAGCATGCGTTTGCGGAGCATTTAGAAAAATTCCTCGATAAAATTACAACTGTTCATATTCAGACGTTTTTAACTACTCACTCTGCACATATAGCGAATACTATGGATTTCTCTAAAATCCGGTATGCGAAAAAGTCTAAATCTGGAGTTGTTTATAAGAACCTTGATATTTTTGCGAGAGAAAATGCTGACAACATGGATTTCATCAAGAAATACCTTACCCTTAGCAGATGCGATTTGTTCTTTGCAGATAAGATCATTTTTGTTGAGGGTGCTTCGGAGCGGTTGCTGCTACCGGACATGATAGAGAAATGCGAGAAAGAAAAACTGTTTGATTCAGAAAAATATAAACTGCCCGCACAGTATTATGCTTTGATCGAAATTGGAGGAGCATACGCATACAAATTCATACCTTTTGCAGACTTCCTTGGACTCCCTTGCTTAATCCTTACGGATATAGATTCTATGATAGATGGCAGAACAAAGGCTGTTGTCAGCAAAGGTAAGACTACCTCCAATGCAACAATAAAATGGTGGATGCGCAAAATTAAGGGTATTCCGCAGAATAGTAAAGATAAGATTTACCTTGCGGATATCACCGCTGCAACAGATGCAGAAAAGACTTTGGGGAAATGTCATATTGAATATCAAACTTCGGAAAATGGGATATGTGGCAGATCTTTGGAAGAAGCCATCATGAATGTGAATCGTAGTCATTATGGGTTCACAGAACCTGTTGCCGAAGAAGATTTGGAGTTTACTGAGAAAAGAAAGACGGACTTTGCACTCAATCTGATTTGCAACAATCCTAATTATTCTATTCCTCAATATATTAAAAATGGTTTAATATGGCTTAATCGGCAGCGAGTTCTTGAATGAGGAGGTATTGAGAATTGTCTAAGAATTATGAGTATTTAAATTATAACATAGCTAAGGCGGAAGCAGATAAAGTCGACGAACAAATAATTTCTGCACTCAAGGCTGGGCGTAGCTTCCGCGTGGAGGCAGGCGCTGGTTCTGGAAAAACCTACTCACTAAACCGTGTAATCGAATGGATTCAAGCAAATAAGTGGAATGATTATCGCCGAAAAAAGCAGAATGTAATATGTATTACATATACAAATGCAGCTGTTGATGTGATTTCGCAGCGCTTATCCCAAGATTCATTTATTCTTCCGTCAACAATCCATTCATTTGCTTGGAATGCAATCAAGCAGTATCAAAGTACCCTTATTAGCATTATCGAGAATGATGCGTCATTAACAACGACGGAAACGGACTTCAGCAAGGTGTTAGAGATTCGTTATACTTTAGGACACCGTTATGTATCCCAAGGAGTTCATTACTTGCACCATAATGATGTTTTGAAACTTTTTTGTACTATGCTGAATAATGCAAAATTTCGCCGTGTTTTCTCTGACAATTATCCGTTGATTTTAATTGATGAATACCAAGATTCCTACAAACCGATTATCACACGTTTTATAAACTTTTTTATTGCAGAAGGAATAGGCCCACAATTTGGCTTTTTCGGAGATGCATGGCAAACTATTTACCAAACCAACAACGCTTGCGGTGCGATAGAGCACAGCAAGCTTCAGGAAATTAAAAAGGGTTCAAACTTTAGATCAGCTCCCAGAATTGTGAAGGTTTTAAATGATATTCGCCCAGATTTACCACAACAATCTGCAATAGATAATTTTGAAGGTGAAGTAGTTGTTGTGACTTGCGATGATTTTTCTGGAGAACGTCGAACAGAACGGACATTCAAAGACGATCTCCCCGCAGAAGAACTGAAATCCAGACTGTTCCAGCTTTCAGAACACATCAAGAAAAACGTGTCAAAGGATGAAAATATCAAAATTTTGATGATTACTCATAAGGTTCTTGCCACACAGCAAGGATATGAGCGTCTATTAGCCATTATTGATGATGGACTCCGAGATAAACAAGATCCATTTTTGCTATTCTTCATGAATACCGTTGAACCGATATATGAAGCACTCAGCACATCAAATATGCAACTTCTGTTTGATACGCTTGGAATCATACGATATCCTATCACGAAAAAAGCTGATAAGATGAAATGGAAAGAGTTTGAGTCGCAGCTAAAGAAAGCTCGTAATGGCAGAGCCATTGATGTTATCAACACTATCGTAGAGACAAAGTTAGTGCCTATTCCATCATTGGTTGATGGATACTACCATCTATATTTTGATGCCCCTGATACAATCTATGGATTGGATGCAACAATCCAGGATGTTTTAGATTTAGATTACAGTCAATTTAAGGCGGCCATTGAATTTCTGTACCCTGAATCAGAGTTTTCGACAGAACATGGTGTTAAGGGCGAAGAATACGATAATGTTGTCTTCGTTATCAGTAAGGGATGGAACCAATATCAATTTGAGACTTATGCACCTATGATAACTGGGAAAGTTCCAATACCAGTAGGTAAAGAGGCATCATATGAACGAAATAGAAATTTGTTTTATGTATGCTGCTCAAGACCAAAGAAAAGATTATTTTTATTTGTTTCAATACCTCTTAATTCCACTTTTAGAAATTTTCTAATCGATATAGTTGGATTAGAAAATATTTATACATTTAATGAATATTTAGATAATAAAGCCAAATAAAATGTTGGTTTGAACAAATCTGAAAAGAAAGTTGTTTCTTTACTTATTGAAGATTCAGCTTCCACTTCAGATGAGCGAGCAATTTAAATTGGTTTAACAAAAAGAACCATAGAGCGAACATTTATTTCTTACAAAATGAAAAAGTCATCGAAAGAATCGGAACAAAACGTGATAGAAGATGGTTTGCAATAAAATAGGAAAATAATCCTCATAGATATATTTTATGTTGATATTTACATGTGGGAGTTTGGACAAAAGTTCGTATGTCGAGAGTGTCGTATTGATGTCTAGGGCTGATTAGGTGGGTGCAAGTTTGCCCTTGTGTAGCAAGGCTTAGCGAGGGCTATCGTTAAAAGGTTTAATGCGAAGCGGCTTTAAGCTTACTTCTCGCGGTTTTTGAGACCAGTTTTGCTGTTTGAGGGAAGATATCAACGTTCTAGGGTCGAGTGCACAGGATGTTAACGTACTTCGCTTGCGTTGAAAGCACACTGTGCTTTCAACTTTGAGCAAGCTCAGCGAATCGAAGTGCATTCGCGAATTATATTTAATCGCTCATGCAAGTCGATTCGCCACTTTGCACCCAGCTGGTGAAGTGGGAAAATAAGGTTTAGGCTAATTATCGTGGAGAAGAAATCTAAGTTTCGTTAGTCTAAAAATAAGGAGAGATGGCTATGGATAAGATAGATGAGCTAAATAGTGATGTGATAGTCATCAAACCTAAGCGGGTTGTTAAGGATTATGCTGTGGGTATTTATGCTCGTGTGAGTACGAATCGTAAAGAGCAGCTGGATAGTCTTTCGACTCAAGTGTCTGGTCTTACTCGTCTTGCTGCTTCTCACATGACTTGGTTTGTTGCTGATATTTTTCTTGATGTTGCTTCAGCTAAGGTTGGATCTTCAAGAAACGAGTTTAATCGAATGATTGAAGAATGCGAGAAAGGTAATCTTGATATTATTCTTACTAAAAGTGTGAGCCGTTTTGGTCGTGATACGAAAGAAGGATTAGAGGCTATTAGAAAGATTCGATCATGTGGTACAAGGATTATTTTTGAGACCGATAAGATTGATACGGAAACTGTCGATGATGAACTTTTAATCAGTGTGGTTCAAGCTTGTAGTCAGGCTGAAAATGATTGGCGAAGTGAAAATATACGCTTTGGCTTAAAACATAGAGCAGAAGATGGCACATCAGGTCTTTATAGTAGGGCTTGTTATGGTTATAAAAAAGATAAGCATGGAATGCTTATTATTGATGAAGAGCAAGCGAAGGTAGTGAGAGCTATCTTTGATTGGTATCTGGAAGGTTTAAGCGTTGGTAGAATTATTGAAAGATTAAAAAGTAAAGGTGTTAAGTCTCCAAAGGGAAAAGACAGTTGGAGTAAACGGGCTGTTGAGAGCACTTTGACTAGGCGTAAATATACAGGCGATGTGGCTATAGCTGATTCAGGCGGTTCTGACAGGCAATATTTGTATTCGGATCATCATTCCGGAATTATTTCTAAAGAGAAGTTTGAAGCCGTTGAGCTTGAGATGGCGGCTCGGAGTAATGTAGAGGTTTTAGAAGACGGAACTATTATTAGAAAGAAGAAAAAATATAGCTCAAAGAGAGGTACTAAATTATGATGGGAAACTTAAAAGACAAATTATGGTATCTATTTGTTGTATGTTTAAGAAAATTTATGGAAGCTTTATTTTTTGCTTATGAAATTATAAGGCATCCGATAAAAAATATTTCAATATGGTTAGTAGGATTGTTGGCGCTACTGATTTATGGAAATCTATCTATAGGAATAAAAGGAAAAGATATGTTTGTTATGTCTGCTGGATTGGTATCAATAATTACATTCATATCGAACTTTTTAGAGAAGCAGACGATAGATATTGATAATAAAGATAATTTCTACTTAGGATATAATATAAAAAAATTGAAATTTCATAAAAATTTTTGGCTTAAAAAATTTAATGAACTTCCAGTTAAACTTCTGTTTTGGGCGATTGCTATTATTCCAATTATCACAATTTTTGTTGAGTTAAAATACAAATCTAAAGTATTAAATGAGATGGTTGAAATAATAGTTGCACATATTAAATATATAGATTCAATATGGCTTGCTACATTCATAGTTAGCTCATTTTATTGCACCGCAATTTTGATAGAGTCAGTGAATTTATCAAGAAAAAATTTCTCTCAAAGTTATTTATATAATATAACTAATAACTTTGAAAGGCGCATAATTAAAATTGAGATAGAGCGGTATTTTAAAGAAATGTTTAATAATATTTTCAATATTAAAAGCAGATTAGGATTAGAAAATAATTTTTATAGCAATGTTGAAAGCGTCATTAATTGCATTGTTAATACTGGGGATGCAGTTAGTGCAAGTGATTCTGAAATTATAGAATTTTATAACATTGCATTTGAATGTGAAGGGAATAAGATAGACGATGTACTAAGTAAAGTGTATAAATACGCAGAATGTAAAAAAGATAAAAAAATAAAATTTTTTATTTATACTCATATGCTTAGCAAAATTTTGGAACTACTTAAATTGTACTATCACACAAAATGGAATATGATAACTAAATTACATGTGTTACCGTCAAGGATTATAAATATTGCAATTCAAGATTTAAAGAGATTGTTGAAAATAGAGACAAAGTTGCATGGAAATAAAGAATATGAAAATATATTTTGGGAAATTTACACAAGGAATGAGAATTATTTTAGAGAAGATAAAAAAAGTAACTTCTGCATTTCAAAAATATGTGAAATTTTAGAAAAAAAGTTTAGAGATATTAAATTCCTAGATTGTATTAATAATATGGATACAATGATGAATTTGTTTGATGTCTTAAATAAGATAGATAGTCAAATTGAAGAGGATAGATATTTTTCGCCAATATTTAGTACCATATTTAAACATACTATTGATAATAAAAATGAAGACAATGAGTTTGTTCAATTATTTTATGATGAGATGGAAAAACAGGGTTTACCAGAATATCTTATTAGCAAAAGAAATGAGGTTACTAAGAATATATTATTGAGTGGGTACTTGATATCAAATGATATTCTCGAGTATCTTCTAGGCTTTATTCAATTAGAAGATGCTATCGTAGTATTGATTTTTAGACTTGCTTATTCGAAACGTTCTGGTAGAGGAATAATGACAGTTGATGAATTTAAAGTTTGGAAAAGTGCATTCAATAAACTTACAGTAAGAAAAGATATTGATGAGTTAAAAGAATCAAAATTTATAGATGAAATATGTAGAGAAATTTCAAAGTCAGATGTTTCTCATTTTATATTTTGTCAATTTATTAAATGGATGTGGTCTTCATTATTTGAAAAATTTGATGAAAAGAAATATGAGGAATTCATAAGGCTTGGTAAAGAAGGAATTAGAAGAAATTTTAGTCTAGATAGTTATATTATTGTGAGATTGCTATTATGTAATTATTACTATAGGTCGTTAAGTGTTTATGAGTTTAAAAAGAAAGCTAATAAAAAGCAAATAAAAATTGAAGTAAATAGTATTAAAGATATATTAAATTTAAATAAAGAATGCGTATATATTTAGTGTCTTCAAATTGCCTAATCGAGATAGAAAATAACAGGTGTAAGCCAACCGATGATCATGCCTATAAATAGGCGAAAAGTATGGAATTAAGACATGATTTCAAAAACGCCTAACAACCTCACGTCGAGAGTGTTGTATTGATGTCAAAGGCTGATTAGGTGGGTGCAAATTTGCCCTTGTGTAGCAGGGGTTAGCGAGGGTTATCGTTAAAAGGTTTAGCGTATGGCGGCTTTAAGCTGGGTTCTCGCGGTTTTTGAGCGTGATTTTGCTGTTTGAGGAAACATATCAACGCTCTAGGGTCGAGTGCACAGGATGGATAACGTTAAAAAGTGCACCCACTTTGCACCCACCCTGCACCCACCTTGTGGAGTGGGAAAATAAGGTTTAGGCTAATTATCGAAGTGGTTCAATTACGATAATTATGCAAAACTATAGATCTGTTCTATCAGTCCACAGCTCACACTGAGTCATTACTGTTTGAACAGCATCTTCCATACCTTCAGGAGGATAGTGGTGCTCCTTAAGAAACATAAATAACCGACGGAGGGCATGGATGACGCTGTTGCTACTGTAATGCTTCAGTGTGACCTCTGGACGGACAACAATGATATGGAGCATCGGGTAGTTAACTATAGTGAGGTACTGAAAGAGAGTAATAATCAGGAATTGATTATGGTTGCCGAAGACAGAGGAGCTTATGACAATAATAAGTGCTGATACAGCTGATATAACGAAAAGAAGATGTTGTGGTTTCTGGCGGCTTTCGAATAGAGTTTC
This sequence comes from Gardnerella sp. KA01001, assembly GCF_049244025.1. Lineage (NCBI taxonomy): Bacteria > Bacillati > Actinomycetota > Actinomycetes > Bifidobacteriales > Bifidobacteriaceae > Gardnerella > Gardnerella sp. KA01001. The sequence goes on along the minus strand of NZ_CP058366.1, from coordinate 1,168,888 downwards.
CTGATAATCAAAAGGCAAAAATGAAATGGAGAAATAATTATGAGTTCAAACGTAATAAGACATGATAACATTATCCCTTTAGTAACGCGTCAAAGCATAGCAAGCAGATATCATACGGTTACGAAAGCTATAAATCAAGAGTTTTGGAATTCAACGAGTGAAACCACACATAGTCTCTATGTTGGTTCTTATGGAAGAAACACAGCAATAAATACAAGCGACATAGATATACTTGTTGAAATTCCGGAAGCTGAATATAATCGGTACTCATATTCTAAATGGAATGGGCAATCTCGACTTTTACAGGCTGTGAAGAACGCGATTGAAACTTCCTATTCAAGAAGCGATATTAGGGCAGATGGTCAGGTTGTTAAAATTGCCTTTTCTGATGGGATGAAATTTGAAGTGTTACCAGCGTTTCCGCAGACAAGTTTGGGTGGTAGTGTTTCATACAAATATCCAGATACGAATATGGGAGGAAACTGGAGAACAACAGATCCTAAGTCTGAGCAAAAAGCAATAAAGGGAAAGAACAGCTCATCTAATGGGTTATTGTGTGCTACTTGTAAGCACATAAGAACGATCAGAGATGATTCTTATTCGAGCTATCATCTGTCAGGAATTTTAATTGATTCCTTTGTATATGTTGCGATGGGAGAATGGCATTTTACGGATGGAGATAGCAATTCCTCAAGCCAACCAATATCGTATGAACAGGCATTACTTAATTATTATAATCATATTCCATGCAACGGAATATCTGCGTCAAGTCTATATGCTCCCGGAAGTGGAATGTCGATTGATACTACAAAGGGATGGGATGTCCTCGGCAAGATCCTAAATAAAATGGTATCGGAGTAAAATGGAAAGTGATAAAAGCTATAGGGCACGATTAAAAAATCAAATAAAGGATGCTTGTGGAAAAGTTATATACACATATACTGCGCATCACAAATTAGCTGATCGACTTGAGAAAGAAAATAAGTATGTGAAGAATGCACAGATTATATTGACCACACTTTCTTCTTGCGGATTTTTTGCCAGCATTATAACAAACAAGGTCATATCGACATGGGTAGGTGGAATTACTGCTGTATTGTCTTTGTGCCTAAATCTATATGCCAAGGAATATAAGATTCAAAATGAAGTAAGCCAGCATCGAAATGCAGCAAATGTGTTGTGGGGTATTCGAGAAGAGTATGTTTCCTTATTAGTTGATTTTGAAGTGCTTGACGATAGTGAGATACAAAAAAAGAGAGATGCTCTTTGTAATAAAGTTTCAGAAGTCAATAATAATTATCCTGCAACTGATGAGAGAAGCTACAGGGCTGCGCAGAAGGCTTTGCAAAAGGAAGAAGAACAGACTTTTAAGGAGAACGAGGTTGATTCCATTTTGCCTAATGGAATTGATAAGTGAATAATCGAAAGGGGTGAGTTATATGATACTCCCTGAAAATTTGATGAATTTGATTCGTCAGGGCGAGGGGCTGACAGTCGAATTCAAAAAATCAACAACAGATATTACGAAGGATGTCTATGATACCGTTTGTTCTTTTTCTAATCGGGATGGCGGTCATATTTTCTTTGGTGTGAAGGATAACGGGACGATTCTCGGTGTTGATAAAGACTGCGTTGAGCAGATGAAGAAAAATTTTGTTACTACGATTAACAATGAGAGAAAAATGTATCCGCCACTCTATTAGACTACAGAGGAATATGAGATCGATGGGCGTATTGTTCTTTATGTCTATGTCCCGGTTGGAAAAACCGTTTACCGCAATGCGGGCAGAATATTTGATCGCAATAATGAGTCGGACATCGATATTACAGATAATGCGGACATGGTTTTCAACCTTTATGCTCGTAAGCAAAGTACCTATTTTGTGAATAAGGTCTACCCTGCCATCCCGGTTTCAAGCCTTCGCCATGATCTTATGAATCGGGCAAGGAGAATGACGAGAGTGAATACTGAGCACCATCCGTGGGTTGACATGACGGATGAGGAGATGCTCAGAAGCTGTGGGCTTATACTTGAGGATCCGGAAACGAACAAAGAAGGTATAACACTTGCGGCAGTCTTGCTCTTTGGTACGGATAACCGTATCATGTCCGTGTTACCTCAGCATAAGACAGACGCTATTTTCAGAGTGTTCAATGTTGATCGTTATGATGACAGGGACGTGGTGATTACAAACCTGATTGAAAGTTATGATCGTTTGATGGAATTTGGAAAGAAGCATCTGAATGATGTTTTTACATTGGATGGTGTCCAGCGGATAAGCGCCAGAGATAAAATCCTGCGTGAGATTATCTCCAATTTGTTGATGCACCGTGATTTTTCCAGTGGATATGTACCGAAGCTTGTCATTGAACGGGATAAGATTACAACAGAGAATGCGAACCTTGCGCATGGGCACGGAAACTTGAATCTGAAAACATTCAGGCCATTTGCAAAGAATCCGCCGATAGCAAAAGTGTTTCGTGAGATAGGTCTTGCTGACGAACTGGGAAGCGGTATGCGCAACAGCTATAAATACACGAAGATGTATTCTGGTGGAGAGCCTGTCTTTACAGAGGCAGATGTTTTTACGACAGTGATTCCTCTTTCTGAGGCGGCAACGGCTACAGTCGGGCCGACCGAAGAACTTGATCCAAGGGAACAAGATAGGGAACAAGATAGGGAGCAAGTAAAGGAGCAAGTTACGATACAAGCTCTCCTTCAATTTTGTATCGTTCCTCGTAGTCGGAAAGAAATGCAAGAATTTATGGGTCTGACCGGTAGAAGAAACTTTTCTGAAAAATATATCAAGCCTTTGCTTAGTGCAGGAAAAATAGAAATGACGATACCAGATAAGCCAAACAGCAGGAACCAGAAATATAAAAAAGTAAACATTGAAGATTAAAAAGCGACCATTGGAGACAGAAACCATATATCGAATAGAGGAAAACGGACATTCAATGTATAGTTTTGGTTTCACAAATAGGTATGCCGAGACGATGGGATTTCGGACTTATTTCCTCAGAGCGAAGTCTTGAGGCGGTTGGTAAATCTGTGCGTTTGCATATTATTAGGCAGGAACATGGTCTTTGACCTGTTTCCGAGAACGTATGAGGGCAAAAATCAGTGTGTTTCCGGGCAAAAATGCGCTTTGACCAATTCCAGCTAATGAGCACGAATCTGGCTACACACTCGACACCAAGATGAAGCAGTCGAGTCATACAGAAAATCAGTAGCGCTTCTTTGCAAATCTCACTGAATCGCAATAGCGTTTTGATGATTTCTACTGTGCCTGCAGCCTGTTGTAGCGTTTTCGTTCTGACATTTATTTGTGTTCATAAAGGTGAGTGTAAGACTAAATAATCTTGTTAGAAAGAAAAATTTGTTTTAGTTTGCAATATTTAATAAAATACTCTCATTGGTGTAGCATACGCAAATAACAGTACCCGACGCGCATCTTAACAATGCGGATCAATTCGGGTTTTCTGATTTTTGAGGAGAGAGAATGATGCGTAAAGCAATGAAAATGTTATCTGTACCGATTGTTAGTGTCTCACTAGTATTGTGTTCAGCTGAAGTGTCTTCCGCTAACACATTGACAGAGCGCGGTAACTTCACATATGCTGCTGGTAGCCTATCTTCTACTACAACTATGACAGATGCAGACTTGGATGCGTTGATCCGTGCATTTGAATCAGTGCCTGCTGATTTGCAGTATGCTAATCCACGTACAACTTCAAATTATGAAGCACGCTTAAATGCAGCATTGCATGGCTTAACGTTTAAGTCACTGATGCGTAGGAATAGGGTTTCTATGTTTGGACATTACGCACCGATGGTTAATTGGGTCGGATGTGCATTAGCGATAGCTTCATTTGTATTTCAATATGGTGTGCCTATTGCTAAGGCACTTGGTTGGCTGAAGCGAGCGAAGCAAATATATAGAACTGTGTCGGCTATCTGGAAAGCGCGAGGAGAGCTTAAAGCTCATCTTGGTTCTGATGGAGCTAAGTTTTTGGAAATGATTCTCGGTATCGAGCCAATTACTCGTAATTGCCTTTCCTAGGGTTAGATGATGGGTGAGACGAATGTAAGGCCAGTGCTTTTCAAGCATGCTTTTTGGGATAATGTGATTATAGAAACTGTTGCTGGCATTTGCACTCTTATTATTTCGCTTCTTGTACAACAGTTCGTAGGGCACCGCGTACTAGGTTGGGAAACTGTGGTCATACTCGCGTTGAGTGTTGTGGTGTTTTCGCTGCTAAGTACAGCGTATCTGCAGTGGGACAGGCATCGTAGACCAGATGACAGGTCTGGTGATTTGCTCATCGGAATCATCGATTTTGTGCTCAGGCTGCTGGTGACCTCTGGTATTGCTTCATTGCTTGTTTCCAATACTACGCTGCTAAGCATTATTATTGGCGCAGCGATTACTAGTGTGTTGCTGTTTGTTTTTGAAAAGCCTTGGCAGCCAGGTATGACGGATGCGCAATTACAGGAAGCTTCAAAGAAATCGGTTGAGCTTGGCGTTCAAATGCTTGAAGAAGAGCGCGTAAAGCGCGCCGAGGCGAGAAACATGATTGCATTACAGCATGCGAGCGCAGGTAAAACAGGCACTCCTAGAAGTACGTCTTTAACATTCTCCTCGTTAATCGTTGCGAATATGCTGATGGAAGCAGTATGCGATGTTGTCACATTTTTGCTTGCATTGATACTGCAATGGTGGATGCTTTGTACTATCGATGGCTGGCGCACGCTACTCGTCATATTCTTGGGCAATATGCTATTTTCTTGCGCGGCGGCTGCGGTTATGGTTCTGATGGGCGCATTGAAGGCTGATCAACAGAAATGCCTAACAAAAAGTTGGCCTTTCTTGGTTATTGTTGTACTGCTTCGACTGCTGATCTTTGGTGTTCTCGCTTGGCTTCTTACGCCGAGTTTGGCATGGGTAAGCGTAGTTGTTGGTATTGTGCTTACCGATATTGTTCTCGTTATCAAGTAGCACCCATGGAGAAGAACTGCAGTAGACGCATAAGATTTTATAAGACTGTTTTCTTCTCTTTTGAGCAAAAAACTCTACGCACGTCAAAAGCGTTGTATTGATGTCAAGGTCTGATTAGGTGGGTGCAAATTTGCCTTTGTGTAGCAGGGCTTAGCGAGAGTTATCGTTAAAGGGTTTAGCCTGTGGTGGATTTAAGCTGGCTTTGCTCGGTTTTTGAACGTATTTTGGCTGTTTGAGGGAAGATATCAACGTTCTAGGGTCGAGTGCACAGGATGTTAACGTTAAAAAGTGCACCCAGGGTGGTTTATGCAGAAGTAACTATAAAAGTAATTACAATAGAAGTCCAAAAAAGTCCTAGTTTTTGCTGTAAGAATTCCCGTGAAAGGGACAGCATATGAACGTTACTAATTAATTCTATATATTTAGTAGATATTTATGCAGATGAAGGTATTTCTGGGACTAACATGAAGAATCGGCGAGAGTTTAATCGAATGATTGAAGAGTGTAAAGCAAGGTATATAAATCTAGTGATTACTAAATCTATTTCACGCTTGGCCAGAAATACTTTAGATTGCTTACAATACGCTCGTGAGCTAAAGGCTAAACAAGTTGCTATTTACTTTGAAAAGGAAAACATCAATACGATGGATGCTAGTTGATGAAGTACGAGCAAAAGATGCTAGTTTAGAGTTAAAGCTGAAAACAGGGCAAGTTATCAATATTAAAAAGTAAGAGAGTCATAGACCTATGTAGGATTGCCTTCTTACATAGTTCTGTGTATCTCTTTTTTGTATAGTATAAGTGATGAGCATGTATAATATATAACAAATTAAAAGTTGGTCGGGGGGTACAAATATTGACTAATTATTTTTTGAATAATGTGATACAAATAAAAAAATATGAGGATTATTATAAACATAATTTTGATATCGATAAAATTAAGCAGGATATTTGCACAAACAAAATAGATATGAATTTAGTAGATTTATTCAGATTTCGAATTTTTTTAGATTCTTGTGTGATGTTGTTTAACAAAGAAAAATTAGAAAAAGATTATTTAAAAGATACTTTTGATCCTAAAAATTATATTGCTAGTATTAAGAATAAATATGGAGAAACGATTAAAGAAATTGAAGACAGATTTAAAATAACTGTTGATGACACGTTTTATTATGAGTTTAATGAATCAGAATTAAAATATAAACCTAAGTCATTATGGGATAGTAGAAAAATTTTAAGAAATTCATTTGCACATATGCAGTACGGATGTTTTATGAGTTATGGAGAGAACGGCCCAATTCCATATTATTTTGCATTCAATAAAGATAAGGGGATTTTAAAAAGCAAGGGATTGGTTATAGAACCACTTTGTCATGAATTAATAGGAAAACTATACTTAAATCAAATGACAAAATCTATTGCCTACAAACATACCTATATTAAATTAAGTGAAGAACTTTCATATTTTATGGAAGTTAAATATAAAGGAAAGCGAAAATATACTCTTGATAATCAGCTACATCCTATGAATAATAAGGTCTTTTCGAGTGGAGAATTTCAAGCTTTAAAAGAATTTTTAGTTAATAATGAGGATTGCTTTGAAATTACTAAAACGGAAATTACAAAAAAAGAATTAACGAAGTATTGTGAAATGTTACATAAATATCTAGGTAAAGATATTACAAAGAATGAGCTAGGATATTTTGTCAAAAGCATCTATGATATAGAAACCGAATTTTCAAATTTTTTAACTCACCTAATTCAGTTGAATGATAGAATCATAGATTATAAAATTGCTATAGATTCAAAAAAAGCTAAGATGATCGATCGAATATTGAAAAGTATTGATGAATTAAAAGAAGACAGTGATTCATGGATAGAATTCCGATGGTTCTTTAAAATTATATATATTATTAATTTTTCATTGAGGTTGGAAGATACTGACCTAGAATCGATAAAATATTCTGTTTTAAACGTAGATGACTTTGAATATGATAGTTCACAAATGGCATTGTTTGTTAAAAAGAAAATATCAGATGGTACTATTAGAAGTAGGGATGAAAAGTTTGGAAACACTATATATATTCTACATAAGATAAGAAATGCAATAGCACATGGTAGAATAAAATTAGAAGTTATTGATAATAAAGTATATTATGTATTTGAAGATTGTTATTATAAAAGAACTGAATTAATAAAAATTGCTGTGGAAAACATGAATCAATTTATAAATAATGTGAATGCGTTAATAAAATAGCAACATGTTTAAGTTGTGTAAATGATGAGTTTAAATGTAGAAAAATAGTATCAGTAATTTGTGGCATCTAAACCACCTACACAACATATCAAATTCAATCCATAGTTATAACCCGACACACGTGGAGTGTGTTTGCCTAATGTCCAAGGCGTAATGTCGAGACGCGTGGAGAGTGTAGTATTGATGTCAAAGGCTAGTATCGAAACGAGTTTGAGTGTACAAGATTGATGTAAAAAATGCACCCCCTTTGCACCTGGCTTTGTATGTGGATTTTACGCAGAAGGAAAGAGAGTTTATTATGGGTAACAATAGTTCGAACGAAGAGTTAAATACTGAAATAAAAAATGCTGGAAAAGCATATTCTGAGATAGAAACATTGAATAAGTATTTAAGTAAATTTAAAACAATTCAAAATCAAATTAACATGCCTACTAGAGGTAGAGGTAAATTCAAAAATTTATATTGGTGGGCAATAAATCTAGAAAATGAAGTGGATATTTACAGTAAATATAACAAAATTTTTTTAATGCCATATACTTTTGGACTTACAGAAGATGATTTAAATACAAATACAAGTACGGATATAATAGATTTGAAAAATTATGAAGAAAATGATGAGTTGGTTGATGAAGAAGGTAATAATTTATTTGATTGCATAAGTAAACAAAAAAATTATAAAAAAGCTAAAATACATTCTAACAATTATAACGTAGATATAACTACAGGTAATTTTCACCCACATGATGCTTTGAAGGGAGTAATAAAAGAAACAGAAATTAAACAAATCATGCTAGTAAGAAATACCTTAAGTAAAAATCAAACTCACTACGGAGTTTTATGCGAAAAAAACAATTGCACTGAAGGCGAAGAAAAAAATTTCATAGTTTTAAGAGATGAAGCCAATAAATTCTACTACATTCCTAAAAAATGCATAAAACTAGTAAAAGAAAACGAAGAACTTGGAAAAACACTTATTGATTTTTTAAATTCCATAGGAGTTGAATAAATAATATTATTTAGAACTAAGAAATAGTTATCAGATGTAAATGTGATGTGCCCCCCCAAAAAAAGTTAGACTTTTGTGTTTGAAAAAATAGGGGGGGGTATTTTTCATATTCGTGTATAACACGTTTTATAAGAGCGTCTTTGCCAGGGCCTGGTTCAATCATTGATAAGAAATGACGGGATGAAATTGTGGCTAGCAGATCAATTAGATATCGCACGCTTTCATCAGGTCCAAGAATAGTATCTTCTTTACCAATATGTTTAAGGATGTAATGCTTGTAGTATTTAGCCGTACTATTAGGTTTCCAACCATTTTCTTTTAGTTCATTGTATAATTTGTCAAGATCTAAAGTAATGGTGACCTTCGTAGGTAAATTAATGTTTTCATTTTTATCCATGAATTTGTACCTCCTATTGCTGATAACATACTTCAATGTAGAAACAAAGGCAACAAGTAGGTATGTGGAAGGCGCGAGTGGATGGGAAAATGATTGAGGGGTTGCTAAAATGTTGGAAGTATTAAAGGTATATGATATAACATTCACAATTCACAATTCACAAAGATTATTAAGTAGGTGCAATCATTATGGAATTATATGACGGTAAAAAAGAATTTATCTCATTGTATATAAAAAATAGATTCAATAAAGAAGAGCTTGAAAAGTCTTCGAGTTTATTATGGGCAGCTTATTGTAAAACTAATAAAGAAAAGAATAACATAATAGATGTAGATGTATCGAAGTGGGCTATCGATCAATATTTGGAAAAATATTCTTATTTAAAAAATGGTAAGTGTAAAAAACAATATGAAGGTAAGAGTAAACACAAATTTGAAATAGTAAAAGATGGCATAGTGTATCACGGGGATACAATGACTTCATTTGGTAATTTTATAAGAAAGTATTTTGTGTTAACTGAAGGACTTAAAGGTATGCGTAGTGTTGGCAAGATTAGATGCGCGGACAAAATCATTGCGGGTTCAAAATTGCCAAAAAGGATGGAGGATTTTTCAAAGTTAGCACATTCGAAGGGCAATTTAATTCCAGTTCCTTTGTATTTTAATAGAGAGAGGAGTGGAGAATATGCCGATTCTGATTATTGGGATATAGTCATGTATTGTATTTTTAAATGGTGTCATTCATATGATGACAAATATCTTTTTGAATTGCTTAACAGATATAATGGAAATGATCATATGGCTGAGTCTGTATTTAGATTCAAGAAATGGATGGATAATTTTAACAATAATTGGAAGGAATTTGTTCGTTTAAATTACTTAGGTGCATTTGTTGATCAACAAAGTAATTCTTGGTATCCAAAAGAATTTTGGACAAATCATTTTGCGTTTAATAGAAAAATTGATGAATTATCATCTGATGAGTTTTATAAAGCTGTAGATTTAATTTGCAATTGTATTGAAGATCGTAACAAGAATCTATCTATTTGATGAGAAAAGTTTATAGAAACGGTTTTTGAGGTTTATTTTCTTAAGGTAGATTGTTTTATAAGACCTTGAGTGATGCGAACTTAAGGTGAGTTGAATGATTAACTGGAAAATGGTATTACCGAGGTTTCTGATAAGAATAAAGTAAATCTTGGTTGCATAATATTGTGTGCAAAACAGATGGATGTGCTCACTGCGTTGTGCACTGTTCAATGTGTAGAATTATGTGATAAAAAACACTAAAATATGTATAATTATGTGATTAAATGCACCAAAACATGTGATACACGATAAAAGATAACGCAAAATATAACAGAACAGCAGTGAAACTAAGCGTAGAAACAGCCGAGCGTTAATACGGCTGCAATATCTAATAGTGTAATGCAAGATGAAAGGTGAGTAATCATGAAAAGGCTGATTATACAGATAAACTTATAGAACTTGCGCTGAAGGAGAATAATTGAGAAAGAAAGATAATCTACAAGGGGGAAGAGAGAAAGAGAAAGAAAAGCAGGAACATACTCCCACAGATGAGAAAAATCCTCTATATTGTGAATCACATGAGCAAATATGTGAAAACCTTCGCAGTGCAAATAAGGAATTATCCAAGTATAAGGTTTTGCAGCCGAGTGCGGAAATCTTTTCCATCTTAATGATTATTGGAACTGTTTTTATGGCATCCAATAAGCTACAGCTTTTTGGATGGATCACCTATTGTTTTGCAATTCTGCTTCTTGTTGTAGTTTCTCTTATTTGGGTTATTGGTGTTATTTGGCAGCGCAATCTACACAGCCGTTTTAGTAGTGCAAATGTAGAGCGTAATAAATCTTTTCTTAGCTATGGCAAGCAACGGTGGAAGGGTAGAATCTCGCTAATTCTTTGTTGCTTTTTTGTGTTAAGTGGTATTCTAACTGCATTCTTTGGAATAACTGCGGTACGTCTTCCAAATCAGTGGCTTTTGCAGACTTGGGTATATGTTATATGCGCGGCAATGCCAGTTGTTTGGATGATTACGATTGCTCTTGTATGTGTCTTCTATAATCTCTATCTTATTTCGCGTGTACGGAAGATAGGTATAAGAATTATACTTCGTTGTCTACATGTTCTGCTTTGTGTATTGATTATCTTAGGTCTTGGATTTTTTGACGTTTTGTTTATTGTTGGCAGATATTCTGTGAAACAAAATGATAATGGTACATACACAGAGCACGTGGACGATATGTATGCTCCTTTTGAGTATTATCTTTATAAGTCTGAAGGCCCGTTTTTCCTTAAGTATCTTCGACCAATGAAAGATTCAACTGATACTGATCCAAAAATAAGTGAATCTGAGTGGTATAGCAGAATTGATCGTAATAACAGGAAAGATACAAGATTAAAAGATACAAGATTAAAGGTTGAAGAGCCAGATAAAAATTACGATTTGCATGATTCCGCTGAGCATGATTTAGAATCAAAGAAGGAAAGAAATGCAGCGCTTAAGATATTTGATAAGTATTTTGCGGCGAAAGGCTTTGCGTTCAAGGAGAACTATACCGCCAAGGGAGATATGTACTTTGTTCTGAGTGAAAGCCGTTCGGACATTACTTATCTGCAGTATAACAGGGACTCTCAGGATGGAAAATGTGGTCTTTATATTCTGTTTAAGGCTTCAAAATCTTCAAATGGAAGCTGGTCGCCGAGTGATGCTCATATGCAGAGCACCTACACGTATGAATATAGCACTGGAGTAATTGCAGAGAGCAGTAGGGCATATTGGTAGTGGGGCAGAGTGGTTATATGTAGGAATATAAGACTATCGGAAGATTGCCAGATAGTAGCATCCATAGTTGTGTACTCTAGTTGCTTATGTTTTGGAGAACAAAACGGTGTAAAAATTGTAAAAAAGTTCTCTACATTATTTGATTTCTCATGGCAGGGGCTTGTTGGTTATTCCAGAAAATAAGGTTCCTGAGTTTAAGAAGTTGCTTGTTGAGTATTATGAGTGTGAAGATTTGCATGTGATTGCTTCGTTTATGAGGGAATGTTGTTGGAGGCGTTAAACGCGCGCGATGATATTGGTTCTTCTGTTTCTGTAAATCTTGCTGTTTATGAAAGAGTATAGTTTGCTAGTGAATGAAGAGATTAGCGTTGATAATAGTTTTAGTATTGCTTGTAAGTATGTTAAAAGTTTAGGCTTGCAGTCTGTGACGAATGCGTTTGCTTGCGTTCGTGAAGATGATTGGAAAGCACGGTATGTGAAATACATGTTATCGAGTCATAAAGGGCAAGATATTTAGTGCGTGTGAAGTAATTTTTGCTGCGTGTTTTTACGTGTTTTTATGCTCAGCATTGCTCAATGCGTATAATTATGTGATAAAAAACACTAAAATACGTATAATAATGTGATTAAATGCGCCAAAACGTATATAATAATGTGATATACGATAAAAGATACCGCAAAATATAACAGAACAACAGTGCAACTCGCGTAGAAATAGTCAAGCGTTAATACGGTTGCAATATTTAATAGCGTAGCGTCAAGTGAAAGGTGAGTAGTCATGAAAAGGCTGATTATGAGTAAACTTTTAGCATGGAAGAACTCACCGTATCGTAAACCATTGATATTAAAAGGCGTGCGTCAAGTTGGTAAAACTTGGATACTAAAAGAATTTGGTAAGCTTTACTACAAAAATATTGCTTATTTTAACTTCGATGAAAACAAAGAATATAAGCAATTCTTTGAAACCACTAAAAACGTGGAGCGAATTTTACAAAATCTAATGCTTGCAAGTGGTCAAAAAATCGAAGCAGAAAACACGTTGATTATATTTGATGAGGTTCAGGATTGCCCAGAAGTAATAAACTCGATGAAATATTTTTGTGAAAACGCTCCGCAATATCATGTTGCTTGCGCTGGATCGTTGCTTGGAATAACACTTGCAAAACCATCTTCATTCCCAGTTGGAAAAGTTAATTTTATGCAAATAAACCCAATGAATTTCACTGAGTTTTTACTTGCTAATGGAGATGAAAATCTAGCGAAGTATATTAAACAAATCGATAAAATAGAGCAGATTCCAGACGCATTTTTTAACCCTCTATGCGAGAAATTAAAAATGTATTATGTTACAGGGGGAATGCCTGAGTCAGTTTTAATGTGGGCTAAAGCGCGAGATGTAAACGCAATGCAAGAAACGTTGTTTGAGATCATAACAGCTTATGAACGAGATTTTGCGAAACATCCTAGTGTTAGTGAGTTTCCTAAAATATCAATGATTTGGAATTCTATTCCGTCTCAACTTGCGCGTGAAAACAAAAAATTCTTGTATAAAGTTGTTAAAAATGGTGCGCGAGCAAGAGAATATGAAGATGCTTTGCAATGGTTGGTGTCAGCACAATTGGTGTATAAAATTTATAGAAATACTGCGTCGAGTTTACCTATTGCTGCTTATGATGATGTATCTGCTTTTAAGATTTATTTGGCAGATGTTGGTTTGTTAAGGCGATTATCTCAACTTGCTCCGACTGCGTTTGCGGAAGGCAATAGACTGTTTACTGAGTTTAAGGGTGCTTTAACAGAAAATTATGTTTTGCAAGCGCTGCTTACTCAATTTGAAGTGATGCCTAGATACTGGTCTCAAACGAATCCGCCGTATGAAGTGGATTTTCTTATTCAACGAGAAAATGATATTTTCCCTATTGAAGTTAAATCTGAAGCAAATATTAATAGTAGAAGTTTGAAAAAGTTTAAAGAATTATTCCCTAATCAAACGAAATTACGTATACGATTCTCGCTGAATAATCTCAAACTAGACGATGATATGTTGAATATTCCGTTATTTATGGCTGATTACACGGATAAGCTTATAGAACTTGCTCTGAAAGAGAACGATTGATAAAGAAAGATAATTAAAAAAAGGAACGATTAGAAGACATAGAAATAAACTAGTGCAAAAGTTAAAAGAGTGTCAAATCCCACGAAACGTTGCAACCAGCCTAGGGGAGCTTCTAGGCTGTTTTTATGCTCAAGAATCAAGTTATCAAGCCAATCTTAAACCTTTTTGCGATATTTTCCTATCGTTAAAAGGTGCACCCAATATCCATAGTGTGCACTCAAAAAAGTGTGAATACGTTGCCAGTACTTTTCTATCCCAAATCGCGCATTAATTGTTTGAGTCGTTAACAATGTTTTCAATATTTCTGCCTGAGTAGAAGATACGAATAACTGTTACAGTCATTTGGTTTTCGTCTACTTGGTAAAAAACTGTGTAGTTATCGACTGAAACTCTGCGTATTCCCACAGAATGCCAGGGTTCCCACGCTACAGGAGGATATCGCATAGGCATAGTCTCAAGAGAACGTATAGCATACTTAATGCGGTTGACTTGTTTTTCAGCTGTTTTTGGAACTTGTAATGTAAAGCGAATGTATTCGTATAGTTCTGTAAGATCAAGGAACGCTTGCGGAGAATAGATGATGTTATAAGTTGTACTCATGCACCATATTCCTTTGCAAAGAACTGATCTACTTCATCTACACTATATTGTTTGCCAGTCGAAATAGAGTCGATACCCTTTTGCAATTCCTTATCCAACTCATCTCTTGTTAAGCTGCCTAAAGCAGTAGGCTTATTAGTTGGCAAGCGGAGTTCGAATGGCATGCCTTTTTGTAAAACAATCTGGCTGTAAAGCATTTGAATCGCAGAAGACGGTGTTATGCCAAGCTGGTTCAATATGCTTTCAGCGTTTTCTTTAAGATTTGTATCGATTCTTGCATATACAGCATTCGTATTTGACATTGTGTTCGCGTCCTTTCTATGCTTATTTTACAAAATAGTTGCAAGCATACGCAAGCAGATGAAAGCAAAAGTTTAATCACCTGTTCTCGTGTTAAATACTTCATTTGGCAAGTTCCTCATAGACTTTATTGGAGATTCGGAGATAAGGAATTTATGAGGTTGGTCAGCCTTGTAATAAGTAGTAAATGGGCAGGTCTAGTTTCTTAACTCTTGTATGCAATGAAACTTTTCCTTTTGTACTCTGAAACTGTTGCTTTTATACTTTGAAACTGTTTGCTTTCTGTGTTATATGTTTCGCAAGCATCACGCTACTTGAGCCTTTTGTTAACACGTTAAAAATTGCAGTGGGTTAGACAAAAGGATTACATATCAGTTTTTTGTCTCAATGAATTTGTTCGTACGCTGATTCTATTAAATACGTAAGCTGATTCTATTAAAATAGTTTCATAATCTTTACGCACTTTTAATGAGGAGAGTGTTTAGTTATGGGATATTCAGTTACACAACGCATTAAAAACATTAAACAACCTTATGGTGGATATTTGCCACGAAAAGAATTTGTTGAAGAATCATTAGGCGAAGGAATAGAAGACTTATACGATAAAGAGAACATTCACCCAATTTTAGTTGGTATAGTAGTTGACTACATGACTCGTTTAATGTCTGGATCGAGTGCAATAGACGCGTTTAAAATTTCCTTATTGGGCGCAATGATTATAAACGAACACGATAATGCATCGAAACTTATGTCTGGCATTAAAGGACTTGGCGATGAAGATATAGTTAACGCCGTCAAACTTGTTGGATTCGACGTATGCTTTAGATATGGTCCTATTGGCTACAGGCCTTTTGACGAAATCAATCCCGATGAGCACACAATCCAGAACATCAGAGTTATGGTTCAGCGCTCACTTCATTTTCTTGAGTGTTATGGTCCGAAGGTGCTTGACGGTTTTACGCTAGAGGGCGGTTACACTAATACGGTAAGTGCTGGCGATGGTGATTTTATAACAGCTGATACTTTGTGGGATTTTAAAGTTTCTAAAGAAAAGTTGGATAAGGATCAGACTCTTCAACTGCTTATGTATTGGCGTATGGGTTTGCATTCTATTCATCCAGAGTTTCAGAATATTAAGTACTTGGGTATTTATAATCCGCGCATGAATAAGGTTTATCGAATTGCTGTTGAAAACATATCCGAGGATGTTATACGCGAAGTTGAGAAAGATGTGATTGGATATTCGGATTAGAAGGTTTTGCGTACTTTAAGCTGTTTTGCGTACTTAGTGAAGGCTATCGCTAAAAGGTTTAATGCGCTGCGGCTTTAAGCTGGTTGATTCAGAAAGCAGTATGTAGCAATCGTTAGACACCGTTATTTTCTCAGTTCGTTGACCGAGTTAGTAACGGTGTTTAGATCTTGGATTATGCCCCAATGATATTCACCAGATTGGTTTTACACACTTTTTGGCCTATAACCCAAAAAGAACCCCCTGATTTGAGCACTGTTAGTAGGCTTAGGGGGCTGTTGTTACCAGTGAGTTTATCACTATTTCTAGATATTCGCTATTACTATTCAACGACTCAAAATAAAAGAGGGAGCCGAAACTATGTCAGCTCCCACAGGTGTGTGTCCGCAAACGCACACCGCAATTACATTTTCGTTATACCTTATAGTGTTTAAAAAGCTAATTAATAAGTTCTTAGTAGAAATGCAACAGCAATCAACACTTCCTATAGTGAAGTGAGCTTGTTGTACGTATGAGTATGTACAAATTTTGATGTTTTTACAAATTTTATGACTGTGTTGCTGCAGTCATAATTGTTAAATATAATAATAGTAGATTTATCTGATTATTCTTCTCATACTGAGTAGGGATATGTGATGCTTATATGTGTTTATAGGGGAAGAATGAGAATTATAAGCAGATTATATAAATGCACTTTAATAAGTATAAGTGATATATAACTTAAGAAGAAAGTCATTGCGGCAGTAATTTGATTACTAAGTTTAGAGGGAAAAAGAGTTTGATTATATGAATATATCAACAAAATTATTTGCTTCATTTGACTAAAAAATTGAAGACTGATTGAAATAGTGGCTAATTTTAAGGAAATGAGTAAATGAGTAAATGAGTAAATCAATTCTTGATTATACTTTTGAGCAAAATGTTGATGAACAAACATTCTATGAGAAATATCCTAAGGTTTTCTCCACTTTATTGTTAGATCATACAACAAAACGCAATATTTGCTGGGCAACGAATGATTATAAAAATTATGGTCATATTCATCAAGCGCATTCCGAAATAACCATTGCTTCAATTACTGGTAAATATGCAGGATTGATTGCACCTAGAACATCAAAATCTCGTGAATTGCAAATATCTCGAACTAAAAATAAGGCTGAGGTATTTACTCCATCTTGGATTTGCAATGAACAAAATAATTTGGTTGATGAGGCATGGTTTGGCAGATCTAATGTTTTTAATCGTACTAATGACAAAAGTTGGATTTCTACCACAGAAAAAATTGAGTTTTCAGATAATCACTCAAAAAATTGGATGGCGTATGTAGATGAACGTCGAATGGAAATAACATGTGGAGAGGCTCCATATTTAGTTAGCAGATATGATGCAACAACTGGCGAAATAATTCCACTTAAGCAACGTATCGGACTTTTGGATCGTAAGCTTAGAGTAGTTAAAGAGAATACTAGTAATGAAATAGATTGGCTCAAGTGGTCTAAACGTGCATTTGAATCTATATATGGTTTTGAATATCAAGGAGATAGTTTGCTTCTAGCAAGAGAAAACCTTCTTGCAACATATGTTGATTATATGCGTGATTCGCTTAATAGAAAACCTACAGAATCAGAGCTTTTAGGCATAGCAACTATTATTTCTTGGAACATCTGGCAAATGGATGGACTTACAGGGTATCCGCCTTATTGTAGTGAGATACATGCAAATACTCAGCCAACCTTATTTGATTTTGAAGAATTTGAAGAATTTGAAGAGAATGTAGATTCACAAACTTCAACATCCTGCCAAATAAAAGATTGGCGCACTAATAAAACCAACACATTTAATGACTTACTTTTACAGGAGAAAAACGATGGAACAAGTAGACAATCTTGAATTGCTAGATAATCTTATTTTTGGTAGAGTTACACCTCACATTTATGCTTTCCGAACAGGCACAATACCAAACTATCTCAAAGTTGGTGATACTTATCGGCCAGTCAGTGTTCGTTTAAAGGAATGGGAACAAAAGTTCCCTGACCTAATCAAAAAATATGAGCATAAAGCAACAGTTTCGGATAATGTATATTTTCGCGATTATGCTGTACATGATTATTTAGAAAATTCGCTTGGCAAAAAACACCTTGAACCAGAAGATTTATCTACAAATAATGTTTACTATAGTAGGGAATTTTTTAAAGATGTTAATACTTCTGAACTAGATGAAGCTATTAACGATATATGCGAGCAATATAAATTAAAAAACTCTACATATGCCTACTATGACTCCAATAAACGACTGCCTGTTACGATACATTATGAGCGCGGCACAAAGTGGACACTACGCCCAAATCAACGAGAAGCAGTTGACAATTTTATAAATGCAGTGAACTTGGGGCGCACAAATCTTTTGATGTATGCTGTTATGCGATTTGGCAAATCGTTCACGTCGCTTGCATGCGCCAAAGCCATAAACGCAAAGACTGTGCTTATTGTTTCTGCTAAAGCAGACGTTCGTGAAGAATGGAAGAAGAACGTAGAACAGCCAGGTAATTTTGAAGGCTATAACTTTTTAAGTTCAAAAGAATTATTAGAGAACGATAACGCAATTTTAGATATTCATGCCAAAAATGAAACGGCAGTCATTTTCCTAACACTACAAGACTTACAAGGCACTGAAATTAAAGCAAAGCATGCACAAGTCTTTGAGAATAAAATTGACTTATTAATTGTTGATGAAACACATTTTGGCGCTCGTGCTCAAAGTTATGGCGAGATTTTGCGTAATATGCAAACAGACGAGAAAAAAGACCTAAAAGAAAATATTAAGTTTCTTGATAAACAGGAAGATGATCAAATAGATCTTGAAGATGCAGATAAACAAATCAAGGAATTAAAAGCTAAAGTTCGATTACATCTCTCTGGTACTCCTTATCGAATATTAATGGGCTCAGAATTTGAACCGGAAGATATTATTTCTTTTGTTCAATTTACTGATATTGCTCGAGAACAGGCAGCTTGGGATGCTGAAAACTTAGATAAAGATGATGTTGAGGAATGGGATAACCCTTATTTTGGTTTTCCTCAGATGATTCGTTTTGCGTTCCACCCAAGCAAGCGAGCTATAGAAAAAATGAACGAACTGAAAAAGCATGGAGTTAGTCTTGCTTTATCTGCTCTTTTTAAGCCTCAATCCATTAAGAAAGACACAAAAACAAATAGGCATCAAAAATTTGAACATGAGGAGGAAATTTTTGACCTTCTAAAAATTATCGATGGTACTTCTAGTGACTCAAAACTTTTAGGATTTTTAGACTACGATAAAATTAAGCAAGGTCAAATGTGCAGGCATATTGTAATGGTTTTGCCATATTGTGCTTCTTGCGATGCAATGGAAAAGATTATTAAAGATCGTGCTTTAGAATTTAAGAATCTTGGTGAGTATGAGATTTTAAATATTTCAGGCGTAGATGCACAACATCACTTCCATACGCCAACAGATATTAAAAATCGTATTGCAAAACTTGAATCAGAAGGTAAAAAGACACTCACTTTAACAGTAAATAGAATGCTTACGGGCTCAACTGTTGAGCAATGGGATACGATGATTTATCTGAAAGATACAGCGAGTCCGCAAGAATACGATCAAGCGATATTTCGCTTACAAAATCAATATGTCCGTGAACTAAGTGACGGCACAAAAGTTATCAAAGAGTGCCTAAAACCGCAAACGCTACTCGTAGATTTTGATCCACATCGTCTTTTTACTATGCAGGAGCAAAAATCTTTAATTTACAATGCTAACACTGAAAAGAATGGTAATTCATTGCTTGACAAGCGTATTGCTGACGAGCTTCGTATATCGCCAGTTATTACAATGAATCATAACCGCCTAGAACAGGTGCAAGCTACTGATATCTTAAAAGAGGTTAGTCATTACAACAATTCTCGTTCAATTAGCGACGAGGTAATAGATTTACCGATAGATTTATCAATCCTAAATAACGAACATATGCGGTCTGTAATTGAAGCACAAAATCCATTTGGATCTAAGACAGGCTTAACTCTGGAAGCCCATGCAAGTGAAACAGATGGCCAGGATTTTGATGTTAATGATGATACAGATGAAACATTGGATGATCATAATGAGGACATAGAGCCACATAAACAACCATCTTTCACAGCTATAACTGATGATAAAGAAATCAAAGATTTAGAAAACAGGATACGCACATATTATCAGCGTATCCTCTTCTTCTCATTCCTTTGTCCAGAATCAGTAAAGTCATTAGATGACATTTTAGAAACATTGCATAACGGTAAAAATGATCGACTCGCTAAAAACCTAGGTATCAATACGGATGATATCGAGGTTTTGCGAAATTCACTCAATGCTTTTAAGCTCAGTGCTTTA
Organism: Gardnerella sp. KA01001; assembly: GCF_049244025.1. Classification (NCBI taxonomy): domain Bacteria; kingdom Bacillati; phylum Actinomycetota; class Actinomycetes; order Bifidobacteriales; family Bifidobacteriaceae; genus Gardnerella; species Gardnerella sp. KA01001. The sequence goes on along the minus strand of NZ_CP058366.1, from coordinate 1,148,747 downwards.
GATTATAAAATCCAAAATATATCTACACTTGCCACTGACGAAAACTTAAAGCCCCTTGAGCGTGCAGTAACTTCACTTGCTAAATTTAGTCGTATGTCTACTTCTGAAATCATAACTCCGATAAAAGTAGCTGATGAAATGGTGGCGATGCTTTCCGAAGACCAATTGCGCAATATCATTAAATCAGGTGAAAAATTACTTGATATTGCATCAAAGGCAGGCGAATATACAGTAGCGCTCGTAAAACGTCTACAGGCATTAGGTTTTTCGCTTGACGAAATAAGAAACAGTATCTACGCTATTCCTACTTCAAGCGTTGCTTATGAGTTCACAAGACATTTCTACGAAATACTTGGACTAAATACCGCTTGTATTGCTAAGAACTTTACAAGTTACAAACTTCTCGATATTAAAAACGATAAAGAGGAGGTGGACTATAATCGAATAACTGAACTTCTCAGTCAGAAGAAAGATTTTGATAAAATTACGCTGACAGATAAAATTCAAGGGGGTGAAAAAGTGAAATTCGGAGCAATCGTAGGAAATCCGCCGTATCAGGCTTCAGCGCAAGGTACAAGCTCAAGCGATGATCCAATATATCATATGTTTCTAGAAATATCGCATCATATTGGGAAAATAGTTATTTTAATTACTCCAGCAAGATTTTTGTTTAATGCAGGAAAAACTCCATCAGAATGGAATAAAAAAATGTTAAACGATACGCATTTGAGGGTTCCATTTTTCGAAAATGACAGTACAAAAATATTTAAGGATATACTTATCCCTGGCGGAATTGCTATAACTTATAGAGATTCAAGAGTGGAATTTGGTAAAATAGGTAAATTTGTTAGCTATCCTAAGTTAAATATAATTCGAAACAAAGTTTGGGAAAAAGAGCATGATAGCATAAGGTCTATAATTTATAGCCAAAATAGATTTAATTTAGATTTATTATATCGTGATTACCCCGAATATGCGTCAATTATTGGCAGCAATGGCAGGGATAAGAGATTTAGACAGATAATAATGGAAAGGTTGGATGTTTTTACGAAAGAAAAAACTGAAGATAGCGATATTAGGGTATTAGGTTTAATAAAACGATCTAGAGAATATAGATATATTTCAAAGAAATATGTAGAAGATGAGATTTGGATTGATAAATATAAAATATTTGTTCCATTTTCTAATGGAGCTTCTGGAACTCTAGGAGATAAGCCTGCAAGAATGATTAGTAAGCCTGTACTTGGACTTCCTGGAGATGGGATAACTCAAACATTTATAGGTTTTGGCGCATTTGATAGTCAATTTGAGGCAGAATCATTACTTAAATATATAAAGACTAAGTTTTGTAGAATTTTATTAGCAATATTAAAAGTAACTCAGGGTAATAAATCTGAAACATGGGAATATGTACCAATGCAAGACTTCACATGCGCATCCGACATCGACTGGTCAAAATCCATCGATGATATCGATCAACAACTTTACCGCAAGTATGGTCTTAATGATGAAGAAATTGCCTTTATAGAAGAAAAAGTACAGCGTATGGAATAGTGCGAGGCATGTTATGGAAGATAAAATTAAACTAATTCATTTACTTGATGCTAGGGCGGATCGTCTTTTATATACTTATCGCACACAAGAAAAAGCTGCTGATAGATGTGAAGCTTGGGAAAGATGGCGCAAAAGATTCTCAATTGGCTTAACTGTCGTAACTACAGGCACACTGATTACAAGTGTTGCTGGTATTATGTTAAACGAAATTTGGGGGAATTTTGCAGTAGCACTTATAGCGACTTTAGCAACAGGTGCTTCTTTTTCGGGTGAATTCTTTGATTTTAAGGTAAAAATAGCAGAACATCAAAAGTCCGCTGTTGAAATCCGCTATCTATTTGAAAGATATGAATCATTAATTTCTGATCTTGAAGTTTCAGCCATTTCAAATGAGGACGCACGTAAAATTCGAGATGAGCTAGAACTTAAAGAACACGACGTACTATCAACAGCACCTAGAACAACATCCAGAGATTATAACAAGGCTAATGCTGCTATAAACGGTAACGAAAAACCCCAATCATCACAAGAAGAAATTGATAACAGAACCCCAGGAAGAATAGAATAAGGAAGAAATATCAGTTACATGAGTGCATTAGACATTTTTGATAAAATCTTCGACAATATTCAAATTTCTAATAAAGAAGAAATTCGAAAGCTTAGAGATGAAATTACAAAAGCTCTCAATAAAGAATTTAGAAATTCATATTCAAAATCAGACAATTGGTTAATGGTAGGTTCATGGGGACGTCATACTGCCATAGATGGTGTTTCTGACTTGGATTTACTTTATATTCTGCCTTCTAGCTTATGGGATGATTATCATACAATTGATGGCACAAAAAAGGTTTTGTCCAAAGTAAAACAAGCTATAGTTACCCATTATTCACGAACTGATATTCGAGTAGATCGACTAGTTGTTGTAGTTAATTTCAAAAATTATAAATTTGAAGTACAACCTGTCTTTGAACAAGATGATGGTTCATTTTTGTATCCAGATACGTATTCCGATTCTTGGAAAACAACCAAACCTCGAGATGAGATCAAAGCTATATCCAATCTCGACGAAACATCTATGGGGAATGCTAGAAAAATTTGTAAGTTAGCCCGCGCATGGAAAAATAAACATAGCGTTCTTATAGGTGGTCTTCTCATAGATACTATGGCATGGAGATTTCTCAATGATAACGATGAATATTTTAACACTGCAAATCATCCTGATTATATGATTAGGGATTTCTTCGAATATATAAGCAATTTACCAAAGCAAGAATCATGGAATGCTCTAGGTAGCAATCAAAGAGTAAAGGTCAAGAAAAATTTTCAAGAAAAGGCTGCAGAAGCTTATAATCTATGTCGTGCTGCTATTGATGAAGTAGATGAAGATAAGTCATACATGAAATGGCGGGAGGTCTTTGGAAGATTTGTTCCATTAAGTGACTACGAACAAGTAGCCAAGGATCTTTTTACGTCGTATGATGACACGGAACAGTTTATCGAAAATTTTTATCCTATTGATTTACAATATGAGCTTAATCTTGAGTGCAAAGTAACACAAGATGGATTTAGACCAGCTAGTTTAAGAGATATGATAAGAAATCATATTTGGCTTAAACCAAACAAAAAACTAGAATTTTATATAACAAATACAGATCTCTCAACACCATATAGTCTCAAATGGAAAGTATGCAACTGTGGAGAAGAAGCTAAAAAACGAAATTGTATAAGAGGGCAAATTATTGATGGTACAACCTCTAACACCAGAGAAGAACATACGGTTTTTCGAGGGGAACACTATGTTGAATGCTACGCTATACACTACGGCGTGGTAATAACAAGAGGTAAAATCTCTGTACCAATCACTACAGACTAGGCTTATGAAACCTAAAATTTCTAAAATCAAAACTTACTAAAGATTCAATATATTTGGATAACCTTGATATAGAACATAAATTAAACGGCTTAGATATTATTTATACGTTTGTGCTAAGTCGTATATGATATTTATATGAAAATTTAAACAATAATCAATAAAGAGGGAATGAGCTTATGAGAAGAAATATGGATTTGGTTCGCGAAATTTTAATTGAAGTTTCTAAAAGTGATAAAGAAGTTAGAGCAAGCGAAATTGCCGAGAAAAGTAGTAAATACTCTCTTGAAGAAATTATTTACAACATGAAAATAATGGAAGAAGGTAATTTAATTAATGTATGTATCGGCGAACGAGAAGTTGGTGTTGTAGATGTTATCGTTCTAGATATAACTTGGTGTGGTAATGACTTTCTTGATTCTATAAGCTCTAACGAAATATGGGAAAAGATAAAAAATAATTTTTCGGATAAAATTATTAATATTCCTTTTGATATACTCGTTAGTTTGGCTAAATTGTACCTAAAAAGTAAATTAGGCTTATCTTAATTATTTGTTATTCTATTCATCATTTTATCTTGCATAAAATTAATATTTATGCAAGATAAAATGATTCAGTATGCGTGTTTTTATATAGATGTTTCATTGTATTTAAATATGTTCAAATTAAGTCTTTTAAGCATTGTTGGTAACTCAACTCCAAGCTGCTTGCCAATCCATAATCTAATAATATTTATAAAGCAAACATTAATTCTGTACATTTTTTCATAATCTTTCGGAGTTTTTTCCATATTTTCGTTAGCATCATCATGTTTATTTTTCTTATAAATATCATTCATCTCTTTTAACCAATCAAAATCTTTGATATCTATTGGAAAATATTTGCCAAATTCGTCTTTTATTGCGCATAATGCACACATAAAACATGCCAATCCACCGTTTTTGTTCATTCTATTTTTCTGGCCTTTGCTTTTTATTATTTCCCACCCAATATCTTCTAGCGCAACACCTAAGCTTATATTCACAGATTCAACTGGAAGATTATTTTGTTCTTTTGCTATGTGCGATATTATTCCCATTGCTCTTCCATATCTTTGCAATAATTCAAACCATTTTTCTATTCCACAAATATTAATATCGTCAAAATCAAACAAGAATTGTTTATTGTGCTTTTTATAAATGTTTTGTGTGCCAGCATTTAAATGATGAAGAACAGGGAACCATCTTACTGTTGTACCATTGCAAGTATTATTGTTTTCCACGCCTACTTCCATTTTTGAAAATTCGCATCGCTCTAATTTAGATATAGAGATAAGATTTAAAATCCAATTATGAATTGAAATATGCTTTTCCCAATTCAATTCATCTTCACTATGAGTCTCAATAAATGCTTCTTCTTCAAAACTAACAATACTGCCATTTTTTGATAGTTTTCTTAACTCCTGATTAATAGCAAGCGACAGACTGATGAATGATTTATTGCTTTCATTTTGCATTGGATTTATTTTGCATAGCTCTTTGCTACTAGATTTTTTAATATCAATTTTTATACTTTCACCATCATCAGAAAGCTTATTAACGTTAATTCCTCCCGATGTGAACCAATCATATAGGTTTGAACAACTCGTTCTCAAATTAGTTATTTTTTCGAATTGTTTTTCATTAGAACCAACGATTATATAATCGCATGTAATTGTTCCAATTCCAATTTGACGCATTACATTCGTAGATGATTTTACATATCTACATCCAACTAACGTATATGTTTTACTTGGTGATAAAACTTGCAGAATATTAGGTACGGGCAATCTGTTTATTGTTTTATATTTTGCATCAGAGTTTACATATATAACGTTATTTCCTAAAAACCACCTAAAAATTTGGCCACTAAGTTCTTTAAATAATACAGACAGTTCAAATTTCAGTCCGTTATCATGTAACATAACTACAGTTTCAGAAGAATCATTATTCTCTGTTTTTAAAAAACCAAGAACTGGTGTAGTTAAATCAAGACTTTTATCTTCCATAATCTCTTAATCTCCAACTAACTTGTTGCTTTTAATGAGAATATTTTAGTATACAAATATAAATATCCACAATTTACCGTTTGCAATTTTAGAGATATAAACCAATCCAGCAATCGATAATTTCTTTTGAGAATACCGAACTTCACGTATCAAAACTGTTTCCTTAACGCAACAATTTTGATACATCTTCACACTAACTTTGTAAATTAGATTTGATATACAAACAATATCAATGTTGTGCAATAATGCAATATTTACTAATATCCTTTATAGGAGTCTTCCTGCGTTGAAAGTCGGCTCCATGCCGTCGGTTGATTTACTCACCTTAGGCGTTGTGTGGGCTCCTTTATTTTTTTGATTTTCAACCATCAATACTCTGTATGCCAGTTTGTATTTTATGTAATAGTATTTTCAAATTTTGTGTTTATAATCTTATAACTCAATTTTTTAGAATACCTAACATTGTAAGGATTAGCCAAAGAATAATTTGCATAAATGATTAGAATATAAATTATTATACGAAATACTGCAATTGCAAAAGTAGGGAGAAAGCATATGAGCTACGTTGCGGATAAACCTATTGAAAAAGCTGATGAAGATTTGTTGGGAAGATCTGATTTTGCGAAACAATTTGGAAAATCTATTTGTGGATATGATAGCAAAGATGGTCTTGTAATCGGCTTGTATGGAAAGTGGGGAAGCGGCAAGACATCTATTATAAATATGGCAATATCTGAGATTCCAGTAGACGAAAACGAATCCCAAAAAGTAGAAAAAGAAAGATGGTATTCAAGAGTATACAAAAGAATCAAAAAAATTTTTACTTCACAAAAAACTAAAGAAGAAGATCAATGTCATTATCCAATAGTTATTAAATTCTCACCATGGAATTATTCCGACAAGAACAATTTAATCAGTTTGTTCTTTTATGAATTGAAGAATAAATTAGGTGTTGCTAGGGGAGAAGAGAATAAAGGAAAAATCGGAAAGGCTATAGGTCAGTATTCCGATATTATTGACGTTTTATCATTTATTCCAGTAGCTGGGCCTGCAATTGCTCCTATATTGAAAACTATTTCCAAATCAAAAGGAGCTAAATTGATGCAAGCTCCTAGTTTGTATGAAGCTAAAGAGAAACTGTGTGAGGCACTAGAAGATTTTAACCACAAAATAATTGTTTTTATTGATGATATAGATAGATTAACTACTCCTCAGATTAAAGACATTTTCCAATTGGTTAAGCAAGTAGGCGATTTTCCAAACATAATTTATGTTCTTACAATGGATAGGGAAATTGTTTGCAATGCTTTGTCTGAATATCACAATATTGACGGGGATGAATATTTAAAGAAAATTGTTCAAGTTTCTTTTGAAATTCCTGAAATTGATAAATCACTATTGCCTGAAATATTAAAAAGTAGACTCAATAAAATTGTATACAAAAATGATTGCGAAGAAGAATTTGAAAACAATGATTATTTTGAAAAAGTGCTTGAAAATTGCGTGAATCCATATATCAAAAATATAAGAGATACTAATAGGTTGCTAAATTCTTTCCAATTCAAATATACCGCTTTATGGAAAGAAACATCATTTGTTGATTTATTAGCTATTACTGCAATAGAAATCTTCGAGCCGAAGTTATATGAATGGATTATTAATAATGCAATCTATGTATATGGGCCACAATCATATAACGATTTAAATAAATATGAAGAAAGAACTTATGAATACTATAAAAATGAATTTAAACAGCTGGGTTTAAATCCAGAATCATCTATGCAGATTATTATATTAATGTTTCCTACATTTGCTAGATTGATTCATTACAATGGTGAATATTCTCATTCAAGCAATCTGCAACTTTTAAGATATAATCGCATCGCGTCTGTTGAAAAATTTAGTTTATATTTTATGTTCGATATAGGTAGAATTAAGGTTTCAAGAGAGAAAATTTATGATTGCTTGTATAAATATGACAAAGATCTTTTAATTAGTACTGTTAAAAATATTAATTCACAAGGCAACCTTGACTATTTTTTAAGAAGCATGGAGTCATTGTTTGATAAAGAACATTATGAGCGTTTTAAGTTCGTTGTATTTACGCTTATAAATTTGTATGGAGAATTTGTAAATAAAGCAACAGAAATAAATAATATAAATAATATTTCTGATTCAGTATCTGAATTTGTACTCTATTTTATTCAAACATTAGACTCTGAATATGAACGTTATGAAATAATTTATTCTATTCTTAAAAATTCCAATAAATCTAATCTTGGACTTATTGCAGATATTCTTAGTCGAGAAGAAATGGCATTCGGAAGATTTAATAAAACCGAGCGTAAGGATTTGCATTTAGTTAGCTTAAAGCATTTAGAATCTCTCGAAAAAATTTATATTGATAAAATTAAACTCATTGCAAAATCTGAAAATATGATAAATATGCGAGTATTTAACATAGTATTTCATTTGTGGGAAGATCTTGATAAAGAAGGATCTGAAAATTATGTTAAAAAAACTATTTAACGATAAAGTGAGTAAACTTAAATTTATATGCACTAAAGCATATTTCTTCCGTGGTTTGAATGATTATGGATGGAATTTTAATTTAAAAAGTTACTCAAAGTATATTTCTAGAAAAGATCTTTACAATGAAATTAAAGATTTTGACAAAAATCATTTAGACGAATTCACTAAGGAAGAACAAATAATATTAGCGTCATTTGTACTAAATTATGAAAATAATAATGACGACTTTAACCATGTATCTGAGAATGAAGTACTGCAACTCGTAGAAAAGTGGAAATCTGAAAGCAACATAGCAAAGCAATAAATCATATTGGGCACTAGAGCACTGCAGTTGGTGCCCAATATTTTTTTGTCGCTATAATCTAACCGCAAAGTATTTAAAACCGCTCGCACCCGCGTATCAAAACTGTTTCCTTAACGCAACAATTTTGATACACTTGCGTTATATCTATTTTTGTGAATGATACTTTTCTTACGCATTAAACATCTACATCTGCTTTACTTTTGTAAGAGTTATACCACTTTGAACAATTTTAAATTTATACTACAAACGGATTAACTGAAGGCGTACAAGATCTAGATTCAAGGAATCACAATAACAATGTTGTTTGATGTATAATCGCTTTTGATAGTCTTTCCTGCATGCGCGGGGGTGATCCTTCTATGTTTTGCGATATATAGTTTTTCCCGCATAAGCGGGGTACAATGGTTGAGCTTCAGATTGCATTGTGTATTTGAAGCTCAACTAATTTTTAGTAAATAAATTTTCAACACAATCTTCCTTAAAGCTCTTATTGAGAGTATATTTGCCATTATTTAATAATCATTGTGGATTAAGAGGATGGTAGGTATGAGTTGTAATCACGTTGTTAATCCTGCATTATGGGGTAAAAAGAGAGAAGCTAATGGAGTAATGCAATGGCTTCCTCTTGCTCAACATCTTGAGGATACTAGAAATGTTATTGGCCAATTATGGGATCATTGGCTTAGTGATGGTCAGCGAAAATTGATTGAATCCTCATTAAGTAAACATGTTGATGCAAAAAAATTATCTCAATTTTTAGGATGCATACATGATATTGGTAAAGCTACTCCCGTTTTTCAGTTTCGCAAATCGGCTTCACCTTCAGAAGATTTAGATATTGCGTTAAAAAATAAGTTAGCTACTGTTGGTTTTACAAATATTGATTATTTTATTAAAAATGCAAAGGGTCGCTCGAGTAGCCATCACACTATAACTGGTCAAGCTATTCTTTCTAATGCTGGAGTTCCTGAAGGAATTTGTGCAATCGTTGGAGCTCATCATGGTAAACCTTTAGATAATGATTCTGTTTGTAAAAGTAACGAATCTGCGTATCCTGACCATTATTATCAAAGTGAAACTGAGAGTGAAAATAGTAAATTATGGAAAAAATTGCAGAATGATATTTTGGATTGGGCTTTAGAAAGAAATGATTTTTCTAATGTAGATGATCTTCCTGAAATAAGTGAGACAGCACAAGTTTTATTGTGCGGATTAGTAATTATGGCTGATTGGATTGCTAGTAATGAACACTATTTTCCTCTTATTCCAATAGAGAAAGATTTGATTGAAAATCAGGAAGAAAGATATAGAAAAGGTTGGGAAAAGTGGTTGCAACATGGTTCTAAAGACGTATGGGAATCATTAAATTGTTGTAGTAATGTTTCGCAAGTATACAAACATCGTTTTGGTTTTTTGCCAAATAATATTCAGATAGCGTTGTGCGATGCTATTTCTCAGTCTAAAGAGCCTGGAATTTTTATTCTTGAATCTGCAATGGGATCGGGGAAAACAGAAGCTTCTTTAATTGCTGCTGAGCAATTAGCAAATCTAACCGGAAGAAGCGGAGTATTCTTCGGTCTTCCTACTCAAGCAACTTCTAATGGAATGTTTAGGCGAGTTGAGGATTGGCTTAAAAGCGTGAACTGTGATTTTCAGGGTGAAATTGGTTTACGTTTAGTTCATGGTAAAGCTGAATTGAATGCAGATTATGCGCATTTGCCGCATGGAATGCAAAATATGAATGATGGTTGTGAAAGTACTTCTAATAGTAATGATGTAAATAATAATGGAGTAATACTTAATGATTGGTTTACTGGGCGAAAAACCGCAATGTTGGATGACTTTGTGGTTGGTACAGTAGACCAATTTTTGTTAGCTTCGTTAAAGCAAAAACATCTTATGCTTCGTCATTTGGGATTAAGTAAAAAAGTTGTAATTATTGACGAAGTGCACGCTTATGACGCTTATATGAATAAGTATCTTGAAGAATCTCTTATTTGGATGGCAGCATACGGTGTTCCTGTTGTGTTACTTTCTGCTACTTTACCTGCTAGGCGTAGAAAAGCACTTATAAAAGCCTATATGTGTGGATTGTTTGGGTTTAATTGGAGAGAATGTGATAAATCTAATGTCGATTTTGAAACAAATAATTATCCTTTAATTACGTACAGTGATAAAAACTGTGTAAAACAAAAATTTATTGAAAATGATACTAGTGAGAATAAATCTATTTCTGTAAGAAAAATAACAGACGATAACTTACATGAATCACTTGTTAATGAGCTTAAATCTTTGTTGAATAATGGTGGTATTGCTGGAATTATAGTAAACACCGTTAAAAGAGCTCAGGAAATTTATAATGTATGCGTTGGTGAGTTTACTGACGAAGAAGTTATAGTTATTCATTCGCAATTTATTGCTACAGATAGAGTTAGAAAAGAACAACAAATTTGCAATATGATAGGCAAGAATGCTCATAGACCTGCTCGTGCAATAATTATCGGTACGCAAGTATTAGAGCAGTCGCTTGATATTGATTTTGATGTTTTGTTTACTGATCTTGCTCCTATAGATTTATTACTTCAGCGTGCTGGTAGATTACACAGGCATACGATAGAACGCCCGGATGTTCTTAAAAAACCAATTTTATATGTGTTGGGAACCAGTGAGTGTTATGAATTTGATAAAGGTTCAGAGTCTATTTACAGCAAATATTTACTTATGAGAACTCAATACTATTTGCCAGATGTTATAAATATGCCTCAAGATATTTCTCGATTAGTGCAAATAGTTTATGGAGATAATCCTTTAGAGTTACAAGAAGATTTGAGATATGTGTATGTTTCTGCAAAAAGGGAACATGATTCATTAAGAAATAGTAATGAAGCTAAAGCTAAAAAGTATCGCGTTGAAAATCCTGTGACAAGAGTTGGTGAAAAGTCTATTGTTGGATTATTGTATAGTTCAATTACAAATGAATCTGATGAATTTGCATGTGCCCAAGTTCGCAATAGCGGTGAATCTATAGAAGTTATTGCTGTGAAAAAAGTTGGATCTGGTTATGGAACTTTCCATGATTGTGAAGATATATCGCAAAATATTGATGATTCAGAAGTTGCAATGAGACTTGCTCAAGAAACAGTAAGACTGCCTTGGATGTTTGTGTCGAGCAGTAATCGCGTTGAAGAAACAATTAAAGAGTTAGAAAAAATACGCAAGCAAGAACAGTTCCAAAACTGGGATAATCATCCTTGGTTGCGAGGTTCTTTAGTACTTCTGTTTGATGAAAATAATAGTTGCATGATATCAAAATATAGAGTTCTATATTCTGAAAAAAGTGGTATTGTATGTATTAAGAGTTCGGAAGAAGATAGAAAGGAATCAAAAGGTGAGCAGATTTAATTTATTAGATGAGCCTTGGATTTCAGTCATTGTAGGCAAAAAAGGCCACAATAAACTCGTATCAATTACAGATGTGTTTAAGCATGCATCTGAATATAAGGCTCTTGCAGGAGATATGAAAACACAGGATTTTGCATTGCTCCGCATTTTGCTTGCTGTCCTTCATACTGTTTTTTCTAGGTACGATATTCAGGGAAATTCTCGTGAATTTGATTCAGCTGAAGATAATGAATACGATTTCAATAAAGAAACAATGAATATTTGGCGCGAAGTTTGGAATTCAAAAAAGTTTCCAGACGCAGTTTTCAAATATTTAGAACAATGGCATGATCGTTTCTATCTTTTTGATGACAAGTATCCATTTTTCCAAGTACTTAAACAGGATATTTATAGCAAAAAGCTTAGTCATAAAAATCCTACTGAATTATTGGGCAAAAATATTAATCGCTTAATTTCTGAAAGTAAAAATAAAATAGCTATATTTTCTCCAAAATGCGGTGAAAATAAATCTATTCTTAATGAATCACAATTAGCTAGATGGCTTATCGCTTTTCAAGCATATTCCAGTGTTCCAGATAAAACTCAATTTGGTAGTGAAAAATATGATTCTTCTAAAGGATGGCTTTTTAATCTTGGTGGTATTTACATAGAAGGGGAAAATCTATTTGAAACTCTTATGCTCAACTGCGTGCTTGTTGGTGAAATGCAATCTCCTGAGAAGAGGCAAAAACCGTGTTGGGAGTATTCTGGAGCGGAAAATATTGAAAATTCGTTTTATGACACATTTATTGACAATATTTCTCAGCTTTACACTCGTTGGAGTAGAGCAATATATATAAATCCTAGTATTAGGATGGATAAAGGAATATCTATTTATACGGTAATTCTTCTAAAGCTAAATAATGAAGATGCATTTATTGAGCCAATGACAGTTTGGTTGCACAACAAAAAAAATAAAGTCGATGATACATATATACCAAGGAAGCATAGTGCAGAAGAATCTATGTGGAGGTCGTTCGGGTTACTTACATCGCAAGAATCAGATGATGAAAGCGTAAAAAATCACAAACCAGGAATTATGGAATGGTTAAACAAAATTAGTAAAAATATTTCGGGTTCTTTTATTTCATTACACGCTATAAGCATGAAAGGTGATAGTAGTTCATCTGATATTCCTATTGATGAAATATATGATAATTTGTATTTTAATGAGGTAGTTTTTACTGATAATACCAACGACGGTTGGGTGCACAGAATTAATAAAGAAGTTGAGTATACAAGATCTGCCATAGAATTTATTTACAGGCAATTTCTTCTTGACATATGTGAAATACGCAATAGAAATAAAGATGATGCAACTACATATGCTGCTAAGTATGTTAATCATGCTTATTTCTTAGTTGATCAACCGTTTAGGCAATGGTTAGCAAATATTAGGCCAAAAGATTCAATGAATGAACGATGTACTCAATGGAGAAATACTTTGTATAACATACTCATAAATGAGGCAGAAGTCATGTTAAAAAATGCTACGTTACGTGATTTTACAGGTCTTGTTGGTGAAAAAAGTAAAAAAAGTCCTGCAAAAAATATAGTTATAGCCTACAACATTTTTATTAGTCGATTAAAAAAATTATCAGAAAAATAAAATACATGAGAAAGGGGGCTATTATGGCTGAAAATCAAAGCAAATCTGTTGAAGTATCAAATGCTGTTAGCAAAATCATAAATCAATTTTTGAATGGCTCAAATATTGCATCAAGACGAGCTATGCTTGCTCAACTGCGTCACACAATTGGTAAGCCATTAAGTCAGTCAGTAGAAATATGGCCATGGATATTAAGCAATGTGCCAGAAAGCTTCATCAATAAATATGGTGAAGTTAGCTACCAATTGCGATCTGTTATAAACACTTTGCAAATATATGCATTGTATGAACAAGGTGTTGTAGAAAAATCAAGTTATAAGTATTTGAACAAATCTGAAGATTCAGAAAATGAAAAATCTTATAACAATATGGGAACAGCTTTAAGAGCACTAAGAAGCGATGAAGGCGTACGCGGAGCCATGGATAGACGCTTTAGTGTTATGATTACTGCAAGCGATTACGAAAGTTTTTACTATTACCTTCGTCAACTAGTTCGACTACTAAAAAGCAGAACGAAAGAAAATCAACAATCGATTGATTATTCTAAACTAGCTCGCGATTTATATTTACTTCAGTTTGAAGATTCAGAAAAAGTAAGACTTTCTTGGGCACAAGAATATTATCGCTTAAGCAAGCAGAAATAACTTTTTATCAACATCACATATTTTGAAATTACATATTTCAAAAACAACGTTATTAAACAATTAAATAAAATTTAGAAAGGTTAAAACAATGAACTCTCGTTTATTCTTAGATATTCAAGCAATCCAAAGTGTTCCTCCATGCAATATTAATCGTGATGATGCAGGTAGTCCAAAAACTGCTCAATATGGTGGTGTAACTAGAGCTAGAGTAAGCTCTCAATGTTGGAAGCATTCAATGCGTAAATATTTCAAAGAGCACAGCGGAGATTCTAATGTTGGAATACGAAGCAAAAACATTGTTAAGTACGTTGCAGATAAAGTTATTGCATTAAAACCAGAATTATCTGAGCAAGAAGCATTAGATTTAGCAAATAAAACGTTAAATAATGCTGGTATTAAAACTAAAACAGATAAGGGTAAAATAACTCCTGTAGTAAATGTTCTATTTTTCTTAGGTGAAAATCAAGCGAATTCTCTAGCGCAAGCAGCAGTCAACAATATTAAGGACAAGAAGCAGTTGGAAGAAATTTTGAAAGATAATCCACCTATTGATATTGCGCTATTCGGTCGCATGCTTGCAGACAATCAATCTCTTAATGAAGATGCTTCTTCTCAAGTTGCTCACGCAATTTCCACTCATGCTATTCGAACTGAATTTGATTACTATACTGCTGTTGATGACTTATCTACTGAGGATAATTCTGGAGCTGGAATGCTGGGCACAATAGAATATAATTCTTCAACGCTGTATCGTTATGCAAATGTTGCAATACATGAATTTAGTCATCAGTTGAGTGATAACAAAGAATCTACAATTAATGCTCTTAAACTTTTTATTGAAGCTTTCGCTAATGCTATGCCTACTGGAAAAGCAAATACTTTTGCGAATCAAACTTTGCCGCAAATGCTGGTGGTAACTTTAAGAGATGACAGACCAGTGAATTTAGTGAGCGCATTTGAAGATCCAGTAAAAGCAAAAGACGGATATGTTTCAAAATCTATTGAGAAACTATCTAAAGAATACGAAAAAGTTCAAAAATTCGTCAATAAGCCACTTGCATCATTCTATGTAACAATGGATTCCTCAAATGAGGAGATTAAATTAGGCGTAGAAGAGCAAAGTATGCAGCAATTATTGGATGATTTTTCTTCCAAAGTCTCCGAATTGCTTCAGTAAATTTCTTAATAAAAACACTTATTGGTTGATGTTTAGTGTTTAACAGTTAGGAAGCTTATGAAAAGTTTATTACTGAAGTTTGCTGGACCTTTGCAATCATGGGGTACAGATTCTCATTTTGAAACTCGTCACACAGATTACTATCCATCTAAAAGTGCGGTAATAGGTATGATTTCTGCAGCTTTTGGGTATAGAAGAACTACAGATTGTGATGAAGAGATTGCAAAGCTTAATGATTTAGATTTTGCAGTACGAATAGATCAGCAAGGAAATCTACTTAGAGACTATCATATTGCTGCAAAATACAAGCCTAACGGTGATTTTGAAAAAAATTACGTTACAAATCGTTACTATCTAGAAGATGCTATATTCCTAGTTGCAATAGGATCCAACAATGAGCAACTTATTTACAGTATTAACGATGCGTTGCGCTCGCCATATTTTCAATCTAGTTTAGGCAGAAGGTCATTGCCTCCTACTGCTGACTTCATCCTAGGAGTAGAAGATTGTGGAGTAATTCAGGCTCTATTAACGCATGAGTGGCTTGCAAACAAGTGGTCTAAAAAAAGATTTAATACTTCTAAACTATCTGAAGCATCAGAGTCTTCTAATGAATCATGCAATGAAGTATTTATATCCTTATACGCTGATTCTGTTTTAGTAGATAAAGCTGCATCAGAATTAGTTAAAGACGATAATACTACTTATAAAATTCAGGAATCAGTTCGTAGATTGCGCAAAGATTTCGTTAATTCTTTCTCTAACAAGGAAAGAAAATTCGGATTCCGTTACGAGTCAAAAATGGAGATACCTATTAAGAGAATTCTTCACAATAATTCGGATTTGGAAGGTATTTCATCAGATAGTAAGCATGTGAAATCTACTGGAGATTTTATTGCTGAGCATGATGCTTTTTCTGGATTGGAGGCTTAAATGTCTTATTTGAGTAGAGTTGAAATTGATTATAAAAAACCTAAATCGCAGCTAGATCTTAAATCTGTAGGAGCTTTTCATAACTGGGTTGAACAAAGTTTTCCTGACGAATGGGAAAATCATGAAAGAAGCCGAAAACTATGGAGAGTTGATGTTCTGCATGGAAAGCATTACCTGCTTATCGTAAGTGATTCTGAACCAGATTTGCAACGTCTAGAGATGTATGGTGTTATAGGGACGGCGTCAAGTAAGAATTATGATAAGTTCTTAGGCTCACTGATGAATGGCATGAGAATGCAATTTCGTGTGACGCTTAACCCTGTTGTTTCTATTTCTGATACTGCTGAAACTCGCACTACTAGAGGTAGGGTAGTACCACATGTTACTTATGATCAGCAGATGAATTTTTTGCTTAGTCGCGCACAAAAATTAGGTTTTTCGTTGAACGAAAATGAATTCGCTATTGTTGAACGCGGATATAGCTTATTTACAAAGTCAGAAAAACCTATTCGATTAAGTAAAGCTGTTTACCAAGGTATTTTAACAATTAGTGATGCAGACATCATGCGTAAAACACTGCTAGAAGGAATTGGTAAAAAGAAAGCATATGGCTTTGGAATGATGACAGTAATTCCTTTAAACAATTAAATGAATTACGCTATTTTTATTAAAGGCTGTAACAGTATGAAAAAGAAATTCGGTGCCAAAAAAGCTGAAATACCAGAGCTTCCACGTATAAGCGACAGAGTGAGTTTTATATATGTAGAGCATGCGAAAATTAATCGTCTTGATAGTGCTGTTACAGTCTTTGATGCAAATGGAACTATAAGAGTTCCTGCTGCAATGATTGGCGTTTTACTTTTAGGTCCTGGCACTGAGATTACTCACAGAGCTATGGAATTACTTGGAGATGTTGACGCAAGCATAGTTTGGGTTGGCGAGCATGGTGTTCGCAATTACGCTCATGGTAGAGCATTGTCAAGAAGCTCAAGATTATTGGAAAAACAAGCAAAACTTGTTACTAATAGTAGATCAAGATTGAACGTTGCGAGAAAAATGTATCAAATGCGTTTCCCTAATGAAAATATATCGTCATATACTATGCAACAATTAAGAGGTAGAGAAGGAGCTCGCGTAAGAAGCATATATAGGGAGATGTCTAATAAATACAATGTCCAATGGAATGGTCGCGATTATAAAGTCGATGATTTTGAAAGTGGCACTGTCGTTAATCAAGCATTGTCTGTAGGTAATGTATGCCTTTACGGTTTAGTACATAGCATAATATCTGCTTTAGGTTTAGCACCTGGATTAGGTTTCGTGCATACCGGACATGATCTTTCTCTTGTATACGATATTGCAGACTTATATAAAGCTGAATTAACTATTCCTGCATCTTTTGAAATTGCTGCTCGGTGTGAATCCGACGATGACATTGAACAGTTAATGCGTTTGAAGATGCGCGATTGCTTCGCAAATTGCAACATAATGTCTCGTATCGTTAATGATATACAAAATCTTCTTGAAATCCCGATTGACAACCAAATTACTGTTGATGTAATACATCTTTGGGACGATAAGGAACATCTAGTAGCTTCTGGCGTAAATTACAGTGAGGTGAATTGATATGCCGTTAACTGTGATTACGATGACGAACTGTCCACTATCTTTAAGAGGTGATTTAACTAAGTGGATGCAAGAAATAGCATCAGGAGTTTACGTCGGCAATTTTAATAGTCGAGTTCGAGAAGAATTATGGAAGCGCATAGAAGACTGTGTTGGCAATGGTGCTGTAACAATGAGCTTTTCTTCTAGAAATGAAATTGGCTACGATTTTAAGACTATACATTCGCATCGTGAGGTGGTTTATTCGGATGGATTACCTCTGGTACGTATTCCAACAGTTGATACATTAGAAAACGATATTAAACATGGATTTAGCGATGCAGCACATTTTCATAATGCAAAGAAATTTTCAAATATAAGGCGTAAAAATATTAATACTCCTTCTAGCACAATTGAAAATAATTTTGCTAATGAAAATATTAGTTATCTAAGTTATGATAATGCTTCTCAAACTGCAAAATTTACTACGGATGATGAAGAGATAACTTGTACCGATTACTGGAAGGATTTTATAGATAAAATAGATAAAAATTTTGTTGTAATAGATTGCGAAACTACAGGTTTAAATAGCAAAGTTGATAAAATTATCGAAATTGGAGCCGTTAAGTTCATTGATGGGAAAATTGAAGAATTCCAGAAATTAATAAATATTAATTGCGATAGCGTTAGTAATTTTAACAAAAATAATTTTATTCTTAATGAAATTATTGAGCTAACTGGTATTACATCCAGCATGCTTGAATCTTATGGTGTCAGATTAGATTTAGCATTAAAAGAATTTATTGATTTTGTCGAAAAATTACCTGTACTTGGATATAACGTACAATTTGATATGTCATTTTTAAATTCTGCTTTATCTTCATTAGATGAAAGATTTGATCATTCTCTTTCAATTAACAAAATTTTTGATATTTCTCGTTTTGTAAAGAAAGAAAAGAAATTTTTAAAAAACTACCAATTAAAAACAGTGCTGCACGAATACAACATTGCTGAATCTGTTCCACATAGAGCTCTTCTGGATGCTAGACTAACAGCGCATCTTGTTTTTAATTTGAAAGGATTGCTAAAATTTATTTCATAAAAATAAAATACTGATGTACTACTCTCTGTGATAGGTTGAATTTGAAAAGTAAATGGAATTTGACTATTGCTGTTATAAAAATGGCCATTTTATTGGGATTTTTAAGCGTCTTTCCCGCATACGCGGGGGTGATCCCGTAGCTTATCATCCCAACAACAAGCAATACTAGTCTTTCCCGCATACGCGGGGGTGATCCTCATATTAAACCGGTGCTTGGTAGTGTTGCGCTGTCTTTCCCGCATACGCGGGGGTGATCCCGATAAGTACAAGGGTATAGAAGAGCAGTTAGCGTCTTTCCCGCATACGCGGGGGTGATCCCCAAACAAGAACAAGCTTGAGAGCAGAATCGTTGTCTTTCCCGCATACGCGGGGGTGATCCCTCTGGAATTACAACCGTACGATATGAAACCTTGTCTTTCCCGCATACGCGGGGGTGATCCTATGAAGATTGACGTCGCATACGCGGGGGTGATCCTTGAAAGCGTACCAACTCCAACAGATGAAGAAAGTCTTTCCCGCATACGCGGGGCTCTGCGACCTGCCTGAGCGCTTAAAGCGTAGCGCGCGAAGGCAGGTCGTCGCACTGCGCTAGTAACGATAAATCGCAATTATTCGTTATTAACGCAGATTAGCTACTGCACCAGTAACATATGACCGTTATTTTCTCAGTCAAGTATCTGAGAAAGTAACGCTAATAAGCAAAACACTGTTAAAAACTCAGTCAAGTATCTGAGAAAGTAACGCAAATAAGCAAAACATCGTTAAAAACTCAGCTAACCAACTGAGAAAGTAACACTTGCGCTCGCAAATGCTCCAATCCATACGCATAACAAACATCCAACCAACACACGCAAACACCACCAAACGACACGCCAAATAGGCGAGGGCTTGCATTTGAGAATATTTCGGGTATAGTAGTTACTCGTGCTTCGGCGCTGACATTGTTCAGTAAAGTTGCATTGCGGACATAGCTTAGTTGGTAAAGCGCAACCTTGCCAAGGTTGAGACCGCGGGTTCGAGTCCCGTTGTCCGCTCTAGGTCCGATGAGTTATTCGACCTTACGGTGGGTTAGCCAAGCGGTTAGGCAGCGGCCTGCAAAGCCGTATAGATGAGTTCGACTCTCGTACCCACCTCGATTAAGCTTCAAGCTTAATAAACAACCTGGGCGGTTGGCGCAGTGGTAGCGCACTTCCCTGACACGGAAGGGGTCACAAGTTCGAACCTTGTATCGCCCACTCGAAAGGATTGCCTTTCACGCATAATTAAAAAAATTTTGGGTGATTGGCGCAGCGGCTAGCGCACTTCCTTCACACGGAAGGGGTCATAGGTTCGATTCCTATATCACCCACAATATGTTCGCAGTGTAGAAGCACTGCGTTTTTTGTTATCTGGCTATTTTTTGTTTCCTAACTTACATATGAAAATTTTTGGCAGCCGAACATACATGCAACCACAAATGGAAGCAATATCTCATATCAACCAGCCAACCAGTCAACCAAGCAAGCAACCAATCATTTCTTCACAGAAACACACATGCAAATGTTCATTTTGAGTTCATTTAATATCGTGCTATACTCATCCGAGTACAAGTGAAAATTGCAGGGGTACTGGAAACAGTTGAGAAACACCCTTTGAACCTGTTTTGTTAAGACATGCGTAGGGAGCAATTACAGTAAGTGATTTCTTTCTATCACGATTTTCGTGATATCTTGCGTTGCCACAAAGTAGTAGCAGTTACACGAGTATCAACTAAACAATTAAAAAGTTTTTTAAAAAAACAACTAAAAAACTAAAAACCAAACACCAAAACCAAAAAATATCCGCCTGAATGTCACTTTTGGGAAAACTTGCACAAGTGAGGAGGAATACTGCACATGATTAATAGCAGCATAAGTGCTGAAACTATAGAATCAGCCATAAGCTGGCTTGCAGGATTCACAGAAAAACCAGGAGAACAAGGAGTTACTCGACCTCTTTACACAAAATCTTGGAAACAGGCTCTTTTTGCTCTTCGTCAACGATTTGAAAAACTCGGTATGACTGTAGAATTCGACCAAGTTGGAAACCTAATTGCAACTGTTGAAGGATGCGAAAAGCCAGAAAGCATAATAGCTTGTGGATCGCATATTGACACAGTTTCAAGAGGAGGTCGTTTTGACGGTCAACTTGGAATAGTTGCAGCCTATTTAGCAATTAAGAATTTACTTACTAGATATGGAAAGCCAAAGAAAAGTCTTCGCATTATCTGCTTAGCAGAAGAGGAAGGCTCACGTTTCCCATACGTATTCTGGGGTTCAAAGAATTTCTTCGGACTAGCCAAAAAAGAGGACGTAGAAAATATTTGCGACAGTGAAGGTGTTCCTTTCGAAACAGCAATGCGTGAAGCTGGGTTCAATTATCAAACAACTCAACCTAAGTTCGCAAATCTTGAAGCCTGGATTGAGCTACACATTGAGCAGGGACCAACGCTTTACAGCAATCACGAAGATTTAGGTATTATCACTAGCATTGCTGGTCAGCATCGTTGGGATATTCATCTTAAAGGCGTACAAAATCACGCTGGCACAACAATGATGTCCTACAGGCACGATGCAGTAGATTGCATGTCTCATATAATCGCCAAGAATCTTGACAAAGCTAAGCAAGCAGGCGACCCACTGGTACTTACTTTCGGTAGAATCAGCGTAGTTCCAAATCAAGTAAATATTGTTCCTGGAGAAGTTACTTTTTCAATGAACTGCCGTCATACAGATAAAGCTTTTCTTGATAAATTCTTGCAGGAACTCGACGAGGACATTCACGAAACTGCCAAGTCTTATGGCATTACAGCGCAGATTGATAAGTGGATGTCTGACGATCCTACACCACTTAGCGACGATATTATTAATCTTTTGAAAGATCAAGCTAATAAGCAAGGTTATGCATACAGGGTCATGCATTCAGGTGCTGGTCAAGATACGCAAATTTTTGCTCCGTTTGTAAAATCCGGAATGATTTTCGTTCCTTCGAAAGATGGTATTAGTCACGCTCCAGAAGAGTACACAGATCCACAAGACGCTGTTCACGGGGTAAAGCTTTTACGAGATGCTCTGCATAGTTTGGCTTATGAGGACTAACGAAAACCAACTAAAAGATAACGAAAACCAAACGAAAACCAAAAAGAAATGGAAATTTAGGAAGGACGCAAAAGGCATATACTATGCAAACTTCACTGCTTAGTTAACCGCAGCGAAGAAAAGTGAATATCGAATGAGAGTACAACGCTTATTCACGAATAAGAGGCTGATACGAAGGGGCGCACCACCACGGGTACGACATCCTTTCGTATCTTTTTTATTTTTGAGCAAAGTTGCGATTATTACTTTCAAAAAACTCAAAACACAAAACACAAAAAAGAATCAAATTTACAAACAAGAAAAGTAAGGAGGTGCGCATGCAAATTAGTAAACTGCTAAAAGATGAGCCAGTAGCTAGTAAAAACTTGGAATGTTACCGCGAGCGCGGCTACACTAATGAAGATTTACTGCCAAAGCCGCAAGAAAAACGCACAATGAGTGCTCTTAATTTTTGCACTTTGTGGATGCAGTCTGTACACAATATTCCTAATTATGCTGCAGTTGGCGCGTTCCTTTTGATGGGATACTCTCCAATTTACGTAATGATTGGTATCATGCTTGGCGCAATTCTTACAGCAATTGTCATGGTTGCTAACGGTGTTGTAGGTTCCAAATACGGCATACCGTTTTCTATGCATTTGCGCGCAACATACGGAAAAGCAGGCGCTCAGCTACCAGGATTCCTTAGGGGAGTAGTTGCTGCAATCTGCTGGTATGGCATTCAAACATATATAGGTGCGAAAGCTTTAGAGGTTCTAGTTGGCAAAATTTGCCCTGAGTTTCTTACGTTTGGAAGCAAAATACCATTTGTTGGTTCGCACATACCTATTATTATTTCCTTCGCAATATTTTGGTTGCTTAATTTGGCGATTGGCTTAGGTGGAGGAAAGACTCTTAATAAGCTAACTGTAGTATTAAGCCCGCTTATTTACGTTGTTTTTGGTTGCATGAGCGTATGGGCTATTAGCTGTGCTGGTGGTTTATCTGCAATCATGCAATATCATGCTACTGTTCAAGCTCCAACTAATTACGGTCTTGGGCTTTTCATGATGATGGCTGTAAATTCTGTGCTGGGTGTTTGGGCTGCTCCTGCCGTTTCTATTGCTGATTTTACGCAAAACGCAAAGTCAACTATGGCTCAACTAAAAGGTCAAATTGCTAGCTTCTTGCTGAGTTACGCGCTTTTTGCTTTTACGAGCGTAGTTATTTTAGTAGGCGGATCGCTTTTTTACCATGAAACCATTACAGATGTTCTTGTTATCATAAACAAGTGGGATAGTCTTCCTGCAATTGCAATAGCTACTGGGTTGCTTCTACTTACTACAGTTTGTACAAATGCTACTGGCAATATTGTTCCTGCAGCATACCAGCTAACTGCTTTAGCTCCGCGATTTGTAAATTATAAGCGTGGCGTAGTTATTGCAGCTCTTGTAAGCACTGTGTTAATGCCGTGGAAGTTTATGGCTAATATTACAGGCTTCTTGAATCTTATTGGTATGCTTTTAGGCCCTATTGCAGGTGTTCTACTTGCTGACTATTACGTAGTAAAGCGCACGCATATTGATCTTGATCAAATTTATTACGATACAAATAGTTCATCAAAATCTGCTTATTCTGGAACTAACTGGATATCTTATACTTCTACGATACTTGGACTTTTATTTGCTCTTTCCGGGCAGATAATTCCTCTACTTTCACCGCTTACTCAAATCTCATGGATTGTGGGATGCGCTGTAGGTTTCGTGTGTCAAATATTACTATCAAAAGTTTTTCAGCCAACAATGGCTAAAGAAAGGAAATAATATGAACTACGATGTAGTAATCACAAATGGTTTGGTTGTATTCGATAATGAAGCAACCAAAGCCGATATAGCAATTAAAGACGGCAAGTTTGCCGCTTTTGGAAGCAACTTTGCAGCAGAAAAAACTATTGACGCAACTGATTTAATAGTTGTTCCTGGAAAAGTTGATTCTCATGTTCATATTAACGCTCCAGGCGGCGGCGTTCGCGACGATTGGGAAGGTTTTGTAACCGCAACTTCTGCCGGTGCAAAAGGCGGTATTACTACAATGCTGCAAATGCCTTGCAATCAAATTCCTGCTACTACTGATGGAAAATCATTTGAGGCAGTTTTAAAAGAGGCTGAAGGAAAACTAAAAGTTGACGTTGGTCAAACTGGTGGTTTGGAGCCACAAAATCTAAACGGTGGAATATGCGAGCAAGATAAGCAAGGTGTTGTTAATTACAAGGCATTCCTTGGAACTACAGGCGACAAGGATTTGCAAGTTGATTTATACAATTGCGACGATTACTCCTTGTATACAGGTATGCAGCAGATTGCTAAAACAGGCAAAATTTTGATTATGCATTGCGAAAACGCTCCTATTACAGATCAGCTTGGAAAGAAAGCTCATCAAATGGGAGCTAGAAAACTTTCTGAGTTCGTAGCAACCAGACCTGTTTTCACTGAAGTTGAAGCTATTGAGCGCGCTTGTCTTTTTGCTAAAGAAACTGGATGCAGAATTCATATTGTTCATGTTTCTTCACCAGAAGGTGCTCAAGCTGTTGCTGACGCTCGTAAGAATGGCGTTGACGTAAGCTGCGAAACTTGCAACCATTACCTGTATTTCGACACTTCTGAGCTTGACGAGATTGGAAATATTGCTAAGTGCACTCCGCCAATTCGTGACAAGGAAAACCAGAATGGCTTGTGGGAAAAGGTTTTTGACGGTTCTATTAACTTCATTGTTTCCGACCATTCGCCAGCTCCTTTGAGTTTGAAGCAAACTGATGATGCTTTCACAGCTTGGGGTGGTATTGGTAGCGTTCAAAACGATGTTGATGTGTTCTTTGATGAAGCTGTGCAAAAGCGCGGAATGTCATTAACTCAATTTGTGGCATTGAATTCTAGCAATTCTGCAAAACGCTTCGATCTGAAAGGAAAAGGAAGCATACGTTTGGGTTATGATGCAGACTTGGCATTCATTAAACCAAATGCTCCTTATGTTCTTAAAGCTAAAGACCTTGAGTATCGCAATAAGTTCAGCCCGTACGTTGGTCGCACTATTGGCTGCCAGGTGGTAAGAACTTTACTTCGCGGTGAAGAAATTTACAGCAAAGAAAACGGCGTTTGCGAAGACTTTAAAGGCAAGTTTATTCTTCATCCAGCTAAGGATTAGGTAAAATCTTTAAACGTAATATTCAAACGTAATATTCAAAACTTAAAGCATATTCTATAGAAAGGAGGTAAGTGTGCTGAAACTTAATCACGATACTGTGGATTATGTTGAGAACGAGAATTTACTTGAACTACTTAAGCGCGAAGGCTACGACAGTACTTTTGTTGCAATAGAAGTTGATGGTGAATTAGTAAAACGCAAAGATTTTGAAACTTTCATAGTTAAAGATAACGCAAAAATTGAAGTATTTAGCATTATGGGAGGAGGATGAATGGAAAGTGACGATATTCGCGCAAAAGTTCTTAAACGTCAGCTAAAGGAAGATAATGATTTGTTTGCTCAACAATCAGTTTCAATACTTGGCTGCGGCGGTTTAGGATCAAATATTGCGTTGATGCTTGCGCGAGCCGGCGTAAAAAAGTTGTACATTTACGATTTTGACAGTATCGAGTATTCGAATTTAAACCGTCAAAATTATACGATTAACGAAATTGGACAACACAAAGTATATGCTACTAAAGCGCGACTTAATGAAACTTTGCCGTACGTTGAAGTAGAAGCTTTTGTGCAAAAAGTTACGCCGGAATCGTTGGATGAGATTGCTGAACGCTCCGACTTGTTTATTGAAGCATTCGACAATCGCGAATCGAAAGCAATGGTTCTTGACTATTTCATGAATCATCCTAACAAATATGTTATTACTGCTTCTGGCTTATCTGGACTAGGAGATATTAGGAACGTAAAAATTAAGCATCTTTCAAACGTGTGCTTAGTGGGTGATTTTAAGTCTTCTCCCGAAGAAGGCTTGTATTTGCCTTATGTTTCGATTATCGCAAGTTTAGAAGCCTTAGAAGCGTTGAAATGGATAAAAAATGGAGGAAATTATGGAGAATGAAGATTATTTAGAATTGGGCGGTAAGAAGTTTACTTCTCGATACATTTTGGGTTCTGGAAAGTATTCTGAGGAGCTTATTGATGCCGCAGTAAATAGTGCTAAAGCTGAAATGATTACTGTAGCAATTCGCTATAGCGAGAAAGCTGCAGGAATTTTAAAGCATATTCCAGAAGGCGTTACCATTCTGCCTAATACTAGCGGATGCGTAACTGTAGAGGAAGCAGTTAACACTGCACATATTGCTCGCGAAATGGGTTGCGGAAACTTCATCAAGCTTGAGATTATTCCTGATCGCAAGTATTTGTTGCCAAACAATGAAGCTACTTTGCAAGCAACAAAGATTTTGGCTGACGAAGGCTTTACTGTTCTTCCTTACATGTATCCAGATTTGTACTTTGCTAAGGCAATGCGCGACGCTGGAGCTGCTGCAATTATGCCTCTCGGCTCTTTGATTGGCTCTAACAAGGGTCTTGAAACTAAGAAGTTTATTCAGCTTATTATCGACGAAATCGATCTTCCTGTTATTGTCGATGCCGGCATTGGCGTTCCAAGCCAGGCTGCTGAAGCAATGGAAATGGGTGCTGCAGCTGTAATGGCAAATACTGGAGTTGCTACTGCAAACGATATTGTGCTTATGGCTAAAGCATTCAAGCTTGGTATTGAAGCAGGCCGCGCAGCTTATCTTGCAGGCCCTGGTCGAGTGCTTGAAAAAGGTGCAACACCATCTTCTCCAAAGCGCGATGACGAAAGCAAGTAAGCAAACAAATAAAATAAGTCTTCAACTTAAAACACTGAAAATCTGAAACAAGTAAGCCTTACAAGTGCAGCCAGTACTTGTAAGGCTTGCGACATACCTAATTTGCACTTTTTATGAAAATGATATAAGGTATTCACTTGTTTGCGGACATAGCTTAGTTGGTAAAGCGCAACCTTGCCAAGGTTGAGACCGCGGGTTCGAGTCCCGTTGTCCGCTCCATTTTTTCTCAATATTCGAAGCCGTCGTATTCTCTTATTAGCAATCTATTGATGAAATAATTTCGATAAATAATGTCGCGCATTTTATAACATGCATAATTTCTTATATACTAAAATAATGTGATTAAACGCCACATTATGTGCGCTAAAAATATAAAACAAAAACTCACATGCCACAAAGCAAAGTGAAAGAATGGGGATTATGACTAACAACATGCAAACTACTGAAAATTCAGAATCTCAGGAAGATAGTATGTTGCAACTACAAGAATCTCTTAACTCGTTGTGGTCAGAAGGCAATCCAATAGATATTTCGTCGCGCGCTAAAAAGTACGTTATTAAAGATTTTCCACAAACAAATACCAACAATCAATTAGGCTGGGTTCAACTTAACAAGAAAAAAGAATACACGTCAATTGGATTATTTAAAGAAGACGGAAGAAAATTCCTTCAACTAGCAGTAGCAGATTCAGAAGGGCGAATATTTCTCGGCAGCAAACTTAGCTACGAAGATATTCAAGACATGAGACCGCAACTTTCATTTGTAGAAAAAAATAATTCTTCACTGAAAGATTTACACCGTTTTTATGGAAAACAATATAAAAAAACAAAAATTACTCTAAAATGTGCATTTTTGGAAGCGTTTGACGAAACGTACACCAAACATACAGACTATGATATGGATAATATCGTAGAATCCTATTTAAATGGCGACGCAACCGTAGAAGATTTTCTCGCTTCTTTAGAAAGCAGTAAGTCTAAAAGCGCATTAAAACCAGAACATCGCTCTAAAACTTTTGCCGGAAAAATAAACCACTTTTCTAAAACTTTTTCAAAAATTAGAAAAGAAAACGTATTTTGCGTATCAAACGGAGACTTAGTTTTACAACTTTCAGAAGATAACGGTTTAATTAAAATCGGATCATGGATCTCACACGGGTTCGGAACTAAAAAAACTTATACTCTCGAAGAGTTACGAACTAAACTTCCAGAAAACTTACGATGCAATCTTACATACAGAAATGCAATAACAATAGCATTCTTTGCAGCATTATTCATTCCAGACATGCACAAGTCTTTAACTGGATTTGGTTACAGCAATGTACTTCGCAGACTAGAACACGAAGCACCTTTAGGAGCAATACGAAGAAGTGTAGAAGACATAAAAATAGCGAAAAAAGAGAATTTAAGAGTTTCAGGTTTAGAAGAATATTTCGAAAAATTAATGCGCTCAACTGGAGCTTTAGAAACAGAACGCAGCCTGGAAGCAGTGCATGGTGCAGAACGCCTACACATGCAAAAATCTCAGCAAACAGAAGCAAACTACTTACTTTGGGATGATGCTTTGGAACCAAATGCTGCACTCAAAGTACTTAAAATAGAAGGCGCTATTAACCGTTTATATTCAATTTATGATTGTCTGCAAATTAACTCCATTATGGGAGGAAAAACTTGCGAAAATACTATAAAAGAAGAGCAGGCATCACAAATCGACATGGCAATGATTAAAGATGTTGCTTTTGCAGCAAGCGGTTCAATAGGTATGCAATTTTTTGGCAATCCTCTGATGGACGACAAAATAAGACCTATTTTGCACATGTGGAGAAGAGCAAAGCAGGTAAAAAATAACGATAAGTATTTCAATAAGATAGATAACGACAGTGAATGGTCCTATAGGCAGCGTCTTTCTAATCTTATTAGAAGTGTATACTTGCCGTTCCGTTTTGACGCGGAATTCCGATCTAATTTAGAAGATGGTAACGTGGCAATAAACCTTACTACAGCTGGAGCTGCACTTATGCCATCTGTAGCTTACGCTAATGAGGATAAATCTTGGAAAAATCTGAACGACGACGATAAAGAAAAACTAGCTACAAACTACAATCTTCAAGTTGGAATGATAATGTCTACTCTAGCTTTTGGAGCAAGCGGTAAAGTAAAAAATGTTTCTATACGCTTAGATTCAATAGGCTTAGAAGAGATGGTTACAGCACAAAACAATGCTATGAACAATCTTGTAAATCGTACTCTTAATGCGCTTAACGTTATGAATAGTGACGCTGCAAATAATGATTCATCCAAGCCAAAAGGAGATCCAAAAGACGGTGACATTCATGGAGACCCGTCTAAATTGCAAGAAATGCAGCAGACTAATATTAGTAACGCAAACAAGACAAACAATAATGTCATATCAATGCATGCGAGCGCAAGCAGCCAAGAATTAAACTCAGAAACAGACACAAACGCAGATTCTAACGAAAATCAACTGTCCGAAAACAGCATGGATAAGTCTAAAGAAGAAAATTCATTTGCAGCTTTTACTACAGCACCATCCATACGAGCTCTAACTACAGTTACGTTTAGCAGAGACAGATTTATAAAACTTATTCACCAAAACGGATTAAATAATCCTATAAAAACATACGAAAAATTTAATGCCAAATTAAACATTGATTCTCATGGAAAATTAAATACCATCGAACCAGATTTTGATGTTCACAGTAGCCGCTTTTCTCCTCATGGATCACAAGAAGAACCTGAATTTTCTGACAAAATTTTTACAGCAGATCAGGAAAGCATACTGGGAACACAATACGCACAAGGGCTTTCTATACAACGTGAAGATCTTCTGCAACAAGCTGTTGCCGACTTCCATCATATTGCTTCAGAACTTATGCCAACAACTGCACAAAAAGCTCACGAAGCTATGAGTATTATTGAAAGCATTGACGATCCTGAACTTAACGCTCAAGCAGATTCAATAACGCGAGCGCTAATTGACGAAACAGATTTACCTAATCTTTCATTTACTACAGCAAAACGTATAAGAGATATTCGTACAAAAGCTCACGAACAGTTTATGAATGGGGACCTTAGCGAGGCTTTAAAAGAGTACGAAAATTCTGTAGCACAATTCGATACTATGTTTACTAGCAGCGAAGCTGTACCAAGATACTTTAATTCCTACGCTGAGAGAGTAATTTATAATCATCTATTTGCAACTAAAGAAGAACGAACAAGACTTATTCCTGACGGTCTTTTCTACGCACATATGGAACTTGCTGATTTACTTTCGCAATTAAACCAACATGACGAAGCTTTACGCCATTTAAATATTATGGTTTCGTACGCTCCTACTTACGCTCTTTCTCATTTAAGATTAGCTGATATACTTGCGCAAAAAGAGGATTGGTCATCTGTTATTGCAGCTTGCATTAACGCTTTGAATGTGTCTCTCGATAGGGATGATGCTGCTTTTGCTTACTATAAGCTCGCTTATGCGGAATGGATGCAGAATAATTTCCTCATTGCTGCATCTTCATATAGAATGGCACAATACTTAGCTCCAGGAAAGATTGAGCCGCTAGAAATGGAACTTGATGAGCTTCTTTCTAGAATGAGATCGCAGTGCAAGCTAATACCGAGCAATATACATGAAGCACAGATGGCTCTTCTTTCTGAAGATGTACCAGCTTGGCCTGATATTGAAGCAGAAGAGATTATTGATAAAGCAGCAAAATTAACTGTGAACGATGGAATGTTTGTAATTGCAAGAACTTTATGTGTTGCAAATATTCGAATGACTTCTAACGAAGATCTAAGTAGCACAGTACAAACACAGTTCTTAAGATCTTTAAACGCTTAAGAAATAGAGCAAGCAGTTTTAAAATTTATTAGCTTAATACTCAATACATCATTGAATAGTTTTTACTGTGCTTATACAGTCTTATTAGATACTGTTTATAGGCATTAGTAAAACGTAGCTGAAGGGAATATTCATGAGTGAAAATAGTATTCGCGAAGAGTCAACAGAGAGCGAACAGTTATCGCTTTTTTACGATTTTGACGAGCAAACTATATCTCATGAAGCGCCAAAAAACGAAACTAATAGCATAAGTACAGTTAAAACAGAGACTGTTACTCAGGCTGATAGCAAAACTGATAACAAAACTGACATGCATGAAGCGAATGAGTGGAACTCTACAATAGACACCGAAAAGTGGATTGTAAACTTGAAACCAACAGACACTGATGCGTTGACTCTCGGAAATTTGCAGCCAGCGACGCTTACTATAGAGCAAGCTGCGAAACTTTGGGCGAAATTGGCAGCTTGGGCACAATCTGATCAAATTGCTTATTATGTAGAAGATTCTCCAACTAGTTCAGACGCAGCATACGATGCAAGAATGCGAGCGCTAAGCTCTTTAGAAGCTGCCTTCCCAACTTTAGATACTCCTCAATCTCCAACACATCGCGTAGGTGGAACTTTTTCTAACGATTTTACTTCTGTAAAACATCCGTCTCGAATGATGAGTTTGGATGACGTATTTTCAATTGAAGAATTACATGATTGGTATAACAGCGTAATTCGCGATTTACAATGGGATGAATCTCAACCTCTTCCTATGACTTGCGAAGTAAAAATTGATGGTCTTGCTTTAAATCTTATTTATCGCAACGGTACTCTTGAACAAGGTCTTACTAGAGGCGATGGCGTAACTGGCGAGGATATTACATTAAACGTAAGAACGATTGAAGCAATACCAACACAGCTTCATTCTGACAATACTGACGATATTCCTGAGTTCGTGGAAATTCGTGGCGAAGTTTTTATGAAATGGGAAGACTTTAGAAAATTAAATGATGAACAAGAAAATGCTGGACGAGTTGCTTTTGCAAACCCTCGTAACGCTGCAGCTGGCTCTTTGCGCCAAAAAGATCCACGAATTACAGCCACGCGTCGATTAAGCTTTTTTGCACACGGGCTAGGTGAGCTTCGTTGGAAAGAAAATACAAGCCATAACAATAGTGAAACAAAATTTAATCAGTCTGACGCATATAAGTTCTACCAACAGTGGGGAATACCTGTTTCTCCATACACGAGAAAAGTCACAAATTTTTCTGAAATAGAAGAAATGATTGACTATTACGGAGAGCATAGAGCAAATATTTTGCACGCTTTAGACGGCATAGTTGTAAAAGTTGATGACAGAGCATTACAGCATCAACTAGGAGCTACTTCTAGAGCTCCACGATGGGCTATTGCATACAAGTATCCTCCTGAAGAAGTTAATACTTATTTGAAGGATATTATTGTCCAGGTTGGAAGAACTGGAAGAGTAACTCCTGTAGCTGTTCTTGAACCTGTTACTGTAGCAGGATCGACAATTTCGCGTACAACTCTTCATAACGCTTACGAAGTTGAACATAAAGGTGTGCTAATTGGCGATACTGTCGTAGTTCGTAAAGCTGGGGATGTTATTCCGGAATTAGTCGGACCGGTACTTAAAGCTAGGGAAGGGCGAGAAAATGAACTTAAAAAGTTTGTTATGCCAGAATACTGCCCATCTTGTGGAACTAAGCTAGCTCCTGCAAAAGAGGGAGATAAAGACATTCGTTGCCCAAATGTAGAAAACTGTCCAGCTCAACTTACAGAACGAATAATTCACTTGGCTTCCAGACAAGCTTTTGATATTGAAAATTTGGGCGATAACGCTGCGCTAGCTCTCACAAATCCTGAGGATTGCAGGCCTACAACTGCAGAAGTTTACTGCCCAGATATGGATAAAATTATAATTCAGCGAGGCGCAACTCAACAACCATATATACCTTCACCAGATTTAACGCTACCTGAACCACAAACTCCAGTACTTAGAAATGAAGCTGGATTATTTAGTATTACTGCCGACGATTTACAAAATGTAATGGTTTGGAAAGAAATTCCTCTTGTTGAAGAGTGGAAAGAAGTTAGTAAAGACGGTAGCTTTAAAAAGCGTACACGCAAAATAGGCGGATCTGGTCTTTGGCATCAAGTTAGAGCATTTTGGACTCGCACAATCGAAGCAAAGTTATCTACAAATTACGAAGCAGCAGAAACTTCCGAAAAAACTACTTCACTAAACGAACAATGGGATCCTCAATATCCTAAATTCCAGGTTCCAATTGACGCTAAAGTAGTACTTTGGAAAAATAAGCGCATTACTAGAAATGCTAAAACTAGCGACAACGCTAAAGAAACAATAAATGTGCCATGGTATACAAGACCTTCTGAAACTACTCGTAGCATGCTTGAAGAAATAGCTCAAAAAGGCAAAAATGCAGCACTGTGGCGAGTTTTGGTTGCTTTATCTATTCGTAGACTAGGTCCACCAACTGCACGTCTTATAGCGGCAAATTTTGGATCTTTAGACAATATTTCCAAAGCATCTATTGAAGAACTTACACAAATTGATGGAGTTGGTCCTGAAATTGCGCAAGCAGTATACAACTGGTTCCAGCAAGCTAAAGACCCTGCTAATTGGCAATTTGAAGTATTAAAATCGTGGCAAGGAGCAGGTGTAGTAGGAAAAGTTGAAGCATCATCTTTCGCTCAAACATTAGTAGGTAAAACAATAGTTGTTACAGGATCTTTGCAAGGATTTACACGGGACAGCGCAAAAGAAGCTATAGTCTCAAGAGGCGGCAAAGCATCAGGGTCAGTAAGCAAGAACACATATTGCGTTATTCTAGGCGAAAATGCAGGATCCAAGGCAACTAAAGCGCAAGAACTTGGCATTCCTATGCTTAACGAACAACAGTTTAATACTCTTTTAAAAACTGGGAACTTAGAAGAAATACTACAAATTGCAAATAATACTGTGCCAAATCTCATTGCTGAGGAATCATAACGCATGAATACAAGTGAACTCGAAAAACAAGTTTACGATTTACTGGGTAGCGTTATTGATCCAGAATTAGGTCGCTCTGTTACCGAATTAAATATGGTAACCGGAGTGCATGTGATAAAAAAAGCTGAAACCATTGATGCAACAAAGTTTGCTTATGATGTAGAAATAAATCTTGAACTTACTGTGCCAAATTGCCCTCTGGCAGAAGTGATTACAGGACGAGTTCAAGAAGCTATATCTAAATATCCTCAAGCAATACTCATACCGCACGTTAACGCTACTGCAATGAGTAAAACTAAATTAGAAAAGTTAGTTGCAGATTTAAAAGCTGAACGCAAAGAAAATCCATTTAATAAAGCTGGCACTCGCACGAGAATTTTTGCTATAGCTTCTGGGAAAGGCGGAGTGGGAAAATCTTCTATAACTGCTAATTTAGCTGCAACTTTTGCAGCATTAGGTTACGATACTGCAGCTATTGACGCCGATATTTACGGCTTTTCTTTACCGCGAATGTTTGGAGTTAATTCTCAACCAACAAATTTAAACGGAATGCTTATGCCTGTAGTTGCTTGGGGAGTAAAACTTATTTCTATTGGAATGTTTGCTGGAACCGATCGTGCTATTTTGTGGAGAGGGCCACGATTACAACGTTCTTTAGAACAGTTTCTTTCCGATGTTTGGTGGGGCAACCCCGATGTTTTACTTCTTGATTTAGCTCCAGGCACAGGAGATATGGCATTAGCTGTAGCGCAATCCTTACCAAACGTAGAGCTTGTTGTAGTAACAACTCCACAGCCTAGTGCATCAGATGTGGCAGTTAGATCAGGTCTTATGGCTTTGCAAATTCCTGTAAAAGTTCGCGGAGTTGTTGAGAACATGAGCTGGTTTGAAAATAACGGCGAGCGCTTAGAATTGTTTGGTTCAGGGGGAGGAAAGAGAGTAAGCGAACAACTTTGTAACGCTCTTGGCACTAATGTGCCTCTTTTAGCTCAACTTCCTTTAGATCCTGCGCTTAGAGAAACTGGTGAAGCAGGGCGACCTGCTGTTCTAACCGAAAATGGAAAATTGGCAGATTCTAATTTAGCTAATACTTTTATTCATTTAGCTAAATCTTTAATAAAAAACTCTTAAAAGCAAATAAATCTTAAAATACAGCCGAAAAATAAGTATGGGGTCGCTTGATTTTTAAGCAACCCCATACTTTTAATTAGTTATAAAACTAATTTACTTAACAGCGCTAAGCCACTGCTCTTTAGTAGCCTTTTCAGCTTCCAACTTAGCTTTACGCTTATTATCGGTTTCCTTAGCAATAGCAGCGTTAAGCTCTTCGAGTTGCGCTTCCAACTGTAAAGCAAAACTGGACTTACGAGCATTAGCTTCAGGATCAGCCTCACGCCAAGCAGCGTCTTCAACAGCCTTAATCTTTTTATCAACGTCGTTCAAGCGAGACTCAATACGACGCATATCTTCACGAGGAACGAAACCAATAGCATCCCATTCTTCCTGAATCTGAGACAAAGCCTTACGAGCCTTCTTAGCAGCTTCTTCATTTTCTACTGGCAACAAAGCCTCTGCTTTTACGAGCAAAGCTTCCTTCTTAGCAAGATTTTCGTGTTCTCCAGCATTAACCTTTTCACGGTCATTTTGACGAGCATGATAGAAAGCATCAGCAGCTTCGCGGAACTTAGCCCACAAAGCATCATCGTGCTGACGACCAGCATTGCCAGCTTTCTTCCAACGATCCATCAAAGCATTGAACTTCATAGAAGTTTCACGCCAATCTTTTGAATCTTTTAAGCTTTCAGCTTCTGCAATAATAGCTTCCTTAAGCTGCTTAGCAGTATTACGCACGTGCTCACGTTCTTTAACCCAAGAGTTACGAGCCTGAGAGAATGCAGAACGAGCCTTTGAAAAACGCTGCCACAAAGCATCGGCATCAGACTTATTTAAGTGAATAGTAGTACGCTGATGCTCCTGCCATTCGTCAAATAAAGCACGTAACTTATCGTTTAATTCACGCCAGTTTGTAGATTCATTCATTTGTGCTACTAACGATTCTGCACGTTCTACAATATTTGTACGTTCTTTCAAAGCTTTTTCTAGAGCTTCTTTTCGAGCTTTAGAGATTGCTTCCTTCTTTTCATTACCTTTTGCAGCCAATTCGGCGTGTCGCGCACGTAAAGCAGCAATATCGCCTACGGCAGCAGGATTTTCCAATTCAGCTTTCAAAGTATTAAGCGTTTCGTCAATTTCTTTTGCTTTTACATTGGAAGCTTCCAAGCGCTTAGCGAAAAGATCAAGCTTAATCTTCAAATCAAGATAACGATGAATATAGAAAGTCAACGCTTCTTCAGGAGTGCCAGTGGAGTATTGACCAACCTCACGCTCAACACCGTTTTCAGTAACGTAAACAGTGCCATTTTCATCAACACGGCCAAAGGTTTTTGCGGCTTTAATATCCTCTTCACTATAAGAAATGGTTGGTGCTTGAGCAACAACACGAGTCTTATGCGCGAAGCTTGCTGGAGATGGAGCAACTGGCTTTGGCGCGGTAGTAGTTTTAGTAGTTTCTTCAGGTTTAGTCTGTTCGGTCACGGGACGACTCCTTACAGCAGATGCACGGTAACATTGTTACGAATAAGTATGACGGTAAGCCATGATTTTTCCGCAACACCACCTATTATAGTGGACATGGTACAAGGCTCATCAATATCGGGTTTCCCTGAATGGCTTCCTAGTGAACGCGCTGTTGAACAGCAAGTAATTGACACACTAAGAGAAGTGTTTGAACTCAACGGTTTTATTGGAATTGAAACGCGTGCAGTAGAACAGGGTTCAAGCTTATTAAAAAAAGGCGAAACCAGTAAAGAAATTTATTTATTATCGCGTTTACAAGAAGTTGGTCACGAATCCGACACTCCTGTAGAAGAACGCATTGGCTTACATTTCGATTTAACAGTTCCACTCAGCCGTTACGTCGTTGAGCATACTGGCGATTTGACGTTCCCATTTAAGCGCTGGCAAATGCAAAAAGTTTGGCGAGGGGAGCGTCCACAAGAAGGTCGTTTCCGTGAGTTTGTTCAAGCAGATATCGATGTCGTAGGAAATGGCGAATTACCTTCACACTACGAAGTTGAACTTCCACTTGTTATGGTTGAAGCTCTTGAGCGTTTACGTAAGTTTGGTCTTCCTAAGGCAACTGTTCATGCTAATAATCGAAAGCTTTCTGAAGGTTTTTATCGCGGTATTGGATTAAGCGATATCGAGGGAGTTCTTCGAGAAATCGATAAGCTAGACAAAATTGGCGCTGAAGAAGTATCCAAGCTTTTGGTAAAAGAATGCGGCGCTACGGCTTCTCAAGCTGATGCATGCTTAGAATTAGCTGAACTTACTGCCGAAACAGGAGATGAGTTGAAGTCTCGTTTCAACGAATTATGCGATAAGCATAATATTTCTCGAAGTGATGATAACGAGTCTTACGTTTTAGCTTCTCAAGGTGTTGAAACTCTTGCGATGATTGTAGACGAAGCAGCACGTATTCGCCCAGGCGCTGTTGTTGCTGATTTGAAGATTGCTCGTGGACTTGACTACTATACTGGTTCTGTTTACGAAACTTTCCTTGATAATGCAGCATCTCTTGGTTCAATTTGCTCTGGTGGACGTTACGATAATTTAGTTTCACAGGGCAAGAAGAAGTATCCAGGCGTAGGACTTTCAATTGGCATGTCTCGACTGCTTTCTTATATGCTTCACACTGCAGGAGCTACTGTTTCCCGAGTTTCTCCTGCTGCAGTACTTGTTGCAGTGTGGAATGAAGAAGATCGTCCTGCATGCAATGCTATTGCTAAAACTTTACGAGATCGAGGCATTGCAGCAGATGTTGCTCCTAGCGCAGCAAAGCTTGGTAAGCAAATAAAATATGCTGACAAGCTCGGCATTCCTTATGTGTGGTTCCCTGCTGATAGCACTGAATCAGAGTCATCTCACGATGAAGTAAAAAATATTATTACTGGCGAACAGGAAACCGCGGATGCCACGTCTTGGCAACCGGATACTGTTTATGCCCGGCAGACAGTTTCTTGCGCTAAATAATGTCTTGCAAATTTGCTTGAATATTGTGCGCAAAATCATGTCAATAGAAACAAATGAATATATCAATTAGATTGTAGAGGAAGTGGACTTATGAGCCAGACGGCGTATCGCACACATCATGCCGTTGAAGTGACTGAAGAATTAGTCGGGCAAAAAGTAACCATCGCTGGTTGGGTTGATCGTCGCCGCGATCATGGTGGAGTTGCCTTTGTTGATGTCCGTGATAACACAGGCTTAGTGCAAGTTGTTATTTACGATGAAGAAACTGCACGACCATTGCGTAGTGAATTCGTTGTGCAAGTGACCGGCGAAGTTCGCTTGCGTCCAGATGGCAACGAAAACGATCATTTAGCAACCGGTAAAATTGAGATTGTTGCAGAAACTGTTACTATTCTCGCAAAGTCAGACGCTTTGCCATTCCAGGTTTCAACAGCTTTGGAAAACGAGTCCGAGAACAAGCTTCCAAGCGAAGATGTTCGTTTGAAGTATCGTTACCTTGATTTGCGTCGCCCATCTATGCAGCGCAATTTGAAGCTTCGCTCTGATATGGCTAAGGCTGCCCGCCATGCTTTGGAAGACATGAACTTTACTGAAGTTGAAACACCAACTTTCATTAAGTCAACTCCTGAAGGTGCTCGCGACTTCGTTGTTCCAGCACGATTGGTTCCAGGCTCTTGGTACGCACTTCCACAGTCTCCTCAGCTTCTAAAGCAGTTGCTCATGGTTTCTGGCGTCGAGCGCTACTATCAGCTTGCTCGTTGCTATCGCGACGAAGACTTCCGTGCAGATCGTCAGCCTGAGTTCACTCAGCTTGATATGGAAATGAGCTTTGCAAGCCAGGAAGATGTTATGGCTATGGCAGAGCGCGTTATTGCTGCTATTTGGAAGGAAGCTGGTCACGAGATTACTCTTCCTTTGCCTCGTATTACTTGGCAGGAAGCAATGGATAAGTATGGTTCCGATAAGCCTGATTTGCGTTTTGGAAACCCACTTATTGAGTTGACTGACTACTTTAAGAACACTCCATTCCGCGTGTTCCAAGCTTCATACGTTGGCGCTGTGCTCTTTAAGGGCGGTGCTGCAACTCCTCGTCGCCAATTTGACGCTTGGCAGGATTGGGCTAAGCAGCGTGGAGCTAAGGGATTGGCTTACGTTGTGTTTGGTGAAGATGGCGAGTTAAAGGGTCCTGTTGCTAAGAATCTTAGTGAAGAAGAGCGCGCAGGTCTTAAGGAAGCTGTTGGAGCAGAAGATGGCGATGCAGTGTTCTTCGCAGCAGGTTCTCGCGAGTCTTCGCAGCTTTTGCTCGGCGCAGTGCGCGTTGAACTTGCTAGCCGCGCAGGATTGCTTCACCCAGATGAGTTTGCTTTCACTTGGGTTGTTGACTTCCCACTATTTAAGCGCACTGATGATCCAGATGATGACGACGTTGCCGTTGGCCACTCAAAGTGGACTTCTATGCACCATCCGTTTACAATGCCATCTGCTGATTGGATTGATAAGTTTGATAAAGATCCAGAGCACGCTATGAGCGATTCTTACGATATCGTGTGCAACGGTAATGAAATGGGCGGCGGATCCGTTCGTATCCACCGCGACGATATTCAAGATCGTGTGCTTAATGTTCTTGGAATCGATAAGGCTGAAGCTGACGAAAAGTTCGGCTTCTTGCTTGAAGCTTTCAAGTATGGTGCTCCACCTCACGCCGGTATTGCTTTGGGTTGGGATCGTACTGCTGCAATTTTGGCAGGCGCAAGCTCAATCCGCGACGTAATTGCATTCCCTAAGGCTGGCGGCGGTCGAGATCCTCTAACCGGCGCTCCTGCTCCAATTTCTGACGAGCAGCGTGCTGAAACTGGTGTTGATTACGATCCAGAAGAAGACGAGTAAATAAAAATACTTGTAAAAAATGTTATTGACAAGCCGTTGATTGTTGATTTTATGATCACAATCAACGGCTTTTTTGTAACGTAAGAGTTACAAAACGTAACGATAGTGATAAATAGCCGTAACACAGATTAGCTAAACTTCTTGTTATGGATAAGCAAGTATCAATGTCAAATCCAAACGCCGAGGATATGACTAATCGCACTATTTCAGTGCAAAAAGCGGCAAATCCCCTCGTAGAACTAAGTCATGTCGAAAAGCATTATGGAAAACTTCATGTGCTTAAAGACATCAATCTGACCGTTAACAAAGGCGAAGTACTAGTTATTATCGGTCCATCTGGTTCTGGTAAATCGACAATGTGTCGCACAATTAACCGTCTCGAAACTATTGATTCAGGTGACATACGTATTGACGGTGAGCCACTTCCTCAAGAAGGAAAAGAACTTGCAGCTTTGCGAGCAGAAGTTGGTATGGTATTCCAGTCCTTTAATCTTTTCGCTAACAAGACTATTTTGGAAAATGTTACTCTTGCCCCAATGAAAGTGCGCCATATGGATCAGCAAAGTGCTGAATCTCTTGCTATGGAATTGCTCACTCGAGTCGGAGTTGATAATCAAGCAAACAAAATGCCTTCACAACTTTCCGGCGGCCAGCAGCAGCGTGTTGCAATTGCTCGAGCTCTTGCTATGCAGCCAAAAGTTATGCTTTTTGACGAGCCTACATCTGCACTAGATCCGGAAATGGTCAATGAAGTTCTTGATGTCATGGTTGAGCTTGCAAAAGAAGGCATGACTATGATTTGTGTTACCCACGAAATGGGATTTGCACGCAAGGCAGCTGACAGAATTGTATTTATGGCAGATGGTCAAATTCTTGAACAAGGCACTCCTGAAGAATTCTTTGAACATCCAAAAACTGATCGTGCAAAAGATTTCCTTTCCAAGATTCTTA
Organism: Gardnerella sp. KA01001; assembly: GCF_049244025.1. NCBI lineage: Bacteria > Bacillati > Actinomycetota > Actinomycetes > Bifidobacteriales > Bifidobacteriaceae > Gardnerella > Gardnerella sp. KA01001. Next base: position 1,108,186 of record NZ_CP058366.1, on the reverse strand, counting down.
CGCATTAATCTGCTTTTTTGTTTTATCTTTCAGTAAAAATTCTGAAACTTTAAAACAGTTCTTACGAAGGGAAAAGATATGAAAATATTACAAAATCGCATTTTTCGTGCGATACTAGCGATGCTTTGTACCGTATGCTGCGTTATGCCGCTTACAGCTTGCGATCGTAGCGATGGTAAAAAAGTCATACGCATTGGTATTAAATTCGATCAGCCTGGTATGGGTTTCAAAAAATCAGGAACTTACGTTGGATTTGACGTTGATGTTGCTAAGTACGTTGCCAAAAAGCTCGGCTATTCAGAAGATCAAATCGTATGGAAAGAATCACCATCTAAACAGCGTGAAACAATGCTTCAAAACGGTGATGTAGATATGATTGTTGCAACATATTCCATTACTGACGCTCGCAAGAAAATGGTTTCGTTTGCAGGACCTTACTTTATTGCCGGTCAGGATTTGCTAATTCGAAAAGATGAGCATAAAGTAAGCGGTCCAAATGATTTGGACGGAAAGCGTTTATGCTCAGTTTCAGGCTCAACATCTGCAATTGCTATTAAGGAGCGTTACTCTTCAAAGGTACAGCTTATGCAACAGCCTGGTTATGCAGAATGTGCAACTGCATTATTCTCAGGAATTGTAGATGCTGTAACTACCGACGACATTATTCTTGCTGGTTTAGCAACCGCTTCTCGAGGTCGTTTAAAGCTTGTAGGCAAGCCATTTACCGCAGAATATTACGGAATTGGTATTAAAAAAGGAAATACAGGCTTAGCTAAGAAAATTAATGCAGCCTTAAAAGACATGATTCGTAACGGATCATGGAAAAGAGCTCTAGACGACAATTTACGAGGCACTGGCTTTAAGCCGAACGCAAAGTATAATCCGCCAATTCCTCAAGAAGGAGAGAAGTAATATGCAAGATTTTATGCAGCTATTTACCTCCTACAATATTCCAGGAGCATTCTTGGTTAATATTGAAATAACTTTATGGAGTGTACTTTTTTCATCAATTATTGGCGTAATTCTTGTTACTATGCGCATTTGCCCTGTTTCATCATTACGCATGATTGCTACAGTTTATGTTGAATTGTTTAAAAACATGCCACTTACCATCATTATGGTTTTCATGGTTTTAGGCGTTTACGCTCAGCTTAAGATAGGATTCTCCTCAATTTTTGAAGTGAATTTCTTCTGGCTGGCAGTTGCCGGATTGTCGCTTTATACTGCAGCATTTGTTTGCGAATCATTGAGATCTGGTCTTAATACCGTGCCTGTTGGTCAAGCAGAAGCTTGCCGCGCCCTTGGATTAAATTTCTTCCAATCTGCAACACAAGTAATTCTTCCACAAACTTTCTGCGGTTCAGTAGCACCATTAGGTAATACATTTATTGCTTTGCTTAAGAATTCTACAGTTGCTGCTGCAGCATCAGTTGCCACTGAGACTTCAACAATGATGAGCGAAATGATTGAGAAACATGCAGATTTGATTGTTCCAATCTTCTTAATTTTCGCTTGCGGATACATTATGCTCATCATTCCTATCGGCATTTTGACTACTTATTTGTCAAATAAACTTGCTGTGAGAAGGTGATAACAATGGCTAAACAACGTGAACAATCATTATTATTCGATGCTCCAGGTCCAAAAGCTCTTAAGAAAATTCGCATAGCTAATATTATTGCCGGTTGCATTTTTGTTATTTGCATTATTGCTATTCTCGTTCGTTTGAGCAATCCTCCAGAGGGAGAAAACCAACTTTCTTGGACGCTTTGGAATCCTGCACTCGAATCTGAAGCCTGGGTTGATTTTTATCTTCCTGGATTATGGATGACACTAAAAGCATCGTTACTTGCAGTAGTTGGTTCTATTGTATTTGGCTTATTCTTCGGACTTTGCCGTTTACTACCTAATTTTATTATTCGTAGTATTTCCGCAATAGTAGTAGAATTTTGCCGCGCAGTACCAGTATTGATGCTTATGATTTTCTTGTGGAGAGCATTCGCACTTTCTGGTATGAAAGAATCATCATACTGGGCTGTTGTTTTGGCACTGATTATGTATAACGGTTCTGTTGTTGCAGAACTTGTTAGATCAGGTGTTGGCAACTTGCCAAACGGTCAAAGAGAAGCTTCACTTGCATTAGGATTGAGCGAGTACCAATCATTGACACAAATTGAAATGCCTCAGGCAATTATTGCTATGATGCCTGCAGCAGTAACTCAGCTTGTAGTTGTTTTGAAGGATACTGCACTTGGTTCAATTATTATGTACACTGATTTGCTTCAGGAATCGCGCAGACTCGGATCAATGTACTTTAATATTTTGCAAACATTAAGCGTTGCAGCAGTAATATATTTCCTTATTTGCTTGGCATTGTCTTGGTTTGCACAATGGTTGCCATCGCACTTGAAGAATCGAACTGCCGCTCCAACAGAACCAGAGCCTGTTGCTCCAATTGCTATTATGGATCCTTCTAATGTGAACCAAATGGCAGTTGCTAGCGAAGTTAAAGAGCTTCCTTATGGCGGTACTCCACGTAAGTATCACGTACATCATCGCGGTACGAACGCTTCTATTCACCATTGGCGCCACACTCGTTACTTGCAAGGCTACGACGAGCATCATCTAAAAACTGGCGATGAACCGGAAGAAAATGATGACAACAATGCAGAAAATAACTAAATTTCATATTTAGTGGTGTTTAGTAGCAAATTTTCTCATAAGCGCAGTCGGTATTTATTATTGGCTGCGCTTATTATTTTCTATCTTGCAATTTCTAACTTTGGTAGAATCATAATAGTATTTCAAAATAACCGTTAAAAGCAATATTTGCGCAGCAACGCACAAATCGCTAAACTATTAAGGTCACATGCATACGAGGAGGCTTTTACATGGATGACGCGTTTGAGTTGTCCGCTGCAAAGATGCGCGAACAAGGCATGAGCGAAATTGCTATTGAACAATTTAAACACTTATATAATGCTTGGAATTTAGATAAATCAGGGGATAAGTCTGCGGAGTTTATTCGCGAGAGCACGGTTGAACCTATTAAAAGCGTTCCAACTTTCCACGAAATTTACGAAACTATTGATCACGACAAAGCTGTTAACGCATTCGCAAAAACTGCTTTTATTAAATTAAATGGCGGTTTGGGAACATCTATGGGCTTGTCTTGCGCAAAATCTTTACTACCAGTTCGTAGGCATAAAGCTCGCCAAATGCGCTTTATTGATATTATTATTGGACAAGTTCTTACAGCTCGTCAGCGATTAGGAGTTAATCTTCCGCTTATTTTCATGAATTCTTTCCGCACGTCTCATGATACTTTGCAAGTACTAAAACGCAATCGCAAGTTTGTGCAAGACAATATTCCTGTAGAAATTATTCAACATCAAGAACCAAAATTAGTAGAGGAAACTGGAGAACCGGTTTCTCACAAGGAAGATCGATCTCTTGAATGGTGTCCTCCAGGTCACGGCGATATTTTTTCAACTCTGTGGGAATCTGATTTATTGCATACTCTTAAAGAAAATGGAATTGAGTATTTGTTTATTTCAAATTCTGACAATTTAGGTGCTAGACCGTCGCGCACTCTTGCTCAACATTTTGAAAATACTGGCGCACCTATCATGATTGAGGTTGCGAAGCGAACTCAAGCAGATCGTAAGGGCGGTCACATTGTTAGGGACGCGAAAACAGGAAGACTAATGCTACGAGAAATGACACAGGTTCATCCTGAGGATCGTAGAAGCGCACAAAGCATTAAAAAACATCCATACTTCAACACAAATAATATTTGGGTTCGTGTAGATGCTCTAGAAAAAAAGTTAAAAGAGCACAAAGGGATTTTGCCTTTGCCTGTTATTTTTAATCACAAAACTGTTGACCCAACTGACGAAAGCAGCACTCCGGTAGTGCAATTGGAAACAGCAATGGGAGCAATAGCTTCACTTTTCGATGACGCAATTTGCGTAGAAGTTGATCGCATGCGTTTCTTGCCTGTTAAAACAACCAATGACTTATTTATTATGCGATCAGATAGATTCCATCTTACTGATTCATATGAAATGGAAGATGGTAACTATATATTTCCTGATATTGATTTGGATCCACGTTATTACAAAAACATCAATGATTTCAACGAAAGATTCCCATATTCTGTTCCAGCTTTAGCTGCTGCAAAATCAGTAACTATTAGGGGAGATTGGACATTTGGAAACCAAGTTTCAATGTTTGCTGACGCTGTTTTAGAAGATACAGGAGAACCAAGTTATGTGCCAAATGGAGAATTCGTGGGACCGCAAGGAATTGAACCAGACTCTTGGGTTTAAAGCAGATTTCTTGCAAATATGCGATTTTTATTGATAGTAAATAAAATTATCTATAAAAAAATTATATGGCGTGTCGCGAAAAAATGGCGTATTTTCAACGTTGTTGATGTTCGTGTGAATAAAAAATATATAATTATTAGAAGTTTTTTAAAAAAATGTCCACACGTACCGCAAAACACCATTAAAATAGAAAAGGTGTGCGCAATATTGCAACACAAGTTTTGCTGCATTTCGTAGTCGCTTGTATGCAAGGCACATAAGTAAATTGATACAAACATGATACGTGAGGACTAATGGTAGAAGGAAGCAACGGAAGGCGACGTTTTTCCGACAAATGGGGCAAACACGAGTTAGATGTACTCGCTGTATTGTCTTCCGCATTCCCGCAATGGCTGACTTCGCGTCAAATTGCACAGCGCGTAAAGGCATATGCAGATTCATACGGTGAGCTTGCAGATCAAGCAGCTAAAGCAGCATTCGCAAAACAGTTCCAGCGAGATCGCGCAAAGCTTGCTGCTATGGGTATTGCAATAGAGTCTAGGCAGCCAGAATATTCTTCGAAGTCCGAAGGTCAAGACTTTGCGTCTTATCGTTTGCAATTAGGCGATGAGCCTCGCGTACGTTTACGTTTCGACCAATCTGAATTACCAGTTTTAGCTGCAGCAAATTATCTTGCTCGTTCAATGTCTATTTCTTCTCTTGATTCAGGTCAACACGAGCAACAGCGCACTTCTCGCACTGCTCCTAGAGTTCCACAAACTCCTATTCCTGGCTTAGGATTAGATTCAATCGCACCTGGTCTTGGAACACAAATGCTACCTGATTCATTGGTAAAAGTTATTGATTCTCGCAGATTTGCCGCAACTGTGGATGTCGATGGTGAACATTTAAACGTTGCTTATACTGATGCTGACGATTTAGCGATGTTTGTACTAGAACATCCTGGATCTAGCGTAGTAAGCCCTCAAGAAGCAGTTGATGCTTTCCATCGCCGTTTGCACGCAGCAGTTAATTTTGCTCAATATGACGAAAATGAGCAAAAAGATGAAGAAGGTGCTATACAAGAAGCGCAAAATATTGAAGAACAAAATAGCAACACTGATAAATCGCATACCAAAAAAGGCTCTTCATTCCAAACTGGAAGTGAAGTAGATCGTAGGCTTCGATTGATGCTTTTCTTGTCTGCTCATCTTGGAGAGGAATTCCCATTAGACGAGCTTGCTGAGCGTTTTATTGGTAGACCAAAAAGCGATGATGAACTTCGTCGATTTGTTACAATTCTTCACAAGGATATAAATACTCTTACTACTGTTTCTGACGATGGGGAAATGGCCGGAAGCCAATTCTTTGATATAGATTGGACTCTTCTTGAGAACGAGGGAATTGTTTCTGCTACTAACTCTTTAGGATTGGAAAGACTTGCTGGAATTTCACAGCAATATTTGAGCATGCTTACTGCGTCTGCTAATTATTTGGCGCATTCCTTGCTTTTGCCTATTGAACAGCGCACACAAGCTGAATCCTTGTATAAGCGTCTTCGCCGTCATGTTCTTCCTGGTCAAACTCCATGGCTGAGTTTAACAGGTTACGAAATTGAGCCTCGAAATTGTTCTATTGTTCGCAGTGCTATTAACTCTGGATCTTTACTAGATATGGAATACACTGACGGGGCAGGACGTATTCGTCGCAAGATTGTTGCACCGTCGAAGATTTACGTTGATGAAGGCGTTTACTATGTTGCAGTATGGACTGATGTAGAGCAGCAAACACCAGAAGATAAACGTGAATTTGTTGCTAAAGATACGACAATTAATAAAGCGAATGGATTGCCTCGCATTTGGCAAGTTCTTCGCGTAGCACGTATTGAACGTGCAGAAGTTGTAGAGCCTGTATCTCAAGTTAAAATTCCAGATGTGCCAGTTAGTGAACTTCGCAAGTGGAGCTTTGATAACGGAACTGAAACTTGCTTCATTACCGATGAAACAGAATTGAACTTTTTGAAGAATCTTTCTGGAGCCACTATGGAAACTTGTGGCAGCGGAGTAAAAGTCCATCTTACTGTTTCTTCTGATTCATGGTTCGTTGCTTTTTGCATTGCTCACGCACGTCATATTACAGCTGTTGCTCCTGAAACATTGCGCAGTATGATTATTGCTCGCGCTCAACGTGAATTAAGCGTTAATCACGCTGATAATGCGAATACAGAGGAATAACAATGCCTTGGTGGATTTGGCTACTCATAACAGTTTTTATGCTGATAATGGTAGCGCTAGGAGTTGTTATTGTCATTTTAAGCGCAATAAAAATAGCTAAGGTCTGTTTTGGTATTTCCGAAGACGTTTCTTCTAGATTTGAACGTTTGCATGAACCAAATAAAGAAGATAATGAAAATCCTCGAGATCCATTATTTACACTTCCTATTAAAGATGCAACGAATCGATATGAGCGAACGCACACAAAAGTTATTGAGCGTCATCAAAAAATTCGCGAAAATCACCGTAAAATATGGCAGCATTGGGATAAAAAATCTCTTCGCGAAGAAGACATTCAGCTATAGCATATAAGAAAGCGACTAATACTTTTTATGTCTCATTTATCACAGAAAAAAGACTGCAAAAATAAATCAGGCAATCCAACTGACTGCAATGAGAATGATGTAGTATTATCTCCTTCACAACGTTTCGCAGCTTTTAAAAATATAATGAAGCACGAGCACTCGATGGCATCTAAATTTGAGCGTTCTTTGTCTTTTGAACTTGATGATTTTCAACTTGAAGCTATTGATGCACTAGAAAATGGCAATAATGTTTTAGTTGCTGCTCCTACTGGAGCTGGTAAAACTGTTGTTGCGGATTTTGCTGTATTTCTTGCGCAAAATCGCAATGTAAAAGCTTTTTACACAACACCTATTAAAGCTTTAAGTAATCAAAAATATCACGATTTCTGCGAACTGTACGGCTCAGACAGAGTAGGGTTATTAACTGGCGATACTTCTGTAAATCCTGAAGCAGACATTGTTGTAATGACTACTGAAGTTTTAAGAAATATGCTTTACGAGCATTCGATTACGTTGCAATCTTTAGGTTTTGTCGTTCTTGACGAAATTCATTATCTTGCAGATAAATTCCGCGGAGCTGTGTGGGAGGAAGTTATTATTCACCTTCCGAAATCGGTGAAAATTATTGGGTTGTCTGCAACTGTTTCAAATGTTGAAGATTTTTCTGCATGGCTAGAATCAGTGCGTGGAGAAACTCATTTGGTTGTCGACGAACACAGACCTGTGCCTTTAGAAAGACATGTTGTTATTCAAGAGGATTCTGCAACTGAGCCTGAGTTACTCGATTTATACGACCATGACAATAATGGAAACGTAACTAAGCGCGTTAACCCTGCATTGACTAGGAAACTTAATGAATTCGAGTACCGAGCTCGTCGCCGTAAAGAATCTTACAGCGATAGCAAATACCGTTACAGAAAAGGTAAGAAACACAGAGTTAACGGGGGAGTTGCACAGTTAGATAAATGCGCGAAACGACATACTCCTCGCCGCTGGGCTGTTATTGACGAATTAGATTACCTAGGAATGCTGCCAGGAATTTATTTTATCTTCTCTCGTTCCGGATGCGATCAAGCTGTTCAACAATGTTTAAACGCAGGATTAATACTTACCTCTGATGAAGAAATGTACGAAATACGTAAAATTGTCGACAGTATGGTTGCAAATCAACTTTCTAAAGAAGATTTACACGCTTTAAGCTTTGAACGTTTTCGTTTTGCTCTCGAACAAGGATTTGCAGCACATCATGCCGGTATGATTGCATTATTCCGTCACATTGTTGAAACACTATTTGAACGCGGACTTATTAAAGTTGTTTTTGCAACAGAAACACTTGCTTTAGGCTTAAATATGCCAGCTCGAAGCGTTGTTGTAGAAAAGCTAGTAAAATTTGACGGCACTGGGCATGTACCTCTTACGCCTGGAGAATTTACGCAACTTACAGGTCGTGCTGGAAGACGTGGAATTGACGATATTGGTTACGCAATTCTTGTAGATCATGCTGATTTCGTCCCTCAACAAGCTGCAGCACTTTCTAGTAAACGCGTATACCCGCTACATTCCAGCTTCGTTCCTACGTTTAATATGGCAGTTAATTTGCTGAACTCAAGCGATGCAGACACTGCTAGAACAACACTAGATTGTTCTTTTGCTCAATGGGAAGCTAATGCTTCTGCTGAACGTTTACATAATCGCATGAACGAACTTGAAACAGCTCTTAAAGGCTATGAAGAAGCATTCCACTGCGAACATGGAGATTTTGCTGAATTCTTACAATTACGCATGAAGCTTAAAGAAGCTCAACACGATCAACGCCGTAAACTTAAACATACTTTATTCCGCACAGATGCAGAACGCACAGCAGCGTTTAAAGCGTTGGATGATGTTATTGCAAATCTTAGAGAAGCTGAGCGAACGCATCCGTGTGCAGGTTGTGCAGATATTCAACAACATTTGCGTTGGGGCTACCATTGGATTAGAGAACATAAGGAACTTGATCAAGTACGTGAACGCTACGAATCTCGTACTGGTTCTGTTGCTAGAACTTTTGACCATATTTGTGACGTATTGTACAGTTTGGATTATTTACAATCTGAAGATTCTTCACAAAACCAAATTTTGCACCTTACTGAGCGCGGTCAATTGTTAAGAAGGTTGTATAACGAACTAGACATTGTATTTGCTGAAGCTATTTGCGAGGGAATTTTTAATGATCTTTCGCCGCTTGAATTATTATCGTGCTTGTCTGCATTAGTTTATGAATCTAGAGGACCTGCAGGGGGAGAACCTAGACGATATCCAGGCGGCAAGGATGGCGCGATATTTAATACAGTATTGCGAATGAAAGAATTATTTATGCGTACTAGCGCATTATGCGCAGACGCTCATTTGCCAGCGTTAAGACCGCTTGAATTTGGTGCTGTAGATATTATGTACGATTGGGCTAATGGTGCTGATCTAGCTGAAATTTTGCGCAATACCGACAGCACTGGAGGAGATTTCGTGCGTCAAACTAAACGTCTTATTGATTTACTTACTCAACTTTTTGCAACAGGAGAATATTTACAAGCTATAGATGGCGTAGATAAAAATCTTGCTTCATGCGCTTATGAAGCTGCAAAACTATTAAACCGTGGAGTTGTAGCATACTCAGATGTATAAGTATGAGCGTATACAAATAAAACGCATGTATTTTGTATATATAAATCGTTTTTATATATATAGTCCGTGCAATTCGGTAATTTTATAAAGTACTACACAAGGAGATACTATGGCAGAACGCAGTTTACGCGGTATGAGCATTGGTGCGAAATCATTGGAATCTGACGATAATGTAGATTTCGCTGCACGAAATGATGTTGTGTATGTGTGCCCAAAGGGGCATCGCACGATTCTTCCTTTTGCTCAAGGCGCAGAAATTCCTGAAGAGTGGGAATGCCGCTGCGGCACGATTGCACATCGCGAAGGCGACGATGATCGCCCAGATGATGATTTCAACAAGCCGTCTAGGACGCATTGGGATATGCTGCTTGAACGTCGTAGTGAAGAAGAATTAAAAACTTTACTAGACAAGCGTCTAAAAATGCATCATGAGGGCTGGATTCCTGACTATGAGTGAATTCTCAGTGCCTTCAGGATGTACTAGTCGTCACATTATTCTGCTTGATCTTGATGGCACATTAACAAAGTCAGATGCTGGTATTATTACTTGCGCAAAGCTTGCATTGAAAGAGTTGAAACAGCCTATTCCGGACGATGCTGAAATGCACCGTTTTATAGGTCCTTCAATTTTAGAATCTCTTCAACGCAATAATGTGCCTGAATCGCTGCTAGCAAAGGGACTTGCTACGTATCGCAAGTATTATTCTGAAGTAGCAACTTTTGATGATCCTAATAATCCTGGTAAAAAAATTTCAGGATGCCTACTCAACAAAGTATACGATGGAATACTTGAGCAACTCACAAAACTTCGTGAAGCTGGATATTATTTAGCAACCGCATCTTGCAAGCCAGAATATCAAGTAAAGCCTATTTGCGATTATTTTGGTTTAACGAAGTATCTTGACGGAATTTATGGCGCGAGTAAAGATATGTCGCGTATTAGCAAAACTCAAGTTATTCGTTATGTTTTTGATGAGATTGATTACAATCCAGAAAAAGGCGACAGAGCTTTGATGGTTGGCGACCGTTGGACTGATGCTGATGGAGCAAAAGATTGCGGCTTGGATTGCTTGGGATGCGCTTGGGGCTATGCTGAGCCTGGCGAGCTTGAAGCACACGGATCTTACAGAATTATTGATAGCGTAAGCGAATTAAGCACTGCAATTTGCGAATATTTCGCTTAATCTAATCAGAATTTTTGTCGTAACAGCTTTTTCTTTACAACGCTGCACAGTTTCTGTCGATTGAGCTTATTATTTGACTATAAAATTTGCTTGATATTTATCCGATAATGTACGTTATGTCAAATTAGAGATAATGATCAAACGCAACCAACAAAGTCTCACACTACTATCAAATAATATCCCTACGATACTTCTTGCTAAATAATCTAAGACTTGCAACTTCGGTACGCACAAAATAGCATTGCAAAAATATTAGCAAAAATAAGCGCGATAATAATCGCATATGACGCAATCAGCGTTGATCTCATTAATAACCAATAATCATCACAAACAAATCCAAAATCGCGAACAATATGCAAAAGCATGTATGCAAGCATTGCGCAAGGAAGCCCACAACAATGCGTAATAACAATACTCCAAGGCATTAAACCAATAGAACTTCTCTTATTACTATTGCTAATACTATTTGATTTCAAATAAGCATTTTTTCGAAATTTTACTAAAAAACGCACGCAAGCAAATAAACTATATAAAAACAATGATACTGAAGCAAACCAGCAAATAACAGCGATAATAACAACTACGAACATGCCATTATCCCCACGTTTCCTGAACAAGACTCCATGAGTTTGAAGATGTATGAGAAGTAGGTTTTGAATAAGATTTGTGAGTAGACTTACTACTTTTTTCTTCAACTTGCGTAGTATCAACAGAATTTTCAGAAGATAAGTCCTCTTCCACTCTAGAAACAATGCGACCAACAGCAATAGCAAATACTGCTAAACCAGAAGCAAGCATACGACGCATATTATCTTGATTCTCATCGCACTCTTGAACAGATTGACCATCACAAATAATAGTCATATTTCTTAAGCGTTCTTCTGAGTATCGATTAAGAAAAATAATAGCCGTAGTAACATTAACTAAATTAACGCCAGCATCAAGCAGCCTTTTAGCTACAGCCATAATCGCAATATCTTTAAAAGAATACAAACGACGAGAACCAGAACCGCTAGATGCATGAATTGAAGGCTCTATAATGCTTTTACGAGCCCAATAATCGAGTTGCCGGTAAGTAATACCGGCAACCTTCATAGCGACACTACCACGGTATCCTGAAGCGTGATCAGCAGACAAGGAAAAGTTAAAAAGCTCCCCCTGTACTGCATTAATCACATTATCGGACTGTGACTGCGTCATGTGCGAAAAATACCAGTCTGAATTTGCCAATCATAATTTCATCGCCATTATGCAGCACTGATTCATCAACACGTTCACGATTTACATACGTACCGTTTAGGCTTCCAGAATCTGAAATGCTAAACACGCCATTATGGCGCTTAAACACTGCATGCGCACGCGAAACGGTAGAATCGTCTAACAAAATATCAGCATGCGAATCACGTCCAACTGTTACTAAATCTTCATCGAGAAGATAGCGAGAACCAGACACTGCTCCCCTAGTTGAAATCAACAACGCAGTACCAGGAAGTAATTTCGCTATAGTATCAAAATCATCCTGCTGCATAGGACGATCTGAAGTTGTATTCATTGGAATATGAATAGCTGGCATACCAATAATAGTGGTTTCGCCAGCTGTAGGAATCGGTTCAGTCATACTTGCTATTCTACCTTGTTACTCGACTGGTTTTGCATATTCGTACTGTTTTGGTTCGCGTGTCGAAGTAATTTCTACTTCATCAGGCACTGAAACCATTACAGAAGAACCAAATTTAATTTTTAAACGCGACCCAACACCGCCTGCAATATTAACAGCATTTTGCAAATTCTGAGGGTCACCAATTGCTTTCACAATATAAGGAGGATCAATTATAATATTGTCGCATATAAGACCATGTTTAGTTTGCGAAATATAGCTTGAAGTAACTATTCTTACATCGTTAATAGACATAACTTCTACGCCAGCATTTCGCAATTCCTCTATTAGCTGAAACATCGTAGCGGCATCAATATTCTCTTTTTCACCTGCAGTAATGTGAACTACAATACCTTTACCTACTGCCGGCAGACGTCCAGAAATAAGACCATTTGCTTGAGCATTCTGCTGAGCAATACGACGAGCTTCATCTTGTTTATCTACTGCTTCACGCAACGAATTAAGCTGACCTGTTAATTCACTTTTTCGGCTTTCCAAACTCTGAATTTGAGAATGAGTTTCTGTAATAAGACGAGTCAATTCTTCTTCGCTCATTGTTTCATACAAAAGTGAGTTGCTACGATTAACTTGAATCATGTACGCAAAACCTAATAAAGCGCAGAGCAACATCATTAAAAAGCCCGTAAATATACGCGCTCGAGTAACGTGACCGCTTAGTGAAGATTTTACTTTACGATGAACTGCTGGGAAAGATCCAGTTTGAGTTTCATCACTTTCACGATCATGCGATTTTTGACGACGCATTTTATGAAGAATATCATCATCTTGTGGAGAATGAGAAAACATTGAAACCATATGCTAACTCCTGAAGATGAAACGACGAATTGCAGAAACGTTAGAGAAAATACGAATTCCTAAAACAACGATAACTGCAGTTTGTAATTGCGCACCTACGCCAAGCTGATTTCCAAGCAAAACAAGCAACGTAGCTGCTATAACGTTTGAGAAGAATGAAATAACAAAAACTTTATCCGAAAAGTTTCTTTCAAAATATGCACGTGCAGCACCAAGCAACGCATCTAGTGCTGCAACGACCATAATAGGTAAATAAGGTTGAATGACAATAGGAATATCTGGATGAACAACAACTCCAATTAATACTCCCAAAATTAATCCAAAAATCGCTGCCATGCTTATCTCCTAATTCTCTCATTGGCAAAACTAATATCGCCTGTGTTTGCTGCATTGAGTCGTATAACTCTCGAAGGTGAAACCTGTGGATTAATGCCTGCATTAACTAAAGATGCATACCATTTCATGCGTTTCATATCATTACATTGTTTAATTAAATCATCAGAATCGCCAATAACTTCAATAACATATGGACTTTGAGTTTGATTAACTCCAATAAGAATAGTTTGACCAGCAACACGAATAGAAGTTTGTGCTCCAAGTCTATGCCCGTTAACAGAAATAGCTTCAGCGCCTGCTTCCCACAATAATGACACAAATTGTTGAATATCACGATCTGTAACTAATCGCATTCTTGCGCCATTACTTTCGCGAGGTAAAGAACCGCTATTCACATCGCTCGAAGCAGAAATAGGATTAGCAATAGTCAAAGTAATCCCAGAACCTTCTACAGCATGAGTGCCATTAACCATATCATCTGATTTACTAACTTCATCCTCTTCAGGCGTAGTAATTTTTTGCGACTCATGATCTACGTTATTTCTCAATGACGTTACTTCTTCTACAAGCTTATCGAAACGAGACGTATAGCCAGACAACTCATTAGCTAATGAAGAACGTATTGCTTTTCTAGGATCAGTGTGCAATTTGCGAACAAACTGGCTCCCAACAGTACCAATAGAAACACACAATAAAAATACTATAGCTCTAGTGAACCACAGATTAAACGGTTTAACAGGTTGTTTACTTAACCTTGCATCCATAAACATTGGATCAACTGGACGATTAGTTAAATCATCAATAAGACGCAAAGCATAATCGTCAATATAACGTCTACGATCATGATTGTGAGCAAAACCACTGGAAGACATTACAACATGATGCGTTGAAATACCAGTAAATGAGTGCGAAAATAATGCCCTACGCCTAGTCAGCGACATCCCATCAGGAGCAGCAAAAGACATTGGCATAGTGCTTTTATGAGACGTATGTTTTACATCTAAATCTTTGATACTATCTTTTAAACTAACAAATTCATCTTGCTTAGTCATATGTGCGTACACGCCTTATTTAGTTTTTGTTGACTTAGCAAGTAACAAATAAGCTTGCATATAGTAAAGCAGACCAGCATACCAATATAGAGCAATACCCCACACTCCACATGCAAGTGCAGCAGCATAAAGTACGAGCATAGACTCAGTAGGTACAGCATAAACAATCATTAAAGAAACAATTGAAAGCATAAGAAGTGCTGTGCCAGCTTTACCTACAAAGTTAACAGGCAAAGGACCATAATCTCTTTGCGCAAGTACTATTACAAGTACAGCCATAATAGCATCACGCAATACTACTAATAAAAGTGCCCACCAAGGGATAATCATTGCAACAGCTAAAGCTAACGTACTGCAAAAAATTAATAGACGATCAGCTATAGGATCAAGAATTTGACCCAACTTACTAACTTGATTCAAAGTACGAGCAATATAACCATCAAGACAATCAGAAAACGCAGATATTGCTAAAACAATAAGAGCAAAAGTCATCTGTTGCTGTGTAATAAGCCAAGCAATATAGGGAATTGAACATATGCGCAAAAAACTGATTAGATTAGGTATTGTCAAAACTCGATTCATTGCTTCAGGACTATATTCCTGATTAATAACGAACTTAGTCATAATATCTTCCTCATACGAAATCACACAATTAATCAGCATATATTCGCATCAAAAAAAAACTCGCTTGTTGTGCAATACTTAATATGTTGGGGACATATTTCATGCCCCCAACATACATCTAATATTTATTCACGCCAAGCAGCTTTTGCAGTATTGCGAATAGCTTCAATCGCTTCTTTAGGACTTTCTGCTCCATAAATTGCAGAACCTGCAACAAGCACATCAGCACCAGCTTCAGCAACTATTGCTGCAGTTGAAGGGCTAACTCCTCCATCAACCTGAATATGAGTATTGAGACCACGACGAGTAATTTCGTCACGTAAACGGCGAACCTTATTCATTTGATTAGCTAAGAACTTCTGTCCACCGAAACCAGGCTCAACAGTCATAATAAGAACCATATCGAATTCATCAAGAATATCGAAAATAGGTTCAACTGGTTCCGCAGGGCGCACAGCAAAGCAAGCTTTACAACCCATATCGCGAAGCTGACGAGCTAATCTCACTGGAGCATGAGTAGCACCCATATGAAAACTCACAGAAGCAGCTCCAAGTCTAGCATATTCTGGAGCCCAACGATCTGGATCCTCAATCATCAAATGTACGTCAACTGGAAGTTTAGTAACCTCACAAATTCGCTTAACAATTGGTTCACCCAAAGTCAAGTTAGGTACAAAGTGATGATCCATTACATCGACATGAACAAGATCCGCATTAGATATTGCATCGAGGTCACGCTCAAGATTGCAAAAATCTGCGGAAAGAATGCTAGGTGCTATTTGTATATTCATGTGTACTATTCTAGAAAATGCAAGCGACTAGTTTTATAAAAACAAGATTTTTAAAATTGCTTTTTCAAATACTTGAATCTTACTTACTAGAAGTGTTCTGAGACTCACGTTCTCTTTCGTCTGAAGTTATATCTATAAGTCGTTCAACAAGAGACTCACGAGTACTAGTACTCTTTTGCAGCAAAGCAAAAACAATAGTTGCACACATGAATACGATAATAGAAACCCAAACATTAATGCGCACACCTAAGAAAACATGTGAAAAATCAATTCGCAATGCCTCAATCCACACGCGTCCAATTGTGTACCACATAACATAAAGTGCGAATACGGAACCGGCTTTTAACTTCTTAGCTATAACTTTGCCAAAATAAATAAGCAATGCAGCACCGATGAAATTCCAAATCATCTCATATAAAAATGTTGGATGAAATAATGTGCCTTCTGGGCACGTTAACCCATCATAACATCTTTCACTATGACCTATTGCTTGAGTAGTATCATAATTTAACTTCAAACCCCACGGCAAGTTAGTAGGAGCTCCGTAAAGTTCTTGATTAAACCAATTCCCCAATCTTCCTATACCTTGAGCAATAAGCACAGCAGGAGCTGCACAATCAGCTAGTAATCCAATAGGATATTTACGATACTTGCATAATACACAAGCAGCCAATGCGCCTAAGAATATACCGCCCCAAATTCCTAGACCACCATTCCAAATTCTAAAAATTTCTAAAAAATCACCATTAGAGCCAAAAAACTTTTCTGGAGTTGTAATAACGTGATACAAACGCGCGCCAATTATTCCAGCAGGAAGACTGACTAAAACAAGATCAAGTATCTGGTTAAAATCTCCTCCAAGACGCTTCCATCGACGCGTAGTAATCCACATTGCAATCAAAATACCGGCAAGAATACTAAGAGCGTAAAACTTTATGTTTACAAAGCCAAGAGAAAATTGCGAAATACTTGGCGACGGAATAAAACAGACTGTCATGGCGTCGATATTAGTCTAAGCCCACGATTGCGACAGATAAATTCAGAAATGAGCAAGTTGCAAAAGCACAAGCAGCACAGGACCGCACAGCAAAATAGAATCTACTCGGTCAAGAACACCACCATGACCTTTTAGCAAATGTCCCATGTCTTTAATACCAATATCTCTTTTAAGCATAGAAGCACACAAGTCACCGAATGTGCCAATAATTCCAGAAGAAATACCCATGACTAATGGCATCCACCAGAAATTGAACCAAGAGGAACCATAAAAACCTGCAATAATTGCATATGCTCCTATAATTGCAAAAAGCATTGAGCCTATTAAGCCTTCTACAGACTTCTTAGGAGAGATTCGCGGAGAAAGCTTATGTTTGCCCAACCATGCACCAGCAAATAATCCGCCAGTGTCACTTAATGCAGGTAAAAATACCAAAAGCATAGCGTGAGCAACTGCGTATTTTGTATTTGTAAGAGCTAATACGATGCAAGAAGCTAAAAGTGGAATGTACAACACCACGAATAGCGAAACAGACGTATTCGTAAATAAAGTATGTTCGTATGATGAGCGGTTAGAACCATCGAGCTTTTTTTCTACAGCTTGCATCGTTCTATCTGAAATAGTACTGCTAAGAGTCGCACAAATTACTGTAAGAAGCAAAGATGCAGTAATTCCACTAGCCATAGCAACAGCATGCCATTTTGCATAGTATGTTGCAAAAATAGTTACAAGCGAACATATTGATAACGTCACGAAAGGAATACGCAAACCGAGAGTTGCAAAATCAACATGTAATTCCCACAATGCCAGAACCATAAAAATGGCCATAAGCACGATAAAGACATCAATGCTAATAATTAAGCAAGAAACAATTGCAACAACTAGTATTGCGGCGGTAGCAACTGCCTGAGGCATATTCCTGCCTGTGCGACGATTAATATCACTTAAAGTTTCATGGGTGCCATGTGTAGCAGTATCTGCTTTGTCAGAAGACAATCCTACTTCTGATGCAGTTTTTTCAGCATTTGCTTTACTGACTTCATTGACAAAATTATGCTGTTTTATTTGACTCATACGGCACCCATTCAGTTTGAAACTACAAAAATCTCAGACTTCCATAATTTCTTTTTGCTTACCTTCAAGCAAAACGTCTAAAGAATCAGTAACTTGCTTAGTTACTTTATCAAGCTCTTTTTGTAAACGATCACCTTCATCTTCGCCAAGTTCACCATCTTTAACAGACTTGTCAATAGATTCCTTAGCTTTGCGACGAATATTGCGAACTGCAACTTTGCCTTCTTCTGCTTTATTCTTAGCAAGCTTGACGTATTCCTTGCGACGCTCTTCCGTGAGCTCTGGCATAGTAACACGAATAACATTGCCATCACGATTAGGGCTTACACCTAAATCAGAATCGCGAATAGCCTTTTCAACAGCATTCGCTTGAGAAGCGTCAAAAGGCGTAACTGAAAGAGTTCTAGGCTCTGGAACACCAATAGATGCAACAGCTTTAATTGGAGTTGGAGCACCATAATAATCAACCATAATTCCGTTTAGCAAAGCAGGATTAGCACGACCGGTGCGAATACCCATAAAATTCTCTTTAGTAGCTTCAACAGACTTATTCATCTGTTCACGGGCTTGATCAATTATTGCTGACATGTGTTCTCCTTTATAATATTTAAGCAAATGTTGGCTCTGCATTAGACACTAATGTGCCAATAGATTCTCCAACAAGAGCACTAGTTACGTTACCTTCGCCCTCAAGACCAAACACACGAATTTTTTGATTATTATCGCGAGCCATAGAAAGCGCAGACGCATCCATAACAGCTAAACCATCAACGATAGCGCGCTTGTAGTTTAATGTTAGGAACTTACGAGCAGTAGAATCTTTACGAGGATCAGCACTATATACGCCATCCACACCATTCTTGCCCATAAGAACTTCATCGCAATGAATTTCCAATGAACGTTGAATAGAAACAGTATCAGTAGAAAAATATGGCATTCCGGCACCAGCACCAAAAATAACCACACGACCCTTTTCAAGGTGACGAATTGCTTTCAACGGAATATAAGGTTCTGCAACCTGACCCATTGTAATAGCAGTTTGTACGCGAGTTGCTTGCCCTGCTTGCTCAAGAAAATCCTGAAGAGCCAAGCAGTTCATTACAGTGCCCAACATACCCATATAATCACCACGGCTACGATCAATACCTGCTTGCTGCAGTTCTGCTCCCCTAAAGAAGTTACCGCCGCCGACAACAATAGCAACCTGAACGCCTTGATTCACTGCAGCTACTATTTCGCCAGCAATCCTACGAATGACATGAGTATCAATACCAACAGCACCACCACCGAATGCTTCTCCAGAAAGCTTTAATAAAACCCTACGGGACTTTCCTTCATCCGTTTGTGCAATAGCCATACAGATTCCTCCAGTCATAACGGCGAATGAGGTATATCTTTGTCAGTTTATCTATCAATAACGACACTCAAAACGCACGTTAAGCTGGACAATGAATATAAAAATGGGTTGCGCACAACTTGTGCACGCAACCCTATATACAAGAACAAAAATAAATTCTTATATAATTAGTGCTTATTCAGCAGCACCTTTGCCAACCTCAACGCGAGCAAAGGCAAGAGCGGTGCCGCCAACTTCCTTGAACAAGTCACCAACGCTCTTGGATGGATCCTTAACGTATGCCTGCTCGAGAAGTACAGTTTCCTTGAAGAAGGCGTTCATACGTCCTTCAACAATCTTTGGAACAATCTTCTCTGGCTTGCCTTCAGCTAAGGACTTCTCGGTTGCAACGCGACGCTCAGATTCCAAAACTTCTTCTGGAACATCTTCACGGCGAAGCCACTGCGCACCCATAGCGGAAATCTGCAAAGCAGCTTCGTGAGCAACCTTTGCACCAGCTTCGTCAGTAGCAATCATGGAAACGATGCTTGGAGGCAATTCCACAGACTTCTTGTGAGCGTAAATCTCAACGTGTGGACCGCTTACCTTAGCAACCTGACCAACCTTGACATGCTCGCCGAACAAAGCTGCTGCTTCTTCAACCGATTCCTTAACAGTTGCACCATCAGCTGGGGCTGCAAGTACTTCTTCAGCAGTAGAAGCATTAGCTTCAACAGCATGGTCAAGAACAGTGTTTGAGAATTCCACAAACTTTGGTGTCTTTGCCACAAAGTCAGTTTCAGAATTCAACTCAACTGCGTAACCAGTTTCGCCTTCAGCAGACTTAACAACCTTAGAAGCGACGGTACCTTCCTGAGCCTTACGACCTTCACGCTTACCAGCTGCCTGAATACCCTTAGCACGGATGATTTCCTTAGCGCGGGCAACGTCGCCTTCAGCTTCAGTAAGAGCCTTTTTAACGTCCATCATGCCGGCGCCAGTTTCTTCGCGCACCTGCTTAATCAACGCTGCAGTAATTGCTGCCATTTTGTTCTCCTCGTATCAATATGATTCTTAAAAGCTGCAAAAAGCAAAATCAATTGGATTTTGCAGCTTCTAAATAAGAATCTGGTTGCAAATTAGCTTATCAGGCGTTTGCCTCAGTATTTTCTTCCTTGGCAGGCTTAGCTTCAGCTTCGCCTTCCTTGGTGAGCAATTCCTTCTCCCAAGCTGCCATTGGCTGAGCATCATTACCTTCAGACTTAGCGCCCTTACCGGCATGCTCAAGCAAACCTTCAGCTACAGCATCAGCCATCAAGCTAGTCAATAACTCAATGCCACGAATAGCATCGTCGTTGGCAGGAATTGGATACTCAACAGCCTCAGGATCAGTGTTGGTATCAACAATTGCTACAACTGGGATACCAAGCTTATGAGCTTCTTCAACAGCCAAAGCTTCCTTGTTAATATCAACAACGAACATGGCGGATGGAGTGCGGTTCATGTTGCGAATACCACCGAGCTGCTTGGAAAGCTTGTCCTTCTCGCGCTCGAGAAGCAAAAGTTCCTTCTTAGTCAAGCCGGATCCACGAACATCGCTAAAGTCCATTTCCTCAAGTTCCTTCAAGCGCTTTACGCGAGTAGAAACAGTCTGGAAATTAGTCAACATACCACCAAGCCAACGCTCGCAAACATAAGGCATGTTTACGCGAGTTGCCTGATTCTGTACAGCTTCCTGAGCCTGCTTCTTAGTACCCACGAAGAGAACAGTGCCGTTGTGAGCAACAGTCTGCTTGATGAAGTCATAAGCCTTGTCGATCATGTCGAGAGACTTGAACAAATTGATGATATGAATACCATTGCGCTGGGTAAGAATGAACTGCTTCATCTTTGGGTTCCAGCGACGAGTCTGATGACCGAAGTGCAAACCAGCCTTCAGCATTTCGCTCATGGTAATCTGTGCCATATCTATATACCTTTCTTGTCGGTTATTTCCTGGCCATGTCTGTTCGCATGCAACTTGGTTAACACATGTCTAAATCCAAGCCGACCGACACGAACGGACGCGTACATGGCGCGTATTTGCGAATCCGTGTAGACAATAAAAAGCGAGCAATCATACAACGCGGCAATACTCATGCTCAAAATGGACACGCAAAGAGCGATTATATCAGATGCTCAATACTAAAAATCGGCATTCTTGTAGTGATAAAAGCAACAAAAACGCCGATAATTTTTAAAAAATTATTTACGCATAAAGCATAAAAACTAAAACTTAGTTACGCATATTATTGCGCAACTCACGCAACGCTTGACGGCGCACGTCCTTTTCAAGCCTATCTAAATAAATATGACCATCTAAATGATCACACTCATGCTGAATCATTCTAGCCATAAGACCTTCACCTTCAAGCACTACAGTCTTACCATCTAAATCAATTCCACAAGCTCTAGCATAATTTGCACGCCTAGTTTTGTACCATAATCCAGGAACAGAAAGGCAACCCTCGTCGTCGTACTGTTCACCTTTTAGCTCTTCAATTACGGGATTTAAAATATAGCCGATTCGACCATTTATATTGTAAGAAAAAGCTCTAAAACTTACACCAATCTGATTAGCAGACAATCCAGCTCTACCTGGGTCATTTACCGTTTCCAATAAATCATCAACTAAATGTTTCACAGCTGGCGTAATTTCACGAATCTCATCACAAGGAGTTCGCAATACGGGATCCGGAACAATACGAATTTTTCTAATAGACACTCGATTACTCTTTCTTTTATGTAAGTAGAAATAACGAAAACAAC
This sequence comes from Gardnerella sp. KA01001, assembly GCF_049244025.1. Taxonomy (NCBI): domain Bacteria; kingdom Bacillati; phylum Actinomycetota; class Actinomycetes; order Bifidobacteriales; family Bifidobacteriaceae; genus Gardnerella; species Gardnerella sp. KA01001. The sequence goes on along the minus strand of NZ_CP058366.1, from coordinate 1,085,962 downwards.
TACAAATATGTAAGCTTTTTACTCGACATGTTCATTATGATCACTATGCGATGTCGAAGAGGAATCTGATGAAGATTCTTCACCAAAACGCTTCAAATGATTCGCAGCTTGATCGATAGCTTGACGTACTCGAGGAGTTACAGCTTCCTGAGCTTGCTTAACAGTCTCCTGTGCTTGCTTAACAGTCTCAGTAGTTTTATCGAGAATCTTTACAGTTGCTGGCAAAGGACGAGTATTAGGCTTTGGAGCATACAATTGCGTTTCGATAATATCAGCATAGCGAGCAAGAATCTTCGGACGAACAATCTTCATACTTGGAGTCAAGGTTCCAGCATCTTGAGTAAATTCATCTTGCAAAATAACAAACTTACGAACAGACTCAGCGCGAGAAACAGTACTATTAGCTTGGTCAATAAATTGCTGAATTACTGAACGCACTGCTTCGTTAGTAGCAATCTCACTCATAGTAAGGTTAACATCCATACCCTTATTCTTTAGCCAAGAACGAACCATATCTGGATCAAGCTCAATTAAAGCAGAAACGAATGGCTTACCATCGCCCACTACTACAGCATGAGAAACTAATGGGCATTGAGCAATAATACCTTCCATAGGAGCAGGACTTATATTCTTGCCACCGGCAGTAATAATAATATCTTTTTTGCGACCAGTAATAGACAAGAATCCTTCATCATCTATTGAGCCAAGATCGCCTGAATGCAACCATCCATCTTCGTCAATAACTTCTGCAGTAAGCTCAGGCTTATTGAAATATCCCATAAATACGTTAGGACCTTTAATAAGCACTTCATCGTCGTCAGCAAGACGGATAGCTATACCAGGACCAGGTCGACCTACAGATCCAACTTGATTTGCATGCTCAAAATTAACTACACAAGGAGCGGCAGTTTCAGTCATTCCATAGCCTTGAATAAAAGTAATGCCATCAAGACCATTAAAGAAATGAGCTAAATCAGCATCCATTGGAGCTCCACCGCAGGCCAACCATGAAAGATTAGGGCCTAAAGCTGAGCGAATAGACGAGCCAACTGTTTTCATATACATCGCATGATTCATGCGTGCAGCAAGAGAATGAGTTTTACCTTCAACATTGTCGCGAGACCATTGAATGAAATGTTTTACAGCTTTAGCAAAGATACGACCCTTTATACCAGCACCAGCTTTTTGTGACGCAGCATTATAAACTTTTTCAAAAACTCTAGGCACGCCAAGTAAATACGTAGGCTTAAAACTACGCAAATCAGCCAAAAGATGCTTAGCATTAGGCACATATCCAATAACACCGTGAGCACCAATAGCAACATATTGAATGTACCGAGCAAAACAATGCGCCAATGGAAGGAATAAAAGCAAACGATTTGGCTTGCATAACATATCGTTAAGAACATCATAACCAGCAAAAACAATATGCGTAAAATTACGATTTGAAAGCATTGCGCCTTTAGGTCTACCAGTCGAACCAGAAGTGTAAACAATAGTAGCTAAATCATCTGCCTTAACAGCATCAACAGCTTTATTAAGCTCATCATCAGTAGTAGATTTACCAAAATCAACAACGGCTTCCAAGCCACCAGCTTTGAAATTAAATACGGTTTTCAAAGTTATATGTTTATGATCCTGACGAACACGCTCTAAGCATTGAGCATGCGCATCGTCTCCAGCAAAAGCAATAACTGGCTTAACTTCATCGATAATGTCAGCTGCCTGCAATGCTGAATCTGTTTCATAAATAGGAATGCTTACAGCACCAATACATGCACAAGCAAAATCGACAACACCCCACTCATAGCATGTAGCAGAGTAAATAACAACTTTGGAGCCATGCTGAACTCCGAGCGCTATTAAGCCTCGAGCTACTGCACGAACTTTCGCGAGCATTTCAGATGAAGTAACATCATGCCAACGACGAGTTTCATCGTCTTGCCATTGAGCAACCAAGTCTTGTGGGCTACGCATAGCACGATTGGCGAGTAAGGAATAAATGGTATCACCGTCTTGAGTTGGGTGAATGGCTTCTACAGCAAATTCTCGGAGCATATTATTTATTGTACTTGATAACAGAATCGACACGACTGCACGAAGTACAAAAAATAATACTTAATATTGTCATTTACAAACAAACACTGGGAAAAAACTTAGATTCTACAAGTCGTACAAGTTAGAATGTTTAATCTTACAAAAGTGAACCCCTTTATTGCTAAAATTGTTGAAAAATCAGCAAATCAAGCAATAAGGGGCTCATATTTATTTGAATATATGTACATAAGTCTTCAAACGCATTATCATAGATGTCTTATTTCAGCTACCTACTATAAGCGACGATTTTATCCTAGATCTGCATACGTGCAAATCCAACGATTATTTTTCAATTCCAAAGATAACGACGCCCAGTATTTCACAGGTCCTGCACAAATGCGCACAACACCTTCAAAATGATTCGGGCTGACTAACATTCCATTAAACAAACTCGGAACTGCAGGAAAACTACGCACAGCAGAGCGAGTTTCCGAATCGTTATTATCAGTGAAATACTCATCCATCAGTTTCCACATGTTAGTTAATTTAGTAATACAACTTTTTGTTAGAAGCTGCGACATTGCTGGAGAAATAGGCCTACCTCTCGAAATATCTGCAGCTATACAAGCAATTTGACAAGTTTTTAAAGCTAAATTAACAAAAGCCTGCTCATCTCTACTGTCGAAATAACACATTCCAACATGGTATTTCAAGCATTCACGAGAAAAACCAACACTAACTTCACCCTCATATACAGGCAAGCTAATACGAGGTCTACAGAAAACATGTGGAGGATCCTCGTCATTGTTTTTCTTAGTCTTTGAGGACTTATCTTTCAGCTCATCATCACTGTAATCGTTATCATCCATGCCATAGGCATCAGCAAAATCTATCTTCATATTTCTCTCCTGTTTTAACAATTATTTAAAACTGTTGTTATTTAAAACTTGTTAAGTTTATATTTCTACAAACTAAACGAGTTTAGATAAAAGCTTACAACGTAATTTTTCTCTAACTGCGTAATTAATAAAAATGTGGATAAATTACAAAATATTCGTCGTTTTCATTGAAAATAAACGATTTTATGCGTGTTGAATTATACACATTACGGTTTAAAAGAATAGCAAATATAGTTAAAAATCATATTTATACATGAATCAATAGAATGTTCATATAGATATATGCATTTTGAAAACAAAAATAGCGGTTCAGAACAAATTACTGAACCGCTATATTTTATGCAATAAGCATCATACTTAACACTAACGAATATCTTGATGGAATGGATTAAATACTACACTACAACGCTGGAAGCTCTTAACATCAACATAACCTGTAGAAGCCATTGTTCTGCGCAATGCACCAACAAAGTTTGTAGTACCATCTGCTTCATGACTTGGGCCAAAAAGAATATTTTCTAACGGAGCTACAGTGCCAACATTTGAGCGCATCCCACGAGGAAGTGATGAATGACGAGCCTCAGCGCCCCAATGAGTGCCATGACCAGGAGCCTCAGTTGCGCGAGCTAATGGAGTACCAAGCATAACTGCGTCAGCTCCAACTGCAAGAGCCTTAATAAAGCTGCCGGAATTACCCATTCCGCCATCAGCAATAATTTGCACGTAACGGCCGCCGGATTCATCCATATAATCCCTACGAGCTTCAGCAACATCCGCAATAGCAGTAGCCATAGGTGCTTGCACCCCTAAAGTATTCATGGTTGCGGATACTGCTCCGCCGCCAAATCCAACTAAAATACCTGCAGCTCCAGTTCTCATCAAATGAAGAGCAGAAGTATAATCCGCGCAACCTCCAACAATAACAGGGACATCGAGATCGTAAATAAACTTCTTTAAATCAAGAGGTTCATGATCTTTAGAGACATGTTCCGCAGATACTGCTGTTCCGCGAATCACGAATAAATCAACACCAGCTTCTAGCACAGTGTTATATAATTCTTGCGTGCGTTGTGGAGAAAGAGCTCCTGCTACTGTCACTCCAGCATCTCTGATTGTATGCAAACGCTTTGCAATCAATTCTGGTTTGATCGGCTCAGTATAAATCTCCTGAATGCGGCGGGTTGCAATGTTTGACGGCAACTCAGCTATTTCTTTTAACAAAGGTTCTGGATTCTCATATCGAGTCCATAAACCTTCTAGATCAAGAACTCCAAGACCACCCATTTGACCAATTGCAATCGCAGTATCCGGGCTAGTAACCGAATCCATCGGAGCAGCAATAATTGGGATATCAAACGTATAAGCATCTACTTGCCATGCAGTAGATACAGCTTGAGGATCACGCGAGCGACGCGAAGGAACAATAGCAATATCGTCAAGCGAATATGCAACTCGGGCTTTTTTGCCCAAACCAATTTCAATTTCCTGAGACATACTTCTTAGGCTAGTGCCCTATGCTGACGAGTTGCGACTCATAGTAATTCATCATTATTTTTACGCAAAGCACTGTATATAGCTTTTGCTTTATTCTCACCAATTCCAGGCACTTTTTGCAAATCTTCTAATGAAGCATTTTTCAAAGATTTTATTGAACCAAAAAATGCAAGCAAACGTTTACGATACACTGATCCAATTCCAGGAATAGCATCAAAAGTAGAATGCAATGAACCTTTTCTTCGCAATTTACGATGATACGAAATAGCAAAACGATGAGACTCATCTCTAGCGCGCTGCAATAAATACAATCCTTCTGAGCTTCTCTTAAAAATGATTGGATAATCTTCGTCAGGAAGCCACACTTCTTCAAGCTTCTTAGCTAAACCACAAACAGTAATATCACTTACGCCAGCATCTTCCATAGCTCTTTTAGCAGCTTTTGCTTGTTCTTTTCCTCCATCGACAATAATTAATTGAGGCTTATAAGCAAAATGCCGCGCACTAGTCAACGAATTACCTGAAAAATGCTTATTAGAAATACTGTTGGAATCACAAATATTAATGTCAGATGAGTCAGATGTATCTGATGCATCTAATGTATCAAGCTTATCTTCTGCATAAACATCTTTATGCTTAAACCTTCGCAATAATGTTTCATAAACAGCACTTAAATCATCTGTTTTACCATCACCGTGTTCACCTCGAACCGCAAAATGACGGTACTCACTAGGACGAGCAACACCATCTTCAAAAACAACCATAGAAGCAACTTGATAACTGCCATCAACTGTATTTGAGATATCATAACATTCAATTCGCAAAGGAGATTTACTCATTCCAAGCGCTTTTGCTATTTCATTCATAGCTTCTGTTCTCATATCTATGCTGTTAATACGGCTAGATTTTATGCGTTTCAATTCCTGACTAGCATTATCGTTTGCACGATCCATAAGAGCACGTTTTTCTCCGCGCTCTGCAACTCTAATACTTACTTGAGAACCACGAATATTGCTAAGCCACAATTCAAGCTCTTGCTTACGTTCTTCAGAAATTTTAATTGGAACTATAATCTCACGAGGAACAGGCGAAATAGGAGCAAGTAAATCCTCACGACCTGTTCTCTCTTGACGTTCACGACGAGTTTTAGTAGCTTGTGCTCGCAATATTACATCAGTTGCAGTAGCTTGTTGCGTAGAGCTAACAGCGTCGCGAACTTTCTTAATGCTAATAGTATCTTCATGGTTTTGTGTGTAATTTTGCTCATATTCTGCGTATACGCGAGTTAATAAATCAGCTATAAGATCACTGTCACTGATATGCTCATTTCGTTCTACTGACCAATTTTTCTCTCCACGAATCATTCCAGCTCTGACAAAAAATACATGAATTGACGCTTCAAGCTCATCTCCGCAGAATCCAAAAACATCTGCTTCTACATCATTGTCAAACACAACTGCATTTTGTTGCAAAATAGTGTTCAAAACAGCAATCTCGTCACGCAATTTAGCTGCACGCTCAAATTCTAGCTCTTCACTTGCTTCTTTCATCTCGTTCTTAATTTGTGAAATATAAGACTCTCCAACACTGCCTGTAAGTATGCCAACTACATGTTCTACCATCTTGCGATGTTCGCTAGGATCTATGTTTCCTATACAAGGAGCTGAACATTTACCAATCGAAGCAAATAAGCAAGGCCTACCAGTCCTATGAGCTTTGTTAAAAACAGAGGATGAGCATGTGCGAATAGGAAAAGTTTTAAGTAAAGAATCTAAACTATGACGAAGAGGCCACACTTTTGCATACGGACCAAAATATCTAGCATGCCGCGCACTACGATTTCTAGTAATCCATACTCTTGGAAAAGTTTCTTCTAGCGAAACTGCAACATAAGGATATGTTTTATCGTCACGAAAAACTACATTAAACCTAGGATTAAAAGCTTTAATCCAAGTATATTCAAGTGTAAGAGCCTCAAATTCAGTGCTTACAACAGTCCATTCCAAACTGCGAGCTGTAAGAACCATAGATTGAGTTCTGGGATGAAGTTGGTAAAGAGGTTGAAAATAATTCGCTAAACGATTGCGTAAATTTTTTGCTTTTCCAACGTAAATAACTCGCCCCTCGCCATCACGCCACTTGTATACTCCAGGTTGCGCTGGAATATCACGAGAAGCTGGACGGAATAAATCACGAGTATCACCAAGCAATGGAGCTCCTAATGCATTTACTCTTTCATTATCAAATGATGAATCTTTCGAAAACTGTTCATCTATCATTTCTTGCGTTTTACGCCATTTTTCACTATCTCTCATCCTATTTTCTTCTTGCAAATCATATGGTTTATAAGAATTTTTATTAAGATCATTATCTTTCATTTTCACCTCCTTTCCTAAACAAGATTTATGCAACTATTCATAAGATTTGTCGAATAAATTTCTAAGTTCGCAAATTACAAATCGGTAACTTTTTTGAACGCTTAATGTAACATTTGCTTAAGGAATTTACCTGTCCAACTCTCGCCATTACGCGCTACGCTCTCAGGACTACCTTCTGCAACTAAGGTTCCGCCTTTATCTCCTCCTTCTGGACCTAAATCAATAATCCAATCTGCAGATTTGACAACATCAAGATTATGTTCAATTACAATAACACTGTTGCCTTTATCTACAAGAGATTGCAAAACCGCTAGAAGTTTCCTAACATCTTCAAAATGCAGTCCAGTAGTAGGTTCATCAAGAATATAAACTGTTTTACCAGTAGATCTTCTCTGCAGCTCTGTAGCAAGCTTTACTCGTTGAGACTCACCGCCAGAAAGCGTTGTTGCGCTTTGACCAAGACGAATATAGCCCAAGCCAACTTTTACTAAAGTATCTAAATACCGAGAAATAGAAGGATATGCTTTGAAAAATATTGCAGCTTCACAAATAGGCATATTAAGAACATCTGCAACAGACTTTCCATTATATGTAACTTCCAAAGTTTCACGGTTATAACGTTTACCATGACAAACTTCGCACTCTACGTATACGTCAGGCAAAAAGTTCATTTCTATTTTTAAAGTACCGTCGCCATGGCATGCTTCGCATCTGCCTCCTTTAACATTAAACGAGAAGCGACCAGAACCATAACCACGAACTTTTGCTTCTGGAGTCTGAGCAAACAATGAACGTATTTTATCCCAAACACCAGTGTAAGTTGCTGGATTAGAACGAGGAGTTCTTCCTATAGGATTCTGATCGACATGCACTACTTTGTCACAAAGCTCAATACCATCAATACGTTTGTGTTTTCCTGGCACAATTCGAGCACCATTTAGTTTGTCTGCAAGAACTGGATACAAAATTGAGTTTATAAGTGTTGATTTACCAGATCCAGATACACCCGTTATGCATGTGAATACTCCCAAAGGTATGCTTATATCAATATTTTTTAAATTATGCTCATGGGCATTAATTATATGAAGCATACGATTTTCGTCTACACTACGACGTTGTTCTGGCACATCTATTGAGCGTCTGTGAGCAATATAATCTCCAGTAATTGAACGCTGAGCTTTAATAATTCCATCAGACGGACCTGAATATACTACTTCTCCTCCATGCTCACCAGCTTCTGGACCAATATCAACAAGCCAATCAGACTGACGAATAGTATCTTCATCATGCTCAACAACAATAAGCGTATTACCAAGATTTCGCAGATGATGCAATGTTGCAATCAAACGCTCATTATCTCTTTGATGCAATCCAATAGACGGCTCATCAAGCACGTACATAACACCAACTAAACCTGATCCAATTTGAGTAGCTAAACGAATACGTTGAGCCTCTCCACCAGACAAAGTTTTTGCAGCTCTTGAAAGAGTAAGATAGCTTAAACCCACATCGTTCAAAAAACCAAGTCGAGCACGAATCTCTTTTAATATTTCTGTTGCAATTACTGCTTGAGAACCATCCAAATGCAAAGCATTTACCCATGCTAGACTTCGCTCTACTGGCATATCGCAAACTTCAGCTATGGAAGTATTAGATACTGTAACCGCAAGAACTTCTGGGCGTAAACGCTTTCCATTACATTTTTGGCATGGAACTTCACGCATATACGACTCATAATATTGACGCATTTGATCAGAATCAGTTTCGTCATGTTTGCGCATAAGCGTACGAACTACACCTTCAAAGCCAGTAGAATATTCACGCTGACGCCCCCACCTATTTGTGTAGGAAACTTGAACCGTGAAATCATGACCATACATGATGTCATGTTTAACGTCTTCCGCTAGATCCTTCCACGGAGTATTCATATCAAAATGCAAATCTTTAGCAAGTCCTGAAAGTATGTGCTGATAATACATTCCAGCTGACTTATTCATTGCCCACGGCTCAATAGCTCCTTGCGCAAGAGATTTGTCTGGATCCGGGATAACAAGTTCAGGATCAATTTCGAGATTGTATCCAATGCCAGAACATTCAGAGCAAGCACCATAAGGAGCATTGAATGAAAATGTTCTAGGCTCGATCTCATCAAGCTCTAATTGATGATTATTTGGACATGCACGATGTTCCGAAAATGATTTACGACGCGTTTGCGAGTCTTCTGGTTCGTCAACAAAATCAGCAATTACTACTCCTTTAGATAGTTTTAATGCTGTTTCAATCGAATCAGTTAATCGAACACGAATGCCATCTTTAATAACTAAACGGTCTACTACTACTTCAATTGTATGTTTCTTCTGTTTAGTAAGAGTAATATCTTCAGAAAGCTCATGCATTTGCCCGTCAATAATCGCACGAGCATAACCATCTGAGCGTAAAAGCTCAAGCGTGTCTTTAAATTCTCCTTTACGACCACGAACTACTGGAGCAAGAATTTGCAATCTCGTACGTTCTGGCATAGCAAGCAATGAATCTGTCATTTGCTGAGGAGTTTGAGAACTTACTATTTGACCACATTCAGGACAGTGAGGCACACCAATCCTTGCAAACAATAATCGCAAATAATCATATATTTCTGTAATAGTTCCAACAGTAGAACGAGGATTGCGATTCGTAGTTTTTTGATCAATAGAAACAGCAGGACTTAGACCCTCAATAAAATCAACATCAGGCTTATCCATACGCCCTAAAAATTGGCGAGCATAAGCACTAAGCGACTCAACATAGCGTCGCTGACCTTCTGCAAAAAGCGTATCAAACGCAAGCGAGGACTTACCAGATCCAGAAAGACCAGTAAAAACAACCATACGATTCCTAGGAATCGACAAACTTACATTTTTTAGATTGTGCTCTCTAGCACCCTGGATAGTTATTTTCCATTCAGAAGGAATATTAGATAAATCAGCTATAAAAGTACCGTTGTTAGCGCACATAGGAGCATTATCAAGCAATTCTTGTAACGAGTCGTTTTGTTCATTCGCCTGTTCTGACACAATTACCTCCACACTTCCCCATAATCACTTGAATATTCCCAACCAATACCCAATTTTATCACTGACAAGAAAATTATAGAACAAGTGTTCGAAAAAGTAAAGTATTTGACTATCAACCACTTGCTGTATTCGTTACCAGTAAGCAGTATAATAGTGAGTTTGCTTATGACTTTTATAAGTAATAAATAATAGCAGCCTAATTTTGGGGAACGGAACAGACATTATGCCTATTGACGCACAAGCTTTAACCATTCAGATTGGTGCGCGAACGCTGTTAAATCCTACCGATTTTCACGTCACAAAGGGAGATAAGATCGGTTTAGTCGGCAGAAACGGCGCAGGCAAAACTACGCTTACTCGCGTTATTACAGGAGACATGCTGCCAGCAGGAGGCTCGGTTAGAGTTAGTGGAGGTTTAGGCTACTTACCTCAAGACACACACGCAGCAGACCCAGAACAAAGCGTTATAGATCGCATTATGAGTGCTCGAGATATTGCTTCTATCGTTTCGCGTATTCGCAAAGCGGAAAAAGAAATGACAGATCCAGATCCAGACATAATGACTAAAGCTATGAACCGCTACGACAAAGCAATGCAAGATTTTGAAAAAGCAGGCGGTTATTCAGTGCAATCTGAAGCAATATCGATGGCAACAAGCTTGGGACTTCCACAAGAAGTTATGCAACAAGCTTTAGGCACACTTTCAGGTGGTCAACGTCGCCGCATAGAACTTGCTAGAATTCTGTTTTCTGACGCAGACACATTAATTCTCGATGAGCCTACAAACCACTTAGACGCAGACTCAATAATATGGCTTCGCAATTATCTTAAACGATTTGAAGGTGGTTTCCTAGTAATTTCTCACTCCACAGAATTACTAGACGAAGTAGTAAACAAAGTATGGCATTTAGATGCTCAACTTGCAAAAATAGACATGTACTCAATGGGCTGGAAAGCATACTTGCATCAGCGCGTAGTGGACGAAGAAAGACGTCGTCGCGAACGAGAAGTTGCAGAAAAGAAAGCTGAACGCCTTATGAAACAAGGCATTCGCTTGCACGCAAAAGCTACAAAAGCAGTTGCTGCTCAAAACATGATGCGAAGAGCTGAACGCTTATTAAGCGAAACAAGTGAAGCTCAAAAACAAGAAAAAGTTGCAGATATTCGTTTTCCAGAACCAGCTGCATGCGGAAAAACTCCAATTATGGCAAAAGATATTTCCAAAGCGTATGGTTCTAATATTGTTTTCGCTGGAATTAATCTTGCTATAGACAAAGGTTCACGTGTTGTCATTCTAGGCTATAACGGTGCTGGAAAAACAACAACATTACGAATTTTGGCAGGAGAAGAAACAGCAGATACTGGTGAAGTTCAATACGGACACGGATGCAAAATCGGTTATTTTGCACAGGAACACGATACATTAGACTTGGATTCTACAGTTTTGGAAAACCTTCAGCATGTTGCACCAAACCTGGATGACACACAAGCACGTTCTATGCTTGGCAGCTTCCTGTTTTCTGGCGACGACGCAATGAAGCCTGCCAGAGTGCTTTCAGGTGGCGAAAAAACACGTCTGGCACTTGCAACACTAGTAACTTCCAAAGCCAATGTGCTACTGCTGGACGAACCTACTAACAACTTGGACCCAGCATCTCGAGATGAAATACTTAAAGCTATTGCAAAATATGAGGGAGCAATCGTTCTTGTTACACACGATGAAGGTGCAGTTCAAGCCTTACAACCTGAGCGAGTGCTACTCATGCCTGATGGCGACGAAGACTTGTGGAATGACGAATATCTCGATTTAGTTGCCGAAGAGTAAAATGTTGAACTGAATTACTTGAATTGTACAATAGAATGGTTAAGCAGTGATTTCAACATACGCGTCTAAGACTTTGCCAAATACGACGAATAGTGCCAACAGCCGTATAAGCAATCAAATTGACAATCATTGCATAAAACGTGCGCTACATTTTTTGCGAATACCATTCATCGTAATAATTCTTATAACCTTATTTGAATGTTCTATTGGAAATCTGCCATTTTGGAGCAGTGTTACAGGAAGCACAGATAGCATTTCTGCGCACAACGATATAGGTTCTGGAATTAGACGCTTAGATTCTGGCGGCATTCTTATAACGGATCCTTCAGAAGCATATTTAGAAGTAACATCCGACGGAAGTTCGCCTTATATTCGCTTAGAGCCTGCAATTATTAAAAAGAAAAGCAAAAATAATAATCTTATTTCAAACATCAATGTTTTAGTTGAAGCAAACAAATACTTAAGCAAACCTCAAAGCACAAACACTGCTTCTTTAGACCCATCTTTGCTTAAACTTCCAAAACAAGCAGTAGGAAAATCTTGCATTGTAAGAGTATGGCTGCAACATCCAATAGGATCAATATTAAATATTGAAGACTCAAGAGCAAACGTTCGAGTGCCTTTTAGGTGGTCATGGGGTCGCGTATTAATACTTGCTCTTTTTGCATTTCTTGTTACGCTTTGGAATCCTTGGTCCAAGCTTTGGAAAATTAAACTCAACACTCATAGTCTTATTCAACGTTGCTGCTTTGCTGCTTCTCTTCTTCCATTTATTGCTGTTGGTTTAATAACTATTTTTTGGAATTTACGAAACGCAACTCCTATGCATTTTTACACAAACGGTAATTATGCATATGATTTTGATCAATATGCCCACACTGCAGACGCATTGTTAAAAGGTCAAGTGCATTTAAATCTTCCTGTTCCTAATGAGTTAGAACACTTGCAAAATCCTTACGACCCTACGGCTAGAAATAATTTGTTAAACCACTCAGTACAGCATATGTATTGGGATTACGCATACTACAAAGGTCACTGGTACTCCTACTTTGGAGTTCTTCCAGCAATATTGCTATTTTTGCCTTATCGCATTATTTCAAGACTATGGACTCCTGAAGGCTCTATGCTTCCAACAACAGTAGCTACGATAATATTCTTAATTGGTTTTCTTATCGCAGGCTCCCTATTGGTTATTCGAATTATTGAGCAGACTTCAAAAAAAGTATCTTTAGGAACGACATCTATTGTTCTTACTTTATTCTTCATTACTTCAAATACAGTGTATTTGTGGTTTAGAACGTCATTTTATTCCGTACCTATGGCAGCCTCACTTTTCTTCACATCTCTTGGATTGTGGTGCTACCTAGGTTTTAATAGAACACACTCTTTGCTAAATATTGTTTTAGGTTCTTTCTTTATTGCATTAAATTTAGGATGCAGACCTACTTTTTCTATAGCTGTTCTTTTTGCACTTCCTGCAATTTATTCACACATAGAAAAAGATTTACCAAATATTTTGCGCAACTGGAAACAAGTTTCTTCATGGTATAAGCCTTTTAAATATTTTGCAGCTTGGATACTACCATGCATAATTACTGCAATTCCATTTGGTATTTATAATCTTTTGCGCTTTGGCTCACCGTTAAATTTTGGCAATGAGTATCAAATAACTATTACTGACATGACGACTATGCGCTTGCCGTCACAAAATATTTTGCCGTCTATTTTTAGCTATATTGCGCTACCTTTGCGTTTTATTCCAACTTTTCCTTGGATTGGTATTCAGCCTATCGCATTTGACCGTTGGCAATATGCAGAGCCTATGATTGGCGGAATGCTTACACTTTCACCATTAGCATTGGTTGGTATAGTATGCGTATTTATTATGAAAAAACACTGCCGTACGCATATTGCTTGGCGCACAAGCGTAATAGCTATAATAGTTGGGCTTGTTCTTATTGTTTTTGACAGTTTAAAAGCTGGTATCGGATGGAGATATATTGCTGATTTTGCATGGGCTTTTGCCATAGCTGCCGCAATTGGAATTAGCTTGCTTTTAGAGTATGCGTCCACCTTGCAATCAGAAAATTCTTTACATAAAAAAACTATTGCTTACACAATACGCTTACTTGTAGCAGTATTGCTATTTGCTTCTATTGCTATTGCTGTACTCAGTTGGTTTGTTACAGGACGTGAAGACAGCACGCTTCGTTTTAATCCAAACTTATGGTTCGCGTTTAGAAGTTGGATGACATTGTTTTAAATAATTATTTATATAATTACTATTCTTCTAACAATGCATCTACAGTTCGAAGAAGCGCATGTAATCCGCTAATAAACTGTTGCGGCTCTGGCAATAATGACAATGCTAAATACCCATTAACTGGCATATCGAAATAATATCCAGGTTGAGAAACTAGATTATAATCTTTCATCAATCTCAAAGCTAATACATCATCGTCAATGCAAGATGGTACACGCAATAAAATATTCCATCCGCCTTCTGCACGCAACGCGCTAACACAGCATTTAGGCGTGGATACCAATGTTTCTCGAAGCGTATGCAGATTATTAATAACACGATTCCGTACAATAGCGCTTTGAGAAGATGCATATTGCAATAATTCTGGTATTCGCTCAGAAACAGTATTACCAATAGGCAAAAAATCATCCGCTATAACGTCAAGCCTTTTTTGTGCTTCATAAACATCATCTTTAGGACCTGAAACTTCAATCCAACCAACTTTGGCGTGAGGAGCAGCAAGCATTTTGGAGAATCCATCAAGCGCAAAAACTAAAGTAGAAGATTCTCCAGCAAAACGAGCATTGCCAGCAAAAGATTCAAGCGAATATTCATAAAATACTTCGTCTGCAATAATCGCAACACCATTATCACGACATAATTGCAATAGTATTTCACGTTCTTCAGGCTTAACATATGAGCCTGTAGGATTATTTGGATTAATAAGCACAAGAGCTTTAATACGCAAAGACGCATCTTCTAAAAGTTCTCTAACACGCGCAATATCAATAGTCCAAGAACCATCATAGTGCAAAGGATACGGTATTGCATTCACGCATTGCAAGCGTGCAATAGACTCTATAAGAGGATATCCAGGAGTTGGTCCCATAACAGCATCCCCTGCATCGCATAAAAGCATCATAAGCCATGCGTAAGCTTGAGAAGTTGAAGAAAGCACATAAAGCTGATCTGGATTAAGCTTTGGTGGAACAGACTTTTCAGTGCGGTTATCTCGCTTATTGATGAAGTTTGAAAGAATATCGCGAATTTCCTTAGGACCTCTAGGGTCTGCTGTGTAACATCCGCTTAAACATTGAGGAGCTAAGCCGTGAGACGTTGGATTGGAATCGTTTAATTTAGTAAGCTTTACGCCATTAAAAATAGCTTTTCGCTGAGCTAAAATAATAGGATTTGGCTCACTCACATCTACTCTAGAAGAAAATCGCACGAAACTACCCTAACACTTGGCATAACAAAAGCTGGGCTGCAGCATAAACTGCTCACCCAGCTCAATAGATAACAAATAATATTTAGTTATTTTTTAGTTTTGCTGCATTTTTTGCATTGCATAGTAAGCTGCACCAATAATTCCAGCCTCATTATGCAATGTTGCAACAACAATAGGAGTTTTAATATCGATATGCGGCAAGAACTTTTCGCTTACGCGGCTAACACCACCACCGACAACAAACAAATCTGGGTTGAAATACTTTTCCATCAAGCCGTAGTACTTAGTCAAACGCTTAGCCCACTTCTTATAGCCCATATCCAACTTTTCACGAACAGAAGAAGCAGCGTACTTTTCAGCATCGCCTTTACCTTTTTCAAGCTGAATATGACCAAGCTCAGTGTTTGGAATAAGCACACCGTTGTAAATCAAAGCCGTGCCAATACCAGTGCCCAGAGTAGTAGCAATAACCAAGCCATCCTTGTCTTTTGCTGCACCAAAACGCTGCTCAGCTAAACCAGCAGCATCGGCATCGTTAACTACTGTTACAGGACGACCACAAGCCTCGCTAAAGACTTCAGTAACATCAACACCAATCCAAGACTGGTCAAGATTTGCCATAAAATCAAGCTTCTTACCAGGCTTAATTGGAGCAGGGAACGCAATTCCAACAGGAACATCTGCAGGTACTTCAAAATGTTCAAGCTGCTGACGAACAATATCTGCAACTGCTTGAGGCGTAGAAACCGCAGGAGTGAGAATTTTGTATCGAGGTTCTGCGAACTCTCCCTTTTCCAAATTTACTGGAGCAGCCTTAATACCGGATCCACCAATATCGACGCCAAATGCTTGTGCAGTGTCAATCATTTCACTAACACTCCCCTCTGAATGTGTGCTGTATGGACAATTACCAGTATTCTATCGTATATCTGATACGACACGCTTACTGTTTACTAACTTCTACTTCAACGAAGGCATAGGTTTCCAGTCTTGATCGTGCAAAATTTTTCGAGAATCAATCCAACCGGTAAACAATTTACCAATACCCGAAATAATATGCTCACGATCGACAGCAATCAAACGAATAATCTCTTTAGCAGCTGTTAAAGCAGTTCCAAGCGCAAACATAAACGGACGAAAATCACCATAAACCATAAAGTAGCGAGCCATAAAGCCTCTATTTCGCATAATATGATAACGATTCATGTCCGATGTTGAATTTAGCTGACGCACTCCTGCAATATCCCAATTAGGAATATCACGAGTGCGACGAAGAATAATATCCGGAACAACAATAGGGTTCGTAACCTTACTCGCAAGATACCCGTAAGTAGTATCATCCCAGTAAATAAAGTAGCGCGAATCCGGGAAGCCGATTTTTTCAACTATATCTCGACGAATCAAGCCGCCCTCAAAACACATCGTATTCATAACTTTGTATCCAGCTCTGCCGAAAGCAGCAGGAGCAATAGGATTTGGAATACCAAGCGGAACCAAAAAATCATACTGCCAGTAGAAATTACCGCCGTCGTAATCTAAACGACTTCCTTGAACAACAGCGTGACGCTTAGTCCAAGGAGCAAGACGCTCAATAGATTCAGGCACTGTTTCAACATCGTCATCCATAACCCAGAACCACTTAGCTCCAAGTTCATAAGCTTTTTTAACACCAGCACTAAAACCGCCAGCACCACCAAGATTTTCATCTTGCGGAGCATACACAACATGAAGTTCATTGCCTTCACAATCTTTTTGAGCTTTACCCCAACGATTAGTTAAAGAAGCTTCAAGACGAGCAACCATTTCGCCGGTTTTGTCACTGCACTCATTGTCAACAACGACAATACGCCAAGGGCATTCTTTTAAACATTCAAACGAATGGAATAAATTCTCCAAAAGCTCTTGACGCTTATAAGTGACAACAACAATAGCTAATTTATCAATGCTAGTTGCGTTATTAGTACTAATTTTTTTTGATGCACTCGTATTGCTCATACTTGTATTCTCGCACCTACCCTCGCCACACAATTATCACAACAATGTTCTTAGCATGAGATACAAAAGAATAGTTAGTTTCAGGGAAGGTGAAAATCCTTACTGGCGGTAACAAAATACGTGTTTCATGCGTTTTTGAAGCCCGCGAGCAGCTTACAAGCTGCTGATTCGGTTAAATTCCGAAGCCAACGGTTACAGTCCGGATGAAAGAAACGGAGACCCATCATGGGCATTTCTAATACAAATAATCACCAAACTTATGCAAAGAATTCTAACTGGTCTAGTGAAAAAATAGCAAAATACGCTCTATTCGTGGCGCTTTCAATGGCGGTAAGTTTCATAGAATTCCCGCTTATTCCAGACCTCAGCTATCTTAAATACGATCCTTCTGGAATCGTGTGTCTCGTAGCAGGATTCGCGTATGGTCCTGCAGCTGCAGCAATCGTAAGCATACTCGGCTTTGCACCACACTTATTTACCAATCCACTCGGCACAGTTATGGCAGTGCTAGTATCTTTAGGAGCTAGCGTTACAGCAGCAATCGTATACAAAAAAATGCATACCAAAAAAGGCGCAATCATTGCACTTTTGGCAGGCTCGATTGTTGCTATTGCTCTTGCAATAGGTGGAAATCTTGTTATTACTCCTCTTTACGCTCACATAACTGTTTCGCAGGTTGCGGCTCTTATTCTTCCAGCATTACTGCCATTTAATATTATTAAACTTGCTTTGCACGTAGTAGTAACTATGCTTATTTACAAACCAATTTCTAACCTGCTACACGAAAATAAATAATTATCCCAAACGGAATAGTTATGCATAATATCAGCACAAGTAATAGCATGAACGAAGCTAAGAAGCACATGATTGAAAACAATTCGCAAGTAGTGTTGCGAAATATTTGCTTTAGCTACGATGATGGAAAAACTTGGACGCTTAATAATTTAAGTCTTACAATTAATCCTGGCGAACGCGTGGCAATTGTGGGATTAAACGGTTCTGGTAAATCAACCTTAGCAAAAATTATTGCAGGTTTAACAGCTCCAGATAGCGGTTATGTTACATTGTGCGGCGAAAAAGTTTTTGAAAATACTACTGCTTGTGCTGAATCATATAAAAATGCACGAAAATATATTGGTGCACTTTTCCAAAGTCCTGAAGACCAGATTATTACCACAATTACTGAAGAAGATGTTGCTTTTGGACTAGAAAATTTGCAATTCCCTCAAAAAGCAATGTATAAGCGTATCAGTGAAGCTTTAAAAACTGTTCATATGGAAGATAAACGTTATGCTGACCCTAGCACTATGAGCGGCGGACAGCAGCAACGAGTAGCTTTAGCAAGTGCTATTGCTATGAATTCTAAACTGCTTGTTCTTGACGAACCTACTTCTATGCTCGACTCGTTCGCACGTAAAGACGTTGATGCTTTATTTGATAATTTGCACAAAAATGGCACTACTATCGTTCAAATTACACATAATTTTGAGGAATGCAAACGCGCAAATCGCATACTTTTACTAGAAAATGGTAACCTGAAAGAAATAAGCTTTAATGGTTTAAAAACTTACTTTTCTAATATTGAATCAGCAAATAATCATGTAACTAAAATTAGCGAGAACAAGAACTTAACAGATAGCAGATTCAAAGAAAATAAGTCAGATATCGCTGTAGAAATTTCCGGACTAACTGTTCAATATGATAAAACTTCTCCAGCTGTTATTGACGATTATTCACTAACTGTTAAAAGCGGCGAAACAGTTGCAATAATGGGCGAAAACGGCTGCGGTAAATCAACTCTTGCTAAAACAATGTGTGGATTGTTAGAAGCCAATTCAGGAAATATAACAGTACATGGCATATCTGTTAAAGGTAAAACATCTAGAATAATACGACAAAAACTACATCAAACAATTGGCTACGTTATGCAACTGCCAGAACAACAGCTTTTTGCTGATACAGTACGGAACGATGTCGCTTATGGGCCAAAAAATTTTGGGCTAAAAGACAGTGCTCTTAAAGAACGTGTGGATGAAACACTACGCTTACTGAACCTTGAGAATTTGGCCGAAAAATCACCTTTTGCGCTTTCTGGAGGTCAGCAGCGTCTTGTTGCAATAGCTGGCGTTTTAGCTTGCAAGCCACGCGTACTCGTACTGGATGAGCCAACAGCTGGATTAGATTTTGAAGCTGCGTTACGTATCCGAAAAATTCTTGGAATGCTACATAATCAAGGCGTAACCATAATACTTATTACGCATAATCTTCAAGAAGCAGAAAATTTAGGCGCAAGACTAGTAACATTAAAAACAAGGAATAAAGCAAGCAATAAAGAATGCAGCACAGCAAAAAATATTGAAAATACCAAAAACAAAGAAAGTTCCACAAAAGCAAAAACAACTTCACTACTTAAATCTTTTGACCCACGCGCGACGCTTCTATCATGCTTTATTCTTATGCTAAGTGCTTTTAGTATTACTAACTACATACAGTTAGCTATTCTTGCTTTTGTAACATTTACTCTAACTGTTGCTGCAAAAATACCATTCGTTAAACTTATTGCTTCGCTGCACATGATTATTGCAATATTTGTTTTCTCCGGACTACTTAACATTCTCGCAGTGCGAACCGGCACAGTGCTAGCAAATATTGCAACTATTCCTATTACAACCAATGGAATTAACTATGCAATACTTTTTGCAACACGATTCTCGCTTGTTATTATCATTGGAGCAGTTCTAGTATTAACAATGAGTCAGACAACACTTAACGAATCTTGCACACGATTACTATCACCACTTCGACATATTGGAATACCAACGCAAGAAATAGCACTTATTATGAGCCTAGCGCTACGGTTCTTACCAACACTTAGTGCAGAAGCGCACTCTGTGGCACTAGCGCAAATCGCTCGAGGAAGTAGCATTCGAGATGGTTCTTTTAAACAACGAGTACACGCCATAACAGCTTTAATTGTGCCAGGTTTTGCAGGAGTAATTCGCCATGCTGACATTCTTGCGCTCGCATTAGATGCACGCTGCTACGCGCCTGGAGCTGAAAGAACTCACTTGCACTCATGGAAAATGCGTATAAAAGATGTACTGCTATTAGTAGTTACTCTTTGTGTTGTAAGCGCGATTATTGTGTGCAAAATGCTACCTTTGTAATAAAAAATTTTGAAAATATTTCACCTTTTGCAGCAAGCGCAATAAATACGGAATAACTACGGAATAAATGCGCAATAAATAAATTTGTATTATCACATGCAACAATTCGCAATATACTGTATAATCCGTTAAGCACTATGTAATTTATGTAATATTTGCGTTATAAAACTTGCATTTGAAAGGACTCCTTATGGCATTGACAAAGAAGCAGATTAAGCAGCTTCGCGCGCTCGCTAATACGCTTAGCCCACTTTTATACGTTGGCAAGAACGATATTACTGATGCAGCTGTGAAGCAAGCAGACGAAACCATGCAGTACCACGAGCTCATGAAGTGTGCTGTGCAAGATGGTTCCGGATTAAGCGCCAAAGAAGCTGCTGATGCACTTGCTCAAAAGCTCGGTGCCGAAGTCGTGCAAGTAATCGGCAATCGTTTTGTTTTGTTCCGCGTATCCCCATTAGACAGCGTTGAACACATTATGCTTGTGCGTGAATAAATGAATAAAACATTTACGAATTAGTTTTATTATTTTTATTTTCAGAATTGTGAAGAATGGCACGGATTTGAGATAAGCGTTGAGTAAGCTCATGCTCGTAGCCACGATTCGACGGCTGATAGTATTCGCGACCAACTAGCTCATCTGGCATATACTGTTGCGATGCCACAGCACCCGGATAATCGTGAGCATACTTGTACCCGTCATGGTTTCCCCAACTTTTCATCAAAGCAGTCGGGGCGTTGCGTAAATGAAGAGGCACTTGACCAATATTTCCAGCATCAACGTCTTGCAAAGCCTTATTAATAGCGTTATAGCTTGCGTTTGATTTAGGAGCAGTTGCTACAGCAATCACAGCTTCAGAAAGAATAATGCGCGCTTCCGGCATGCCGATTAAAGCAACAGCTTGAGCTGCAGCAACAGTTACTTGCAAAATTTGCGGAGCTGCCATACCAACTTCTTCTGCAGCAGCAATCATAATTCGCCTGGCAATAAAACGCGGGTCTTCCCCAGCTCTAAGCATTCGCGCTAAGTAATGCAAAGAAGCGTCAACATCACTTCCACGCATCGATTTAATAAAAGCAGAAATCACATCGTAATGATCGTCGCCATCTTTGTCGTAACGAACTGTAGTAGTATCCATTACGTTAGAAACAATATCAGCAGTAATTACAGGCTTCTTTTTGCCGTGCTGTAACGCAACATCTCCTGTTACTGCCCCTGCAGCCGCCTCTAAAATGGTGAGAGTTTTACGAGCATCTCCCCCACTTAAACGAATAATAGAATCAATAGCGTCATCGTTGATTTTAAGCTGATTATTAAGACCGTTTTCGCTAGTTAGCGCACGTTCAATAAGCGTATGCAAATCTTCAACGCTAAGCGACGCAAGTTTAACAACTACTGATCTGCTAAGTAACGGCTTAATGATTGAAAAGCTTGGGTTTTCGGTAGTAGCACCAATAAAAGTTACGTCGCGATTTTCAACGCTTGGAAGCAAAGCATCCTGCTGAGATTTAGAAAAACGGTGAACTTCGTCAATAAATAAAACTGTTTCTTGACCATTACTCACTAAACGCTCATGCGCTCGATCAAGTACCGCACGAACGTCTTTAACTCCGGACGTTACAGCAGAAAGCTCTTCAAACACTCGACCAGACTGACGAGCAACAATATAAGCGAGCGTAGTCTTACCGACTCCCGGAGGACCAAACAACACAACAGAACTTGGAGCAGTAAGAGAACCTTTAGATTGCGGATTTGCAAGCCTACGCAAAGGCGAACCTTCTTTTAGAGCATGCGACTGCCCTAGCACGTCTTCAATACTGCTCGGGCGCATACGCACTGCCAGCGGACGAGTTACATCACTCGGCACGCTACTTGCTGCAAATAAATCCTGCTCCATAAATACCAGCTTACACTACATATAGAACAAACGTTCGATTGCATTTTGCGTCTTGCATTTCGCATTCTGTTAGCACATTTTTAAAAATCACACGTGCGAAACTTGGTAATCGAAGAACACAACTTCACCTTCATCTTGCGTTGTATCTAAATCGACAACGCCAGTAATAGCCCAATTATGATCCCCGTCTGAATCGTCAATAATTTGCCGAACTTTCCAAGAATGCTCACTTTTTTCTAGAGAATCATCCAAAATAAACAAGTCGCCACTACGAGCTTTAGCATCTATACCAACATACTCGTGCTCATCATAATAGTCGTCAAGCACATCATTCCACTCATGAACGCCGTAACCCCAAGCTTTGTCAAGCTCTCCTAAAGTATCCGCATCTTCCAAATCCATAAGCTGCACGCGGCGGAACATTGCGTTTCTAATCAACACAATAAGTCCACGACGATCCTCAACAACAGACTCAGCAGTTGAAGGTGCAGCCGTAGTTACTGCACTAGCTTCAGCGTCAGACCCTCCTGCGCTCTCCCACTCGTCAACAAGACTTGAATCAATAGAGCGCACAACAAGACGAAGCCACGAAATAATGTCACGCAATTCTTCGTTAAACATATCTTCTGGCACAGTGCGAGCAAGCGAACGGTAAGCGTCCGAAAGATAGCGAAGAAGCGTTCCCTCACTTCTAGCAATGCCATAGCGCGAAATATATCCAGTAAAATCGGAAGCAGTTTCAACCATGTCTCGAAGCACAGATTTAGGCTTAATCCAGTAGTCGTTTGCCCAAGGAACATCCTTGCGATATTGTGCAAAAGCAGGCTCAAGCAAATCTCCAAGAGGCTTAGGGTAACTGACTTCCGCCAAGCGTTCCATGCGCTCCTCGTAGTCAACGCCATCATCTTTCATGCCAGCCATTGCAGCGTCGCGAGCTTTGCGCTCTTGAGCACGAAGCACAGGCTTAGGGTCATCCAAAGTTGCTTCAACCATAGAAATTACGTCAAGCGCGTAGCTTTGAGATTCTGGGTCAAGAAGTTCCAAAGCTGCGAGCAAGAACGGAGAAAGCGGCTGATCTAGAGCAAAACCCTCTGGCATAGCAACATCAAGATCATAATCGCAAGAACCATCCGAAAACTCTCTGCATTCAATCACTTGAGTATCGAGCAGAGTTTGGAAAATATCGTTGCAACGCTCAAGCAATTTCTCTTTATCTTGCGGCTTTTGTGCACTATCTTCAATAAGTTTTTCAACGCGTGCTCTAGCGTCTCCGCCTTGCGTAACTTCGTTCAAAATCATTGAATGCGTTACAACCATATGCGGATTCAAAGTTTCTGGAGCACTTTCAATAAGCTTAGTAAACGTTGGCTCGCCCCAAACTACAAATCCTTCTGGAGCCTTCTTACGCTTAACTTTTTTAAGCTTTTTAGGGTCATTGCCAGCTTTTGCAACAGCGCGCGCGTTTTCAATCTCGAACTCTGGAGCCTCTGCAACTACTAAGCCCTCTGTATCAAACCCCATTCTGCCTGCACGACCTGCAATTTGATGAAACTCGCGAGCGCGAAGCTTGCGACTACGATTCCCATCAAACTTTGTTAGCGCTGTAAGCACAACAGAGTGAATTGGCACATTAATGCCAACGCCGAGAGTGTCTGTGCCGCAAATAACTGGTAGCAGTCCTTGCTGAGCCAGCTGTTCGACAAGTCTGCGGTAGCGCGGAAGCATGCCAGCATGATGCACTCCAACGCCGGTTCTAAGTATTCTTTGCAAAATTTTGCCGAAACCTGTAGTAAATTTAGTACCTTTAATGGCTTGAGCAATTTTGTCTCGCTGCTCTTTGCTTGAAACTCCCGTACTTGCGAGCGCTTGCGCTGTTTCAAGAGCTGCATCTTGCGAAAAATGAACTACGTAAATTGGCGTTAAACCCTTGTTAAATAAGAGTTCTACAGTTGTTGCAAGCGGCTTATCTGTGTACTCGTATTCGAGCGGGATTGGTCTTGGAGCGTCTGCAATAATATCTACGTTTCTTTTTGTTGATTTTTCTAAGCGTTCCGCAATATCCGTTACGTCTCCAAGAGTTGCACTCATAAGTAAGAATTGCGTATTTGGAAGTGTAAGCAGCGGAACTTGCCAAGCCCATCCACGCTCTGGATCACCATAGTAGTGGAATTCGTCCATTGCAACGCAATCAACTTCAGCATTTACGCCTTCACGTAAAGCTTGATTTGCTAAGATTTCCGCCGTGCAGCAGATTATTGGAGCATCCGCATTAATATGCGAGTCGCCTGTAATCATACCAACGTTGTCACGCCCAAAAATAGCTACTAAATCGAAGAATTTTTCGGATACGAGAGCTTTAATTGGCGCAGTATAGTAGGAGCGTCTGCCGGTGGCGAGTGCTGTGAAATGCATGCCGAGTGCTACTAGAGATTTTCCAGAACCTGTTGGAGTGTTTAAAATAACGTGGTCTCCTGCAAGCAAATCCATGATGGATTCTTCTTGATGCGGCCACAAATCTACATGTTTGTTATCTTTAACCCAATCAACAAATGCTTGAAAAATCTCATCTTCGCTAGCATGATGCAAATCGAAAGCTAACTCGCTCAAACCAGCCATATACGCTCCTACTTTACTTAACACCAACTTACTTGTGACTTAATCGCGCTTTATTTGCGCTTCTTCTTATCTCGTACTTTTACGGAGATTTGAATAGGAGTTCCCTCGAATCCAAATTCTTCTCGAAGTGATCGCTCAATAAAGCGACGGTATCCGTGCTCTAAGAAGCCGGTTGTGAATATTACGAAACGCGGAGGACGCGTAGAAGCTTGCGTAGCAAATAAGATTCGCGCTTGCTTTCCACCTCGCAAAGGATGCGGATGAGCAGACTGAATACGACCTAAGAAAGCGTTGAGCTTGCCTGTAGGAATACGCTTATCCCAGCTGTCTAAAGCTGTTCGCATAGCGCGCGCAAGACGATTCGTATGCCATCCTGTTTTTGCGGAAAGATTTACGCGCTCAGCCCAAGTTACGCGCTCAAACTCAGTTTTCCACAAGCGTTCCATACGTTGTCTGGAAAATTCGTCCATCAAGTCCCACTTGTTAAACACAAGTACGATTGCGCGACCCGCGTCTACAGCCTGGCTCATAACTTTCAAATCCTGCTCTGCAATAGGCTGGGAAGAATCGAAAAGAATCAAAGCAAGTTCCGAGCGTTCAATCGCAGCTTGCGTACGAAGTGAAGAATAGTATTCAGCACCCGTAAGCTTGTGCTGCCTGCGCTTAATACCAGCAGTGTCAATAAACAGCCAATCCTCGCCGTCAACTCGCACAACCTCATCAACAGGGTCACGAGTAGTTCCAGCCAAATCGTTTACAACAGATCGCTCTTCATGAGCTAAATGATTCAAAAGCGAAGACTTACCAACGTTTGGACGACCTACTAAAGCAACTCTGCGAAGTCCTTCTGGAGTTAAGAATCCTGAAGTTTTATTCGCTTTCTTCAAAGAATTGAGAGCTGCATCAAGCAAATCTCCAACGCCTCTGCCGTGCATTGCAGAAATTCCGTAAGGCTCACCCATTCCGAGCTTCCAAAACTCTGCAGTCAAATACTCGCTTCTAGCATCGTCAACCTTGTTAACTGCCAGAGTAATAGGCTTACCTGCAGCGCGAAGCATTGAAACAATACGCTCGTCTGTAGCTGTTAAACCAACTTGACCATCTACTAGGAAAATCACAGCATCGCTTAAACGCACTGCTACTTGCGCTTGTTGAGCAATAGAAGAATCGATGCCTTCAACATCTGCTTCCCAGCCGCCAGTGTCAACCAGCTTGAAGTTGGTTCCAGCCCACTCAGCGTCGTAGCTTACGCGATCTCTCGTAACACCTGGAGTATCTTCTACAACAGCTACACGATGACCCAAAATACGATTTACAAGCGTTGATTTTCCAACGTTTGGTCGACCTATAATGGCGATTACTCCAACAGCTTTAGAGTCTTTTGCATCGTCTTGACTTACTTCGCCGCCTCGAAGAAGCGCACGGTCTTCATCGTCAAGATCGTAGCCTTCAAGATTAGCAGCATAGCGGTCGTACTCATCTTGCTCGATAGCAGCGTCAACCATTTCAACAAGAGCATCGAGAGTCTGCTCAAAAGTCAAATCAGAATTATCTAGCGTTGTAACACCGTCTGCTGCTTGAAGAAAATGCGTAACTTTAGCATCTTTAGCGTCACGAGCGCGAATATCGTCTTCTTCAGATTCATTATTTTTAGATTCATTATTTTGCAAATTTTCTTGCGCAATATTCTGCTTGTTTCTGCGAGCTTGACGCACTTCTTCGCGTGCAGTAAGAAGCACTCGAACTTGAGCATTAGGAGCAACAACAGTAGTAATATCGCGTCCTTCTGCAACTATTCCCTCTCCGCCTGAGAAAGAATCTTCATCTGACTCTGAAGCAATATACGCTCGCTGAGCAGCAATAAGCATACGGCGAACTACAGGAATCGAAGATACAGTAGACACATGCGAAGAAACTTCGCTGGAACGCAATTCTTCGCTAATATCCTCACCTTCGACAGTCACTACAGGATTCTTAGGATCAACACTAAAGTCAGCGTCACTTTCAGTAAATAAGGCTCCAACAGCTTCAATGATTTGATTAAAACGTTCAGTATCCGCTGGATTTACAGGATTTCCTTCTTCATCCAATTCAAGCTTCGTGCTTAAGTCAATACCTTGTTTCAAGCACCACCAAGCAGCAGCTCTATACATTGCACCCGTATCTAAATACGCAAAACCGTAGTATTGTGCTAAAGCACGAGAAGTAGAAGACTTACCTACTCCTGCTGGTCCATCAATTGCTACACAAATCACAGGCCAACCTCCTTAGAAAGCGAACGCACTTCTGTTTGAGAAAGCACGCGATACGATCCAGCTTTTAAGTCACCCAATTTAATAGGGCCAATTTGCGTACGAACAAGACGCTTTACAGGGTATCCTACGGCTCCAAAAATCCTGCGAACAATACGATTTTTGCCAGAATGCAACACAACTTTTACCATGGTTGTGTCGTGATTCTGGTCGATTATTGCGCAGCGGTCGAGCTTAATCCAACCATCTTCAAGATTCACGCCTTGCGAAACCAAGCGGCGGCAAACCATACCGTTGATTTTGCCTTCAACAGTTGCAATATAAGTTTTCTCAACCTCATACTTTGGGTGCATTACGTGCTGGCTTAGCTCGCCATCGTTGGTCATTAAAATAAGACCTTCAGAATCGTAATCCAAGCGTCCCATGTGGAAAATTCGCTCGTACTTGTCTCCAACAATATCTCTTAAAGTAAAGCGACCTTTTGGATCGTCCATTGCGCTAAGAACTCGCTTAGGCTTATGCAATGCGAGCGTTACTAGCTTTGTGTTGAACTTTACGCGAGATCCATCAACGCGCACTTTTTGACGTTTTGGATCTACTCGAGTACCAAGTGTTGTAACCAATTCGTCGTCTACTTCAACACGCCCGTCAAGAATAATCTCTTCACACTTGCGTCTTGAACCAAATCCCGCTTCAGCAAGCAGCTTCTGCAGTCGAATGGCGTTGTTGTCATCTGAATGCGCCTGATTGGCGCGGGAATATGCGTTTGGCATCGTTCTCCCAACGTGACCTAAAGAATTACATACATACTTGCGCCAGAATTTACTCAAGAATACGCAGTATAAGCAATTCATTACTCATTAACTTACTAATGCATGTGGCAATTTATTAAATTTTCAATAAATCAAAAAACACCACGTCTTTCTATGTTACCGTATGGCATAGCCGTGATAATATAGCCTAGGTTTCATTGTGTTGCAATCATTAACAAAGCGGCACAACTAAAATTAAGGAAAGTTATGATTAAAACTACAGATACACCGTGCAGCACAACTAAAACTGCTGCGCCACTTATTGTTCGTATTGGTACTGAATTTATTGCTACAGCTTTAGCGATGTTCGTTGTTTACACTTTTTATTCTCTTACTACTGTAATGTACGGAATCAACGTTTTAATGATTGCCGCCGGCACTGGTATCGCTTATGCTGCAGCGACATATATTGCATCTAAAGTTTCTGGAGGCCACCTTAACCCTGCAGTAACAGTTGCTTCGATGCTTACTGGACGCACTTCATACACTGCAGGATTATGCTACATTGTTGCCCAAGTTCTTGGTGCTATTGCAGCTGCAGGATTGTTTATTCTTATTATTCCTCAGCAGAATTCAAGCATTAATCCATCACAAGTTGGCCAAGGCTCAGGTTTTGACAAAAAGTATTGGTTTGTTTCAATAGTAAACGGATTCGAAAAGGCATCTCTTTCTGCACGTCAACTAAAAGAAATAAACTTGTCTTTCGGAATAGTATCTGCGTTATTAGTTGAAGTTATTGCTGTTATTTTGATTGTTGCCACTGCATTGCGCAGCACAGACCATGAAGGTAATACTAAATGCGGTTATGCAACACACATCGGTATTGCATACGCAGCTGGTGCTTTCATTACATATCAAATTACAGGAGCTGGTTTGAATCCTGCTCGTTCTACCGGCATTGCATTATTCGCAAACTCTCATGATTTGGAAGTTAAACCACTAAGTCAATTGTGGGTATTCTGGATTGCTCCAATTTTTGCTGCAGCGCTTGTTAGCCTAGTTTTGCTATTAACAAAGCTTCTTTCAAACTCAGCACAAAAACCTGCTGTATCAAATGAAACAAATCCTGCACCAATACAAAACTTTGCAGACACAAAAGCAGATGCTCCTGTAGCACCAGATATGGGCTATGAATACGTTCAAAACGTATCTGACAATAACGTTGCGAACAATCTTTAAGAATAAAATTATAGCAAAAATATAATTGAAGCGTATGTTATAAGCAAACCTATGCCGAGCGTAATACTGATGAAAGAATCAAAGCCAACTGAGCGAACTTTCCAAGGGCTACGCTGACGCATAATTAAGCGCATAACTCCTAGAAGTACAGCCGTCACAGAAATAACAACTGTGGCGGCTTTTACATATCCTATAAATGCCAATAATGCGCAAAGTCCAATAATAATTGCTACAATCCATTCAGCATAAGGTTTACCCTCACGTTTTTCCGACACGTACGGATGTTCCGTTTTAGTGCTTCTAGTCTGATGCTCACTATCTGTCATACTTGTATCATACCTGCTCCGCGATAAGAAAACATGAGTTGTTTTAGGTACCAACACAAAGATGCAGCGCTTGAAGTACACAAACGCTGCATCCATAATATTGATTAATTTATTTGTCTATGAATCTTAGCTAAAGCAATTTTAGTGGAAGAAGTGACGAGTACCGGTAGTGTACATCGTTACACCAGCTTTGCGCGCAGCTTCGAACACTTCTTCGTCGCGAATAGAGCCACCAGGCTGCACGATTGCGCGAACGCCAGCTTCAATCAAAATTTGCGGACCGTCAGCGAATGGGAAGAAAGCATCCGAAGCCGCAACAGCTCCACGAGCACGTTCAGCACCATCAGCCAAAGTATTCGCACGTTCAACAGCCAAATGGCACGAATCCACGCGATTAACCTGCCCCATACCAATGCCAACAGTAGCATTATCATGCGCAAGTAGGATTGCGTTAGACTTTACACAACGAAGCGAACGCCAGGCAAATTGCAAATCGCGCAAAGTACCAGCATCAGCAGGATCTCCAGAAACAAGCGTCCAGTTTTCAGGATTATCACCAACTGCATCAATCTTATCTGCAGACTGAACTAAAGCACCGCCGTCAATAGGATGAACTTGCAAACCTAAAACTGGCGGAGTTGCAACCTTCAAAATGCGGAGGTTCTTTTTTTTAGTGCGAAGCAATTCCAAAGCTTCAGGCTCATAGTCTGGAGCCACAATAACCTCTGTGAAAATTGGACGCACACTTTCTGCCATTTCTAAAGTGACTGTAGTATTTGAAGCAATCACACCACCGTAAGCACTTACAGGATCGCAAGCGTGAGCTTTCTTGTGAGCTTCAGCTGCATTAGCTCCAATAGCTAAACCGCATGGATTATTATGCTTGCAAACAGCAACTGCAATTTGTGGAGCAAAATCCCAAACCGCACGCCAAGCAGCATCCGCATCCACATAATTGTTGTAGCTCATAGGTTTTCCGCCAAGAAGCTCAGCTTGAGCTAAACCGCCCTTATGCAGAGGATCTAAATACAATCCTGCTTGCTGATGAGGGTTCTCGCCATATCGAAGCGTATGCTCTAAGCTCCAAGTGCGCGTGTAGTTTGCAGGAAGCTTCACAGATTCAGCATTTTTACTATCTTCTTC
This sequence comes from Gardnerella sp. KA01001, assembly GCF_049244025.1. Classification (NCBI taxonomy): domain Bacteria; kingdom Bacillati; phylum Actinomycetota; class Actinomycetes; order Bifidobacteriales; family Bifidobacteriaceae; genus Gardnerella; species Gardnerella sp. KA01001. The sequence continues at coordinate 1,055,418 of NZ_CP058366.1, read as the reverse complement.
ATCATTTGTGTTCAAACTTTCAGGCTTCTGCCATGCTTTACTTGTCCACTCAGATATAGAAGCATCGTAAGCTGCTGTATGAGCAAATGCTTTACCAGCCAAATATTCGCGCTCTTGCAAATTAAAGCCTTCACCTGAAACGATTCTATTAGCTAAAAGCTGGTAATCTGCAGGATCTGTAATAACGGCAACAGACTTATGATTCTTTGCTGCAGCACGAATCATAGAAGGTCCACCAATATCAATTTTCTCAATAATTGCGTCACTATCAGCACCGCTCATTACAGTGTCTACGAACGGATACAAATTAACTACTACAGCATCAAACGGCTTTATGTTTAGCTTTTCAAGTTGCTTTACATGATCAGCATTACTCATATCTGCAAGAATTCCAGCGTGAATATGCGGATCTAAAGTCTTCACTCTTCCATCAAGACTTTCTGGGAAACCAGTAATGTCAGAAACTTCAGTAACATGAACGCCAAGTTCCGCCAATTTAGCAGCAGTAGAGCCGGTTGAAACTACTTCAGTATCAGCCTTTCTAAATGCTTCAGCTAATATTTCAAGTCCTTCTTTATGAAAAACTGAAACAAGAACTCTACGAATTTGCTTTTCACCTGTGGTTATCAGCACATTTGCGTTTGATTCTTTGCTCTGTGTCTGTTGCACGGCGGCCTTCCTTCCCAAAATAGTAGTGAGGAATTATTTTCTTTTAGCCTTCGATGAAACCGTCCTAGGAGCGGCTTTTTTCAAAGGCAAAGGTTGATTATTTTTATTACTAGCCTTATTTTCGATTAATTCTGCAAATTTTACAGGTTTATTCGACTTACTAGCAGCAATAAGATTTAAGCAATATCTCGCACCACAAATAAGTAGAATACTAAAAATTGAAATAACCAATGCTACAGCAGAAGCGTATAGAGTAAGATGACCAACAGCTCTAGTACTTTCAATAATGTCAACTCCAATATAAGAAAGTCGACATTCCCCTAATGAACCATTTGCTATTGAAAAAACAACAGTCCACATAATTGTAATTAAAGCGGATACGCCAACACTATCAGTTGCAGCTTCTATAGCGTTCAACATAAAAGACTCCCGCTCAGTTTTATCAATAATATTTTTTAGGCGCAAGCCACAGCCGCTTTTATGCAATAAAGTTACAAGCATTACAATAAAGCATAAAGTTGGAACTATAGAGTAAAAAACAGTGCGATGCACAACGTCAATAACAGCATCAGGAAATATTCCAAAAACCGGAATAGGCGGCAAAGATTTACGTTGAGAAACTGTTAAAGTAAATTGTGCAACAGATCCAATATTAAATCCAGATCCACAAATCCAAGATAATGCCCAAATAGCAACATTAGGCAACCAAACTAAGCAAGCAATAGTTGTAAGAATACGCGAACCATTTTGCATGCCTAGTTTATTGAAATATGAATTAACATAACCAAAATTTGTACAAGCCCAAACCACAACAGTTATTAGTGCAACAAAAGCATATAAACCAAACAAAATTACCGCAGTTCGCTTAGTAATACGAATATTTTTTTGAATATACTCAGGACATATTTGCTTATAACGCTGCTTAGCAGATACAAACAGTGAGCTGCTTGGAAAAACCGCTATAAGTAACGAAATTAAATAAACACAAGAAGATTTACAAGCAACAATAAAAGTAGAATCAAGTAAAGTAACATGCGTATTTTGAGAAAGTATCGCATTAATAGCAGCCCAGACTACAAGCCCAGTAAAATATGCTATATTCCCACCTTTAATACGACGAATTAAGCATACAAGCGTTGAAATAAGTAGAAAAGTAAGGCCTAAAGGAATAATCGTAAGAACGCAATTTCCAAAAGTAAGACCCACGCCTTGAGCAAACATAAACACAGCCCAAGTCATAGACATTGCAGATTCAGAAAGATTACCTGTTCCTTCTTCGATAGAAACCACAAGAAGTGTGAGAGATAAGAAAAGACCTATCGTAAGAGAAAAAATAAGAATAACAATAACAGGAGTTATTACACCTTTAGACATGTTTATTAAGGATGACTTAAGCTTTTCAACCATGCCTTTTCCTTTCAATTCTTTTAGGTGCAAAACCAATATATTGTTTTAAATAGGATATTACTTTAATAATAAGCGATAATAATAAACTTTTAAGCTGGCATAGTAATTAAACTGCTGCAAGGATAATCGCATAATTCACTCATTCCACTAATACCAGTAAGTTCAATAACAAAACTAAAACCTGCAACTATTCCTTGAGCGCGCTTGACAATATTTGCAGCAGCTTTTGCAGTGCCTCCAGTTGCAATAAGATCGTCAACAATAAGCACACGTTGACCTGGCTTAATAGCGTCGCTTTCAATTTCAATACTTGCCTGACCATACTCAAGCATGTATGACTCAGTAATAACTGGAGGAGGTAGCTTACCAGCTTTACGAATAGCAAGAAAACCTTTGCCTAACCGAGATGCCAATAATGGTCCAAAAAGAAAGCCTCGAGCTTCAAGCCCAGCAATCAAATCAATTGAATCAGCTGGCACAGGCAAGGCATCAATCAAAGAATCAATAAGAATTCGCGAAGAGCGCGCATTTGAAAATATAGGAAGAAAATCACGGAATATAATACTAGGATTGGGGAATCCTGGAACGGTACGAATCAAAGAAGCAAGATAAGCGGCATCATCGTTGCTTACTGTTTTCAACGTTTTCACTGTAATATCCGTTGCTGTCATAATCCTAACGTTCTTTTCTTCACAAGACTTGTTATTGGAATATGGAAAGAATGTCACATATTCGCGTGATGCGTGAGACATGTGCTGACTCACACATCACGACTTAAGTATTAAATTATAAATTTATGAGATAAAAGTTATTACTTTTCAGAAGCTGCAGATTCTGATACTGGCTCGTTATCTTCGTTTACAGATTTATTTGCATCATCTTGCTTAGCTTCTTCAGCTTGTGCAGCTTCTTCTGCTTCTTCATCGCTAATAAATGCTGGACGCACATACAATCTGTTCACAGCGCGGAAAGATACTCGCATCAAGCTACCTTCTGAATCGATAACAATCTCTTCATATTGAGTATCTACGCTTACAATCTTGCCGATAATGCCGCCGATTGTAATAATTTCAGTACCTGGTTCCAAAGATTCATGGAAGGAACGCATTTCAGCTTGACGCTTCTTAGCATTGCGAGTCTGGAACATCATCATGCAAACCATTGCTACAACGAGAATAATAAGCATGCCATACTGCTGGAAAAATTGAGGCAAAGTAAACTCCTTAAGTATCCAACCCTAAGACGGTCGAAATGCCGTCCAAGTTAATTATTTTAAGCTAGCTCACTGACATTACTAGGCTCTTTAAAGCCCAAATGTTTCCAAGCTTTACTAGTTGCAACACGACCTTTAGGAGTGCGAATTAAGAATCCTTCACGCACTAAATATGGTTCACATACTGTTTCAACAGTTTCAGCTTCTTCACCAACCATTGCAGCTAGATTATTAAGACCAACCGGTCCACCGTTAAACTGACAAACCATAGCCTTCAAAACTGCAATATCAAGTCGATCAAGACCTTGTGTATCAATCTGGTATAAAGCTAACGCTTCAACAACAGCTTCATGATTTACTTCTGACAAATCATGCACAATAGCCCAATCTCTGACACGTCTCAACAAGCGATTCGCTATACGAGGAGTGCCACGAGAGCGTAACGATAGCTCTTTAGCAGCTTGATCTATAAGGCGAATTCCTAAGACTTTAGCAGATCGCTCAATAAGTTTTTCAAGCTCTTCGTGAGGATAAAAATCAAGGTGAGCAGTAAAACCAAAACGAGCGCGCAATGGAGAAGGCAACATTCCTTCCCTAGTGGTAGCTCCAACTACAGTAAAACGAGGAAGAGTTAGCGGTATTGATGAGGCACCAGGACCTTTACCAACCATAACGTCAACGCGAAAATCTTCCATAGCAATATAAAGCAACTCTTCTGCAGCACGAGGCAAACGATGGATTTCGTCAATAAACAACACCTCACCTGCGTCAAGCGCACTTAGTATAGAAGCTAAATCTCCAGCATGCTGGATGGCAGGACCTGAAGTAATTCGAATAGGAACTTGCAATTCATTAGCAACAATCATTGCTAATGTAGTTTTTCCCAATCCAGGAGGGCCAGCCAATAACATATGGTCAGGCGCAACATCACGCTTTTTAGCAGCATCTAAAAACAGTTGCAATTGCGCTTTTAAAACTGGTTGACCAATAAAACCTTCTAATGCGCGAGGACGAAGTTCCTCATCACTGAGTTGCTCATTTCCTAAAGGCGTTGAAGAAACCATGCGTAAGGATTCTTCAGCAACACCAGTATTTAGCGCAGAAGTATACTCTTCACTCACTTCAACTCCCCCAATACTAGATTCTTTACAAACATGATTACCTACCCCTATCAAGTGAAGCTAATGCCATTCGTAAAACATTAGGCAAATCTGCATCAGATATAGGAGTAGAAATATTATTATCTGCACAAACTTGCTCAACTGCTCTTTGAGCGTCAACTTGTCTCCAACCCAATGAAACAAGACCCTCTATTACGCATTGCACGCTAGAATCAACAATCTGCTTATTAGATTGAGTAGAATCATTAGAACTATCTGCCAGTATTGAAGAATCAAGAGAACCCTTCAATTCCAAAATAATCTTCTGCGCACCCTTTTTCCCTAAACCAGGAGCAGAAGAAAGAGAAGTTACATCTCCCTCAGAAATAGCTTGTAAAAGACGATCAACATTCAAAGTTGAAAGCATAGAAAGAGCAACTTTAGGACCAATTCCACTAACTTTTTGCACTTGCAAAAACATTCGTTTAGCAGCTTGAGTTGTAAAACCATAAAGAGTTAAAGCATCTTGCGAAACTTGAAGCGACGTATAAACGCGAGCTTCCTGGCCTTCATGCAAAGAAGACAAATCTTGAGAAGGCATATAAGTCTCATAGCCAACTCCAGAAACAACAATAAGAGCAGAACGAGCATCAATTGACGCAACTTGTCCAACAAGCATTCCAATCATAAACTCACTCCCACTTAACAAAAACTCATAGCTTAAAGCACATAAAGTCAAATACAATTATAATAGAACATCTGTTCTATTAATATCCTACATGCCTCGAACGACAGAAGAAGATTTACGCGCCTGAGCTTGAGCTAAAGCCCACTGTTTCTGCGCAGCAGTTAGATGCTGCTCGCGCTCGCCACCTTGTAAAGCACCAGAAGGACGAAGAGCATGACAAATAGCTTGAGCTAAAGCGTCGGCAGCATCAGCAGGAGTAGGCAAAACATTAAGTCCAAGTAGTCGCGCGACCATGCGCTCTACTTGAGGTTTTTGAGCTTTTCCGTTTCCAGCTACAGCAAGTTTAACTTCAGTAGGAGTGTGTAAAGCAACAGGAATATTGCGCTGAGCTGCAGCAAGCATTGCAATACCTGCAACCTGTGCAGTGCCAAGAACAGTATTTCGATTTTCTTGCGCAAAAACACGTTCAATAGACACAGTATCAGGCGAAAAACGCTCAATTTTTTCAACTAATCCATTATAAATCTTTAAAAGTCGCAAATCTTGCGAAAGATCAGGCTCAGACCTCAACACATCGACGTGAATAAAAGAAAGCCGACGCGAGACGCCGGCTTCAATCACGCCGACCCCGCAGCGAGTAAGCCCGGGGTCAACGCCCAAAATCATCATAGGAGACTATTCATCTTCCTCAAGCTGAGCCATAACTTCATCTGAAGCGGTCCAGTTGCTGTAAATATTCTGAACATCGTCCAAGTCATCGAGATTATCGATTAAGCGAGAAACCTTTTGAGCATCTTCGAAGCTCAATTCAACCTCATTATTTGGATGCATAATGATATCTGCAGAATCATAGTCGAAACCAGCTTCCTGCAAAGCCTTACGCACAGTTACCAAATCACTGGAATTGGTGTAAACAGAATAAACATCGCCATCATCAGCAACATCTTCAGCTCCAGCTTCAGCTGCAACTTCGAAAAGCTTATCGTAGTCAACACCTTCGGATGGAACTTCAATCAAACCTTTACGTTCGAAGTTGAAGCTCACGGAACCGCTTGTTGCCAAAGAACCGTTGCCCTTAGTAAGAGTTGAACGCACATCAGCAGCAGCACGATTACGGTTATCAGTAAGGCATTCAATAATCAATCCAACACCTGCAGGAGCGTAACCTTCGTAAACAATCTCTTCATAGTTTGCGCCGCCAGCTTCTTCACCAGAACCACGCTTTACAGCGCGCTTGATGTTGTCAGCAGGCATGGAAGCCTTTTTAGCTTTAACGATGGCATCGTACAGCGTAGGGTTACCATCAGGATCGCCACCACCCAAACGTGCAGCAATTTCAATGTTCTTAATAAGCTTGGCAAAAAGCTTGCCACGCTTTGCGTCGATAGCGGCCTTCTTGTGCTTTGTAGTCGCCCACTTGGAATGACCTGACATGATACTCCTAAAACGTACAGTTAATCAAACGAAACGATTTTATTGCGCTTTCGCGACAAATTTTATTTATCTTTTATATCAAGCCCATGCTTTACTTCAAAAATACGCTGGAAAACTGTAATAATACCGCCAATAGCAAGCAGAATCATAGCAAAACTTAACCAAAAAAGTTGATTTGTAAGACCAACAAGCCCCATAGCAACAAGAATCACAGCAACTCTATCTGCACGAGTTATTAAACCTTTTTTAGGATCTACATTTATTGACTGACCGCGAGCGCGAGTGTATGAAGTTACGAAAGCTGCCATAAGAGCAACCAAACAGCTTAATAATCCTACACACTTTATTGCATTGCCATTCAAAGTTGAAATCCAAGTGCACATATCTTTTTCGTGAGCTTCATACAAACAAATGCATACAGAGGAAAATAATGACCAGTCTGCAATGCGATCGAGAGTTGAGTCAAGAAATGCACCAAATTTTGTGCCGCCTGTTGTCAAAGCAGCAACAGAACCATCTAAACTGTCCGCAAGCACAAAAATAGTTAAAAATATAGTGCCAACAACAAACTGTTTAGTAAAAGCAGTAACAAAAGCAATAATAACTACAGCTATTGTTCCGACAATTGTTACACAGTTAGCACTTATGCCTAATCGGACTAGCAATTTTGCAATTGGAGAAATAGTGCGCTTAAACCCGCTGCGTAATGATTCCAACATTGAATGCAACCTTCCTAGCGTAATCAAGCAAATAAAACTTGGGTTCAATAAACAATCTCATATTAGTCAATCGGCTGTAATACACACAAAAGCCCACACAACGTTAAGAAGTGTGGACTTTTGCTTATTTCGTTTATTTATTGCAATTTAGTTTTCAAGCGAAACTGTGCTGCTTAAGTAACGTTATTTAAATTACATAACTTAAATAGCTTATGCTACTTAGTGTAGCGCTCGAAATCTTCTGCAGTATTGACCTGAACGCGCTGCTTAATGATGGACAAAATCCACTCTTTAGCTTGCGAAACAGGAACGCCATTCAATTGGCTGCCATCGCGGAAGCGGAAGCTCACAGCATTGTTGTTCACATCCTCTTCGCCAGCAATCAAAGTGAATGGCACCTTAGACTTAGAAGCGTTACGAATCTTCTTGCCGAAGCGATCGTCAGAGTTGTCCATTTCGCAACGAACCATATTCTCTTCCAAATCGCTAATCAATTTTTGCAAGTGTGGAGCGAACTCGTCTGCAACAGGAACGCCAGTTACCTGAACTGGAGCCAACCATGCTGGGAACGCGCCCGCGTAATGCTCGAGCAAAATAGCGAAGAAACGCTCAATAGAGCCAAAGAGTGCGCGGTGAATCATCACAGGACGCTGGTGGCTACCGTCAGCCGCAATGTACTCCAACTTAAAGCGCTCAGGCAAGTTGAAGTCGAGCTGAATAGTAGAAACCTGCCAAGTGCGACCGATTGCGTCTCGAGCTTGCACGGAAATCTTCGGGCCGTAGAATGCAGCTCCACCTGGATCGTCCACGAGTTCCAAACCAGACTCTTTAGCAACCTCTGCCAAAGTATTAGTTGCTTCTTCCCAAATCTCGTCGGAACCGACGAACTTATGCTCATCCTTAGTGGAAAGCTCCAAGTAGAAGTCGTTCAAACCGAAGTCTTTAAGAAGACCAAGCACAAAGTTAAGCAAGCTCTTCAACTCATCGCGCATCTGCTCGCGAGTGCAATAAATGTGCGAATCATCCTGAGTCAATCCACGAACACGAGTTAAACCATGCACAACGCCAGACTTTTCGTAGCGATACACAGTACCAAACTCAAACAAGCGCAAAGGAAGCTCGCGATAAGAACGCTGGCGAGACTTGAAGATCAAGTTATGCATTGGGCAGTTCATTGGCTTCAAGTAGTAGTCAGCACCTTGGCGAGTTACGTTACCGTTTTCGTCGCGCTCTTCGTCAAGCTTCATTGGAGGATACATGCCATCCTTGTACCACTGCAAGTGGCCGGAAGTCTCATATAAGCCACCCTTAGTAATGTGCGGAGTTTGTACGAAGCTGTAGTGATGCTTTCTGTGCTGCTCGCGCGAATAATCTTCCATTGCGTTAATAATTGCAGCACCCTTTGGATGGAATACGGCTAAGCCTGGGCCAATCTCGTCTGGGAAGGAGAACAAATCCATCTCTTGACCAAGCTTGCGGTGATCGCGCTTAGCAGCTTCTTCCATGCGAGTTGTGTAAGCTTTAAGCTCTTCCTTGCTAGGCCAAGCAGTGCCGTAAATGCGCTGAAGCATAGGATTCTGCTCCGAGCCACGCCAGTAAGCTGCAGCCACACGCTCAAGCTTAAAAGCCTTAATGTAACGCGTGTTTGGAAGGTGAGGTCCGCGGCACAAATCGCTCCAAACCTTGTTTCCTTCGCGATCTACATTGTCGTACATGCTAAGCTCATGCTTGCTGATTTCGCCAGAGGCAGCAGGATCAAGAGCTGCTTCCTTATCCCCAATCAACTCCAACTTATAAGGTTGATTTGCTTCTTCTTCGCGCGCTTCGTCCTCTGTTACAACGCGACGACGGAAGCTTTGAGACTCTTTAATAATGTGCTGCATATGCTTTTCGATTTGCTTCAAATCGTCTGGCGTAAATGGAGTATCAACATCGAAATCGTAGTAGAAGCCGTCTTTAATTACAGGACCTACGCCCAACTTTGCGTCTGGTCGAATTTCTTGAACAGCTTGAGCCATCACGTGAGTAGCGGAATGACGCATGATTGCGATGCCATCTTCACTATCAAGGGCCACTGATTCCACGGTATCGCCGTCATGAAGAGACGTGTACAAATCACGCAACTCGCCATTTAAACGCACAGCAATAATATTCTTATCTTCCGCGAAAAGTTGGGCGCCAGTGAAGCTTGCATCCACCTCCTTGCGTTCCTCGTTTACGGTGATGGAGATGGTATTTTCAGCCATAATTGTCCTTTTCTATCGGGGTCTTGCGTTACTAATGTGCAGACCTGGACTTGTGTGGCGTCGATAAACTTACGCGATTAAACAATCAACAAAACGCGCAAAAACGACGTCAATCGCGCGCATTTTTCACGCGCAATTCGTTGACATTCTAGGACAACAGAGCGACTTTTAAAACTCTTTTGCTAAATAGCGTTTTCGGCTACTTTTTCTCGCCTTGCATGCAATCTTGATGAAAAATCATTAATTTTTATAAAAATGCTTTCGCCAATCTTGACTATTAAGAAGAAAGCTCCAGCGCAAATAGCAATAGTGCCACCGGCAGAAAGCTTCAGTATTACAGCTAAAGCTAGTCCAATTAAAGCAATTGAAACAGCAGTAATTACGCATGCAAGTACGAATTTATTTATAGAAGCAATTCTTCCCTTTAATGCTGCAGCAGGAGCAGCAATAAGAGATACTGAAACAACTGTACCAACTGCTGGAATAATAACGGAAACAGTAATAATAATCAAAGCAAGAACCATGCCCTGTATAAAACCTGATCTTCCGCCTGCAGCACGGTAATTAATAGGGTCAAACGAGCAATGCACAAGATTAGCAGAATTAAAAATCCATAATCCCAAAACAAGCAAGAAAGCAACAGAGGCTGAAATTACGTCTGCAGGAGTGCAATTAAGCAATGATCCAGTTAAAAATCCCTCAATACGCAATGGCAATGGAGCAAACCACTTATTTAAAAAGTATCCACTAGCAAAGCCAACAGTTAAAGTAATACCAGCTGCAGCTTGCGAAGAAATGCCTTTAAGATGCGAAAGTGCATACATTACTAAAGAAAGTACAACACACGCAACAGCAGCACCGACAAAAAGCCCAAGCGACAAAATATTTTGATCTATTGTATAAGCAGAAGTTAAAACTACACCTAATACTGCTCCAGGAAAAGCAGCATGAGTAATAGATTCAGTAAAGAATATTCGCTGATTAAGAAGCGCGAGAGAGCCAACAAAACCACATAGAGCACCTACAACAATTGCTTCAACTATAGGTAGAGCAATAATTTGCCAAATACTTACCATCTATTCCCTACCTTTACAAGATTTTGCTAAAACATGCATATCGGTACCGCTTGTATGAGTTTTATGCGCAAAAACTATAGATGAAATAACTTGGAATAGCCAGCGTACAATAAGCACAACTACGAACATTGCACACATGCTTAATGCAATTGCAGCTTGAGGAGAAATAGGATGATCAAGCTCCAAATTCATAACGTACATACCAAGAACAACTCCAGCAATACCAACAAAGATACCAACTGCAACCATGCGCCCAACTGTTCTAGACACTAAACGAGCACTAGCTCCTGGAATAATAAGGTACCCGATCACAAGAAGAACACCAACAGCTGAAGATGCAGAAACAACAACCGCAGCAATACCAACGTTAAGAACAATATCGACAAAAAGAGTATGCACTCCCATTAATGGAGCACTAGCTCGATCGAAAGCAACAATAATCTGCTGTTTCCAAGTTGCCAAAAGCACAATAATTGCAAACAAGCAAATCCACATTGCTTGAGTCATTCGCTCATCAGTGACATCGAGCAGCCTACCAAACATCAATGCCTCGAGCTGACCTGACATATCACCTTTTTTTAGTGAAATTACTACACCAAGAGCAAAGAAAGTAGTTAAAACAGTTGCGATAATTGATTCATTTATGCGAGTTGAACGAGAAGCCCACACTAATGCAGCAACTAAAAATACTGAACAAATTGCAGCACCAGGAATAATTTGATCTATGCCACCGTATAAAGCGCCTACAACAATTCCAGGAAATATGCCATGCACAATAGCTTCCGCATTAAATTCAGCACATCTCAAGTTCACAAATACACCAACGATTCCGCTAGCTATAGATAGAACTATAAGTAAGCAGAACGGGCGAAAAATATAAGGAGCAGAAGCAATAAAATCAAAACCAGGAATTGGTTCCAGAACTTTTCTTAATGACTCAACTAATTGGGCAAGCATTGAAAATCAGCCTTCCGCAATTTCCGAAAAAGTAAGACCTGCAGAAGCAGCAGGCATGCTTCCACCATATGCACGAGTAATATTTTCTTTAGTCATTACTTCTTTAAGCGCGCCAAAAGCAATCTGCTTGCCAGCTAAAAGTAGCGCTTTTTCACAAATAGCATCTGCAATAACTAAATCGTGCGTAGATACAACAAAAGCAATACCTTCTTGCTTTGCTGATTTCATAATATTAAGAAGTTCTCGGCGATTCGGTTCATCAAGACCATTAAAAGGTTCGTCGAGCAAAATAAGCGTTGGCTTTGCAACAATCGCGCGCGCAAGAAGAATGCGCTGGCGCTGACCGCCAGAAAGGTCACCAAATCGCACATCTGCGCGATTGAATAAACCAACATGATTAAGAGCATCCTCAACAGCTTTTTTCTGATCTTTTTTAAGCAATCCAAGAAAACCTGTCTGTCTACTTAAGCCCATTGCAACAACTTGCCGTGCAGTAATCGGGAACGTTAAATCCAAATCAACCTGCTGTGGAACATATCCAATAGACAAAGCCTTAGGCATTTTCAGTTCACCGCGACTTACGCGCACGATACCAATAATAGCCTGCAAAAACGTTGTTTTCCCAGAACCATTTGGACCTATTAAAGCCAAAGCTTCCCCGGCTTGCACACTGCCATTAATACCAGTCACTACAGTTTTATAACCGTATGCCAGGTCGCAATTTTTCATTGCAAGGACGCTCTTATTCACTATATTTCCAGTCTTTTCAGTTTATTAATAAGTATTCGTAACAGTAACTTCTTGCTTTCGCTATTAAACTTTCGCTATTAAAGTTACTGTTACGATACTATTATTTTTACTGTTATTTATATGTTACTTCTTCAATGCAGTCTTAACTGAATCTGGAAGTTCAGGAACATTACCATTCCAAGCTTTCACCAATGTTTCAACATTGTGAACAATGGAACCGATGTAAGTTTCGCCTGCAGATCCGACTGGTCCAAGCGAATCTCCATAAAGTGCGTCGTCGCCAATAACAGCCTTTACTCCTGCTGCTGCAGCAACAGCCTTGATAGACTTGGAATTGTTAGAATTCTCAGCAAAAATCGCAACAGCTCCGGACTTCTTGACATCTTCTGCAGCTTTCTGAATATGATCTGCAGTAGCATCCTGCTGGCTGTTGAAATCAGAAAGTGCTGCACCAATGAACTTCACATTGTAGTCACGAGAGAAGTAACCGAATGCATCGTGAGAAGTGAAGAGAACACGATGCTTTTGTGGCACACTATTCAAAGCTTTAGTTGCCCAAGCATCCAAATCAGTCAAAGACTTAACGAACTTTTCAACATGCTCATCGAAAATAGATTTGCTCTTAGGAAGAGCTTTTCCGAGGAAATAACCGATATTCTTAACCTGAATCATCGTGTTCTTCGTGCTGGTCCAAATATGTGGATCGTACTGGAATTCAGGCTCCTTCTCGCCTTCTTCTGGAGGGAATGGCCACTTTTCAGCATGCACCTTAGCGATACCGCGATCAACCTTGTATGGAAGATCCTTTTCCTTAGCAGTCTCAGCCTTTGGATTCTTGATTTCGTCAGCAGTGAGAATACCGGAAGTTACACCCATAGTGCCCTTAAAACCGGTAGCTTTCACAGCTTGATCCAAGAAGTGCTCGAGATCTACACCAGAAACAAGCATCAAATCAGCCTTAGAAAGAGCTTTAGATTGAGCTGGAGTCATTTCATGCTCATGAGCAGAAGCGTTTGGCGCAAGCAAGCAGGTCAAATTAATTGTTGACTTTGCTTTGTCTTGAGGAGCTCCGATTACAGACTTCTTGCCCTGAGAATCAGTCTTATTGAGGCTCAATCCAGATTTTGCGTCAGCAGTTGAAGCGATTTGAGTTACGTAATCGCAAATTTGAGTTGTAGTTGCCACTACATTTACTTGATTGCCCTTCGCCTTATTTTCGGCATTTTTTGCGGAGCCGCAAGCACCCATAGAAGTTGCTAATAATGCAACCGCAGCTGCAGTTGCGAAAATTCGTGAAGTTTTCACACTCGTTCCTTTCGGGAATCTTTAACTGTTATTGCATGGGTTGATTGTGAGAGGTACTCATGAAAGCTATTCATGAAAAAAATAATCATTCGCAATAACGCTTATAGCATAAGAAAAATATACGTGACGGTCAATAAAAAATGTGAAAAAATATAATTATTTTTGCAAAAATGCGTTTCGTGAATTTTTCATCTGCTATAATGCAAAATTTCAAAAAAGACCATGCTGCTTTCTGCTTTATCTTGCATTAAAAAACGTTAATATACCAACGAAAAAATAAATGTGATTATAACATTTGGACAAATTTATTAATCAGGCATTTTTGTTTATTTTTTACGCAAAACTAGTAGCGACACGCCATAATATTCACGACACGCAGAATAACAAAAAAATTACAAATATTTTCAAAATGTTTACAAATTGTAACAATACATAAGTTTAGACAGTAATACACATGTTTAGCCAACTCTGCATGTGCTTAATGACGATTACACTTAATACTATGTTTGGCAATACAGATGGTATGAATTACATTGCAAAACCTGACAGTTCGCACACTGACGCTAAAAATTCTGCAAATAATGAAATATCAGTAGATATTCATCTTGCTTCCACACCATTGCGCACGCCTCATGCAAGCGATAATAAATATTCAAGAGGCGTTCTAGGCGTAATTACCGGTTCAAACGACTATCCCGGAGCAGCAGTGTTAAGCACAAGCGCTGCAATACATGCAAATATTGGAATGGTCCGTTATTCAGGTCCTCTTCGTGCACAAAATTTAGTATTGCAAGCATCCCCTGAAGTAGTAGCATACGAACAATTAAACGGAAAAATCGACGCAATAACAGTTGGATGCGGCATACCAGACGAAAGCCATTGCAACGACGAAACGGCTTTATCTCAAAGAAAATACATTGCTAGCATACTTGCAAAATACTCCAACGAAAACGAAAACGACAACAAAAACGACAACAAAAACGACAACGCTGAAACGCAATTAAATAACAATCTTCCGCCAATATGCGTAGATGCTGGAGCATTAGACTTACTACCAAAACAAGTTTGCGAAAAAGTAGTTCTCACACCTCACGCAGGAGAATTAAGCTCGCTTTTTACTAGATACGATTTAGAAGTAAGCGCACAACAAATAGCCAGCAACCCAACACACTACGCTCAAAAAGCAGCCGATCTTACTGGAGCAACTGTGTTAGTTAAAGGCGCAACAACAGCAGTTGCATCACCATCAAAATTGCACTCTCCTATTTATATTGCACAATACGCTCCATCCTGGCTAGCAACTGCAGGCTCAGGAGATGTGCTAGCAGGAATTTTAGGAGCATTGCTGGCTCAGCACGAAAAAGATAACGAAAACAACGCGAACAACAACGAGAAAAACAATGCGAACAACAAAAATTACGCACTTATTGCAGCGAGCGCAGCTGTGATTCATGGAGTTTGCGCAGTATTTGCGTCACGCAGTAGCGGAGGAAACAATTACACTCAACTAGTGCAAGACATAGTGAAATCAAAGCGTGCTTTAACTTTGGAACATCCAATTGTGGCAAGCGACATTATAAATGCATTACCGCATGTTCTTGGGATTCTTATTAATATAAAGTAGCGCGCGGAATAATATCAGCAGTGTACAAAATTAACGCATGAAACAAAATACGCGAATGTAAAATAACGTATGAAACAAAATAGAAGGAGTAGAAATAAATGACTAACGCACAAAATATTGAGATCCATGACGTCATGTTTGATTATTGCAAAGTTCTACTCGAATGGAATTGCCGAAACTGTTTGCAAAACCAGTTCCCGAATTTAGCTGATACTATTTGCCCTAATGGAAGCTTTGGAAAGAACGATTTAGCCGGGTTCTATGAATTTGAGGACCGCATGGATGGCGGCGAGCTTTTGAAAGATCTTATGCCTGAATACGAACGTCGCTTTGGAAGCGAACTTGCTGAAGCTTTCCGTTGGTATTGCGCTCATTATGACCAAGTTTTGACACGAATGATGCCTGGAATGGTTGATTTATTGCATGATTTACGTAAAGCTGGATACGGCGTATGGGGCTTAACAAATTGGTCTAAAGAAACTTTCCCACTTGCGTTACGCAAATTCCCAGAACTTTCTACTCTTTTGCAAGGAACCATTATTTCCGGTGTTGAGCATTTGCATAAGCCAGAACCGGAAATTTTTGAACTTGCTATAAGTAGATTTGGATTAAATCCGCAAACAACTGTTTTCTTCGACGATAAGCCAGCAAATATTGATGGAGCTCATAGAGTTGGCATGCATGGATTTGTTTTTACAACTGCAGAGCAAGCGCGTAAGGATTTAGCTTCAGTAGGAGTAAATCTTTAATAATTGCTTAAATATTTAGCTTATACTACTAAGATTATATATAAAACTATGGTTATGTGGAACTATGGTTATGACAACTAAGAATTAGGTTATGCCTATACCTTTTGCTAGATTCGTTAGCGGCTCATTTATGTGATTTTTGATGATTATCGTAACTTTTAGCTCACGAAAGAAGCTCGTATGACTTTGCTACAACTGAAGTATATTGTAAAAATCGTTGACTGCGGTTCAATGAATGAAGCAGCACGAGCACTATATATTTCACAACCAGCATTGAGCTCTTCTGTAAAAGAGCTTGAAAGAGAACTTAACATTGAAATTTTCACTAGATCCACTCAAGGAATTGCATTAACAGCTGATGGAGCTGAGTTTTTGACGTACGCTCGACAAGTAATTGAGCAGGCGGATCTTCTTGAAGAACGATACAAAAGTACGAAGCCTCGCCCACAATTATGCAGCGTTGCAACACAACACTACATGTTTGCTGTTGAAGCATTCGTCGATATGATTCGCAGTATTCATTCTAACGAATACGAGTTTTCAATTCGCGAGACGCGCACAAAAAATATCATTAAGCAAGTAAGCGATATGCGCGCAGACCTTGGAATTCTTTATCTTTCTGACTACAACAAGGATGTAATCGGCAAGCTGCTTCGTGAAAAACATTTGGAATTCCACCCGCTTTTCCGAGCAAAATTGCATGTTTTTCTTTCTAGAAATAATCCGCTTGCAGTGCGAAAAAGCTTGAGTTTGGAAGATTTGAAACCGTATCCTTTTATTCAATACGAACAGGGAGAAGAAGGAAGTTTCTTCTTCGCAGAAGAAGCGGTTTGGCCTACTCGCCCACCGAAAAAGATCAACGTTTCTGACCGCGCTACCATTTTAAACTTTATTATTGGGTTGAATGGTTACACTGTTTGCACTGGAATAGATAACGGCGATTTAAACAATGAAAAAATTGTCACTATTCCGCTTGAATGTGATGACACTATGCTTGTTGGCTGGATTACCAACGAGCGCACGAAGCTTTCAAGAGCTTCACTCGCTTATCTTACGCAACTTAAATCTGTGCTTGTAAGACATGGTTACGCGCTTATAGATTCACGAAATTAGTTTATTAACTTACTCGCTTATTAACTTATTGCATGTTGAACTATTAAATGATTAGTTCGCAAAACAACAATCAAATAAGTTGAACTTGCAAAATAACACAAACTAAAAAATAACTCATAATACAAGTTGTCCACATTTCTTTAATCGAATTGACGCTCACTTTTTCCATTCATAAAATCGCTATTAATTTGTTGCAAAGAAAAAGGAGATGCGTGATGGGCATTATTAATGTAGCGGCAAAAATATTGGAAATTATGGGACCAATGACAACTATGAAGCTGCAGAAGCTTGTGTATTATTCTCAAGCGCACAGCTTAGCTACAACTGGATTGTCACTATTTCCGGAAGATTTTGAAGCTTGGACGAACGGTCCGGTTTCATTGGAACTATTTAACAGGCATCGAGGAAGATTCACAATTCGCAAAGAAGAACTACTGATTTCTCTTCCAGAAAGATGCGCAACTTTAGAATATGAGCAGGTCAAGATTATAGAGGAAGTGTGCGCAAAACTTGGAAATCTTACAGGAAATCAGCTCAGCGAAAGAACACATAAAGAAGATCCGTGGATTCGCGCGAGAATCGGCATATCTGCAAATCAAGGCAGCGAGGAAATAATTTCCAAGAAGTCAATGCGAGATTACTACATTAAGCATCCTATTGTGTAAATGCGCGAATGTCCGAAGAGCGCCAACTAGAGACCGTAACGCAGTATGCGCTCGCGCGCTTTGGCCGAGCTTGAAATCAACAGGATTTCAAGCTCTTTCAAAGCGTGATTTGGCTCAATTGTGAAGCACGGTGTGCTTCACATGCCAAATCAGCCGAACGGCTACCAATAGCCGTGAGGAATAAGCGCTCGCTTACGAAACTCGCGTTGGAAGTCCACTGGACTTCCAACTTAAGCGAGTTTCCGCTCCGAGTTGCTTTCGCGCGCTACGCTCTAAGCGCGAAAGCAGGTCGGAGCGCACACAAATAACTAAGGCGAGCACGTTGTTATTAGCAAGTGCCCACCTTAATCATTAAAAAACATTCTTATTTTATAAGTACATCTAAATCGCAGTGCCGTGCTCGTCAAGGCGCGGATTCTGCCTAGAATTACTAAAGCTAAAGAACAAGCCAAACACGCCTAATGCAAACAAAACGGAAACTACCACAACAAGCACAATAGGCTGGCTAGGAAGCCACATAATCACCAAGAAAGCAAGCGCGGAAAGCAAAATCACAGCCCAGGAAAACACTCCGACAACTTTACGAACAACATTCCAAGTATCATCGCCCAACTGAGATCGCTTAACATTGCGAGCCAGTCTCTCCTCCTCAGCTGTCACGTTAGAAGTTGGCTTCCAAGGACCAGTTCCCCTCTCTTGAAGTCTTCTAGAGCGTTCTTGTAAATTGTATTCGTCAATCATGCCTCCGCGAGCGCGACCTTTTGTTTCATCATATTGAGAAGGAATCCCCTTGCGGCTCTGCCTTTCCTTCGCGCGACGCTCTTTGCGGTTTGCCATGATTGTTCCTTTCTACATTGAATTTTCGTATATCAAGCATTTATGACACAATACGCACTATTTTAGCACGGTAAGGCCTTCTTCACACGCGTCGACAATTCTTTCTATTAATAAATCGTTGAGCAGCCTACCTTTGCGTGTTGCGATAATGCGATTTTCGTGCAACACTGCCAAATCTTCCTTACACACTTCGCGTAACACTTTTTGCAAATGCGAATCATCGAACACCTTATTAGTTTCGCGCATCTTTTCGCACAATTGCAAAATATTAAGACCTTCTTTAATGCGAAGCTCAAGCATTACTTCTTCAATAAGCGCATCTTCAGCATTTATACACTCGTAGTTTTGCCACGGCACATTTCCAAGATTTATAGCATGCGCCCATCGTTTTGGGTGCAAAATATCCCATGAGCGAAGGTTATAAAACTCGTTTGGATTAGCTAAAGAAGCACTATCATCCATGCTTTGTTTACTAATACGATTGGCAGCATTGTAGTGCGAATGTGCTCCAGGACCAATTCCAGCCCAATCAATATTTCGCCAGTAGCCAAGATTATGTTGAGATTCAAAACCCGGACGCGCCCAATTAGAAATCTCGTACCATTGTAATCCAGCAGAGTTAAAAAGTTCGTCTGCCAACTCGTATTTTTGAGCTTCATCATCGTCGTTTGGCGCTTGAATAGTGCCAGCAGCGATTTGACGACCCATTTTTGTGCGCGGCTCTACCGTTAGCGCATATGCAGAAATATGGTTAACACCTAGGCTTAAAGCCATTTCTACTGACTCTCGCCAATCGTCTAGACTCTCTCCCGGAGCGCCATAAATCAAGTCAACACTTGAACGCAAACCACATGCGTTTGCTGCTTTTACACCGCGAGTTACGTTTTCTGGAGTATGCGTGCGGTCAAGAGTTTTAAGAACATGCGGCACTGCTGATTGCATTCCGAAAGATATTCGCGTAAATCCGCCTTCTGCAAGCGTTTCAATATACTTTTCGTCTGCAGTATCCGGATTTGCTTCAGTAGTTATTTCCGCGTCTTTATTAAACCCCCACAAGTTGCGTATTTCTTGCAAAATTCGCACTAAATCTTGCGCTTTAAGAACTGTTGGAGTGCCTCCACCGAAGAAAACAGATTGCGCTTTAGGTTCGAAAATTCCGTGATATTCCTGCCATTTTTTTACAAGACGCATCTCTTGAATCGCAACATCCGCATAACCTTCGCGACTTGCACCTTCACCCAAATCGCGAGCAGTATACGTGTTAAAATCGCAATAACCGCAGCGGCGCAAGCAAAACGGCACGTGCACGTACACTTCAAAAGGCATACTTTCAGTTTGCATAGCTGATTTATTTAATTCAGCATCCAACTCTAAACTCATCCTTCAGACTTTTGCGCTGCGCGAATCTTATCTTTAGTATCGCGATCGTTTGCGCTCTCGTCTGTAGCCAAAGCCGCAACGAATGCTTCCTGCGGAACTTCAACATGTCCGAGCATCTTCATGCGCTTCTTACCAGCCTTCTGCTTTTCAAGAAGCTTACGTTTACGCGTAATATCGCCGCCGTAGCATTTAGCGAGCACGTCTTTTCGAAGAGCGCTAATAGTTTCACGAGCAATAATTCTAGAGCCAATTGCAGCCTGAATTGGAATTTCAAACTGCTGACGAGGAATAAGTCCACGAAGCTTCTTAGTCATCATAACGCCGTAAGAATAAGCCTTATCTCGGTGCACAATCGCACTAAAAGCGTCAACCTTATCTCCCTGAATAAGAATATCAACTTTCACTAAATCGGCAGCTTGCTCGCCATCTTCGTGGTAGTCAAGAGAAGCATAGCCTTTTGTGCGGCTTTTAAGCTGATCAAAGAAGTCAAAAACGATTTCTGCAAGAGGAATCCTGTAATGCATTTCCACGCGGTCTGCACTAATGTATTCCATTGTGCCCATTTCTCCGCGATGATCCTGGCACAAATCCATTACAGCACCAATAAATTCTTTCGGCGTAATAATATCTGCAGCAACCATTGGCTCAATAATGCGCTTAATCTTGCCTTCTGGAAACTCGCTAGGATTTGTTACGTGATGTTCTTTACCATCTTCGCTAGTGACGTCATAAGTTACGTTAGGAGCAGTGGAAATAAGATCCAAGCCAAACTCGCGGCTTAAGCGCTCTGAAACAATCTCCATGTGTAGAAGACCTAAGAATCCACAACGGAAACCAAAGCCCAACGCAACAGACGTTTCTGGCTCGTAAATAAGAGCTGCATCATTAAGTTTTAGCTTGTCGAGAGCATCTCGAAGATCTGGGAATTGAGCGTTATCAATTGGGAAAAGACCTGCGTAAACCATAGGTTTAGGGTCGCGGTAGCCATCCAAAGGCTCAGATGCAGGATTTACGGCGCTAGTAATAGTGTCGCCGACTTTAGATTGACTCACGTCTTTTGCGCCTGTAATTACGTAACCTACTTCCCCAGCTCCAAGCGCCTTTGTTGGAGTCATATCTGGGCTAATAACGCCGATTTCAATAGGATCGTGCGTCATGCCGATTCCCATCATATGCAATTTTTCGCGCGACTTAAGTTCGCCATCAACCATACGAATATAGGTGACAATTCCGCGATACGAATCATATACTGAATCAAAAATGAGCGCGCGAGCAGGAGAATCAGGATTTCCGCTTGGGGCTGGAACTTCCAGCACAATTTGATCAAGTAAGTCTTTAACACCTTCGCCGGTTTTACCAGAAACGCGCAACACGTCCTCCGGCTTGCAACCAATTAATCCAGCTATTTCTTCAGCATGCTTGTCTGGCTCTGCGCTTGGCAAGTCGATTTTGTTAAGCACAGGAATAATCGTCAAATTGTGGTCGATTGCCATATAAAGATTAGAAAGCGTTTGCGCTTCAATGCCCTGAGTTGCGTCAACAAGCAGCACCGCACCTTCGCATGCTGCCAGCGCGCGTGAAACCTCGTAAGTAAAATCGACGTGACCAGGAGTATCAATCATGCCAAGCGAATACTCTTTGCCTTCAAAAGTCCACGGCACTCGAACAGCCTGAGATTTAATAGTAATACCGCGCTCTTGCTCAATATCCATGCGATCCAAGAAACGGTCTCGCATTTCACGCTCTGGCACGATTCCTGAAAGTTGTAAAATGCGGTCAGCTACAGTAGACTTGCCGTGATCGATATGCGCAATAATGCAGAAATTGCGTATCAACGATTGATCCGTAAATCCTGGCTGGTTATGCGGTGTAATCAAGGCAAATATCTCCTTTTAAGAATGCGAATACATGAAAACATGCAAACATAAATCAAGCACTATAACTAATCAATATTAGCAAATCTACTACCTTAGCGTAAAGTGCAAAATACGAAAGTTATTTATTAAATAGCATATTCAATAAGTTTTTAATTAAACCAACAATAACAAATTAATTATATAAACTACTATATTTATCTAATAAGCATGATACACTTATCATTTGTATGTCCTTATATAGCAAACGTCGTTTGGAGTAACAGTGGCAAACATTAAGTCGCAGAAAAAGCGTGTTCTCACTAACGAGAAAGCACATAAGCGTAACGTAGCAGTAAAGTCTGCTTTGAAGACTGCTATTCGTGCTACTCGTGAAGCCATCACCGCTGGTGATAAGGCTGCAGCGCAGGCCGCTTTCGCAGTAGCCGCTAAGAAGCTTGACAAGGCTGCAGGTCGTGGCGTGATTCATAAGAATCAGGCTGCAAACCGCAAGTCTGGTCTTGCTGTAGCGATTAACGCTCTGTGAAGTTTGTGCAGGTAACTGCATAACACAGCATGTAAGGAAAATCCCCAGTACCAATCGGTGCTGGGGATTATTTATATCACTCTATCGGCAACGTAATTTAGACGATATACGCCAATACGAGTACCACTACGAGTATAACTGCCACGGCAGCAGCAAACACCACGTAATCCATCGGCTTCACATGGTGATGCTGCAACAATGCATGGCATACAAACGCTGCGATCAGCAAGATTACCCCTGAAATAGCATTGGCATACCAAGGTAAATGATTGATGCACGAGAAAACAACACTCGTCAGCCAAATGGTAGCAAACGAAGCAAGCCATGACCGATGCCCTGTTGTGGCATGCTTCTTCGAAATAGTTGCATCATCCATATTAACACCCCAATGCTGCTGTCAAAGTGCCACCTGCAGCGCTACAAGCTATATCAGCCGAAACACCAGCAATTGGTGACGCCAATCCAGAAATACCAAGTGATAATGGAGTACAAACTGTTGCATCCCATAAAACATTCCATCCCACACCAATCCATTTAGGAATACAATGATGTTTCTTTCCACCACGTTCTAAAGCTGTCTCTAAGGAAACAGTAGGAGCAATCCTATGAAGAACTTTGCTATAACCAAAATCAACATGCTGCCCGTCATGAACTGTTAAATTGATAGTTGCTATAGTATGATTTGTTGCATCTCTCCAAGTAGCTATATTATTCTTTACTACGATAGTATCACCAGCTAGCGTATGCACATTCAATCCTTGTCCAGATACTGGAACAATTGAACGTCGACCATCTGGAGAACGCAATCCTCTCATTTCAGACTTAAAATTCCCATATTGTGATGTTGATTGAACTGCAAAAGATGGAGTTGCAAACACCATACTTCCAAGTAATGATGCTGCAGCTATTAACAATGAACTAACTTTCTTCATCATAAGATGACCTCTCTAATATTGGCCTTATCAATTAGTGAGTAAGCGTATTCCAGTAAACAGCATGTTGGCCAAACATGTGGTGAGCGATTCACGTTGTTATGCTCACAAGGCGATAATATAATACTTGATTGATAGAAACGCCGTCATAATCAGGTAAGCGGCAAAAGTGTGTCTGTAAACGTGTTTATTCAGGCGTGTCGTTAGTGTAGTGTTCCTTTTCTAATTGATATATCTGGGTAGTAATCTGCCCTACATAAGTCAAAGCTTGTATCGAAACCCGAAGACCCAATTGATTGCTGGTCATCAATAATTTTCTTTGTTACACCATTGCAAAGCAATAACTTTACCCTTGCTTGCCGCGGTTAATAAACACCACCCGTATGGAAGGTATGTTCCATCGATTTGAACATAGTCATAAATTTCGCCTGTCTCGGGTAATTCTGGTTTAACATTCCAATACCATTCAATCCGATATCGCCATGTTCTATCAGAACCACTAGGACAGGCTTCACATTGAGTCTGGTTTCCCATAATCCAATGAATGAATTTATCAAATTGTGCTACATGTGTAATATCTTCACGTTTCCTTGTAAAAGACATTCCACATGCAGTACATCTCCAACGGATAGCACCTTTACGTGTTCTACCATTTCTCTTCATTGAATGAGAGCATATTGGGCAGCGTTTACTACTTAATCTAGGCATGTATTAAGCACATCGCACGCCTTATACCTCTATTTGTTTTCAATGTCAAGTAATACTAAATGTTAAGCTTTTTAGCTTAATGACAGCGAGCTTCCCTTGGTATTTCAACGAAAACTCGGGTTTTTAGACACACTTTTTTGCCGCTTACCCAATATTAACGATGACGACGATTATTAATACGACGAATACGAGGACGTCTAACCTTAATAGGTTCCGTGCGGTTCATTGCTCCAAATAAAGTTAAATCTAGTTTCACAGACAACAAACGCATTGCAACAACAAGAGCAACAATAAGGACATCAAGCAATATTTCAACAGTTAAACCAAAATAACCTGCATGCCTTGCTTTTACAACAAAAACGGTTAGTACACATCCCACTGAAGCAGGGAAAGCGTACCAATGCTTATCCCGCACAATAACAGGAACTTGGTTCAAAATCATGTCGCGAATCAAACCGCCTCCTAAAGCAGTTGCCATTCCTAAAAATACTGAAGCCATACCAGACATGTGGAAATCCAAGCCTTTTGCTGTGCCATTCACCGCAAACAAACCCAATGCCAAAGCATCAAGCGTAAGCATAAGCCAACGCCATTTATCAATCTCAGGGTGAGCAACAGCCACAATAACACCAGAAAGCAAACCTGTAATAACAAAACCACGATCAGCAATACCAACAGGCGGCAATGCTCCAAGCAACACATCACGAACAATACCGCCACCCAATGCAGTTATCCAAGACGTAGTAATAATCGCAAAAACATCATAATTCTTACGAATAGCCCACATGCCGCCAACCATGCCACAACATCCCATAGCAACATACTCAACTATAAGAAAAAAGATGTTATCCCCTAACGCACCTTCCAAAGCATTTCCCTTCAAATAAATTCACCAAAACACTGCGCGCATAACAAACAAACGCGTTGTACTCTATACGATATCTAAATATAGAGTACAACGCGCCATAAGCAACATTAGATTAGATAATATTAACTAACTTATATAAATCAGTCGCAAACTTTCCACATCCAGTTATGCTTATCTTCGACATCACCGAGTTGAATGCCAAGTAACTCATCGCGCAAAGCCTGAGTCAACTCACCAACACCACCATCGGCAACCTTAAGATCGAATTCATCGGACTTAAAGCGACCAATTGGCGTAATGATTGCAGCAGTACCGCAAGCAAAGACTTCAGTAACCTCGCCAGAACGAATGTCGTCAAGCAACCCTTGAAGAGGAATCATGGTTTCAACAACCTTATGTCCTGCTTCCTCAGCAAGCTGAATCAAAGAACGACGCGTAACGCCAGGAAGAATACTGCCAGTAAGAGATGGAGTTTCCAAATGGCCATCCTTGTGGAGTGCGAACATATTCATGCCACCAAGCTCTTCCAAATAAGTCTTAGTTGCAGCATCGACGAAGCACACCTGCTCGCAACCGTGCTCAATACCCTTGTATTCACCAAGCAAGGAAGCAGCGTAATTTCCACCGCACTTAGCAAAACCAGTACCACCAGGACCAGTACGGAACCACTGATCTTCAACCCAAATGCTAACAGGCTTCAAACCACCCTTGAAGTATGGGCCGGATGGAGAAGCGATAACACAGTATTCAACTTCGTGAGCTTCGCGCACACCGAGGAACGGCTCGGAAGCAAACATGAATGGACGCATGTAAAGCGTATACTCTCGACGGCTCGGAACCCATTGCTTATCTCGCTTTACCAAGGCTGCAACCGATCCAATAAAATCATCAATAGAGAGTTCCGGCAAATACAAACGCTTAGCAGAATTTTGGAAACGAGCAGCATTAATATCTGGGCGGAAAAGCCAAATAGAGCCGTCGGCGCGCTTATAAGCCTTCAAACCTTCAAAGCACTCCTGAGCATAGTGCAACACAGATGCACCTGGATCCATTTTCAATGGACCATAAGGCTCTACACGACGATCAGACCATCCTTCGCCTTTAGTCCAAGACATATGAACCATATTGTCGGAGAAAATCTGACCGAAAGCAGGCTTATCAATAAGTTCGTTGCGCTTTGCGTCCGAAACTGGATTATCATTCGGCAGAACTTCAAAGTTGCCAGCCAATTTGTTCAACAGAGTTGTATCGCTATGATCATAAGACTCATAAGCGTCAGAAAACTCTGGAGCTACTTCTAAATCAGCCATTATGTCTCTTTTCTATGTGGATTATTTCTACTTGCCTTTTACCGCAATTAACGTATAGAATAATACGATTCTTGTTTTTCGCAAAACTTACACGCCAAAATTTTTCAAAAAATATTTCAAGAAATACGCTTTAAACTAAAATTTATTTAGCAAATTCATTGATTTATACAAAAAGCCGCATAAGAACTGACTTATGCGGCTTAAAATTTTAAACTATTTTATAAGTTATAAGTGAATACGTTAACTTACTTTTCTTCTGCAGCAGGAGCAGCAGCTGGAGCGGCGGCAGCAGCATCTGCAGCAGGAGCAGCAGCTTCGGCTGTAGCAGCATCTTCAGGAACAGTGACGCTCACAACGGATTCTTCGCCATCCATATCGAGCTCAACACCCTCAGGAAGCTTGACATCCTTAGCAAACACCTTGATGCCGTCGGTCAAACCATCAACGTTAACAACCAAACGCTCTGGCAAGTTAGCAACGTCTGCGCGAACCTTGAGCTCCTGGACATCCACGAATGCAACTGCAGCACCCTTTGGAGTGCCTTCAACGAAGACTGGAACTTCAACGTCAATCTTTTCGCCAGCCTTAACTTCGTAGAAGTCAATGTGTTCTACAATGCGCTTAACAGGGTTACGCTGAACATCCTTAACAACTGCAATGCGAGATTCCTTGCCAAACTTAATAGTGAACAAAGCATTAGCGTGACGCAAAGCCAAAGTGGTTTCGCGCATTGGAAGAGTAACATGCACTGGTTCAGCACCGCCAGCATAAAGGCTTGCTGGAATCAGCTTAGCTACGCGCAAACGACGAGCAACACCCTTACCAAACTCAGTGCGCAATTCGCCTTCAAGAGTAATTTTTGTAGCCATATCGGTCTCCTTATGGTCTGGATAGTTTAGTTTGTTAATCCAGCTTCAGGCGCACCGACGCGCCGAAAACCATAAGAGGCTATCAGCCCAGTCGATAACGGAACTCTGCCACAAAGCTAGCGGCATATTCCCTCGCCAAAGCAACTTTGCCATTCTAACGACAGGCTACGACTTATGGCAAATACAAAATTATTACTAATCAAATCGAATATAACTGCTACTTGAGCATACGAACGATTATTATAGTTAATAGTATGCAAGTGCATAGCATGATACTATGATGTGCGCTTAATCCGCAAGCCGTTTGGCATAATGAAGGAGCAAATGTGTCCGTTTTTAATGCACTCCAACAGCAAGCGTTTAATCTTGCCCGTAAAGCATTGCGTATTGGCAGTAACTTCGCGCACCCAGTCAGCGATGACCGTGCAGGCGAACCAGACTACCTTAATACGGATCAAGAAAACACAAATACTTTACTTTCACAAAAGCAACGCCTTCCACACGTAGAAGAGTGGGGCGCGCAAATGCCAACAACGACGTTTATCGATCCGGAAACAGGCTTGTTGACCACAAAAACCGAAAGCGCAGCACCTCTTGACGAAGGCACAAGCATTTATGACTTATATGCAGATCGCGCAGCACGTATGGGTGACGATCCGCTTTACACTTATAAAGAAAACGATAAGTGGGTCACAAAAACAGCTAATCAGTTCCTTCAAGAAGTACGCGATGCTGCAAAAGGTTTGATGCACTACGGATTGCGCAAAGGCGACGCCGTTGCCCTTATGTGCAAAACATCATACGAGTGGGACGTCACCGACGCAGCAGTTATGGCTTGTGGTGGTGTTCTTGCAACTATTTATGACACGGATTCAGCTGAGCAAATTCGCAATATTGTGAATAATTCCGACTCGCGTTTCCTTATTGTTGAAACAACTGACATGCGAGATAAAGCTGATGGAGCTATTGAAGAATGCCCAAGCTTGGAACGCATTATTTGCATTGAAACAGGCGGTTTAGCAGAACTTCAAGCTTTCGGATACGCTGTTAGCGATGAGGAACTAGATGCTCGCATTGATTCTGTAAAGAAAACAGACTTGTGCTCTATTGTTTACACTTCTGGTTCCACAGCTGCACCTAAAGGCGTGGAAATGACTCACGAACACTATTGCACTACAGCGTTGAATTTGCCTGTTTACTTGCCAAATTTGCTTAGCGAAAAAGACGGTTCTGTGCTTTTGTTCCTTCCTCAAGCACACTCTTTTGCAAGAGCAATTAACTATATTGTTGTTGCAAGTACGTTGCGCATTTATATTGCTCAAGGTATTCCTACTTTGATTTCTGATTTGCAAGTTGCAAAACCTACGGTTATGATCGTTGTCCCTCGAGTTCTTGAGAAGGTTTATAACGCAGCTTCGCAGAAGGCTGGTCACGGTGCTAAAGGCTTGGCTTTCCAGGGTGCTGTTGTGACGGCTCAACAGTATATGAAGGAAGTTCAGGAATTTGGTGATGCTAAAGCTCTTACTAAAGCTCGCCGCACTGCTTACGATCCGCTTGTTTATCGTCCACTTCGTCAAGCTCTTGGCGGTCGCACACGCTGGATTGTTGCAGGTGGAGCTCCTCTAGATCCTGAATTGCTTTCATTCTTCCGCGGAGCAGGAGTTCCTGTCTACGAAGGTTATGGTCTTACAGAAACTACTGCACCATGCGCGTTTACTCCTATTGGAGTTCCATTCCGAGAAGGTTCTGTTGGCATCGCATTCCCAGCTTTTACTTTGCGAATCGCATCCGATGGCGAAGTTCAAATTAAAGGCACTTGCGTATTCCATAAGTATCACAAAAACGATGAAGCAACAGAAACTTCATTTACTAAAGGACGATGGCATGCTTTATATTACCGGACGTAAGAAGGATTTGATTATTACTGCTGGCGGTAAGAATGTTGCTCCTGGACCTATTGAAGAGATGATTAAGAGATGCGAACTTGTGTCTCAAGCTCTCGTTCTTGGAGATAAGCGTCCGTTTATTTCTGCACTTGTTACTTTAGACGAAGAAACTTTACGAAATTGGCTTAAACTCAAGGGTCTTGACGCCACTATGAGCATGGAAGAGGCTGCTAATAATGCTGTTGTTCGTGCTGAAGTGCAAAAATTTATAGATCTTGCCAATGAAGGCGTGTCACGCGCAGAATCTGTGCGAAAGTTCATTATTTTGTCAGAAGAGTTTACGCAAGAAAACGGCTTAATGACTGCGTCTATGAAGATTATTCGTCCACGAGTTATTAAGCGTTACACTACTTTACTTAATACACAAATGTATACGACGCGCAAAAAGTAGTTTGTTTAAATTAACTTAACTAAGTGCATATCGCAAAACCGCGGCTTAACTTGTTTTATTCAACTTGCTCGCCGCGGTTTTGCATTAATTTACGACAATTTTGTGCAAACACATTAGGCTTAAGGCACAATAAAATTAAGTAATTGTCCAATAATATCGAAATAAGCAAAATATGCTCTACTAGAACCCTAAACGCTCAAGCTTCTTAGGGTCGCTCTGCCATCCTTTTGCAACTTTCACGTGCAATTCAAGCACAGCTTTTGTTCCAGTAATACGATTTACCGCCGTGCGCAAACGCTTCTTTACGCGCACTAAATGCTCCGCACGATGACCAATAATAATCGGCTTTTGAGAATCACGCTCAACATAAACAGATACAAGCACATGCGCTTTGTTGTCTTCGTATTGAGTATCTTCGCCATCCCCCGGATACACAATATCGTCAACTACAACAGCTAAAGAATGAGGCAACTCGTCGTCCAACTCTTCCAAAAATGCGCCGCGAATAAGCTCCGAAATCATGCTTTCTGTGCTTTCCTCACTAAGCTGATCCGCCGGATACATTTGCGGACCTTCCGGCAAGTTTTGAATCAAAACATTCTTAACTTCGTCAACATTGTCACGTTCCAACGCACTCACAGGCACAATATCCGTAAAATCAGCAAACTGCTGAATTTGAAGCAAATGCGTAACTAACTCACTGCGACTAAGCGTATCGATTTTCGTAACAATACCGATAAGCGGAACTTTCCAAGTCCAATTGCCCTTCTCATCTTTTTTAGCAAAATCAGAGCGAAGACGGCTTAAAATTCGCCTATCTCCTGGTCCTATTTCCTGGTCTGCTGGGAGCAAAAATGCAATCGCGTCAACATCTGCAAGCGACTCGTCAACAATATCGTTCAAACGCTGACCAAGAAGCGTACGAGGACGGTGAATACCAGGAGTATCAACCAACACCATTTGTGCATTATCGGTAGTAACAATCCCTCGAATAGCCTTACGCGTAGTTTCCGGACGAGAAGACGCAATAGCAATTTGCGTACCAATAAGAGCATTCATAAGCGTAGACTTACCAACGTTTGGTCTACCAACTACAGCTACGAAACCGGAACGATAACCGTGAAAATCAGGAGTAGAAATCGTTGCGCAAGTTGAAGCGTCTAGATTTGCAAACATCTCGTCGTCAAAGTCATCAGTGTCATCGAAGTCATCAGTATCGTCAAAGTTGTTAATATTATTCACGTTATTCTTACCGTCCAGTTCTTTATTTCAGCATATTCGTTTGTTTCATAGTACTAGCTTGCTTCAAAGCATTGGTTTGTTTGCTTTCAGCAGATTTTTCGGAAGAGCTAATGTCATTTTGATTATCCTTAGACTCTTCCAAAACTTGCGCATCTCGTTCTACTAAAATAGTAGATACTTTCTTTCGCCTACCAGCTGAATCTACAGCAGTTAATTTTAGTCCTCTTGTAATAGCACTGGAACCAACAATCGGCACATTACCAATCAACTTCGTAAGCAAACCAAACACAGTATCCACATCGTCTTCGTCAATATGAACTTCAAAAATATCTTCCAAATCTGCGATTGACGTTCGAGCAGGCATCTTCCACACGCCGTCACGTATTTCTTCCGGATCTGCATGCTGAGTGCGATCGTGCTCATCTTCCAACTCGCCAACAATTTGCTCAATAGCATCCTCAATAGTAACCAAACCAGCAATTCCACCATATTCGTCAACCACTACTGCCACATGCTGGCGAATTCGCTGCATTTCGTGGAATAAATCGTCAACCGGCTTCGACTCAGGAACAAGCATAGGGTCTCGGCTAATTGTTTCAACTGCTCTAGAAGATGCTGCAGGATTAAACACAGTAGCGCGTACAGCATCCTTCAAATAAGCAACACCTACTAAATCATCTACAGAATCTCCAATGACGGGAACTCGAGAAAATCCTGAGCGAGAGCATAATTTAAGGAAATTTTCCAGCGTTTCGTCGCTTTTTACGCAAATCATATCGGTTCTAGGTACCATTATTTCGCGAGTCAAAGTATCTGAAAGCGTGAGCACATTGCGCATCATTTCCGAAACTTCCGGATCGAAATCATTCGCTTCAACAAGTCGGTCAATACTAGCCTTTGCTTGATCCAGCTGAATATCTTCCAAAGCTTCATCATCTGACGGATCAACATGCTTTTTCCTAGAAGTGACGTCAACATCGCTAGCAATATGCACTAAAGGATTAATCGCAATAGCAATAGACACAATGCGAGAAAGCCGCATCAACTTTGCTACAGGTTGAGCCGCACCAACCGAACGTGGGCGAACAAGAATAGAAATCACAGCTACAACTACTGAAACAACAACACCAATAATAAGAGTTACCCATAAAGGCGAGCCGAAAAATGCAGCTAAAGAAGCAAACAAAACTCCATCTAAAACGTTACATAGCACACGCACAAAAGCGCATGCTCCAGAAGTTGTATAACGGTCAGCAATCAGTTTTTTTACACGATGGATTCTAGCAATTCGACGCATACGCACTATGGCACTAGTTTCATCATCATGCGTTTGCGCTTCAATCATAAGATTATTTAAGCTTGCACGAGTAACTCTAGGCACTGCACCTTCTGCAGCAGCCATCGCAAGCGAAAGCCATACAAGCAGCATTGCCAGCACAAGCAATGCGGCTAAACCAATCCAGACATGCAACGGCAATTGCGGAACTGATATGCTAGAAAATATTCGTTTAATATATTCCATAATTATGCTCTTAATGCGCTTTAATGCTGTTTTTTATTTTTATTTTTATTTTTGACGCTACTCGCTTCATGCTCAGCATCGTAACGCTCAAGCTCGTTTATTGCACCTTCCGGCAACGTAGCATCATACAATTCTCCAGATCGAGCAGCGAAAAAAGTAAGCATTAGTTGACGTTGCAAACCAAACATTTGCTTTTCTTCTTCCGGAGTAGTGTGATCATAGCCAAGCAAATGCAAAATACCGTGAATAGTTAGCAACAACATTTCTTCCATAGTACTGTGCCCAGCTGCGAGCGCCTGCTGTTGAGCAACCCACGGGCAAATCACCAAGTCTCCAAGCATTCCTTCAGAAACTTTTTCATCGCTTCCAGGAGTAAGCTCGTCCATTGGAAAACTCATAACATCCGTTGGGCCTTCTAGGTTCATCCAACGTTCATGCAAACAGGCAATTGGCTCTGGATCAACAAAAGTAATCGATAAATCCGAATGCGTACTTACTTTCATTTGTTGAAGAACCCACATTCCAAGATCTGAGAAGATTTTAGCGTCAATATTCCACACTGTTTCATTCATGACTTCAATGCTCATGATTTATCTGTTATTCCTCTCAGTAGATTCTTTAGTACGTTCACGTTTTTTACGCTCAAGCATTGCATCGTAATTTTCGTATGCTTCCACAATACGACCAACCAAAGCATGACGCACAACGTCTTCTGCTTGCAAATGCACAAAAGCAATATCTTTAACTTCGCCCAAAATCTTCTCAATAGAAACAAGACCAGAACGCACAACTGCTAAATCAACCTGCGTACTATCTCCTGTAATCACCATGGTTGTATTAAAACCGAGTCGAGTTAGGAACATTTTTAATTGCTGAACAGTCGCATTTTGCGCTTCATCAAGAATAACAAAAGCATCGTTTAATGTGCGACCTCGCATATAAGCAAGAGGAGCAACTTCAACAACATTCTCGTCAAGATAGCGTTTTAATTGTGCAGATCCAAGCATATCAGAAAGTGCATCATAGAGTGGACGCAAATATGGATCAACCTTATCGTTTAAAGTACCAGGCAAGAATCCTAAGTTTTCGCCAGCTTCAACAGCAGGACGAGTAAGAACAATTCTGCGGACTCTTCCATCTTCCAATGCACGAACAGCTTTAGCAACTGCTAAATACGTTTTTCCAGTACCAGCAGGACCAATTCCAAACGTTACAATATTGCAATCCATTGCTTGCACATACGCTGTTTGACCAGCAGTTTTTGCGCGAACAGGATTTCCTCCAGCAAACGTAATCACGCCTTTACTCATTCGAGCTCTTCTGCTCATAGCACGGCGATGAGCTTCTTCACTAGAAGGCAACAGCTCACTTGAATCTCTTGAAAACTCATTTTCAGCGCGCGAAACAGAATTATTAATTGCATACGACGAAGAAATAATACTATTCCCAAGCACTCCACCATCATGACCGATACGGTTTATACGCACATTGTGTTCATCGTTATGCAAAATATCACGCTCAAGCATGCGTCTTACTTCGTACGCATCCATAGGTTGCTCGTAAGCTGCATCAATCATGCGCCTAAACGCATACTCAGCTTTAGCTGCATCTTCATCTGCTCTAGCTGAACGAGCAACAATTTGAACATCTTTGCCTCGCACAGTAATATCTGCTTCTGGAAAAGCATGTTCTACTTCACGCAAACCAGCATCTGCAGCACCTAAAACTGCAACCGAGCTTAATTCGCTAGGAATTTGCACAAAACGCGTAGTACTTTTCGTCACGGTTTACAAGCTACCTTCTACAAGTTTTTCGCCAGTCAATACATGAGCATGAACATGAAACACTGTTTGACCAGCATCAATACCAGTATTAAATACGAGTCGATAATCACCGTTGAATTCATCATCAGCAATTTTTTGCGCAACACCAGCAATATGAGCCAAAGTTTCAGGAGCCTTACTAGCAAGCTCAGCAACATTCTTATAGTGATTGCGCGGCACAATCAGCACATGCACTTTTGCTTGCGGATTAATATCTTTAAAAGCAACTACCGAATCGTCTTCATAAACTCTGCTGCTTGGTATTTCTCCAGCAACAATTTTACAAAAAATGCAATCAGCATCAGTATTGTAAGTGATACCACTCATGGTTTCTCCCCTATTTGTTACTAAATGAAATCAATGCCTTAAACCAAAAGCAATCGACATGCTTCTTACTATTTTACACAATTATGAGCACTTTTAGATACGATTTATGCGATTATTCGTAACGTCCTAAAGCGCGCGAAAGAAGAGAAAGAGCTACAGGTCCTGCAGTAGATGCGCGAAGAATATTACTGCCTAAAACGCAGCTTTTAGCACCAGCATCAATAAACATTGACACTTCGTCATCACTAATACCACCTTCTGGCCCAACTAAAACGTAAACAGTGCGCTCTTTACCATCCTCCAAACAGCGCTCGCTAAGAGTATTTACTGCTTGTTCTATTTGATTCCAGCAATCAGTTGCGTCTTGATGCAATACAATTACGAGATTTCCGTAAACGCACGCACGCCTACATATTGCCACTATTTGCTTGCTTGAAACACATTCTTGAAGTTCAGGCATCCATGCGCGACGAGATTGCTCTGTAGCAGACTGTAAAACTTGGCTCCAACGCTTATCTGTGCGACCAGGTTTCCACTTTGCAATTGAACGATCCGCACACCAAGGGATTACTTCATCCACACCAATTTGCGTAGCCATATCAATTGCTTGCTCATCGTGCCCTGTTTTTGCCAAAGCTTGAACAAGTGCAAGTCTAGTCATGCGAGGAGCTTCCCTAGTAAACGCTTCTACACGAACTAAGCCATTTTCAACATCCGTCACCTTTGCATGAATGCGCAAGCCTTTGCCGTCAGAAAGTTGCAAAGCATCGCCTTCTAATAGTCGCATGGCAGATATAGCGTGACGTTTTACTTGCGATGGAAGCGTAATCGTCCACCCTTCTTCGATTCCTTCTGCAAGCACAGGAGCATTATCGTGATCAGTATCAAGCAAAAATAAAGCGTCAGTCATAGTTCAAGCCTAACGTGAGGATGCGCCAAGTACTAAAAAATGTTTCTGTGCAAGTATTGTGGCAAACTAGAACAGTACGTATTGGAGGTTTGCAATGAGTAATGAGCTTGGTGATAACACTGCGCTTGTTACTTTGCGTATTTCACGCTTTACTCCATGTAATAAATCTGAAGATGATTCAAACAGTAAACAGACAGAGCGCAAGCGCAGAGAAAGTCCTTTTGCGCGCAGAAAGCGCAGTAACCCTTTCGCAAAACTAGATTCTTCAAAAAATAACATAAATAATTCTTCCGAATCTAGTGAATCCAGAATATCTAGTGAATCCGGTGAACCTTACAAATCTTCTCCAAAACGAATTCAAGGTAAGCATTGGGTTCAAGATTACAGTTTACGCGTTCATTCTACTGACACTATTCTTGACTGTTTACTGACTATTAAACGCACAATCGACCCAACTTTAGCTTTCCGCTACTCATGCGGTCACGGCGTTTGCGGTTCTGACGCTGCAAACGTAAATGGCATGCCAACCTTACTATGCAGTGCAACTATTGGCGCAAACGCACGTTCTGAAAGCACAAATAGCGTGCAATCTCGAGGCTTTAGAAAAACTGGCACTACTAGCAGCTCCTCACAGTCGACAAAATCGCCAACTTTACAGCAAAAATCTAAAGAGACTACCACTTTGCAAAATGGCACTTTTGGTGTTATTGAGCTTGCTCCACTTTCAGGATTTGCAGTTCAGCGAGATCTTATTTGCGATATTTCGCCTATGATTTCGCAAATAAAACGCTTAGAACCTTATTTGCAAGCATCTAACGTTTCTACGAGAAATATTGAAGGGAAACTCCAGCTTATTGAGTTTTTGCAACATCCTGAGGAACTTAAAAAGTTTGAGCTTTTGAGCAATTGCATTATGTGCGGTGCTTGCGAAGGAATTTGCCCAATTTATGCAGGCGGAGAAGCCTTTATTGGTCCTGCAGCATTGGTTAACGCGGCTCGTTTTATTTACGATTCCAGAGACAACGCAACAGAGCATCGCCTTGATCTAATAGACGGCAGTGACGGTATTAGCGCATGCCAGTCAGTTAGAGCATGTTCAAGACAATGCCCTCGCGGAATTGATATTGGCGAAGAAATTTGGCAGCTTACAACGCTTGTAAACGAACGCAAAAACTCTTAGATTATTCAATTCCAGATGCTATGCGCACCGCCTCTATTGGGTCGTCTGTAACAGCAAACAAGTGCGGATCGAGTGAAGAAATAAAACCTCGTTGAGTTACTGTAGACTTCAGCCAGTCAATCAAACCATTCCAGTACGAAGTACCAAAAAGAACAACAGGCACGCGCGCAACCTTATGCGTTTGCACTAAAGTCAAAGCTTCAAACATTTCATCCATTGTGCCAAAACCGCCAGGGCACACAATAATTCCAGAAGAATATTTCATAAACATTGTTTTGCGTACGAAAAAATACCGAAATTGCATGCCAAGATTAATCCACTTATTCAAACCCTGCTCATGAGGAAGCTCAATCCCCAATCCTACAGACGTACCACCAGCTTCTGCAGCACCACGGTTTGCAGCTTCCATAATTCCAGGACCGCCACCTGTAATAACAGCAAAACCACGTATTGCAAGCTCTGAACCCATAGTGCGAGCTAAAGAA
Organism: Gardnerella sp. KA01001; assembly: GCF_049244025.1. Taxonomy (NCBI): domain Bacteria; kingdom Bacillati; phylum Actinomycetota; class Actinomycetes; order Bifidobacteriales; family Bifidobacteriaceae; genus Gardnerella; species Gardnerella sp. KA01001. The sequence goes on along the minus strand of NZ_CP058366.1, from coordinate 1,018,573 downwards.
TAGTCAGGATCATCTTCTTTTATTCGAGCAGAACCAAAAATACTAACAGCTTTACCTAACGATGCAAGCGCGTCAAAACCATCAACAAACTCAGCTTGAATACGAAGCGCACGCCACGGATCCGCACTACGCCAATCCCATCTTTTATCTACTTCTACACCAACTCCAGAAACAAGCTGCTGATTGTTATCGTTACGAAGAAGCGTTTCTGTAGTGCTCTCCTTAGGAATCATAGAACCGCGCATTACAACAGAACCACGATGATACGTGTTATTCCAAGGTGGAACATCTACTGAAAAATCCTCTTTACTATTAGACATAATTACTCCATTAGAAACTTACTTGCAAAGATGTTAAGAATAATAATTGAAATTAGTCTTCAACTTCATCTAATTCTTCTTCCATATGCTTTGATTGCATAGAAAGTAAGAATCCAGAAACTCCTGCAGCAATAATAGAAGCAACAAGAACGCCAAAACGTGCTTCAGCAGACAAATCTGCGTCAGAATACGCAAGAGAAGCAATAAGAAGAGAAACAGTGAAACCAATTCCACAGGCACATGCTGTAGGCATTAAGTCTACTACTCGAAGACCATCAGGAACTTTCAAGCCCAGAACACGCTTTGATATCCAAGCAGTTACCATAATTCCAACAGGTTTACCAACAACAAGAGCAATAGTGATAGCAATCAAAATTGGCGAGAAGAACAACTCCCAAGTCAATGTTTCAAAATGCACTCCTGTAGCAAAAAGAGCGAAAATTGGAAGAGCCAGCAGCGCAGAAACAGGCTGAATTTTTTCACGATAGCGTTCAGCACGAAGCGTTTGTTCACCATGAACTAAATGTGCCGGAGTTAGCAAACCCACCATTACTCCAGCTAAAGTTGGATGCACACCAGCTTCATACATCATAATCCATGCCATAACTCCTACTATTACAACCAACGGCCACGGAACACGCTTTAAACGCACTAAAGTAGTCCAAACCAAACCACAAGCAACTACTCCAGCAAACCAATACCATGCGTTAAGAGACGAGAAGAACACAGCAATAAGTGCTATTCCAAGCAAATCGTCTACTGTAGCAAGAGTCATAAGAAATGCGCGCAAAGCATGTGGCAAAGTTTTTGCAAATAAAGCAAGAACAGCAAGAGAGAAAGCTATATCCGTTGCCGTAGGTATTGCCCACCCGTCACGAACCATATCAAGCGAAGGTAAAGCGCCAGAAGTAAGACGCATAATCTCCTGCCCGGCATGCAATTCAGAAAATACAGTTACTGTAGCAACAAACAGTAAAGGAGGCACAATCATTCCACCAACAGCACAAATCATTGGCATTGCAGCTGCACGAGGATCAGAAAGCGAACCAGCAATAAGTTCGTGTTTTAAATCTAAGCCAACTGACAGGAAGAAAATAGTAAGCACGCCGTCTTGCACCCAATGACCAATTGACATATGTATATTCGTCCACGGAATGCCTACATGAGTATGCGATATGGCTTCAAATATTGGCGCTGTTAAAGGAATGTTTGCAAGCAATAAGCCAGTAAGAGCAAAGCCAAGCATAATTAATCCAGAAATTCGCTCATTATTTGCAATATTGCAAGCTATTCTCCAACTGCGTCGTATCATATTGTAAATATTTCCTCCACTAAATGCATTTATAGCATTTATAGCGTTTATACGTTTATAACGTTTTATAGTGCAAAATATGTGATTCGCACTTTTAAGTATAACTGAGAGGCATAAACCGAGCGAGTTGCATACGAATTAAAAAAAAACGCGGAGCAAAAGCTTCGCGTTTCATTTGTGCGCCAGACAGGATTCGAACCTGCAACCTTCTGATCCGTAGTCAGATGCTCTAATCCGTTGGGCTACTGGCGCATGTTTCCAGTCTCAAAAACCATGTCCTTGTTTCCGGCAACTTGACTAATATACAACTATCCGCACTAAAACACAAACCCCGGCGTGTCGACCAGGGTTTGTTGTTAAAAATACTGATATTGATAAATATCCGCTAAGTTGTAAAGATTGAATTATGCTCTACGCTCAAGCACTTCGTCAACCATTCCATAAGCTTTGGCTTCTGAAGCAGTCAAAATAGTATCCACTTCAATATCTTTACGGATGCGCTCAATATCTTGACCAGTATGCTTTGCAAGCGTTGATTCTAACCAAGAACGCAAACGCAACATTTCCTTAGCTTGAAGCTCAATTTCAGTAGCTTTACCAAAATCTTGACCCATTGCAGGCTGATGAATAAGCACACGAGCATTCGGCAAAATCATGCGCTTACCAGCAGCTCCAGCAGCAAGAATAATAGCAGCAGCAGAAGCAGCCTGACCCAAGCAAACAGTTTGAACATCTGGATTAATGTACTGCATGGTGTCATAAATCGCAGTCATAGCAGTCATCGAACCACCAGGTGAATTAATGTACATCATCACATCGCGATCAGAATCCATGCTCTCTAAAACAAGCAACTGAGCCATAATGTCATCAGCAGAAGTGTCATCTACTTGCACACCCATGAAAATAATGCGATCTTCAAACAGCTTAGTGTAAGGATCCTGAGTTTTCATGCCGTATGGAGTTTGCTCGCCAAACTGAGGCAATACGTAACGATTAGTAATGCGCTGAGCAGAAGTAACACCGCCAAAACCAGCTAAACGCTCGGCACGCGCAACAAACTTTGCTTCTTCACTTGCCATAATTACTCCTCACCGCGCATAGAAGCAGGAGTGGTCACAATCTTATCTACGAAACCATACTCCAAAGCTTGCTGAGCTGTAAACCAGTGATCGTATTCATTATCTCGGTAAATTTCCTCTACCGTATGACCAGTCTGCTTTGCAGTCAATTCAGAAAGCGTTTTTTTCATATCCATAATAAGCTCTGCATTAATTCGTACATCTGTAGCAGTACCACCGACACCGCCAGAAGGTTGATGCATAAGCACACGCGCATGCGAGGTAATATAACGCTTACCAGGAGTGCCAGAACTAAGCAAGAACTGACCCATAGATGCAGCCATGCCAACAGCAATAGTCGCAACATCTGGCTCAATTAATTGCATAGTATCGTAAATTGCCATACCAGCAGTAATTGAACCTCCAGGCGAATTAATATACAGCCAAATATCCTTCTTAGGGTCTTCCGCAGCAAGCATTAACATTTGTGCGCAAATAACATTGGCATTCTCGTCTTTTACTTCAGATCCCAACCAAATAATGCGATCTTTTAGCAATCGATTAAAAATAGAATCAGTTGATGTAGACGCTTCAGCCTGTTCCATCACAGGAGAAGCTGTAAAAAGCTCAGTCACTATATCTCCTTGTTACCACGTAATTATTTCTACACTACCTTGTGCGCATGACCACATAGAAAATATTGCGAATATGATTTGAATTGAATGTTTTACACCAAATTTCTAGAATTTTATTCATATCAACAGATGTAATTTTTACTTATTATCCTACACTAGTATGCATTATTGAGTATATTTTTATCGGATTATCAATTCATTATAAGGAGTAATTATGGATTCTAACCAATTGCCAGATAACAACTACTCGCCTGCTCCGATGCCAAATAACGAGTATCCAAATAATGGTTACCAAAATAATACATACCCAAATAATGTAAATCCAAATAACGGATACCCAAATAATGGTTATGAAAACAATGAGTATCAAAACAACGTATACCCAAATAACGGATACCAGAACAACAATTACCCTAATAATGTAAATCTAAATAATGGTTACCAACCAAACGTATATCAGAATAATCAACAACCAGTCAACAACTATCCTGCAAACGCTTATCCAAATGCAACAAATACAAGTGCTCATAAGTCAAAATACACTTGGCTTATTGTTGTCATAGTAGTAGCAATAGTTGCAGTAGGTGGCTACGTAATTTCAAAACCACATTACAATTCAACTAATCTTAAGCCACATTACAATTGCTCTGCACCTAAAAGCGCAAATATTGAAGAATACGTACATTGCCATTCAGAAGAAGCTAAAAAACTCACTAATGGATTTAATGATGCCACTAGCAGCTCACCATTCAACATAACGTTTGCCACTAAAGGTGATCAGCTCAATATAAATGCAAAGTTCAAAAAGCACCTATCTGATTTAGAAATTACAGCGTTAAAGACTGGAATGCAAACATACGGCGATAGCCTCTCGAACTTGATGCCACAATCAGCATCGGATGAAATGAAAGAAAAAATTATTGCACCAGTGCGCATACATTTCTCCTTCTCAAACGATGATGGAACTTTTATTGCAGATAAAGAATTCAGTTCTAATAATTAATTAAAAAATAACTAAAATAACCAACATAACTAAAAAAATTTAAACATTATTTGCGGCTAAAAATTTTGGTATCATCGTTATGCTTCTAGATACAGCACAAGAAACAACCATTGGAATAATCATAATCATAGGCAAATTCACTAATTGTGCTACCAAAAAAAGCGCAAACCACAATGACTTTCGACTTGCAGTTAGCATACTTGCAGCACCAAAAATAGCAGCTATTACCAATATTTTGGGCTGACTTGATAACATGCCACCAACAACTGGAATGTTCATACTTATAAAACCTATAATCAGCCCTACGCAAGCTCCAGACGACATACTCGGCTGAAGCACACCACCACTTGCGCCAGCTCGAAGAGTGCAACTTGTTAAAATTATTTTTGCAACAACCAGTAGAAGCAAAGTTACCAAAGAGTTTTTGTCAATTGCAATACTTGTTTTTGCAATGTTATATGCGTATTGCGCTAAAGCTCGACCATTGCCCATAATGGCTGGATTCCATGATGCAACTAATCCTGTTACTAAGCCCATTAATGGCAAAAAATATAAAATTTGGTAATTGCGAGCACACTTAGAGCGAGCCCAACGAATCATCTTATGGAAAAGAGTGCCAACAATACCACAAGGAATGCCAACTATAATTGCAAGCAGCAACACAGTCGTATTGACAATATGGATGTCATCAAGACTTGACAAACAATAGTAAGGCTCATACCCAAGCACAAAAATAGTAGTCAATGATGCAATTTCACTTATACATAACGCAATAGCAAAAATACTAAATTTTTGTATAAGCCAATACCATTTCAAACGCTTTAAAGAAGATTTCGAGTCATGAGAAAAACGTGGAATTGCAACCAAACCTAGCGTCATAATCGCACCCGCTATTGGAGCGCGATAAACTCCAGCTAAACCAGCACCAGCAGCACTTGCAACCAAAACGCGAGCTTGAAATTCACTGACTCGGATAAAGCAGAGTAACTTCTGAGTAAGCATTGCAGCCAATTCTCGAGGCGCAACTTCCCTACCTAAACTTGCGCCAGAAGCAACTATAAAAATTTGTAAACATACATGGATAATCGTTGTATGCCATGGCATTGATTGACCACGAACAGCATGAGCTATATCGACAATACGATTAGAAGATTTTGTCCATAACCACATCCAAATAATTGCAGCAACAGACATGACAATTAATACAACAGCAACGTAGTGCAATACTGGCAATCCAACTGGCGAAGGTTTAAGAGCAGATTCTGAAAATCCGAACATTACATTTTGCACAGCATGTAGTAACAGAGTTAATAATATTGCACCAACCCCAGCCATAACTGCAACAAAAAAAGCAATAAGACTTAATCGTAAACATGTAAAAACATAGCTCAAACACTTACTAGGTTTTTTACTGCCTACTATTTGCAAATTGCGTTTTTCCATTAGCGGCAGCCTTCCTTATGTTATTTGTTTTTCATTTTATTTGTTTTTCACTTTCTTTAAAGTATAACAACAACACAAAAACCCAGAGCAAAAGCCCTGGGTTTTTAGCGAATATGAGAAAGTATGAACTTTTTCTTGTTTGAAAAATACTACTTAGAAAGTTCGTCAGCAACTTCTGCAGCAGCAGAAGCAGCCTTCACGCTTTCGTCTTCGTCATCATCCTCAGACAAGAATGCACTCAAGTCAAGAGCTTCTCCGCCAGAAACGAACTTTACAGCACGCATACCAGCAAGCAAGCCCTTAGAGCGAGCAACTTCCTGCACAGCAGAACCAAGCTGACCGTTGTTAACGATTGCGTTAATGAACTGGTTTGGATCCATACCGTACTGCTGAGCAACAGAAACCAAGAAGTTGGTGACATCAGCCTGGGAAACAGTCACATCCATCTGTTCAGCTAAAGCGTCAAGAACCATTTGGTCGCGAAGTTCCTTCTCAGCAGCCTGCTGCGCTTCGTCCTTCTGCTTCTTGGTAGCTTTTTCAGGATCAGGGGTCATGCCCTTCAAATGCTCTGAAACAGCCTTATCCAAAACACCCTTTGGTACAGGAATTTCAACTTCTTCTTGAAGCTTAACAAGGAATGCGTCACGGGCATTAGTTGCCTGACGACCTTCAGCAGCCTGCTCGCAAGCCTTGCGAATATCTGCCTTCAAATCCTTCAAAGTATCAAACTCGGAAGCTTCCTGAGCAAAATCATCATCAAGCTCTGGCAATTCCTGAGTCTTTACGGAATTAACCTTAACCTTGATTTGAGCCTTCTCGCCCTTATGCTTGCCGGACTCGAGAGTACCTTCAAAGGTGGTTTCTTCACCGGCAGAAAGGCTATCCAAAGCCTCATCCAAACCGTCAAGCAACACACCGGAACCGATTTCGTAGCTTACGCCCTCTTGTGCATCAACTACTTCGTCATCGATACGAGCTTCCAAATCAATGTTAGTGTAATCACCCTTAGCTGCAGGACGGTCAACACCAACCAAAGTAGCAAAACGCTGACGGAGACTTTCCAAGCGCTCCTTGACATCCTTGTCGGAAACCTTTGGCTTCTCAACTTCAATCTCAACGCCCTTGAACTTGTTCAACTTGAAATCTGGACGACGCTCAACTGTTGCTACAAACTTAAGACTTGCATCTGCATCAGTCGACGTTGGAACTTCCTGAACGTCAAATTCTGGCTGATCCATTGGGCGAATCTTCTTTTCTTCCAAAGCCTTGGAATAAAGCTCTGGTACAGCGGAATTTACGGCTTCGCCGGCAACAGCTGCGAAACCGACGCGCTGATCTACAATCTTGCCTGGCACATGTCCCTTACGGAAACCTGGCACGTTAATTTGCTTAGCAATCTCCTTACGAGCTTCTTCCAAGAATGGCTTGAAGTCTTCGAGATCTGCGGTAATGGTGAGCTTAACTTTAGTTGGCTCAAGATTCCTGACGCTGATTTTCACGCTTGCGCTCCTGAAATTACGTTTTTTCTAGCTTCTGCCGTATGGCACAACCGTTACATGATAGCGCGAGTTACGGACTCAGCTACCAATCGGGTTTGCCATTCGCGAGCACCATGCTCACTTAAGAATGTTTTAACATCAATATCTTGCGCATCATCATGCCAGCAAAGATTACGAATAATCTGTGGTTTGATAATAATTTCTGCAGGAGTATGAGTGTATTCAGAAATTTGATTTAACTCAGCTTTTACTCTTTGTAAACGCTCGTAACGCTTAGGGTGATGTTCTCGCCAATATTTCATAGATCTAGGAGCGCTTTGGGAATCTTGCATATCCTGCAAGTACTGCGAATCCGATAAATCATGGCAATCCTGACAATCATTAGAACCTTGCGACTCGTCAGTATCTGTTGACTTAAGTACGTTCGTTTTACGAGATTCGCGCGAATTAAGTTGAATAGCTCCATTCGGTAATACTGGATGCACATCATCCATAGCCGTTTCACCAGATTTAGCGCGCAAAATAGCATTCTCTATAACGTTTTTCCAAATAGATGGTTTAACTTTGCGCTGAATTGGAGCGTAACGCTCGAACATTTTGTCTTGCTCACTGCCAGTGTGCATTCGCACTCGCTCATTCAAAGAACGAATAGCACGAAACGCACGCGCATTACTAGGTTTACGCTTACCAGCTTCAATAATCGCAGCGTCAGAAAGTAGCAGAGTTGGCGCAATATCATATTCACGCGCTAAAGCATCTCGCTTTTGCCACAATGCTTTCGCAATAACTAAACCAACACGATCGTGCATAAGTACGCTAATATGCGATATTTTAAGCCATGGACGTGGATGCGGAGCTTTCTTTTGTGCACCCTTACTAAGTAAGTGTTTAAATTCTTCTTCCGCCCAAGAAAGTTTACCTTGCTTTTTAAGTTCGACGCGCATTACTTCTTCTAGCTCAATAAGTAATTCAACATCTAAAGCTGCGTAATTTCGCCAATCTCTAGGAAGTGGGCGGTAAGACCAATCTGCTGCAGAATGTTCTTTTGCAAGAGTAAGACCCAAATAATATTCAGTTACAGAGCTTAAACCAAAGCGCTTTCTGCCAAGTAATTTAGCTGCGATTTCGGTATCAAATAATGCAAGTGGGCGCAAACCAATATTGAAAAATCCTGGCAAATCTTGCATCGAATCGTGAATAATCCAAGGCACATCCCCTACTGCCTTGTTAAATTCGTTCCAATCAGCTCCAAGTTTTGTAAGTTCTATAGGATCTAATAATCCAATTCCTGCACCCTTACGTTTGAACTGAATCAACCAATCTTCATGACTGTAGCGAAAACCGGAAGCTCGCTCAGCGTCTGCAGCTAAAGGACCGGAGCCTGCCTCCAACAAGCTGCAATAATCTTTATATGCTTCAAGCGTATCAATGACTTCTGGAACTCCTTCTCTAGGCTCTTTTAAAAGCTTTGGTTCCTCGTTCAAGTACGCCTCCCGATTGCATGCTTTACCCAAATTCTTACGCTTTTTGCAACTTATTCTGTACTTTTTGCAAAATATCCGTAAAAAATATTTAAGCCGTGTTACAGATTATGCATCTTTAACACGGCTTCAACTTTCGCACACAACTACGACTATTCAAAAATAAAAAATCAAATAAATAATCAATTAAATAATCAATCTGTTTTATTGTTTGCTACTTCGTCATTTATGCGCTTAACAAGCCTAGTTTTAAGGAATCTAGTAAGAGTAAATGCGACTGCCGAAGCTAAAACTGTTGGAACAACGTAGCCAGCATGTAAACCTAAATCCGAAAAGTTGACTATTGGAAAAGTGACAAGTTCTGTAACAACAGCTATAACAATAGATATTATTGGCACTTCAATAAGAAGTTTCTTATCGAAAGATGCAACAATGTTTATTGGCAATAAAATTATTGGCAAAATAACGAAAATAGTAAGCGCTGTAGCAAAACCAAACTGATCGTTACACCGCACAAAAACAGCTAACGCTAATGTAAAAGCTAATGCAATCCAACAACCTATTCTGCGCTTCATTGCGTATCCTTTCTCTAAAAAAGAGTATTTGTATAATTATACAAAAATCCTTCAAAAAAAACAACACGATACGCAAAGATTGCCTAAATTACAGTTACATTTTTGACGCAATTTAAATGCAGTCTAAATGCAATCTAAACGCAGTCTAGTACACAACAAAACCGTGATCTTTGAACTGGTTTACAACTCGTTCTTTAAGTGCTCTAGAAGGCCCTTTTTGATTCTCAAGAGGGTACGAAATTCGAAGCTCATGCCACTTTGGACGTCCTAGTTGATGGAATCCAAGCACGTCAATATGCTCAACAGCATCACCAAACGAATCGCAAATCTCAGCAACTTTTTCAACATTTTCTTCGCTGTCTGTCAAACCTGGAACAAGCACAAAACGCACCCAAATCTTCTTACCAGCCTTCGCTAAGCGCTGGCCAAAGTCAATAGTTGGCTGAAGCAAGCCGCCAGTTACTTTTTTATACGTTTCTTCAGTTCCTGATTTAACGTCAAGAAGACAAAGATCAATGTCTTCAATCATTTCGTCCGTGTAATTGCGATTCAAAAAGCCGGAAGTATCCAAGCAAGTATGCACGCCCATTTCTTTTGCTGCACGAAACACTCTAGATACAAAAGCTGGTTGCATCATAGATTCGCCGCCAGAAAAAGTGATCCCACCGCCTGTTGCTTTAAAAAGACTTTGATAACGATCAACTTTTTTAATCATCGCATCTAAGTAGACTGGCTTGCCGTCGCGCATTTTCCAAGTATCAGGATTTTGGCAGTACTGGCAGCGAAGCGGGCAGCCACTCATAAACACTGTCATACGAGTTCCAGGGCCGTCAACAGAAGTATTGATATCCCACGAATGCACAAATCCAATATCGCCAGTTTTAAGAGCTACCAAGCGATCTTTACGATCCAGCCCAATTGGCGACTCAAATCCAGAAAGACCACCCATTAAAGTTTGGCGAGCATACTCTTTCGACTCTTTCAGCATATGCTGAGTTGTAGTACGAAACACTGTGTTTTCAGCCATCTAACTGCCCTCCAAACTATTTATAAATAAATAATAAATAATATACGCAATTAACAAAAGCCGGGAGCGAAACTAGCCTCGCTCCCGGCGGTGTTTACTAATCAACCAAATCAGTCAGTAACTGAACCCTGGTGGAATGTACGAGAAATAACGTCGAGCTGCTGCTCCTTAGTGAGCTTCACGAAGTTCACTGCGTAGCCGGAAACTCGAACCGTCAAATGCGGATACTTTTCTGGGTGCTCAACAGCATCTTCAAGCTGTTCCTTACGCAACACGTTGATGTTTGCGTGGTACAAGCCGTGACCGTTGCCAGCATCCAAAATGCCAACCAAGTTGCTGATGCGCTCGTCTTCGTCACGACCCAAACCGTCAGGAGTAATGGTGTTCGTAAGCGAAATGCCGTCAAGAGCATCATCGTAATCAATCTTTCCAACGGAGAACATCGAAGGAAGCATACCGTGCGAATCCATGCCGTTTTCTGGGTTTGCGCCTGGAGCGTACGGAGTACCCTTCTTGTGACCGGATGGGAAGGAACCAGTGTTCTTGCCATACTCAACGTTAGAAGTAATAGTCAAGATGGACTGAGTTGGAACAGCATTACGGTACACAGGCAAACGCTTTACCTGACCCATAACAGTGCTTACAACCCACTTTGCTAAGTCGTCTGCACGATCGTCGTCGTTACCGTAAACTGGGAACTCGCCAACAGTCTTGTAGCCAACGATTAAGTCGTCGTCGCCGCCCTCGATGTACTCGTACTCGTGGCCTTCAGTGGTCTTAGCATCCTTGTTGTAGATTGGGTAAACCTTTGCATACTTCAAAGCAGCCAAGGAATCTGCAGCAATAGACAAGCCGGACATGCCGCAACCAAGCGTACGGTAGACTTCCCTATCATGCAAAGCCATTTCGATGGACTCGTAAGCGTACTTATCGTGCATGTAGTGGATGATATTCAAAGCCTCAATATAAGTCTCGGAAAGCCATTCCAAAGCCTTCTCGTAGTTAGCCTTAACCTTCTCGTAGTCGAGAGTGCCGTCAGCTTCTGGCTTGATTGGGTCAATAACACCCTTATCGATAACTTGCATGCCGGTCATTTCATCGCGGCCGCCGTTAATAGCGTAAAGCAAAGCTTTTGCAGAGTTCACGCGAGCTGCGAAGAACTGCATTTGCTTACCGACGCGCATTGGAGAAACGCAGCAAGCAATAGCAGCGTCGTCACCCCAGTGCTCACGAATGTCTTTATCGGACTCGTACTGGATTGCAGAAGTGTCGATAGAAATTCGTGCGCAGAAACGCTTATAAGCTTCTGGAAGCTTTGGATCCCAGAAAATAGTGATATTTGGCTCAGGACCAGGTCCCAAATGCTCAAGAGTCAAAGTGTTGAGCAAACGGAACGAAGTCTTGGTTACGAAAGTGCGGCCATCCTCGCTGAAGCCTGCATCGGACCAAGTTGCCCAGTAAGGATCACCAGAGAAGATTGCGTCGTAATCCTTAGTACGCAAGAAGCGCACAATACGAAGCTTCATAACAAGAGCGTCAATAATTTCCTGAGCGTCGGTTTCGTTAATTAAACCTGCCTTCAAATCGCGCTCAAAGTAGCAATCGAAGAATGCGGAAACGCGACCGAAGCTCATTGCAGCGCCATCCTGGCTCTTAACAGAAGCAAGATAGCCCATGTAAGTCCACTGAACAGCTTCCTTAGCGGTCTTAGCTGGACGAGTCAAATCCAAACCGTACTCGTTACCCAAGTTAATAAGCTGCTTCAAAGCCTTAATCTGCTCGTCATGCTCTTCGCGGAAGCGAATCCAATGCTCAATTTCGGTCTCGGTAAAATCGTTACGGTATGGAATCGAATCCTTGTCGCGCTTCTTAAACTCAATAAGCATGTTCACGCCGTAAAGAGCAACACGACGATAATCGCCAATAATACGACCGCGGCCGTAAGCATCTGGCAAACCGGTCAAAATCTTGTTGTGGCGAGCAATCTTAATATTCTTGGTGTAAACGCCAAACACGCCATCGTTATGAGTCTTACGGTAGACGGTGAAAATCTTCTTGATTTGAGGATCTACTTCCTTGCCAGCTTCTTTAATAGCTTGCTCAACCATGCGCCAACCGCCGTTTGGCATCATAGCGCGCTTGCAAGGCTCATCAGTTTGCAAACCGACGATTACGTTATCTACTTCTGGGCTTTCAATGTAGCCTGCTGGCATTGCGTCAATACCTGCTGGGATATGAGTTTCAACATCATAAACACGACGCTCACGTTCAACAGCTAAGTAGTTGTCGTCGAGATATTTCCACATGTGCTTCGTTTTTTCAGTGGCATTTGCCAAGAAACTTTCGTCACCTTCATATGGCGTATAGTTCTTTATTATAAAGTCGCGTACGTCAATGTCTTTCTTCCAATTGCCGTCAGTAAAACCATTCCACGCTTCGGTACGAAGATCCTCTTCACTGAGAACTGGCGCATCAACTGATGTCATGTTTAGACTCCTTTTGTACCCGCAACGCATCTTCACGCTGCCTTAATAACAATGTTAGAGCATAAGTAAACGCATACACGAGTAGTTTTGCAAAAAATCTAGTGAAATATATCACATTTATTCACGAAAAGCTGTGGTAACAGGCATTCTGCGATCCCTGCCAAAAGCAATAGCACTTACTTTTGGTCCAAGCGGATACTGCCTGCGCTTCCATTCTGCGCGATCAACTAAACGCATAACCGTGTCAACAGTATGCTCGTCAAAACCATCTTCAAGCAAATCCGCTCTACCATGAGCAAGCTCAATATGAGCCTCTAAAACACGATCAAGCAAATCGTACTCAGGTAAAGAATCAGAATCCTTTTGCCCTGGACGCAACTCTGCACTCGGAGGCTTAATAATAGAATTAACCGGAATAAGCACACCATCTTGCGGAGCTTTCGCTTTCGTAACTTCTGTTTGCTCAGAATCCTCATATCCAACAATTGGCAGCATACCAATGCCTACTCCAGCATTCGCAGCGCGATTCCTCCAACGAGAAAGTGCCCAAACGCGCGTCTTAAACAAATCCTTAATAGGAGCATACCCTCCTACCGCATCGCCATAGATAGTAGAATATCCGCAAGCAAGCTCCGATTTATTACCAGTTGCGAGCGCCAAAACACCGCGCGAATTCGAGTAAGCCATTACGATTACGCCACGAACGCGAGCTTGCAAGTTTTCTGCTGCAACACCTTCTAATGAAAGTTGCGATTGGAAAGCTTTAAAAAGCGGTTCAATTGGTTGCACATCATAGTGAGCGCCAATTCGCTCTGCTAAATCGCGCGCATCGTCTTTAGAACCGTCCGAAGAGTACATGCTTGGCATAGAAATGCCATACACATTTGCTCCACCGCAAGCATCGGCAGCCATAGTAGCTACTAAAGCAGAATCAATTCCTCCAGAAAGTCCTAAGCACACACCCTTAAAACCATTCTTACGCATGTAATCTCTAAGACCTACAACACACGCACAATACACTTCTTCGTCTGCGTCAAGTTTTGGAGCAATGCTTGAAACTTTCTGCTTTTTCAGCGAGTTATCAAAATCAACAAACGACAAATCTTCATCAAACATTGCCGAGCGTTCAAGTAAAGTTCCGTCAGCATCAACAACAAAACTTCCACCGTCAAAAACCAAATCATCTTGGCCGCCGACTTGGTTCACATATACGACTGGCGCATTGACTTCAACAGCGCGCTTTTGAGCCAAACTCAAGCGCACATGAGTTTTACCTTCCTCATATGGAGAACCGTTCATAGTTATTAGCGCATCGATACCAAGTTTTGCCAAACGCGCAACAGGACCGCCGTCTTGCCAAATATCTTCGCAAATAGCAAAACCTAGACGCATTCCATCTACTTCCAGCAGCTCACACTTATTGCCAGAAGAGAAAATACGAAACTCGTCAAAAACACCATAATTTGGCAAGAAATGCTTGTCGTATTGCAACACAGATTTACCTTCATGCAATACGAGAAGCCTGTTTCGAGGCTTTCCAGCAGACTCGTCAAAGCCAACAGTTCCAACTACTACGTAAAGCTCCCCCAAGCCTTCTTCCGCAAGTTTTGTTGCAAGCAAGTCTGCAGCTTTTTGTGCAGTTGTGCGGAACGTGGCACGCAAGGCGAGGTCTTCAATAGGATACCCAGTCAAAGTCATCTCAGGAAACACAACCATGCGAGCACCCGACTGCTTTGCGCGCGCAGCATACTTCAAAACTTTTTCAACGTTGCTATCAATGTTCCCAACGCAGGTATCTATCTGCGCTAACGCCAATCGCAAAAAACTCATACATTACAGTCTAGTAGATAGCTTCATTGCAAGTAAGCGACGTGTTGAAAAACTTATTTTTTCTCTTTCCACACTGCAAGTATGCGAATTATTAACACGTCATAAATAATACTAATAAGCAAAGTGTAGAATTATTGATTTTTCTCGCCTATATTGATAATTCGTTACTCGCGAAGGGGATTTAACTTTAAACGAATTTCACCGAACAAGGAGCAGGAAATATGCGAAAAATTAAAGTTATTGCATCAATTACAGCACTGGCAGCATTAGCGACTTTCACTTTAAGTGGCTGCGGTAGCTCAAAAGCAGGCGCAAAGGATGACAAGACCATTACTGTTGCAGCTTCACCTACCCCGCATTCTGAAATCTTAAATAAAGTTGTAAAGCCAATCTTGCAAAAAGAAGGCTACAAGCTAGTAGTAAAGGAATTTACTGACTACGTGCAGCCAAATACAGCTACTGAAGAAGGCGAAGTTGACGCAAACTACTATCAGCATTTGCCTTATCTTGACAACTTTAATAAGGAAAAGGGAACTCACCTTGTTTCAGTAGGTGGAATTCATTTTGAACCATTTGGATTGTATCCAGGAAAAACCAAGACGATTAAAGCATTAGCAAACGGAGCAACTGTTGCAGTTCCAAATGATCCTACTAATGAGGCTCGCGCATTGCTTCTTTTGCGAGATGCCGGATTGATTAAGTTGAAGAATCCAAAGGATATTAACGCTACTACAAAAGATATTACTGAGAATCCTAAGAATTTGAAGTTTAAAGAACTTGAAGCGGCAACAGTTCCTACTGCCATTAAGGATGTGGATCTTGCTGCCATGAACGGCAATTACGCTATTCAAGCTGGTTTTAACCCAACTAAAGACCCACTTACTTCAGAAAAAGTTGGAGGCATTGCGGCTAAAACTTATGAAAATATTATTGTAGTAAAGAAGGGCTCTGAAAAGTTTGCAAAAATCAAAGCCTTACTCAAAGCTTTGAAGACAAGCGAAGTGCGCGACTATATTACTAAAACTTACAAAGGCGCTGTGCTCCCTGTTTTCTAAAAAATACTCACAATGTAGCCACCTAATGCCGCATGTGTATGCTTCGTGTATGCTTTGCGGCATTATTTTATAAGCGTGTAATATACGTAATGTGCGTGCTAGTTAATAATCTAGTTAATGACGCTAGTTAGTAACTCTAGTTAGTAACGAAGTATATTTCACACAGAAAGCAATAATCTGTTAAGGAAAAGCATGATTCAGATCGAACATCTTCACAAAAGCTACGGCAAAGGTAGCAAAGCGAACGAAGCATTACACGACATTAATCTGACTATTGAATCGGGAGAAGTATTCGGAATCCTTGGTTCTTCTGGTGCAGGAAAGTCTTCGCTAGTTCGTTGCATGAATCTGCTTGAGCGACCAACTTCCGGCAAAATTATTATTGACGGAAATGATATTAGCGAAGTAAAAGATAAAGAACTTGCAAAAGTACGCACTAATATTGGCATGATTTTCCAGAATTTTAGCCTTTTCCAGCAGCGTACAGTATTGCGAAACGTCACTTTCCCATTAGAACTGAATCACACTGCAAAAAAGGAACGAGAAGAACGCGCAAACTACTTACTTGACTTAGTTGGTTTACAAGATTTTGCAAACCGCTACCCTAGCCAGCTTTCAGGCGGACAGCAGCAGCGCGTAGCAATTGCACGAGCATTGGCGAATAATCCGTCGATTATGCTTTGCGACGAAGCAACAAGCGCACTTGACTCCACAACTACTGCGCAAATCCTTGATTTATTGAGCCGAATTAACCGCGAACTCAACGTAACGCTTGTTATTATTACGCATTCGCTGGCTGTAGCACGAAATATTTGCGACCGAGTTGCAATGATTGATGGCGGACGCATTGTGGAATTAGGTGACACTGATACGCTTTTTGCAAATCCACAAAGCGATATTTTGCGAACTCTTATTGCAGATGAAAAACAGGAAAATCATCGCGCTAAAATTACAAGCACGATTGCAAGCGAGCTTAACAATAAGCCAGAAAACGCACAAACAGACGAACAAACAAACGCGCTTACCAACGAGGTGAAATAACAATGTTAGAAGCTGCTACACAATTTTTTAACGACTACGGCAACTTACTTATTGAAGGCGTGCAAGACACACTCGTAATGACATCAGTTGCAACACTTTTTGCATACCTTATTGGACTTCCAGTTGGCGTACTTCTCATTACATCAAACAAAAAAGGCATTTGCCCCAACGCGCCAATTAACGCAGTTCTAGGCTGGATTGTTAACATCGTGCGTTCTGTGCCGTTTATTATTTTATTAGTTGCAATAATTCCTTTCACTCGTCTCATAGTTGGCACTTCTTTGGGAGTTCCTGGGGCTATTGTGCCTCTGGTGATTACGGCTGCACCATTCGTTGCTAGAGTAGTTGAACAATCTTTAGCCGAAGTTGACGGAAGCTTAATTGAAGCAGCACAAAGCTTTGGAGCAAGCAAATTGCAAATTGTTTGCAAAGTGTTGCTGTGGGAAGCTTTACCTTCGCTAATTCGCGGAGCTGCGCTTACATTTATTACGCTTTTTGGATTCTCCGCAATGGCTGGAACAGTTGGCGCAGGCGGACTCGGAGATATTGCAATACGATACGGATACCAGCGTTATCAATACGATGTGATGACAGTTGCTGTTATCCTTTGTATTATTCTCGTGCAGATTGTGCAAAGCTTGGGAGATTTTATTTCACGCGCAATCAATCATCACGAACGCTAAAGAAATTCGCAACATACCCACCACCAATTAAATGCACATAATCGTGTAAACTTGCTGGTAATTCGACATTTTGCAGGGGTGCTTTCGAAAGAAGGCTGAGATGGTATTAGTTTGCCTAACCCTTCGAACCTGTTAGTTAATACAACGTAGGGAGCAACGATTTTAGTATGACATCGAATTATCCGTACGCATCAATGCGTAATCAATTTAATCTAAGCGCCTGCTTTATTGCAGACCCACAAGCTTGTAATAATCGTCCGCTTACCGATATTGTCGATGATGCTTTGCGCGCTGGAGCGACTTTTATTCGTCTTCATTGCAACAATGAAAACGCTAAAGAAATCACTACTATTGCACGCGATATTGCACAAATCATCGAAGACAATAACAAATGCGATTCTGTAACTTTTGTTATCGACGAGCGTGTTGATGTCGTTTGGCAAGCTCGCAATCAAAGCATCAAAGTTGACGGAGTGCATTTAGCACAAAGCGACATGGAGCCTAGAGAGGCTCGCGCTCTTCTTGGCGAAGATGCTGTAATCGGCTTATCTGTTGAAACCGAAAGCTTAGTTAAAGTAATAAACGAACTTCCAGATGGATGCATTGATTACATTTGCGTAACAGCAATGCGCAATCCTGAAGAAGGATGCGAAAGCACTACTGCCGCTTACGAATTGGAAGCAAATCACACAACGCTGGACGAAGCGAAAATTAATACGATTTGTTCCGCAAGTGATTTTCCAGTTCTAGTTGGCGGAAGAACTGCACTCGACGATATCGATACAATCGCTCACACCAAGGCTGCAGGATGGTTCGTTTCTGAAGCATTGTATTCTTCAGAAACACCAGAATCAACTATGCGTGAATTTGTTGAACATTGGAAAGCTGTGCGAGGTGAAGAAAAGCACGGCTACGCTAAGCGAGTGATAGTTGCAGAAAATTCTGAATCAAAATCTTCAGAAACTCAAGAAAAGAAGCCAACTTTTATTAATGCGAAAGAAGCAAAGGATGCTGCGAAATTAGCTAAACAACAGCGAGTTGACATTGCAGCTCGCGGATGCACTCAGCGCGATAAAGCTCATATTCGCAAAACAACTCCAATTCATTTTGAGTATGAATATGGTTCTTATGATTTGGAAGTTCCTTATACGGAAATTAAGCTTTCGGATACTCCTGGCGTAGGTCCTAACCCGCCTTTTAAGGATTACAATACAGAAGGTCCAAAGTGCGATCCGAAGGAAGGTTTGGCTCCGCTTCGCCTTGACTGGATTCGCGACCGCGGTGACGTTGTGGAATATGAGGGTCGCAGGCGCAATCTTCAAGACGACGGCAAGCGCGCAATTAAGCGAGGCAAAGCTTCTAAAGAATGGCGTGGACGCACGCATAAGCCAATGAAGGGCGCGGATCATCCGATTACACAAATGTGGTACGCTCGCCACGGAATCACTACTCCGGAAATGCAATATGTTGCAACGCGCGAAAATTGCGATGTAGAGCTGGTTCGCGAAGAAGTTGCAGCCGGACGTGCTGTAATTCCTTGCAATATTAACCATCCTGAAGCTGAACCTATGATTATTGGCTCGCGCTTCTTGACTAAGCTCAACGCAAACATGGGTAATTCTGCTGTTACGTCATCTATCGACGAAGAAGTAGAAAAGCTTACGTGGGCCACGAAGTGGGGTGCGGATACCGTTATGGATCTTTCCACCGGTAACGATATTCACACAACGCGCGAATGGATTTTGCGCAACTCCCCTGTGCCAATTGGAACAGTGCCAATGTATCAGGCTTTGGAAAAGGTTGAGGATGATGCTTCTAAGCTCAGCTGGGAGCTTTTCCGCGACACTGTTATTGAGCAGTGCGAGCAGGGCGTTGACTACATGACTATTCACGCTGGCGTGCTTCTTCGCTACGTGCCGCTTACTGCAAACCGCGTAACCGGTATTGTTTCTCGTGGTGGCTCAATTATGGCTGAATGGTGCTTGCAACATCATCAAGAGAGCTTCTTGTATACGCACTTTGAAGAATTATGCGAGATTTTCGCAAAGTACGATGTTGCATTCTCTTTGGGTGATGGTTTGCGTCCAGGTAGCTTGGCTGATGCTAACGATGCGGCTCAGCTTTCCGAGCTTATGACGCTTGGCGAGCTTACGAAGATCGCTTGGAAGCATGACGTACAGGTGATGATTGAAGGTCCTGGTCACGTGCCATTCGACACTGTGCGTATGAATATTGAGATGGAAAAGGCAATTTGCCAGAATGCTCCATTCTATACGCTTGGTCCTTTGACTACGGATACCGCACCTGGCTATGACCACATTACTTCCGCAATTGGTGGCGTGGAGATTGCGCGATACGGCACCGCAATGCTTTGCTATGTGACTCCTAAGGAACATTTGGGGTTGCCTAACAAGGATGACGTGAAGCAAGGCGTGATTGCGTATAAGATCGCTTGCCACGCAGCTGATCTTGCTAAGCATCATCCACATGCTATGGATCGCGACAACGCAATCAGTAAGGCTCGCTTTGAGTTCCGCTGGTTGGATCAGTTCAACTTAAGCTATGATCCAGATACCGCAATCGCCTTCCACGACGAAACACTTCCTGCAGAACCGGCAAAAATGGCGCACTTCTGCTCGATGTGCGGACCAAAGTTCTGCTCGATGGCTATTTCGCAAAATATTCGTAAGCGTTTTGGCGGAGCAGCTCAGCAGGAGCAGCTCGTTGAAGAAGCACGCAGTCAGGCAATTGCCGATGGTATGAAAGAGATGAGCAAAAAGTTCCAAGAATCCGGCTCATCGTTGTATCAAAGCGTGAAAGCATAAAATGATGAGGTACGGAAGTGCGGAAGCAAAAACTGAATTGCAAGTGCTTCAATAACAATACTTACAACGAATAATAATAGAAGAAGGTTGATATGAACCAAAGCGAGTTTTATAGTGAGCTATTATGCTTGCTATAAGACTCGCTTTCTTTATATCCGCATTTAAATTCTATTAATACAACCTTTCCGTTGCATGCGTTGTAAAGTTTCTGCCGCCTTACAGCAAAAATCCGACATTTTCTGTACACAAGCGTATAGAAAATGTCGGATTAGCAATTAAGAACTTTAGTATTAAAGAATATTAAAGAGTATTAAATCAAATAACGTTTAATCACAAAACTTCAATAGAAATAATACCTACAGGCTCAAGAGGAGCATCAGATCGATCCGTTGCGACAGCCTCGAGCTTATCGACAACCGCCTTCGATTCATCGTCAGCAACTTCGCCGAAAATTGTATGGTGGCCATCAAGCCATGGAGTTGGCACAGTTGTAATGAAGAACTGCGAACCGTTAGTGCCATGCAAACGACCGTCACGACCGCGACGCTTTCCAGCATTTGCCATAGCGAGCAAATAAGGCTTATCGAACTTCAAGGATGCGTCAATTTCATCGTCAAACTCGTATCCAGGACCGCCAGTTCCATTGCCGAGTGGGCAGCCACCCTGAATCATGAAATCCTTAATGATGCGGTGGAAAGTTAAACCATCGTAGAATGGCTCATGCGAAGGTTTTCCACTGAATGAGTCAAGCCACTCGCGCTCACCAGTAGCTAAGCCAACAAAATTTTTGACGGTTTCAGGCGCTTTACTGTCAAACAAATTGATTTTTATATCGCCTTCAGAAGTATGCATAATAACTGTAGTCATGTGGTAATTCTCCCATATTTTCACGACTGTTTCAATTCGTGTTAGATAAAAATATTCGCATACAAAAATGCCTCACTTTGCGTAGTAAAGAAAGACGCAAAGTGAGACACTTTTACATTAACTTCATTATGCTAATTAACTCAATACTCAGCAAACTTACTGAATACAATTAAGCAAACATTAAGCAGCTCTAAAACTAGCTGATCTGCAATAACCAGACCAGCTAGCAAATATTCTACTTACTACTGTGACGAGAAGTACCACGACGCTTAGCTGAGAAAAGCGCAGCACCAGCAGCACTAAGAGTTGCAGCAAACAAGCCAAACACAGACACGTCACTACCAGTCTTACTAAGCTGAGCAACACTACCACTCTTCAACACCTGAGCGCGCACAGAAGCACGAACCTCAGCCGCATGAGCCTTAGCAGACGCCAAAGCCTTACGAGCAGCAGAAAGCTTCTGAGCCGCAGCATCAACCTGAGCCTGAGTTGCGTTAGGATCAGCAGCAACCTTCTTAGCCTCAGCCAAAGCAGCATCCAAAGCCGCCTGAGCCTTAGAAACTTTAGTATCCGCCTGCTTCACAGCAGGATTATTCTCAACAGCAGCGTTCACAGCAGCAGAACTTGCGCCATTAGCATTATTAGCGTTAGCGTTGGCAGCATTGGTGTTAGCAGCGTTACCTGCATTACCCGAGTTTACGCCAGCACCAGCGTTACCATTACCAGCATTTCCAGGCTGTGAATCAGACTCAGCACCCTGAATCTGAACATTCAACTCACCCTTATCCACAGTAGTAGGCGCATTATCATTCACACCATAACCAGCTTCAGAACCAGAACCAGGAGTTGGTTTCTTACCGTCAAGAGCCTCTTCAGCTGTCTTAAGCTTTGCAAGAGCATCATCAACAAGCTTCTGCTTTTCAGCTTGAGTCTTAGTTGTTACATCTTCCTCGCCTGCAGCAGCCTTCTTCGTACCAGTTAGCTTATCGATAAGATCCTTAGCATCTTGAAGAGCCTTATCAAACGCAGTCTTCTTTTCCGTCGTAGTAGAATACGTATACCTATCTGAGTTCTTAACGTTGCTATCCTTATCAATCTCTTCTTGCAACGGCTTGGTGTTAACACCATCCAAAGCAAGGCGAGCCTTAACGAGCTTGTCAAGAGCGTCGTCAACAGCCTTCTGCTTTTGAGCTTCCTGCTCAGGAGTAAGAGGAGTCGAGTTAGGATTCTTCGCGTTCTCATTCTCTTCGTTAGCAGTCTTCAAAGCAGCTTCAGCCTCAGTCAAAGCCGCGTCAAACGCATCCTTCTTATCTTTAGAAGCGGTGGTATAAACCGAATCACCCTTAGTTGCAGGAGTTGCCGTAGCGTCTGGCTTAAGAGCCTTATCGTTATCAACTTCCGCCTGAAGATTAGCGGTATTAACACCAACGCCCTTAACTGTGTTGTCAAGATCCTGCATTGCCTTAAGAAGATCCTTATACAGCTCATTAACCTGATCCGCATCCTTAGGATCGCCATTAGCTTTGTCTAGCACGGCTCCAGCAGCAGTAGCAGCATCGTCAAACGCTTTCTTTTGCTCATTGCCTTCTTGCAGACCCTTATACTTGTCGCCCTTAGCGAACTTATCAGCGATCTCTTTCAGCTTTTCAAGACGAGCCATGGCAGTATCGGTTGCAGTAGCATTGGCAAGCGCGTCGTCGATGTCGTCAGAAGTTGTACCGTCAGCGTTCTTGTGATCAGAAGCATCAGTATCTTCAATAATCTTCTTGAAAGCTTCCTTCTGCGCATTGTTCAAATGATCAAGCGCAGCAATCTGCTTCTTAGCATCCTCTATCTTCTTAGCCTTCAAAGCGCGATTAGCAATAGCAGTTGGGTCGCCAATCTTCTTTGCATCATTGATGTCATCAATAGCCTTCTGCTTTTCAGCATCTGGAAGATCACTATCTTGAATGCGTTTCTTCTGATCTTCCTTTTCTTTATTAAGTACAGACTGATCATCGTATGTGTTCTGAGAAGTATCGCGCTTGCCCTTAGCATCTTCGATTGCCTTGTTTGCGTCATCAAACGAAGTTTTCACGCCATCAACAGCATTCTTGATGTCAGAAGGCTTTGTTGCACTGTTAACAGTGTTCTTGGCATCATCGATTGCCTTAGTGGCAGCTTCATACTTATCTTTAGCTTTTGCTTTCTGCTCATCATTCAACGCCTTGTATGCTGCATCAAGTTCTGCCTTCTTAGCATCAAGCTTGGCAATACCAGCATTCTTAGCATTCTGCTCGTTAATTGCGTTCTGGCGCTTGGCTGCGTCAAGATCATTCTTAATCTCTTCTGCAGTAGCAGCAGGATCCTTCTTTGCAAGAGCATCTTCCAAAGCAGTGAGTGCTGCATCCTTCTTGCTTGGATCAGAACCAATTAACTCCTTAAGAGCCTTATCGTCCTCGCTGTTAGCATTGCCGTGGCTTAAGAATGGAAGCGCGCCAGCACTAACATCCTTGTGCGCTTCATTAAGATTATTAGCTTCATCTAAAATCTGCTGAACTTCTTCAGGAGTCTTAGCACCAGGCTTGGTAGCATCCCCACTCTTTCCATTCAGCTTTTCCTTGAGCTTATCCTTTTCATCTTGAGTCAGATTGCCAAGACCATCAATTGCATCAGAAGCTTTCTTTTTCTTATCCTGTAGCTCTTGCTTCTTCTGGTCCTCCTGCTTTTTATCTTCCTCTTTTTTCTGCTCTTTTTCCTTATTTTCTTTGTCTTTCTTTTCTTTTTCCTTTAACTGTTCAGGAGTTACATTATTCTTGCCAGCCTGCTCGTTGGCCTTCTTAAGAATATTCTGAATATCATCAGCACCTTTAGCATTATCAATCTCATTCTTATACTGGGTTTTTTGCTCCTCAGTAAGCTTTGGATTGCGGTCGATAATCTTCTTCGCATCATCCTTCATCTGCTGGAGTTGACCAGCATCAGGCGTTGGCGCAGGGGTTCCCGCCTTCTTATAAGTTACCTTAACGGAGAACAAATCATTATTAGCAGAATCCTGGAACACAAGTGTTGTAAAATCACTATTCTTATATGTAACCTTTGCAATGCCATTAGCATTAGAAGTTGAGCTAAGCTCCATCTTAACTGTATCTGTTTTTGGCGTGAGACTCGTAGGAACGTTATACGGCGCCTTATCTTCTGCTAGTGAATCCGTGCCATCGTAATTGGCTTTCAAGAATGCTTCCGCAGCTTTCTTGAAATCAGCTTCAGACAGATTTTCTGGGTCGGTAACTTCAATCTCAGGAATTGGATTGTACTTGCGCTCAGCCTTCTTGGCATCGGTGAGCTTGCGAATAAGATCGCGCAGGTCCTTCTCGGCTGTTTGACCTTGAGCCATGCTATCGATCTTGGAATCATCCAACTGATCAGGATTGTCGATGCCAGCGCGCTTCAAATCTTCGTTAGTGAGATTGTCAGGAGCACCTTTGCGCTTCTTCAGCAAATCCTTAGCTTGCTGCTTTAGATTGTCAATCGTATTATCTTTTTGAGGTTGAGAGCTGTTCTTTTTAACATACAAATCTTTGGCTTGGATGGTAAACAGAGTCCCTTCCATGTCAGCAGCCCAATCGCCTGCACTACCATCATCTTCCATCCACTGGTGACCATGAACTGTAATAGCGTAACCGTTAGTATTATCTATACTAAATGAAGTCATTGGTCCATCATTCTTACCAGATGCACCGTAAGGACCCATATTCTCAGTACCGGCTTTTGGAGTCCAAGTTGTTTTAACAGCAACATCGCTCGTAACAGCTTGCAAATCAGAATCAGATACATTATCGTAATTGTCATTTACAAACTGCTTTAAAGCCTTTACAGCCTCTTGAACAGTTGGTGTATCGCCTTCAGTCTCCGTCTTTGTAACATTATACTTAAAGGTAATTTTCTGATTATCTGGATCGTTATATGTCTTAGTTTCCGTAGAAGGCGTCTGAGACGTTTGCGTATTTGCTGTCTGCTTGAAGAACACGCTCATGGGATAAGTAGCGTCTTTATAGCCATCCGCCTTAAACGTAATGTAACCTTTACCGTCTTTCACGCTATACGAAACATCAGTAATAGTTACATCTGAATTATCTTTAGAATCCTTACCCTTAACCTTCATTAAGGCTTTTTTATTTGCATCAAGAGCTTGGCTGTTAGTTGTTAAATCTGCTTCTTTCATATTGAATGGATCAAATTTAACTCTTGTTTGGGTTGCAGGCGCTTCAACGATGAACTCTTTTTCAGCAGCAGGAGTTGGAGCAGGCGGCTTTGGAGTTGGATTTTCCTCAGCAGCCTTTTGCTTTAAGAATTGCCAAGAAGGAATCTCTGTTGTTGAACCGTCTGCCCAAGTGATGATGGCGTTCTTGAAGTCTTTATCGAAGCTTACAGGAGTTTTGCCATCCTTCTTGGCTGCATTATAAACATCCAAGTCAGCGTTTGCTTTATCAAAAGCATCGGTTACTTGCTTTTGCTCTTCTGTAGTCAAGCTAGAAAGATTCCCAACCTCAATTGGATCAGGTACCACGTAAGGCGCCCAATCGGAGATTTTTGGCCCTTGGAACACAAGCTCAGACGCAGGAATCGTAGCTTTTGAGCCATCTTCGTAAGTCACAACAAGGTTCTTGCCGTCTTTATCGAAAGCAATAGCATTATCCTTGGCAAGATGCTTGCTAAATTCGCTGCTATCAGGGTTCGCCTTCTTGAACGCATCAATAACAGCCTTTTTATCATCATCACTTAACGAATCAGGCTTTACAACAGGTATGCGATCTGGCATAACTGGCTTATATCTGTCGCTGTCGGATTCATCTTGTGCAACAAGAAGGCTTGCAGGAATCGTGCGAGTCGTCTTGTCTTTGAAAGTGATAGTTGCAGAGCCATCCTTATTTACCACAACACCATTATCAGCAACTAATTCCTTGAAGTACTTGGTGTTTTCATTCGCTTTTTCAATTTTTTCTTTAATAGTCTTTTGCTCGTCGTCACTTAAATCGTTAGTCTTCTTAACCTTTGTAACCTCTGGATACGCAAGCTTAAAATGATCCGCAATCTTTGGCGTATTGTGCTTTTGACCTACTGCATAATGCCAGTTACCAGCAAAACGGTAAACGCCAGCGGCAAAACGAAGCGGATTGGTGTCGCGCTCTTTCCATGCTTTATCTTCCATCTCGGAAACGTAAGTCATGTCATACCAACGCTGACCAGCAGACTCCCAGTCTACGAAAATACCCTTAAGGCCTTGAGTTTGCTTTTGGTATTCTTCCCATTGTTGTGCGGTATTGCCCGCATTATCGTAGCCTTTATTGTCTTTGGTACCCAAGCCCATAAGCTGTTTCCAGCCTTTGCTGGCAAGAATATTTTCGTCACTAAAATAATAATTAGAAATATTAGTCCATTCCTTAGGACTATTAAAATGTTTGTCAGAAACAACGCCATAACCGTTTGCGTCGGTTGTAATATATTGCGAAGAACCAGCAGGTTTAACCTGCTCCTTGCCATTTTTTGTTAACTTTTCAATACGCTTAAATTGAATATCTTGAGGATCTTTCAAACCAGCAGGAACACCAAACCACCACATTGGATGGAATCGCCAATCGTCAGCTGTAGCATTGTTGTGGCAATTAGAAAGATAATGAACGCGAACAAATTTACCAAGAGGGTCTATGCCTTCAGTACCGCCAGCTTTGGCATGCTCAAAGGTATCGTAATATTCAACGTCAATGTTGAAATGAGCCTCGGCATATTTTGCATCAGTTTTGAAACCGTAATAAACATTGTTGCCAGTGCCGTCTACATAACCGTCAGCATAGGCAGGCGAGGAAACGAATACCCCCCCCCCCCCGAGCACCATTGCGCCTGCGAGCATAGCTGCGCACACGCTCTTAGAAAGTGGCGCGTAAATAACGCTGTTACTCGACTTTTGCATAGACTTTTGCAAATCGGCAAGATGCTTCGCACTCATAATCTTCTTCGTCATTATTCCTCACTTCAATAATGTGTATTCTTTATGTTTCTGCTTATGCATAACTTGTAATATGCAATAATGCAGCAGCCAAACAAATTAGCATTCGCTTCTTTGTTTCATACCAATTTGCTATTTACACAACGCTTCATACTCTCTTAATACGTTTCAAGCATGCATAAAAATGTGCAAACTGACACTCATACAGGCTATATGATACTCAACTATTCATACATTGCAAACCTTTTCATGCAATAATTTGTGTAGCGTAAATCACATAATTCGCAAATCACGCATGAATACGTATAAATTACATGTTAAGACGTCATAATATTTATGAAAAAAAAATTACGATACGCCGCAAGATAATTGAATGCTTACGCAAGGCTACGAGTTACTTGCGTAATGTTATTGACTGCTTACGTAAGACTATTAACTACTTACGCAAGAATATTAGTTACTTACGCAAGAATATTGCTTATTTAAGATACGGCTTTAACTCGTTAATAAGCAAACCGTTAGAAGCAACTACGTCATTTTCGCGTCGCCAATGAATAGGGTTTCCATCCCACTGGCAAACCTGACCCTGCGCTTCTAGCACAACCACGGCACCAGCAGAAACAGCTGGAATATCCCAATGATGCAAGTGAGGCTCAAAATAAGCGTCATAAGTGCCATCTGCCACCTTGCACAAGTCGAGCGACGCAGGTCCAATACGCTTAATATCCGCAGGGCAGCCCTCTTCAACAGAAGCGACTACGTCAAGCGCGCGCTTAGATTCACCAGGTATATAAGACATTCCATAACAAACCACAGATCCTTGCAAAGTAGAAGTTGTGGAAGGCGTAATCTTCTCACGCTTCTCTCCTTGCGGAGTTCTACGAATACGAATAGCACCCTGACCCTTTGCAGCCAAATAAGTCAATCCCAACGCAGGAGCGTGCACAACGCCAAGAACCGGACGAGCGGAGCCTTCATCGTTAAACTCAAAAAGCGAAACCGTAAGAGTCCACTCAGCCATATCGCGATTAAAATTAATAGCACCGTCAACGTTTCCAACGCACCAAAAACGTTCTCCTGGATTGCACTGCTCCGGCTTAGTTTGCCAAAAACCTTGGAAAGGATTCACATAAGTCAAACGATTTTGAATAAAACGCACGAGCTTATCGCCAAAACCAGATTCAGATTTATTAGGATCACCCAACGCAATCGACGTCATATCTTGAGGGCTTAATTGATCCTGATACGCATGTTTACCAACATCTTCCAAAATACGCGCAACTTCAAGCGCAACTTCTCGTAAATTCAACTTACACTCCCTACCCTAAATGCATAAATTCCCGTATTTATGCACACTCTCTCTCCCATAAATTAACTTTATTTTACTCAACAATAGAAAGATTCACCAACACATTTAAGCTCTGCGGTTAAAAGATACAGAACTTTCACAAAAAATTTAATCATTAATCTTTAATCATCATTCGCAATTTTACATTGCCTACGTACATTACTCAACTTTTACTTTTAAAAACGTATTAATTCGCATTCAAAAAACGTAAGACAGCGCTTAAATCGCGAGTAAGAATGCAGTAAGGAGTAGCCGCTTGAACTGTTGGTTTTGCGCAAAAAGCTACGCCTAATCCAGCGAATTTAATCATTGAAATATCGTTCGCTCCATCCCCCACTACAACAGTTTGTTCGCGATCAATTCCAAGATTAGTTGCCCAAGTTCTAAGCGCTTCAACTTTTGCATTAGCATTAACAATATTTCCAAGTACGTTGCCAGTAAGCTTGCCGTCAATAGACTCTAAATGGTGAGCCGCCCAAAAATCAATATTCAAACTCGGCAAAAATTCGTCCAAAATCTCATAAAAACCGCCAGAAACTGCGCCAACTTTCCATCCGTGCGCATGAAGCGTGTCAATTAAAACATTCGCGCCTTTAGTTACATGAATTTTAGAAATAATACGCTTTTTGCACTCGTCAATATTCAAATCGCGAAGCATACTCACGCGCGAACGCAAGGAAGTATCGAAAGTAATTTCGCCACGCATTGCTCGCGCTGTAATCGCAGAAAGCTCATCGCCGCATCCAGCTTCTGCACCGAGCAAATCGATAACTTCTTCCTCAATAAGCGTTGCATCAACATCCATAACCAAAAGCCCTGGTTTAGACAAAGTTGGCAACATCGAAGAAAAGTTCATAATCATAATTTTATGCGCAGTAAGCTGCTGCCGAAAGCCTAGCTCCGCGCGCCCAGTCTGCCGCTTTCATAGCTTTCTTTCCCTGCGCTTTTACTTCCAAAAGTTCAAGTACGCCGCTTAAAGTACCAACCCAAACTTGCTTCTTGCCAGCAAGCAATTTTCCAGGATCAAGCTTCATCAATTCCTCACCATGCGGATCGTTAGCATCTGCCGGAACTGCACGTAAAACATGCAAAGTAATCGGATCCGCATTATGTTCATCGTCCGCATGAAGCTCGCACCACGCGCCCGGATTTGGCGTACAAGCGCGAATTTGACGATCGACTGCAAAAGCTGGCACATGAAAATCAATATGAGCATCTTCAACAGTGATTTTTTGCGCAACTTCTTGAGGAGTTTGATCTTGCTCAACCGGCACAATTTCACCAGTTTCCATGCCACGAAGAGATGCTGCAAGAAGCGGCGCGCCGTCGTTTGCAAGTCGTGCAAGAAGATCGCCAGAATTTTCGTGAGACTCAATTTTTGTAGTAAACTGCGCCAAAATAGGCCCACAATCCATGCCGCGCGTAATGCGAAAAACCGTAGCACCTGTAATATCATCCCCAGCCCAAATTGCGCGCTGCACAGGAGCTGCACCTCGCCATTGCGGAAGAAGCGAAAAATGAAGATTATACCAGCCGAGCGGCAACGCGTCTAAAACATTCTGTCGCAAAATCTTGCCGTATGCTACAACTGCTGCAGCTTTTGCACCGGTTGCCGCAAGCTGTTCAAGAAACACATCTTCATTTTTAGGATCCGACTCAAGCACTGGCAAGCCGAGCTCAAGAGCAGCCTGTTTCACAGGGCTTGGCACAAGCTTTCTACCGCGACCAGTCGGAGCGTCCGGTCGCGTAAGAACAGCGCGAACATCAAAATGCTCACTATCTTTAGTTAACTCGCGAAGAGACGGAACCGCAACTTCCGGAGTTCCAGCAAACAATATTGGTAATGCCATATTTCCCCACTATTTTAAATTAAAGCAGTAAATTAAAGCCGTTTAAAGCAGTAAATTAAATCCGTAAAATCAGCCGGCAAAAGCTTCCTTTAATTTACTAAAGAAACCTTTACGCTCACTCGACTGCTCACTTAACGAATGCTGCTGCACTTGCTTCATAGAACTATCATGCAATTTAGCAAATTTTTCAATCAAAGCACGCTCTTCATCATTCAACTTAGAAGGCGTTTGCACTAGCACATGAACCACGATATTTCCGCGATCTTTAGAACGAAGCTTCGTCACACCAAGATTTGGCAAAGTAATAGTGTCTTCATTTTGGCAGCCTGCAGGAATCGTTATTTTCTGAGCACCATCAAAAGTGTCGATTTCAAGACTACGACCAAGAACAGCCCAGCTCATAGGAACTGTAATCCAACAATGCAAATCATCCTCGTTACGAGTAAATTGCTTATCTGCACGAATATGAATATCAACGTACAAATCGCCGGCAGGACCGCCGCACTCACCAACGCTTCCTTGGGAAGCTAAGCGCAAACGACTACCGTCACGAATTCCAGCCGGCACGTTCACTCCAACTTCACGAATTGAACGCACACGACCATGACCGTGGCAGTTTTGGCAAATATTCTTAATAATCGTGCCGTGACCTTCGCAATGCTCACAAGGCATCGAAGACATCATTTGACCGAGCATAGTGCGCACAACTTTTTGGCAGAAGCCAGAACCGTGACACACAGAGCACTGTTCTGGAGCGGAATTGTCGGCAGAACCGGAACCAGAGCAATCCTTGCAAACGCCAAAAGTAGTTAACCGTACGCTAACATTTCCGCCAAAAATAGCGGTTTTCAAATCAATACGAGCCTCAGCTAACGCATCATCGCCAGGCTGCACACGCGAAATTGGTCCTTGCGAATTACCGAAAGAACCGCCAAAGAACTGGCTGAAAATGTCGCCCATGCCCATATCTGCAAAACCAGCACCTGAAGCTCCGGCACTTCCTGCAGAAGGATCGTTAGGATCAACACCCATGTCTACCATTCGACGCTTTTCAGGATTAGAAAGCACGTCGTAGGCAGCATTTACTTCCTTAAACTTTTCTTCAAACTCAGCGCCTGCAATATCAGGATGATATTTGCGGCTCATTTTGCGATAGGCTTTGCGAATTTCGTCGTCGCTAGCATTGTGATCAACGCCTAGAACTTTGTAGTAATCAGTCAATTAATTCCCCTTTTACCTTTTTCTAAAATCATTCTTGCATAAGGCACAGCCAGACATAAGCCGAATAACCAGCCATAAACCAGCCACGTTTTATGAATTTTCGGATATAAACGAATTAAGGTAGCGCGCAACAGCCTTAACAGCAGTCATCGTTGCAGCATAATCCATATGCGTAGGACCAATTGATCCAATAAACGCAGAGTCAGAATCAGCATTGTATCCGTAAGTGCTTGTTACAACAGAAGCGTTAAGCAAACCAGGAGTGTGCGTTTCCGAGCCGATTGCAACACTAACACCACTTGCACAATCGCTTGCTTCCTCACTTAACGAAGTCATCAGTCGCATAATAACAGCCTGTTCTTCGAGTGCGTCAAAAAGTGAAGCAAAATCAACAATACTTTGTCTATGCGCAAGTTGAGAAGCTCCAGCCATATATAAGTCGTGAGTATGCTCACCGTCATGCATATCTTCTAAAGCGTTAGCAAGTTGACTAATAATTTGCAAAGCTGACGCTAAATCCTTGCGATTTGCGAGCGCATAAACGCGTTGTGAAGCAGATGAAAGAGATAGCCCAATGCAGCACTCATTAACCATATTAGTTAGATGCAATAAGTCATTTGAATTTATAGTAGTTGCTTGAATCATGTGCTGAGCTACGCCTCCAGTATCTGTAATCACAACAACCAAAAGCGTAGAAGACGATACTTGAACAATCTCAATTCTTTTTACTTTTGACTTAGACAATGCTGGAGATGCTACGAGAGCGACTTGACCCGTAATACTTGCAAGAAGACGCGCGGAACGTTGCAAAGTATCTTGCAAACTAACAGATCCGCTTAAAAAGTTACGTATAGCGCGACGCTGCGGTTCAGAAAGCGGAATAACAGAAGCCAAACCGTCAACAAAGTAGCGATAGCCTTTTTCAGTAGGAATACGACCTGCAGAAGTGTGCGGTTGAACAAGGTATCCCTCCTCTTCCAAAGCCGACATGTCGTTACGAATAGTAGCTGAACTCACACCAAGCTGATGATGCTTTGCAAGAGCCGCAGAACCAACAGGCTCTTGAGAACGAATATAATCCTCAACAACTGCGCGCAAAATCATCATGCGTCGTGACTGCATTACCACTCCTTACAAACACTCTAAATACTATATTCCTATAGTAGTCTATTTCTTAGCACGCAACAGAACATAAAAGCAAACTTTTGACACACTTTGTAACATATTCGTCGCGCGCGAAAGATAGGATTGGAGGGCAATGAGAGGGTAAAAAGCCAGCGTAAGCTGTGCTTAAAAACCCGGATTATTGGAAGGAAAGTAGATCACATGACCGATTTCAACTGGTCTGCATTAGACGAGCGCGCCGTAAAAATGGCGAAGGTTCTCTCGGCTGATGCTGTTGAGCGAGCAGGACACGGACATCCTGGCTCCCCTGTTTCATTAGCACCGATTGCGTACACATTGTACCAGCATTTCATTAAGCACGATCCAGCTGACCCAAAGTGGGCTGGCCGCGATCGTTTTATTCTTTCTGGCGGTCACGCTTCGCTTACGCAATACGTGCAGTTGTTCTTCTCTGGATACGGCTTGACTCTTGACGATCTCAAGTATTTCCGTGGCGGTGCAGACACGCGTACTCCAGGTCACCCTGAATACGGCTTGACTCCAGGCATCGAAATGACTACTGGCCCACTCGGTCAGGGTCTTGCTTCTGCTGTTGGTTTTGCCTATGGTCAGCGCTTTGAGCGCGGTCTTCTTGATCAAGAAGCTCCAGCTGGCACTTCCCCATTCGATCACAAGGTTTGGGTTATCTGCGGCGAAGGCGACGTTGAGGAAGGCGTTTCTTCTGAAGCTGCTTCCTTGGCTGGAAACCAGAAGCTTGGCAATTTGACTGTAATCTTCGATGCAAACCACATTCAGATTGAAGGTGACACTAAGCTCACCTTCTCTGAGGATATTCTTGCTCGTTACCGTGCATACGGTTGGTACACCGATGAAGTTAGCTTCATCCAGCCAGACGGCTCCTACAAGGAAGACGTTCAGGCTTTGGCTGCAGCTATTGAAAAGGCTCAGGAAGTTACCGATAAGCCTCACTTCATTAAGGTTAATACTTTGATTGCTTGGCCAACCCCAGGCAAGACTAACAATGAAGCTTCCCACGGCTCCAAGCTTGGCGAAGAAGCTGTTAAGGGCTTGAAGGAACTTTGCGGTTTCGACCCAGAAGTTCAATTCCCAATCGACGAAGAAGCTTTGGCTCACGCTCGCAAGGTTGCAGAGCGCGGCTTGGCTGCTCACAAGGCTTGGGACGAAGCTCTTGCAAAGTGGGCTGCCGCCAACCCAGATAAGGCTGCTCTTTACGAGCGTCTTAAGGCTGGCAAGCTTCCTGAAGGCTTCGACAAGGCTATTGACGACTTGGTTGCTGGCTTCGAAGTTGGCTCTAAGGTTGCTACCCGTAAGGCTTCCGGCGCAGTTCTTAACGCAATTGCTGCTGTTATGCCAGAACTTTGGGGCGGTTCCGCTGATTTGGGCGGCTCCAACAACACCAACATTAAGGGTGCTGACTCCTTCGGTCCATCCGAGGATGCAACCCGCACTTGGCCAAACGTTTCCGAGCATGGCCGTCAGCTTCACTTCGGTGTGCGCGAGTTCGCGATGGGTGCTATTACCAACGGTATTTTGCTTGGTTCTGACACTCGCCCATTCAACGGCACCTTCTTCCAGTTCTCTGACTACGAGCGTCCAGCAGTTCGCTTGGCTGCTTTGATGGAGATTCCAAACCTCTACGTTTGGACCCACGATTCCGTAGCTTTGGGCGAAGATGGTCCAACTCACCAGCCAATCGAACACTTGGCTGCATTCCGTGCTATTCCTCAGCTTGAGGTTGTGCGCCCTGCAGATGAGTACGAAACTGCTGAAGCTTACCGTTACTTCTTCGAAAAGAAGAACAGCTACCCAACCGCTATGATTTTGACCCGCCAAGGCGTTCCAACCCTCGCTGAGACTGCTGAAAAGGCTCGCGAAGGCGTGAAGCACGGCGCTTACGTTTTGGTTGATTGCGAAGGCACTCCAGACGTAATCATCATGGCAACCGGTTCCGAAGTTCAGTGGGCTGTTGCTGGTGCCAAGACTTTGGCTGCTGAAGGCATTAAGGCTCGCGTTCTTTCCATGCCATCTCTCGAATGGTTCGAAGAGCAGGACGAAGAGTACAAGGAAGCAATCTTGCCAAAGTCCGTCAAGGCTCGCGTTTCCATCGAAGCTGGCTTGGCATTGCCTTGGTACAAGTATCTTGGCGATTGCGGCAAGGCTGTTTCTATCGAACAGTACGGCTTGCAGGGTGACGGCGGTCAGAACATGATTGACTTGGGCATTACTGCTGAGCACGTAGTAGAAGCTGCTAAGGCTTCTATCGAAGAAGCTCGCGCCTAAGATAGCTTGACAAAAAGCAAGTAAGCAAAATAAAGCTTGATGTATCAAAATAAAATTGATATGTCACAAAACTAGAAGTGCTAACGAAACACTTCACAAGAGACAGCGATGGCGTGTTGATGCCGAGCTACCGTTGGTTCGACATCAACCGCTGTTTCTTGTAAAAACGCCAAAATACCGACGTGCCCCAATTGGTGGAGCACAGTGTTAAGGAGATAACATGACTGAAGCAACGCAGCGCACCAGCGATTCCGGCGTTTCTATTTGGTTGGACGATTTGTCCCGTACCCGCATTGAGTCCGGCTCTTTGCAGGATTTGATTGCTAATAAGAATGTTGTTGGCGTTACCACCAACCCATCCATCTTCCAGAAGGCTTTGAGCCAGGTTGGCCCATACGATGCACAGCTTAAGGAACTCGGCAAGGTCGACGTTGAAACCGCTATCCGCGAGTTGACCACCACCGACGTTCGTAACGCAACCGATATCTTCCGCGAGATCGCTGAAAAGACCGACTTCGTTGACGGCCGCGTCTCCATCGAAGTTGACCCACGCTTGGCTCACGATACTGCTAACACTGAGAAGCAGGCTGAAGAGCTTTGGGCAAAGGTTGATCGTCCAAACGTTATGATTAAGATTCCAGCAACTTTGGAAGGTCTTCCAGCTATCACCGCTACCCTTGCTAAGGGTATTTCTGTGAACGTAACCTTGATCTTCTCCCTCGAGCGCTACGAGCAGGTTATCGACGCCTTCATCGAAGGTATTGCTCAGGCAGATGCTAACGGCCACGACTTGAAGCACATTGGTTCCGTAGCTTCCTTCTTCGTCTCCCGCGTTGATAGCGCTGTTGACAAGCTCCTCGAAGCTAACGGCTCCGATGAAGCTAAGGCTCTTGAAGGCAAGGCTGCTGTTGCTAACGCTCGCTTGGCTTACGAACTCTTCGAAAAGAAGTTCGCAGCTGACCCACGTTGGGCTGCTCTTGAAGCTAAGGGCGCTAAGAAGCAGCGTCCACTTTGGGCTTCTACCGGCACCAAGAACGCAGCTTACTCCGACTGCAAGTACGTTGACGAGTTGGTTGCTGAGCATGTTGTGAACACCATGCCAGAAAAGACTTTGAACGCTCTTGCTGATCACGGCAACGGCGCTGCTTCCGTTAAGGGCACTTACGAAGAGAGCCACGCTGTTATGAACAAGCTTGCTGAGCTTGGCATCAACATTAAGGACGTTACCGACAAGCTTGAGGCCGACGGTGTTGCCGCCTTCATCAAGTCTTGGGATTCCGTGATTGCTGACGTGCAGTCCGGCATCGATCGCGTAAACGCCTGATTTGATTAATCAGTAATAAATAAACATAAACCGCACATGTTCGTGGATTAATTCACACATGTGCGGTTTTTGTTTGCGGAGCACTCCAAACGAGAGGAAAACTCCCTACAATTGGAGCACTCAAGCAGATTAACCAACTGAGAAAATAACGGTGATTACTTGCCAGAAAGAGTTTGCCAGCGAGATTTGGTTAAAACGTTACGATAGCGCACGCGAGTTTCGTGCATAAGCGATTAATTCACACATGTGCGGTTTTTGTTTAACTGCGGTTAAAAACGTAGGTAGTAGCTCGACCTTTTCCACAAACTGAAATATCTCCTCTACTAACTAAATCAGATAACAATTGCTTAGCCTTGGTACTACCCACGTTAAGAATATTTTGCACTTGCTCACGCTTTATTGTTCCATGATTATGTACTGCTTCAATAATCTTTTTATAGCAATCGTCAACGCTCATACGTTTATGCGAGTTATTAGAATCTTGCGAAAGTGAATTTGTAGTAAGTTCTGAATTATAAGTACCGTTCACTAAATTCAATGAATTAGCATTAAGTTCAGTTTTGTTTTTTGAAGAACCAGATACAAAGTTATTCTTATCGCTTACAAAAAATTCAAGAGTAGTACGGTCTGGATTAAAGGACTCACTTAACATTGGATAGCGTATTCCAGCCCAATCACAACCAGCTCTCATAGCATCAAATCCGCTTCCAGCACGTTCAACAACAGAAATCAGCGCGAACATTTTAAGCAGTGCTGGATTCCGAGAATCAGAAAAACCTCCAGCTAAAGCCACTTCTACAGGCATACGTAAGCAACCCGGGTTTGCAAAAGAAAGCTTAAAACCATCATTTGCGCTATTTGTTTCTATAGAAGATTGTGAAGAACCATCAACATCAGTACTCACAGCATCATTATATGTAATAACAGTATTACCTCGCATATAATAATCAGCATGAATCAACGTGTTTGCAAGGGCTTCTCTAACTGCCATATGCAACGGAGTATCATCAACTCGTAATGACTGCGAATTAAGCAAAAATGGTACATCAATTTTACGAGAAAGACGCTGCCATACAATACTCCAAAAATCATAAAGATTTCCACTCCACGAACCATCCGAGCTGACAATCCTATGACTCCACCTACTATCAGCATTGGTAATTTCTCTGTAGTCGAGAAAATAGTACGGAAATTCCGTAATAATGCACCACTCCTGACCAAACATTAAAAGACCCGATCGAGTAGGATGCAATTTATTCGACTCGTCTTTTGCTAACGCTCCGATTCTCATAAGAAATTCATCTGTATCAAGCGTAAGCCAAGGATGTTGAGGACGCACTGCACTTAGCATATTGCGGTAAGAGCGCACAGTCTCCATATCAAAATCGTCAACACTGTGTTGCAACAGTGGAGATTGATCCATAGAATTTACGCTCGAACCATTGTCTCTGACCATCGCTTGATACTCTTCTTGCGAACATTTGTAGTCGCCTTCGAAATTACGACGATACGTACCGCCTATAGGATTTCCATTAATATAAATCGGTTTATCAGAACGATTTGCTCTTGGAACGGTTATGCGAATAATAGATTTGTTATCATCCATCTGTTCAATAGAAATATTTTCTTCAATAAGAATATTCGAACTAATTTTATTCTTATTATTTAGCGTATCCCAAATATCTTTTACCATATGTTCAGGGTTATTTACGCCAACAAGCTGTAAATTATGCTGAGCATCTTCGCCTACACCCAGCAAGATAGTTCCACCATTCGTATTAGCAAAAGCACAATACGTTTCCCACATACTTCTCGGCGTACCGTTTGAAGCCGCTTTCGCTTCTAATTGATTACTCTCTCTTAGTAAAGACAGCGAATTTATATTGAACATTGCAGTCTCGCTTCGTAAGTTAGGTTTGTTGCAATATCGTTTTTAGTTAAGTTTGTATTTATATTTGCATTTAAAATCGGACATTTTAAAGCTTAAAAATATTTTTTGCGTCCGATTTTACATCCTTTTCGTCCGATTCTACTTGTTTTGCGTCCAAAAAACAAGAAAACGTCCGTAAATTTTGCCTAAACGTCCGTATTCTGTAGAACGCGTCCGATTTACTGCTATTTGCGTCCGATTATGATGATTGCAATAAACCGCTAGAGCAATTCGTTTTGAAGCCAGCTGGCAACACCGTCGTCATTGTTGGAATCGCAAACTTCGTCCGCAATCGCAAGCAAACGCGGATTACTATTCGCCACCGCTACCCCATAACCACCAGCACGGAACATGTCGATGTCAATAATATCGTCGCCAAAAACAACTGTGCGGCTCGTCTTTACGCCCAAACGATCGCAAATAACGTTCAGCGCGTGTCCTTTGTTTGCAAGAGGATTCGTGAGCATCCACAACACGTCTTCGCTAATATGCAATGAAAAATCGCTTGGAAGAATGCTCTGAAGTTTTTCCTTCTCACTCTCTCGAGGAACAATAATAATCTTGTCTGCAATGCCACTCGGAACATTAGAAAAATCGGTAATAATAAAATCCTGCTCGTTCCAAAGCATACGAACATCAAAATTAGTGTAACGAACATCGTTCATAACAATACCAAGACGGAGTGTAGGTATTTTATCAAGCAATTGCAGGCAAACATCAGCAGCAAGATTAGAGTCAAAACCAAAGCGAGTAAGAGTATCAATGCTTCGCTGCGAAGTAAGTTCAGAAACAGTGCTGTGAGCGCAATCAAAATCAATAAGAGCACCGTTTAGATACGCGCAAACTTGAGCTTTTAAATCGTGAACAAAATCAAAAGCACTTCCAACAGGACGAGCCGTAATAATAGCAAGCGGAATCCCAGATTCATGCAAACGCTCAGCAGCTTGCATAGTTTCGCGGCTTAAAAAGCGGCCTTCAAAAGTATCGGAATCGTGAAGCATAGTGCCGTCAAGATCAGCAATTAATAAAGAAGGAGAAAAACGAAGCATTGTAAGGACCTAAATAAACGAAGCCAAATAAACAAAAAGCGCACAATCTACTGACCATACGCTTTTTACAAAAAGAATACTTAAATTAGAGAGAACTTAGTCATTAAGTTCAAAATAACAATTACCGCAACCCAAATCAGTGCAATAATCACTGTCCAACGGTTCAAATTCTTTTCTGCAACACCAGAACTACCGGCGTTCTTCGTTAAACCGCCGCCGAACATGTCGGAAAGGCCGCCGCCCTTGCCCTTGTGCATCAAAATCAACAATGTTAACAAAATGCTGGTGAGCACAAGCAACACTTGCAAAACAATTTTCAGAGCGGACACAAGTAACCTCCTGTCTTAGAGTACCCGATTAATCTTAATAAGAACCGTTGACCTATAGACGCGATTGTGCTGCGGTGAGTCGCACAATATTCGACAACTCCTCTGCATCCAAAGAAGCTCCACCAACCAAAAATCCGTCAACATCAGGCTCAGCAATAAGACTTGAAGCATTAGAAGAAGTTACAGATCCGCCGTAAAGAATACGAACAGTATCTGCAACATCGTCACCGAACGTAACGCGCAAGTCTTCACGAATAGCCAATGCAGCTTCCTGAGCTGAGTTAGCAGTGGCAACCATACCCGTACCAATTGCCCAAACTGGCTCGTACGCAATAATTAAACGCTTAGCTTGCTTCGCATCCAAATCGCGCGTTACATCATGCACTTGCCCTACAGCAAAATCCAGCGCAACACCCTGTTGACGTTCTTTAAGACTTTCACCAACGCAAAGAATTGGCTGCATTCCTGCGGCAAGAACAGCTCGAACTTGATCAACTATATTTGCATCATCTTCAGGATGATACTTGCGTCTTTCAGAATGACCAACAATAACCATTGAACATCCAAGACTTGCAAGCATATCTGCAGAAACATCACCAGTAAAAGCACCTTGAGCAGTAACAGAAACAGCTTGAGCTCCGTACAATATTGGCAAATGGTCAGACTCAACAAGAACTTGCACGCTTCTTATTGAAGTAAAAGAAGGCATAAGTGCAATTTCACAATCGTGATAGTCGTAATACGCGTCACGCAGTAGCCACGCAAATTTTTGTATAAAATGCGTTGCTTCGCGGTGATTGAAGTTCATTTTCCAATTACCTGCGACTAGCGGCTTTCTTTTAACAACCATAATCACCCTTAAAAATTGAGGATTGAAGATTAATAGTATTGCGCAAATTAGTGTTATGCCGACCTCGATTTACAAAACGGATTCATAAAATCGAAAGTCGGCATAAGCGGAAATATTTAGTTTATACTTGCTCGCGTAAATACTACTTACTCAAGCAATATTACTTACTCAAGCACACTCAAACCTGGAAGAGTCTTGCCTTCCAAGAACTCGAGAGAAGCGCCGCCGCCAGTAGAAATGTGCGAGAAGCCATCTTCTGGGAATCCAAGGTTGCGCACTGCAGAAGCAGAATCACCACCGCCGACTATAGTGAAAGTGCCGTTCTTAGTTGCATCGACCAAGCCCTGAGCTACAGCGCGAGTACCGGCTGCAAACTCTGGAACCTCGAACACACCCATAGGACCGTTCCAAACAACAGTCTTGGAGTCAACAATCTTGTCGTGGAAAAGCTTCTGAGAGTCAGAACCAATATCCAAGCCCATCTTGTCTGCAGGAATAGCGTCTGCTGGAACTACTTCTGGAGCAACTGGAGTATCCCCTGCTGGGAAGCCAGCATTCACAACAATATCAGTTGGAAGCACAAGCTCAACGCCATTCTTCTTAGCGGTTTCAATGTATCCCTTAACCTTCTCGAGTTGATCCTCTTCAAGCAAAGAAGTACCAACTTCGTGACCCAAAGCCTTGAGGAATGTGAACACCATACCGCCGCCAATAACAAGACGATCAGCCTTAGAAAGCAAGTTTTCAATAACGCCGAGCTTGTCGGAAACTTTAGAGCCGCCGAGAACAACAGTCAAAGGACGCTCTGGGTTTTCAGTTGCGCGAGAAAGTGCCTTAACTTCCTTTTCAACAAGCAAGCCTGCAGCTGCTGGAAGATCGGCAGCAACATCGTAATTTGAACCCTGAGCGCGGTGCACAACACCAAAGCCGTCGGAAACAAATACTTCGCCAAGAGAAGCAATCTTCTTAGCGTAAGCTGCGCGCTCGGAAGCATCCTTGCTGGTTTCTTCCGCGTTGAAGCGCACATTTTCAAGCAAAACAACGTCGCCATTATTCATGGCAGCTACCTTAGCTTGAGCATCTTCGCCGTAAGTGTCTGCAGCCAAAACAACATTTGTGCCGAGCAATTCACCCAAACGCTGCGCAACTGGAGCCAAGGAAAGCTCTGGAACAACCTGACCCTTTGGACGACCAAGGTGAGCCATCAAAATCACCTTAGCACCCTGCTCACGCAAAGCCTTAATGGTTGGTAAAGCAGCACGAATACGACCATCATCAGTAATCGTCGTACCCTTGAGAGGAACGTTAAAATCAGCGCGAACCAATACGCGCTTACCACTCAAATCTCCCAAATCTTTCAGTGTCTTCATTGGTATCCTTTCCAAACCATATTGGCTTACCATATTTGACTTACATACTGGCTTACCGTGCCGGCTTACTTCGTTCAACAAAACGCAAAATCAGCCTCAAACATCAACACATTGCCGGGTGCAATTATACCGCACATCTTCAACAATCCCTATGAACAACGCAGCTTTGCACCAGTGCTCTGCTGACGTTGCGTCTGTAGCTTTGCAGTAATGCTTCTGCGAAAAGTGGTTTTGTAGCTTTGCAGTTGCGCTTTGCAAACGTTGCGTCTGAAGCTTTGCAGTATTGCTTTGCGGACGGCGATTATTTATTGATTAGTGAACTTTAGCATTATTGCTCTGCTGACGTTGAGTATTTATTGCTTAAAAAAACACTAGCATTTGCGCTGCTGCACACACCACGCTAAGCACTACTACCACACCACAGAACACTAGCGGTTTTACTAGTAGTGAGGGGTGGGTGTTGCTTGAGAAGTACGAATATTAGTGTGGTAGAGATTTGAGATTTTTCGCACTGAGCGCGGCGAACGTCAGAGCCGCAGGCTGCTGATTCGCCAAGCGAAGAAGAAAAATCGAAAAATCTCTGCGATAGACACGGTTATTAACGAATTAGCACGCAGAGTTTGGGGGGAATTTCTTTACGAGCACTAAAAGAGGACTGAGGAAGCAACATTCCTTAAGAACAAAGCAGACAGCAAAACCTCTAACAGCCAAAGCGACGAAGGACTGGGCGCGACGACCTGCCGAAGCGCTTAAAGCGTAGCGCGCGAAGGCAACTCGGAGCGTGAGCTTGCTCAAGTTGAAAGCACGGTGTGCTTTCAACGCAAGCTCAGCAGCGAGTACACGCAAAGTGTACGAGCGCTATAAGTGCAAACACAAATTTTCTAGCCTCGTCAAAACCAAAAAACTAAATCAGTTACAAAACTCATAGACGATACTCAAGAATATTGCAAACAAAAAAGCGCGAGAAGTAAAAAACAACTCACGCAATTAAAAAATTAACTCTGCAATAATCACGCAAAATCAGCATTAAAGCTGCTGCATACGCGACTTCTCAACCTTCGCTGAAAGCTGCAAAAGTCTACGAATTCGCCCTGCAATCGCATCCTTTGTAATAGGAGGATCAGCCAAGTGACCAAGCTCTTCCAAACTTGCGTCGCTATGCTCAAGACGAAGCTTTCCAGCCATCAACAAATTATCTGGAATATCGTCGCCCAAAATATCGAATGCGTGACGAACCTTTTCGCATGCCTCAGCAGCAGCCTTAGCACTACGACGCATATTCGCATCGTCAAAATTAGCCAAACGGTTTGCTTTTCCGCGAGCTTCACCGTCCGAACGCTTACCGGTCCATTCGCGAGCAGAACGAGGAGCACCAATCAAAATCAACATTCGCTCAATTGCGTCAGAATCGCGCAACGTCACTCGCTCAGAGCTACGAACCTGACGAGCCTTGGCGCTAATGCCAAGTCGCGCCGCCATAGTTTGCAAAGCATTTGCAGCCTCATGAGTTGGGCAAACAACTTCCAAATAGCTAGCTTTGCCAGGGTCGGAAATAGCACCGTGAGCCAAGAAAGCACCACGCCAAGCTGCTTTGATTTGGGCGATACTTCCACCAACAATCTCAGGTGCAAGACCTGCAACAATTCTCATACGTCGATCAAGAAGACCAGATTGCAAAGCCAGTGCTGCAGCACCACGCTCAACTACCACGTCATAGCGAACTACAGTGCCCGTAGGAGTTTGCCGAGAAACTTGAGCAATTGTTGCTTCCCTCTGGAAATAAGTTTTCAATACCTCAACAAGCCACTGAGCTGCGCGCTGAGAATCCAACTGAGCGCGAATAACAGCTTGATTATTTACTGGCCTTAAGCCGCCAGCAAAGCGCATCATTGCTGCAGCTTGAGCCATAATGACAGTCGGGAGCTCATTGTTGTTTGAAACGAGTTCATTTTTGACGTCGTCAAGAAGAGCCAAGGGACAACCTCCTACTTTTGTTCTTCTTAAAATATGAGTGCTGTTGGGTACTTGCATGATGCTGTGGCACACGACATGCCCGGCTTTCTGTGATACAGAATACGTTGGACATTTTACCGGTTTTTGCACATGCTTTACATGCTTTTAGTACAAGATTTTTTATATTTTATATAATTTACACAATTTTTATTTAATTTTTTAATTAATTTTAATTGATTAGTTTCATAATCGCATTTCACTACTTTACTTTTTGCTACTTTACTTCTCCACTTACTATGATCTTCTCTGTAGCTCTCTTGCAGATACTGTAACTTGCAAACCGTGCAATCTCAAACGTCTAGCAAGCTCAATACTTACGGCAACAGAACGATGCTGACCGCCAGTACATCCTACAGCAATAGTCACGTAATGCTTGTCTTCTTTAGCGAATCCGTCGATAGCTGTAAGAAGCGCATTTTCGTAAGAATCTAAGAATGTAATTGCCGCAGAATTCGATAAAACATAATCTTGCACAGCTTGATCCTTACCTGTAAGCTCCCTTAATTCAGGAACCCAGAAAGGATT
This sequence comes from Gardnerella sp. KA01001, assembly GCF_049244025.1. Lineage (NCBI taxonomy): Bacteria > Bacillati > Actinomycetota > Actinomycetes > Bifidobacteriales > Bifidobacteriaceae > Gardnerella > Gardnerella sp. KA01001. Next base: position 974,212 of record NZ_CP058366.1, on the reverse strand, counting down.
CGGCAAAAATCGCATATCGGCAACAAAATCAGCGTCCATTGGCATGCCGTATTTAAATCCAAAGCTGAAAATATGCACAGAAACAGTAGAAGAGCCTTTTCCAAGCAATCCTTCGTAAAGCTTTGTAGAAAGTTGGTGAATACTAAGTGCAGAAGTATCGATAATAATATTTGCGCAATCTTTCAGATGACTGAGCAGCTCTCGCTCTTCTAGAATACCGTCAATAAGTCTGCCACCGCGCTGCAAAGGATGCGGTCTACGCACAGACTCGTAACGCTTGATAAGCACAGCATCTGAAGCATCTAGAAACAGAATTCGCGTTTTTACACCAAGGTCATCAATATGCGCAAGAACTGCAAACAGGTCGTCGAAATATCCTCTAGAACGCACGTCAATAACAGCAGCAAGCTTATGCACTTTAGAACCGGATGAAGTCATCATATCTACTAGCGGTATGAGCAGTTTTGGCGGAAGATTATCGATAACATACCATCCCATATCTTCCAACGCGTTAGCAGCGTGCGAGCGCCCAGCTCCGCTCATGCCTGTAATTAGCATAACTTCAAATCTGTCAGATAGTTGCATACTAGTCGACGCGGAACGTTGCGTAGTATGTTGCGCATCACGTTGCACATCACTTTGCGTAGTATGTTGCGTATTATCGCTCATAATGCCTCCTGTAAGGCTTTTCGCATGAGACTACTTAAGTCATCGTAATATCTAGCCTTGTCAGCACTAGGTTTATAACCAAGCTCAGAACCAGTCTCAGCACAATCCTCAGCGCCAGTCTTAGCACAATTCCCAAAATTTTCTTTAGATTGCCTGTACTCAATCGTCATAAGACTTACTTGTGCTAAAGCTTGTTGCAAAAGCATTTCTTCTCCGCCAATAGCGCAACCGTATTGTTGCCATACACTAAGTAGCATGCTTGGGCGAGGATCGTAAACTACGTCAAGCAATGTTCCTAATTTCGTTTGATTATTCGCACTATCTTGACAGTACGCTTTCAACGCAAGCGCAATTGGATCTGCTACATGCGCTGGAACTGTGCTTATGACTATGTCTGCTTCTGCGATTGCACGAACAGCTTCGAGTGAATTTAAAGATTTCAAAATGAGAGATTTATCACATTCTGACAATTTTTCTGCACTCAATTTTTCTGCGCTATAGTCTGCAAATTTTGAAAATACTTCTTCGCTTATTGTTGGGAACTCAATACCTTGCACAGGCTCATACATAGCGTCATTTTCTTCGCTTTTATTATTTTGACCTATGCTTATTTTATTTGGAAAATCAGCGCAATACTTTTGTATAAGATTATTAAAACGTTCAACGCCTTTTACACTACCGTTATCTTCAGTTCTAGCAACAACTTGCACCTGCTCAAGCTTTGCTACTTGCGCAATTTCAATTAAAGCTGCCAATGCAGAGGACGCAGTGTTGCCGCTGCCAATAATAACAGCCTTTTTTACTTCGCATATGCGCTCATGTAATGCTTGCATAAATGTTATTAATATGCCACTTACGTCAGTGTTGTATAGCTTTATTTGCGATTGCGAAGCTGTTGCTGGGTTGCTAGTAAAAACTGCAGTATTTGCCACGTTAAGCGCGCGCGACCAGTAGTCGCAAGGTGTACCGAGTTTCATTACGGTTTTTTTAAGCGGCATAGTAAGGCTTAAGCCTTTCCAAGAATCGTCAAGATGCGCAATAAAATCGCGAAGCTCTGTTTCGCTTACTTTTTCCTTACTATATTGCCAATTTGTAAGACCTAAAGCCTTATAAGCCGTGTTGTGAAGCACAGGCGACAGCGAATGTGAAATAGGATCTCCCAAAACTGCGCAATGATATGTTTTTAACATTTTTCTCTCCCCTATTAGTAAGTTAGTACGCTAATAAATCTTTTGGATCAACACAAAAACGCAACTCTCCTGCAGCACGTGTTGCTACGTGACGAGCTACTTCCTTGTGCAATCGGTTCACTAATTCTTGTCTTAAATAAAGCGGAACTCTTACTACAGCTTTTACACGGTCGTAAATATCGTCAAAATGCTGGTATCTGTCTGTAACAGGCGGATGCATTGGAACAATTCCTAATAATGGAGAAATTGCTGAAAAATCAGCATCTTGACTACTTTCGCACCCGAGATTTTCTTGCATTGCACCAATGTTTTCAAGCGCATGCATAACCGCATCACGAGCACCCCATACGCATGCTGCAGCTACACAAGGCGGCAATATTGCTTGAGCTCTTTCTGAAAGCTCATTGCAAGAAAGTTGAGTCGTATCCCACAATGTAAGCGCACGCGCAAGAACAGGATACGTTTCGCCAATCAAAAGCACACTTCCTCCGCGCGCTCTAGGAGCACATAAAGCAGAAGCTTTCATCCACGAATTAAGTGTATCTATTCGCGCATCAAGCCCCGAAGCGTACAAACTTACCCACGTATCGAGTATTGCTACAACACCATATTCTCCGTTACAATTTGCGTCTTGCGTTTGTACGCGAGGCTCACATCCAGGAGTTGCAACAACAATTACAGGTTTTTCATCAATACACTGGATAATTCCGTTCGGTTGGTGTTGTGACGAAATAATAATAGGCACGTTGCGAAATAGTTTAGATAATTCTTCTGCAACACCAGCAGCGCCAACTTGTATAACTCGCATATTGCTACTGCCACAATTAGAACAAGACCAATTTATTGCACTAGCACCACACCACGAGCAACGTGCTGTTTGCTGACTATTTGCAACATCGAGAGGCCCGGTACATCGTCTACAGCGCGCTTGACGTTTGCAAGAAGAGCATATAGCCGATTGCGTCACACCATCTTGCGCAATAGAAAGCAGCACAGGCTTACCATCCGAAAGAGCATCATTAATAGCTCTTACTGCGCTATGCGGTATGCGAGCGCCAATACTTGGGTCAGCTAATTTCAATAAAGCTTCACGATTAAGCCAACGAACCCACGGAACTAACTTTTCGCGAGCAAGTCTACTCGCACTTACAGGGATGCTAGATCCGCTTATTGTTTCAGCAGTTTTAGCAGATTGAGTAGTTTGAATAACTTTAGTAGTTTGAACGGATTGCTCACCTTGCGCATCTTGCGCATTCGACATATAGCAGTCTACTTCACTTTGACTAAGCGCGCTTCTGGAATACGACATTGACACAAATACGCCGCCATGCCTTTTCGCACGAAGCCGCATAACGCCACGCGCTTGAGCATACGGCATCATGCCATCAGCATATTGGTACGCGCAATCTTCAACAATCGCAAATAAAGCATCTCCCTCAACTGGAGCATACATTGCAGCTCTAGTGCCAAGAACGCAAGGAACTATTCCGGACGCGATTGCACGCCAAGCTCTATATCTATCAGCTGGAGGATCCGCAGCACAAAGTCGAGCAACATCGCCATCAAAACTTCCAGCAGAAAAACCACGATGATTCTCACTGACGCGCTTATATGGCTTTAATCCGTAAACCATTAGCGCGCGCATCACATCATTTACTTCTCTTAGCGTCGGCAAAACTACAACAGCTTGCTTACACGCGCTTAAAGCAGTGACAATCATCCACGCTAAATCTTGTGCAAGTCGGCAAGAACCTGGTAAAGCGTCTACAATAAAAGATTGAGAAGAATTATTTTCTGCTTGCTTGACTAATTGATTTTCTGTTTTATTTTCACTAAAACTTGCGTCAATAGATTTTTTGATTAATGCATTGTATAAAATATTTGCATTTTCGTAATCATAAATCATGCGAGAAGTTGTAGCGTAACCTGGGTTTGTATTGTTATCGTTTTGCAAACGCTTCTTAAGATTTTCACGCCACTGTTTTCTGCGTTGCAAGCGTATGTTGTCAAAAACTTCCTCATGCTCAACACGAGCTACGCGTTGAGGCACAGCAAGACGCAAAATATTTGAGCTAGTTCCACCATAAGCTTTAGCTATGGCGTCAATATCGTCTCGCAAAGATTTAGAAAGCAAAACATCTGAAGGAAACACGCGCTCTAAAAATCTTAAAGCAGTATGAGGGGTGTCTGTATGCGAAGAACGAGACCAAATAACTCCAGTGAGCTTTTGTGCTCCAAAACGAACGCGTACAAACGCCCCAGGCTGAGCAGATTCATCTTGATCTTGCGATATCAAGTAATCAAAAGTACGACCTAAATGTGAAGCTTGAACATCAAGCATCACATGCGCAATAGGGCATTCATTAGCAGGCACTAGAGAAACAGCATTGCGCTTACGTCTTGTTTTACGCGCTAAGCCGTCTAGCGAAGGTTGCTCTGCCATAAATAACCCTTAGTTTTACTTGAATTACATCACATAATTACTGTTATTTTACAGCAAAATTTATCAATAAAACTACTTTTTTAGCGCATCTTTCAATTGCTCAATACGATTCGTTTCTTCCCAAGGGAATTTGACATCCGTACGACCAAAATGACCATAAGCTGCGGTTGGAGCATAAATTGGCTTAAGCAAGTTAAGCTCATCAATAATCGCAGCTGGACGCAAATCAAATACTTCACGCACAGCACGCGCAATATCTGCACGCGTAATACCTTCAGCTTCAGTTCCGAAAGTTTCTACGTTTACGCTTACAGGATCAGCAATACCAATAGCATAAGCAACTTGAACTTCTGCCTTATGAGCTAAACCAGCTGCCACAATATTTTTTGCAACCCAGCGAGCTGCATAAGCTGCAGAACGGTCAACTTTGCTAGGATCCTTACCGGAAAAAGCTCCACCACCATGATGAGCAGCACCACCATAAGTGTCAACAATAATTTTTCGACCAGTTAAGCCCGAATCAGCTGCAGGACCTCCCAAAACGAAGGAGCCAGTAGGGTTTACAAGCATACGGTACGAATCGTGCGCAACTTTTTGAGCAAGAACTTCGTCCAACACAGGATTAACAACATGTTCAACAAGCTGATCTTGTAACCAGTCTCTAGAAACTTCTGGGTCATGCTGAGTAGAAATAAGCACAGTATCCAAACGTTTAGGCGATCCTTTTGAATCATACTCAATCGTTACTTGAGTTTTCCCATCTGGACGCAAATGCGCAACAGTGCCATCTTTACGAACTTTAGCAAGCTTTTGAGCTAAACGATGAGCAAGATAAATCGGCAAAGGCATTAAAGTATCTGTTTCGTCGCTAGCGTAACCAAACATAACACCTTGATCGCCTGCACCTTGAGCAGCGTAGCGCTCCTCACGAGAAGATGCACTCTCGCAAGAAGCATCCAACCTAGCAACACCTTGATTGATTTCTGCACTTTGCTCAGTTAAAGAAACCATAACACCACAAGAATCAGCATCAAGACCAATTGTGGAGCTCGTGTAGCCAACATTACGAACAACTTGACGCACGATTCCCGGAATATCGCTATAAACTTCACCACGCACTTCGCCAAAAACCACAAACTGACCAACGGAAGCACAAACCTCTACAGCAACATGCGCATGAGGATCCTGACGAAGCATATCGTCCAATATAGCGTCAGCAATTTGATCGCATAACTTGTCAGGATGACCTTCAGTTACAGATTCTGCAGAAATTAATTTACGTTCTTCCACATTTCCCCCTTACGTTTATAGTCGATAAGGCTAAATACAGGCTAAATAAAGTGAAAAACGCAGCCGTGCATCCGCTTTATTGAGCACGGATGATACGCGACTGCGAATACCCATAAAGACGTTTATTAGCAAGGCTTATTAATTACCTTCGCTTAAATCGTCCTCACCAAGAGTCTCTTCAAGCAATCCAGCATTAATTTCGCGGAAAGCAATAGCTAAAGGCTTTTCTTGATTTTGATACTCAACTAGTGGGCCAACATTTTGAAGCAAACCTTCATTAAGCTGAGTAAAATAAGCATTAATTTGACGTGCTCGTTTTGCAGCAAATAAGGCAAGCGCATACTTGGAATCCGCATGTTGCATTAAATCATCAATCGGTGGATTCGCAAGACCAGTAGGTGTTGGCTGAGTGCCTAATGCCATAATATTCTCCAAATTCTATGGTGCCACAATAGTTCCAAAAGGCTTATTATATGCTATCGATTGGATATTGCGTAAGTTTTAACTATAAGTCGTATTCGCTTGCAATAACATTCCACAGTTCATCTGCGGCACGCTCAGCATTATCGTTCACAATAACAACATCGAACTCTTTAGCTGCAGCAATTTCAACTTTAGCAGTTTCCAAACGTTTTGCTTGCTGCTCAGGAGTTTCAGTACCACGACCAATAAGACGACGCTTAAGCTCTTCAAAGCTCGGAGGCGCAATGAACACGTACACAACTTCTAATCCAAGACGAGCAGCCTCTTGTTTTACGCGCCTAGCTCCTTGCAAATCTATTTCCAGCAAAGTAGGAATATCTTGCGTAAGATGATCCAAAACAGGCTGAAGAAGGGTGCCATAATGAGCCGTGCCATGAACCAGCGCGGTTTCCAAGAATTCACCATTACGCTTACGACGCTCAAATTCTTCTTCATCTAAGAACCAATAGTGAATACCATTAAATTCACCAGGTCTAGGCGCACGAGTGGTAGCAGAAACAGATAGCCAAATATGAGGATGCTTCTCACGAAGTATGCCTTCTACTGTGCCTTTACCAGCCGCAGTAGGACCCGTTAATACGATTAATCGACGTCTAGACTGCGAATCTGCAGTCTCATCCGTGGCACCCATTTGTTTACCTCTCGTTTACACACATTCGCCTGAATCAACAAGAGCCTGACGAATATCCAATGCTATGCGTTCAGTTGCAGCCGAAAGTTCACCAATATCTGGACCATGCGACGCAATCGAACGCGAAACAGTTACCAATACATTACCATGTGTACCAGCAAAAACACGCTTTAAATCGTCAGCTTCTGCACCTTGCCACCCATAACCAGGAGAAAGAATTGGACCAGTAAAACTGGTTACGTCAATTCCACCACCGTTCATCCAGTCGCCAATAGTCGCTCCAACAATTAAACCAACAGAACCCATTCCTTTAGTTTTATTGTTAAAACTTTGAGCCGTTTGAGCAATTCCGTGAGCTACAGTAGTTCCGCGGTAAGTTCCGCTTTGCCTAATAGCAGTTTGCAAACTTGCGCCTTCGCGATTAGAAGTTAGAGACGCAATAAAAACACCGCGACCGTTATTAAGAGCTTCGTTAATTAAGCCGCCCATAGAACGTGCGCCATAATAAGGAAGCAAAGTAATAGCATCAGCAAGAAGCGGAGCTCCAGGCTTAAAATATGCGTCTGCAAGCGCAGAAATAGTAGTAGACAATCCTCCATGACCGCAATCAACGATAGTAATAATATCCATTTGACGAGCGGCATACAGCACACGCTCAAGCGCTGCGAAACCCTTAGAACCATAGCGCTCAAACATGCTGGATTGGAATTTAACTGCCGCTGCCCTACCATTCATAGCTTGCAGCATGCGCATAGAAAAAAGTTCAGCTCCAAGAGCATCCATGTTGTATCCCCAATTAAGCAGCATTTTGCGATGAGGATCGATTCCAACACACAATGGTCCATATTTTGCCATAGCGTTCTTCAAACGCAAACCAAAATCGGATCGTTGCGCCTGCACTTCTTGATCACGAATGCTCTCGGTCATGTATTAAGCCCGACTTTCTTGACTTTCTGCCTGTTCAATTGCAAACAACTGCTGAGCATGTTCTTGTATGCTCATCACCTGATAATCGTTGTTCTTAACAGCTTCAATAGCCATTAATACTGGTGCGAATTCGGTAATAGTAGTGAATTGCGGAAGATCAGCTGCTACAGCTGCCGCACGAATGGCATAACCATCAGTGCGCGATCCCCTTGAATTCGGCGTATTCAATACCATATCAATCTTACCATTTTCGATAAGCTCTACAACATTCTTACCGATTCTTTCATGCGCTTTCTCACTATTTGGCATATCCTTCGCCGTGTCGCCCTGACTAGAAAGCTTATCGACAATCACGGAATCAATACCATAACGACGAAGCACAGAAGCTGTACCTTCAGTAGCCCAAATAGTAAAACCAAGCTCCACTAATCGCACTGCAAGAAGCGGAAGTTGACGCTTATCTGCATCACTTACAGACACAAACACGTTGCCGCTGGTAGGCAAACCACCCTTGTATGCTGCAAGCTGGCTCTTAGCAAAAGCATGTGGGAAGTCACGATCGAAGCCCATAACTTCGCCAGTAGAGCGCATTTCTGGTCCAAGTAAAATATCAACCGTACGACCAACAGGAGTACGGAAACGCTTGAAAGGCAGCACAGAAGCTTTGATAGCAACCTGCTGACCTGGGTGAATATCTCCGCCATCGCCTTGCGGGAGAAGAAGTCCACGCTTGCGCTGCTGTGCAATGGTTTCACCAGCCATAATTCGAGCAGCAGCTTTAGCAAGAGCAACGCCAGTAGCTTTAGAAGCAAACGGAACAGTACGAGACGCTCGAGGATTTGCTTCAATTACATACAAAGTGTTTGCCATAAAAGCGTACTGCACGTTAATCAGACCGCGAACAGAGCAGCCGCGAGCAATCGAAAGCGTACCCTCGCGAAGGCGTCGAATTTGATCGTCCGAAAGCGTGCTTGGAGGAAGAGTACAAGCAGCGTCACCAGAGTGCACACCAGCTTCCTCAACATGCTCCATAATGCCGCCAATATAAAGCTCGTTGCCGTCGTAAAGCGCGTCAACATCGATTTCAATAGCGTCCTGAAGGAACTTATCAATCAAAAGCGGCGAAGGCAATCTGCCAGAAACAACCGTGTCTGCTCGAGCCTCATCCAATGCGCGATCAACATACTTTGCAAGCTGAGCGTCGTCGTATACAATCTCCATTCCGCGACCGCCGAGCACGTAGCTTGGGCGCACAAGAACCGGGTAGCCGATTGCGTGAGCTGCATCTTTTGCTTCCTCAAGACTCAAAGCTGTGCCGTATCGAGGAGCGTTCATGCCTTCTTGACGAAGAACCTCGCCGAAAAGCTCACGATTTTCAGCCAAATCAATAGCCTCAGGAGTCGTTCCCAAAATTGGAACTCCTGCAGCTTTAAGACGAGCAGCAAGCGAAAGTGGCGTTTGACCACCAAGCTGCACAATCACGCCCTTAACAGGTCCAAGCTTCTTTTCTGCTTCGTAAATTTCAAGCACATCTTCGAAAGTAAGAGGCTCAAAGTAAAGGCGGTCAGACATGTCGTAATCTGTAGAAACTGTTTCAGGATTGCAATTAACCATAATGGTGTCGTAATCCTTGCCCAATTCCTGAACAGCGTGAACGCAAGTGTAATCAAACTCAATACCCTGGCCGATTCTGTTTGGACCAGAGCCAAGGATAATCACAGCTTCGCGATCGCGCTTCTTCAACTCGCTTTCGTCAGCGTAGCAAGAATAGTAGTACGGAGTTGCTGCGTCGAACTCAGCTGCGCAAGTGTCAACAGTCTTGTAAACAGGGCGCAAACCGTAAGCCCAACGAAGCTCACGAACCATGTTTTCGCCTTCGTCGCCAAGATTACGCAAATGCGCAATCTGCACGTCCGAAAGACCAGCAAGTTTAGCACGCTTCAAAACTTTAGGAGTTAAGGTTTCAGCTTCACGAACTGCGAGCGCAGTTTCGTTAATTTGAGCCAGCTGCTCTACAAACCAAGGGTCGATTTTTGTTGCTGCAAAAATTTGATCTGGCGTTGCTCCACCCCAAAGCGCGCGCTGGATTTGCAAGTAGCGATGCTCGGTTGGAGTATGCATTTCTTCAAGAAGCTTATTAACTTCTTCCTTGCCTGGGCGTTCGCCATCCCAGTTAAAGCATGAATGACGCTTGTCGATTGAGCGCATTGCTTTTCCAAGGGATTCCTGGAAGTTTCCAGCCAAAGCCATTGCTTCGCCAACCGACTTCATAGAAGTTGTAAGCGTGGTGTCTGCTCCTGGGAACTTTTCGAAAGCAAAGCGCGGAATCTTCGTTACAACATAGTCGATTGTTGGCTCGAAGCTTGCAGGAGTTGAACGCGTAATATCGTTTTGAATTTCATCCAAAGTGTAGCCGAGAGCAAGTTTCGTTGCGATTTTTGCGATTGGGAAGCCGGTTGCTTTAGATGCGAGCGCGGAAGAACGAGACACACGCGGGTTCATTTCGATGACGATAATGCGACCAGTTTGAGGGTTGATTGCAAACTGAATATTGCAACCGCCGGTATCGACGCCAACGCCTCGAATAATAGCAATACCGATATCGCGCATCTTCTGATACTCGCGGTCTGTAAGTGTAAAGCAAGGAGCTACTGTAATCGAGTCGCCAGTGTGCACACCTACAGGATCGACGTTTTCGATTGGGCAAACAACTACGACGTTATCTTTTGCGTCGCGCATAAGTTCAAGCTCAAACTCTTTCCAGCCTTCAATGCCTTCTTCAATAAGCACTTCGTTTGTTGGAGAATAGTGAATGCCGGCTCCTGCAATGCGGTGAAGCTCTTCTTCGTTATGAGCAATACCAGAGCCCAAGCCGCCCATTGTGAAGCTTGGACGTACTACTACCGGGTATCCTAAAGTTTCAACAATTTTGTCTACTTCTTCAATCGAGTGAGCAATAAAGGATTTTGCTGACTCAGCTCCGGCTTTTTCAACGACTTTTTTGAAAAGCTCTCGGTCTTCGCCGCGGTCGATTGCTTCCAAAGAAGCGCCAATAAGCTCAACGTTATATTTTTCTAGGATTCCTGCACGACCCAAATCCATTGCAGCATTAAGTGCAGTTTGACCACCAAGCGTTGGAAGAAGCGCATCCGGACGCTCCTTTGCAATAATTCGCTCCAAAATCGAAGTGTCAATTGGCTCAATATATGTTGCGTCCGCAAGTTCCGGGTCGGTCATAATCGTAGCCGGGTTAGAGTTGACCAAAATTACGCGAATGCCTTCTTCGCGAAGAACTCGGCAAGCCTGCGTTCCGGAATAATCAAACTCTGCAGCCTGACCAATAACAATCGGGCCGGAACCAATTACCATAACCGACTTAATATCAGTACGTTTTGGCATAGTAAACTTCTCTTTCCGTAAATCTTAAAATCTTACTTGCTTTTTCGAGTGTTTTCGCGCATCAATTGCACAAAACGGTCAAATAGATAGGAAGCATCGTGCGGGCCTGCTGCAGCTTCCGGATGATATTGCACTGAGAACGCTGGAATATCAAGGCATTGTAAGCCTTCTACAACATTGTCGTTCAAGTCAATATGCGACACCATTACGCGACCAAAGTGGCCGTTTTCGTAAGGAGATTGAACAGGGCCATCAAGAGGTGCGTCCACAGCAAAGCCGTGATTGTGAGCCGTAACTTCCACTTTTCCGGTTGTAACGTCTTTTACAGGCTGATTAATACCACGGTGACCAAACTTCAACTTGTAAGTTCCAAAGCCGAGCGCGCGACCAAGTAACTGGTTTCCAAAGCAGATACCAAAGAACGGGTAACCTGCATCCAAAACTTTACGCAAAAGATCAACTTCGCGATTTGCTTGGCCAGGATCTCCAGGACCATTCGAGAAGAATACGCCGTCTGCGTTAAGAGCTTGCAGCGATTCGAAGCTTATTGAGGAGCTTACAACGTGCACACAGCAGCCGCGTTCAGCCAAACGGTGAGGAGTCATAGATTTAATACCAAAGTCAACTGCTACAACCGTGTAAAGTGGATCTTTTTCTTCAAAATCACCGCAAGGCTCAATCGTGTACGTCTCTTTAGTGCTTACTTCATCCGTTAAACGCAAACCTTGCATTTGAGGAGTTTGCTTAATTTCGTCAACGAAAGAAGCGACGGTACGAAAAGCCCCGGTTGACGGATCAACCAGGGCCTTATTAGAAAAAATGCCGGCACGCATAACGCCTACCGAGCGTAAATGACGTACCAGCTTTCGAGTATCAATACCACTAATGCCAACGATACCTTGCTTTTGTAAATCGTCTTCCAAGGAACCTTCAGCTCGCCAATTGCTAACTACTGGGCTTGGCTCCTTAACTACGTAACCTGCAACCCAAATGTGGGCAGATTCTGAATCTTCGTGATTCATTCCCGTATTACCTATATGTGGGAATGTTTGAACTACGATTTGTTGATCATAACTTGGATCAGTTAATGTTTCTTGATAACCAGTCATGCCCGTGGAGAACACAATCTCAGCGCGCGTAGAACCTTGCGCACCGAAAGGCTTACCAACGTAAACCTGACCATCCTCCAACACCAATACTGCATCATCACTGCCGAATCCGGCAAAGGTGTCGTTGTAATCCACCTTAACCCCCTTATGGCTTTAGGATATTCTTGGCAAGTCTACTCAGGTTGGCGGACGGGCGACGCGCCGGCGATAGTTATTGCTTCTTACTCGGCAGCAGCTTCTTCCGTAGACTCTTCCGTAGCAGCGTCTTCAGGAGAAGATTCGCCGTTAAACTTTGCCAAGCAAGTGTCTTTATCTGCCATAATCGCGCTTAGTAAGCCATGAATAAACGCAATAGCTTCGTCATCGCTATACATTTTTGCGAGCGCAATAGCCTCGTCAATAGCAACTTTATCTGGAATCTCATCATTAAGAAGCATTTCCCACACCGCAATGCGCAAAATATTGCGATCAATAACAGCCATTCTGCCAACTTTCCAGCCAGTCGAATAGCGGTTTAGTGTCTTGTCAATTCTGTTACGTCGCTCTCCTACGCCTCGAACAATCTCAATAGCGTACTCTGGGAGCGGAGTTTGAGCGCCAGGCTCCTTAACTCGCTCCTCAAGCAAAGAAAGAATATGCTGATTCTTCTCATCCGCCTCATACAGCGTATTCAAAGCTCTTTTACGAGCGGTAGAACGTGCCATCGTAACGCCCTTCTGTGTAACGTATAAAAATTACTTAATAAAGTTGTATCAAAAATTACGCGACCCAGCAACGAATAATCGCCACCGGGTCACACTATAAAAAATTATTGAGAAATAAATAGCTAATTTAATTAGATAACTAATTATTTTAATTAGATAATTAATTCTTTAGTTTTCACGACCAAGGTAAGAGCCGTCACGAGTGTCGACCTTCACCTTTTCGCCTTCACCCACGAAGAGCGGAACCTGGATTTCAGCACCGGTTTCCACGGTTGCAGGCTTAGTACCAGCGTTAGAACGATTGCCTTGCAAGCCTGGCTCAGTGTGAGTAACAGTCAAAATCACTGAAGCTGGAAGCTCAACGCTCAAAGGAGTGCCGTCATGGAAGCTTACGATGCAGTCGGTGCCTTCAAGCAAATACTTGCTCTGCTCGCCAACCAAAGCCTTAGGAATATAAACCTGGTCGTAAGTGGTCATATCCATAAAGACGAAGTTGTCGCCATCTTCGTATGAATATTGCAACGTGCGGTTATCAACGGTCTCGAACTCCATCTTCATGCCGGCATTAAAAGTCTTGTCGACAATCTTGCCCGAGAGCACGTTCTTAATGGTGGTACGCACAAAAGCAGGACCCTTGCCTGGCTTCACGTGCTGGAACTTAACGACGGTCCAAAGCTGACCGTCAAGGTTCAAAACCGATCCATTCTTAATATCATTGGTAGTCTGTGCCACGAGTTACCCGTTTCTTTCGCTAATAGGCTGCAAATTAAGCAGCTAAGAAATAAACCTTGCTTATTATGCCACAAAGTGTCAACTTAATATATTTGAAGATTATTTTTCAGCAAATTCAACAATTTTGAAACAAATTCAGCAACGTCATCTTTATCTGCACTTTTTGTTAAAACAGACACTCCAATCTTGTTCTTGCCCTTCTTAAGAATCAAGAAATAGTTATAAACATTCTTAATTCCTTGACCACGATGAGCCATAACCTCTATGCCGTCTGGAACGTTCACGCCATCAGCAGAAATATCGTAACCCGTCGCATTGGCAATAGTCGAATTTTGCATAGCTTTTGAAAGCATCATCGCAGCATCATGAGAAGAAGTAAGATTTTCGTGACCATCGTTCGATGCATCAATATCACCATATTTGCGAGTAAAAGATGTATTTGCATAGCCATTATCTGACAGCCATTGATCTAATCCGTCTATGCCACCTTGATCATCTAAAAGCTCATTAGCGGAATCATTACTCATTGTCTTAATAACATCTTCACATTTATCTTCATAATCATGATGTGGATTATCCTTAGTATAAAGAACAACAGGGAAGTAAAAACCTACAGCAGGGAATGTTTTACGAGAATTAGAAGACTCATACAATATGCCCTTCTTGCCAGAAATTGCTACAGATACGCTATTATTTGAAGCAAAATTGTTTACTAATTTATTGATTTTTTTGGTATTGAGCTTTTCACTCGCTCCAATAGCGTTATCCTTATCGCTGCTAGTATCACTATCTTCATCGTCTGAATCTAAATCATCATTGGTTAGAACATGCTGCTTAGATTTATTATTTTTTGATTTTGATGATTGTAATTCAGTTTTATTATTTGATTGAGCTGTTCGCGCATTATTTACATACCACCATGCACCAGCACCTATCACCAAAACACAGGCAATAATAGCGGCTATTAAAGTAATAATTACTTTCTTCTTGCGCTTATCATCATCTGAATGAGAATAATTAGCCGGAGCTTCGCCTTGTGCGTAAGGTGAATTATTCATAGAAGGCTGTTCGTTCGAAGAACCCATAATAGGAGAACCTGAAACGCTTAGATTATCCGATAAAGCTTCCTGCGCAGGAAATACAGTAGTAGGCGCTTCGTTAGTAGGCAATTCGTATTGTTGACTTTGGATTGACGGCTCGACTGTTGACGTAACTTCTAAAAGCGCTCCGCAAGTATTGCAAAACTTGCTATTATCATCATTTTTATTACCACATTGCGTGCAGAACATATTCTTCCTTTAAACAAATGCATCTATTGCAACGCATGATTTTACACCCGCTTACAATAAATCACTTATCAAAAATCATACTTCATTAAAACTGAAAAAACTTATATACTACTTTTATGAAACTTCTTGGCAATATTGTGTGGCTGATATTCGGCGGTCTTTTCATTGCTGCAAGCTGGTTATTTATAAGTTTCCTCCTTTGCATAACCGTTATTGGCATACCATTCGGTATTCAAGCATTCAAAATGGCAAAGCTCACGCTCACGCCATTTGGAAAACACGTTATTTACCAAGGCGGCACTAGCACAATTTGGAACATACTATGGATTGTATTTTTCATTGGGCCAATGCTTGCATTAGGCTATATCGTTTCAGGATTCATTTGCTGCTGCACAATTGTCGGCATCCCATTTGGCATACAATCTTTCAAAATGGCAAAACTTGCGTTGTGGCCGTTTGGTTCCGAAATTGTAGAGGATAATTACGCACCATACGTACGCAAGTAATCTGCAGCGCGCGAAGCTAATTCCTCATCCATAACTGGCTTACCGTCAGCATTAACTAAACGCTTTGCTGCAGCGAAAATTTCGCGCACGTTTGCAATTGGCAAAACTGGGAAGCCAAACTCCTGCTCTACTGCTTTTACTGCAGAAAGCTCGCTGTCTTTCGTGCGTTCCATTCTGTCTACTGCCAAAATCAAGCCAACAACTTGCACATTTGCTTCCGCTTTAAGCTTTGGCAAAGTTTCGCGAACTGCAGTTCCAGCAGTCATCACGTCGTCAACTAACAGAACTTTCATGCCGTCTTTTAACGGTTTTCCAACCATAATTCCGCCGTCGCCATGATCCTTTCGCTCTTTGCGATCGAAAGTAAAACCAACAGGCATATTATGATTATTCGTCAAAGCCATTGCCGTAGAAACTGCCAGCGGAATACCCTTATAAGCAGGGCCGAAAACAGTGTCGATATCTTGCGGAAGTTTGCCATCTTCGATTGCTGCAACAACGCGCTCAGCGTAGTATGCGCCTAGATTTGCGATTTTCATGCCGTCGTCAAAAGCACCAGCGTTAATAAAATAAGGTGATTGACGACCAGATTTCAGCGTAAAGTCACCAAATTTAAGCGCACCTGAATCAAGCAAAAACTTTGTAAAACGTTCGTCTAATTCTGCCATAATTAGCTCTCTTTCTTAAAATGATTTTAAATACTTTCTAAATACTTTTTAAATACTTAATTTCAGCGCCAAGTTTTGCCTTCAGCGAGTAAAGACGCAAGCTTTGGACGAGAATCAAGCAAATCGTCAAGCTCGCGAGCAATGCGAATAGGAGCAGTAGGATCCACCAAAGCAGCAGCACCAACTTCTACAGCATTCGCGCCAGCATACAAGTATTCCAAAGCTTTTTCGCCAGAATCAATGCCGCCAATGCCAATAATTGGAATATCTGGCATAGCTTGACGCACTCGCCACACAAACCCAAGTCCAATCGGGAAAATAGCAGGACCGGAAACACCGCCCGTGCGATTTGCAATAATAGGCTCGCCTGTTCGAATATCAATTCGCAAACCAACTAGCGTGTTAATCATGCTTAAAGCATCCGCTCCAGCATCAACTGCAGCTTTGCAAATCGAAACGATATCCGTCACATTTGGCGTCATTTTTACAATCATTGGCTTGTTTGTCATTGCGCGAAGACGCTTAATTAAGCGGTGCAATGCAACCGGATCCGTACCAACGCTCATTCCGCCGTGAGTCACGTTTGGGCAGCTTACGTTAATTTCAAGCATGTCGGCCGCAGAATCTGCAAGCTTTTCAACAACTTGCGCATAATCGTCGTCACTGTGACCTGCAACATTAGTAATAACAAGTGCTCCCATGGATTTTAGTTTCGGCAACTCGTCTACTAAATAATGGTCGACACCAGGATTTTGCAATCCAACTGCGTTTACCATTCCAGAAGGAGATTCTGCAGTGCGCGGAGAAGGATTTCCTTCCCACGGAACAGGAGAAACACCTTTTGTACAAATTGCGCCGAGTTGGCTTACGTCGTAAAAGCGTCGGCAAGCTGCAAGCTGGAAAGTTCCAGAAGCAGTTCCAACCATGTTTTTCCACTTAACGCCTGCGACTTGAGTTGGGTGCTTCCAAACGTGGCTAGTGTCAAAACCAAAAGTTTCAGCGGAATTTGTTGCGGAACTTGTTGCACAATTTGTTGCGGAATTTGCGTTATTTACAGAATTATTTTCGGCATTATTTACAGCACTCATATTTTTTACTCCCAACCCAAACGATTCGCATCAAAAACAGGACCGTCGTTGCAAACTTTCAGCCTGCCTTCCAAAGTGTCAACAACGCAAGCAACGCAAGTTCCGTATCCGCAGCCCATACGCGCTTCTAAACTGAGCTGGCACTCAATATTTCTTTCATGCGCCCAGTGAGCTACAGCTTTCATCATAGGCAAAGGTCCGCAAGACAAAATAACCGTTGGCAAATCGTCTCCAAAATTAAGATGCTGACTTTCTTCAAGTTCGTCAAGAAGTGTAATAACAGTTCCTTCAGCATTTGTAATACTGTGTACGTCTGAAATATATTCTTTCATTAAATCATCCGCAAAACGCTTGTTACGGTAGCCAAGCACTGCCGTTACGCTAGAATCTTCACGCTTTGAAAGCGTTTGAGCAGCACACAAAATAGGTGGCACGCCCAAGCCGCCACTGACCAACAGATAATGTGCAGGTTTGGAAATATTAAAGCCAAGTCCTAAAGGTCCAAGAGCGTCAATGCTATCTCCTGGCTTAAGCTCAGCAAACTTAGCAGTGCCTTTGCCAATCACAGCAAAAATCAAAGTAAAAGTATCGCCTTCTACGCTTGCAACTCCAAAAGGACGCGGAAGCATAGCGGTCGGGTCAGGGGAATACAAGTTCACAAATTGCGCAGGAGCAGTTTTTTAGCAATCTCAGAATCTCGCAAAGTCAAACGGTACACGCCTTCGTCTAGCTTCTCATTATTGAGTACTTCTACAGCTCTACGCCCCCAAAGGCGCGAATATTTTGCATTATTGCTTTCGTCTGCAGAACTTGAGCCGGAAGAATCAAAAGCGTCTTCACGTAACGTAATTATGGCGTTTCCAGAGGCTTTTCGCGTTGGAATAAACATGCCATCACTCATGTGGTTTCCCCTACCCTTGTATGTGTTTTGTACCGTTGCGTTTTATTTTTAATTTTAATTATATTTTTAGTTATATTTATTTTAGTTATACATACTAGCGATACACTGCATTGCGCAAGTCGTCACGCATATTTTTCGCAGCAACAGTTGCAGAATCACGCACAATATCAAGAATGTCATCGAGAGACATATGACCTTGATTTTTAGCGTAATCTTCAGACTTTTTCCAAGCACCAATAATACCGCGAGAAGAATTGACAATAGCACCTTCAGAGTTTGCATCAAACATTCCAGCAACATCTTGAGCAGTACCGCCTTGAGCACCATAGCCTGGAACCAAGAAGAAAGTGTGCGGCATAATCTCGCGCAAATGCTTGCCCTCCTGCGGATGCGTGGCACCTACAACTGCACCAACTCTTGAATAACCGTGCTTACCAATGCCTGAAGCACCCCAGTTCTCAATCAAATCAGCCATATGCTCATACACTGGCTTGCCATCTTGCAAAATAAGCTCCTGCAGCTCTTTGCTAGAAGGATTCGAAGTGCGAAGCAGCACAAAAATGCTTTTATCGTGCGCTACCGCTTCATCGATAAAAGGCTTCACGCCATCCGAACCCATATAAGGGTTTACTGTAAGCGAATCTTCATGCCAAACGTCAAGATTTTTAGAGCTTTTTAGAAGATTTTTAAGAGATTGAGGAAGCGCGTTACCAGTAGCATTTTCGTCTTCAAAATATGAAGAAAGATTAGCGAAACCGCTTAAATGAGCAGCATACTGACCAGCTGTAGAGCCAATATCTCCGCGCTTTGCGTCACCTATTACAACTAATCCTTGCGATTTTGCGTATTCGCAAGTCATTGCGTACGTGTCCATTCCAGCGGAACCTAGTGCTTCGTACATCGCAATTTGCGGCTTTACAGCCGGCACAAAATCTGCAACCGCGTCGATAATAGCGCGATTAAACTCAAAATAAGCTGTAGCTAAAAGCGTTGGCAGCGCATCCTCGCCTTCTACTTCTTGCAAAACTTCGTCCGCAAGAGAGCTAATAATTTCGGCTGGTACAATACCTGGCTTAGGGTCCAAGCCCACAACACTAGGATTTTGCTTGGCTGCAATCGCTTCAATAAGTTCGTCCATAATTTACTACCATTCCAAATTTATATTTAATCAATCACATTCTCGAGAAAGCAATTTCTGAACCAATAATCGTCGCAACAGGTCTGCCTGTAAGTTGCCATCCATCAAAAGGAGTGTTTCGAGCTTTTGAATGGAACGAATTTGCGTCAACCGCCCAATTTTCGCGCATATTAATCAGCACTAAATCAACGTTTTCAGGGTGCTCAGTAATACTTAAACGCAGCGTTCGCTTGTTTGCGCATCGCGAAGAAACGTTAAGCAAAGCCGCAATATCAGTAGGTCTTCTGCTCATCAATTGCATTGGATTTACTGCCATTAATTCGATTAAATGCTTATCGTCCGTATATCCTGCATCAACAAGCACTTTACGGCACACACCATACGCGCACTCAAGCCCAATAATTCCGTTAGGAGTGCTTGCAAAATCTCCTGACTTTTCTTCCGCAGTGTGAGGCGCGTGATCTGTTGCAATCATGTCAACTGTACCATCCGCAATAGCAGCGAGCGTTGCTTGCCTGTCTGCTTTTGAACGAAGAGGAGGATTCATCTTAGCCATCGCGCCATATCGCAAAACATCCTCATCACACAAAGCTAAATAGTGAGGCGCAGTTTCGCACGTAATCGGCAAACCCTCTTTCTTTGCCTTACGAATAGCTTCAAACGCAGCAGCAGTGCTCACATGCTGGAAATGCACATGTACGCCAGTTTCGCGGGAAGCATCAATATCTCGCTGAACAATTGCAAGCTCAGTAGAAGCTGGAATTCCACCAACACCAAGCATTTTTGCGATCGGACCCTCGTTCACAGCTCCCGTATCATGATGCTCACAATGCTCCACGAATGGCAAACCAGTTTGTTTTGCCATAGCTAACACATCTCGCAAAATCGGTTCAGGCACTGCAGCACCGTCGTCGCTTATAGCAGTAATCGGGTGCTTTTTCATAGGAGAAGTTTTTTCGTCATCGTCGATTCCAGCAACATACTTTTTCCAAAGCTCAATATTGCTTGGTTTTAAGCCTTTACGCCCCAATGATGCGCACACGCTCAAATCGTAGCGAACTGGCAATTTTACGCCGTAAATGCAACCATAGCGCTGCAAATAGTCAACTACATTATCTACATCAAATGGAGCATCTTCCCAAGGCTCGCCGTCAAGAGCTGGAACAGTATTTGGCATAATCAAAACTTGCGTATAACCGCCAGCCGCAGCAGCCTCACTGCCGGTCATCATTGTTTCTTTTGCTGTTTGACCTGGATCTCTAAAATGCACATGCGGATCTGCAAAGCCAGGAGCAACAACCCAATCGCTTGCGTCAATGTCGCCAGTAACGCGCGCATTCCGCTCTATAAGGGCATCCTGACGAACGCCATCAACAATAAGATCAATACGTTCGCCAGTATCCCACACAGAGATATTGCGCAAAGTTAAGGTGCCTGATTCGTTCATTTCACTCCTGGTTTTGCGTAATTTTTACAGTTATATAATAATATTATTAAATTTTTTATTTAGTTTCTGCTTCTTCGTCGCAATACATGCAGCGATACTCGTGCCTTACGGAATCAGCTTTGTAGAACTTGCGTTTAAGAGTTAGTTCGCTGTTTGTTATGCAACGAGGATTCGGGCAAGTAAGATCTTCAGGCACATTCACGTCCGTTACGTGCACGCGAGGATCCGCCAAAGAAATTCCGTGTGCGTCAACTGCTCGCAATTCGTCTTCTGGCACGTTTACAAAATCAGTTGGCTCGTAGCCGCAAAGCTCGTCTCCAAGAACGGAACTTTCCAAAGCCATACGCATAAGCATACCGTTTTTAACCTGCTCAAAGTATGCTGCGCGAGGATCATCATCAACGTCAAGAGCAATCTCGTTAATTCGAGGAAGCGGATGCAGCACAGGCATATGCGACTTTGCTTTTTGCAATTTTTCTTCAGTCAAAATGTACGTGTCACGAAGTCGCAAGTATTGCTCGCGATCCGTAAAACGTTCTTCTTGCACGCGAGTCATGTAAAGCACGTCAAGCTTGCCAATAACTTCCATCAAGTCGCGAGTTTCTTCATAAGTGCACGAAGGAGTGTCAATAATACGGTCGATTACGTACTGCGGAGTTTTAAGCTCATCCGGGCTAATCAGCACAAAATGAACGTTTCCAAAGCGGCACAAAGTTTCAATAAGCGAGTGAACCGTGCGGCCATATGTTAAGTCGCCGCACAAGCCGACAGTGAGATTATTAAGGCGGCCGAAACGCGCAAGAATCGTTGCCAAGTCTGCAAGAGTTTGAGTTGGATGCATGTGACCGCCGTCGCCAGCGTTAATAATAGGCGTGCTCACAGCTTGCGTTGCAACAAAAGCAGCACCCTCCTTTGGGTGACGCATTGCAACAACATCGACATAGTTAGACACGACTTTCAAAGTATCGTTTACAGTCTCACCTTTGCTCGCACTGGAAAGTTGCGCACCTGCAAAACCGATTACTTTTCCACCTAAACGCAGCATTGCTGTTTCGAAGCTTAAGCGGGTGCGCGTGCTCGGCTCATAAAAAAGAGTGGCCAACACTCTGCCATCGCAAGTGTGAGCCACTTCTTTACGGTGCGAATCAATGTATCGCGCTTTGTCTAAAAGCATTCGTATTTGCGCAGTTGAAATATCGTCTAATGTAACAACACTTTTGCCAGCTAGAGAATTTGCAATTGTACTGCGAGAAAAAGTTTGATGCAAAGAACTAGAAATTGCGTTCGTCATAATAAGTACCGCTCACCTTCCGTCAATTGGCAAACGGTCGCAACCACACGCGACCTACGTAATTTTACTGATTAGCGTTGACGAATCCCCCACCCCCGGAGTGGCGGAGAACTATAACTTATTATGCAACATTTAATAAGTACTTAATCCAATAAATCTATTTGTTCCAATACAGTTTGTTGATTACGTTTACCATAAGTAACCTTCAAAATATAAACTGTATTTTCTTCTAAAACAACTCTGTAATAAACAAGAAAATTCTTTACAATAATACGACGCACACCAAGTGAATTCCAAGGCTCATACTTAACTACAGGTGCAAACTGAGGAAAAAGAGACAGTCTTTCAATACTAGATTTAATAAAATTAATAATTCTTATGGAAGTTTTCTTAGAGATATTAGATGCAATATAGTCTCTTATATTTTTTAAATCATTTTCTGCATCCTGAGTAACAAGAATATCAAAGGAACTCATTACAAGCCCTTTTCTAACTCAGCAAAAACATCCGCATACGGACGCACTAAACCAGAAACTGACTGCTTATAACTATGCATAAGTTTTGCAGCAAAATCAGTAGATAATAATTCGTCATTTTCTTCTAAATTTTCACCACTGACTGCTTGTTTTATAGGCGCAGAAACATCAGCATAAAAAACTGAAGTGTTGGCTCTTTCTTTTACATTATTACTCATTACTGTATTTTTCATTAAAATCACCTCCCGTCCTGAAATTATAACCTAAAGAAGAGAATGCAACAATAAATGTGAAGCGACTAAAGATTGAGAAATTAGCGAGCGTAGAAAAGACGAGACATGATTTCACGGCACTGACGCATAGTTGCTAAAAGATCGTTTTCAAAAACGCGGCCCTGGTTCGGCTCGTAGCCAAGGTAAGTTGCAATTCCACCCAAAGAATACGAGTCAGTTGGAATAATATCTGCGCGAGCCATTGATCCAGACCACAAGAAGTTTGCGTTGCGCACTGCAGAACACATATGCCAGCAGCGGCTTAAAACTTCAGCATCCTCGTCGCTTATAAAATGCTCAGATTGCAATGCTTTCAACGCTTGCATAGTTCCAACTACTCGTAAAGATTCATGCTTTGAAGCATATTGCAATTGCATCAATTGCACAGTCCACTCAACATCGCTTAAACCGCCGCGACCAAGCTTCAAATGCCTGTCCCTACTAACTCCTCGAGGTAAACGCTCCGCTTCCATGCGAGCTTTAAGCTTACGAATTTCAGCAAGCTGAGATTCACTAAGAGGATTTGCAGCGTAACGCAATTCGTTTACAACTCCGTTAAGCAAAGCATCCGCCAACTCCTTAGAACCTGCAGCAAAACGCGCTCGCAACAACGCTTGATGCTCCCAAGTGCTAGCCCATTGACGATAATACTTTTCGCAAGATTCTAGCGAACGAACAAGCGGACCGTCTTTTCCTTCCGGACGCAAATCCAAATCGACCATGATTTTTGGTTCAAGTGTAAGAGGACCTTGCAAAATATTACGCAAAATATCTACAGTTTTTTGCGCAAAGCGGTGAGCTGCGTTTAAATCGCAATCTTCACCAACCGGCTTGTAAATTACCATAATATCTGCATCAGAACAGAAGTTTACTTCTTTACCACCGTAGCGACCTAAAGCAATAATAGCAATTTCAGCTTGAGGAGCATTCAAATTCATGACTGACACAGCTTCACGCATAGACCATTGCAAAGTCGCATCTAAAATAGCATCAAACACATCACTCATTGCAAGCATAGAAGTATCGTCATCAATAAGACCACACATCCAAGCTAAAGCTACTCGCTC
The DNA here is from genome assembly GCF_049244025.1 of Gardnerella sp. KA01001. Taxonomy (NCBI): domain Bacteria; kingdom Bacillati; phylum Actinomycetota; class Actinomycetes; order Bifidobacteriales; family Bifidobacteriaceae; genus Gardnerella; species Gardnerella sp. KA01001. Next base: position 950,492 of record NZ_CP058366.1, on the reverse strand, counting down.
AATTTCCTGCCGGCGAAGAGCGCGCAAAGACTGCGCAAAATCCGCAATATTACTTGCATAACGCGCAACCATTGCACTAGTTTGCATGTCAAGACTTGCCCTATCGCGCGCAGATAACGCTTCGTCGTCTCCAAGCCAAGTAATAGACTGCATAGACTGCATCATAGCGTCGCCAAGATAGCGCGAATCCGCCAAAACGTGGCAAAGACGCTGAGCTGCGGAAGGAGAATCACGCAAAAAACCAAGATACGTATTTTTTCCGCCAAAACGCTCCGCAAGACGCCGCCACGCAAGCAAACCCATATCCGGATTCTGCCCGTCGCCAAGCCACTTCAACACTGCCGGAAGCAAAATTCTATGAATTTTAGCAGCCCTAGAAAGCCCCTCTGTAAGCGCTTCAACATGCAACTGTGCTGCGCGAGCATCCGCAAAACCAATAGAAGCAAAGCGCGCGCGAGCAGCCTCCGGCGAAAGTACAATAGGATCCGCATCCGTTTGAGCGTTAATAGGAAGCATCGGACGGTAGTAAATATCCTTATGCAAGTGCCGAATTTCACGACGAGCTTTATCAAAACGCGCAACTAACTCTTCCGGACGAAGCCGCACAGCACGAGCAAGGCGGCAAATCTGCTCATTGTTGTTAAGCTGCTCTGTAGAAATTGTGCGCGCGCGATCCAAGCCGCCGTTTCCTTGCGCACCCAAATCTGGGAACAAATGCGTGCGATGCATACTCCACATTTGCTGACGATGCTCAAGAACACGCTCAAAACGGTAGTGTTCTGCCAATAGCGCCGCCTGAGACCTAGAGACGTAGCCACCTTGAGCCAACGCTTGCAAAGCGGAAATAGTATCCCTTACTCGAAGCGACTCATCCTCACTTCCGTGCACAAGCTGCAGCATTTGCACAGTAAACTCAACATCGCGCAAGCCGCCTTTACCAAGTTTCATATCCAAATCGCGTTGAGAAGCCGGAATAAGCGACTCCACACGCTGACGCATATGCTGGCAGTCAGCTACAAAATGCTCACGACCAGAAGCCTTCCAAATAAACGGCTCAACCATATCGCGATAAGCTTTTCCAAGATCCGTATCCCCTGCTGCAGGGCGCGACTTCAAAAGCGCCTGAAACTCCCAGCTACTCGCCCACTTTTCATAATATTCTCTATGAGAATCAAGCCTACGAACAAGAGGACCATCCTTACCTTCCGGGCGAAGCGCAGTATCAATCTGCCAAAGCGGAGGCTCCACAGAGCCCATAACCACCGACTGGCATACTTTTTGCAAAACCATTGCCATAGAAACACCAACGCGCAAAGCAGCATCCTGGTTCTGCTTGTTGCTTAAATCCGCAGGCTCCACAACATAAATCAAATCGATATCGGAAACGTAGTTAATTTCTTGCGCTCCAAGCTTGCCCATAGCAATAATCGCAAATCTGCATGCGGAAGAACCAGTAACCTGTCCTCGCGAAATAGACAACGCTGCCTCTAAAACAGCATCGGCAGCGTCGGAAAGCTTACGACTAATATCTGGCTGCACTTCAACAGGGTCAGCGCTCGCTAAATCAGCCGCCATAATTGCAGCAACATGCTCACGGTAGCGCGCACGAAGCGCAGAAACTGCTTGTGCAAAGCCGAGTGATGTTAAGTAAATTGTGTTAGAATCGCTGCTTTCAGAAGAAACAACTGTTGCAGTGTAAGCTTGTATTGCTTCGAGTAAGTCTTTTACGCGTTCTTCCCTAGTCATTGCAAAAAGATGATTCGGGTCATTTGCTGCAGCTTTTATAAGATTAGGTCTTGTGCGCATAAGCATTGCCAACGCGTTAGACGCACCTAATACTTGCATTAGGCTTGTTAATGAGTCAGATACTTGCGAATTTGAAGTTGAAATATTATTTATTATTTCGGGGTATGTTTCACTTAAATCTTGCAATGAAAGCAATGCAGAATCTGGATCTTCAACTGTGAGCGCGCTTCTTAGTAGTGTTTCAAACGATATTTTATTGCAGTTTTTGCATATTGCCATCATTGCGCAACGTGCGGCATCCGGGCGAGCAAAACCGGCTTTAATAAGGCTTCTTGAGGTGAGTGCGGAAGAGTTCGTGCTGCTTTCGTTGCAGTTGGTTTCAGTAGTTGCACTATCTGTTATGTTCGCACTTTCCATACCGCAACTTTACATTGTGGTGGTGTACAAGGCTGCGAAACTACCTGCTTTCGCGCTCATAGCGTGGCGAGTTTTAGGCATCATTCTTAACGTGGCGCAAGTTTTGGGGGATTTCTCTCCTCGCACGTCCCGTCCTTCAGTCGCTTTGGCTGTTAAAGACTCTCATGCATACTTTGTTCTCTACGAACGTTGCTCCATCAGTCCTCTTTTAGTGCTCGTAAAGAAATCCCCCAAACTCTGCGTGCTAATTCGTTAATAACCGTGTCTATCGCAGAGATTTTTCGATTTTTCTTCTTCGCTTGGCGAATCAGCAGCCTGCGGCTCTGCGCGACGACCTGCCGAAGCGCTTAAAGCGTAGCGCGCGAAGGTAACTCGGAGCGGAAACTCGCTTAAGTTGGAAGTCCAGTGGACTTCCAACGCGAGTTTCGTAGCAAGCGCGTTACCCGCGCGAGCATGTCTTCGCTCAGCACGGACGCTAATGTTCTTTAAGCAACAAATAGTCACCGTTTGCAAAGCACTGGCGCAAAGCTACAGGAACAGCATGTGCAGCGGCAGCGGATGAAAAAATCCCTCGCGGATTATCGGAAGATAACCTGCGAGGGATTTTAGTTACGCGATAGACTACTCGTTAGAGTGCTTACGACGGCGAGAAGCTACGCCAGCAGCACCAAGACCGGAGAAGATTGCAGCAAGACTTGCAAACAAGCCAGTTGCAGCACCCGTCTTAGCAAGACCACCAGCATTACCGGAAGCATTACGCAACGCAGCCTTAGCAGCCTTAAGATTCCTCAAAGCGGCATCAACCTGAGCCTGAGTAGCATTCTTATCAGCAAGCACACGCTTAGCCTCAGCCAAAGCCTTCACGTAAGCTCTAGCAGCAGCAGTATTCGCCTTAGACGCAGCAGAAGAATCTGCTTCAGAATTATTAACCTCGACTCGCAAAGCAGTCTTATCAACCGAAGCACTCTGAGAATCACTAGCATCAGCATCATAGCCGCTACCGCTTCCAACACCACTGCCTATGCCAAACGGGTGATTAATCTTATACTTAGCCGCCTGAAGCTTCTTCAAAGCCGCGTCAACCTCAGCCTGAGTAGCATTCGGATCCTTAAGCACACTGTTAGCCTCAGCCAAAGCCTTGTTATAGGCGTCAATATCCTCAGTCATTCCAATCATAAAGAATACAGAATCACGGAACTTAGCATCAGCATCTGCTTCTGTTTTCAGCTTGGAAGGATCAGTCTTGTAATCATCGGCAATCTTCTTCTTGGCGGCTTGGAGATCCTTCAGAGCATCGTCAAGTTGCTTTTGAGTTGGGACTTTAGTACCATCTGGAAGATCAGTCTTTGGCTTTCCAGTAGTGCGATCAAACTTATCAAGAAGATCCTTGGCAGCCTTGAGCTTCTTGTTATAGTCGTCAAGAGCTTTCTTAGCAGCGTCATCACCCTTAGCAGTCGCATTCTTGAACTCTGGAGTATTCTCGAACACGTCGGTTCTGGTGTCAGTATCTCCGCCCTTCGACTTATCAACTTCTTCTTGCAAGTCATGCGGACTGGTGACGTAGTTCTTAGTAATCTTATCTTTAATTTCCTTCAGATTCTTAAGAGCCTCGTCAACTTCTTGCTGAGTTGGGAGTTGCTTTCCAGCTGGAATGTTGGCTTTTGGATTGCCACTCTCGTCGAATAGATCAAGAAGTTCATTGGCTTTCGCTAAAGCGTCATTGTACGCTTGTATGTCTGCGTTATCCTTGCTGTCAGCACCCTTCTTGGCAAGAGCATTCTGATACTCGGTAGACTTTTCGAACTTCTCGGTGTCTGGCTTAGCTCCGCCGTCGTCCTTAAGCTCTTTCGTTTCTTTCTTAAGAGCGTCGACTTTGGTCTTGAAGTTGTCGTCGATATCCTTCTTGGCCTTCTTCAAAGCCGCAAGAGCATCATCAACCTGCTTCTGAGTTGGACGATCTTCTGGCTTTGCGTTTGGATCAGGATTCTTGACCTTTTCAATAAGCTCGTTTGCTTTAGCAAGCTTCTCGGCATAAGCTTTAAGCTTTTCCGTTGCAGTAGCGTCACCAGCGTTCTTCTTTTCAAGCGCGTTCTTGTACTCAACCGACGCCTCGAACGGAGGCGTTACAGGTTGACCCTGTGCGTCCTTATCGCCGACTTCGTTTTCAAGAAGCTTTGCATCAGTCTTGTAGTTGTTAGCAATCTTGTCTTGAGCTGCTTGCAGTTTCTTTAGCAAGTTGTTTACAGACTTCTGAGTTGCTGTCTTCTTCCAGTTATCATCATTAAGCTTCTGCTTGATTTGATTGAGAACATTCTCGAAGCCAGTGTCTTTGCCAGTTTCACCCAAGTCATTTGTAGCACCTGGATCACCAGCAGTCTTCTTAGCAAGAGCATTTTGATACTCAGGCGTCTTCTTGAAGCCATCATCTGCAAAGTCTTTGGCAGAAGTCAACGCTTCAAAATTCGTCTTGTAGTTGTCAGTAATTTGCTTCTTAGCTGCAGTAAGAGCATCGAACGCATCGTTAATCTGCTGTTGCGTTGGACGTTCGCTGTTCTTCTTGTTTGTATCCTTTGCATCACTTACTAACTTGCGAGCATTTGCAAGAGCATTCTTGTAAGCAGTAACGTCTGCATTTTCATTACCATCGCTTGTCTTAGCTTGAGCATTCTTGAACTCTGGAGTAGCTTCAAAGTCGCCTTCAGTAACAGCAGGAGCATGTTCAGCAGTAGACTTGTTAATTTCGTTCTCAAGATCAGTAGTAACTGTCTTGTAGTTATCCTCAAGCTTCTTACGAGCATCGTCAAGATTCTTCAAAGCCTCGTCAATTTCTTTCTGAGTTGGCTGGGCGTCTAATGGCGTCTTGCTATCAGGATCTGCTTTCTTCAGCAATTCCTGCGCCTTAAGCAGAGCTGCGTCATACGCCTTCTTGTCTGCGGCGGCCTGTTTGTTCTTGTTGTCATCCGGCTTGCCATCAGGAGTTAAGAAGTGAGGATCAGACGCATTGCGATACGCATCAGAGGTAAGCGTTCCTTCTTCTGGAGCAGGAACGTCTGCCTTGGTACCATGCTTCTTTACGCTCGCTTTGAGCTTGGCGACGTCGGTGTTGTACTTGTCAAGCTCGGCGCGAGCCTTGTCAAGAGCAGCCTTGGCGTCGTTAATTTCCTTTTGCGTAGCATCAGGCTTCTTGAGCAAGTCTTTGGCTTCGTTGAGTGCTTTGCCGTAGGCATCTGCTGCCGCTTTAGCAGCAGCGTTCTTGGCATCATCCGGTCCCGAGCCATCAGGCTTTTGGAAGCTTGGCTGCGACGCGTTCTTAAACGCAGGGCTTGGATGCGTATCCGAATCCTTGTTAATGGACTCAATCAGCTCGTCGGTCTTGGTCTTAAACTTATCCAGGCCTTTAACAGCATCATTAAGCTTTGCAAGAAGCTTTGTTACATCCCTATTCAAAGGCTGACCCTTAGCGTGGGACTGGATGCTCTTAAGATAGTCAGGGCTACTAGTATCTCCATCCTTTGCAGGAATATTATTTGTTGAGATTGGATCACTATCAGGCTTACCATCGACCGTATCTTGAGGCATCTTATCATTGAAGGCATCTTGCAAAGCCTTAAGAGCATCATCGTATGCTTTCTTTGCCTTCGCTTCCTCAGAACCTTCTGCACCAGCAGACGCGTTTAAATACGCCGGGCTCTTAGTAATAGCCAAGCTGTGAAGCAGCGCCGCCGAAATCTTGCTCGTGTCAGTTGCATACTTATCGATTGTCTTGCGCGCGTCAAGAAGTTGTTTCTTAATCTTATCAGCCTGCTCCTGCGTTACCGTGCTATTTGGCTTCTTAATCTCCTTAAGCAAGTCTTTTGCAGCGTGGTAAGCGTCGTTATAGGCTTTGAAGTCCTTAGCAGCTTGTTTAGCCTTCTCAACATCGGCAGGATCTTTGCTTTGTGACAAATCAAACGCATTGAAGTAGGCTGGCATTAGGTAGCCGCTTACATTATCTGCAATAGCTTCAGCTAAATCAGTTGTCTTTGTTTGATAAGCCTCAGCATGAAGTGCCTTTTCGGCATCTTCAAGCGCTTTCTTAGCGTCCTCAACGTCTTTCTTGGTGGCGTTTTTGTCTGCGAGAACATCCTTGGCTTTCTTTAGTGCTTTATCGTAGTCCTCAACAGCCTTTTTAGCGTTAGCGTCTGAGTCTTTCTTCGCGGCGGCGTTCGTGTAGAACACGCTCTTTTTGCCGTTAGCATTGTCTGGATCAGGATTATCGAAGCTATTTTGCACGGCAGCATCAAGAGGAGACTTGTCGGTTGCGTTCTTGTCGAGCGCAGCCTTAGCTTCCTTAAGCTTCTTGATAGCCTCGTTCACTTCCTTCTGGGAAGCGTTTGGATCCTTGGAGACCTTGTCTGCCTGTGCTACAGCGTCGTCGTATGCTTTACGCTCTGCAGGAGTAGAATTCTGGTAGGTTGGATCGGCAGTCTTAAGCTTCTCGTCACCTTGCTTAGACGCATCGCCTGTGTTCACCTTGCCGTGCTGAGCGATAGCATTATTCAACTCATCCTTGTTGGTGGTGAATTCGTTCAGCTTTTCGCGTGCAGCATCAAGCTTAGTCTTAGCGTCGTCAACAGCCTTCTGCGTGGCGTTCTTGTCTTCCTTTACCTTATTAGCTTCCTCAAGAGCCTTGTCGTAATCTGTCTTTGCCTTCTTAGCAGCTTCGTTTCTGTCCTTATCATCAGAACCGTCTGCCTTCTTGAAGTCAGGGTCGCTTACGTTCTTGAACTGGTTCGTTGCTTGTGTACCAGTTGCGGCAGTACTACCTTCAGCGGCCTTGCCGTTGGCTTCAATCGAGGCGTTCAGCCCGTCCTTGTTGGTGTCAGGACCATCAAGCTCGGCGCGTGCCTTATTAAGGTTAATCGTAGCGTTATCGATTTGCGCCTTCTGCTCTTCGGTAAGGTCTTTTTCTTGCTTGTCCTTAACAGTTGCAAGCAAGTCTGTTGCAGTCTTTAATGCCTTTTCATACGCATCTTTCTTATCAGCAGACGCGTTGTAATACTTCGACTGTGTTGGAACATCCTTGCCCTCAACGTTTTCGGTCTTGTGCTCGCCAATCGAATCCGAAAGGTCTTTCGTCTTATGATTCGTCTGCGGCACAAAGATAACGTTAATTGCCTTTGCTGTATTGCCTGGATTGCGGCCTTGCTCCAGATAAACATGCTTATAGTATGTCATTGCATACGGCTCAACAAACAGACGCGCCTTGAAAATCTTGCCCTTTTTAGCAGCCACCGTTACAGAGCCAGCCTCTGTATCCCATGAATACGAACCAGCATCTGATAAATTATCACCGAGGTCTACGTCAGAATTAGAAACTTTCTGATTCCCAGACCAGTATGGACCACCCATATTGCCAAGCGTAAGCTCGCCCGTTGGCTCGCCATTTTGCAGCGCATAGTGCATGTGCGACTTTTTCGCGTTATTCCCTGTACCTTCATAGGTAAGCTGCTCGCCGCCTGTAAGGTCGCGCAAACCAGCTTGCTTGTCTTTTGGCGTAGCTTTTAACAAACCAAGAATCTTTGTTGTATCAAATTCTTCTGCTTTAGTTGGATCGTAACGGTAGATAATAGTGGTTTTCTGATCATTACTCCAAGAAATACCTTCGTCGGTATCGCGACCATCAATCTTAGTCTTAGTCCAAGTAACGTCGTAATCCTTGCGGATGTCTGGAAGCTTGGTGAGCTTGCTCTCTTTTACATTAGATGTAAACTCAGCAACTGACTTGTCAGTCTTGATCTTAACGGTAATCTTGTTTTCCGCCTGACCATTAGAGATACCCTTATTAGCATCACCAGATGCAGTAAGATCGCCAGTAAGGTACGAAAGCGAAATCTGATCTGTGCTGGTAAGGCCAAGCTCTTTGTTGTCTTTGTTAGCTTCGAAAATAGCCTGCTTGATTCGGTCAAGTTCAGCATTTGAGTATCCAAGTGGGTTAGCCACAAAGACTGCTTTCTCGCCAGCTGGAACGACGACATCCTTCTCAGCAAGCTTCTTCAACACAAGGTCACTGAGTGCAATCTTAGGAGCGTCCTTAGCATCCACGCCAGCAAAGTTGATAGTGACTTCACCCTGGTCGTTAATGGTCACCTGATCTTGGCTTACGTGATTAAGGTGCGCAAGCTTGCGTTTAATTTCGGTTTTTACATCATCGGAAACCTTGGACAGGTCGTCCACAATCGGCTTTTCGATACGCGTATCGTAGCGCGCAACAGTAAGTGGAATAGCTTGCGACTTAAAGCCCAAATCCGTAACCATATAGGTGTTAAGCGTATTCGCGCCAGCTACGTAAGTCTTATCCGTTGCGCCTTGAGCTGAGGTTTCCTTATTAATAGCCTCAAATGCAGTCTTGTCGTAAGCACCATCAGCTTTTACGTTAATATTTTCTGTAAATTTATCAGAAAGCTGATTATTTACAGACTTCTTATCACTACGCGCTGTCTCAATATTGCCAGCGGCAGTAATTGCTGATTGAACCTTTTCAGGAGTAAGCTGCTCGTTATACTTAAGCACCACAGAGCCGGAAGTTTTTGGCGGCACAAGCGTTACAGCACGGAATACGTTTGTTTTATAAGCAACAGTTTCGTTATTATCTTTAGTTACGTACACGAAAATAGAGCGACTGGCTGTATACTTCTCAGCGCCTCCATTAAGGTTACCATCCCTAAAAAGAGTTGTCATCTTAAGGTCAGCAGAACCATCATTATTCGCAGTAAACTCATATTCGCCAGAATAAGCTTGGTGTTTACCTGAATTTTTCGAGTAAAAATCAATACCTCTCTCACTTTTCTCATTATTGAAACCATTCGTCTTAGCAGGGAAAATAGCGATACTGGTAATATTGCCATCTTTTGGCTTTGCAAAATGGAAAGTAATAGTATGCTTTTCACCATCTACGCTGTATGTATTGTCTGAGCTTCCCCAGCCATACACGTTCGGCATAGTGTCAGCGTTATTCTCGTCAATATCAATCTTGGTATTAGAGGTATCCGTTGTGTCTGGATTAATTTTATTAGGATCTTGACTTGCTGAACCATCAGAAGCGCGATCTTGATTTTCAGTTGCAGTCTCGTCGGTTGGCTGAGCATCAGGCAACGAGCGCTTACCACGAATCTTTACAACAGTCGATTTATTTTCAGTACCATCAGTATTTACAGTATTCTCGGATTTCTGCTCAGCCTGCTTATTGGTATTCTCAGCCTTATACCCAGCCTCTTTATTAGCTTCAGTCTGATTCTTATCGCCAGCTTCAGCCTTCTTACCAGTCCCAGCATTCTCACCAGCAGTCACAGGCGTCTGAGCTACATCCGGCTTAGTATCAGGAGTACCACTCACCTCCGCCGCCATTGCCGGAGTTGCACCAAAAGCGAACGACGCACCAGCTAACACGCCTGCAGCGCCAACCGTAAACGCCGCCACCTTGCGAGCATCCACAGCCTTCGCAATCGCGTTACTTACTGCAGCATCCAATGTAACCTTGCGTGCGTGCTTTCCGGAATTTGAATTTATCATAATGATATCTCCTTAATATCGATTCTCTCTGAATAAGTCTTTATGAATTTATTAGTGAAGAGCTTTATGTAGTAATCAAACGCTGATTGAACTACAATCAGATACATATAAAACTTCCACTCAGCTTTCAAAAGCACGAATCCCTTGTTGAGATTTATGTTCAATAATACCTAATATATGAATATTTTGCAATGTATCTGTTATGATGCATAGCCTACTACCCCCCCCCCGCGAGACTTTATTTCAACGTTTTCGGCAGGTTTTTGCAATCAAAATTAATATAGTAAATGTAAGCTAGATTACATTTTTAACGTCGATTCTAAACACATGTTTAGAATAAATTGCATTTATTTTGTGCATATATACATAGATATACATTTATATACACTCACACACTCTATGTTAAATTTCAATACTCACTGCCCTTCAGTCGTGTGGATATTAGTGTGGTAGAGATTTGAGATTTTTCGCACTGAGCGAGGACGCATGCACGTTTATGAAGTTTTGCAGTTGCGCTCTGCGCAGACGCTGATTCCTGTTGATTAGTGAACACTAACATCCGTGCTACTGCATGTGCCACTCCAAGCACTCTTCCCACCACAACAAAAAACAATTGTGAGTGAATTAACGTGTGAGTGATAGGAATTGCTTGGTCGAGCAATATAAAAGCGGAACGATAGTAATAATATTATTGACGAATACTATTTTTGCAGAAAAAGTAAGTAAAAAAACTAAACTTAACTACACAACCGCTAAGTCCAAATAAGGTATAAGAGCGTAGCGCTGCGAGACAAGTAATTCCTATCACTCACCTTTGCATAAAATAAAACCGCAAATAAAGAAATCCCCCAAAACTCGCAAACGCTACCACCTACCCAATCTTCGTAAAAAGCGGCTTCACATTCGCCCAAATCCTTCGCGCAATACCCGGATGATTCATGGTATACAAGTGAATGCCATCCACACCTTCAGCAATTAAATCGTTAATCTGCTGAGAAGCAAAAATACTGCCAGCATCGCGCAAGCAATCAGCATTACTCCCCCAACGATCCATCATTGCGGAAACTTGCGAAGTAATGCGAGACGCACACAAACTCGTCATGCGCTTAACTTGCGAAGCGTTCGCAACAGGCATCACTCCAGCCTCAATCGGCACATTAATGCCTGCCGCACGCGCCAAATCACGGAAGCGCAAAAAATCCTCGTTATCGTAAAAAAGTTGCGAAATTAAATGCGTAACACCCGCATCAACCTTGCGCTTCAAATTATCAATATCCGCTTGCAAACTTTCCGCTTCCGGATGCTTCTCCGGGTAGCAAGCACCCAAAATCGGCAAATCCGGGTGCTTTGAACGAATATAATAAACCAAGTCACTAGCGTGCTCAAAAACGCCTGCCGATTCCTGGCCCGCAATCACGTCGCCGCGCAAAGCCAAAACCCCGGAAACACCAGCATTATCAAACATTTCCAAAGCTTCATCAACAGCATCATAATCAAGGTATCGAGCAGTCAAATGAGCAACCGCGTCAATACCGTATTCGGAGCGAATAGTATTCGCAATACGCGCAGTAGCAGTGCGATCCTGCAGCTTTCCAGTGCCGTAAGTAACCGAAATAAAATCCGGGTCAAGGCCTTTCAACCCATCCAAAGTATCATAAATCGTACCAATAGGAGATGTGCGCTTAGGCGGGAAAACTTCCAGCGAAAACTTTGGTTTATATGGCATAACTCACCCCTTGCACTGAGAATTGCACTGCTGATTGCTTAGCTTGTTAGCTTGCAATTGCGCGCGAACCTCTTTAGCTGCAGAAACAAGATTCTCCAAGCTTGGCCAAGTTTCAGCGTCACCTCGAGTTTTAAGACCGCAATCCGGGTTAATCCACAGCTTCTCGGCAGGCATCTTGCGCAAAATCTCGTGAATACGCTCCACAAGCTCCGTCTTACTAGGCACGCGAGGAGAATGGATGTCGTAAACGCCAGGGCCAGCCTCAGTCTCAAAATGCGCGTCGTGAATAGCGTCAAGCACAACCAAGTCACCGCGAGAAGCCTCAAAAGAAATCACATCCGCATCCATAGCGTCAATGTCACGAATAATGTCATTAAACTCCGAATAACACATATGCGTGTGAATTTGCGTAGTCGCAGCCACAGCAGAATGAACCAGGCGGAAAGCAGCAATAGCCCAATCCAAATACTTCTTATGCCAATCAGAGCGGCGAAGCGGCAACTTTTCACGCAAAGCAGCCTCATCAATCTGAATCACACGAATACCCGCACGCTCCAAATCCAACACTTCATCGCGAATAGCAAGAGCCAACTGCTGAGTCTGCTGCTCGTGAGTAATATCCTCGCGAGGCCAAGACCAGTTAAGAATCGTCACCGGACCAGTAAGCATGCCCTTAACAATATGCTTCGTGCAGCTTTGAGCATAAGCACTCCAAGCCACAGTAATTGCAGACTCGCGAGAAACATCCGACCACACGATTGGAGGCTTCACGCAGCGAGTACCATAAGACTGCACCCAAGCGTTCTTCGTAAACTTAAAGCCGCGCAAATGCTGGCCGAAATATTCAACCATATCGTTTCGCTCAAACTCGCCGTGAACAAGCACATCCAAGCCAATTTGCTCCTGATGCTCAATGCACTGAGCAATGCGATTGCGCATAAACTCGTCGTAAGCTTCGCGAGTAATTTCGCCCTTACGAAGATCAGCACGAGCGTTACGAATATCCTTAGTTTGTGGGAAGGATCCAATAGTTGTCGTTGGCAAATCCGGCAAGCCAAGAGCTTCTTTTTGCAGACGCTGACGCTCCGCCCTCTTAGGCAATCGCACAAAATCAGAATCTTTAAGATTCGCAAGACGATTAGCAACAACAGCATCCGCCTTCACGCGCGAACCGTCAAACAAAGCCTGATTTTTAGCTAAAACGTTACTAGATTTGCGGCTTTCGTCGCCTTCTGCAGAAAGATTGGCAATATCGCGAATCTCTTGCAACTTTTCAACAGCAAAAGCAAAATGTTGCAACACATCCGCACCCAAAGCATCCTCACCAACAGTGCTAAAAGGCACGTGAAGAAGCGAGCAAGCAGTAGAAACAGCTACGCGATCCGTAATATTCTCGCGCAAAGCATCAACCAAACCAAGGCTTACAGCATAATCGTTGCGCCAAATATTACGGCCGTTCACAACGCCTGCAAAAAGCGTAGTTTTTTCGTTCACACCATAACGCTCAATGGCTGCAAGATTTTCTTCCTTGCCTTCCACTAAATCAACGCCAACGCCGTCAAAACCAAGATTATTCACAGTTTCGTAAGCGTCAGCAATATTGCCAAAATACGTGTTAAGAAGAAGCTTAACTTCCGCACTCCTGACTTCAAGCAAAGGCTTATACAAAGCTTCAAAAAGCTCCAAATCGCCTTGCTCTTTATCCAACGCCAAATAAGGCTCATCAAATTGCAACCAAGTTGCGTGAAGCTCGCCAAAACGCTTAACAATACTCGCATAAGCAAAAGCCAGAGCCGAAATCACAGACTCTGTTACTTCCAACTCCTGAGCTTCAGGAGTACGAGCCAACTTCAAAAAAGTGTACGGACCAATCAGCACAGGCTTAGTTTCCAAACCCTGCGCGCGAGCCTCTAAAAACTCGTCAAAAGGCTTAGTTCCAGCCAAATGCAAGTCTTGCGGATTCTCAACTTCCGGCACAATATAGTGGTAGTTCGTAGTAAACCACTTCTTCATAGGCAAAGCCGTCACATCGCCGCGCTCACCCTGGTAGCCGCGCGCGATGGCAAAAAGCGTATCCTCAGCATGCTCAAAATTCAAAGCATTGTAACGCTCAGGCACAGCACCAAGCAAAATAGCAGTATCGAGCATTTGGTCATAGTAGCTAAAATCATTACTTGGAATTAAATCAATCCCAGCTTCAGCTTGCAAACGCCAATGCTTAGCTCGCAAAGACTGAGCAACTTCACGCACTTCATCCAAAGAAGCATCCTGCTTCCAGTAACGTTCAATAATCTTCTTCAACTCACGATTAGCGCCAATACGTGGAAAACCGGAAACAGAAGTAAAAACCGCAGACATACATCCTCCAAAAAATTTCTTTGACTCGCTTTAGCCTAGCAAAGAAATGCTTGAATGCGGTCATTCAAGAACTTGGGGTGTCGTTATAAGATTAATTTATATGCTTAATTTCGTGCGCGTTTCTTTTCCTTGGCGAAATGTGAGCAATGGAAATTACCAGCGCGCCGAATTGATTAACGTGGCGCGAGTTTCGGGGGATTTCTTTCCTCGCACGTCCCGTCCTTCAGTCGCTTTGGTTGTTAAAGACTCTCATGTCTACTTCGTTCTCTACGAACGTTGCTCCATCAGTCCTCTTTTAGTGCTCGTAAAGAAATCCCCCAAACTCTGCATGCTAGCCTTTAATAACCGTGTCTATCGCAGAGATTTTTCGATTTTTCTTCTTCGCTTGGCGAATCAGCAGCCTGCGGCTCTGCGCGACGACCTGCCGAAGCGCTTAAAGCGTAGCGCGCGAAGGCAACTCGGAGCGGAAACTCGCTTAAGTTGGAAGTCCAATGGACTTCCAACGCGAGTTTCGTAGCAAGCGCGTTACCCGCGCGAGCGTCCGCGCTCAGTGCGAAAAATCTCAAATCTCTACCACACTGGTATTCGTGCAACTAAAGTCACGAAATTAAGCTACGGGTGGGTGCGCAGCGGGGGGATTATTTTTTGGCGTGGTGTGGGCGGCAGCACTGATGCTAGTGTGCCTTGAACAACAGAAATCAGCGCATTCTTAGCTAGGCAAAGGATTTGGGCGTAAGGATTGCGAGAGCAGTAGCACCGCGCAATCCGCAAGTCGCGAATGGACGATCAGACACAAGCACCACAACCGACGCATTAGCAAGCCCCAAACGCATCGCCCCAAGCACATCCGGATCCGAATCAGGCGAAGAAAGCCACTGCGCAGCCATCGACATCGTCGGCTCATGCCCAACAATCATCGTCGTATGAACATCGCCTCGAATCGCTTGCAACTCGTCCATAACAGATTGCATGCCGCCATCATAAAGACTTTTGCGCGACTCAACCACAGGAGAGTCGCCAAAACGCTTCAACATGCGTTTCAAAGTTTGCTCAGTGCGATTCGCACTAGAACACACAATATAATTCGGCACAAGCTTCAAAGATTCCAAGCCTTTTGCCATAATTTTCGCCTGCTTCAAGCCCTTATCAGTAAGACCACGACCCCAGTCGTCGCCCATTTCAGGAGCTTCAGCCTTCGCATGACGCATCAGCAACAAAACGTACTTACTATGATGTGCTTTCTTCATAAGCTTTTTCATTGGTGATGCCATAATGCTCTCCTACTTAGCTTGATTATGCGCTGATTGTTGTGCAGACTGCGAATCTTGCAAATCTTGCGACTGCGAATCTTCCGGCAATTGCGCAAGCTGCACGTCTAAATCACGTAAAACTTTACGCAATTTACGATCCGAAATATCGCGCAAAGACAAGTCTTCCAACTGTTCAGCGCGCTCTTCTGCTGTCATATCGTCAATATCGCTCACAGTATCTTTAGTACCGTGTTCACGCTTCTTCAAAGCACTAAAACCTTCAGCCATTGCGCGTGAAACAATCAAAAATCCAGTGTGACCAATCATCGCGTGATCCGGGCGCACAGCCAAACCTTGAGCTTTCCAAGTGCGCTCCAATGTTTCTTGAATTTCTGGCTCAGTCCACATGCCACTTTCTCGCAAAGCTTCAGCCATGCGAGACATTTGCGTAGTAGTCGTAACATACGCAATAAGCACGCCTCCAGGCACAATAACGCGATGTGCTTGTTCAAGGCGATTCCAAGGGTCAAGCATGTCTAGCATAATGCGATCCACGCTGTGCGCATCTAAGGTTTTTGCAACAGAATCAAAATCGCCAGTAAGCAAATTCCACCATTCTGGTCGCTTTCCGTAGTACAAAGTTGCGTTAGATTCAGCAATTCGTGCAAAATCCGGGCGAAGCTCAATCGTAGTAAGCTTTCCGCACTCCCCAACTGCGTCCAAAAGGCTTAAGCTCATCGCGCCAGAGCCTGCCCCCGACTCCAAAACGCGCATGCCAGAACGAATATCTCCTAAAGCGATTACTTGCGCAATATCTTTCGGATACATAATTTGCGCACCCCTAGGCATAGAAAGCACGTAGTCAACCATGCGCGGCCGCATAACTACATAATCCCAGCCACCAATAGCGCGCGCCGCCTTCCAAGGTTTGTTGGACAATTTAGAAGGATCAACAATAGTTTGTTGCGTTTCGCGCTTTGCGCTAACAGTAGTAATTACAACGCCTTCGCTTTGACCAATCACGTCGTCGTGACAAATAAGACCGTGCTCAGTTTGCGTAACCCCGCCTGCAACAAGCTGTGCAGTAATTCGCTTACCTTTACGATCGGTGAACTGAATCTTCTCACCTACTCGTAACACTCCACTACGCGAATTAACTGACTGCACAAAACACCTCACTTATTTTTAGAGCACGATTTCTTAGCGCGACTTTTATTATTTCTACTATTATAAGCTCACCGTCGTAAGCGGCATAGCAGAATCGATTGCAAAATCAGGAGCAGAAGGACGAACCCCTGCTTCTACCAAATTCACGCCTAGCATTGCAACCATCGCACCGTTATCCGTGCAAAGCTTAAGCTCTGGCAAACGCACTTCAATTCCATGCTCCTTGCCGCAAGCCAACAAATGCTCGCGAAGCTGCGAATTAGCGGAGAATCCGCCACCAATCATAAGCGTTTTAGAACCGTACTGCTCGCAGCCCATCATAGCTTTTCTAGAAAGCACTTCCGCCACAGAATTAGCCAAAGAAGCACACACGTCATCAACTGGAATTTCAAGACCCTGAGCTTCACGCGCTTCAACCCAACGAGCAACAGCAGTTTTTACACCCGAGAAGCTGAAATCGTACGGATGCTCTTTGCCGGAACGACCTTGCGTTAAACCTTGCGGAACTTTCAAAGTATTCGGATTTCCAAGCCTTCCATGCCTATCAATATGAGGACCACCCGGGTATGGGAATCCAAGCAATCGCGCAACCTTATCAAAGCACTCGCCGGCAGCATCGTCCAAAGTTGTGCCAACAACGTCAATACTTTTAGCAATATCGTTCACGTGAAGAAGCGAAGTGTGACCGCCGGAAACAATTAAAGCAAGTACATCTTCCGGCACATCGCCGAATTGCAATTGCGTTACTGCAATATGCCCAATTACATGATTAATACCATAAATCGGCTTATTTGCAGTCCAAGCTAATGCTTTAGCTCCCGAAACTCCCACAGCTAAGCAGCCAGCAAGACCAGGACCTGCGCTTACTGCAATCGCGTCAACATCGCTTAAATCCATGTTTGCGTCTGCTAAAGCTTTAGAAACAACCGGCACAAAAGCTTCAGCGTGCGCACGAGAAGCAATTTCTGGAATCACACCGCCGTAGCGCGCATGCTCTTGCATTGAAGATGCCACCACATTTGACACCAGCGTGCGTCCGCGCACAATAGCTGCGGCAGTTTCGTCACAAGTTGATTCAATTCCCAATACGATTGCTTCGCTCATTTTATTCCTCGTTATTCCTCGTTATTCCTCAGTTCCGTTATTTTTTGCGGTTAGATCAGCGCACATTGTGTACGCATCCACACCTTCCGGCTGATAGTAACGTTTTCGCAAACCCATTTTCTTAAAACCAAAACGTTCATACAACGCGAGCGCAGGAACATTGTCAACTCGCACTTCTAGCAGCATGCGTTTGGCACCAATTTTTTCTGCGGTTTTGATCATAGTTGATAAAAGTTCCGCCGCTAAGCCTTTTCTTTGATATTTTTTCGCAACGCCAATTGTCATTATTTGCGCGTCGTCGCCGTCAAACCAGTAGCCAGCATACCCGCATAACGTATGCGTATTTTCGTCGATTTGAGCGTAATACGCGCGCATAGGAGCTTGTAATTCTTGCGAAATCATGCTCTCATTCCATGAGCCTTTGCCAAACAAGTCAGCTTCAATAGGCGCTATTTTTTGCGCTAACTCATCGCAAGTAAAATCGCACTTTGGAACTATATTGCAATTCTCGGCTACTGCTGGAAATTGAGAACGCGTTATATCAACAATCATAATTACTCAAATCGTTAAAACGCTTCTATTTCTCTTTTGCCTTATTCGCTTCGCCAGAGCCAAGCACATGCTTAAGCGGATTTGGCACAGACACGTCCGGACGGCGCAAATACAGCGGTTCAACAGCTTTTACGTACTCATCTTTATTTGCACATTCCAAAGAGCATTGCTCGAAAATTTGCAAACCTTGCACACCCAAGTCAAGCGCGCAAACTTCAGCAATAACGCCAACATTGGCAATATTGCGCCAATCTTCAACGTATTTTTTAGCACCGTGACCGAGCACATCCACGCAATAATTTTCGCAATTTTTGCTTGCTAAATACTCATTCACACGAGCCACAACATTTTGCGGATAGTCAATATCCATATTTATCAGCGCATTGCCTTCGCCGTCATACAAGGACATGTACACTTGGCGACGGCGCGCATCATTTAGTGAAAGCACGTAGTGACGAATATTAGAGTCGCAAAAATCCACAGAATCCGGAATATTTAGTAGCAAATCCTTGCAAATAACGCCATTTTTGCGAGCTTTTTCAAACGCACCAGAGCGCATCATCAAACTTTGAGGAAGAAGACTATCACACCCCAAAATTTCAGCATTATTTGCAAACGCGATCGCTTTCGCTGCAACCAATCCCGCGCGAAGACCAGTAAAAGGAGCAGGACCTACTCCCACAACCACGCGATCAATATCCGAAGGCTTAAGTCCCGCGTCCTCCACAACTTTTGCAATATTTACTTGTAAACGCTCCACGTGAGTGCGCGAGTCGGTTTCAACAATCGGCTCATGACCCACAATTCCGACAGTAGAGCCAAATGATGTGTCAATAATCAGCGTATTACTCATATTTATTCCTCGAAATCACGTACCAGACTAGCTTACTCGCTTAGCACAACTTGCGTTATTTACTGCGTTATTTACTTATGTATTACTCGCGTATTACTCTGCCTATTTCTTAATTACAATTTTGCAAGTCGATTAAGCCAATCCTTGCCGACAGCTTTCAAAGTTACGATTCGCTCACCGTCGCTAGTAAAATCGTCTACTTGCGAAGAATCAATAGGTCTTGCAATATGAACTTCTAAACGCTCAGCAGCAAGCACTCCAGCCATTTGCTCACCCCACTCCATAAGCACAACAGTGCCGTCTCCCGGCTCTTCCAAAGCTTCGTCAAGCCCCAAAGATTCAAGCTCGTCAAGTAAACGCGAAACAGTATCTTGACCCGGAGCAAAATCTTCGCCACCCAAACGGTAAGCGTCAACGTGAATTAAAGTCGCAGGCTTGCCATCCGCAAAAGTGCCATGCAATTCTCGCGCAATCGTAAAAGTTGGAGACACAATCGGCTCACTAATTGAAAGCCCTGCACCAAAACCTTGAGCGAACGTTGTTTTACCAGCTCCAAGAGGGCCAGAAAGCAGCAGAACGTCGCCTTCTTTAACTAGTTTTGCCACAGCTTTGCCAAGCTCACGCATATCAGCATCCGTAGGCACAGTACAAACTTTTTGCTGTTCTGACACCGTTTCTTCTTTCATACTTAACACAATCTTTCTAATTTGCAGTTATTAATTTACGATTTTTAATTTACGTTTCCTATTTACGATTCCTATTTGCGATTCTTAATTACGATTCTTAATTTACGCTTTCTAATTTCCTCGAGCCGCAATGAGCATAATACATTTTTCAAGCGCATAATTCGCGTCACTAGATCCGCCTTTGCACTGCTCATCCGCCCAAGCTAAAGATTGCAAACATTGAGAAACACCTGCACTATTCCATCCAGCAAGCTGACGCATTGCCATTTTAAGCGCCCACGGGTTTACTTTCGCTTCAGCACTAGAAATCGTGCCGTTGCGAATTGCCATTGCGAGCGCAATTACGCGTACTTTTGCAGCCAAAGCACCTATTAATACTATGGCGTCAACTCCTTGAGCAATTGCAGTTCTTGCTGCAAGCACAGCAGAACCTGCATGACCTGCAACAGCTTTATCCGCAACAAAAAAGCCGGTAACTTGCGGATCTGCAATCAAGTATCGATCGACAATATCAAGCGTTATTGGATTATCATCATAATCGAAGCATAATTGCGAGCATAATGCTGCAAGCTCTCCTGTTTTACTTCCCAAAACTGACACAAGACGTTGTGCTGCTTGAGGCTCAACGCTTCGATTGTGACGCTCAAATATGCTCATAACAAAGTTGAGTTTTGCATCGTCTTTTTTAAGATCCGGCACTGTAATTGTGTTTGCGCCAGCTTTCGTTAGGCGCGTAATAATAGACTTTCCTTTAAGCCCACCTTCGTGACGTGCAATAACCCAAGTTGCAGATGAGTCTACAAAATTATTTTCACTATTTTGCGCTTGTTTGCAGAAATTTTCGATTGCGTCTACTAAAGACTCGTCTGCTTGTTGCAAATTATTTATTATTACAATCGTTCCGTCACCGAAAAGCGAAGGACCTACAGCTTCGTCAAATGCGTACTGATCCGCAGTTGACGCATCGAGTTCAATAATTTCAGCATCCGGAGCACTTTCTTGAACTTTTTCACGCACAGTTCGAGCATTAAGCTCGTTTAAGTAAGCGTCACCTCCAACTACCAGCGTAACTGGCATAACGCGTTGCGCGCGCTTATTATTTGCTGCCATAATGCTCCTTAAACCAACCAACTCTTAACCATCATAATATTGCATTCGAATATGCGTGCGTGTTTGCTACTCTTCGAAAATTTTCTCTGCTTCTCGTAGCGTTCGCTTTGCAGAAGCAGACCACAGTTGACCAATTATGTTAGCTCTTTGAACATAATACTTATTGCGAAAAGCTCGCAAAGTTAGCATAAACAAAGCCAATATCACAAATTCTGCGCACAACATTGCCCACGCTCCTGCAGCACCTTTTATCCATGGAAACACGCCAAAAGATACTTCATCGCACCAACACGCACACTTTTGCATAAAGCTTGTTCCAATTGATGAAGCTCTCGCAAAAATAAGCGATAATCCATCGTTAAAGCTCGCACAAACTAGCGAAATTAAGCCGAACACTGTTGCCCAATCCATAAGAGACGCAACTATTAAGTTAGCTGGCACAGACATAAGAGACACTTCCGGTTGCATAAGAATTTGCACTGGCATAGTCCAAAATTGTGCAGAAAGCGTTATAGCTAGCGCAGAAGCAACACAAGATGGCATATATTTTGCAAACGTTTTAGAAATCGGCACTCCCATAACAACAATTCCCAAAGTTGCTGCGGAAGAAAGAGCAAAAGCATAGTCCCAAGCGTATGAGGGATTTACCACAAGCACGCCTATAACAGTCCAACTTAAAGCACTAGCTGACTGGTATGGTCGTTTACAACACCATGCAACAGCGGATATTATTCCCATAATTAACGCTCGAAGCACAGATGCAGAAGGGTAAACTATTGCAGCCAAAGCAATTTGCAACGTAATTTGTATTAAAGATGTAGACCAACGAGGCAACAGTAATCGTGCGCAAAACTTGCGAATAATCATACTAAGTAGCAAAAAGTGTCCGCCTGAAACTGCCATAACATGCATGATTCCAGCATGTTGAAAATGTTGACGCGTCATATTCGCATAAGTTTCGTCGACCGGCTCAAGTGAACTTGCATCCTCTACTGGCACATATTCTTGTCCAAGCATGCCAACAGTTACTCCAGGAACCAACATTCTGCCTTGCATATCGAGCTTATTTGTTACGTCATAAAACGATTTCCACAAATTACTAACAGCTTTATGCCAAAAGTCTGAGTCTTGTACAACATGCAAGTTTCGTTGAGTTTTTTCTACATGCAATTCAGGCTTACTACTATCAAATCTCGAAGCTTTCACGCTAACAGGAACGCTTAGGCTCGAACCATAGCTAAGTTGCTTGCATATTGGCGAATACGCATACAGTCGCGCTTGAACGTAACTTTTTTGCGCATCAAACTTATGCACTTGAACATTAGCTTGGCAATCTCCTTTAAAACTTCTAGACGAGCGCACAGGAGCAACTACTGTAAATTCTGCAAATCGCGCGCGCTCGGCATTATTTCCTTGAAAATACAGTGCTTTAGTAGGATTATTGCCGCGTATTTCTCGCATAATAACGTCACCAGATATCACATATTGAGTTATGTACGAAAGCATGCACGCAGCTACAAAAACGTTTATTATTACTAAAACTGTTCTGCGCCATATAAAAAACTTAAATTTTTTGCAAAATATAAAAATCGAAACTATAGTTGCATTGAATAAAACTATTGAAATGCAATAAATTATAGTAAAATTGCATAAGAATTTTCCAATTAAGCACCCAGCCCAGCACGCTGCAGCAACAGGAATCATACGAAAGTCACGACTTCCAGAAACGTTTTCTACTTTTTCTACGTTTTCTCGCATAATTCACCTATTTGACGTCAACATTCCCACGGAATTTATTCAAGGTTTTAGGTCCAATTCCTTTAATTTGCATCAAATCTTCTAAACTGCGAAAATAACCAACTCTTTTACGCTGAGCAATAATGCGCGCAGCAGTTTTGGGGCCGATTCCTTTTAAGGTTTGTAGTTGATCAAGCGTTGCAGTGTTTATATTGATTCTGCCAGTGTTACTTTGATGAGAAGCAGTATTCTCGTTGCTTTTGTCGCTTTTGTTATTACTGTCGCTTTTGTCGTTACTGTCACCTTTACTTCCTCTGTTGCCTTTACTTCCTCTGTTGCCTTTACTTCCTCTGTTGCCTTTACTGCCGCCGTTGCCTTTGCTTACGTCATCTCCGTCACTTCCGTCACCTCCGCTGTTTTCGTCGCTTTCATTACTTACGCTTTTTTCTTCATCATCATTTTTATTCTTATCTTTTACATTATTAAAAGAAGACTTTTCGCGACTAGTATCGTCGTTTTCTATTGCAAACGCGCCTGCTTTTTCGTTCTGAACTCGTTGATATGTTAAGGATTGAGAAATGAGCATTGTCAGGCTTGCACAAAGAGCTGCAACTAGTATCAGCATTAAAGCAAGCGTATGTACAGGCTTCATGTGAAATCTAGGAGAAGTTTTGCTACTTATAATTTCTTCATCAAAAGAATTACAAGCTTTTTCGCAATAGTCGTCACTAAAATTTTTACCAAAATTGCTGTTAGAAAATTCTTCTAAAGACGTTGCAATTCGTCTCCGAGGCAAATCAGACGCAGGCTTATTAAACCTAAAATTATGCGCATAATTCTGCCCAAAATTCTGCCCAAAGTCTTCCATAAATCCCCCAACTCTTAAAGTTCTTAACTTAACTATTGGGCAACTTACTAACACTTCGCAACAAAAATACGCGCCTGTGGTTAAAACCTTTAACAGCCAAAGCGACTGAAGGAACGCTCGCGCGGTTAACGCGCTCGCTACGAAACTCGCGTTGGAAGTCCACTGGACTTCCAACTTAAGCGAGTTTCCGCATTGAAATGCCTACGCGCGCTACGCTTTGAGCGCTCCGGCAAGTCAATGCGCAGCTTAATTAAGCGACTTTAGTTGCACTTAGTAAAACCACGCACTTTACGTAACTTTCTGCACGAGTCTATGAGTTTTGTGTTGACGGTTAGCGTGTTGAGAGGCTGGAAAAATTGTGTTCAGTGCTAAAAGAGGACTGAGAAGCTACATTCTTTAAATATAGGCGAACACAATAAGCGTCTTTAACAACCAGAGCGCACGAAGGACGGAACGCACGCAAACACAAATTTTCCAGCCTCGTCAAAACCAAAAAACTAAATCAGTTACAAAACTCATAGACGAAACCCAAGAATAACAAAAAATGCTGTAAAGCGCGAAAAATCGCGCAATACAGCATTAATTAAGCCGAATCTTACCTCTCGTCTGGCACAATAGACACAATCTTCGGAGCCTTCACAATCACCTTGCGCGGAGCCTTACCGCCCAAGCGATCAGCTACAGCTTCTAGCGCAAGCTTTTCAAGCTCAGAAGCGTCAATATTTGGATCAACTTCAAGCTTTGCACGAACCTTGCCCTTTATTTGCACAACGGCAGTAACAGTATCCTCACCAACGTAACGAGCATCTGCAACAGGCCAATCTGCGTGAGCAATAGACTTATCATGCCCAAGCTTGCTCCACATTTCTTCGCAAATATGCGGCGCAATTGGAGCCAACATAAGAACCAGCGGCTCAACAGCTGCTCTCGGCACGTGAGGAAGCGAAGTCAAGTGGTTGTTAAGCACAATCAGCTTAGCAATTGCAGTATTTGGACGCATTGCTTCCATTTCCACAGTCACTTCTGCAATTGTGTTGTTAAGAATCTTCAACGTCTTCTCATCCAAAGCGTCGTCAGTTACCACGCAAGCTCCGGTTTCTTCGTTCACAACGTTACGCCACAAGCGCTGCAAGAATCGCATGCCACCAACAACGTTACGCGTGTTCCACGGACGAGACTCAGAAAGCGGACCCATGCTCATTTCGTACAAGCGGAACGTATCTGCACCGTAGTTTTCGTACATGTAGTCTGGGGTCACAATATTCTTTAAGCTCTTGCCCATTTTGCCGAACTCGCGGTTCACAGTTTCGCCATGCCACGTAAAGGTTGGCTCGCCAGTGCCGTTTGAAGCACCTTCTTCAACCTCGTCAGCAGGAACGTACTGTCCGCGCTCATCCGTATAAGCGTAAGCCTGAATCATGCCCTGGTTAAACAAGCGGTGGAATGGCTCAGCAGAATCCACGTAACCCAAGTCGTAAAGCGCCTTATGCCAGAATCTGGAGTAAAGCAAGTGCAAAACTGCGTGCTCTACACCACCAACATAAAGGTCAACGCCGCCAGAAACATGCTCTTTGCCTGGACGGTTTGTGCCCATCCAGTAGTCATATTCATCGCTGTCAACCATATGCTCAGCGTCGTTTGGATCCAAGTAGCGCATGTAATACCAGCAAGAACCAGCCCAGTTTGGCATAGTGTTGGTGTCGCGATAGTAGGTTTTTACGCCGTCACCAAGGTCGAGCTGAACTTTTACCCAATCCTCGTTTCGGCTCAAAGGTGCTTCAGGCTCAGAATTTGCGTCGTCTGGAGCGTAAGTTTTTGGCTGATAATCAGGAACGTCCGGCAATGCAATTGGAAGCTCGCTATCTGGCACTAAGTGAGCAACACCGTCCTCATCGTAAACGATTGGGAATGGTTCACCCCAGTAGCGCTGACGAGAGAACAGCCAGTCGCGAAGTCGGTAAGAAACTCTACCTTTTCCTACGCCTGCAGCTTCAAGCCAAGTCGTCACCTTTTTAATAGCTTCATCTACACGCAAACCGTTAATAGACAAAGCATCGCCAAGCTTATGAGTATGTTCTACTGCTGAATTAATAACAATTCCGTCGTGAGAAACAAACGGAGCTTTACCCTCGTAATCCTCCAACTTTTCTTCGGAATCAGGCAAAGGCTCAACAGTGTAAATTACTGGCAAACCGAATGCTTTTGCGAAATCATAATCGCGCTGGTCGCCGCCAGGAACTGCCATAATTGCACCTGTGCCGTAGCCCATAAGCACGTAGTCAGCAGCAAACAGTGGAAGCTTTGCTCCAGTTACAGGATTAATTGCATAAAGACCCGTAAACAAGCCTGTTTTTGCTCCTGCGTCTTCCGTGCGATCTTTAGCAGTCTTCGCGCGAGCTTGAGCTTGATACTCTGCCAAGCCTTCTTTAAGACTTGCGTAACCGCCCTTCCAGCCTTCTGGAACGTCCGCACCCCAAGCTTCTGGAACATGCTCAAGAATTGGGTGATCCACAGAAACAACAGCAAAAGTTGTGCCAAAAAGCGTGTCTGGACGAGTAGTGTACACTTCCAAATCGCGCGTTTCGTCATCCGCACATGGCACTTCAAAGTGCACAGATGCACCGTGAGATTCGCCAATCCAGTTTCGCTGCATAAGCTTAACTTTTTCTGGCCAATCAATAGTGTTCAAATCTTCCACCAAGCGGTGTCCATAATCGGTAATTCGCATGGACCACTGGCGAAGGTTGCGCTGGAATACTGGGAAGTTTCCGCGTTCAGACTTACCTTCTGCAGTAACTTCTTCGTTTGCGAGCACAGTTCCCAAGCCTGGGCACCAATTTACAGGAGATTTAGAAATATAAGCAATACGGAAATTGTTTAATACATCCGCTTGCTCTACTTTATTAAGCTCTTCCCACTTTTTGCCTGCAAAACCAGGAATTTCGCGCTTTCCGCTCTTAAACTCATCAACAAGCTCAGCAATTGGTCGAGCAGAACCTTTTCCGCCGTCTTTGCGCACAAAATCAGGGTTGTACCAAGCGTCATAAAGCTTGGAGAAAATCCACTGCGTCCAACGCACATAATTCGTATCAATAGTTGCAAAAGACCTACGATCATCAAAGCTCAAGCCCATGCGGTGCAGCTGCCTGCGCATATTAGCAATATTCGCCTCAGTGGTGATGCGCGGATGCTGACCAGTTTGCACAGCGTACTGTTCAGCCGGCAAACCAAAAGCGTCATAACCCATTGCATGAAGAACATTCTCACCCTTCATGCGATGGTAGCGGCTTACAACATCCGTTGCCAAATATCCAAGAGGATGTCCAACGTGTAAGCCTTTGCCGGAAGGATACGGGAACATATCCATTGCAAAGAAAGAAGGACGACCGTCAGCATTCCTGCCTTCGCCATCCTTCAAATTGCCCTTAACATTAGCGGCCCAAAATGTGCCCTGCTCGTCCCAGGTTTTTTGCCAGCGCTGCTCAATATCTTGTGCGAGCTGCGCGTTGTAACGAAAAGCTGGCTCAGCAATAGTAGCTTTGTTGTCAGCTGTTGCATACTGTTGATCGTTGTCGTTCATACCCTAGGACTATAGCGTCTAATATCGTCATTACGCAACACTTTTTACAAGTTTTGTTAAGAAAAATATGCTTTTTACGAAAGTTTTACTGTTTAATGCAATAAATTTATGCAAACAAGCTTTTTCATAAAATCCATTATTACAATAGTAAACAAAACAATAGTAAACAAATTATTATTAAATAACTTTTTAATACAAGAGGTTAAGAATTGAAAGTACCGAAGAATACACTACTACTTATTGCTTGTTTAGTTTGGGCAGCAGCAGGCTTTAATATTCTCAATATTGGGTTGTTAGCATACCAAAATTATTTGCAACCACTTAATTATGCTTTGTCTATTCTTGTTTTTGGCATATTCCAATTCCTAATTTTTGGCAAACTTGTAAAAAAGCATACTCAAAGAATTAACGGCTATGCTGAAGAAAAGCAGTTTTTCCTTAAATTCTTTGACGTAAAATCCTTCATAATTATGGCTTTTATGATGACAGGCGGAATTGCTTTGCGCGCAACTAACGCAGCTCCAGAACAGTTTATTGCAGTGTTCTACACAGGCTTAGGAACTGCACTATTTTTAGCAGGATTGCTTTTTGGATATCAATTTGTTAAAACTGTATGTCCGCATTACAAAAACACTCATACTATGCAATAGTGCTTACAAACACTTGTAACACCAGCAACATTACTAAGGAATATTTGACTATCACTCTACGTAAGGAAGTTACTATGAATCATGTTATGAAACGTTATATTAATACGTCTTTGTTGTATGCTGTCCTCGCCATGATTGGCGGTGTCTTTTATCGCGAATTTACAAAATTTAATGCTTTCCATGCAAAAAGTATGCTTGCTGTAGTTCACACACACTACTTTATGCTTGGCATGGTTGTTTTTCTGTTACTTATACTAGTTGAGAAAAACTTCAGTTTTAGTAACGAAAAAACTACACGAATCTTAGTAACTTATCATATTGGACTCAACCTCACAGCACTAATGATGGTTACTCGTGGAATTGCACAAGTACTACGTCTACATCTCAGTCCATCTATAGATTTTGCCATAACTGGTTTAGCAGGAATCGGACACATCCTACTTGGCGTAAGTATTGTACTAATCTTATTGCAAATTAAACGCAGCATCGCTCATTGTGCTAATACTTCAGTAAAATAGTGAGTTTGGGAATAAATTAATAAATATTTTATTAAGTATGTAGCACATGTTTCGTATGCGCTACTACGCTAAGAAGGCTTCTATGAACAACGCTGTATATAAGAAAAGTAGATTATACGCTCCTGAGCGTTTCTTTGAATGCGAAGGTAAAGGCTTAAAATGGCTTTCTGAAGCTCACAAATACGGCGGCCCTAGAGTGGCTGAAGTATTTGATTGGGGAAACGGTTACCTTAATATTGAGCGCATTGACACTCACTCAGCAACACCACTTGCTGCATTTGAGTTTGGTGCAGCGCTCGCTCATATGCACGATTACGGTGCAAAATATTTTGGTGAAGCACCAGCAGATTACGATGGCACATGCTATTTTGGACCTTTAAGTGATCCAGTTGAAATGCCAACTGGCACTTGGAGTAACGTTATTGACTACCTTGCGGACGGACGATTGCGTCCTATGGTTGAGCTTGGTATTGCTCGCGGAGAGCTTACTCAAAGCGATTTAGATCTTACAAACGAAGTTATTGATGCGCTGCCTGATTTATTAGGAAAAGCTGCAGAAGATAAGCCTGCTCGAGTTCACGGAGACTTGTGGAGCGGAAACGTGTTATGGACTAAAAGTTCAGACGGCGAACACACTGAAGCTGTTCTTATCGACCCTGCAGCACATGGTGGGCACCGCGAAGAAGATTTAGCTATGCTTCATCTGTTTGGAATCAGCTATTTTAGGCAGATTTTAGACGGCTATCAGTCTGTTCATCCACTTAAAGCAGGTTTTGAGCAGCGCATGATTATTTGGCAGCTCTACCCTATTGCAGGACATTGCGTGTTCTTTGGCGGAGGCTACGTGAGCGAATACCGTAATATGTGCGAAAGTCTTATAAAAAGTTCTATAAGATAATTTTGCTCACTAAAATAGCAATGTAAGTATTTAGCACATGGCTATATACAATGTTAGAAGATAGTTACAAGTAGATCACATATAGACAGCAACAGATAGACCACGAAACGAGAGGTCACTACTATGATTCGTTTGTGCAACAGAACTATGCATCGTTCTTTAGTTATGCTGGCAGCATTAGTTACGATGCTTTTTGTTGTTAGCTCGTGCGCAAGTTCAACAAAAACTTCTTTAAAATCTGAAAATAAAGAACAAGCGAATCACGGTAACGTTATTGTTTTTACTCCATCAGACGGATTAGCAATAACACGCAATAAGCCTCTAAGCACGTGGGACATATTGGTTCCAGAATTAATAAAATCGTTAAAAGATAAGGGATTTGACGATAATTCTATTACTACTAAAACTTCTTCTAGCCTTTCAGAACAAAGCCGCGATGTGCAAGATTATGTAGTAAATTTGCTAAGCTCATTGAACAATGCAAAACAGAATAATTCAGGAAAGCACAATTCTGTTTCTGAAAATTCAAAAATCAAAAAACAATTAAGTAAAACGACAATTGTTATAGCTCCATGGACTAGCAAAAACGGCAATAATAACTATGGAGATTATGCAACGCTGCCTGCGTCTAATTCTGAAAATACACAAAAATCAAATACTCAGGACTTAAATTTACAAAACGACGATAACTCTCAATCATCTAAAGATGAGCTTAATGCAGAAAAACGATTGGCATCCTCACTTCGCCTAGCAAAAAAGGCGGGAATCCACGTTGTTATGCTCTCACGACGTGTTAGCGGTTTCAAACCTGATGTGATGTTCCATTTATCTGACGCAAGAACCATTGGCGAAATTCAAGCAACAACTCTGATACAAAAAATCGCTCTAGATCGTGCAACTAAAGAAAATCCACGCTATATTGAAGTTCTTTTGCCATGTCACAATCAAAAAAATATTAATGCAAACAATAATAATCAACAAAATAACAGCGACGAAGCAAGCGAAGATGATGATTCTAACAACAATACGCATGCAAATAGCGAAACAGCATTCCATGATGATTTTGCTGAAGAAGCATTCGCTGGCATTTGGAAAGTTTTGAGACCATATTTTGCTTCTGGGACATTAATAAGCACTTCTGGAAGATTGAATGTGAATAGTAGCGAAAAAGACTGGACCAATGTTGCTTTCGACGCAGATGTAGCTGACTCTGTGAAAAATGAGTTAACAAAACGAATTACGAAAAGTACAAGTCTTTTTTCACACTCAAAGCATCGCGTTGATGGAATTATTGCGCTCGATGATCAAATTGCTTTACAAGCCGTACAAGTACTAAACAATCTCGGTTATGAAGGAAGCGCAGCAGATATAAACCCATCTTTCAATTTGCCGGACGTTATCGGAAACTTCATAGGGAAACGAGATCTTAATAAAAGACCAGTTCCTGCTCCAAAAGATTCTGCAAAGAAATCCGAAAAAGAATTACAACAACAGCAGAAAAAAGATGAGGAAGAAGAATCAGAAGCAAAGAAATGGCCAGTAATAACTGGTTATGGCGCGTACAAAAATATTATGCCAAACATTGTGAGCGGAAAGCAATGGATGACAACTATAGAAAATCATAAGCAGATTGTTCAAGATCTTACTGCTACTTGTTATTCTTTGAACAGAAACGGTAAACTTGACAAAAAAATCGCTACAGTGCAAATAAAAATTGAACACGGGGAAACTGTACCTACTGTTAACGAGCAATTAGTGGCAGTAAGCGCAACAAATCTAAAGTCACGTTTAATTGACCCAGGTTACGTATCATTAGCAGACGCAGGCTTGTAAATACAATTTTTGAACGCAAGTTATGGAACGCAAGTTGTGAAATATAAGTTGTGGAACGCAATCTGCAGCTTCAAGCTAACTTCAAGCTATATTCCCCACGAATTTACACACAGCTAACGTTTGCGTGGAGCATAAATAACGTGTTCGATAAGGTCGTTATAACGCTCTACAACAACTTGACGACGCGCCTTTAAACTTGGCGTAATCAAACCGTTTGCTTGAGTAAACTCATCTGGAACTATTTCGAACTTGCGAATAGACTCAGCTCTAGAAACTAGCTCATTTGCTTTGCTAACAGCACGTTCAACTTCTGCTCGCACAATACCGTTATGTGAAGCTTCTTTTAAAGACCGTACGGGGCATGCACCACGCGAAGAAAGCCAAGTATTTACTTCTGATAAATCGAGCGCAATAATTGCTGAAACAAACGGCTTCCTGTCTCCGATAACAACAGCTTGAGAAATAATAGGTGAAGACATTAATGAAGCTTCTAACGCATTTGGAGATAAGTTCTTACCGCCAGCAGTAATAATAAGATCTTTCTTTCTGCCTGTAATACGCACAAAACCGTCATCGTCTAAAGATCCAAAATCTCCAGTATGCAACCAGCCATTTACAATCTGCTGTTTGGTAAGCTCAGGATTATTATGGTAGCCTCTGCACACTGCAGGACTTTTAATACACAATTCACCATCATCAGCAATAGCAACAGATACACCCTTTACAGGCAAACCAACGGTACCAATGCGATAACCTGTCGTAGGATTCACCATAGAAGGAGCACAAGTTTCTGTCATTCCATAGCCTTCTAGAAGAGGCAAACCAATGCCATTAAAGAAGTGTGCAATCGACAAATCTAAAGGAGCACCGCCCGAAATAGCGTATGAAACAGAGCCTCCAAATACGTGTAGTAGTGGAGCATACACTAATTTTTTACATATTGAATGGCTAAGAGCGAGCATTGGAGGAACCATTGAACTAGACTGTTGAGCGCGAGACCATTCGCGAGCAACCTTAGATGCATAAGCAAAAATAAAACCTTTTACTCCTCTGCCTGCTTTTTGAGAAGCAGCATTGTAAATCTTCTCAAAAATGCGTGGAACCCCAAGAATAAATGTTGGTTTAAAAGTTTGAAAATCAGACAATACAGTTTTCAAATTACTCGTCAAACCAAGAGTTATATTTCCAGCAAAGCAGAACAATTGCATAAACCTAGCAAAAACGTGCGCAAGAGGCAAGAACAGCAAAAGACGCGGGCTGCCTTTTAACGCAATGTCTGGCATAGAAATAACACCTGATTTAGCAATAAAGACAAAATTGCTATGAGTAAGTTCAATTCCTTTTGGCTCACCAGTTGAACCTGAAGTGTACACAATTGTTGCTATGTCACTTCCATTAACAGCGTGCACTC
This sequence comes from Gardnerella sp. KA01001, assembly GCF_049244025.1. Lineage (NCBI taxonomy): Bacteria > Bacillati > Actinomycetota > Actinomycetes > Bifidobacteriales > Bifidobacteriaceae > Gardnerella > Gardnerella sp. KA01001. The sequence continues at coordinate 918,477 of NZ_CP058366.1, read as the reverse complement.
GCTCATAAAATTCAGCATCAGTTACTGCTTTACCGTATTCAATGCACGCGTCGATAGCACCACGATTCATCACATATACGTCGTGAAGAGTAGGACATTCTTCTTGAACAGCCTCTACTTTCGGCAACATTTCAGGAGACTCCACAAATATTGAACATACTTGAGAATCTTGAACAATATGTTGTATTTGCAACGAAGAGCTTGTTTCATAAATTGGCACTGTCAATGCGCCTATAGACATAATAGCCATATCAAGAATTGTCCATTGCCATGAAGTGTGAGCAATAATTGACACAGCGTCACCAGGCATTACCCCTCTAGCAATAAAGCCTTTAGCGACAGCTATTACTTTATCTCTAAATTCTTGAGCAGTATATGACTTCCAAACGCCGTCAGCTCCAACGTATTCAACCAAAGAACCATTAGGATTGCGCTCTGCTCGCTCTTCTAGCAGTGAGAAAACATTAACATCTGTATCAATAGACTCATCAAGTGGACGAGAATATTCTTGCATATTAGCTCCTCTATCTGCTGAATTGATGTATATCTTTACTATACGCGATTTGCAAGCCCTCGCATATGCGAATATCTACAAGATTGTAATAAATTTTGTTCATTTATCTACAAATATCTACGATACAAATATAGTATTTTGCTTATTCCACAGGCTTAAGCACAATGCGACGCTTAACAGTCATTCTTTCAGGATTAGCATATGTACGATTTTTACGTTTTAAACCCCACTGCACACAAGTTGTGCCGCAATGGTCCGAACCTCCTTCGACATGTGCAAAATTCTGGCCTCTTTTCACAAAAACACCAACGCTAAACTTTGTTACAGCAGGCTCAAAAGTGGATGTCAGTTCACCATGCCTAATAGTCACAACTGATTTACCAGCGACTTTACCAGCAAAACTAATAACGCCATCTGCAGGCGCAAATAAAGGAGTCCCTGTGCTTGCAGCTAAATCTACGCCGCGATGCCCAGCCATCCAAGGTTTAGGCGGAGGATTAAAAGCTTTTACTATTCGTGCAGGTTTTACAGGCCATTGCATAGCTGACTTGCATGTTTTTTCGCTATAAGAGCCTTTAGAAAGAGCACACTTGTGGCAACATGTCACAGCAGATTCTACAACATAATATTTAAGATGATGACTATTTTGCGAAATTTCGGGTTGTAAAAACAGCGTATCTAATAAAATAACTGAGATTATAAAAATCCCCAAACAGGCAGATATTTTGTAATATAATTCATAATTTTTGCGAATACACATATATTCCCCATCCATATTTTTATAAAACGACTTTTATAAAAGTTTTGCAGCTAATTTGCAAAAATCATAAGCTTTTAAAGCATTGTGGATAAAACATATGCTTATAATCACTGTTTCGACACGCCAAAACACGCCATATTTGCATCTTTGAAAATTACGTGTAATATAAATGTCTTGTGCACAGCGCTTAGTTGAGTACAAGATATTCCTGCGTAGCTCAGTTGGCAGAGCGTTCGACTGTTAATCGAATGGTCGCTGGTTCAAGCCCAGCCGCAGGAGCCATGAAGCCACTGGTTTTCCAGTGGCTTTTTGCGTTAAATATTACGACTTGTATCCACAAGCAAAATCTTGATTGTTTAGTGCTCATGAGCGTGGCTAACATAAACATTTTGGCGTATTATATAAACAAGTTGCGTATTTAAATGCGCTAATGTTGAGCAGCAATAGATAACAGAGGACAAATATGAATCAACATAGCTCCGATAGTGTTGAAAAGAGTCAAAAGAAAAAGCTCATTATTCTCATTGTGGGAATTGTTGTGCTAGCTTTAGCTCTTGGCGCAGTTGGCACACTTTGGTATATGAAGCAGACTGAACGCACTAAAGCAGCTCGCAAACAGTGCGAAATAAAAGTTGCACAAATTTCTAAAGCCAAAGCCGTATGGAAAAGTTTAGTACACAACAGCGTAATAACAGATCTCACAAAAGGTGACTCTGATAACGCAAAAGAACTTGCTAAAATCATGAGCGAAAAGGTTCCTGACGCAGTATCTTGCACAGCAAACTCTCCTGAAGAACTTGGTTCCCAAAGCGTAGAAGCTTTAGCTGCTTCTGAATGGTATGCAGTCAAAGCAAAAAGAGTGCGCGAGTTGGCTGTTACATTAATCGATGAAAATAACAAAAAAGATAAAGACAAAGACAAGCAAGACGAAGAAACAAAGAAGCAAGAGATAAATGAATCGACTGGAATTGTAATTCAGCGTTCAAATGTTGTCCCACCAAAGCCAAAGCCAACACCAGCGCCGACGACAAATACTCAAGACACTAAGAAACAGAAGACTGAGAAGAATAAGAATAAAGACAAAGACAAGAACAAAGACAAGAACAAAGACAAGAACAAAGATAAGGAAAAAGAACAGGAAAAGAACAAAGAAAAAGATAAGGATACAAAAGGCAGCGAAGACGGATCTGGCGACGGAAACCATAAAGGAAATGATGGTCAAGAAGATCCGAATGATAAAGCAAAAAAGGGCGACCAAGATTCCTCTGCTAAAGCGGATCTAATAGGACCTCCACCATCTTCAGAATCTCCACAAAAACCATAAAACATATTCCTCTGTTATCTAACTCAATAATAAAAGCTCCCAGTGATATACGCTGGGAGCTTTTACATTATCTAACTCTACATCGTAAACGATGTTGAACTTTATAAACTATTCATTCATTTTGCTACTCGAACATGAGTTAAATCGACTTCCTCAAGAGGAATTACTCGAGTATGATTTTTAATCTTATAACCAATGTATAGAACGATAAATAGCGGCACAGACATGTACGTGATTCCAATAGCCTGCCAGTTAAGCGTTGCAAATGAATGCAAATCCTGACCAACAATAACAAGAATACATAAGAAGAACGCAACAATAGGACCAAACGGATACCACTTTGCTCGATAAACTAATTCATCTAAGGAATGACCTTGAGCCAAGTATGCTTTACGGAAGCGATAATGAGCTGCAGCAATACCAGCCCAAGCAATAAAACCAGTCAAACCACTTGCAGCAACCAGGAACATGTAAATTTGCGAACCAAAAATACTCATAAAGAAAGTAAATAAAGCAACTACAAATGTAGCAATCAACGCAGGAACAGGAATACCACGAAGACTTACCTTGCCAAATACTTTTGGAGCATTATCTTCTTTTGCGAGCGAATAAAGCATTCTTGTTGAAGCATACATGCCGGAATTTGCTGCAGAAATAACAGAAGTCAGAATCACTGCATTCATAACTGCCGCTGCAGCTGCAAGCCCTGCACGTTGGAACACAAGCGTAAACGGACTAATAGCAATATCAGTTACATCAGAACCAAGTAAGTTCTTGTCAGTATAAGGAATAATGCAAGCAATAACGAAAATTGCAAGAATGTAGAAGAGAAGAATACGCCAGAACACTTGCTTTACAGCTTTTGGAATACTCTTTTCAGGAGTTGCAGACTCTCCAGCAGTAATACCAATAAGCTCAGTTCCTTGGAAAGAGAAGCCTGCAATAGCGAACGCACACAACACTGCAGGAACACCGCCTGCAAATGGAGCGTCCTTATGAGTGAAGTTTTGCAAGAATGGCGCTTTGCCGCCAACAATGCCAACAATCGTAAGCGAACCGATAACAAGAAATACGATTACTGCCAACACTTTAATAATAGAAAGCCAATACTCAGTTTCTCCAAAGCACTTAACTGTAAGCACATTGATAACCAAAATAAGCATAAGAACCGACAGTGAGAAAATCCATATTGGCACTGTTGGGAACCAATATTGCAGAACTATTGCTGCAGTACTAACGTCCACCGCAACCGTAATAGCCCAATTAAACCAATAGTTCCAGCCCATTGCGAAACCTAGTGCAGGATCAATAAAACGTCCAGAATACGATGCAAACGATCCACTAATAGGCATAAATGTTGCCATTTCACCAAGGGAAGTCATAAGGAAGTACACCATAATGCCAATCGCACCATAAGCAAGCAAAGCACCACCAGGACCAGCCATATGGATTGTTGCACCACTAGCAACGAATAAGCCGGTACCAATGCTGCCACCTAAAGCAATCATGGAAATATGTCGGGTTTTTAATCCTCGATGAACATCGTTATTTTGCTGAGTATTCTGCTGAGTATTCTGTGCAGCAGTAGATGATAATGAGCTACTCATTTTTCCTCCTTTCATGACAATCAGAGGCAAAACAAGCAAGCAAAAGCAAGCGTGTCGATAGCTCTCCGCAGCGAATGCCGACTCGCTGCGACAGTCCTTGGTATATTAAGCCAAGTCCCAGCTCACTACTTTTGGGATTAAGCAGTAAACTTCGGCGCTCTCCCCTTTTGTAAACAATTAACGCTTTCCCTAGCTCATGCTTACTACTCTTGTCGAGCGCGACCTCTGGTCGATGGTGTTCATTATTAGTACGACTTGCAGACAAACAGTAAAAAATACGGCGTGGCGCATAAAAATTAAAAAATAATAACAAAAAACGCCACCCCCAAAAGAGGTGACGTTTAAAATTTGTGGAGCTAGGGGGATTCGAACCCCCGACCCCCTCCATGCCATGGAGATGCGCTACCAGCTGCGCCATAGCCCCGTTTTTACTTATGCCGTTCAAACGAACCTTTGATAGGTTACAACAAATAGCCGTTCTATCCAAATGCGGCGTGTCGAATTCAACTTACAAATTCTAAAAATCCTGCGAATTCTACTAACAATTTAGTCGCCAATTCGGCAAACCAATTCAAGAACCAATTCGAAAATTAGTTACCATTGGCACTTCCAGATTGATCACCATTACCAGGAGAAGTTACATTGTTTGAAGAACCAGTAGATCCCGAAGATCCAGCAGATCCAGCACCTGCATCAGAACTATCAGCACCCGATCCACTATTCCCACTAGCAGCATCACCTGAATTCGTTCCTGAATCATTGTTAGTATCACTACCTAAATCATTATCGGAATGACCACCTGTCGAACTATCTGCATTTTCATTGCCATGCTCATCATTTTCATCTTCATTACCATCTTTACTATCAGAATCATCATGAGACTTCTTATGGTCTTGATTAGTATTCGTATTAAGACGTTGCTTAGGTTGTGGCTGATTTTGCTGCTGCTCATGACTAATTTCTTCATGCTTATCAATATTGTCTGTGCCTTTTCCTTGTGTAAACAAAAGAACAGCACCTGCAGTAACAATAACAGCTATAAGAGCACTTATAACAGCAACAACAATTGTTGTACGATGATCGTTTCTATTTTGGTAAGATCCAGAAGAGTAACCGTAGTTTTCACTAACAACCTTAGATAACGGCACCGGCTCTGGAATTGTGCCTTCCGACAGTTCCATGTCTTCTTCATGCTGTTCACGTAATTTCGACAATTCCCAAATACGCGTATTTTCTAATTCTGGATTACGGACTTGCGAACTAACAGTGCGTCCAAATCTTGCATCTTGAACAGCCATATTTTTGTCATCTGAAGGATCAGTATTACATTGCAACGAATTTGATGAATATTGCATATGAATATCATCTCCAATTCTTTTAGAATCAACATTCTCTAAACCATTTGAACGCACGCTAGAATCTGACACATTACTAAAATTAGACTGTTCTGTAGAAGTATTCGGATTTACTTCCGAAAGTTTACGCGATGAAGCGTGAATAACATTCTGATACAACTGTGATGCTACTGCTGAGACAATAGAACCAATAGCTACGCCAATAACTGAACCAGCAATACCAATTTTAGAAGCAAGTAAAAACGAAGTCACTGCAGCGAGCGATCCAGCTAATACTTGCGTAAACGATATGCCTTTGAAGAAATTCTTCACTTATGCACCTTAACTATTTATGCGAATATAATGCCAAAATGCATGGCAAATATGCAAATTCCACTACCAACATCATTACAACAATGATGGTATCACTCTACGCAAAAATTGCACAGTATTGCCAGAGCATTCTTACAACAAAATCACAAGTCTTATATACATAAAACTTAGCTACACAAAACTAAAATGCCTAAGACTTAGCAACCTCAAAATCTCTATCTTTATAAGAAAGCTCACAATTCGCTTTTTTATCACAATAATGCTCACCTAAGCTTGCAGTAATAATTGCAGCAAATATTAAAGCAAATCCCACAAAAGCCATGTTAGAAACATGCTCATGAAAAAGAACAGTAGAGAATAAAAGCGTGAACAAACTTTCAGTGCACATAATCACAGAAGCATTTGCAGTAGAAAGATTCACCAAACTATAGTTTTGCATAATTTGCGCAACTACTGTTACTACCACTATAAGGTAGAACATATTAGCAAAAATAGAGAAATGATCAGCAGCGTTAAAGTTTGGCAAAGGCTCACAAATAAGCGCACCAGCTACAAAAAGTACGCCTGAAACAACAAATTGCCCAAAAGTTAACGTAACTGGATTATATTTACGAGAATAATACGCAAGGAACGTAAGATTAAAAGCAAAAATTGCAGCACATAATAGAGTAAGAAAATCTCCATAAGACAATGTGAGCACAAGCATTCCAGGTTTTAATGCCACAAAACCTACTCCAGCAACGCACATAACTGCAGCTACTAATCCTAAAAGAGTTGGCTTTTTCTTGACGATTAACCAAGCAGAAAATGGCGTAATTACGCAATATGCTGCTGTCAAAAACGCGCTACGACCTGGATCAATTGAACGTAACCCTTCAGTTTGCAAAATTAAAGTAGCATAATACGTAATTCCAGTTAGTAAAGAAGGAACAATAAGCTTTTTTGTAAAAGTTTTACGAAGCGTACCGAAAAAAATAACAGCCATAATCGTGCAAGCGCCAACCATACGAACACCCATAAGCCATTGCACAGGAAACACTTCAAGAGCATATTTTGAAGAAACATAGCTGCCACCCCAAATAGCAGCACAAATCAACAACATAATCTGAGCAGTATGAACACTTTTGCCTTGAGGCATGCCCGATTTATCCGAAAGCGGTTCAGCTATAGATTTAGCTGTTTCATATTTCACCTTCATAATGTTCCCCTTCAACTATAAAAGTTGATTCTTTAAAATTTTTCTTTTATAAAGCGTTTTAGCTTATAAAATAGACAGAATAGCCATAAAATCGTGAAAAGTACAACTTTCTGGCGTTCCTTCGTAAAATTTCCGATATACGCTTCAGAAAACAGTGGCAATCAAGTATTTTGCTGTATAAATTTCGCCCACGAAACTATTAAAGAATTGGGTGATTTATATCACAACTTACAATTTTTTTACGCTACACGCTCGTATACACTTTTAAATCAGCGTAATGTAGCAATGTAGGCTTATAAATTGCGTACGAAGAAAGTACGCAATCTTGTTAGGAAAGGAATATTATGGCAACTCTTAGCGCAGATATGAAAGAATTTATTGCGAATAATTTGGCTTGGATTGCAACAGTAAGCAAAGATGGCGAGCTTGATTTGGGACCAAAAATGTCTATGTTCGTACTCGACGACAACCATCTTGCCTACCACGAGCGCACTGCAGGTCAGCATTATAAGAACTTGCAAGACGGCAGCCAGCTGGTTGTAGCAGTTGCTAATTTGGCAGAAAAGAAGGGCTATCGCTTCCGCGGAACCGTTACCCTTCACACTGATGACGCGATTTACGAAGAGCAAGTGCGTATGGCTGAAGAAAAAGGTACGAAGAAGCCGGCTGCAGTTCCAGTTATGGAAATCACTGAGATTCAGGACTTGACTTCTGGAGCTACTGCCGGCAAAACTATTGCAAAAGATTAGTGCGTAGTTATTCAGTCGTGTGGATATTAGTGTGGTAGAGATTTGAGATTTTTCGCACTGAACGAAGGACGCTCGCTCGGTTAACGCGCTCGCTACGAAACTCGCGTTGGAAGTCCACTGGACTTCCAACTTTAGCGAGTTTCCGCTCCGAGTTGCTTTCGCGCACTACGCTCTGAGCGCGAAAGCAGGTCGTCGCGCAAAACGCCGAATTAGTACGTCTATAGTAGGCGTCATACAATATCGAGTGGCGTTCGTCCTCAACGGCGAAGATGAACACCACTCAATTCTTTACTTGATTATTTAGTTGTAACTATTTTACTTGCTTTCTTTACGCAATGCTTGCAGTCTAGTGTTCATTTCTTCCGCTTTCTTCTTCTCGAAGTAATAAATTATTGCAGCAATCGCAATCGGGAAAATAACAGTGAACGCAATCCATCCGCAAATCACAGCTGGCTCATCTTTGAACGAAATCCATCCAACAATCACCGATACAATAAATTGAATAGCAATTGGTGGTACTAGTGCAAAAACGAACTTTGCAAGATTTGACATACGCTCATTCGACCAAAAAATAGCGAATACTCCATAGCTTATGCCTATAACAAACGTTGCTACAGCATAAGATGCAATTCTGTTTCCAACCGCAGTATTTGCTAACAAGCTCGACACAAAACTGATTGCAGTAAAAATAGTGCACCCTATGCCAATGCCATTAACAATGTTTTTTACCATTGTTTTACCAAAAGTTGTAACTTGCTTTTCCATAATAATCGTTTCCTTCTTAAGTATTAAAATCTTGTATTAAAAATTAGTATTAAAAATTTTGATAGTTTTATATTCGACTACGCTTAAAACTACATTCCCAAGCGCTTTTTGAACCCAGCTAAGCAGCGGCGACTAATCCACTCAACGCTTCCGTCGTCCATTTTTACGCTCATACTTCCGCCGAATCCTGGATCGACTCGAACAATGCGATTCAAGTTCACGATTGCGGATTTAGATATGCGCACAAACGACGCGAATTGCGGATTGTCAAAATCCATTAGGCGCTTGTAAGACACGCACTCGCCTTTATCACCGTGAATGATTACGCGCGAATTTTCAACGCAAATCATAATCACATCTGGCTCATGCATAACAATAATCGAATCGTTAATATAACCGTATATGAATGGATTATTGTTGCTCAACTTATCTGAAGTATTAATTTCAGTATTATTTTCAGCACTTCTTACATTTGCATCATTGGAGTCAATGCTTTGTAACTGAGCGATAATGTGCTTAAGCTCATCGTCAATATTGTGAATTGATAACTGAACTGACTGCTCTTCCTCAGGCGGAACGATAGCAATAGTTACTTTCATCAAGCCTCCTTTCCATACACTACTGTTAGCGTTTGTTAGCTTTTTGTTTTGTAATTTTGACTATACGGCACTGTAAATAGTCTGTCTTTACAAAATCGCTAAACGGTAGCTTTCGGTAATTAAGCGGTAAAGGAGAGATTACGCAGCACCCCAAATGCGAATAAGACGCTGGCTTGTAGGGTCAGCTGCAGGACCTTGATCGTAAGCATCCAAACGCCAATGAATCGAGCCATCTGAATTTTGGCTTGGAATTAAGCGCGCCCAACGGCCGTTTCCCATTCCGCCAATCGTCTTATAAGAAGAATCTACCTTGTCTAATCCAAGAAGCTTATGAACAGTTTGAGAAAGGCAAGATCCGTGCGAGAACACTAGTAAATCGCGGTCCGATCCAGTTTTGCGCACCCAATCTTCAACAGCTTTCGCAGCGCGCTCGCCAACTTCTTGCTTAGTTTCTGCACCGTGATTAAGTTCTCCACCTTCGCCTTTTACCCAAGCATTAAAATCTTCAGGCCATTTTTCGCTAATTTGCTGGCGATTAAGCCCTTCCCACTCGCCAAAAAATCGCTCGCGCACGCCATCTTCAACATGCACATTAAGACCAATCTTATCTGCAAAAGCATGAGCAGTCTGTTGAGCACGAATAAGTGGAGAAACAATCGCCACAAAACTCGCGTCCGCTTCTTCCGGCGTAATGCGCACGTGTTCAGCACTGTTCGGGTCCTTTGGATCTTCTAAATCAGAAGCACCAAAAAGCACGCGCAAAGCTTTTCCAGAGCGAGTCACCTGATCCATTCCAGACTCATCCAAAGCAATATCAATCATGCCTTGCAAACGGAACTGTGCATTATACGGAGTTTGACCGTGGCGAATAAGCATAACAGAACGAGCAATTCCTTCATGCGCACTATTAATGGAATTATTTACGTTACTCGCAACATTTTCTACGAAATCAACCATGGTTTGTACCGTACTTTCTTCTTATTATTCAGTTTTGCTAGAATCTTCAGTTTCGCTAGCATGCTCTGGCAGCTGCAAATCGATTGCCGGGCAATCATTCCACAGGCGTTCCAAGCGGTAAAATGCTCGTGCTTCCTCATGCATTACATGAACCACAAAATCGCCAAAATCAAGCAAAATCCACTGTGCTAATTCCAAGCCTTCACGAGATAAAGCCTTGCGCTTGTTGTCTTTCAAGTACAAGTCTTTTTCGATTTCTTCTGCAACAGCCAATACTTGACGCTCGTTTGAAGCAGAAACAACTAACATAGCATCCGTAATACCAAGCAAATCGCTTACATCAAAAGCCTGCTCGTTCGTTGCTTTCAAACGGTCTGCAGCAGCGGCAGCAATACGAATTGCACTAATTGAGCTTTCTAAAGCTGTCATAACGTTACTACTCCTTAATTCTCCAACAAACGCTTTTTAGCGTTCCCAAGCTGGCTTCCAATTTTCGACTACATGCTGAGTATTTTCAGAGTACACCATAGAATCAGCCGGAACATCGTGACGTACCACCGATCCAGCGCCGGTAGTAACATCATCTCCCACAGTAACCGGTGCTACAAACAGGTTTCCTGCACCAACGTGAGCACCAGAACCAATCGTAGTATGATTCTTATGCACTCCGTCATAATTTGCAGTAATCGTACCGCCGCCAATATTCGTATGCTCACCCAAATCAGCATCGCCAATATAGCTTAAATGAGGTACTTTAGTGCCATTTCCAATATGAGCTTTCTTCATTTCTACGAAAGCTCCTGCCTTACTTTCCTCACCAAGTACGTTTCCTGCACGCAAATACGTCCAAGGACCAATGTTTGCAGCTCTACAAATATGCGATTCCTGTACGCGCGAACGTTCAACCACAGCATCCTCATCAATTTGCGCATCAATAAGAGTCGTGTAAGGGCCAACTACAGCACCACTTGCAACCGTAGTACGACCTTGAAGGAAGCATCCAGGAAGCACAGTAACATCTTGTGCGAGCGTAACACTATCTTCAATCCAAGTAGTATCAGGGTCGAGAATAGTTACACCTTCAAGCATCCATTTTTCGCACACACGCTTATTATGTGCTTTTGCGAGTGCAGCTAATTGCACACGATTATTTACGCCTTCTACAGTAAGCGGATCTGGAGCAGACATTGCGCCAACATGACCAAACTTTCGAGCATGTTCCAAAGCATCAGTCAAATAGAACTCACCTTGGGCATTTTGAGAGTTAAGATCTGCAATTGCGTCACATAATACAGTCGCATCGAATACATATACAGAAGTGTTCACTTCATGAATAGCAAGCTCTCCAGCATTTGCATCTTTATGTTCAACAATACGCAAAACGTCACCGTTTGCTTCGCGCACAATACGACCGTATCCAGTTGCATCGTCTAATACTGCTGTAAGAACTGTTGCCACATTGTTATTATTATTGTGAAAATCAACTAAAGACTGCAAAGTTTGCGTATCAAGTAGCGGCATATCGCTTGCGGCAATCAGCACAGCTCCTTTTAATGCTTCACCGGTTTCGTTTTTAGCAATTTCGTTAAGATCTTTAATAGCGCATTGCACTGCTCTGCCGGTTCCAGGAGTTTCGTCCTGATTTACAATATGCACATTTTCGTTATAGCTAATAGCAGCAGCAGCTACGCGTTCAGCCTGAGCATGCACAACTACAGCTAGTTTTTTAGGATTTACGCCATTCATGGCATCCATAACACGATTGAGAAATGTTTTACCAGCAAATGGATGTAGTACTTTTGGAGTTTCTGAACGCATACGCGTCCCATCGCCTGCTGCCAAAATTATTGCCGCAGTTACATCATGCTTTTCCACGCATACGCTCCTTATACTATTTCAATAAATTTCGCTGTATGTAATTCTATTACTTATTAGCAGCGTTCAAAACAAAAAACGCCACTCGATTTAACGAGTAGCGCTTCAAGTAAGCTCCCTCACCTGGATTCGAACCAAGACAAAGGGTTCCAAAGACCCGTGTGCTGCCATTACACCATGAGGGAACGGCGGAAAAACCGCCAAGTCACTATTATGCCATAATATCAAAAAACGTCAAATTGGCGTGCCGAAAAGCAAACCGCATGAAATCAATACTTAAGCAAATAAGAATCCTTGTCCGTGATGCTCAGGATAAGTGTCAAAAAGCTTAGCAACCGAACCATCCTCAAACACTGCTTTAATAGCGCTTGCAAGAAGCGGAGCAATTGAAAGAACAGTCAAACCATCCCAACGCTTCTCTTCTGGAATAGGCACAGTATCAGTCAAAACAACTTCCCTAGCACCACAAGACTTCAAACGTTCGACTGCAGGACCAGAAAGCACGCCGTGAGTTGCAACAACTGTAACAGACTTAGCTCCAGCTTCCTTCAACACATTGCAAGCTCCTGCAATAGTTCCTGCAGTATCGATCAAGTCGTCAACCATAACGCAATCGCGTCCAGCAACGTCACCAACGACGCGATTTGCAACCGTCTTATTAGGGCAAGTGATATCGCGAGTTTTGTGCACAAAAGCCAAAGGACCGCCGCCTAAGCGCTGAGCCCACTGTTCTGCTACGCGAATACGACCAGCATCAGGAGACACGACAGTCACATTAGCAAGATCATCGCGGAAACGATCACGTACGTAATCAACCAAAACTGGCATAGCAATCAAGTGATCGACAGGACCGTCGAAGAATCCTTGAGACTGAGCTGCATGCAAATCGACGCTCATAATGCGATCAGCACCAGCAGTCTTTAGCAAATCAAACATCAAGCGGCAAGAAATAGGTTCGCGACCGCGATGCTTTTTATCTTGTCGAGAATAACCAAGCAACGGGCATACTGCAGTAATTGAACGAGCAGAAGCCCTCTTCAAAGCGTCAATCATAATTAACTGTTCCATAATGGACTTGTTAACAGGATCACTGTGGCTTTGAAGCACGAATACATCTGTACCACGCACAGATTGCGTATAGCGAACATACATTTCACCATTAGCAAAATCGTATGCCGTAGTTTCAAGTACATCAATTCCAAGCTGATCAGCTACATCACGAGCAAGCTTCGGATGTGCGCGACCGGTAACGAGAACAAGGTTTTTATCTGGCTTTCCTTCAAGGACGATGCTCACCATATCTCCAAACATTAGTTCGCTTTAATTCGCGAAATGAACATAATCAATACTAACTTTTTGCACAGACGATAAACGACAAGCCTACAAAATCAATAATTACGCACGATATAAACCATGCTTAACTATGTATTGAACTACTCCATCTGGAACTAAATACCACACCGGCTCACCATGCTCAGCTCGACGACGAACATCAGTAGAAGAAATAGACAATGCTGGAATCTCTAAAATATCAACCGGCAAATGCGTAGAATCACAATGAACCATATCGTCACAATTCGCTGCAATACCAGTATCATTCGTATGCATTTGGCGAGGCATTAACGGAGAATTAGAATCTGCTAACTTTTCTGGCCTCGAATAGCCAGGACGAGTAACAGCCACGAATCGAGCCAAATTCCACATTTCGCGCGCATTTTTCCATTGCATTATTTCAGCAATAGCGTCAGCTCCAGTAATAAAGAAAAGTTCCGCATCAGGATGTTGAGCACGTATATCTCGCAAAGTATCGATAGTATAAGTAACTCCAGGGCGATCAATATCAACCCTAGAAACAGTGAACTTTGGATTTGATGCTGTTGCAATAACAGTCATTAAATAACGATCTTCTGCATTCGTAACTTTTTTATCAAGCTTAAAAACAGGCCTACCGGTAGGAACGAAAATAACTTCGTCAAGATCATAAACCCAAGCAACTTCCGAAGCCGCAACCAAGTGACCATTGTGTATTGGATCGAATGTGCCGCCCATAATTCCAATGCGTTGACGTTCATGCACATTGCCACGAGCAGAAGTACGTTTATGAACTGAATTCACAACCGCAGGAGGAGCCGCTTCTTTACCAGTAAACGCGCCATGAAATAGGTCAGACATGCGACGTTCTGCATCTTCGTGAATTTCAGGACTCATTCGCTTCAGATTCCTTGTCTTCCACTTGAGTTTCATTCACTAATCCAGATGCAACATTTGCGCTATCCGGATTAATGTTGCCCATTTCTTCATCCCACTCATCTTTTACGACACGCTGGATTTCGGCAAAAGTTGGAAGAGGGAAATCTGGTTGATATGCACCACGAATTTTCGCTACAGATTCCGAAATTTTAGCAAGCATGGATGTCATGCCATCAATATCATGATCACGTTCTAATTCGCTAAACTTAATAATATTCTTTTCCATATTGCGAACATTTTTAAGAACATTATTAAACGAAGTTTCATCAGGAATAGTCACATCATTCGAATCAGAATCTGGCCAGCCCATCAACACTGCGTCAGCATACTCAAGCGATGAACGTTGCGATGCAGAAGCAATACCATCTTCAATTTGCACCAAAAAAACATATCGCACAATGGACAAACGTTCAGCAGCAATATCAAGCGCTTCAGCTGTACTCAAATTCACGTCATTATTAGGCATACTCTTACCTTACCGCCACGTAACTATTAAAACCAGTACTACTCGCGTATCTGCCCATCTCCGTAGCCGATCCATTTGGTTGTTGTCATTTCAAGCAAACCCATAGGGCCTCTCGCATGCAATTTTTGCGTAGAAATACCAAGTTCTGCGCCGAAACCAAATTCGCCACCATCCGTAAAGCGCGTTGAAGCATTTACCATAACTACAGCGGAATCAACACTTGCAATAAAACTTTGAATAGTTGAATAATCTTCAGCAATAATGGTTTCAGTATGGCCAGTAGAATATTTCGCAATATGAGAAGCTGCATCAGTATAATCATCTACAACTTTCACACCCATATTCAGCGACAAATATTCTCGCTTCCAATCTTCCTCAGTGGCACGCTCAAGCTGCAATCTTTGAATATTAGCGGATTGCAAAATATCGTAAGATTTATCGTCTGCATGTAAAATTACATTATGCTCAGCTAAAGCAGCAGCGATTTTTGGCAAAAATTCTTGCGCAACAGCTTTATGCACTAATAATTTTTCAGCAGTATTGCACACGCCCACTCGTTGCGTTTTTGCATTAATAATAATAGGTATAGCTTTTTTAACATCAGCGCTTTTATCTACATAAATATGTACGTTTCCAGCTCCAGTCTCAATAACAGGGACCGTAGATTCTTGAACAACTGCTGCAATAAGATTTGCGCTACCTCTAGGCACAAGCACATCAATATGACCGTGAGCATGCATCATTGACGTAGCTCCGTCTCTTCCTAAATCATCAACAGACTGAATCAAATCAGCACTAAAGTTAGAATTTTTAAGAACCGATTGTATAACTTCAATACTCGCCTGATTCGTATGGAGAGCCGCGCTTCCACCACGCAAAATCGCAGCATTTCCAGATTTAATACACAAAGCAGCTACATCAATAGTTACGTTTGGACGAGCTTCGTAAATCATTCCCATAACGCCCATTGGAACTCGAATTTGCGAAAGTTTAATGCCATTAGGAAGAGTGTATCCGCGAACAACCTCTCCTACAGGATCTTGCAATTGTGCAATTTTTCGCACGCTTTTTGCAGAAGCTTGGATTCGCTCTTCGTCAAATTTAAGCCTGTCGAGCTTTCCAGCATCCATTCCTTTAGCTTCAGCTTCTTTAAGATCTTTTTCGTTAGCCTCAGCAATATTTGAAGCTGCATACTCTAAGGCATCTGCCATTTTTTCGAGAAGCGCATTTTTTGCGCGAGTATCTGCATGAGCAAAATTACGCCACGCTTTGCGCGCACAATCAGCACGAGCATTCACTAAATCATCAACAGACAACGTTCCCCCTATAGATTATTTGCCTAATCGCCAATTAATTAATAGTAAAACAAAAGCATTTATACATATGAGATTAGCACACGCCCATTCGCCCAGCGCTTCAGGTACCATAATTTGATATAAGTTGTGTAAATAATTTACATAAATAATCTATGTAAGTAAAAAATATTTTTTATAAACAGACGGTTACGGAGTTATTATGGCAGCAGATACAACTATTTTCCATAGCACTCGTTCGCTTAAGCCAACTTGCACATCAAAAGAGGCAATACGTAAAGGAATTGCTGAAGATGGCGGATTATTTGTAGCTGATAGCCTTGGTAGCGAGCGTTACGATATTTCTAAATTGCAAGGCAAATCGTATCAAGAAATTGCGCAGGATATTTTGCAACTGTTGCTGCCTGATTATACTTCAGAAGAGCTTTCTTCTTGCATTAAACTGGCATACGGCAATCAATGGGCTAATAACGCTATTACTCCACTTCAGCAGCTTGGAAACACTAGCGATTTTGTTATGGAACTTTTCCATGGTCCTACTTGCGCGTTTAAAGACGTTGCTTTGCAAATGTTGCCACAATTAATGTCTCGCACTAAAACTCAACACGAGAACGAATCTGATATTGAAAAAAGCGTTATGATTCTAACTGCAACTTCTGGAGATACAGGTAAAGCTGCTTTGGCTGGTTTTGCTGATGTTCCAGGCACTTCTATGGTTACTTTTTATCCAGAAGGAAAAGTTAGCCGCGTTCAAGAATTGCAAATGACTACGCAGGTGGGCGAAAATGTGAAAGTTTGCGCAGTTCGAGGCAATTTTGACGATGCTCAAACTGGCGTAAAACAGATTTTCACCAATAGTGAGCTTAATAAAAATATTGAAGAATCTGCGAATACTGAATTGTCTTCTGCTAATTCAATAAATGTTGGACGACTCGTGCCGCAAGTCGTGTACTATTTTGCGGCTTATAAGCAACTTGTTGAGCGTAAAGCAATAGCTCTTGGAGACGAAATTGAGTTTTGCGTACCAACCGGCAATTTTGGCGATATTCTTGCTGGATATTACGCAAAAATGCTTGGTCTTCCTGTAAAACATCTTATTGTTGCAAGCAATAGCAATAATGTTTTGTTTGATTTTTTGGTAAGCGGCACTTATAACCGTCAGCGCACATTCCATCACACTGTTGCTCCTTCTATGGATATTTTGGTTTCTTCTAATTTGGAACGAATGCTTTATTACATGTGCGATAAAGACACGCGTTTAATACAAATGCTTATGAACGATTTACAGCAGTGGGGCGCTTTTGAGATTCCAGAAAATGTGCTTGCAAAGATTCGCTCACTGTTTGGCTGCGGTTGGGCAAATGAAGATCAAATTCGCGAAGCTATTTATGACTGCTGGAACAAGTACAAGTATGTAATCGACCCACATACTGCTTGCGGATTCTTCGTTATGCAAAATATTCCACATGACGAAAGCACACCTAGAGTATTGCTAAGCACTGCAAGCCCATACAAATTCCCTCGCGTTGTTGCTGAAGCTTTGAATATTGAGCATGTGCAAGATATGAATGATTTCAAATGCATGGACGCTCTTAGTAAAGCTACAGGAACTAAAGCTCCAAGCATGCTTAGAAATCTTGAAAATAAAACTCCACGCTTTAATGATGTTATTAATGTTGAAGATATGCCTGAGTATGTTTTAGCTCAAGCGCATAATTTCGCAAAATAATCATAAAGTTTTAAGCGAAAGAGGCTGGTTTACTTGTATAATCCAGCCTCTTTTACTATTCATTCGTTATTACTTTCGAATAAAGCTGCATACACTTCGTTAATAACGTTTAAATCATGACCTTTTCTTGCAGCTGCTGCGAAAAATCTTCGTCTTCGAACTAAAGGCTCAAGATTTCTCGTGCGCGAAGCCGTTTTGCGACCGAGTTCCCACGCTGCTTCAGTGAATACTCCAGAGTTTTGAGCAGAAGCTACATTTTGTGAAATAGCAGCAGGATCAACATTTTTACGCTGCAATTCCATTCGAGTAGCTCTAGCACCAAGAAGCCTCACTGCGCAAGAGCGAATCACCATTTGAGCGTATTGATTGTCATCGAGAAGATGCAATTCAAGCAAGCGACGAATAACCGCGTCAACAGCAACTTCCGTGTAACCTTTTTCTTTAAGCCTTTTGCGCATGTTCATCACAGAGCGAGGAGCATAATCTAAAAGCCTTAAAGCAGCTTCCCTGCAATCATCTTCACTACTATTGCAAAGTTCGTCGCTTAAATCACTTACTTTAGCGTTTTTTACATACGGCATGTTTTTTGTATTATTTTTTGCGCTTAAAAGTACTGACTTATGCGATATTTTTTTGCGAGTATGTGTCACTACACTATTACTTTCGTCATTTTCGTCAGCACGCTCTACTGGATGATCGCGAAGAAAACTCTCTACACTAATAGGCATATTGCATTCGCTTTACACTGTAATCTTATTATTACTTCGATTCGGATGACTTTTGTGCAGAATTTTTAGCTACAGAATCATCATCGAATTGATCTAGTTCAGAATCTTCAGCGAATTGATCTTCAGTATGCATTAAACCTAACAAAGCTTTGACTTTTTCGCTAATTTCTTCAGTAATAGCTGGATTATCTTTCAAGAACTTACGGACGTTTTCACGACCTTGTCCAAGCTGCTCACCGTCATAAGTAAACCAAGAACCAGATTTCTTAATAACTTCAGCTTGCAGTCCCATATCGATAACAGAACCTTCAGTCGAGATGCCTTCTCCGTAAAGAACATCAAACTCAGCAGTTTTGAAAGGCGGAGCCATTTTATTCTTGACAATCTTAACTTTAGTTCGGTTACCAACAGCTTCTTCGCCCTCTTTAATAGTAGAAACTCTGCGAATATCCATGCGCACAGACGCATAGAACTTCAAAGCTTTACCACCAGTGGTAGTTTCAGGGTTACCAAAGAATACGCCAATTTTTTCACGAAGCTGATTAATAAAAATAGCAGTAGTGCCAGCTTGTGAAAGAGCACCAGTCATCTTACGCAACGCCTGACTCATTAAGCGAGCTTGTAAGCCCACATGGCTATCTCCCATATCGCCATCGATTTCAGCTTTAGGAACTAATGCCGCTACAGAATCAACAACAATAACATCTAACGCACCAGAACGAATAAGCATATCAGCAATTTCCAATGCCTGCTCACCATTATCTGGCTGAGAAACAATAAGAGCATCCGTGTCTACTCCAAGCTTTCTCGCATAGACAGGATCCAACGCATGCTCAGCATCAATAAATGCCGCTACCCCACCATTTTTTTGAGCATTTGCAACAATATGCAAAGCAAGAGTTGTTTTACCAGAAGACTCAGGACCGTAGACTTCAACTATTCGCCCTCTAGGAACACCGCCAATCCCCAAAGCAGTGTCCAACGCTAATGAACCAGTAGGAATAACTTCTACATCTTGCATAGGTCTATCACCTAAGCGCATTGCAGAACCTTTTCCATATTGTCGTTCAACATTGGCTAAAGCAGTTTCTAACGCTGCTTGGCGACGTGGATCTGTTTTATCCGCATCAATAAGGCGATTAATACTGCCTTTACTTTTTGTTTGCGCCATGTATGCTACTCCTTTCGCATGCCGTTATGTATCGAACGACCTTAGTTCCATACTAGATTCAAGTACAAGCATTTTTGTGCAATGTGGATAAAACATTTAATCCAAGCACTTAAACACTTAACTCAGCTTAAATCATCTCGACAAACATAAGTATACTACATATGCGAACATTTGTTCGATAGCGCGTGTCTTGATTACAACCCAACTACTTACAATCTTCGACATAAGCAATCAAGTCATTAGCTATTCTCAACAACTGAAATACAGTAGATTCGCGAACTTCTTGACGACTGCCAGATAATCTCAATTCAAAAACAAAAGCAGCACTTGATGGCGCAATTTTAGTTACGCTTTGACTTTCGATTTGAGCAAAATCATAATCATAGACGTTACTCACACAGCCATTTTCAAGTTCTTTACGAGCTACATCTTTAACAGAATCCATAACATCACTAACTTGAGGCAAAAATATTCCAACATAAACTAAACCTGCTGGTTTACTACCATCAGGACCAGGACCTGCAACACCAGTTGTAGACAAGCCAATAATAGGAAAATTTGCACAACACTCACAATCTTCCTCATACGCCCATCCACTGCCACGATATATTTGAGCAGCTCCAATCGCCATTTGAAAAGCAACATCCTGGTAAACCGCGCCTTCAGATTGTAAAAGATTAGAATTTACGCCAAGAATTTTGGATTTAGCATGAATATCATAAGTGACAGCAGATCCACAAAAAACTCGTGACGCACCAGGAACAGAAACAAAAGCATCAGCCAAAAGCCCGCCAGTTAATGACTCTGCTGAAGCAATATGCATTCCTTTAATAAAACTTTTTTCCAATAGATTCGCAGCTAAAGAAACTGTATTAAAACCTGAAGAATTATTCATAATACGCTCGATATGATTGTAGCTTACGATTTTCCAAAACATAAACCCTTTAGGGATAATCTATGAAAAACCGTAAGCTACAAACAAGAAGTTTAACTCGTTATATTTTATTTACTTCACAGGAGACAAAGGCACTGCATTTTTTGCATCATCAACTTGAGATTCGCTATTTGAAGAACCCTCAAAGAAAGCACTATAGACATACAAAACTGCAGAATAGAAAGCAAAGCCCAAAGAAATACCAAGCAAGCCAAAAGCAACTGCATAGTAAGAAACCATCCAAGAAGGCAATGGATTAGCATGAAGAGTTGCAACAAGAGGTGCAATAATCATTGCAATACCAATCGACTGCGTAAGAGTCTTATATTTTCCTGCAGAGGATGCAGCAATTACCCTTCCACGAACATGAACAACATAAATTCGCACAAGAGTAATGGCAATTTCGCGAATCATGAACAAGATGGTTATCCACCAATAAATTTCGCCGAAAACAGAAGCAATAATAAGCGCAGCTAAAATAAGAATTTTATCCGCAATTGGATCAAGCAACTTACCTAATTCTGTAACCTTATGATATTTACGAGCCATCCACCCGTCAAGCTTATCCGTAGAAGCAGCTACAACAAACAGCACAAACGCAGCCCAACGCAACGAAACTGAATCAAAACCCCATATACCTGCTTTCAAATATAAAACAATAAAAACAAGCGAAAGCAAAATACGGATATAAGTCACAATATTCGGAGCATAATTCCAGCCAGCAAAAAATGATGACTTAGCTTTTTTCTTCATACACATAACCTTCATTCTACTGCAAAGTAAAAACTTCTAGCACATCACACAACTTGGTACTGCACATAACAATACAATATCTTATAACGAATCTGACTCACCACGAATAAAAGCCAAAACTTTTGGCAAATCTTCCGGCTGAACCAAAACTTCGCGAGCTTTAGAACCTTCAGAAGGTCCCACTACTCCTCGAGATTCAAGCAAATCCATCAATCGACCTGCCTTTGCAAAGCCAACGCGCAACTTGCGCTGAAGCATTGAAGTAGAGCCAAATTGCGAGCTAACAACAAGCTCAGCAGCCTGAAGCAACTCATCCATATCGTCGCCAATATCGCTAGTTTTAAGCTTGCTTTGAGCTTGAGCATCAGCTTTTTGAGCCATTTGCTCAATATCTTCACGATACTTTGGCTTGCGCTGCGTGCGAACATACTCAACAGCCTTACGAATTTCAGATTCACTCACCCACGAACCCTGCACACGCTGAGGCTTAGCAGCACCCATTGGAAGGAACAAAGCGTCGCCTTGACCAATCAAGGTTTCTGCGCCAACAGTATCGAGAATAACCCTTGAATCAGTAGCAGACGAAGTAGCAAAAGCCAAACGAGAAGGAATATTCGCCTTAATTAAACCTGTTACAACATCAACAGACGGACGCTGAGTAGCGAGAACCAAATGCACACCTGCAGCTCGAGCAAGCTGAGTAATACGCTGAATAGAACTTTCCACATCGTTCTTAGCAACCATCATCAAATCAGCCATCTCATCTACCACCACAAGTAAATACGGGTATGGAGCAACTTTTCGCTCAGATCCAGCCGGAGCATGAACCTTTCCTTCACGAACAGCCTTGTTGAAATCTTTAACATGACGGAAACCAAAGAATTGCAAGTCGTCGTAGCGAGCATCCATCTCTTTAACAACCCACTCAAGAGCCTGCGCAGCCTTCTTAGGATCCGTAATAATCGGAGTAAGCAAATGCGGAATGCCAGCATAAGCAGAAAGCTCCACGCGCTTAGGATCGACCATAATCATGCGAACTTGTTCAGGAGTTGCTCTCATAATAATCGAAGTAAGCATTGAATTAATGAAACTCGACTTACCAGAACCAGTAGCACCAGCAACAAGCAAATGCGGCATTTTATCGAGAGCTGCCGTTACGAAATGACCTTCAACATCTTTTCCAACGCCTGTAAGCATAGGATTAGGGTCATTCATAGCTTTTTGCGAGCGCAGAACATCTCCCAAATGCACAATTTCGCGGTCGACGTTTGGAATTTCAATACCAATAGCAGACTTTCCTGGGATTGGCGACAAAATACGCACATCCGTACTAGCTACAGCGTATGCAATATTTTTTTGCAAATTCGTAACTTTTTCAACTTTTACACCAGGACCAAGCTCAACCTCGTACTGCGTAACAGATGGGCCTCTAAGGAATCCAATAACGTGAGCGTCAACGTCAAACTGTTCGAAAGTAGAAGTTAACGCGCGAATAACGTTATCGTTTGCTGGAGTTCTCGCAGCATGAGGCTTGCCATAAGCCAAAAGATTCAAATCAGGGAGCTTGTAAGGTTCAGAGGAAGAATCAAAAGAAGGCTCATTATTATTGCCAGCACCACTTTCACTGCCGGCAGCATTTTCATCATCTGAATCTTCCTGATCCCTGCGATATTGATCCATACGTTCAGCTGGAATACTTGACCACGGATCGCTTGCAGATAAAGAGGAATCACTCATAGGAGCTTTTGGCAATATTTCTTCAGGAACAGGCTTTGATGAAGATGAAACACTTCTAGGTGTAAGTTGACTCGAATTATTATCAGCATTTTCAAATTGAGAATTATTTGCAGCATTATTATCTGAAAAGCTGCTCACAGTTCTTGCTTTACGAGGTTCAACTCTTTCAAGATTATCTGCACTATTACCGTGAGAAGCAGCATGCGAAAATGCATCATCGCCGGCGTATTCGTCAAGCAATTCCCCATTATTATTGCTGTTTTTACGCTTAAAGAATGATTTAAACAGTTTCAATACAGAAGACATTTGAGAAGATCTGCTATTATTTTTAGGCGATTCTTCATTGTGAGTTGGCACATCATCTGCAAATTCCAAAGAATTGGTTTTGCTGTCAGAATTATCTTCTGCAGAGTTTCCTAAATCTTCAGAAGACTTTTTACTGTTATATTTAGCAAAAATAGTAGCAACACTTTGAGCTATATCAGTTACATGAAGGCGAGCAATCATTAATATCGAAAAAATAGCAGCTACTACAAAAATAATAATTGCAAAAATACGAGAAAGACCCCACGATAGCGGAGATCCGAGCACAAAACCTAATAACCCACCTGACTTCTGTACAGTGTCTAAATTAAACGCTTTTCCGCGAGGTGCAGAAGAAATATCAAGAATTGAGCAAACAGACAACAATAGAATAATAAATCCGCTAATAACACGAGGATTACCAGAGCCAACTCCACTGTTACGCATCAACCTAAAAGCAACAACGCTTAACCACACAGGCAGAACAACGCTCATAATTCCAAGCAAACTAGAAGACACAAAATGGAGACCTACTCCAATAAACCCACTAACTCTAAACCATTCTGATGCGCAGAACAAAATCGCAAGAACAAGCATAACGAAGCACAAACCGTCCCTGCGATATGCCTCATCGTATTCTCCAACACCAAAAAACGAGCGCACTAACTTTCCTAAAGTTCTAGGCACAAACAGGAGAATTGTCTCCCACAATGGTTCACTAGGTGAAGCCTTACCAGCCATAAATACTCCTTCTGTGCATTACTTCATTGCGCACGCACAATTTAAGTCGGGAAACACCCTAACCATATCAGTTTACCCTATGTACTGTTTGGCTTGAAGGGTTACAAAACTAACAAAAAACGGCTGGTCAATTACCAGCCGTTCAAGTGGGGTGGCTAACGCGGCTTGAACGCGCGACCTTCTGAACCACAATCAGATGCTCTACCGACTGAGCTATAGCCACCATGCGCGTGAAAACATACATAATCACACAACAAAGGGATACTATACACGATTTTCTAGATTTCCGCCAGAGCAACACACTTCGGCGCGTCGTAGTAGCAACATCAATTATTCGACAATGGCAAATGCAACAATGGGTGTATGAGTTTTTCTGAGCAAAATCAACGCATTTTTGGCGTAACTGCAAATAGCAACAACACGACAGCACTTCTTCTTGGCTCAGGCGAGCTTGGCAAGGAAATTGCGATTGAGCTTATGCGATTAGGCGTGCGAGTATGCGCTGCCGATAGCTACAAAAACGCTCCTGCAATGCAAATAGCTCACGAATACCACGTGCTAGATATGTCGAATCCGCAAGAATTGCAAGAACTTATTTCAAATGTGAATCCTGACATTATTATTCCAGAAGTTGAAGCTATTGCTACTGAAGTTTTGAAAGATGCTGCTAAAAAGAATATTCAAGTCGTTCCTAGCTCAGATATTGCCGCGATTGCAATGGATCGCGAGCGCTTGCGTAGAATTGCGCACGAAGATTTAGGACTGCCTACTACACCGTATTGTTTCGCTTCATCTTATGAAGAGTTAGAGGATGGAGCTAAAAAAGTTGGATATCCTTGTGTAGTTAAGCCTGTTATGAGCTCTTCTGGTCACGGTCAGTCAATAGTTCGTAGTTCTGAAAATTTGCTTGCAGCTTGGAATGAAGCTCAGCATGGCAGGCGTGCAGCAGCTGGTCATGAGAATGAGTGTTCACGCGTTATTGTTGAAGCTTTAGCTCCGCTTGATTATGAGCTTACAGTACTTACAATAAGCTCTTGCGCAGGAATTACTACTTGTGAGCCGATCGCTCAGCGTCAGCAAGACGGAGACTATAGAGAATCTTGGCAGCCTGCAAATATTCCTGAATCGATCCGCACTAATGCGAAAGATATTGCAAAGCGCGCTGTAGAAGGTTTGACTGATATTGCGCAAGAAGCTGGCGAAACAGGTTGGGGCGTTTATGGAGTCGAATTATTCGTGCTTACTGATGGCTCTTTGCTTTTTAATGAATTGTCACCTCGCCCACACGATACTGGCATGGTAACTATGATTTCGCAGCACTACAGTGAATTCGCATTACACGCATTGGCTATTTTGGGAGTTCCAGTTACAGCTAACTATACTGAGCTTTCTTTGAAAAATAATGAAGTTGCAGCAAGTCACGCCATTGTTATTAAGGCGGAAGGATCTGTTGGTTTTACGAATATTGCTCAAGCTTTGCAATCTGGCGAAAATTATCGATGCAACTTGCGTATTTTTGCTAAGCCTTCTGTACATGGTCACAGACGCATGGCAGTTTCTTTAGCTACTGGATTAACGCAAGAAGAAGCTAGAGAAAATGCGACACGCGTCGCCATTTCGCTAAAAACTACACAAACAAATGCTTAGATACATTGAAAATTAAGGCATAGGAGTTAAAAAAGATAATAATTTACAGTATGCACGAAGGGAAATTTTGTAGGTAACAATTGTTACGCTAATCGTGCTGGCAAAGGTCAGGTAAACCTACAAATATTGTTGGTTTGCGCCTACAACTGTGAATGCACATAAGAGAGGGCATATCATGGAAAAACTTGAGAAGTTGTACGAAGGCAAAGCCAAAAAACTGTATGCTACCGATGACACCAATGTGCTATGGGTTGAATACATGAACCAGGCAACAGCTGGTAACGGTCTGAAGAAAGCTCAGATTGCAGGTAAAGGCAGTTTAAATAACCGGATTACTTCGTTACTATTCCATTTACTTGAGGCGCGCGGCGTAAAAAGCCACTTCCTCGGACGAATTTCCGATACTGAACAACTTGTAAAGCGTATGCGCATGTTCCCACTGGAAATTATTATGCGAAATACTGCTGCAGGTTCTTTTGCAAAACGTTATAACGTTAAAGAAGGAACACCTTTAAAGAAGCCATTGTTGGAGTTCTGCGTAAAGTCCGACGAGCTTGGTGATCCATTTATTAATCCTGAAGGCGTTGTGGCTCTTGGATTAGCAACAGATGAAGAAATAGCAGAAGTCACTCGTCAAGCTCATGCTGTTAACAATGCTTTGTTGGATATTTTCTCAAAGATTGATGTTCAGCTTGTCGACTTCAAGATTGAAGAGGGCGTGGACGCCGAAGGAAATATTCTTCTCGCTGATGAAATAACTCCTGATACTTGCAGACTTTGGGATAAGCGCAATGCTGGTACGAATGAGGTAAGCCATTTGGACAAGGACTTGTTCAGACGCGATTTAGGCGACATCATTCCTGCTTATGAAGAGATTTACGATAGGCTTGCATCTTTAGCTCAAAGCGAAGGCTTGGATGTCTCTGTGCGCAAACCTGACGATTGCGTAGAACGATAATGATTGTTGTGGCTCGTACCTTTAGGGGTGCGAGCCACATGCATTCTTAATGTGATTTTGAATAATTTAATATTTATAATTTAAAACCAATACAACAATAAACACTGCATTCATACCGCACATTCAACAAGGTAGGTTTCTCGTGGTATTTCGCGTATATGTGGAAAAACGCACTGGTTTTGACGTTCAAGCGCAACAGCTTTTACATGAGCTTAGGGAGATTCTTGGCATAAGCGCGATTACTTCCGCAAGAATTATTAACCGTTATGACGTTGAAGGTATCAGCAAAGATTTATTCGACAATGCTGTGCAAACAGTATTAAGCGAACCTCCAGTTGATAATACTTACGATTACTTGCCTATTGAAACCGACGAGCACGTATTTGCTGTAGAATTTTTGCCTGGTCAATTCGATCAGCGTGCGCAATCTGCTAGCGAATGCATTCAACTTATTAGTCAAGGCGAACGCCCAACAGTGCGCACTGCTAGAGTAATCGCTTTAAAAGGTGATCTTGACGAAAAAGCACTAAACGATATTAAACACTACGTTATTAATCCTGTTGAAGCGCGAGAAGCTTCACTTGATGAGGTAAAAAGTTTACAGCGAGAAGCAGTTGTACCATCTGATGTAGAAGTAATTAGCTCATTTAACGATTTAAACGAAGCTGGATTACAAGACTTTATTAATACTCGCGGTTTGGCAATGGATTTGGCTGACGCAAAGTTCTGCCAGAAGTATTTCCGTGAAGAACATAGAAATCCTACTATTACAGAAATTCGCGTTATTGATACGTACTGGTCCGACCACTGCCGTCACACGACTTTTGGCACCGAGCTTACAGATATTTCTATTGACGATAACACTGTTCAAGAAGCATTTAGCCGTTATCTTGATTTGCGAAAAGAACTAAATCGCGAAAATAAGCCTGTTTGCCTTATGGATATGGCAACTATTGGCGCAAAATACTTAAAGCATACCGGCGAGCTTAAAAATTTGGACGAGTCAGAAGAAATCAACGCTTGCACAGTAAAAGTTAAAGTGGACGTAAACGGTCACGACGAAGATTGGCTATTCCTGTTTAAAAACGAAACACATAATCATCCTACAGAGATTGAGCCTTTCGGTGGAGCTGCAACTTGCATTGGTGGCTGCATCCGTGATCCTCTTTCTGGACGCTCCTATGTGTATCAAGCAATGCGCGTAACTGGTGCTGCAGATCCACGCACGCCTATTAGCGAGACTTTAAACGGTAAGCTTCCGCAGCGAAAAATTGTAACTTCTGCTGCCGCAGGATACTCTTCTTACGGAAATCAGATTGGTTTAGCTACTGGCGAAGTACACGAGTTATACCACCCTGGTTATGTTGCAAAACGTATGGAGGTTGGTGCAGTTGTTGCCGCTACCCCAGCCGACCATGTGCGCAGAGAAACTCCAGCTCCTGGCGATGTGATTATTCTTCTTGGCGGACGCACTGGTAGAGATGGCATTGGCGGCGCAACTGGCGCTTCTAAAGCTCAAGATGTTGAAAGTATTGAAGAGTGCGGAGCTGAAGTTCAAAAAGGTAATGCTCCTATTGAGCGAAAACTGCAACGACTTTTCCGACGCAAGGATGCTTGTCAACTTATTAAGCGTTGCAACGATTTCGGCGCTGGCGGCATTTCTGTCGCAACTGGCGAAATTGCCGACGGCTTAACTATTAATCTCGACAAAGTTTCTAAAAAGTACGAAGGTCTCGACGGCACTGAGCTTGCTATTTCTGAATCTCAAGAGCGCATGGCTGTCGACGTTGCATCAAGTGATGCTGAAGAATTTTTGAAGTATGCTCGTGAAGAAAATCTTGAAGCAGAAATAATAGCGACTGTTACTGAAGAAGCACGAATGCGAATGACTTGGCGTGGAAAAACCATTGTTGACTTAAGCCGCGCATTCTTGGCTTCTAATGGCGCTGCAAAACAGCAGATATTGCATATTGAAAGTGGAGAATCTTACGAAACTCCATGGCAGAATCAGTCAGATTTGCCGTTAGAAAAGCGCATGCATAACTTAGTTTCGGATATTAATATTGCTTCAAATAAAGGCTTATCTGAACGATTTGATTCTACTATTGGCGCTGCTACTGTGCTTATGCCTTTTGGCGGTCGTCGCCAGCTTACTCCTGCTCAAGCCATGGTTGCTAAATTCCCAGTATTTGGCGAAACAAACACAGCTTCCGCAATGGCTTGGGGATTTAATCCGTATTTGATGGAAAAGAATCAGTTTACTGGAGCTTATGTTGCGGTTGTTGAATCATTGGCAAAGCTAGCAGCTAGCGGTTTCACTCGCGAACGTGCTTACTTGAGTTTGCAAGAATATTTTGGCAAGCCTCACGATATTCCAGAGCGTTGGGGAAAGCCAGCTGCAGCAGTTCTTGGTGCTTTAAGTGCACAACTTGATTTTGGCGTTGGAGCTATTGGCGGCAAGGATTCCATGAGCGGCAGTTTTGAGAATCTGGATGTGCCACCAACTTTGATTTCGTTTGCTGTTTCTACTGGAGATGCACGTTTAACTGTTTCACCTGAATTTAAGGGTGTAAATCATAAAGTTATACGTATTGCTCCGAAGTATAAATCCGACGGAATTACTCCAGAAAAAGAAAGCTTCCTGAAAGCACTAGAAATTGTAGAAAATATTACGAAAAACAAGCAAGCTCTTGCTATATCTACTCCTAGCTACGGTGCTAGTGCAGAAAGCTTATTCAAAATGACGCTTGGAAATCATATTGGTCTTAAATTATTCAACAATTTAAGCGACGATGATTTATTTAAGCCAGCATATGGAAGCTTCTATGTTGAGCTTAAAGAAGACGCTGAAGTTCCGTCTTTAGCTAACACAAGCTTGGTTGACGTTGAGCTTGTTGGCGAAACAACTGAAAATTACGTAATTACTTCATCAAATGGCGAAGAAATTGATTTAAGTGATTTGCAAAAGGTTTGGGAAAGCGAACTTTCCTCAATCTTCCCATATAAAAAGCCTGGCGAGATTGTAGAAACTATTAATAACGAAACTAATGTTCCTACTACAGACCGCATGCACACAGGAAAACTAAAGCCGCTTTCGCATCCTCGTGTTATTATCCCAGTTTTCCCTGGAAATAATTGCGAATACGATACTCAAGCTGCTTTTGAAAAAGCTGGAGCAGACGCTCATACGCTTATTATTAATAATTTAAGCGCAAAAGATATTGCACAATCAGCTGAGAAATTGGTTGAAGAGATTAAAAAGAGTCAAATTGTAATGATTCCAGGAGGCTTCTCTGGAGGGGATGAGCCGGACGGTTCTGCAAAATTCATTACAGCATTCTTTAGGAATCCAGCAGTAACAGACGCAGTTCGTGACTTGCTTAATAATCGTGACGGTTTAATGCTTGGAATTTGCAACGGCTTCCAAGCGCTTATTAAGCTTGGTCTTGTGCCTTTTGGTGACATTATCCCAATAAATTCCGAATGCCCAACTCTTACCTACAACACTATTGGCAGACACCAAAGTAGGATTGTTCGCACTAGAGTTGCTTCAAATCTTTCACCATGGTTAGCAAATACGCAAGTTGGAGACATGCATACTGTTGCAATTTCTCATGGAGAAGGTCGCTTTATTGCAACGCCAGAAGTTATGGAAAAGCTTATTAACAACGGCCAAGTAGCTACGCAATACGTTGATAGCAATGGCGTTCCAAGCATGAGTTTGAATGTGAATCCAAACGGATCGATTATGTCCGTTGAAGGAATTACCAGCCCAGATGGTCGAGTTTTTGGAAAAATGGGACATTGCGAGCGCGCAGGTCGTGACTTGTATGTCAATATTCCTGATTTCCACGAGCAACCATTGTTTGAAGCTGGTGTTGAATATTTCACTGCATGAGCTTTAGTTTACAGTTGCAAAACTTGTATCAAAATAACTACAAAATTCGACGATTACAATCATCGATTATTAGGGGGGTATGAATGTCTGCAGAACTTGAAGATATTCACGAAGAATGCGGCGTATTTGGTGTGTGGGGTCATCAAGATGCAGCTAGGCTGACATATTTTGGACTTCATGCGCTACAGCATCGAGGACAAGAAGGTGCCGGCATTGTATCTAACGACAATGGCAAACTGCATGGGTATCGCGGATTGGGATTGCTAACTCAAGTATTTAGCAATGAACAAGTTATGAATCGTCTTACTGGAAACAGGGCTATCGGTCACGTGCGATATGCTACTGCAGGTTCTGGAAGCGTTGATAACATTCAGCCTTTCCTATTCCGTTTCCACGATGGAGACGTAGCTCTTGCTCATAACGGAAATTTGACAAATTGCACTAGCCTACGTAATTCCTTGGAAGATAAAGGCTCAATATTCCACTCAAATTCTGATACTGAAATATTGATGCATTTGATTCGCCACTCCAGTAAAGCAACTTTTATGGATCGCCTAAAAGAAGCTTTACAAACTGTTCATGGCGGTTTTGCTTACTTATTACTTACTCAAGATGCACTAATCGGAGCGACTGATCCAAATGGTTTCCGCCCTCTTTCGCTTGGTCGTATGAAGAACGGCGCATACGTGCTCGCTTCTGAAACTTGTGCGCTTGATATTGTGCGAGCAGAGTTTATTCGCGATATTGAGCCTGGCGAAATCATTGTTATTAATGACGATGGCTACACTATTGAGCAATATACGAAGCATGTACAGCATGCAGTATGCTCAATGGAATTTATTTATTTCGCTCGCCCAGATTCTAATATTTACGGTATTAATGTTCATTCTGTGCGAAAGCGTATGGGTGCGCGTTTGGCTAAAGAATCTCCTGTTGAAGCAGATATGGTTATTGGAGTACCTAATTCTTCACTTTCTGCTGCTGCAGGATACGCTGAAACAAGCGGAATTCCAAACGAAATGGGATTGATTAAAAACCAATATGTTGCACGCACTTTTATTCAACCGACACAAGAATTACGCGAGCAAGGCGTTCGTATGAAACTTTCTGCTGTTCGTGGTGTGGTTGCAGGAAAACGCGTTATCGTTATTGACGATTCGATTGTTCGCGGAACTACTTCTAAGCGCATTGTGCAATTGCTTCGAGAAGCTGGCGCTAAAGAAGTGCATATGCGTATTTCTTCCCCTCCGCTTAAATATCCTTGCTTCTACGGTATCGATATTCAAACTACGAAGGAACTTATTGCAGCAAAGCATTCAGTTGAAGAAATTCGCGAGTATATCGATGCTGATTCCTTAGCATTTTTGTCTTTAGATGGATTAGTCGAGTCGATTGGATTAAAAAAGCCTGCTCCTTATGGCGGTTTGTGCGTTGCTTACTTTAATGGCGACTACCCTACTGCACTAGACGATTATGGCGAAGAATTCTTGGCTTCCCTTACTCCTGAAGAACGCGAACATTTGCAAGAAGTAAGGAAGCACAGTAAATATTCACACGAAAATCTTATATAACTTAATAACTTGATTATTTATTAATTAAATTGTTCATTGCAATTTATAAATAAAACTTAAGAAAATACTTATAACATATTTACGAAAGGAACCAATATGCCACACGCATATGAAGAAGCTGGCGTAAGCGTAGAAGCAGGATACGAAGTAGTACGTCGTATTAAATCTCATGTAAATCGCACAAAGCGCCCAGGCGTTGTAGGTGGCATTGGCGGATTTGGCGGCTTATTTGATTTGGCATCTCTTGGTTACAAAGAGCCAGTGCTGATTTCTGGCACGGATGGCGTTGGAACCAAGCTTGTGATTGCAAAAATGATGAATAAGCATAACACTATTGGCATTGATTGCGTTGCAATGTGCGTAAACGATATTGCAGCTCAAGGTGCCGAGCCGCTTTTCTTCCTCGATTATATTGCATGCGGAAAAAACAATCCTGAAATACTTGAGCAGGTAGTTTCAGGCGTTGCAGATGGTTGCGTGCAATCAGAAGCAGGTTTAATTGGCGGCGAAACTGCTGAAATGCCTGGAATGTATGACGAAGACGAGTACGATCTTGCAGGTTTTGCAGTAGGCGTTGCAGAACGTTCGAATATTGTTGATGGATCCACTATTACTGCCGGCGACGTGCTTATCGGACTTCCTTCTTCAGGAGTTCATTCAAATGGATTCTCTCTTGTTCGCAAAGCTTTGTTTGAAGAAGCAGGTTTTAACGTTGACACCAAGCTAGATGAGCTTAATGGCAAAACACTTGGCGAAGTTCTTCTTGAACCTACTCGAATCTACGTAAAAGCTTTAAAGCCACTTTTTGCAGAACATCTTATTAAGGGAGTTGCTCATATTACAGGCGGCGGATTTATTGAAAATGTTCCACGCATGTACGCAGATGATTTGGCTGCAAAAATTGATACCACTAGCTGGAGCGTTCCACCTATTTTTGGAGTTATTGAAAAAGCTGGAAAAGTTGCTCACGCTGAAATGTTCAACGTTTTTAATATGGGTATTGGCATGGTTTTGGCAGTTGACGAAAACAAAGCAGACGAGGCAATGCGAATACTAAAAGAGCATAACGAAACCGCTTATATTATTGGCAAAATGGCTAAGCGCGAAAACGTTGCAGTCGAATTGTTGTAATCCACAAAACAGCAAAATTTTAAAGCAATAAAGGATTAAAAATGAAAGTTTTAGTAGTTGGTTCTGGCGCTCGCGAACATGCTATTGCACACGCGCTACTTAAAGGAGAAAGCGTTGAAGAAGTAACTGTTGCTCCTGGAAATCCTGGTATTGCAGCAGATGGCATTCAAACTGCAAACATAAGTCAATCAGATCATGACGCTCTTATTAAGTTCGTTAAAGACAATAACTACGATTTTGCGTTCATTGGTCCTGAAGTTCCCCTTATGAATGGCATTGTTGACGATTTTGAAGCGCATGGAATTGCCGCTTTTGGTCCAAACAAAGCCGCAGCTCAAATTGAAGGCTCTAAAGATTTCGCAAAAAAGCTTATGGCTCGTCACAACGTTCCAACTGCCTCCTACAAAACATTTGACGCTTTGGAGCCGGCACGCGCATACGTTCTTGAGCATGGTGCTCCAATTGTTATTAAAGCGGATGGTTTGGCTGCTGGAAAAGGCGTTACTGTTGCTATGGATGAGCAAACAGCAGTTGATGCTTTGGATGATATCTTCGTAGATCATCGTTTTGGTCAAGCTGGAGCAAAAGTTGTTATTGAAGAATTTTTGCAAGGTCAAGAGTTTTCGCTTATGAGTTTTGTAAGCGGAACTGATTTTTGGGTTATGCCTATTTCTCAAGATCACAAGCGTGCTTATGACGGAGACAAAGGACCAAATACTGGAGGCATGGGAGCTTATAGCCCTGTGCCGCAAATTAGCGACGAAACAGTTCAGCGTGCTATCGACGAAATTGTGCGCCCAACTGTTGAAGGACTAGCTAAAGAGGGTACGCCTTTTACCGGCGTGCTTTATGCTGGCTTAATTGATACAGCAACAGGTCCTAAAGTTATTGAGTTTAATGCTCGCTTTGGAGACCCAGAAACAGAAGTTGTGCTTCCTCGCCTTACTTCAGATTTTGGTGAAGCTATATGGAATATTTTGCGACATAAAAGCCCAACTTTTACTTGGAAAGATAGCGGTGTTACGCTCGGCGTAATTATTGCAAGCGAAGGCTACCCTGGCACTTTAGTTACTGGAACTCCTCTTCCTCAAATTCCTGTTGACGAAAATCAAGGTCAACACGTGTATTATGCAGGAGTAAAAAGCGATGAAGAAAGCGGCAAACTTCTTACTTCTTCAGGTAGAGTAGCTCTTGTGCAAGTGCATGGAGATGACGTAAAAGACGCTCAAAACAACGTCTACAGCATATTAAATAAGCTTAATCTTCCACACATGTTCTTTAGGCATGATATCGCATCTAAAGCCTTAAAATAGTTTGTTAATTGATATAGTTTTCATTAACAAATTGCAAATCAATAAGCCCCTCGCTATTTGAAACATACTATGTATCAAATACAAACGAGGGGCATTGTAATAATCAAACTAGCTTTTAGCGCGGTAATTTCAGAAAATCAGTATTACGCAAATAATGCTTTCCAGCAGTAATATCGTATTGTATTAAGCGATAGTCATGAAGAAGTTGACGTGACTTCTTATCCATCTTAGACAAAATCATAGGATTACCATCGTTATCCAAATAAATTGATTGTCCCTCAGGAATTCTATCCCAGCCTTGAATAGTATTTACAACAGGAGGCTCCATAGCGCTCACATGCTCATGTAAACAAGTTAAGAAAGCAAGATACGGAGAAACTTTAGCGTTCATATGTAAAGCAGCCTGAGAAATAAAGAAGTTAGGTGAAGAATACTTATTAGTACGATCTACATCTTTACTTGTATTAGAATGCTCTACATTTTTGTTTGAAGATTTTTTCTCACTACGCTCTTTACGCTCCAAAGCAACTTTATTTGACCAAATAAAATAATCAGTCAAATGCAAAGACAATGAATTCTTTTCATCTGAACTTGCAGTGCCGTAAATTCCTGGCAAATGGTCACCATAAAACATAACAGTAATAGGCTTATTTAGTTTATCTAAACTCTTCAAAAACGCTTGTGTTGCCTCATCAGTGTGCTGCACACCCTTAGCATACGTTTCAATAGAAGTTTTTTCATCATCACCAAGATCAGCGGCACCATCTTTAGAAGACGCTTCGAATTCATTATTCGCATACCAATCCCTATAAGGCATATGGTTTTGCATAGTAACAATTTGTACGAACCTAGGTTGCTTATGCTCTTTAATCTTTTCTAACGCACTCTTATATGCTGATGCGTCAGAAACATACGGTGATTTATCTATAACATCACGGTGAGCAATAACATCAGGTCCTTGCAATGCGTAGAACTTACTAAATCCAAACTTTTTGTAATTAGTAGCGCGCAAATACATGCTCGGCTCATACGGGTGGAAAGCTATAGATTTAATAGAATTACGAGAATCATCCCAATATTGATTAATAGTTGGAGACCATTGAGCATTAGGAACCAACTGCTGATACGGACTCGTCATTGAAGGATCAAAATTAGCCATGCTCAAACCAGTTAAAGACATGTACTCTAGATTTGCAGTACCGCCACCATAACCAGAAGAAAGCATCAAACCACTATCCGTATGCTTCTTTAAATTGCTAATAAATGGTATTGGATTCTTGTTCAACTTCAAACCAGGAACACGAGTAGGATCAGAGAACGATTCAGACAAGATAAGAATAAAAGTATTATCGTTCATATTTGTTGTACGAGAACGATTTATACGTTTAGCTTCATCGTTATAACGCTTGTATACAGCCTTCATAGTTTCTTCACTGTAATCAGCCGGCCTATCCATAATTTTAGGATTTACATTACGCAAAAATGCCACAATAGCACCATTGCGTTGAGCGTCATAAACAGAATCCCACATAGCAGGACTGTCACCAAGCATTTTAGAAAAAACATTAGCCGAAGAGTCAACTGTGCCAACGCCGCCAATATACCAGCTTAAATTCCCTATTAAAATCAACGCAATTGCAACACGAATACCAGCAGAATAACGCCAATCTTTAAATCGCACAATCTTTCCATGATTTGTATCAAATATGTGTAAGCAAACAGTTGTAACTAAAAGCAAAATAAAAACGCCTAAAGCAACACCAATGACCATAGGAGCATTATCTGGCAAAAATGAAGCGACATTACCAGTGTTACTTTTTAAAAAGTTTAAGTCCGCAGGAAGAATAGTTTCATAACGAACATTTACTTTCATATATTCAATAACAGCAATAAGCAATGAAACACTTAGAATTATTGCACTTGATATCCAAAATCGGTTACTAATCAAAAGAATTAAACCGTATATCATCGCAACAACGAGCGCACTAAGAACAATAACGAAATTAAGTTCTTTCCAGGTTTTAGTTATTAATCCCCAACGTCCACCAGACATTGCAGAAGTCATCTCAACTCTTCCAGCGCGCTGCACACCCATTTGCACAATAATTACCGACATGCCGTCAATAACAAAGAAAAGAAATGCATACAGCCAATACGGAACTTTCAAGCGCAAAAATGACTTCATACTATCCTCAATAAATCACACACGTACTAATTATTACTAATAATGTGCAAGTTTACTTATTGCTATCGTCATAAATTTTTAACAATGCATTGAAACAAGAAAAAATAGCAATTTTAATACTTAGGACTGATTACAATATATGTTTCGATATTTATTATTTAAATAGAATAAATAATAAAAAATAAAACAAATATTGAGGAAAATTTCAGATACTAGCATTACATTACTAGGTTGGGCAATTACTGTGCGTATATGTCGCTTAGATTAGTAACTGGTCCGCAAATTAGACTAGAAAGTATAGGAGTCAAACATGCTGCAATTGGCAAAAGTGAGTCTTTTGCAAGGATGGCTACCAGTAAGCCTTTTTAGCGTAAATGGTATTTCTTTAGTCTTGTTGCTTTTTATGAAAACAAAACGCGGCAAGAAAATGTTCCACTTACTAATACAACTTGCAATAGGTGTCATAACATTTTTTGTCGGTGGAATAATTGCTTGGCTTATTTCTGACGTGTTTCTTGTATTCGAAGTAAGTCTTGGATGGCTCGTTATTTTTTCTATTGCATGCGGCTTCGGGCTTATAGGTTTTGCAGCAACAGCATTTGTTTTCTTACACAAATGGAGAAAACTAGTTGCAGTAATAGCTATTATCTTGACGTTAGCAAGCACAGCTCTTCATGTAGACATGATTTATGGGGAATACACGACAATAGGTTCAATATTTGGAATGGGCGGTTTTCCAAAACTAGAAGTTAATAAGCAAAAATCCGCATCCTCTAGTATTAAACAATGGAGAGAGTTAGCAGCACAACAAAAACTGCCAAAACTGCCTAAAAAAGGTATTGTTCGTTCAGTTTATATCCCTAACACTGCTTCACATTTCAATGCCAGAATAGCAAACGTATACTTGCCACCTGCTGCACTTGTTAAAAAACCACCAAAACTGCCAGTTATGGTCATGTTTGCAGGACAACCTGGTAGCCCTAATCACTTTTTTGCAGCAAGCGATATTGCAAATACTTTAGACAATTACGCGAAAAATCACTACGGTCTTGCACCTATTGTTGTAGCCCCTGACCAAAATGGTGAATCTTCGCATAATTCTCTGTGTGCGGATACACATGTGTTCGGCAAAGCAGAAACATATTTAATTAATGATGTTCCTAAATGGATACGCAAACATTTGCCAGTAAGCAAAGATCCTAAAATGTGGCTTATGGGCGGCTTCTCACAAGGAGGCACTTGCTCAACGCAACTAGTTCCATCTCACCCTGATATATTTGGAAACATTTTTTCTGCCGGAGGGGAACTAGAACCAACATATAAGAATCGCCAAGAAACAATTAATCATTATTTCAATGGAAACACATCAGAATATGAGCGACATATACCTAGCGTGATAATGCGTAAAAATGCTCCTTTGAAACAAAATTATTACGCTATTGCGGGCTCATGGGATACTAAATCTCAAGCGAATCAGGCAACCATCGCACTAAGCGCACATCGCGCTGGAATGAATGTTATAACCATGCTTTCTCAAGGCAATGGTCATGATTGGCACACAGTAAAAGCTGGATTAAAAATAGCAATTGATCAATTCTGCAAAAAAACAGGTATTTCAAGCACTGCACCAAAACTTAATACCTACCAAAATGTACAAATTCTTATCAACCAGCAAGTGAATCGAGACTAATATGATGCTGTCTTTCTTTCATAAACGTTGTAAGAAAAATGATTCTGATTCTAAACATTCAGCAATTCGGCATACAAAAATATTGATGCACGATTTCATAACCTGGATGCAACATAAAGTTTTTGCATTAACGCTTACATGCATTTTTATTGTTATAAATTGCATACACTGGCTCGTATTAGCACTTATGCATTTTTATACTTATGGCACAAGCGCTACTCTTGCACAATTGTTTATGCGACATCATCATTCAAAAGGTCCAAGCCTATTCTTCGGGCACGGAAACGTCACAGAGCTGCTGATAAAAGTGTGCCATTCGCTTATTTTCGTAAATAATATGCCATCTCTTATGGTTAATTGTTTACTTGTTGCCGTACTTATTGGCGTTGCAGAAACTCGTATAAGTAGACTTAATATTATTTATATTGCAATATTTAGCACACTTGTTGGCATAATTGTAGGATTAACAATCATAGGTAATCTTTCAATCATTATTCGAAACATGCATTGGATTACCAAGATTCCTATTCGACTATCTCCATTCACACTGTTTATTGGCGCTTTTATGGCTTCTGCATCTTACGAATCTATTTTGTGGTGCAGAAGAACTTTAGTAATTGGATACGCTACTACTTCAGCAATGCTTCTTTATAGTGGAAATCCAGGCGATTATTGCACTATTATTGCAGCCCTTACAGGACACATCATCGGCAATATTATGAGCAAAACAAAAGGCGTTAGACGAAGTGTAAACTGGTGGGAAGGTACAGATTACGAAATTCGTAGGCTTTTTGCAGTAGCTCAGAGCATTATTGCATTAGGTCCAGTGTTGGCATTATCTTCACGCTCTCACGCAGGAATTCTTACTACTCTTGGTTTGTTTATGTCACCGCAACTAGGCTCTAAGACATGGCTTACGCGATGCATGACAAATTACAGCACAAATAATTGTTTTCTTCATTCAGGTCTACATCACGCTGCAATTGGCGAATTATGGATTCGCATTCTATTACCAAGCATCACACTGATGATTATTGCGTGGGGAATGTTACGAGGGCGTAGACTAGCTGCATTAACTTCTATATTTATAAACGCACTGACTGTGCTATATGCAGGAATGTATTTCACTGTTTTGCCTTTAATTGCCACAAAACAAAATATTTTGGAACATCAACATAATGCTGTTGCTGTTGCTTTTATGCTTACCGCTCTCCCACCATTATTGCTTACTATTTTGTTGATAATTAATTTAAAGCATTTTTCTGTTCATACGAGCAAACTACAGGCACGTTTGGGACTAATAGCAATTTTTATAGCATTGTATATAACTGGTGCTGGATATGTTGCTTTTGGTCTTATGATACCTGAAGAATTTACTCCATCTGCTGATATTTACCACTTATTGCGAGATTTACCAGGGCGCTGGATGCCTATGGGATTTGGAAACAGATCTAACGCAATGCTTCGCACTGAAACACCCCTATCTTCTTTACTAGCACAAAGCGTGGGCGTGATATTCTGGACAATATTGTTTATTGTCTGCTTTACGTGGTTCCGCAGCAGCATCTCTACAAGCGAAAACGATAGAAAAAAAGCAAGCTCATTAGTAGAACTTGGTGGAAACACAATGAGCTTTATGACGACTTGGGCGAATAACCATTATTGGTTCTCTCAAAGCGGGCAATCTGCAATTGCCTATAGACTAAATTACGGTATTGCGCTCACTCTTACAGAACCTTTTGGAGATGAAAAAGAGTATTCACAAGATATTCGAGGATTTATTAAATTCTGCGAACAAAATTCGTGGTCTCCAGCATTCTATGCTGTGCACGATAAAACGCGTCAAGAACTAGAAAAACTTGGATTTACTTCTATTAAAGTCGGAACAGACATGCTAGTAGACCCTAATACTTGGCAGACGCGAGGGAAAAAATGGCAAGATATTCGTACAGCTATAAACAAAGCAAAACGAGATGGAATTGCCGACGTACTTACAACTTATAACGAAGCCTCTTGGGACGTACGGCAACAAATTGTAGAAATTTCAGAAGAATGGGCAGAGTTAAAAGCTCTTCCAGAAATGAAATTTACTCTCGGAGGACTTGATGAACTTCAAGATAGCCGCGTCAAAATTTTATACGCTATTAATGAAGACGGCAGGGTACTTGGAGTAACAAGCTGGATGCCAACGTATAGAAATAATCGAATTATTGGTTGGACACTTGATTTTATGCGTCACCGCACAGATAGTCCTAATGGGATTATGGAATTATTAATTGCTAGAATGGCAGAACGTTTAAGAGATGAAGGATTAGAAAACCCAGACTGTTCTGTAGAATTTATGAGCCTTTCTGCAGCACCTCTAGCTGGCATAAACGAAGACATATTGAACGAAAATGGTCAAAAATCTTCTAACGTTATTAATCATGCGCTAGAAATGATGTCTGACATTTTGGAACCAGCTTATGGGTTCAAATCGCTATATTTCTTCAAGAAAAAATTCCAGCCATCCGCAAGTTCCGTATATGTTTGCTATATGGATTCTGCAAAATTAGCTCAGATTTCACTAGCTGTAACTCACGCCTATTTACCGGAAGCTAATCCTAAACAAATACTAGAAATGGTAAAATCGTTGCGACCAAAAAGCAATGAAGCGAACAAATAATTTGTTAAGTTTTAGATAAACTTCGGCGAGTTCTCCCTAGTGTTGCGTAAAGTAACAAGTGCACGTCAGGGAGGTTCATCGTGTCAGAAGTAAAGCCAACCGTCGCTGTCGTAATGGGATCCTCAAGTGATTGGGAAACCATGCGTCATGCTTGTGAAATTCTAGATAAGTTCCAAGTTCCGTATATGAAACGAGTTATTTCCGCACATCGTACACCGGAATTAATGGCAGATTTTGCGCATAATGCTCGCTCAAACGGTTTCCACATTATTATTGCTGGAGCCGGCGGAGCCGCCCACTTGCCTGGCATGATTGCGGCACAAACCACGCTTCCTGTTATTGGAGTGCCAGTACGCTCGCATGCGCTATCAGGCTGGGATTCATTGCTTTCAATAGTACAAATGCCAGGAGGTATTCCTGTTGCAACTACTGCAGTTGGAAACTCTGGTGCGACAAATGCTGGATTGCTTGCTGTAAGTATTCTAAGTACAACTGATAATCGTCTTGCTAAAGAACTAGCAGAATATCGCAATGAGCTAAAAGAAAAAGTCGAGGAATCAAATGCCAACCTTATCTGAAGTAACTAATGGCGCTGTTGAACGTTTAATGCCAGGATCCACTATTGGAATTATTGGCGGCGGCCAGTTAGGGCGCATGATGGCTATTGCAGCTCGCCATATGGGTTTTCGTATTGGTGTTCTTGACCCTACGCTTGACTGCCCTGTGTTCCAAGTAGCAGATTTGCAGGTTGAAGCTAATTACGACGATCCTGAAGGCTTGCGTGAGCTTGCTGAACGTTGCGATGTATTAACCTACGAATTTGAAAATGTTAACGCAGACGCACTTGATAAAGTTCGTCATTTAACCGCAATCCCACAAGGAACTGACCTGTTACGCGTAACTCAAGATCGCGTCAGTGAAAAAACGTTCATTAATAGTCATAAAATCGAAACAGCTCCGTGGCGTGAAGTAAATAATTTGGACGACTTAGATGCTGCTATTGACGAAATAGGCTTGCCAGCAATTCTTAAAACTCGTCGCGGCGGCTACGACGGTCATGGTCAAGATGTTTTGCGCACAGAAGAAGACGTTGCTAACATTCACCATCGCTCGGATCGCGGAGGAAAATTCCCTCCTTCAATTCTCGAGGGTTTCGTCGATTTTGCTTTTGAAGCATCAATCTTGGTTTCTGGAAATGGTAAGGATTTCGTAACTTATCCTCTAGTAAAAAACGTGCATCACAATAGTATTTTGCACATGACTTTAGCTCCTGCAGTAGTTGATCCTGAAGTTGAAAAAACAGCTCACGAATTAGCTTTGCGCTTAGCTAAAGGATTCGAACTAGCAGGAACATTAGGAATCGAGCTTTTCATCACTAAAGATAATCGCGTAGTAGTAAACGAACTTGCTCCTCGCCCTCACAATTCCGGGCATTATACGATTGAAGCTTGCGATATGGATCAATTTGAAGCACATATTCGCGGTATTGTTGGTTGGCCTTTAAAGAAGCCTAAGCTACTTTCCCCTGCTGTTATGGTAAATGTTCTTGGGCAACATGTGGCTCCTACACGTTCGCTGATTTTGGAACATCCAGAATGGCATATACATGATTATGGAAAAGCTGAAGTTCGTAAGAATCGCAAAATGGGTCATATTACTGTGCTATGCGATAATCCTGTTGACGCTGCTGCAGCATTAGATGCAACAGGCTGCTGGGACGACGAGCTAGACTAAAAACGACGAAAGGATGCGAAATGTCTAGTGAGCCTATGCGTAGACATACAAAACAAAAAGAAATAGTACTCTCCTACTTACGCGAGTCTCGTAATTTTGTTTCTGCACAAGATTTGCACCGAATACTCGCCAAAGACGGGGAGATTATTGGCTTAGCAACAGTGTATCGTCAACTTAATTCTTTAACTCAAAGCGGCGAAGTAGATACCGTGCGCTTTAATGGACAGCAATTATTCCGTATTTGCGATGAAAATACTCATCACCATCATTTAGTGTGCGAACGTTGCGGAAAAACCGTCGACATTGAGCCGCCTGACGACGAAGGATGGATTCATAAAGTAGCTGAATCTCACGGGTACACTGTGGTGGATCATACGCTAGAAGTATTTGGCTTATGCGAAAGCTGCCGCGAAGAAGATAAGTAACCTGTACGCGTCTTAAAGACGTGTACAGACCTAGCTTGCTTATGGTTGAAAGCACACAGTGCTTTCAACCATAAGCAAGCTAGGCACTCTGAAAAATCTTGAAATGCACTATGCTATTTCAAGATTTCATCGTGCCCCCGACGCGACTCGAACGCGCAACCAACGGATTAGAAGGCCGTTGCTCTATCCTTTGAGCTACAGAGGCAAACAAATGGTTATTATACCAAAAAACTGTTATCAACGCGCCATAAAATTATAAATATCAAACGTTTATATAAAAATTGTTATTCAATAATCCACGCAAGTGACATCAACACTGCAAGGAAGAACACATTGACAATAGTATACGTGAGCAAATAACGCCCACGGTAATGCGAATACTGGTGTGTAATTCCCTTATAAGAAATAAGCGAAGCCATAGAAGCAATCAAAGTACCCATTCCACCAAGATTCGTGCCAATAATAAGAAGCTTCCACTGATCACAGAATCCAGAAAGCAGAATCGTCGTTGGTACATTACTAATAAATTGGCTTGAAGCAATAGAAACTTCCATCGGATGCGCACCAACCCACATTTGCGCAAGATCGCTAAATCCAGAAACTCGGCGCATATTGCCAATAAAAACAAAGAACATAATAAA
Source organism: Gardnerella sp. KA01001 (assembly GCF_049244025.1). Taxonomy (NCBI): domain Bacteria; kingdom Bacillati; phylum Actinomycetota; class Actinomycetes; order Bifidobacteriales; family Bifidobacteriaceae; genus Gardnerella; species Gardnerella sp. KA01001. The sequence continues at coordinate 874,479 of NZ_CP058366.1, read as the reverse complement.
CGTGAGTGGCAAAGCCCAATCTAAAACACGGAATACGTGGCGGTCGCAAACAAGAAAAGCTGCAACCATAATAAGCACCATAATCCAGTCAGGAATCCATCCACTAACACCACACAAGCAAACGACAAACAGCAAACTATAAACAGTAACACGCCAGCGAGTAAAACTCATACCATAGCCCATAACACGAATTTCATCAGGCTGCGGATGGCCATGCGAAGGAGCCAACACGCTTTGCTCAATATCGTCACCGTGCAAACCTGCAAACTGGTCAACTGTGCGCGACTTAAAGAATACGAATGCAAACACGATCATCAACAGTGCTGCTGTAATCGTATAAGGAGCCATAATCTTCAAAAAATCTTGCGTAGACATATGAGTCAACGCCTTTAAATACAGATTGTGAGCATTGCCAATAGGAGTGAGCATACTTCCAACATTGGCACCAATGGTCATAAGCGTAATTACAAGAATTGACTGCTTTTCAGCATTCGCCATTACGAGCACAGATAGCGCAAAAGGCACAAAAGTAACCAAAGCAACGTCGTTCGTGATCCACATTGCTGAAAAGAATGTTAACGACATAAGCACGAGCACCAAGCCGCGCTCAGTGCGCACATGCCTTAGCAAACGCGCACCAATAGATCGAAACACACCAATGCGCTGGAACCCGCACACAACCATCATAAGACACACTAATTGCGAAATAGTGTTGACATGAATATAACTCAAATATTGCGGATCTGGAGGTACAAAAAAACAAGAAATAACCGCTAAAATTGCGGCAACAATAAGAATGGTTTCACACTTGACCAGATTCAACAGCCAGCGCTTCATCATTCCTCCGTAACGCAATAGACACAATGGTTCTATTGTACTAGAAACCCAGTCCTACAATCGGGTTAAATTCCCGACAAAATCGTTGCAATAACAATAAATTAGCAACTATTAATAGCGTGATTTAGCCTAAAGTAGCTAACACAAAATTCCGCCCTTTTTTATGACACGCGCATTGCAAAAATTGCGTTTAAAGACAAGATTGCGTATATCATATTAAAACAAAGAATTTGTTGTCTACACAAGAAGCGAATTATGGCAGAAATAAACAAAACAGAAGATCAGAAGCTTGAACAAAAACTTGCTCGTCAAAAGCATCTTCGTGAAAACCACAAGCGCAATACTGCAGATTTAGTTGTTGAATGCTTGGTAAACGAAGGCGTTGAAGTAGTATTCGGTATTCCAGGTGAGGAAAATATTCCGCTTCTTGAAGCAATTGAGCGCGATGGACGAATTCGTTTTGTGCTTACTCGCCACGAGCAGGGCGCTGGTTTTATGGCAGCAACATACGCTCATATTACTGGAAAACCAGGCGTATGCTTGGCAACTCTAGGTCCTGGCGCATTGAATTTAACGCTTCCTGTAGCTCAAGCAAACGCAAGCACTACACCGCTTGTAGCGATTTGCGCACAAGGTAATGTTTCTAGGCTTTATAAGGAATCTCACCAAATTATTGATTTGGTTGCGCTCTTCCAGCCAATTACGCAATGGTCTTCTATGATGCTTGCTCCAGAATCTGCGCCGGAAATGGTCAGAAAAGCTTTCTCTATTGCCGGTCGCAACCGTCCGGGAGCCACGTGCCTTGTTATTCCGGAAGATATTAGCGAAATGCCAGCACCTGACGACGCAAAGTCTCTTCCACTTCCTCATCCTCTGCATATTATGCCAGCGCCCGACACTATTGAAGAAGCTGCAAAAATTATTAGTCAAGCAAAGCAACCTATTATTTTGGCTGGAAACGGCGTTGCGCGCTCTCACGCTGAGGCTCAGCTTCTTGCGTTTGCTGAGCAGCTTAATGTGCCAGTTGCAACTACTTTTGAAGGTAAGGGAGTTTTCCCGGATAATCATCCGAATGCGCTTGGAGTCGTTGGCTTCATGCATCGCGATTACGAGAACTTCGCGTTTGACACTGCTGATTTGATTATTGCTGTCGGCTTCTCAATTCAGCAGTTCGACCCGAAGAAAATCAACCCAAATATTGATAAAACTATTATTCACATCAATACTTTTGTGGAAGATACCGACGCGCACTACCCTACTGCGCTGAATATTATGGCGAATATTGGCCAAACGCTTAAAACTCTTACAGAAGTATTAAAGACACGCAACATCACTTTCGACGTAAGCCACCCACGTATTCGACAACTGCTTACGGAAGAATTACATTCTTGCGAAAACGACGAAAGCATGCCAATGAAACCGCAGCGCGTAGTTTACGATATTCGCCGCGCTGTTCCTGAAGGCACGAAGGTACTTGTAGATACAGGCGCTTTGAAAATGTGGATGGCACGCTTGTACCCAACTATGCACCCGAATACTTGCATAATCGACAACAGTCTTTCAACTATGGCTTGGACGCTTCCGGGAGCTGTTGGAGCTTCGTTTATTCGCGATAATTCCGGCAAAATTAACACGAAACCGGTTTTGGCTGTGATGGGCGACGGAAGCTTTATGATGAACGTGCAGGAAATTGAAACTGCAGTGCGCGTTGGCAGCCGAATGGTAGTTCTTGTTTGGGAAGATAACGCTTATGGCTTAATTAAGTGGAAGATGGAACTTCATGCAGGCGAGCACGAATACGTTGATTTCCATAATCCGGATGTGCCAAAACTAGCTGAAAGCTTTGGCGCGCGCGGTCATGCTGTTAAAAAGCCGGAGGATTTGTACAACATGCTGCGTGAAGCACTGGATCAGAAAAACGGTGTCGATGTGATTTCCTGCCCAGTTGATTACAGCGAGAATATGAAGCTTATTGAAAAACTCGGCGATATTGACTTTAGTAACTAAAATATATTTATACTGAAAAAATATACGCATTAATTTATACGCATTAAATATAAATACGACCGAGAAAGTTTGTGAACAACCATAAACAAACCCGGTCGTATTTAAATGTTATTTCAATATAGAAAGCATGTTGGTAAAAATAAATTTTGCTAATCTACAACATGCAAAGTACGATAAATGTAATTTTTATATTTTTCGGGATTAAGCCTACTACATATTTCAACATTCGGAGTTTTACCAGAGAAGAAATTAGCATCAACAAGAACTGAGCCATAACTTGGTCCAGGAGTTGCATCAACTTGGCAATAATATTTTGTGCACTCGCTTATACATTCAGGATATAACGCAGCGGCAACAGCAGATGGATCAGCCATATCTAGATAAGCATCCCCAAAACGGCTAACATTCATTTCCATTAATTCCCTATTACAATCAATGACAAACTTACCGAGTTCTCCACTTTTGCGAATATTAGCAATTTCTTGTGGATTCAGCATACATTCTCCCAAGCATGCGTCCCATCCAACAAACATAATATTTTTAAGACCAGAATCAACTAATATCTTTGCAGCTTCTGCATCTTGCCAAATATTAAATTCTGCTACAGGAGAAACATTTCCACGACCTAAACCAGCAGATCCCATAACGACTATGCGACCAACTTTTTTCATCGCTTCATAATCAACCTTAATAGCTAGAGCAATGTTAGTTAATGGTCCTAATGCAATAATATCTATTTCACCATCTTCACTGTTTCTCAAAGTTTCGATCATTTTCAAAACAGCATTACCATTACTTTCTTTCAAACGATGAGGAACTAGACCAATATCACCCATTCCATCTCTACCATGAGTTTCATGAGCATAAGCCAAATCGCGTAACAGCATGCTTCTGCTTCCTTTATATACAGGTGGCTCATATGAACCAGCATGCTCGATAGTAGTAAGCGTATTAATAGTCGCTTGTTCCATGCACACGTTTCCTGATACAGTGCAAAACATTAATATCTCATATCTAGGATCATTTAAAGCCATGGCGATTGCCATAGCATCATCCGAACCACAATCTGTATCTATTATTATTTTCTTTTTAGAATAAATTCCTTTATTTTCCATAAACTCTCAACATCCTATCAATTAATAGAAACTGTAGTTTCAGATGTAACTAACTTTAGCGTGCAGCTGAAGCAACACATACTGCAAGCATTATAAAACCAAATGTTATTTATATACGCAAGCGCGTATATGCCGTATATATGTCATATACTCGCGAAAATTTATCAAAAACACTAAATATTAATTTACAAACTTTATAAAGGTATCTTATAATCCATGAAAAGATTATATTTGTAGTAATAAAATAGGAGGTAGTTGCATGAAACAGATAATTAAATCATTCAAGGAAGAATTTACTACTGCTGCAGTTGTCACAATACCATTATGTGTTGCTATTAATTATATTTCTGGCACTATAGCTGGCGTACTAAAACTACCTATCTTCCTTGATACTATAGGCACTTTATTTGCATGCATGGTTTTTGGACCACTTGTAGGAATAATAACTGGAATGCTATCTTCAATAGTTTCATCAATCACTATGCCAACCATGCTTCCATTTATAGTGGTCAATATTGCTCTGGCCTTATGCGCTGGCATTCTAGCAAAACATAAAATGTTTTCAAATTATATGAAAATTTTTATTTCTTCAATAATCATGGCAATAGTATCCATTATTATTGCGGCACCGATAGTAGTAATAGTATTTAGCGGGTTTACTGGCGGAGGATCATCTATGATAGCGGGTTTAATAACTGCATCTGGAGTGAATATTTGGATTTCTGTATTCTCTGCTGAAGGATTCTTTACTTGGGCTGATAGAATATTAACAATCATTATATGTTTAAGCGTTATAAAATGCTTGCCCAATAAATTACTGCTTCTTTTCCCATTAGGTTCACTTTACTTAAAAAATTCAGATTCTGAATAGTAAAAATTAAATCGAGTCTACTATATACAGACAAAGATAAAAGTAATTATGCACATGCATTATATAGATACTATTAATCAAGTAAAAAATACAAATACGTTTGTAACGCTGTATCCTACAACAAAATTTATATTGACCATATATTTGATAATAGTAGACATTATATTAAATACTTTTTCATTCACATTATACTATTTACGACTTTTATTGTTCCCCTATTTTCTTGCTCTACTTATTCTGATGATTCTATGCGGAATAAAAAAGAATGGATATAAACTTGTAGCAAGTATAGCCATGTTCTCATTATTTGTTGCAATATTTCAAGTTGCTTTCTATAGACAAGGAAATGCAATATTAAATCTTAATTTTTTGCAAATTACAGATACAGCATTGTCTAATTCTATAACGCTTGGAATGAATACCTTAAACATATCAACTATAGTCATATGGTTTTTCCAAATAACTGATATAGAAGATATTACAATATCTTTAAGCAAACTTGGGATGAGCAATAAAATATGTTTCATAATACTTTCTACTTTCCAAACTATTGATTATTTACAAATGCAAATTAAAGCAATCATAATCTCGCAAAAAAGTCGTGGAATAAACTTTAATGGAAATTTAATACGTAGAATTGGCACATTTACTTCGATTTTGCTTCCAGCATTTATTACTTCACTAATAAACATAGAGCAGCGCATAATGATGCTTGATTCAAGAAATTTTTTTAGTTCAGAAAAAAAGACATATATTAAACAGGTTAATCATAATGGTCACGAAAAATTAGTACTAGCAATAGGAACAATTACACTAGTTTTTCTTATTCTAGGAAGAGTAATTTATGGTTATCTCATATAATATTTGCGATTTTTCATACACTTATCCACTTACTTCAAAACCAGCTTTAAGTAACATAACAATACAGATAGAATCAGGGAAAATATATGGAGTAATTGGAGCTAACGCTTCAGGTAAATCAAGTCTATGCTTATCTCTTAAGGGTTATATTCCTCATTTCTATAAGGGAGAATATTCTGGAAAAATACTATTAAACAACACGATTGATTTAGTAAAATCTGATGAAAGTGGCAGCATAGGCTTTGTATTTAGCGATCCTTTTTCACAGTTAAGTCATATTAAAAAAACCGTATTTGAAGAAATTGCATTCAGCTTAGAAAATCGCAACACCCCTACTCAACAAATAGAGAGTCGAGTTACACAAGTTATGCAATTACTTAACATAGAACAGCTTGCGCTTCAAAACCCACTAAGCCTATCTGGCGGGCAAATTCAACGCGTTGCAATCGCTTGCGTTATAGTGAATAATCCAGAAATACTAATTCTTGACGAACCTACTCTACAACTTGATCCAAAAGAAACTAAGAATATTTATAATTTTCTACAAAAATACAAAGATGAAGGACATACTGTAATAATTAGTGAACAAGATACAAATTTGTTAGCAGAATATGCAGATAATATTATTGTTCTTCAAAATGGTTTTATAACCCATTATGGGAATAAATATGATGTTTTTTATGATGAAACCTTCCCTTCTGACTGTATTGATATTCCAGAAGTCGTCAAAATTGTAAAAAAGTTACGTAATTTTGATATTCAAATAACGCCTAACATAACAGATATAAGCAAATTAATAGTTTTATTGAAGGAGAAATGCAATGAGCACCGCAATTAAATTGGACGATGTAAGTTTTCAATATCCTTCAAATGAAAAAATAAAAAATAAGAACAATAATAAACAAGAAAAATCATGCAAAATTCTAAAACACGTAAATGTAGAATTCGAAAGTGGTGAAGTATGCGCAATAATAGGTAGCAATGGAGCAGGGAAAAGCACTTTAGCCAGAATAATAGACAATTTATTACAGCCAACTTCTGGTGACATAACTATCGAAGGAAAACAATATAAAACATTAAAGCAACACGATATTACATCACTCGTTGGTTATATTTTTCAGAATCCAAATGATCAAATTTTTAACAGCACTGTGCATAAAGAGATTACATATGGGATAAAGAATATAAACAATGATCTTTACCGTCGCATTGTGAATCTTACTGGTTTAAACGATAAAGAAAATACAAACCCATTTAATTTGTCATTCTCTGAAAGAAAATTTATTAACATTGCATCTGCACTGCTAAGAGAACCACATATTATTATTATGGATGAAGTGACTGGCGGGTTGGATAAGCTACAAAAAATGCGACTTGTAAAAATACTTAATTATTTACATACGATAAATGTAACAGTATTATTTATTACCCATGACATGGAATTTGCATACAAAAATTGTCAAAATGCTCTCATACTTGATAATGGAAATGTGCTATACAAAGGGAGCATCGAATCTGCATTTCAGAATGTAGAAATAGTAAGACGCGCGCATATTGACCAACCAATCATAGTGCAGATAATGAATGCGCTCGAAATTAACTATATAAATACAGATAATCCTATATGTGCTTTAGCTAAATATATTGCAAATCGCAATAATCATTAATGTATGTGCAATCACAAGTATCAAAATATAAACAAAAATATCAATATTAAGATGCAATGTGAATGCGCAATGAGCATAGCTGAAAAGGATGTAATTCTATATTTAACACGTCATTATTCTTGTGCAAAGCTACAGGCATACCGTGCAACACGGGCATTTCCATAAGATCTACTTCTTCGATTGAGGCCGCACGCAAGATTTTGTTGAGTTTTATTTGTCCACTTGCGCAGCCACCACATGGCTCGTAAATACGCAAGATTATGTCTCCAGAACAATCGTCAGCTAGCTTAACCCAATCTAATGCAATTAGACCTGAGTTTCTATGAATCGTAAACAGCGGATCTACATCTGGAAGCTTATCAATAATTGGCGAATTCAAAAAATCAGCTATACTTAGCACTGAATCCATATTTGCATCAGCAATAAATGACCAAGTAAATTCATGCTTACCTTGATCCGTATTTGGATCTGGGTAAAGAGGCGCAGAAAGCAAAGATAATCTGAGCATAGTTCCACAAGATGAAACATAATCGCCAATAGGAGCAGCATCAGCGCCATAAGTAGACGAATTCGCAACTGCAACAGCATAAGAGGAATCTTCTATACGAACAAACCTATGCGTGCATGATTCAAATTTTGCGTCATCACTACGAGTATTTTTTACTATTGGACGTTCAACTAAACCATATTGACACTCATATTGCGCATTATTTGAACATATAGATGTTGGCATATCTACTTTCAAAAATTGCTCTTTAGCTTTCCAATCAACTTGTGCATGGAAATCAAGTCGTTTAACACATGGCTCTAAAATTATATTTGTTTTAATCTTTATATCTTTTTTACATGCCAAGATTTCAACAGACACACCGCCCGATAAAAGTTCTTTAACATCAGCAATTGAGGAATCATCAATCTTACGATTCCTCATAAATGCATCTCTATCAACATCCCACGCATCCCATTGATACGGCTCATCTTTTAGTATCTCGTATTGCGCCATGCGATAACCAGATGGAATTAGCTCGCGATTAAATTTAATATCTTTAACAGAAGATACTGTGCCATCGCGTTCAATAATCACACTTAAAACACTATTATTAAGAATTATTCCACCATCATTTTTGTGTTTTACAGTTGTTTTATTATTTTTACCGCTTTCATTGCATTGATATAAATTCCAAGCGACCTCATTTTTACCTGTATAAGTCAATAACTTTACATTTTCACGCATACTAATCGCGCTAATAGTGCCAGTCGCACTGTTAGCTTTTACAATCGCATGAGCAATATCTGAGATAATCTTACGTAAACAAGAAATATCTCTAGCATATTCTTCTCTAGCTTGCCTATGAACCCATGCAATAGCAGAGCCTGGAAGAATATCGTGGAACTGGTTCAGTAATAAAGTCTTCCAAATTCTAGTAAGCTCATTGCTATTAAAACGGTATTCTGGCGCATAAACTCGAGCTAAAACAACAAGATATTCAGCTACGCGCAACAATGATTCCTCCATGCGGCAATAGCGCTTCATATCTTGCTGAGAAGTAAGAGTTTTCCTATGCAACTCTAGATAAAGCTCACCTTTAAACACTGGTGTATTACCATTTGAATCGTCAACAATATCTTTTCGTATTTTTTCAAACAACTCATCAGGAGTGCCGAAATCAACTCTAGGAGCACCCTCTAAATTACAATCACGCCTAATACGAGCAGTCATTTCGCGAGTAGGTCCGCCACCGCCATCGCCAAAACCGTATAACAATATTGCGTGATCAGATAAATCTTTATCCAAAAAATTGCGTTGAGAATAAACTAACTCATGCATGCTCACAGCTGAAGCATAAGTATTAGATGGAGGAAAATGAGCTAAAATCCTAGAACCGTCTATTCCTTCCCAAAGGAATGAATGATGCGGGAATTTAGTGGTATCGTTCCAAGAAATCTTTTGAGTTAAAAACCAATCAAATCCAGCGCGGCGAGCAAGTTGAGGCAATGCTCCAGTATAGCCAAAACTGTCTGGGAGCCAAATGCCATGAGGTTCAACACCAAGATGCTCCTTAAAATAGCGCTTACCAAAAGTCATTTGGCGAATTAAAGATTCACCGCATGGCATCATTACATCGGACTCAACCCACATACCACCGACAGGTATAAAACGTCCTTCCTTAATCCTATTTTTCATACGCTCAAACAAATCGGGATGCTCGTTTTCTAGCCACTCGTATTGTTGAGCAGAACTCATAGCATAAGTAAAATCAGGATCCTCATCCATAAGAGCTAAAACGTTAGATATTGTGCGTGCAACCTTTCTATGAGTCTCGCGCACAGGCCATTGCCAAGCAGAATCAATATGAGCATGCCCGACAGCCGTATGCTTTATAGAGCTTGCTGCAGCAGGGCAACTTAATACATTAAACAACTCTTTACGAGCATTTTGAACAGTAGAAAAATCATGCTCATCATATGCGTTTAAGGAGAGCTGTAAAGCTTTAGCTAATTTCCAATAACGCGGATTATCATCATTTAATTCGCGCATCAAAGAACTTACAGTCTCAAGATCTATATAATAATCAAAAATATTACGATTAAAAACGGTAACGTCAACATACTTCAACATATATTGGCATTCGGTTTTTCCAGTAGCACAATCTCCTAAATCAGTAGGAGAAAATGGAGCAGATCCTTCAACAAATGGATTGTCTGCAGCTTCTAAATATAAAGTAAAATTACCATTTTCATCAATACTAACAGAACGATTATTATGTTCATCAATCAATGGAACCCAATGATTACAAGGGTTTACAGCTTTGATAACTCTTCCATCGAGATTATATACTAATCCTTCAGCTTGAAAACCAGGAAAAAGATTGCTAATCCAACCTAAATCAACATTTAGCTCAACTTTGCGCCCTTTTACCTTTGAAAAATCAATCGACCCTGTAACTTCAAACCATGTTGTACCCCAAGTTGTTCCCCAAACACCTGGAACATTAAATGAGCTAAACACAATATCGTTTCTTTTTAGCTTAGAAAAGAATTCGTTAGAAGAAATAGGTTCTCCAGCAATCTCATATGCTCGAATTTTACAGTGCGATAAAACAATATTTATATACGGATATAGGCGTTGTTGCATAACTCTTGTACAGCGATTCAACTGCTGCTCAGGTAATAAAAACATTGTTTCTACACTTCTTTCTTACATAGCTACACATTTATATATAAATCGCGTATCTCGGTATATAAAGACAAAACAAGTAATTGATACATCTTATAGAATTTGCGATTGTAAGTTTTTGCGAGCAGCTTCCATTGAAGTAATTTTTCCTAGAAGCTCAAGCTTTTCCTGACCATCCTTGAGTTTCGCCATACGCGCTCTAGCAGCACCGATCCTACGCATATAGCCAATATCAAGAAGGCGAATAAGCAGCTCGTTTGCATACTTACTTTCTGCACTCGTAGCTTTCCGCAAAAAATCTGAAGGAGATCCGTTTGAAACTTGCTGATTCTGTCGATTGCCGGTATCTTCCAATGTATCTGCAGGAGAAGGAAGCGGCAACGGCATTACAGAAAGTTCTGTAATAACGGATTCAAGCAAAGGACCTGCAGCTTTTGTCATCATGTGCAGCCACAATCCTTGCGAAACATTGCCAACTGGCAATCCACCTGCAGCTACAAATGCCTGAAACAGCGTACGAAATACTGGTGTAATAAAATTATTCAAAGTCAATTGCGCAAATAATTTTTCATCAAAAGCAAGCGGAACTTGCAAAAGTAACGCCATAAATTGTTGTTCGCACATAAATACAGCATCATCCACACGATAATAATGCTGATTTTTAGCAGAACTTTTAATAATTCCCATGCGAGAAGCTTTAAAACCTGCATTACGATCGTCATGAATTTGCTGACCAAAAGGCGGAATAACGTTATGCTTTTGCGCATAAGCATCGTCGTCACGCACTTTCAAACGTCTACGCGCAGACTCAACTTCATTGCGCATAACAGCTAAATCAACGCCAATTGAGCGCACGGCTTTGCGCATATACAAGTCAAGCAGCGAACGGTCTCGAATTTGCGCAATAAGAGGAGCGACAGCCTTTATAGCGCCCATTTGACCAGTAGTGTACGAAGTCTCAAAACGATTAATTACTGTGTCAATAACGAAATCGTATAGCGGACTTGCATGTGCAACAAGCGAACGCACAGCGTCGTCACCGCGCTGAATACGCAAATCGCAAGGATCGAGATTATTGTCTGCTACAGCAACAAAAGTTTGCGTCAAAAACGCAGAATCCAAACCAAAAGCGTGTAGCGCAGCCTTTTGACCTGCAGCATCACCGTCGAAAGTAAAAACGATGCGCGAACTTACAGACTGTCCATCTACCTTCAGCGGACCAACAAGCTGAATTGCACCCAAAGAATCGTCTGCAATAAGGCGGCGCACAATTTTTGCATGCTCAACGCCAAACGCAGTTCCGCAAGTTGCAACTGCAGTATCAATACCAGCTAAATGGCATGCCATAACGTCCGTGTAGCCTTCGACAATTACAACTTGACGCTTTTTTACAATATTTGCTTTAGCTAAGTCAATTCCGTACAAAACTTGCGTTTTTCGATACAGTGCAGTATCGGGAGTGTTAATATATTTTGCGCTAATGGAGTCGTCGTCATAAAGCTTTCTTGCACCAAAGCCAAGAGTTCGACCAGTCGAGTCGCGAATAGGCCAAGTTAAGCGACCGCGGAAATAGTCATATATTCCGCGCTGACCGAGTCTAGCGAGACCAGCATCAAGAAGTTCTTGACGCGTAAAACCTTTATTTGCCAAATATCTAACTAAATTATCCCAGCCTTTAGGCGCGTAACCACAAGAAAAACGCGCACTTTGTTGCGGAGTAAAGTTTCGCCCTGCAAGTAATTCGCGCGCAGGAGCTGCCTCTTTAGTGCCGAGATTTGAAACGAAAAACTTTTGCGCTTCTTCATTTGCTTCTAAAAGCCTGGCTCGTTTAGAACCGCGCGCTTGAGAATCATTATTTTGCTCCTGCTTATAATGCATCTCAATGTGATAACGATCTGCTAAAAACTCGACCGCTTCACGAAAATCAATATTCTCTTTTTGCTCAACGTACTTAAATACATCGCCGCCAGCGCCGCAACCGAAACAGTGCCATACTCCCAAGCTTGGTCGCACACTAAAACTTGGCGTTTTTTCATCGTGGAATGGGCAAAGACCTACAAAAGTGCCAGTTCCGGAAGGCTTAAGCGTCACTGTTGCAGACACAATGTCATACAAATCTGCCGCAGCGCGCACGCGCTCAATGTCTTCTTTCACAATCATTCCAACCATGCTATCTAGCTTATCGCAAATCTGCGGCGAGTGGTAAATTTCTTCGCCAGTGCTGGAAACTCCTAGTGGATTCGTTAGCACAAAGCCGCGTGAAGAGTTGTAGCAGAACCGTCTGTAAGACTTGCTACTTGGTCGATTGCAACACGAAGACGCTCATCATCGTTAGTGCACTCGTTCCAATCTCCCACGAATACTTCCTCCATTGCATCGTGCGAGCGCGGCGACTTGCTCATAAATACTTCTACTAAATCTGTCAAAATTTTCTGTTCGCGCTTATAAACTTCACGCTCTCGAGGGGCGATTATAAAGTGCACAGCTAAGCTTTTCAGCATCACAATTTCGTAGGAAGTATTTTCCGGAATCACAAGGTTTGCTCGGTAGCGAACAAGCGGACCGTTGCCATAACGCTCACGCGTAGCGTGCTCAACAGAGCTTGCAAAACGACCAATAAGAGCACTAGTAATATTTTTCAGCTGCGCTAGCGCTCGACGAGAACCGTCGAAAGAATTAGGAAACATGTGAAGCGAGCGCAAACGTTTCAAAGCATCCAAAAGTTTATCTACATCCCAACGCTCACCATACCATGCGTGGGTTTCTTCAATAACTTCATCTACAACTTTTGAATCTGCAACTAAAGCCGGATTAAAAGCGCCGGTTACAATCGCATCCTCAATATCATGCACACTGTAAGCAATGTCGTCTGAAAGATCCATTATTTGACATTCCATTGGTTTTGCTTCGCATGGAGCACCAATTTTCAGCCATTCAAACACATCTCGATCATCCGGATATACGCAGAATTTCAAATCACGCTCGCCTTTATCGTGTGCTTTTGCTTCTTCTAATCCCCACGGATACTTCACTGCAGCATCTAATGCTGCGCGCGTAAGATTTACTCCTGCACTACTGCCGTTTTCACGAAAAACTTTCGGTTCCAAGCGCGTAAGTAAGCGAAGAGTTTGTGCGTTTCCTTCAAATCCACCAATATTTTTCGCTAATTCTGCGAGCGCGCGTTCCCCGTTATGGCCAAATGGTGGGTGCCCTAAGTCGTGCGATAAACAAGCGCAATCAACAACATCCGGATCGCATCCAAGCATTGCTGCAATTTGCCTACCAATTTGCGCAACTTCCAAAGTATGTGTCAAGCGAGTGCGAGCAAAATCATCCGAGCCTGCAACTAAAACCTGGCTTTTTGCACCCAATCGACGAAGAGCAGACGAGTGTATGATTCGCGCGCGATCTCGTTCAAAAGGCGTTCTCACACGAGTGTGATGAGGCTCACTCGCCCAGCGCTCAGTATCATGCAAATCGTATTCGCCAACGATCTCATTATCCGATGCAATTACTTCGTTGCACATACAGCACCTCTTTTATTTGCAATTAAGGCTATTATTAACCTTCTAAAACAAGCAGTAACAAGTTATATAAGACTTTTTGCGTCCAGTTTTGCAATATCGCTAGAAGATAGCACTTCGTAAGCGTTGCGGTAAAGCCTCGGCACGCGAGCGCCAATTCCAGTCATAATTTCGTAGCTGATTGTTCCTGCAGCTTCTGCCCAATCGTCTGCAGTAGGCTCGGCAAATTCCAAGCCTCTTCCAGGACCAAAAAGCGTTACAGTATTGCCTTCCAGAACACCTAACTCTGAAGCATCGCCTTTTAAATCAACTATGAACTGATCCATGCAAACTCGCCCAGAAACGTTCACAATTCGAGCACCATTCTTTGTTTCTACTCTAACCGGACCGCCTGGCTTATTAACATGACGCGCACCTTGCATATCGAATCCGGAAGCAGATCGCAAAATGCCGTCAGCGTAACCAAGAGGCACAATAGCAGTACTCGTATTATTTGGAGTTAAATACGTGCGTCCGTAGGAAATTCCATGCCCTTCTTCTACAGTTTTTACAGTTCCAAGTTGCGCTTGAAGCGTCATAGCAGGCTGCAATCCGTAGGTTTGGGAATTTCCCATTGCAGGATCCGGCTCGTAGCCGTACAAACCAATTCCTGGACGAACAAGTTCAAAACGAATTTCAGGACGGTTAAGCGTTGCAGCAGTATTCGCTAAATGGCGGATTTTAGGAGCAACCGATGCTTCTTTCATGCGTTTCGTAAACTCGTGGAATTGTTGGATTTGACGGTCGGTTGCATCTACAAATTCTGGAACGTCAGGAGAATCTGCTACAGCTAAGTGACTCCATTGGCCAATAACCTCGATTACGCCTTCACTAGAGTATTGTTGCAATTTTTCTAGAGCGGCACAAAAACCTTCTGGCGTAAAACCGTTTCGTCCAAAACCAGTATCGACTTTTACGTGCACGCGAGCAGGTTTACCTAACTTTCGTGCAGCAAAAGCCACAGCATCAAGCGAGTCAATAGAGCCTACAGAAATATCGATATCTGCTGTAATCAAATCTGCAAATCTCGTAGTTGGAGCGCTAGTAAGCCAAGTGAGAATATGACAACGGCTAGAATCAATACCAACTGCACGCAAACGTAACGCCTCGTACGGTTGAGCTGTGCCAAGCCAAGTAGCGCCTCCAGCTAAAGCCGCGAGCGCACTAGGAATAAGCCCGTGGCCGTATCCGCCTGCTTTTACGACTCCCATAACTTCCGGCGCATTCTGACCAGGCTGCAAATCTTGCGAAACGCGCGCAACCAAAGTGCGCATATTGTCTCGAAGTGTCTTCAAATCAACAATTACCTGCCCAGGGTATACGCTTAACGCGCGAGCATAGTTTGCTTCTAACATTGCCGCATTACTTGCACTATTACTTGCCGCATTACTTAAATCTGTACTCATAACTCACCTAACCGATTTAGTATGCTTTTAATGCTACATGCTCTTTTGCATACTCTCTATAAGCTTTTTAAGAACACATGCGCATTCATATGACATGATTAAGCGTTTGCAACCATTGGTATGCAATACGTACTGCACTGTGTGCACGATCTGGAATAACGACCAACCCA
The DNA here is from genome assembly GCF_049244025.1 of Gardnerella sp. KA01001. Taxonomy (NCBI): domain Bacteria; kingdom Bacillati; phylum Actinomycetota; class Actinomycetes; order Bifidobacteriales; family Bifidobacteriaceae; genus Gardnerella; species Gardnerella sp. KA01001. The sequence goes on along the minus strand of NZ_CP058366.1, from coordinate 858,804 downwards.
CAACGACTAAAACCCGCACGCGTAATTACTTTTTGCATAATCACGTTATCTGGATGCGTGTCAATGCGCACATTATTATAGTTTTCTTGCACCCAATGCAAGCACGCTGTTGCCATTTTGGGTTTTATTCCTGAAGATGCTAAGCGGTGAATTGTTACATAAGGAGAAATATCATCAAGCCACGCACCGTCAATACTGTCATACACTTCATCAACACCTTCGCATAATGCGAATTGCGCTAGAATACGCTCGTTATGCGATTCTGGATCCTCGTCAACAATCAAATAGAAACGTTTTAAACGAATATCCTCAATAACACTTGAAACAAGTGGAAAACTATTCCCCCACTGATGAGGATTGCCTGTAACACGCATAAATTTGCGAGCATTTTCATAAATATGCTCAATATCTCGCAAGTCACCAAGAGTTGCTTTTCTTAATGTTATATCTTCCATGCCAACCTCTAAAAGAAACCAAATAAAACTACGCAAAAATTACGCAAAACTAGCTAATTATTACTTACACAAGTTTGCGCTCAAAAGGATTCGAGCTAATTCCCTTCGCTAGAATATCTTTACACCATTGACTAGCACCAAATAAACTGTGGTCTCTATAGTTGCCGCAAGATTCAATAGTTGTTGCAGGAACATCATCCCAGGTGGCATTAAACGCAATAAACTCAAGAGATTCCTTTAAAGCGCGCGCCACATCTTCTGTGCTATGTTCACCCCAAGTTAGCAGATGAAAACCAGTTCTGCAACCAAAAGGTGAGCAATCAATATAGCCATCAATACGCTCGCGAAGTAACACTGCAATCATATGCTCAATTGTGTGCAAAGCTGCAGTAGGAATCGCTTCCTCATTAGGCTGCGTTAAACGAATATCATAGTTGGAAATAACATCCCCATTAGGACCTTTTTGCGTATTGATATAGCGCACATAAGGTGCTTTTACTTTAGTATGATCTAGTTCAAAACTTTCTGGTCTAGGTCTAGACGCATCCTGCTTATTCATAAGTATTCCCTTCGCTTAACTACACAATAAACAACGTACTCTTTACGTACTAAGTACTTCTATAGTAGACGGTAGTTGCCTAATTAGTTGAAAGATTTATTAGTTGAAAGATTTATTTACATGCTTGCTGCGTTTACAAGAGCACGAGTATAGTCATTTTGTGGATTATTGAGCACATCATTTACACTGCCACATTCCACAACTTTTCCTTCATTAAGAACAATAACTCGCGTTGCTAAATGCCGAATCATACCCAAATCATGACTTACAAATATGCATGACATGTTTTTGCGCTCAGAGCGAATGGATGCAAAAGCGTCTAAAATGCGAGTTCTTTCAGCAACGTCAATTGCACTCATAGGCTCATCAGCAAGCAAAACTCGAGGATTATTGATTAGTGCGCGAGCAATACAAACACATTGCGCTTGACCGCCAGAAAGCTCGTGAGGGTGACGTTCCAAAAAATCTTCAGGCTTTAAGCCTACTAATTTCAGCATTTCACAAACACGCTGTTCAATAGTTACATCGTCTATTTTAAGCGATTTTCGCCATATTCTAAGAGGCTCAGCAACACTTTTTTGAACTGTCCAGTGTGGATCCAATGCAGCAAACGGATGCTGAAATACAAGCGACGATTCGCGTCTCATAAGCGTACAAGCATTTTTATTTACTTCTAATAAATTTGCATTATTTACGATTTCACCGCAATAAGTAACGTTACCTTCGCAAAGAGTTTCAAGCCCCAACATAGCGCGTATAAGAGTTGTTTTGCCGGAACCAGATCCGCCAATAATCGCCAAAGATTCGCCAATATTAAGATTTAAATCTACACCGCTTAACACTTCAGCACGAGTTTTTGCTCGACCTAAAGTAACGTGAATATTTTTTGCATTTATAAGCGAATTTTCTTCACTGTTGCCAATATGGGAATTAAATTTCTTAAAATCAGCGTTTTCAGAATCAACGTTTGCAGAACCAGTATTTGCAGAACCCACTTTTGCAAAATCTAAATTTTTAGAACCCAAATTTTGCGCTCTAAAAGTCAACTTTTTAGCAGCACTCACTAATTGTTTAGTAGAAGAAATACGCGGATTATCAAGCAAATTCTTAACATTTTCACTATCGACCACACGCCCAGAATCGAGCACATAGCAACGATTAGCAGCATGCGAAAGCACAGAAAAATCGTGCGTTACAAAAAGCATTGAAGCGCCCATATCATCTACAAGTGAAGCAAGCATTCGCACAACTTCACTTTGTGTAACCGAGTCAAGCGCAGTAGTAGGCTCATCAGCCAAAATCAAACGCGGAGAGGTAATCAAAGCTGTAGCAATACCAACTCGCTGCTGTTGACCTCCAGAAAGCTCAAACGTGCGTTGAGATGCGAGATTTTTCGACAACCCTACTTTTTCAAGCATCATGCATACTCGATTGTGAATATCGTCATCATCTAGATTGTAATGTATTCGCAAAGGCAAAGAAATTTGTTTTTCAACGCTTAACATTGGATTAAGTGCTCTATTAGCTTGCTGAAATACTACACCAACGTATTTTCCACGAATAGAAGCTAAATTTTCATCTTTTGCTTTCACTGTTTGAAGATTGCCAAGCATACAAGAGCCTGAAATTTCAGCATTTGACGGCAATAATCCAGTTATAGCTCGAATTAGCATAGATTTGCCAGAGCCAGAAGAACCAACTAAGCCAACACGCTCACCGTCAGAAATCTCAATTGATACGTTGTCAAGAATTAGTTTTCCGCCAAGTTTTAGCGTGAGATTTTGAATATTTAAGCTCATTTTTCCCCTACTTTATTCGTACTTTTTGATGAAGGATCTAAAACTTTGCGCAATACGTCACCAAAAAGATTAAGAGCAACAACAACTACAGTCACAATCAAACCTGGCCAGACAACCGATAAAGGATTTACGTGAATTAACGAAACAGAAGTAGCCAACACGCGCCCCCAGCTAGGAACTCCAGCAGGAACTCCAATACCCAAGTATGTTAAGCCACTTTCAGCCAAAATAACAGTTCCTGCAGAAAGAGAAAGCTCAACAAATGCAACAGGAATAATATTTGGTAAAACATGATGAATAAGAACATATTTACGCGATGAACCTTGCAAAACAGCTGAAGTCACATAATCAGATTGCAACGCAAGCTGCGCACTCGGCCGTACAATACGTGCTAAATTCAAGCCATAGCCAGTTCCACAAGCAATAACAATCACAACAACACTAGCTCCAAACGGAACTGCAAGCATAAGCGCAATTAAAACAGTTGGAATAGAAATCAATGCGTCAACAGACATAATACTTATTGTGCGAACAATTTGTGAACTAGAAATCATAAAGCTCAAAACAATAAACCCAACACAAGCAGCAACTAGAACAGTAGAAAAAACGAGAATCAGCTCAATTCTTGAACCTGCCATAAGCCAACTAAGCATATCCGAACCAGTGCCGTCCGTACCAAGCCAATGCGAAAAAGACGGCTTCTGCCATACTTTAAAACCGTTAGTTTCTAAAAGTGAGTACGGAGTCCATAAAAGCGAAAGCAAAGCAACAAAAAACCATATTGCAAACGTTAAACACACAAATTTACCGAAAGTAGCATTCCATACGCGCTTACATAAAGTAGATTTTACTTTGATACTTTTTTTAAACATATTGCACATAAAAACTCACCTTATTCGCATGTTAGATTCAACAATAGGAAATTAATTCAAACTATCTTTAGATAACCTAGGGTCAAGTAGTCGGTGCGTAATGTCAACTACAAAGCCGATTAGTAAGAACAATGCAGCAAGCATAAAAAGCTCACCTTGCACTGCAATTAGATCGCGCAAACCAACATCTCGAACCATTCCCGTACCAATACCAGGTAAGGAAAACAGGTTTTCAATAACCATCACACCCATAACCATATGAGCGAAAGTTAAACCAATAACAGATACGAGTTGAGGAAGAGCAAGCCGCAAACCAACACGCCACACAACTTGTTTGCGAGTCATTCCGCAAGCCATAGCTTGAGAAGCTACTTCACTTTTAACAATATTTTCAACAGTTGCAGCAGTGTAACGCATAAAACTAGAGCCAACAATAAGTCCGACTGTAAGAGCCGGAATAAGAAGAGACGCAAAAGCTTCAGGAAATTCGCTCCAGCCATCTGTAGGGAAACCTTGAGTTGGCAGCAAGCTGAACACGCCAATACCGCGTCCTAATAGCAAAATAAGTAGCATGCAACCCCATAATGCTGGAACAGAGCCTGCTGTAATAGCCAAAAAGCGCGTAATTGCCTGTGAAAGTTTGCCTTCATGAGTAATTTGCAAACATCCAAGTGAAATACCAACTACTAAAGCAATAAACAGACCCAAAAGAATCAGCGGAAAAGTAATAGAAGCACGCATCGCAATAATTGAACTTACAGAACGACCAGTCAACATAGACATGCCAAAGTCACCGCGGAAAACACCACAAATCCAGTCAACATACTGCGTAAAAAGTGGCTTATTAATACCAAGTTCTGCTCTAAGCTCCTCTACTTTTCCGCGAGGAGCGTTTAAGCCGGCCATAACTTGCGCAACATCGCCTGGAAGTACACGTAACGATATGAAAATAACTACAGAAATGCCAAGTAAAGCAAGAAGAAACAGCAATACTCTGTAGCAAATCATACGAAACATAAAATGCCTACTTTCTATGTTCTTCTAGTCGAAACACACCACAAATACACAAATTCGGACACTAGTGCAGTTTGCGCGCTGCGCGAGTGTCTTATTTTGCCCATTTTGGGACACTCACGCAGATTACATACTGCGCGAGTGTCTCTGATTAGTGGTTTTCGGACACGCGCGCAGTTTCATTTCTACATTAGAAACTAGATGGCGACTAGCAAATAAAAATCAACTAAGTCGCAGGTTGTATAGCGGCAAAATCTCTTGATTCATGTCAAAAGGCATTCCTTCAAGATTCTTCACTTTCGCAGTTACAACGCGATAGTTGAACAGCCAATCAGCAGGAGCATCCTCGCTAATAATTCGCGCAGCTTGAGCAAGCAATTTGTTTGACTCTTTAGGATCCGCACAAAGCATAGCTTTAGCATACAAATCCTGGACTTGCTTATTGTCGTATCCGTAGTAATACGTAGGATCCGCCCACTGCCCAAAATCGTGACTCTCATTGTGATCAACCATCGACAAATCATACTGCTTATTCTTATAAACATCCTGAAGCCAAGTAGTAAACTCAACAATATTAACTTTCAAATTGATTCCAATAGGCTTCAATTGCGAGCGCAGCTGATCGCCAATTTGCGTGCCGTAAATATTCGGATAAGTAAGCGTCAAATCCATAGGATGTGATTCGTCAAATCCGACTTCCTTCATTAACGCCTTAGCGCGATGCAAATCATGTGGATACAGCTTAGTTAAATCCTCATAACCAGGGTCAAGAGAAGGAATTGGACCGCCAAGAGCTAAATCCGTTCCGCCACGAGATGCAATAATTTGCTTGTGATCAATCGCGTAACGAATAGCTTTGCGCACGCGCTTATCTTTAGTACGTTCGCCTTTCATATTCATCGCTAGAACAAATTTATCTGTGCCATTACCTGCACTTACATCGTAACGCTTGGAATCATCTTTAAAAGGCTTAGCAAGTTGACCAGAAATAGGAGCCAACGCTTGCACAGAGCCGGAAGAAAGTGCGTCAACTGCTGCGTTATCGTCAACAAAGTAGCGAACTACTATCTTATTAGTTTGCGCACGATGAATACCTTTATAACGCGGATTTGCTTTTAAAACAACACGATCATTTGGCACAAATTTGTCAATTAGATACGGTCCAGAACCGACTGCTTGAGTTTTTGCATCATACTTTGCGTTTTTATCAAAAACTAAACCTGAACGACTGCAAAGTGCCCACAAAAGCTTAGCATTTGGCTCTTTAAGAGTGATTTCAAACGTGTAATCATCTTTTGCTTTAGCAGACTCAACTTTTCCAACCATGTTAGAGCCGCGATATTTTTTAGCAATAAGCTCGTTAAACGACCATTCCGCATCATGCGCAGTAAGTCTATCGCCATTAGAAAATACAGCGCCCTTACGCATGTGGAATGTGTAACGCAAACCATCTTTACTTATTTCCCAGCTTTGAGCTAACGAAGGAACTACCTGATTAATATCATTGCGAGCAACTAAGCCTTCATACACGTTACCAATAAGCAACTGGTCAAGCGATGAACCTGATTGGTTACGGATATCAAGATTCGTAGGAGCTAACTTTAGACCTATAGATACAGTTTTGTTCGAAATTTCCGATACTGAATTTGATTTATTTGGTTTATTAGATGTAGTAAGAGTTGCAAAAATTGCACTAAACACCACTACCAAAACAATAGCTAAGCTAAATAGCCATATCTTGCCCATTTTGCGTTTCGAGCCTGAATAAGCATATTTTTCAGCTTCATTCAGCGAAGAGTCAGTGCTCGCAGCGAAAGAAGTGCTTTTGTTAGCTTCATCGTTAGTTTTACCGGAGAATTTTTCAGTCGCGCCGTTTTCTTCGTGCACGCTTTCCTCAGGTTTGCTGTTAGACATACCATAAACCTTTCTTAATGGCATATAAACATTATTTATTTGTTATTATTTATTTTTTATTTATTCTTTATTTATTCTTTATTTATTCTTTATTTATTCTTTATTTATTCTTTATTTATTCTTTATTTATTCTTTATTTATTCTTTATTTATTCTTTATTTATTCTTTATTTATTTTTGTCTTATAGCTCGCCGCTTTATTGGAAATGCACATTTGCAAACATAACTATTTGCATACCACATAAACCCAAATACAAGTCGACTGCATTACTAATCGTAGTCGATTGACAAGCCAGTCTCACCTATGGCGCGTCCAAAAAATCAAATCATATTTTGTATATTTTTGTAATATTTTTATACCAATACATATGAGATATATCCTACGAATGTGGTTAAATTCCAACAGAACGTAAACTTGCAAACGTACGCAATAATCGACATAAGATTACAGCGTAGAAGCGCGCAAATTCACGAAATATTAAGATGCATACACGTAATATGTTAAAACTAAAGCGAGGAATGATGGCTGAGAACTTGAATACTACGGTAACTGTGAACGAATCCTCGGATCCGCAAAATAAAAGCGGCGAAGACCGTACAGCATTGAACCGCCAATTGGCGCAAATGCTTAAGGGTGGCGTAATTATGGACGTCACCACCCCAGAGCAGGCGCGAATTGCTGAAGATTCTGGCGCATGCGCAGTTATGGCTTTGGAGCGTATTCCTGCCGATATTCGTGCAGCAGGCGGCGTTTCTCGTATGAGCGACCCGGCTATGATCCACGGCATTCAAGAGGCTGTGTCTATTCCTGTTATGGCAAAATGCCGTATCGGTCACTTTGTTGAAGCACAAGTGCTTGAGGCTATCGAGATCGACTACATCGACGAAAGCGAAGTGCTTTCTCCAGCCGACGACGTGTATCACATCAATAAGCGCGATTTTGCTGTGCCTTTCGTTTGCGGCGCTAAGGATTTGGGTGAAGCTTTGCGCAGAATCAACGAAGGCGCTTCCATGATTCGCACTAAGGGCGAGCCAGGAACTGGAGACGTGATTCAAGCTGTGCGTCACATGCGCATGATGAATTCCGCAATTCGTAAGCTTACAAGCATGCGCGAGGATGAGCTTTTTGAAGAAGCCAAAAATTTGCGCGTGCCTTTCGAACTCGTAAAATACGTTGCACAAAACGGCAAGCTCCCTGTTGTTAACTTCGCAGCCGGCGGCGTTGCTACCCCAGCCGACGCTGCTTTAATGATGCAGCTTGGTGCCGAAGGCGTATTCGTTGGCTCCGGTATCTTTAAGTCTGGAGACCCAGCAAAGCGTGCTGCAGCAATCGTTAAAGCTGTAACTAATTACAAGGACGCCAAGATGATTGCTAAGCTTTCCGAAAACTTGGGCGAAGCTATGGTTGGTATTAACGAGCAGGAAATCAAGCTTTTAATGGCTGAGCGAGGCGAGTAATTTTGTCAAACTCACCTACCAATACTGATAACTCCGCTCATACTGTAGCAGTTTTAGCTGTTCAAGGTGCTTTTCTTGAACATCGCTTAATGCTTGAAAAATTAGGCGCACACGTTATTGAACTTCGTCAAGCGCGCGACTTGGAGCAGTCTTTTGACCGCTTAGTACTTCCGGGCGGCGAAAGCACTGTGCAAGCTAAGCTTCTTCGTGAGCAAAATATGCTCGAACCTTTGCGTGAGCGCATTGCAGGAGGAATGCCTGTTCTTGGCACTTGCGCAGGTTTGATTTTGCTTGCGAAAAACGTGGAAGGTGACGAAGTAAACGGTTTTGGCACTTTAGACGTAACAGTTAAGCGCAATGCTTACGGACGTCAGCTCGGAAGCTTCCATTGCGAGGCTGAGTTTGGTGAGCTAGGCAATGTGCCGATGACGTTTATTCGCGCACCTTACATTGCAGAAGTAGGCTCTAATGCCAAAGCTCTTGCAACTGTAGAAGGTCATGTTGTCGCCGCGCGCCAAGGAAAGCAAATCGGCACATCCTTCCACCCGGAGCTTGACAACGATACGCGAATCCATCAGCTTTTCCTGGATTTGTAAATTGGATTCGTAACTCCGGCAAATGTCCCATAAAACAGCCAACGCTCGCGCGAGCGTTGGCTGTTTTTCGTTACTCACGCAGAACGCAATCTGCAATAACAACACACTTTTTTAACGCGGACGTCAAAAACTTTGAATTTTATGTAATTTACATAGTAAACGTATACATGCGGTAAACGTAATGCAATCGTAATACAAAGTAAAACGTTTATATAATATTGTAAAACAGTGTAACACATTGTAGAATGTAATAAAAGTTGATAGCTGAATATCACAAAAAGCTAGAAAAACAAATCAAAATTAAACAAAATTAACGAGTCAAGAAAACTAACGCGCTTATAGAAGCAAAAATTATAAGTATAAAATCAAGGAAGCATATTATGGCAATCAGCGCAACAGCAACGAAATCAAACACTGCAGCGAAAACCGCGAGCATCAACGTACGCGTCACCAAGGATGTTAAAGCGCAGGCAGAAGAATTATTCGCCAGCTTCGGCATAACTCTTAGCGAAGCAATAAACATGTTCTTACACAAATCACTTATGGTAGAAGGACTCCCATTCGACTTAAAACAGCCAAAATACAATAAAGAAACAATCGCCGCGTTTAAGGAAGCAAATGATATTCTATCCGGAAAAGTTCCAGCAAAACGCTATAACTCAGTATCCGAGATGATGGACGACGTTTTTAAGGAAGATTAATTATGCTTACTTTGACATACACTTCACAGTTTAAAAAAGACATGAAGAGAATCAGAAAGCGCGGATACGATACACATCTTGTTAATATACTACTTGAGAAGTTGCGCAACGAAGAGATTCTTGACGAAACGTACCAAGATCATCCTCTTAAAGGAAAATATTTAGGCTTCCGTGAATGCCATGTAAAATCAGACTGGCTATTGATTTACATAATTAAGGAAAACGAGCTTGTTCTAACAGCATCTCGCACGGGAACACACTCAGACGTATTCAACGAGTAGCACTGCGAGTTGCTAAGCGTTGAAATCACAGTGTGCTTTCAACGCAAGCGAGGCCTGCCTTAGTCTCAATTGACGAAGGCAGGACAGATTTGTGTGGTAGTTCATTGGGAATTCGGTTGTGTTTTGCGTGCGCTGCGATTTAGCGCTGTTTAGTGTGCTTGCCGAAGGTGGAATCGTCACTTCGGAACCGAGCAAAGAAGCCGGTTGCCGCACTTACAGCAGATTTAATCATCGAGCCACTTACAACAGGATGCGCGAAGCAGTGCTTAAAGCCAGCTGCAATATCGAGCGCGCCGCCGCCAAAAGCCTTCGCAAACCCAGTCAAAGCAGTGCCAGAGAGCACAGACGCAACCCAACCATGACGACCGAACGCCCCAGCAACCGCAAATATTGAGAACAGTCCAATAGACAAGAACGTGAACATAATAGCCGACTGGCCGCCAGTATGCGGCAAAGGCACTGGCTGAACAAATGTCTCCAAATAGTACGTCGTAGTAAAGAACACTAAAGGCGAAATTGGATTACTAACAGGCACAGCACCATCACCATAGCCAAGTTCTGTCCAAGTGCAACCACCTTCGCTTGACTTCTTAAACATGATTTTATAAGTATTACCCTGTTTTTCGTCAGGCTCAGGTTCAGGATTTTCATCTTCATCATCGCCATCTCTTACAGATCGCAATTTCCTTGCGGATCGCAGTTTCTTTACACGCGATTTCAACGTTGCACTACGCGAGCCAGTATCAGTATCACCACCTGATTTATCGCCACCTTCACCTTCACCAGGTTCATCTCCGCCAGGTTCATCACCACCAGGTTCACCACCAGGTTCCTCACCACCAATAACTTCGCCCGATTGAGAATCTATAGCACTTCTAAACTTTGAAGCGAAACTATTTTTTACAATTCTGTACGCATAATCCTGCGATTTTTCATCCTGTTTCTTCTCTAAATTACTCGAATTATACAGTGCAGGAATATAGTAAGTATAAGTAGTGCCACCCGAATCTCTATTGCAATCACATGTCATATTGTCATTTTTTATATCGCCAGGCTCCATTAGCTTGGCTTTAACAGGAATGTAGTATGCAATATTTTTAAGATCATCATTGTTTGAAATTGTATCTAAAATCGTAACATTATTAGTTACGACTATATTATCGCTGTGACCATTCTCATCGAGGGAGAATATTTCGCCATCAGCAAAATGACTTTTGATAGGATCATCCTCAGGATTATTCTCAAAACCACTAGACTGCAAATTATTCGCAATCAACGTGCCTTTAAAACCACCAAACATACCATCAACAGAAACAGTAGTAGACTCAGAATTAGTAGGTTTTGTAAAGTTCTTATTGCTGAAATCTAATATAAGACTGTCGCCACTTTCTGCTCCTGCATTGGAAAACATCGAACTAAGATTCGTAACTTTTGAAATATCCCACTTGCTTAAATCCGCAGCGCCGGTAAGTTTTTTGCAATCAGAAAACATGCTAGACATATCCGTAACATTGCTAACATTCCACCCTTCTAGACCTTTAAGATTACCCAAGCGAGTACAACCACTGAACATGCTAAACATATTCGTTACACTGCCAACATTCCAGCCGCTCAATGCACTTATATCAGCCAACCCTGTTATTTCTACTACATCACCTTCATGGTTTATATGCTCAAAGTAGCAATTGGAGAACATGCTGCTCATGTCCGTAACACTGCCAACATTCCACTTTTCTAGACCGCTAAGATTACTCAAGTTAGTACAATTGTTAAACATGCTGCTCATGTCCGTAACACTGCCAACATTCCACTTTTCTAGACCGCTAAGATTACTCAAGTTAGTACAATAGCTAAACATGCTGCTCATGTCCGTAACACTGCCAACATTCCAGCTGCTCAAAGGTTGAAGACTAGTTAAACTACCACAATTACTGAACATGTCGCTCATCTTCTCAACACTGCTAACATCCCAATCTTTCAAAGGATCAAGACTAGTAAGACTGCCGCAAGTGTTAAACATGCTGCTCATGTTCTCAACACTGCTAACATCCCAATCTTTCAAAGGATCAAGTTTAGTAAGAAAACTGCAATTAGAGAACATTCTAAACGTGCTAGTTAATGCGCTTGTACTGCTCTTATCTTTTGTATTCCAATTAGCTAAATCTTCGATATTTTTAAGCTTAGAGCAATATACAAACATGTCATCCATTTTTTTAACGTTACTAACATTCCACTCTCCCAAGCCTTCAGTACTTCCAATGTTGCTGCACAGCGCAAACATTGCCCTCATATCTGTAACATTTCTAACATCCCAACCACTCAAAAATCCAAGCGAACTCATACTCTTGCAGTATTCGAACATACCGATCATTGCTGAAACGTTTTCAGTATTCCAGCTTTTCAAACCGTCAAAATCTGTTATCTTGGTGCAACCCTCAAACATTCTGTTCATGTTCTTAACATTGCCAGTCTTCCACTTACTTAAAGATTTAACCGAAGCAATCGCCATCTCACCTGCATACCCGACTACTGGATTCAAAGCATCATGTTGATCTTGGTCCTTAATAACAGACGCGAACATTCCAGACATACTTCTAACATTGCTCACATCCCAATCTTCCAACCCTTTAAGAGATTTCAGACTAGTGCACCCCTCGAACATGCCCTCCATATTCGTAACCTTGTCAACCTTCCAATTAGCCAAACCGCTAATATCTTCTAAACCAGTGCACCCCTCAAACATGCCCTCCATATTCGTAACCTTGCTCACATCCCAACCGCTCAAAAAACTAAAATCAGTTAATGAGGAATCCTTAAATAGATAAGACATGTCTGTAACGTTACTTACATCAAACTTGTCAATGTTACCAATGCTACTAATATTTTTCCCTGAAAAAAGACCCACACCTTTCTTGGACAGACTCCCATACGCATACACTTCTGCACCATAAAAATCAACTGAGCCAGTGCCATCATTATTGAGATTTGAAATTGCTTTTCGAATACTATTAAAATTACTAGATAGCCCATCAGCACTAATAGCACACGCATTTCCAGAACCAGATTTAGGGCGGAATAGAACTGTATCAGGGAAGTTGTCTGGAAGATAATGAACCACGCAAGCAGGAAGCTTTTTAACTTCTTCTAGGCTTAATTTCTCACCATCACCAGTGCTGCGATCTTTGCCCTTAGCTTTGTTAGCGTCTTTGCTATCTTTTTTAGAAGCTTTGTCAGCATTTTTGTCAGATTTACCAGATTTTACAGCATCTTTACTGGCATCTTTGCCAGCACCTTTTCCAGCAATTTTACTGGCATCTTTGCCAGCATTGCTGTTATCTACAGACCCCCCCCCCATTAGATTCATTACCAGCTTCCCCATTAGCTTCCCCATTAGCTGCCCCATCATTTCTCTTACCTTCTTTTTTATCTACCTCTTTAGCCTTATCCCCTTTAACTTCTTTACCAGCTCCACCTTCACCCGACTTATTTTGACCCCTATTATTCTCGGCAGCAGCAGCCAAAACAGCAGCAAACAATGGATTCTTCGTTACGTTGGCATAAGCTATCGCAGGCAACACAGTTACGCTTAAAATCATAGAAACTACGCATGAAACGGCACCAATTGTCGAGAGAATACAATCTCTCCTTCTCTCCTTCATCAATCTTCCTCTCATGTGAGCAAATCCCCTACCGGCGTATAAGCGGTACACAAAAAACAAGTGCGCATCAAAGAAAGTTCACCGGCGAACGCAATCTTTACACATAACTATTCATAGTATACGCCCAAATGCGAAAAATTGGTATAACAACTTACTAATAACAAATTTATACAGCAAATTTTTATAACAAATCGCCGCAACAAACGAAATCGCTATGACGAATATCCGCAACAGCAAATTCGCATTACATTACCGCAGGTTGCGCTTATAAATTTCAGCCATACCTTTGAAAATCAAGTCAGGATCGTAAAAGTCAATCGTTTTCACGTCTTTTTCAAACAATCTACCCAATCCGCCAGTAGCAATTACCTTAAACGGCTCACCAATCTCCGTCTTAAACTGTTCTATTGTGCGCTCAATTCCACCCAAGAAGCTGTAATATAATCCAGCTTGCATTGCGAGTTTAGTAGATTTTGCAAGAACAGACTGCGGTCTAGCTATTTCCACTTCTGGAAGCTGAGCCGTGTTATCCCAAAGTGCCGCAGCTGCAGTACGAATACCTGTGCAAATAAGTCCGCAAGTAATAGCACCACTTTTATCTATATAGTTGTAAGTTGTTGCCGTACCAAAATCAATAACTAGTACAGATCCTCCATATTCACTAAACGCACCAACGCAATCAGCTAAACAATCCGCGCCAAGAGTTCTTGGCTCATCAATACGAATATTCATACCGGTTTTAACACCAGGGCCTACAATCATAGGATCAATATGAAGAAATTTGATAATACTAGCGCGGAATGAATGCATAACTTTCGGCACAACAGAAGCAACGATAACATCTTCAACATCGTTTATTGTAAATCCGCTTAAATGCAAAAATTGCGCAATCATAATGCCATACTCGTCTGATGTATGATTAGACTTTGTTGTCATACGATAAGTGCCAACAATTCGGTTATTTTCCAAAAAACCCAGCACAATATTCGTATTACCAATGTCTACTGCTAATAACATGTGTGCCTACTTCCTATATTGGCATTTACGGATTAATTAAGTTAATCTGCAATCACGTGCGCACGTATTGTATATGTATTTATACTATCCTATTGTATTTATACTACTTTTGCTAATAATCTTACTTTTACGCAAAATTAAGCTGCTTTTACGAAATCACTTAATCGTAATAAGTTACGAAATTATCTAACTACAAATCCTTGATTGTAACCATATTCTTGAAGATCTTTTTCCCACAATAAAAGACCATCTTTTAAAGAAATACGTTTACCAGGATCATCTGGGAGCCACAATTTACTTCCATCATCTTGAGTAACACCAGCATCAATCATGGCTTGCACGTTTAATCTAGCTAAAGATTTAACACTCCAGTCATATGCTCGACCCATAGTTGCTCTAAAATCACTTCGCGAGTACACTTCAAAAGGTAAATACCTGTATCCCGTATCCACGCGATTAGCGGCATCTGCAAATACACGATTAAACTTCTGACCGCCAAAATAAGGTATATCAATGCCTCGTGAATCACGAATAGTAGCTCTATCTAAAAATGACTTATCTCTAAGCGTAACAACATCTGCAGGAAACGCTCCACCATTGACACGAGTACGAATTCCATGCATATCATGGCATACAAAATTCACAAATCGCATTGCTGCTTCAGGCTTACGACTCGATTTAAGCACAGATAACGAAGAACCGCCCATTTCTGCATTACGCTTTTCTCCGTGCATAGTTGGCACATTCGTCACCTTCCACAATCCTGCAGTTCCAGGCACATTTTCCAGAAGCAAAGACGGCATCCAGGCTCCTGAGAAAACAGAAGCAATCTTGCCAGCTCCAACACCGTTCTTCCAACGTTGACTCCAAGTTGTAGTTCTAATGTCAATCAAGCCTTCATCAATCATTGATTGCCAGAACTTTGTGAACTCTTCAGTACCCTTATCTTTACTCAATCTAACAGTAACTGTTTTCCCATCATGAGAAGTCATAAACGGGTGTCCACCTGCAAGCCAAATCATAGCGTTATAAAAACTTGCGTCACCTGAGTCTGCTGCAATATACACACCGATATCTTTAAGCTTACGAGCAGCATGACGGTAATCTTCCCAAGTGTGTATTTTTGTGGCATCTACACCAGCCTGCTTAAATACGTCATCATTATAAAACCAAGCCATTGGGCCAGAATCCATTGGTAAACCGTAAACACGTCCACCAAGTTGCACAGAAGACCATGTTCCAGGAGTATAGAAAGTGCGAGTATTTTTCACACGATCAGTAATATCTAAAAGCTGTCCACTTACCGCATATTGCGGAAGAGCAAAATATTCTAATTGAACAACATCTGGCATACCATAGCCATCTTGAATAGCGCTATTAAGATTGCTATATCCGCTAGTATCCTTTACAGTTACGTGAACATCCGGATTATGTAGTTCAAATTCTTCAGCAAGTCGTTTCATGCTTGGTTCCCAAGACCAAACACTAATTTGAGTTCTAGAATCTTTAGTTCCGCATCCGCAAGAAAATAGCAAAGAAAAAACACAAAGTATCGAAAAAAGCAAGCGTCCAAAATGATTGCGTTGTTGCAAAATTCTTGCAAATGCAGACATAAGATTTGCCATCCGTTACTTTGTGTTACTCAACGTTGTTATGCGCTTACTCAACAGTTACAGACTTTGCAAGATTACGAGGCTTATCAACATCATAACCTTTTAACTTTGCCATATCCATTGCAAATAATTGCAATGCAACTACATCTACAAGAGGACTTAGCAAAGTTGCACATTTAGGACGCCAGAACACAATATCTGCATAGCGAGAAGCATCTGGATCACCCTCTTCTGCAACAGCTATAGTGAAAGCTCCGCGCGCTTTAACTTCTTCAATTCCAGAAATAACTTTCGCATGAAGCACATCACGACCGCGAGAAGATGGCACAATCACAACTACCGGCTCACCTTCATCTACAAGCGCAATAGGACCGTGCTTAAGCTCACCTGCAGCAAAACCTTCAGTAAAGGTATACGCAATTTCTTTAAGCTTCAACGCACCTTCTAGCGCAACAGGATAGCCAACATGTCGACCTAAGAAAAGGAAAGATTTAGCTTCCAGAGTATGCTCAGCAGCTTTCATAATTGATTCAGATTGTGCATCAAGTACATGCTGAATTTTATCCGGCATCTCTTTTAATTGCGCAACGATTTGCTGAATTTCGTCGCGATACATAGTGCCTTTTACTTGCGCCAAAAACAGACCAAGCATATAGGCTGCAACTATTTGCGCAACAAAAGCTTTAGTAGATGCAACTGCTATTTCGGGACCTGCATGCGTGTAAAGAACTGCATCAGATTCGCGCGGAATGCTAGAACCTTGCGTATTGCAAATTGCAAGAACCCTACTTCCCTGCTCGCGCGCGTGACGCAAAGCCATAAGAGTGTCCATTGTTTCGCCAGACTGCGATATTGCAACCACCAATGTTCGATGCGTCAAAATAGGGTCACGGTAGCGAAACTCGTGCGCAAGCTCCACCTCAACCGGCACGCGCACCCAGTGCTCAATAGCATATTTTGCAACCAAACCTGCGTAACTTGCCGTTCCGCAAGCAACAACAATAATTTTGTCAATTGCGCGCAACACGTCTTGGCTAATATGAACTTCGTCAAGAACAATATTTCCCTGAGCGTCAAAACGCCCGCGCAAAGTGTCTGCAACAGCGTGCGGATCTTCATGAATTTCCTTATCCATAAAGGAATCCCAGCCGCCTTTTTCTACAGCAGACGCATCCCAGTCAACTGTAAAACAAGTAGGATTTTCAACAATATTATTGTCAAAATCAGTTAGAAGCAAAGATGCTTTGCCACTGCCATCTACATCTCCAATGCACACCGCTTGATCTTGACCAACTTCCAAGACTCGATCCGTATAAGCAACAAAAGCTGCAACGTCAGAGCCAAGGAAATATTCACCGTCTCCAAGACCTACAACCAACGGCGAATCGTGACGAACGGCAGCCACAATACCTGGCTGACGAACGTCAACAGCAAGTAATGTGAAAGCTCCTTTTAACATTTTTGCAGTACGACGAAGAGCTGTGAATAAATCCGGCTTACCAGTTTCGTTTACAATATCATTCGCAATTTTGCCAAGTAATTTTGCAGCAACTTCAGTATCTGTTTGAGAAGAAAATTCGTATCCTTCTTCGTGAAGTTGCTCTTTTAATACAACAGCATTTTCAATAATGCCATTATGAATAAGCGCGATTTTGCCATCTGCACTAGTATGAGGATGCGCATTAATGTCACAAGGAGCACCATTAGTAGCCCAACGAGTATGACCAATAGCTGCACTCGCTTCAGGCATAGGATTTGCATCAATATCGTTGCGAAGAACAGATAAACGACCAGCTTTCTTTCGCACAGTCGCACATTTCATCCCAGGAGCAACTAAAGCTACGCCCGAAGAGTCATATCCGCGATATTCTAGACGCTCTAACCCACCTAAACAAACTTCTAAAGGTTTTGCACAAACTTTTCCAAAACCTGCGTATCCTACAATGCCACACATAATCTTCTATTGTACGTTATGCGAGCGAGTGCACGCCAGAGAAGCACACAAAAACTACGCAAAACTACATAAATAAGATGTGTTTCTTACGTAAATTACAATACGTGATTTAGGAAATCTTTAAAACGATCAGTTTGCGGACTAGTAATAATATCTGCACTACCCTGCTCAACTATGACACCGCCATCCATAAACACAACCTGATCTGCAACCTCACGCGCAAAACCAATTTCGTGAGTTACTACAATCATAGTCATGCCATCTTTAGCAAGATTTCGCATAACGGTTAACACTTCACCTACAAGCTCTGGATCTAGCGCAGATGTTGGCTCGTCAAATAGCATAATTTCCGGTTTCATAGCAAGAGCGCGAGCAATTGCAACGCGTTGCTGCTGACCGCCTGAAAGTTCTGCAGGATAATGGTTCATACGCTCATCCATGCCGACTCGCTTTAGTTCTTCAATAGCTAAATCGCGCGCTTCTTGAGCTTTCATATGCATAACATGAATAGGAGCTTCCATAACGTTTTCTAAAGCCGTCATATGAGGGAATAAATTAAAACGCTGGAATACCATGCCAAGCTTCGCACGCTGTTGAGCAATTTCTTTGTCGTTAAGAGCCTGCAGACATTTCTCACCTTTATGCATTACTTGCTTTACACCGATGCGCTCGCCATAAATACTTATACTTCCTGCAGTCAAAGTTTCTAGTTGATTAATTAAACGCAATAATGTCGATTTTCCTGAACCGGACGGACCCAAAATAACTGTTACACTACCTGGGTTCACTGTCATATTAATACCGTTAAGTACATGCAATTGACCGAAAGATTTTTGCACATCGTTAATAGCAACCGCAGGAAGATTAGATTTTGCTTCTACCATTTATTCACATCCAATTTGTTTATTTCATGCAAAATTTAAAATTTACAAAGAAAAATATTAAAATTTAAGCTATTATGCGATTATTTAAGCATTAAATCCGAGCATAGCAGCATCATTTCGTCCTTTAACATTTTTCCGTTTAGCATCTAATGATTGATCGCCGCGCTGATCAGAATCAGTATTAAGTTGAGCATGCTTTACAATATCTCTTGCTTCAAAACCTTTAGCAAAATGCTTCTCGAGCATGTATTGCAAAACCATCAAAATGGAAGTAATAATCAAATACCAAATACTCGCAACAAGAAGAAGCGGAATTGGTTTATAGATACGGTTAGCAATAGCATTTGTAGCAAATTGCAATTCAAGAGTAAACGGAACTGCAAGAACTAACGAAGTTGTTTTTAGCATACCAATTGTTTCGTTACCAAGCGGAGGAACAATAATACGCATTGCTTGAGGAAGAATTACACGCCTCATAGTTAAAGCTCTACCCATTCCAAGAGCCTTAGCAGCTTCAACTTGTCCACTATCAACGGCTTCCAATCCTGCTCGAACGATTTCCGACAAATAAGCGGATTCATTCAAAGACAAACCAACTACAGCAGCAGTAAGAGAAGTCATAATTACATTAGAATCAATAGACCAAAATTCTACAGAAGTAAAAGGAATGCCAATACTAATTCTCGGCACAAGCACTGCAAACATGCCCCAAAATACAAGCTGCGTATAAACAGGAGTACCACGGAAAAACCAAATAAAGAACCAACTTACGCCACGAAGCACAGGATTAACTGACTTGCGCATCATCGCTAAGCCTACCGCAAACACGATTGAAATTACCATAGCAATTAGCGTAAGAAGTAACGTCCAGCCAATACCAGAAAGCACGTTATCGCTTATTAAATATATTCCGACTACTTGCCATTCAAAACGAGGGTTAGTAATAATACTGTAAAGAAGCGAACATGCTATTACAGCTACAATGACTCCGGCAATAATAGGTCCTGGCTTTTTTACTGGCAAAATACGTTCAGAGTTAGTTACTCCGGACTTGCTCTTAGCAGAGTTACCAATTAAAGAATTCAAAATATGCTCCAATAAGTACGTTTATACAAAAACAGCAAAGTAAAGAAACAATCTGAGCCGAGAATTCAATCACGACTCAGATTAACAATATCATTTTAGATAATTATTCAATTATTTGATAGCTAAAGTTTCATAGCTAAAGTTTTATAGTTTTGGATTAACTACAGACTTTTCAATAGCAACATCTTCAACGCCCCACTTCTTCAAGATATCCTTGTAGACGCCGGATTTCATAAGCTTATCAATGCCAGCTTTTACAGCCTTCAGCATCGCTGCATCACCCTTTTTAACAGCCGCTCCCATTGGTTCAGAATCCTTGCTGTTTTCCAAAATTTCAAGCTTTCCAGGATTCTTAATTGAAGCGTAACCTGCAACAGGAGTATCTGCATACATAACATCAGCGCGACCGGAAAGAAGTGCGGTAGTTGCGTCAGTTTGCTCCTTGAAGCTCATGATTTCAAGAGGCTTATTTCCTTTAGCTGCGCACTGTTTCTTTGCTTCTTCCATAATAGGTTCGCCAACAGTTCCAGTTTCCAAAGTTACTTTCTTGCCACAAAGGTTCTTTGGATCTACTTTAGTAGGATTTCCCTTACGCACTTCAAAAGACAAACCTGCGTTTGCATAAGTAATAAAGTCTACAGACTTCATACGTTCAGCATTTACTGTAAAACCAGAAATACCGACATTATATTTGCTTCCTATTGCTGGAATAATTGAGTCAAACTGAGCATGCATAATTTTTGCTTTTAAGCCCATGACCTTTGCAAGAGCCTTCGAAAAATCAATTTCGTAACCTACAGGAGTTTTACCGTCTGCAGCAAAGAATTCTGCAGGGGCATAACTTACGTTTACACCAACAGTTAACTCTCCTGTTTTTGCAACTGGTGCTGGTACCAAGGCTGCAACAGCATCATCTTTTTGCACATGACTTACATCATAGCTACGAGCAACATCAGGGTCTGCTTCTTTAGAATCAGCAGGTCCACATGCAGCAATACTGCCAATCATTACTAAAGATGCAACAATAGCAACAGGCTTCATAGATTTAAACATAGTTCTTCTCCTCATGTATGTACTAAGAATCTATAATTTGCATTAATGTGTATAACTATACACGATAACCCTACAAATTCAACAGCCTTTTATACGATTATTGAATATACAAAGATACTCATGCGGTACATCTGCACAATAATTATGCTTTTCATAAACAAAAACTGCATATTATTCGCAATAATGTATAATATGTGCGTGTCGCATTGCCTCACTTTTTATCACGTGCGAAGCAAGCAAGTGTTTCACAAACGCATAAAAAAGAAGCGTCAACTCTTAATCAATACTACGAGAACGCAGATTACGGTAACGCATTTCACGCAAAGCCTCTCGCTTATCTTGCTCCTCACGCAAAGCCTGACGCTTATCAAATTCCTTTTTACCGCGCGCTAAAGCAATTTCTACTTTTACGTAGCTTCCCTTAAAATACAAACGCAAAGGCACAACAGTGTAGCCTTTCGCCTCAGTTTGCCTAGAAAGCTTAGCAATCTCAGCAGCGTGAAGCAGAAGCTTACGCTTGCGCTTAGGAGCATGATTATTCCATGTGCCGTTTAAATATTCAGGAATATTTGCTCCTTCAAGCCACATTTCACCACGACGATCAATATTCACAAATGATTCAGCTAAAGAAGCACGCCCTTCGCGAAGTGACTTAACTTCAGTACCAGTAAGAGCAAGACCTGCTTCATAACAATCTTCAATTACATAATCATGATGCGCTTTACGGTTTTGTGCCACAGTAACAGTGCCATCTTGCGCAGGCTTATTTGCCATAATTCCCCTCCAGTACACATCACACACAAAAGAAACTTGCCATAAGATACTACTATCTTATGGCAAGAACAATAAGTCGTAAACTTACAAAGTTTTCAATTTCAACAAATTGAAAACTTTGAAGTGCTTATATTTAATAATGCACATACTCGTAATCGCCTGGATTATAAATAGTTTCATAAGCAGGGAATGTCGAAAAACCAGTTCCACCTTCAGAAATAAGAACTGATCCATCAGCATTCACACGTTCCACAACCGCAACATGTCCATATTGCCAATCAGCATTCCAGTTGCCGACGCGTTGACCGCGAGCAAACACCATAACAGCACCAACATGTGGAATTCTATTAACTAAATATCCAAACCTACGACCAGTATTCGCCCACTCAGCACCATTACCCATGTAGGAGCCAACTGGCAGACCAAGTTGCGAACGACGCAAATAAGCCCATAACGTGCATTGACGAGCAGGATAAGCAGAACCACCAACAGTGTTTCCAGTATTATGCCCGTAGCAGAACTTAGAACCTTCTGCGCAATTTCCAGGAACAGTATAATTCATACCATTAGCAGCACCATTAGAAAGTTGCATCGGAGGAAGGTAAACATTCTTTCCAGAGCTTCCATTCAATTGCTGGCGATTACCAGCATTCGGATCAGCTTTAGCGAATGACTTATTAGCAAGAGCACGCGCTTGAGCATCGATGGCCGATTTCATTGCTATAATTTCTGCAGCCTCACGCGCAGACTGAGAAGTCAAACTACTCTTTTGACCTTCCAGCTGCTTACGAATCTCTTCACCATGATCTCGCAAACTTTGCAAGGACTTTTTGCGATCATTGGCGGCTTTCGCAGCGATTTGAGCACTTTGCGCTTGAACATCCGCCTGCTGCTTTAACTTGGTTATTTCTGCTTCAATAGCAGCCAAACGCTGACGACGATTCATAGAAGTATTCAACTTAATAGCAGCATCATTAGCAGCATTTGCTTCACTTCTAGCAACAGCAGCCTCGGATTGTAACTTTCCAACAAACTGTTCTGTAGTAGTTGATTTAGTCACAATATCCATAACATTAGATGCCTGAGAACCATGGAAACTCTTACGAGCAAGCTGTGCTACAGCAGCCTTAGCATCATCAAAATCTTCACCAGTTTTTTTAATTTTCTCTTCCAAATCACGCTTATCTTTTTGTGCAGACTCTAGACGCTGCTGCGTTGATTCTACAAGACTGCGCGCCTGAGAAGCTTGCTCTTCTGCTTGTTGAGCAGCTCGTATTTGATTTGGAATTTTATGCTCATTTAAATCATTCAATTCAATGATCTTATTTGCAAGTTGTTTACTTACACCAGCAAGTTGGTGCTTCAAATTCTCGTTTCGTTGTATTTTGCGCCTATATTCCTTCATGTTGACAGCACTTGCTGTAGACGCATTAAATAATGCACCAGCAACACCAGCAAACATCATTGAAATAGCAACTATTAAACTCACTACAGTGTGAGTGCGTCGAATTGCATACATGCTATGTCGATCTTCGCTCATATCACTTCCCTTTCAACATCACTATTGCGAATTATACCGTAATGCAAGGAATCACGCGAGTTTCTACTTCAAATCTTCTAAAATATTACTTTCACAATGCTCATGCGAAAATAACGCAAATAATTACGCACCTATTATTTTGCATTTTAAGCTTTTAAGTATCGCCTCAAAGCAATAGCAGAAGCAACTATAGATAACACTACTGCACCAGCTACAAGTATTGGAACGCATAGCCACACAGTTGTTTGAGTAACAAATGGCATCCAACGCACATTCTGCGCAAGCCAATCAGTTACAAAAACTTTAACTACTAAACTTAGCGCAGCACCAGCAAGTAAAGAACCCACAAACGACGCGAACGCTCCTTCAAGAAGAAACGGCATACGAATAGTCCAGTTAGAGGCACCAACTAAGCGCATAATTTCGGTTTCTTGACGACGGCTAGCAGCAGACATTCGAATCGTAGTGCCAGTAAGCATAATCGCTACAACAACCATAACTGCTGCAAGCACAATTGTCACAACAGTAGCGCGATTAAGCACACTGAAAACAGGATCAAAAATCTGACGCTGATCAACAACTTCTTCCACACCATCGCGTCCAGAAAGAACTTCTGAGACAACCTGATATTTCATAGGATTAGTAAGCTTCAAGCGCAACGAATCTTGCATGTCTGCCGCAGTTAAAGTACGTCCTTGATACATTCCGTTAGGATATTGCTTTAAGAATGTGTTTTTATAAAATTCATTGCGGCTAACATAAGTGATATTTGAAACATCATCGCCTAATTCTTGGTGAATAATATGCTCCAATTTTACAATTTCGGCATCAGTAGGTGCTTTTCCAGAAGCACAAGAAGGAGATTGGCTAGTTCCATCCGGGCACAGCCAGGCAACCACTTCTACTTTGTCATACCAGTCACCTTTTGCCTTGGTAATCTGCGCTTGCATAAGCACTGAAACACCAATAAAAAGGAAAGAAATGAACGTTACAAGCATAACCGAAAGAATCATCGAAACATTACGACGCAAACTAATGCAAGTTTCGGAAAAAATAAATCGTAAACGCATTACTCTGCTCCTTCAGTTTTATTAATGTCATTATTGCTATCGTCAACACTAATGTTCTCATTATTAGTATTTTCAGCTGCAACAGGTGGCTTAGGCGGAGCTGGAGGCATAGGAGGAAGCTGAGATTTACGCTCAGATTCAACATCGGATTGTAACTTACTTTCTGCTTCTGACTGCAACTCATCGCCGGTTTCGGATTGTGATTCTTCGCTCACTTCAGAGTTTTCAGTAGATTCAGTAGATTCATTAGTTTCAGCAGTTTCGTGAGATTCGTGAGATTCATTAGTTTCTGCAGTTTCGTGATTATCAGTAGTCTCAGTAGTCTCAGTAGTATTAGCAGTTTCTGCAGTTTCAGAATTTCCGGCAACTTCAGAGGATTCTTTATTATCTTCCGAAATCTCAACTTCTGAATCATTCTCTTCAACATCTTCATTATCGTTTGAAGAAATCAATCCTCGTCCCCAAGTCATCGTTGTTTCCAAAGACTGGAACACTTCGCCGTAACGACCAGTTCTGCCAGAATGAACAGACTGAGCCAAACGTGCGATTCCTTCATTTTCTGAAGTGTCACTCTTCAACGATTGCGTTACCATGTCAACAACTTCACGCGCCTGAGCAGCACGTTGAGCTTTTTTAGAAAGCCTCTTATGACGTTCAGTATGCTCAGATTGAGCAATTGACTTTTGAGCATCGCGATCTGATTGATCTTGAGAATTTTCAACAGTTTGTTGTGCTTTAGAATTATGCTCAACTTCACTATCTGGGAAATACAATGCAGAATCATATGATCCTTCACGCTCATCACGCACAATTTTTCCAGCATGAAGCTCCACAACTCGCTTACGCATTGAGTTCACAATTTCCTCATTATGCGTAGCCATAACAATCGTTGTGCCAGTTCGGTTAATAGCATCCAAAACTTCCATAATTCCAAGAGAAGTAGTTGGATCCAAATTACCAGTAGGCTCATCTGCAAGAATAATTTGAGGGTGATTGACGTATGCGCGAGCAATTGCAACTCGCTGCGCCTCACCGCCAGAAAGCTCGTGTGGGTAATTATTTTCTTTACCAGTCAAACCAACCGTTTCAAGAACACGAGGAACAAGTGAACGAATCGTAGACCGACTCGTGCCAATCACTTCCAAAGCAAAAGCAACATTTTGGTAAACTGTTTTATTATTAAGCAGCTTATAATCCTGGAAAATAAAGCCAAGAGATCTACGATACTGCGGCACTTGTCGGTTAGAAAGTCTGCGCAAATCGTTACCAGCTACGTGAATTTCCCCACCATTTGCTTCTTCTTCACGAAGCAGCAAACTAAGCAATGTAGTTTTACCAGAACCGGAAGCGCCAACAAGAAACACAAAATCTCCGCGATCTACATGCAAAGACACATCGTCTAATGCAGGACGTGTACCTCGAGGATATATTTTTGACACATGATCTAATGAAATCAGCGACATTGTTTCAATTCCTTCCGAAGATTATGTGTAATTGTTGGTTTTTAGTTCTAGCTTTAGTTTTATTTAAGATTCTGCTTCAGCTTCTTTTTGAGCTGCAACTCGCTGCTCGTGACGCCAACGAATGCCAGCTTCAATAAAACCGTCAATATCGCCGTCAAAAACAGCTTGAGTTTGTGAAGTTTCGTAACCAGTGCGCAAATCCTTCACCATCTGATAAGGGTGAAGCACGTAAGAGCGCATTTGATCTCCCCAACTTGCCTTAATATCTCCAGCAAGTTCCTTCTTTTTTGCAGCTTCCTCAGCATGCTTAAGCACAAGCAAACGCGATTGCAAAACTGCCATTGCAGCGGCGCGGTTCTGAATCTGACTTCGCTCATCTTGCATAGAAACAACCAAGCCGGTTGGCAAATGCGTAATACGAACAGCAGAATACGTAGTGTTCACGCCCTGACCTCCTGGCCCTGAAGCCTGGAAAGTATCCACGCGAATATCCGAATCTGGAATATCAATATGATCTGTAGCTTCAACCAAAGGGATTACTTCCACTGCGCTAAAGCCAGTCTGTCGACGGCCTTGATTATCGAATGGCGAAATACGAACCATTCTGTGAGTACCGCCTTCTACAGAAAGACGACCATACGCGTACGGGGCATCCACTTGGAAAGTAGCGGATTTAATACCAGCTTCTTCCGCATAAGACGTGTCCATCATCTTAGTTTTGTAACCGTTTCGCTCAGCCCAGCGCAAGTACATACGAAGAAGCATTTGAGCAAAATCAGCAGCATCCACGCCGCCCGCACCAGAGCGAATCGTAACAACTGCAGAACGAGCATCATATTCGCCGTCAAGAAGAGTCTGAACCTCCATATCGTCCAACTCGTGAGCAATATTTCCAAGCTCTTCTTGAGCCTCGCTCATAGAATCAGCATCGCCTTCTTCTTGGCCAAGCTCAATTAAAGTCTTAGTATCTTCAATGCGCTGATCTACAGCTTGCAAACGCTTCAACTGAGACTGAGCCGCGGAAAGCTTACTCGTAACCTGCTGAGCATGCTCAGAATCATCCCAAAGTCCAGGCTCTGCAGCCTGCTTTTCTAAATCAGCAATCGTAGCCTTCAACGAATCGACGTCTAGTGCTTTAGAAATCGAAGAATACTTTGCTTCAACATCATTTAATGCTTGGGAAAAATCAAATTCCGCCATTTACTTAAAGTACCTCTTTACATACCTGTTTTACGCAATTACTACTCGCAAAATACTTACAAAATCAACTATTGATAAGTTTAGCGCACGGTCAAAATCTCAGGACCGTTTTCCGTAATTGCAATCGTGTGCTCGCTGTGAGCACCGCGAGAACCATCAGCAGAGCGAAGAGTCCAACCATCCTTAGGATCCTGGTAAATTTCGTCAGTAGTCTTTAAGAACCATGGCTCAATTGCAATAACTAAACCTGGGCGAAGCTTGTAGCCGTGGTGAGCAGTGCCATCGTTAGGAACGTGCGGATCGCCATGCATAATATGACCGACTCCGTGACCGCCAAACTCAAGATTTACGCTGTAGCCGTACTCGTGAGCAACGCAACCAACAGCTGCAGAAATATCGCCAAGACGGTTGCCAGGCTGAGCCATGTTAATGCCAGCCTCCAAAGCTTCCTCAGTGCACTTAATCAAGCGCAAATCCTCAGGATCTGCATGCTTTCCAACAACGAAACTAATAGCGGAATCTCCAACCCAGCCGTCTACGTTAATTGCCAAATCAAGAGTCAACAAATCGCCGTCTTTAAGGTTATAATCAAAAGGAACTCCGTGAAGAACAGCATCGTTTACAGACGTGCAAATATAGTGCGCAAAAGGACCTGTACCAAAATCAGGAGCGTAATCAACATAGCAAGAAGACGCACCTTTGCGGCTCATAATACGCTGGCGAACGAAATCATCAATCTCAAGAAGATTCGTGCCAACTTTGGTCATTGCTTTCAAGTCTTTAAGAATACTACCGACGAAGCGACCTGCAGGCTTCATCGCTTCAATTTCAGATGGAGTTTTAAGTTCAATCATGCTTCAAGACTAACGCGCAGGCACGAAAATAAAGCAAAATATAGCGAAAATACTAACCAATAGTGTCGCTTAATACTTGTAAGCTAATCACATGTCTAACAACAATAATAATAGTAATAATAAGGAATCGCAGAAGGAAATTTCTGCTGTAGATTTTGACCCAGCCTCCTTCTCGTCGGTTATTCGTCCACAAGACGACTTGTTCCGTTACATAAACGGTCCTTGGATTGACACTTACACTCTCCCAGAAGACAAACCAATGTATGGTGCTTTCCACAAGCTTGCAGAAGATGCAGAAAAGCAAATTCGAGATATTTTAGAAAACGAAAATTGCCCAGCCAAAAAGTCGCAAACCTTATACCGTAACTATTTGGATACCGCATCTATTGAAAAAGCTGGAATTACGCCAATTAAGGGCGATTTAGACGCTGTGGATTCAGCAGAAACTAAGGAAGATTTGGTTCGCACTATTGGCGCGCTTAATCCGTACGGCGGTCCAGATGCAATGTTTTATTTTGGCGTTTACGGAGACCCTAAAGATCCTAAGACGAATATTATGCATATTGAGCAATCGGGATTGGGCTTGCCAGACGAAGCATACTATCGCGAAGATAACTACGCTCCAATTCGCACTGAATATGTAAAAATGGTAGCTTCTTTGCTGCGCTTAGCAGGCTACGGAGACGCAACTACTACACAAGCGCAAGCCGAGCGTTTCTTGAATGTTGAAACTAAAATAGCGAGCTACCATTGGGATAACGTAGCAACTCGCGATTCTCAAAAAACTTATAATCCTTGCAATTATGCTGATTTGGCAAAAAATCTTGAAGCGCTGAATCTCGACGCCTTCTTAGATGCTGCACAAAAAGCGTACGATAACTCAGAAGAAGCAGAACATCAACCAATCAATCTTCGTGAAGCTTTTAACAAAGTTGTAGTTCACGAGCCAAGCTTTATGGAAGGTTTGAATAAGATTTGGCAAGAAGCCGACTTAGAAGATTTAAAGCTTTGGGCGCGCGTGCACGTGATTTTGCGCTGGGCAAGCTTACTTAGTGAAGATTTTGCACAAGCGCGATTCGACTTCTACGGCAAGGTGCTTTCTGGTGCCACAAAGCAGCGCGACCGTTGGAAGCGAGCAGTCGGAGTTGTTGACGATGCTTGTGGTGAGGAAGTTGGACGCGAATACGTGCGATTGCATTTCCCTGAGTCTTCTAAGGAATATATGCAAGGCTTAGTTGACAATCTTATTAACGCTTACCGTGAGTCGATTTCGCACAGCACCTGGCTTGGTGAGGAAACTAAAGCGAAGGCTTTGGAAAAGATTAGTAAATTTGAGCCAAATATTGGTTACACAAACCATTGGGTTGACTACTCTGCGCTAAATATTAAGGAAGACGCTGACTTAGTTGATAATATGCGCGAAGTTTATCGATTTGGCTTTGGTAAAAATACTGCAAAAGCCGGAAATCCTGTGGATCGCGAAGAATGGCAGATGACTCCGCAAACTGTGAACGCTTACTACGATCCTCTGCTGAACGTAATCGTGTTCCCAGCTGCTATTTTGCAACCACCATTCTTTAACCCAAGTGCTCCAGACGCAGCAAATTACGGCGCTATTGGTGCCGTGATTGGTCATGAAATCGGTCACGGTTTTGACGATCAAGGTTGCGAATACGACGGCGACGGCGTGCTTAACAATTGGTGGACTGAAGAAGACAAAACCAACTTCACTGAGCGCACTAAGAAGCTTATTGAGCAATACAATGCTTTCACACCAACGCAGCTTATCGTTAAGTACTCTCACTTGAAGAGCAAAGAAGAGCGCAATGCGATGCCTCACGTAAACGGTGCTTTAACGATCGGCGAAAATATTGGCGATTTAAGCGGCGTGACTATTGCGCTTAAAGCATACGCTTTCGCTTTGCAAAAGAGCGAAGGACATGAAATTGACGGAAGTGAAGATGCGATTCGCGAAACTTTGTTGAACGCTCCTGAAGTAGATGGTTTCACTGCTTTGCAGCGATTCTTCTTAAGCTACGCGTTAGTATGGCGTTCCAAGGCTCGTAATGAAATTGCGGAACAGCTGCTTCAAATCGACCCGCACTCCCCAGCCGAATGCCGCACTAACGGCATTGCTCGTAACGTAGACTTGTTCTACGATGCTTTCGACGTTAAAGAAGGCGACGAAATGTGGCTCGACCCTGCTGAGCGCGTACACATTTGGTAAGTTGCGAATAAATCGCAAATAAATCGCAAATAAGTCGCGAATAAGTCAAAAATAGAAGCCTGCAGACGCTTAATAAACGTTTGCAGGCTTATTATTTTCTATTTTTAGAAATCATTCTTCGTCTTAAGAAAATCCAAGCCACCACTGCAATAGTGCACAAAACAAGCACGCTTAAAATCGCAGAAATAATCACAATAAATTTATACGTTGAAGCATTTTTCTTCATAGCTTTCGCTAACTTTTTATGATGCTTATGCTTCAAATGCTTCTTTTTAGCCAAAGCTTTTTTCTTCTTAGCTTCCTCGTCTTTACGCTTCTGCTCTTCCTTCTTCTTTCGCTCCTCTTCAGCACGCTTTTTTTGCTCTTCGGGAGATTCTGGGCCAATCTTGCCATCCAGATAATCAATATCACCGTTATATTCCGACAGTGTCAACGCTCCAACAACACCATAAGGGCCGCCCGAAGCCTCTCCGTAACCGAAAGAAATATTGCTAGGATTCAAAATCTGATACAAATGACCATTATCTTCGTTAAAACTTCCGCCGGTTGCGCGCAAAGCCGACTCTTCATCTTGAATCCACAATTGCATAGAACCAGCAAGATCCACACCCCAACTTAAATTTTCACCCCACGCTTTTCGGCCAGTGTAATCAGGCTCGCTCACACCATCTGGGCCCAAATGGCCAAACTGCCCATGCTGGCGGTTTCTTGCGCGCGACGGAAAGCATCCTCTTCATTTGCAGAATCCTACTGAATATTATTAACATACGCTTCTTTAGTAAGACCGTAGCGGCTCACGTAATCTTGCAAAGGAACGCCATTAAAATACGTGCTGCGATCATCGTAAAGCCTAGATCTTGCGCTTCGAATAGAAGAAAGAACGTAACGCGCTACATTACTTGACTGAATAAAAGATGCAGAAGAAGCAGAATTAGTTGTTTGAATTATTGGATTTTGATGATATTCGTGATGATATTCGCGATTATACGCCTGATGATACGCCTTAGAATGTTCTAAAGTAAAATCAGCAAAATTTTGCGATATTGCACACACAGTTAGGCATACAGCCGAAATAACAAGAATACTAACCTAACTTATGCGCATATTAGATTTATGCTTCGCATATTGCTGATTACTTTCCACCATAAATATCTTCTTCACTACATTCAATATTTTCAATACGTTTGCTCAATACTACCCTGCAATGAGGAATGATTACGCATGTACAGTTAATTGTTGAGCTTTTACTAAATATTTTTCTGTAGTCAAGAGATTAATTACATTGTGGATAAAACCTAGGTTTTAACCACAATAGAAAAGTTTGCTGGCAAAGTTGTTGCGCAAAGTTCATAGTTGTTATTACTGCGGCATTTCCTCGTGGCTGCGAAGCTCAGAGGCAATGATGGCTCTGTATTTCGGGGCTGAAATGGCTGCAGTCCAAATTGTGAAAGGACTATGAAATATGGCACAACAACAGTCGACCGTGACTATTAGTGGATACGTAGGCGCTGAGCCTGTAAACTTTGGGCGAAGTGAAAATTCTCCGGCTTGTGCGCTACGAATCGCGAGCACGCAATCATATTACCGCAACGACGAACAGCAATGGCATGAGCGTCCAACTACTTGGATGACTGTGAAAGCGTATAGGACTTTGGCTTCAAACGTGCTAAAAAGCGTTCATAAAGGCGATGCAATCGTTGTATATGGCAATTTGAGTACAGAAAACTGGACGAAAGATGGAAACGATTATAATCGCGTA
This sequence comes from Gardnerella sp. KA01001, assembly GCF_049244025.1. Lineage (NCBI taxonomy): Bacteria > Bacillati > Actinomycetota > Actinomycetes > Bifidobacteriales > Bifidobacteriaceae > Gardnerella > Gardnerella sp. KA01001. The sequence goes on along the minus strand of NZ_CP058366.1, from coordinate 827,003 downwards.
ATTTTGGAAGCTTCTGCTATTGGTCACGATTTAAATCGTGGAACTACGCAATTTACAAAGCGAAACGCTGATTCCGCTAAAAATGATCATACGAAAGAAAGTAATCAAGTACAGCAGAAGAACAATGCACAACAAAATAACTCTAACGCAAACATTTCGAATGACGAATTTGGAGGCGAAACTGATATTTAAGGAAAATAAAATCGCAATTCGAGAAATCCACTAAACTCACAGCACAATAAATTAATATGAATACAATAAAATAATGCCGCCAAGAATAGTAGTATTCCTGGCGGCAAATTGTAAAACAGGTCGTTACTTAAGCAAATCGTTTACGCGAGATACGATTCGAGCGGCAGCTTCGTCAACTGGGACTGCTTCAACATTTGAGCCGTTACGATCGCGGATTTCAATCGTACCGTTGTTCACGGTATCGCGACCTGCTACAGCAATCAGCGGCACGCCAACAAGCTCAGCATCCTTGAACTTTACGCCTGGAGAAACCTTTGGACGGTCGTCAAAGATTACTTCGATGCCTTGCTTGCTAAGCTCCTCAACAACCTTTTCAGCAGCGTCGAAAGCAACCTGATCCTTGCCTGTTGCAACAACATGAACTTGAGCTGGAGCAATTGCCATAGGCCATGCTAGACCAGCGTCATCGTGATGCGTTTCTGCCAAGCATGCAATTACGCGGCTAACGCCAATGCCGTAGCAGCCCATCCAAACCGGCACAGCCTTACCGTTTTCGTTAAGAACGCTTAAGCCCAAAGCCTTAGAATACTTTAAGCCAAGCTGGAACACTTGACCAATTTCCACACCGCGTTCGAAGCTCAACGGACCGGAACCATCTGGGCTCATATCACCATCGCGAACCTGGGCTGCTTCAACAACACCATCAGCTTCAAAATCGCGACCGTAAACAGCGTTGTAAACATGCTTTCCGTCTTCGTCAGCTCCTGTAATCCAGGCACTTCCCTTTGCAACGTGAGCATCCATCAAGTAGCGGACAGGATTTGCAATACCCCTACCCTCTTTGCGAGCTTGAGGACCTAATACGCTAAAACCAATGTAGCCCTTAACAAACTCAGGATGAGACTTCAAATCATCCTCAGTTGCTTCTTCGATTTCTGCAGGAGCAAACTGAGCTTCAAGACGCTTCATATCTACTTGGCGATCCCCTGGAATACCAATCGCCACGATTTCGCGCCATGGTTCCTCATGCTCGCCGCCTTCAGCATCAGCTGGGTGCTTAACAGCAATAATAAGGTTCTTCAAAGTGTCGGAAGCTTGCCATTCGCGACCATCTTTACGCGGATGCAAGTCGTTAGAAACCTTAACCAAAGCTTCAATCGTCTTAGCGTCTGGAGTTTCGAGAGATTGCGCTGCAGGAGTTGCTGAGTAATCAACATCTTGCATTTCTGGAGTGGTAAGAGCCTCAACATTCCAAGCTTTTCCTGAAGGTGCGAGCGCAAAAGTATCTTCACCAATTGGCATTGGAGCCAAGAACTCTTCGGAATCAGAGCCACCCATTGGGCCGGAAACAGCGTGAACAATCACGTATTTAATGCCCAAACGGTCGAAAATTCGAGCGTAAGCAGCGCGCTCCTCAACGTAAGCAGATTTCAAACCATCTTCGTCAATCGAGAACGAATAAGCATCCTGCATAATAAACTCGCGACCGCGAATAAGACCAGCGCGCGGACGGAACTCGTCGCGATACTTCGTTTGAATCTGATACAAAGTAACTGGTAAATCCTTGTAAGAAGAATACATATCCTTAACGAGAAGCGTGAAAACTTCTTCGTGCGTTGGAGCAAGAAGATAGTCAGCTTGGTGGCGATCCTTAAGACGGAAGATATTGTCGCCATATTCTTCCCAACGGTTGGTAGCCTCGTAAGGCTCGCGCGGAAGAAGTGCCGGGAAGTGAACTTCCTGCGCACCGATACCGTTGATTTCGTCGCGAATAATCGCCTGAACCTTGTTCAAAACCTTAAGTCCTAGCGGAAGCCAAGTCCACACACCTGGTGCAGATTTACGAATATAGCCTGCGCGCTGCATAAGTTTTGCGGAAGTCACGTCCGCGTCTGCAGGATCCTCGCGCAGCGTACGAAGGAATAGCTGAGACATACGAAGTACATTGGAATTCATGCGTTCCAATCTATTTGCGCATGAGGACATAAACACTTGTCTACACGCATCAACAAAAGTAATACTCGATTAAATCATAACGTGCAAAAATATAACAAAGCGACCAAAACAACTCAGGTGTGAGTAGTTTATGCCGCTTCTAAGGCAAAATCCGACCAAAACGACTCAGCCGCGAGTAGTTTATGCCGTGCGCAAGGCAAAAACTTATAGAATATTAAAACTCGTCGTCGAAAGAAAATTCGTCCGTAACGCCATCACCGGCATTTTCAAAAAGACTAAACTCCTGCTGATCCGCAAAATCACCATCTGCTTTTTTGGCAACAAACGAGGAAGCCCCATCGCTAGCAAGCAGCTCACTTGCGCACCTTGACGCCTCACGCAAAGATCCGTCTAGCAGTACAGCATCCGCCGAAACACTAAACGCGCGATCGTTAATACCTTCCAAATAAAGACCGCCCAGATTTTCCACGCGAGAAAGCGCAACATATCCCATTCCGGGAGCGAAAGTTCTACGCAAATCCATTACCGCACTATCGAGAGTCATACCTTGCGACTTATGAATCGTAATTCCCCACGCGCAACGAAGAGGCACTTGATTTACGCTAGCAAGTACAGTCTCACCGTCCGTCATTTCCCACGCTGCAGGCTTAAGAGTTACAATATTGCCGTTTTCAAACTCAACAATCGGCCATCCGCCCTTAGATTCAGGCGCAAAACGCAACACACGCCCAACAGAGCCGTTTACATACTGCTTTTCCTGATCGTTTCGCAACGCCATCACAGCAGCCCCAGCCTTTAAAACTAAACGCTCCGGAGCAAGCATATTCTTTTTTAAGCGATCAACAAGATTTTTAGGCCCGGCTTCTGTTGCAACGAATTCGTGAGGCTCAGAATCAATTTCCGCAAGCTGCATATTATTTAAGCCATCTGCTTGCGAGTTCGTTGGGAAAAGATGTACTGCAACTTCGTCATCTTGCGGATACTCACCAAGGCGGCTAGCAAGCACTTGCTTATCGTCGTCACTCACGAGACCGCTACGAATATCCGTCAAAACTTCTAGCAACTTGCCGTCGTCTTGACGATGTTGCTCAGTTAAATAGCACACAACAGGTTTCAAAGCGTCCCATGCAAACGATTCCGTAATATAGCCTTCCGGATTTTTTCCAGCTGCAGTATACTTTTCGCGCGACGAAATAAACTCCGAGCTCGGCTCGAACACGTCACGATTTCGCATAGAAGTGCTAACAGGCGGCAATTGGAAGAAGTCGCCCGAAATAACTACTTGAAGCCCGCCGAAAGGAGCGGGATTTTTGCGCACCTTCCGGCAAACTTCATCAACCATGTCAAAAAGCCACGCGTGAATCATGGAAACTTCGTCCAACACGAGCACGTCCGTGGCTTTTATGCGCTTTCCTCGCCTAGCTCTAATTGTTTTAAGAAGCGTATCCGTAAGCGCGTTTGAAACTCCAACTCCACTCCACGAGTGAATGGTTTGACCGTTTAAGTGCGTTGCCGCAATACCGGTAGAGGCAGTTACAGCAACGCTTAAACCGTTCTTTCGCATTGCGCGAATAGCTTCGTTTAATACGTAGGTTTTACCTGCACCCGGAGCGCCGGTAATGAACGCGCTCGCGCCAGCGTTGATTATGGTTAAGGCTTCGGATTGCTTCATTGGCAGTACCTTTTATTGCGTTTAGTAGTCGCGCTTTATTTAATAGTAGCGTTGTGTTTAGTAGTCGCGCTTTTCTGCGGAATTTACGTCTTCTAGCGTCTCTCCGCGACGCTCATAGTCACGAAGCAAGCTCGTGCTTTCAATGTGTTGCGCACCGGCTTTTGCTTGAGACTCGCTTGGGCCTGGAGCTGGAACGAACATCATATCGCGGTAGTAACGAAGCTCATCAATCGACTCAATAATATCCGCGAGCGCGCGGTGACCGCCGTGTTTTGCCGGCTTATTGCGGTAAACGTCCGGGTAAAGCCTGCGCGAAATTTCCTTCAACGTACTTACGTCGATTACACGATAGTGCAGATTTGCCATTAAATCTGGCATGTAACGGTCGAGGAACTTTTTGTCGGAACCAACGGAGTTTCCAGCAAGATGAGCTTTTCCGCGAGCCGGCAGGAAGCGCTTTACGTATTCAACTACCTGCTTTTGCGCTTCTTCCAAAGGCAAACCGTTTTTATTCCACTCGTCAACAAGTCCAGAAGAAGTGTGCATATTGCGCACAAAATCGTTCATATGAGCCACAGCGGCGTCGCTTGGCTTAATCACTAAATCAATTCCGTCGTCCAAAACTTTCAGATTAAAATCAGTTGGAACTACAGATACTTCGCATAATTCGTCATGGAAAATATCGAGTCCAGTCATCTCGCAATCAATCCAAATTAAGCGCGACTCTTCCGGCGTAAACGTAAGATCTTCCTTAGCTTCAGCCATTTTCGTTCCTTTCCTAATATTTTTTCGAACCCATCAGCCTACATCTTCGTACCGACGAGACGCGTATTAAAAACGACGAAAAGCAGGCAAGTTGTAGATAACTTGCTTAACTTTTCGTCGTTTAATGCAAAATTACTTGCGATTTATACGCGACTTATACGCGATTTAATCGCGCAACTTACGCACCACGCGACTTAGTTGTGGAAACCGCTGTAGTTTGGTGCTTCTGCAGTCATCACAATATCGTGAGGATGAGATTCGCGAAGGCCAGCATCAGTAATGCGAATAAAGCGGCCGCGCTCTTGCATTTCCTTAATATTGTGCGCACCAACGTAGAACATTGACTGGTGTAAGCCGCCGAGAAGCTGGTAAAGCACAGCGTTAAGCGGACCGCGATATGGAACTTCGCCTTCAACGCCTTCTGGAACCACCTTGTCGGAGCTGGTAACGTCTGCCTGGAAGTAACGATCCTTCGAATAAGACTTCTTACCGCGAGGAGCCATTGCACCAAGCGAGCCCATGCCGCGGTAAAGTTTGTACTGCTTGCCGTGAAGAAGAACCTTCTCGCCTGGAGCTTCCTCACATCCAGCCAAAGTGCCGCCGAGCATAACAGTGTCCGCGCCTGCAACCAAAGCCTTAGCAATATCGCCGGAATAGTGAATACCACCGTCTGCAATGCATGGAATTCCAGCAGCCTTGCAAGCCTGAGCCGCATCGTAAACTGCGGTAAGCTGAGGCACGCCAACGCCTGCAACAACACGCGTAGTGCAAATAGAGCCTGGACCAACGCCAACCTTTACAGCGTCGACGCCGGCATCAATCATAGCCTGAGCGCCTTGGCGAGTAGCAATATTTCCGCCAATAATTTGTACTCCGTCAAACGCCTTATCTGCCTTAATTCTGCGAATCATATCAAGAGCCAATCGAGCCTCGCCGTTTGCGGTATCAACCACAAGCACGTCAACTCCAGCCTCCATAAGCGCGCACGCACGCTGCCAAGCATCTCCAAGGAAGCCAATTCCAGCAGCCACGCGCAAGCGACCCTGATCATCCTTAGTAGCATCTGGATACTGCTCAGTCTTCACAAAATCCTTAACAGTAATCAAACCAGTAAGCTTGCCTTCTGCATCAACCAAAGGCAATTTTTCAACTTTGTTGTCTGCAAGCAAACGATGCGCGTCTTCTTTAGAAATATCAGAAGGACCAGTGACGAGATTTTCGCGAGTCATCACGTCTTTGACTTTCAAACGATCATAGTCTTCGGAAGCAATGAAACGCATATCGCGATTGGTAATAATACCAACTAGACGATTTTCGCTATCTACCACTGGCAAACCAGAAATATGAAAACGCCCGCACAATTTATCTAAATCTGCGAGCGTTGCATCTGGGTGAACAGTGAGTGGGTCGGTAATCATACCAGACTCGCTGCGCTTAACAATATCGACTTGCGCAGCCTGATCATCTATAGAAAGATTGCGATGAAGAACACCAATTCCACCATTTCGAGCCATTGCAATAGCCATATCGGACTCGGTTACTGTGTCCATTGCCGCAGAAATTGCAGGAACTTTCATAGTGATTTCGCGAGTCAGATGAGTGGAAGTATCCACTTCGGACGGAATAACATCAGTTTCGTTTGGAAGCAAAAGGACATCGTCATAAGCGAGACCGAGCTTCTCGAAAATTGGTGGAACAGGAGCATACACGGATTCCGTGTTCATATCAGTTGTAGCCATAGGGTTACTATACGTTTTTGCTATGACGTTTGCCGAAACGCACCCTCCAAACGCGGGCGCGACGACATGCTTGAGCGCAGCACAGCGCGCGCGAAAGCAATTCGGAGCGGAAACTCGCTCAAGTTGGAAGTCCAGTGGACTTCCAACGCGAGTTTCGTAGCGAGCGCTTATAGCGCGAGCGTACTCGCACGTTTTGAGCGCCACGCCACATTAAGAAAAACAAAATTAAGCAGTTGTTACGAATTGCGAAGTTCGGGCAGGCGACAACGCAAGTACGGCATCATTGTGAGCACAGTAAGTAGCGCAGCAGCAAGAATCATTCCAACAAGCACATACACAGCTTTAAAGAACAAAATCATAATAGAGCCAAACGCAATTAGTGCAGCCCATCCCCACAAAATCAGCACAGCACCCTGCACAGAATGCCCAATGCGCAGCATGCGATGATGCAAGTGCATGCGATCCGGATGCATTGGCGACTGCCCTTTAGCAACACGCCTAAAAATAGCCAAGCACATGTCAAGAACCGGCAAAAACAGCACAAGAATCGGCAACAAAATCGGCATAAATACAGGCAAATAAATACTCGTATGAACGGCGGAAGGATCCAAATGGCCGGTCATAATAATCGACGCGCAAGTAATTAAGTAGCCGATTAACATGGAGCCTGAGTCACCCATAAAAAGTTTTGCTGGATGCCAATTGTGCATAATAAATCCAACGCACATACCTACCATTGCAACGTCAATAAGAGTTGCCATTGAAGCGTAGGATGGCGACGTGCGCGCAAGCATGTACGAGTATGTTGCGAAGGCAATGCCGCCGATTGCAACGATTCCAGAAGCCAGTCCGTCCAGCCCATCTACAAAATTTACTGCATTAATTGAAGCAACGATTAGTATTGCAGTTATTGCGATTGACACGCTTGGAGATGCCGTTACGAGCGATCCTAGTGGCAAAGTTACGATTTGCAACCCTCCCCACGCTACAAAAACAGCTATAAGCAGCTGACCGGCAAGCTTTAGCATCCAATCTAGATCCCAAATGTCGTCGCATACCCCAAGCAGGCATATCATAACGGCTCCGGCAAGCACCACCCACGGCTGGTGAGTTCCAGCAAAAAGCCCGGAAATAAAGGGCATTGAGCTTGCGAAAGCCATGGCAACCGCGAAACCAAAAAGCATACCCACACCGCCCATGCGAGGAGTTGGAATAGTATGCACATCGCGCGCGCGAACTTTGCCAACAGCACCCATACGGATCGCAAGGTGACGAACAAGCGGCATAATAAGCCACGTAGCACCGCCTGCAATTGCTGCAATAAACAGGTATACCCTCATGAATGCGTCCTTTGCTATGCGATTACTTCGTTGGTTTTAGCAGCGTTTGCTAAATTTTCGCTTGCTTATTTTGATTGTAGCGATTTGTTAGTACCAGAAATTTAGTACCAGAAATAAGTTAATAAACTTACTCACTTAACGCATTACGAATTTCGCACTCCGAAATCACACCTTCGCGCAAAATCACAATGCCGTCTTTATCGTTTGAATCCGCACCAACTACAGTGCTTGCCACGTGCGAGCGAGTCGGGCCTGCGTTCAAATACAGTGGAATCTCGTTGCCGAAAGCCGCAAATGCTTCTTCCACACTGTCTGCACTTTCGTTACCGCTGCGATTCGCGCTAGAAGCAGCCAGTGGACCGGTGACTCGCAAAATTTGCATTAATTCCGGACAATCCGGCACGCGCACGCCTTGAGTTGATTCGATTGCTTGAGTTTTCTCATCAGTCTCATTCGTTTTGCACAGCGTTGCAAGTTTGGACGCAACCGAGTCCTTCTTAGCGCGCGCAATCGGAGAATATCCACCCGGAAGGAACTTTTTGCCTAAAATATCCAGCGGAGACGGCAAATACAGCCCAAGTTTTTCTAAATCTTCCACTCCGCTCATTAAAATTTGCAACGCCTTCGTGCGCGGTCTGCGCTTAAGCTCGTAAATTTTTGCAACTGCAGCTTCGTTAAACGGGTCGCAAGCAACGCCGTATACGGTGTCAGTCGGCACTACGATTACGCCACCCTCATTAATAATTTGCGCTGCCATTTGCAGTGATTCTTCGTTAATCGTGCAAATTTTACTCATTTTTAGCCTCTTTTGTTGCTTTTATTTATCTTGTTGCTTTTGTTTATTTGCTTATTTTATTCTGTTTGAGTCAAATCTTTCGTTTGAGTAAAGTCTTTCGTTTTAGTCAAATCTTACTTTTGCGCAAAAGTGTATCGCGGTCTGCCAGTTAAGTCATTTCCAACGCGCGCACGCGAAAAACCTACGCTTTCCGCATACTTTTTAAGCGCATCTCCTTGCGAAATATCGTGCTCCATAACCATCGCTCCCCCAGACTTAAGCAGCGCAAAAGCCGCACGCATAATCTGCTCCGGAATAAGCAAGCCGTCCGCAGAACCACCATAAAGCGCAACCGGCGGATCGTACTCTCGCACTTCAACTTGTTCTGGCACTTGACTTTCCGGCACGTAAGGCGGATTCGTTATTACTAAATCTACTTTGCCGCAAATTGCGTGAAGTTCCGGCGTGCAATCCGAAATATGCGATTTGGTTGCGTCTGCAAGCACAGCATGATAGCGACTGAAAATCTGAATATTTTCCCACTTTTTTGCAGTTTCTTCGAAATTTTTTTGCAAATATTGGAAAGCTTCAGGAGATTTTTCTACAGCCCATACTTGCGCGTCTGCAACTTCCGCCGCAATCGACAATCCAATTGCGCCCGATCCGGCGCATAAATCGACTACCGTCGGCTTGCTAATACCAGACTCTCTAAGCCAATCCAATCCAGCTTCAACAACAATTTCCGTTTCCGGCCGCGGCACAAAAACGCCCTTACCAACTTGCAAATCCAAGTAGCGAAAAGGCGCGCGACCAACAATATGCTGCAACGGCTCACGAGAAGCACGCCTAGATACAAAATCGCTATATTTACTAGCATAATCTTGCGAAAAATCGGTTAAATCGCCAAGTATTAGCGCCTTGCTCAGCTCAGCTAAGCTTACGCCGCAAGCATGAGCCAGCAGCAAGCGTGCATCATATTCTGCTGACTCCACGCCTGCAGAATCAAGCTTTTTAACAGCATCGCGCAAAACTCGCAAAAGTTCTTGCATTTTAAGAATTGCTTGGTTATTTCAGTAATTTTACTTGACTTACTTGGCTTGCGCTAAGCGGTCAGCTTCATCCGCCTGAATATCACTGTCGATAACAGGCTGCAAATCGCCGTCAAGAACCTGATCAAGATTGTAAGCCTTGTAATTCGTGCGATGATCCACAATACGATTTTCTGGGAAATTGTACGTGCGGATTCGCTCAGAGCGGTCGAGCGAACGCACCTGTGAGTGGCGCATATCCGCCGCTTCTGCTGCCTCCTGCTCGTGCTTCATAGCGAGCAAACGAGACTTTAACACGCGAAGGGCTGCCGCACGGTTTTGAATCTGCGACTTTTCGTCTTGCATGCTAACAACAATTCCGGTTGGAATATGTGTCATGCGAACCGCAGAATAAGTAGTGTTCACGGACTGCCCACCAGGGCCGGAGCTCATGAAAATGTCGATCTTCAAATCTTTTGGATCGATTTCGATTTCGTCGTCATCTTCGTCTGCTTCTGGGAACACGATTACGCCAGCTGCGGAAGTTTGAATACGTCCCTGCGATTCCGTAACTGGGATTCGCTGCACGCGATGCACTCCGCCCTCATACTTCATGCTTGCCCACACGCCATCTTCTGGAGCAGGCGTACCTTTTGCTCGAATCGCAAGCTGCACGTCTTTTACGCCGCCAAGTTCCGTTGAATTTTCGCTTTGGATTACGGTAGTCCAGCCGCGCTTTTCCGCGTAACGCATGTACATACGCAATAAATCGCCAGCAAACAAAGCCGCTTCTTCGCCGCCTGTGCCAGCTTTAATTTCCATAATCATATCGCGCGCATCATCCGGATCCCTAGGAATTAATGCAGTGCGAAGCTTTTCTTTTGCTGCTGGAATCTGCTCTTCTAAGCGCTTAGCTTCTTCAGCGAAATCTGGATCGTCGCTTGCCATTTCGTTTGCGGCTTCAAAGTCGTCGCAAAGCTGTTTGTAATTTAGGTAAGCGTTTACGATTGATCCAAGTTCTGCGTGCCTACGACCAAGCTTACGAATAGCGTCCGGATTTGACGCAACTTCCGGGCTTCCCATACGACTTTCAATATCGCGATACTCTTCTAACGCGGTAACTGCTGCCGGGAATTGTTCCTCTACTGACTCAGCCATCATATTCCTTTGTAGTCACGCTTAACGCGGATTGTAAATCAAAAATTTAAATGTTAAATATTAAACACACATGTTTAGCACATAAAACGCCAGCCCCGATTCCGCGAGTTACACGAAAGCAGGGCTGGCGTCACAAAAGCTACTTAGTCTTCTTACCGTAGCGCTTCTCGAAGCGAGCCACGCGACCGCCGGTGTCGAGAATCTTCTGCTTGCCGGTATAGAATGGGTGGCACTTTGAGCACACGTCAACCGTCATGTGATCGCCATCAGCGGTAGAACGAGTTACGAAAGTGCTTCCGCAAGAGCAGGTAACCTGCACTGCGTGATAGTCGGGATGAATACCCTGCTTCATAATGTCTCCTATGGAATTCGGGCGACCCGGGTCGCAAAGCCCCAATAGCTAAGCGTGAACCGGAACCTTCGTAATTCTAGTCACCACCCTCGACGCGCTTATAATCCGCATAAAAATGGAGCGCATGAAAAATTCAAACGCTCCAAATTTAAATAAATTATTTATTATTGCGACGCTTGCGATGGTGTTTGCCAGTCTTTACCACCGCAAGACCAATTGCTGCGATTGCTGCCGACAAAATACCAGCGGATGCAGAAGAAACCGTATTGCTACCAGTTTTAGCTAATTCCGGCTTTGCTCCAGCAGTTTCTTTTACATCCTTTTCTTGCTTCTTTTCATTCTCAATAGTTACGTCATATGAAGTATAAGAATCAAGAGAAGGAATAGCTCGTTCAGGCGTTGGAGCAGGTTTGCTCTCAGAAATCACATCAATTTCAACAGTAATTTCCGCTTCGCGACCATACTTGTCGGTAGTAGTAAACGTTAGCTCAACTTTCGGCTTGCCGTCAACAATCTTAGGCGTGCCAGAAATCTTGCATTCAGTACCAGCGCAATTTGCGTTAATGCCGTTTACAGAAGTTAAGCCTTGAGCAACTAACTCGTTAATAGTTACTTTCTTGCCGTCTACTGTAACCGTTGTGTTATTAACATCTCCTTCAGTCATGTTTTGCAATCTGAAGTTCGTTAAAACACCCTCGCGAGCAGAACCACTAAACTTAAACTTCATAGGAGCCATCTTCTCAAAGTTTGCAGTAATAATGGTTTCGCTTTCTGGGAATACCATTGCAATATCAGCGTCAGTAATACCAGCTTGCACAAGTAAATTCTTCAAAGCTTCAATAGTTGAGTGTTGTGAATTACGAATTATTTTTGCAGTATATGACTTTCCTAATGTTTCAGCAACAATAGCCAATCTATTACGACTTGCTTCATAACTCATATTCTCGTTATTTATAGCTTCAGCAAGAATATTCTTTATAGCCGCAAATGTAGAATTCTTAGATTTGCGGATTACATTAGCTGTAAACGACATGCCATAGCGTTCAGCAATCTTAGCTAATGTTTCACGCTCAATATCAGTTGATTTGTGGTTATCAGCACTGTTATAGATGGTATCAATATGTTTAGAGTAAGATACTTCATCCCAATTCTTGAATATATAACCTTTGTTAGCAAGAACGTCTGGAATATAATTCTTTATTTCAGACATTCTATCTTTACGCACCCAGTATGTATGCATTGGTGACTGCATAGTTCCGCCATTGCCAGCTACATACGTTACCTTTGTGTAGTTTTCTAAAATGAACTTTCCTGCTTGACTGCCAGCTGAAGGCAAATCTCGTTCTGCAATCACATTCGGAAGCACTTGAATAGGTACATTTTCATAACGTACTATCTTTGCACCCTTCTTATTTGGATCAGATGTTTCAACCTTCACTCTAACGGTAGTAATTCCAGGCTTCGCAATTCGAACAGAATTTGCACCGGAAGAATAAACTACACCAGCACCGTGCATGCCCGCAATCTCTAGGTTATTAGGATCAACACCAGACACAAGCTCATCAGGAGCAGGAACTTCATCTCCAACACTCTTAACAAACTGAGATACATTCACAGGCATATCAGCAATCTGATTTGCTACATATACGCGAATTTGCCTATTGTCGTTTGTGTCATTCTCAGGAACAGGCTTGTTGCCTGCATCATAAACTTCCCACTTGCTAAAGCCCTTAAGACGGTTCTTCAACTCATTAGTTTTTCCAGCAACGTCATCATCATACTTAGTACTATCGGACTTAAAGTAGATAACTTTCGGTTTATATGATCCATCATCCCACTTTCTTCCGAAAGCTGGTAAGAACACATACGGCACGTAGTTATCTGGAACTTTCTCATTACTCTTCGCGTCGATGATGTTCATCACCTTTTCATACACTGCTTGGTATGTAGTGTTTTCAGAGTACTTTAATTTACGAATCTCATCATTCGATAACAACTTTTCACCATTCGCGTTTTGCACATCAACGCTAGTTGCAGATGCTGGTTCACTTACCATCAAAGTAGTGACAGGAATTTCAGGTTGATTTGCTAAGCTTCTTCTTGCACGCGAACGAGCATCAGAATTATCATTATCAACAAAATTCTCGAGCTTCCTCCAGCCTTTGAACACGTAATGGTATCCATCAGCGTCATAATCCTTGCCAACAGCTTGCGGAGCTTTTACGCCCGTAACATCGTCTTTAAGAACGTAGTACAGCTTAGTAGTATCTTTATCAAGGCTGCCCTGATCTTTATGATCAACTTGATTGGCATTTATAAAGTTGACCTTAACATACTTATCCTTATTGAGAACAAGATCACGCTCTGCAGCAACACCAGTAAGAGGATTAGTATCACCAGGCTGATGTGAAGGCTGAGTACTATCTGGTTTCGGTAGGCTTTTATCGTACATCAACTGATAAAGCACCTTTAAGCGTCCTACAAGTCTATAAGTCTTGTAATCTGCTGCATCCTTATACTTAACTGTAACTTTCAAAGGAACAGTGTACAAAGCAGGCTTCTTAAGCATCTTCTGCTTTAACTTATTTTGTTCAGCTTCAGTTGGCAAATCATATTCGACTTTTATGTCTTCTATGCCATTATTCACAGCAGCGTCTGCTTTGAGCTGAGACATATTAGTTATAAAATCGGTTAACTTTGGAAGCGTGTCAGGCTTATCTTGCACAGCGACCAAGTAATCAGTCTGCACTGCTGGCTCTGTCCAAGGGGTTTGATCTGCCACGAACTCTTGGAATGGTTTATCAACTTTCCAATTCGAAACATCATCTATAGGCGTTACTTCTTCTTTGCCATTAATCATGCTGCTTCGATTCCAAGTTCCCTTAGCATTGGTTAGGTTCTCTTGAAGCCTTGTCAACGCACTAGTCTGGTCGCTAGCACTGTAAGGAATTTGCGAAAGATCAGTACCCTTCTTTACGTAGAACACCTTAGGGCCGTCTGTGCCGTCCTTCCACTTTCGTCCTGGAGCAGGCTTGAAGATTGCAACTACAGAATCTTCTGGAACTGTTCCATTGTCGGACGAGCTGGAGAAGTAGTCGATTCGCTTGTAAATAGCGTGGTAAGTTACGCCGTCTTGCAAATTTACTTTCTTGTAGCGGTCGCTTGAATTTATGTCAAACGTCTGCTCTTGTTTTGGATTTTCAGCAGTCGGCTTTACAACATTAGTCGCCCAACCCTTAAACACGTAGTGGTAATGCTGGTCGCTGTAATCATTGCCGAAAGCTTGCGGCACGCGGATTCTAACTTCCTTACCCTTATAAACGTACGCAGTAAGCGTAGTTTTTTCACCAGCAGGATGATTGGCATTATCTCCATCGTGACCAATAATAGTGCCTTCATCATTCTTGCCGGTGAAAGTAATCGGCGCATACTCGTCAATATGCGCTTTGCCATAGTCAGTAGCTTTAAACTTATCCCACTCGCTTGCGTACACCAAATCCGGCAGCACGCGGTACAGCACTTCAGCTTCAGCAATGTTATTGCCAAGATGCACTTGCACTTTAATCTTGTGTAATCCTGGAGTGTTGTCAAACTTTTCGCCAGGCGCAAAGCTGAACGTAGCACCAGTTGGATACTCATAAGAATTCGTTATAAGCTTCTTAGCATCATCACTACTTCCAGTACTAATATTCTCAAGTGGCGTAAGCACTTGCGGAGCTGCGGCAATAGGAGCCTTTAGCTTGAAGTGAGCAGTGTAAATTACCTCAGGATTGTTCTGCTCTTCGGAACGAATCGGCAAGCGATTCACACCATCGGAATACTGAAGCGTATGCGAGCCAACTTCAGACGAACCGACTTTTGAAGTCCAACCAACAAACTCAAATCCAGGCTTTGCTTTCACTGTTGGAAGTGGCATTTGATAAGCTTTTGTGCCCTTAATTGCGTCGTACACAAGAACAGAGCCGTCAGCTACATCCTTGTTCTGCCAGTCAACAACGCTGCCCATAGAGTCTTGACCATCAGCCACTTTGAACACGTAGCGCGTGTAGTGATCTGGGCGAGCTTGCTTATCGTCATTGCGTTTAAGCACGCGAACGTCTTTATATTTGAAAATGAATGTATCTTCTCTAGTCTGCTTACCTTCGCTATCAGTAGTATAAGTAATATTCTGCTGTGTGCTTTCCGGCATAAAGCCTTCAATCGGCTTGTAGAATACTACGTCGTACTTTCTGTTTACAGAGCTGACTTCGCTTTCTGGAAGAAGCTCCTTACCGTTTTGATCAATATACTTTACCTTATACTTGCGCGTATTGTACGTTTGGTAAATAAACTCGCCAGTATTCTGCTTCTCATCACTCGAGGCTTCAAAGCTCGTGAACTGCTTATCTGGGAAGTGCGTTTCGTCGCTGTAGACTGCTTCCGCATTGTAGCGCAAATGCTCGCGCAAGCCGGAAACCGTTTGAGTAGAAACGTGATCCACCATCGCGGCTTTTTCTGCGTCTGAAAGACCCTCTTTCTTATAGTCAGCAAACGTTACGCCTGGCTTTAAGAATATGTGCTTAAAAGTACCGTTGTAGCGAGTATCCTTAACCCACACTGCATCAAGCTTTATATCTTCTACTACTTTATTGCCAAAAGCGTACGGCAAAGTCGTGCCGTTCTTTTTAATCTCCCAGCCGTAGAAGTCGTAGCCTTTGCGCGTTGGGGTGCTTATCTTCTTTTCGTCAATAACATGGTAGCGAGGGAACTTCTTTTCCGTAACTACGTCGGAGCCACTTATTTCATTGCCGTTGTCGTCGGTTTTCGGCATATGGTAGTCAAACGTTACAGTGTGCTGAATATCAGTTGGAAGACCCCACGCAGCGTAAAGCTTAATGCCGTTGACTGGCATTGTAATATCTTTGTTTTCGCCATTTATAAACTGAGTACCAGCCTGATCAACAGCCCAGCCTTTAAACACATAGTCTTCTGGCAAATCAGCAGGGCGAACGATGGAGTAAGTCTTGTTATTAAGCGTGAAAGTGTACTTGCCGTCGAACTGCTTAGACGTATTACCGGCATCGTCTTTAGTTACAGAAGCATCATAAGATGTATCGTTTCCGTATAGCTCTTTGTCTTCGCCCGTCAAATCTTTTTTGCCGCGCTTAGTCAAACTATACTCGAACGGCAGGCTCTCTGTAGCAGCGCTACCGTTTGTAGCTATAGCCTTGCCATCCGCATTATAAAACTGCACATCGTACGACTTGCGGTTGTACCTAAATTCAAGTAGTTTGTTAGTTTCAAATTCAGTTGCATCACCAGAATAATCTTCTTGTTCATCTACTGGAACGCCCCTATACTTTCGAAATGCTAAATGATACTTTTTAGCAAAAGCATTCTTCTCATCATCACTTAAATCATCCCAATTCCCATGACCATGAGATTCGTTATACCACTCTTCCCGATTATCTTCAAAGTCGAATGGATCTAACGAATCACCAACATTTTTCTTATCATAACCATCAGCAGGATTAAAACCTGCAATAGATGGAGCTGTATATAAATAACCCGAATTGTCAGTATCATCTTTGCTATATGAATCAGTTGAAAGCTCATAATCATTGTCGTCTATATCATCGCCACCGTTTTTAGCAGACGCAATACTTTGCTTCCTAATAATCACCTGTATAGGCGCACTTTTACTACTGATATCAGCAGTAAGCAGACGCTGATTATCTTTCAACTCGTATTGCTGTGCACTAGGATTCGAAGGGTCATCGCTAATTTTAGGTGCTTGTTTCTCACCCACTACACGGAATTTAGGATCAGCAAATTCCTTTATAGTAAAACGATACGGAGGAGTGTCACGATAATTCACTTCACCTGCATATCCAAGCTGCCATCCTAAAGAGCCTATATTTTCTTCATTAAAATCTAATTCATTTATATCAGGCCAAATATCAGTAAGCTTTTGACCGTAACGAACTTTTACGCGGTAGCCCTTATGGTCAATTTTGTTGCCATCGTTATCTTCATTTTCGCTATCATACTTCGTTGAGCAATTGCCACCATCAGCATAGCAATAAATAGTTGTTTTGCCGCTTTCGTCTTTTCTTTTTATAGCAGCATTGTTACCCCTATCTACGCCAGTAGGCTTAGCAAAAATAAGCTCGTAAGTCTTGCGGTCGTAAACTAAGTTAAGAGTGTTGTTTAAGTCGTTCGCGCAAAGCTGCGATTTACTACGTTTGCCTAAATCTGGGTGACCCGGCACAAAATCATGTTGCTCAGTGTTAAGCTTTTTAGTAAGCTCCTTATTCACATGGAAGTAGCGTGTGAATATATCCTTGCCTTTGTTTGAAGCGTCACCAGGATTCGCGGTATCATACCCGTCTAAGCTTGTTACAGGCGTATCGTTCATCCAGTTGAACTTTGAAATTAAGCCGTCTTTGTAACTCTTATCCTTCGTGCCCTGCAACTCTTCTTTCGTTAAGCCAAGCTCTGGGTTTTCTACATAATTATCTTCGTTTTTACCATTAAGCTTACTAGTATCATTAGCAACGCCGGCATCATTCATCTTATTAAGCGCAACGTCACTCTCTGTCTTCACGTTCTTGCGCTCAACAAGACCAACAAAGTCGTAGTTTGCAAGCGAATCCGGATGCTCTTTGTCAACCAAATCCGCTTTTTGCACCCACACGTTCACGCGGTAGCTAGTAGTATTGTTCGCTTCCCAATTAGCGCGGAATTGCACATTGTGATCCGGCATCTTGTAGTCATCAAGAGAAACAATAGTATTCTCAGCATAAAGCGGATCACTCTCTTTGCTAGGATCTACTAAAGACCATCCTTTAAAAGTGTAACCTCGCCTAGTTGGTTTCGTAACTTGTGGCACATCTTGCTGGTAATACACTTTTTGAGCAGTAACATCCGTGCCGCCAGCAGAATCGTAAGTAACTTCATACGCCTTACGGTAGTAGCGAAGGTTCAAAACTAGCTTATCTTTTTCATCTTCAGAATCCGAAAGCGGCGAGCTAATAAGATTATGCTCCGGCTCGTAGCCTGGAATGTACAGAGCTACAGCACTCACATCTGAACCAACAGTGCCAGTAACTTCAGTGACGTGGATACGTTCTTTTTTGCCATCTTTGTAAGTTACTTCAATAGTCTTGCCAACGCCAAGATTTGGAGCATCGTGAAACTCATCCTTATGATCGAGATCCTGCACCAAGTGACGCACATAGTACTTAGCTGTTTTAGGAGCGTAGTTGATATTCAACTCGCCGTAGTACTGAATGCCGTCTTTTGCTTGTGGCTGAGCAGACGATGAAGATTGCGTAGTTGTCGTTGTTTGAGATGACGAAGTTTGCGGAGCTTGAGCGCCGTTATTGCCTCCAACAGCCGACCTTTCTTTTACAGCGTAATCAGTAATCAGCTTCTTGCTTAAACGCAAGTAACGCTTAGCATCCGCATCCGTACCGTCGTCAATAACAAACTTGTCTTCGCTGTTTTTAATGTAGTACTGGTAATCACCGGAGTGATATACGGACGGACGGTATCCAGCAGCCTTTGGAAGCTCAATGTACTCGTACTTGCCATCTTTGCCTAGATTATCGAAGTCTTCTTGATCAATTGTAAGCTCATACGGCTGCACAAGCTGCTTATTCGCAGCACCACCAATCGTATAGCGAATTTTCAAATTATACGTAGCTTTTGGCTTTTTGTCGGTTTGTACCTGTTCGTTGGCTTGCTCTGTGTTTTCAGCAGTTGGATGCTGCTCATTCGGCTTAATTACCTGGCTGTTTGGATCAGTTGCTGCGTTATTAGTTGTTGTGCCAGCGTTCGATGTAGAAGCAGGTGAAGGATGCTCATTGTTCGAAGCAGGCGTAGTGCTTTTCTCTTCGCCTGAGACGTTTGCATTTGCACCTTGTGCAGTTGTATTTTCTGTACTTGGTTTCGCTGTAGTTCCAGCACCAGCGTTAGACGCTGTACCTGTTGAAGGTGCAGGAGCAGACGGTGCAGTCGTATTATCTACAGTGTTCGCAGTCGGAGCTGCAGACGCATTATTTGCAGACGGTGCAGTCGAGGTTGCAGGCGCACTTGTTGTAGTAGTTACACTATTCCCGTCGGAAGCACCATCGCCGCTCTCAACAGACCTACGAACACGCACTCTTGGCGTATTTGCATCGCTTGCCGCATTCGTATTTTCTGCGTGAGTGCTTGAAGGTTGTTCGCTTGTATTCTGCTCGTTTGCAGGCTTTGCGCTTTCAGTATTTACAGGCTGCGTATTTGCTGGTTGTGCAGGCTGCTTATTTTCACCTGGCTTAACCTCAGCAGGCTTAACGTCACCAGCATTTTCTTCCGGTTGCTTTGTTTCTGCAGGTTGCTTTGCATCTTGTTCTGCAGTTGACGTTGATTCTGGCTTTGCAGTCGGCTTCAAAGTTGGAGTCGACTCTGGCTTTACTGCTGGATGAACTGGCTGCACTGGCGCAGGCGCACTTACTGCATAAGAATGTCCGAAATTAACCTGTTCTGAAGAACTACCTAACTGCGAGTCAATTCCATCACGCTGTTGCACTTCGTGTTGTTGCGATTCGCGCTGCTTTGCTTCACTCTTATTTATTTCACGCTGCTCAATCTCACGCTGTTGTGCTTCACGCAACTTTTGCATTCGTGCATCATGGCGCGCAAGCTCTACAAACTTTTGAATTTGTGCACCCTTATTGAGTACGCCAGCACCCCACCGCTGCATATTCAATTCATCTACATCAGGCTTTACCTTTGCCCATTTTTGCGTCGTATTAGACGCATCGATAATATCTTTTTGAGTAGGCTGAAGCGCGGAAGCCACAACAGATGGAAGCATCATTGCCAAAGTTGAAGCAACAGCAACTCCAGCAACTCCCTTACGCAAAGCACGAGAACGCTTCACTGCATGAGCCTTACGAAGTGTTCTTCTTGGTGCCATATCACCATATAAATCTTTACGCTCTGCCATTATTTCTCCTCACTCCAACCATTTTCAAGTAAATCGCGCATACTTATAAATCTTCATATATATTATATATGAATACAGTATACGGGCATAAAATAAACATTTGTTATAATCTTTTATTCGTTACAAATCAACTACAACTCATATTTACACTTGGCAAATAAAATCACCTAACTAATAATATACTAATCAATACCCCCCCCCCAAAAAAAAATCATCCAAACGACTATGCCGTGAGGAATAAGTGCTCAAGCAGTTCGTCGCGTTAAAATATGATACAATGTAGAAACGTGTGCTCTAGAGCAACAATTGTTTGAAAAATCAAAAGGGGTCGATCGGTTTCGACGGCGATCTGTTCGCCGCGGGGAAGCGTGCCGAGAATGCGGAAGTCCACTCGTAAACGTCCTTTCGCAAAAGAATAAGTGCTAAATCTAATCGCACTGAGTTCGCTCTCGCTGCCTGAGCTTCGCGCCAGGATTAACCAGTGAGCAGCTGCTCCGTTCACCCACTCACGTCTTCGGAGTGGTGCTGAACGTCATGAGAAGACTTGCTTGAATTGCCGAGCTGCAGGGCAATTCAGGGACTTTTACTGTAGATATGCTCGCCATGAATTGTCTGCTATAACATGGGGGCAGAAAAACTGCCGTGCGGCCAGCAGACTACGCACGTAGAAGACCGAGGGTACGGTCACCGGACCGGGGTTCAATTCCCCGCGACTCCACAAACGCA
This sequence comes from Gardnerella sp. KA01001, assembly GCF_049244025.1. Lineage (NCBI taxonomy): Bacteria > Bacillati > Actinomycetota > Actinomycetes > Bifidobacteriales > Bifidobacteriaceae > Gardnerella > Gardnerella sp. KA01001. The sequence continues at coordinate 806,326 of NZ_CP058366.1, read as the reverse complement.
ATAACGCCACTGCTCACACAGTGGCGTTTTTGTAGTAAAACCCAATGTTTCCAAGATTTAAGTTAAGCTTCGAAAGCATCTCCGAGATGGTGCTGAGTAGCGTGCTCAGTAGCATCAGAACTATTGCAATCAAACTCCCCCGCATCCGCAGCATCAACAATCGCGAGCGCAGCTTCCGCAAGATCCGGTCGCAACGCGTCCAACCAGTGGATGCGAGCATCCCTACCAAACCAACCCATTTGTTTGCGTGCAAGTCGTCGAGTTTTTTGTGCAATATCCGCAAAAGCCTCATCCTCGCTCCACACGCCATCCAAATAATCCATAATCTGCTGGTAGCCAAGAGCACGAGATGCAGTCACACCCAATCGCCCTCGAATCGCGCGCACCTCATCCACAAAACCCTGCTCACGCATAATTTGCGTACGTAAATCCACGCGCTTATCTAAATCTTCACGACGCAAATCTAAGCCAATTTGCACGCAATCAATCACATACTTATACTTCGGAAGCGTTGCGGAATAAGGCTTTCCCGTAAGCTCAATCACTTCAAGCGCGCGAATTGTACGTCGCGGATTGCGCGCATCCATATGAGCCGCAGCAACCGGATCCTTTTGTTGCAACTCATCAAACAGCGCACTCGCTCCCTCTTTGCGCTCGCGCTCCTCCAAAGCTGCACGAATAGACTCATCCGTGCCTGGAAATGTAATATCATCCACAGCAGCACGAGCATACAATCCCGATCCTCCAACTAAAATCGGCCTCACACCACGCGATTGCAACTCACTAATACACTGTCTGGCCAAAACTTGAAATCGCGCAACCGTCATCGTTTCTTCAGGATCAATTATATCAAGCAAATGGTGTGGTACTTCCGCCTGCTCCTGCGCACTCGCCTTAGCCGTGCCAATATCCATGTAACGATACATTTGATACGCGTCTGCGTTGATGATTTCCGCACGAATCCTACGCTCAGCTAATTTTTTCGCAAGCGCAATACCAAGACTAGTTTTGCCTGAAGCCGTAGGACCAACCATTGAAATTACTTTAGGAATATTATCCTGCTTATTTTCAGACAAAATACACTCCTCGTCAAAATACTTTGCTAGATTTTGCTTGCGCTCAATTACCTAAGATATTTATATCACGCTTTGCAAAGAATATTACATTTACATACGCACTCCCAGACGTTTAGCAGTTTTTATAGTATTATTAAAAGACGTGATACTTGATCGCCATAACCGCGTAAACGCAGCAGAACTCTATGCGCGCCTTCATAGCAACGAAGCAGCTAATGAAAGCAGCAACGTTAGCAGCAATGTTGACAATACAAAAAACCAACAAAATTGCTCCCAATGCGGCAAAACTAATTCGCTTATGCTTCCTGAAGACCAAATCGACGAATTTGTAAACATGATGCAAATTTACGAAGGAGCAATGTACGAAATAAGTACAAAGCTCGAGATTCTAGATAGCGAATTTCAGGTGCGGTTCTCTCACGACCCAATTCATCACATGGAGCGTCGTCTTAAATCAGTACACTCAATTTTTGAGAAACTGCAAAGGCGTCATCTAGATATTTCCACACGCTCTATACGCGATAATCTTTTCGACGTAGCTGGAATTCGCGTAATTTGCAACTACTGCGACGATGTGTATTCTGTAGCGCAATATCTTTCTAAACAAACAGACATTCAAGTATTGCAAGTTAAGGATTATATTAAGAATCCAAAACCTAATGGATACCGCAGTTTGCACGTAATTTATGCAGTTCCTGTGTTCTTGTCTTCTGGAGCACACTACACGCCAGTTGAAGTGCAATTCCGAACTATTGCTATGGATTATTGGGCTAGTTTGGAGCACGCTTTAAGATACAAAGCCGGTTTGCCGGATGCAAAGTTGGCTGAGCACTCTCAAACTTTGCTCGATTGCGCGCATAGCTTGCAAAATATTGAAACACAAATGCAAGGTATTCACCGCGATATTAATGGTGCTCCTCAAGTTGAAGAAGCACCTAATAGTAAGGCATAATATAAATACGAAGCGCAAGCTTATGCCATATTAGGCGTAATCTTATGCAAGATTAAAACCAGCTTATTGTACGAACGTATAAATTATGCTGTATTTTTTTAGCATTTTCCCAGATGCTTTAATTATAATTATGTGAGAACGTTGTCTTGACAGCGTTTTATTTCATAGCTGTTAAGGAGAAATAATGACAAACTTTACTCAAGATTATTACAGAAGCGGTGCTCCTGAAGTTATTGACACTCAGGCAACATATGCTTTTGAAGAAGCAAAAAGAGTTTCAGTAGGACGCACTTATGGCGAAATGACGCTTGGATTGATTGTTACAACTCTTGTGGCACTGTTCACTCAGAGCGGTAATTTCTGGCTTAGATTTATGTTTGCAACCCGCGGATGGGGTTGGATAATGTTGGCAATTGCTCAGGTTGTGATAGCAGTTGTTCTTGGAACACGCTTAATGAAAATGAGTGAGACAACAGTACGAGTTTTGTTCTATGCTTATGCTGCTTTAACAGGATTTACTTTAAGCTCAGTCTTTCAAGTATTTAGCCTTGGATCTGTGGCATTAGTATTTGCTTTAACTGCAGGATTCTTCCTGTGCTTGACAATGCTTGCACTTACTACAAAAAAGGATTTGCTTAAAGCTGGTCCAATTTTAATGGTTGCATTACTTGTATTCGTTGTTGCGCAAATTATTATTTCGTTTATTGGGCAAGATACTGGAACAATGCGTCTTATGGCTGGAATTGGCATCGTTATTTTTGCAGGTTTAACAGCTTACGATGCTCAGCAAACTCGCGCATTACTTGCACAATATGAAAATCAGCCTGAAATGGTTAAGAAAGTATCTATTTTCTGCGCATTCCAGCTGTTCTTGGACTTCATTAACATGTTCATCTACTTGCTAGAGTTGCTTGGAGATAATAGAGATTAGCAATACTAAAACTAACATACGTGTGTTAGTTGCTTAGCTATTTAACCCTGCCAGATTAGTATTTGGCAGGGTTTTATTATGCTCTCTGTACTCCAAACGCGAACGCGTTAACAGTGCCGAGCGTTACTAACACCCATCTCTCACACACTTCTCAAATCACCTACCAGAGACACTAACGCAGAACACAAACTGCACCAGTGTCCCAAAACAAGCAAAATGAGACACTAACGCAGAACACAAACTGCACCAGTAACGAAAAAACAGTGGCGCTCACGTGGGTAACGCGCTCGCTTACGAAACTCGCGTTGGAAGTCCCCCGGACTTCCAACCTAAGCGAGTTTCCGCTCCGAGTTGCTTTCGCGCGCTAAATCGCAGCGCTCAAGCAGGTCGTCACGCCAACGTGAGCATCAAATCCCGCGATTGGAGCTCCAAACCCACCAAAACATTCCAAACAAGAGAACACTACCCCACTAATCTGCCCTGCCTTCGTCTTTATTGACGAAGGCAGACCTCGCTTGCGTTGAAAGCACACTGTGCTTTCAACCCTGAGCAAGCTCGGCGCTCTGAGTTGCTTTCGCGCGCTAAATCGCAGCGCTCAAGCAGGTCGTCGCGCTGATAAAACAAGCACATACAACAAAAGACCCCACGAGTTTCCTCGCGGGGTCTTTATTAAGCCTTAGCTAATATTTTTCAGTTAGAAAAAATACTAGGCAAGAATCTTGGTCACACGACCGGAACCAACGGTACGACCACCTTCACGAACTGCGAAGGTCAAGCCCTCTTCCATTGCGATTGCCTGGATCAACTCAACAGTGAAGGTTGCGTGATCGCCTGGCTGAACCATCTCAACGCCGTCTGGCAAGGTGATAACGCCGGTGACGTCGGTGGTGCGGAAGTAGAACTGTGGACGGTAGTTGGAGAAGAACGGCGAGTGACGGCCACCTTCGTCCTTGGTCAAGACGTAAACTTCGCCTTCGAACTTGGTGTGTGGGGTCACAGAACCTGGAGCAGCCACAACCTGACCACGCTCAACATCGGTACGGTTGATACCACGGAGAAGAAGACCAGTGTTATCGCCAGCCTCGGCCTCATCCATCTGCTTGTGGAAGGTCTCGATGGAGGTAACGGTGGTGGTCTGAGTTGGACGCAAACCAACGATCTCAACTGGGGTGTTGATTGGGAGCTTACCACGCTCAACACGACCGGTGACAACGGTACCACGACCGGAGATGGTGAACACATCTTCGATTGGCATCAAGAATGGCTTGTCAAGATCGTGAGTTGGGGTTGGGATGTACTCGTCAACAGCCTTCATGAGCTCCTTGACGGTCTCTACCCACTTCTCGTGATCTGGAGCGTCATCATGCAAAGCACCGTAAGCAGAGGTGCGGATGACTGGGCAGTCGCGATCGAAGCCGTTTTCTTCGAGGAGGTCACGAACCTCTTCTTCGACGAGGTCGATAAGTTCTGGATCATCAACCATATCGCACTTGTTCAAAGCAACGAGGATCTTCGGGACACCGACCTGCTTAGCGAGCAAAACGTGCTCACGGGTCTGAGCCATAGGACCATCGGTAGCAGCAACCACGAGGATTGCGCCATCCATCTGAGCAGCACCGGTGATCATGTTCTTCACGTAATCAGCGTGGCCTGGAGCGTCCACGTGAGCGTAGTGACGCTCAGCGGTCTGATACTCGATGTGTGCGATGTTAATGGTAATGCCGCGTTCCTTCTCTTCTGGAGCGGCATCAATCTGATCGAAGTCATACTGAGGGTTCAGATCTGGATACTCGCCATGCAGCACCTTAGAAATAGCCGCGGTCAAGGTAGTCTTACCGTGATCAACGTGACCAATGGTACCAATGTTAACATGCGGCTTAGTACGCTCGTACTTTTCCTTTGCCATGTGTTTGTCCTCCTGGACGTCTCGTAGTTTGCCTCACACATTTGTGAGAGGTCTTTCGCTACATATTACTGGGTTTCTGGGTTAGGTGCCACTTCGGTGCCAGAACCCAGTCAACGTAGGAAATTCTAGCGTTGACCGGGGACAGAAAACACCGAAGTAGCGTGCGCTTTATTCGCCGCGCTGAGCCTTAATAATCTCGTCCGAAACGGCCTTCGGGACCTCCGCGTAAGAGTCCATCTGCATGGTGAACATTGCGCGGCCCTGAGTCTTGGAACGAAGATCGCCAATGTAGCCGAACATTTCGCTCAGCGGCACCTTGGCGTCGATAACTTTCACGCCAGTGGCATCAGTCATAGACTGGATGTTACCGCGACGAGAGTTCAAATCGCCCATGACGTCGCCCATGTACTCTTCTGGAGTACGGACTTCGACAGCCATAATTGGTTCGAGAATTACCGGATTAGCCTTAGGAGCAGCTTCCTTGAAGCACATGGAACCTGCGATCTTGAAGGCCATTTCCGAAGAATCGACATCGTGAGTCTGACCGTCGGTGACGGTTGCCTTTACACCCACAACTGGGAAGCCAGCCAAAACGCCGGATTCCATAGCTTCCTGCACGCCTGCATCGATTGAAGGAATGAATTCCTTGGTGATGTGACCGCCGGTAACTTCGTTGACAAACTGGTAGGTTTCGCCAGATTCTGTGTCGAGAGGTTCGAAGTTCATCAAAACCTTTGCAAACTGACCAGAACCACCGGTCTGCTTCTTGTGAGTGTATTCCTGGTTCATAACAGCCTTACGAATCGTCTCACGGTAAGCAACCTGTGGCTTACCAACATTCGCTTCGACCTTGAACTCACGACGCATACGATCAACGATAATGTCAAGCTGAAGCTCGCCCATACCGGAAATCAAAGTCTGACCAGATTCCTCATCGGTCTTAACCTGGAATGTAGGATCCTCGTCAGAAAGCTTAGCCAAAGCCAAGCTCATCTTTTCCTGATCAGCCTTCGTCTTTGGCTCCACAGCAACCTCAATAACAGGATCTGGGAATGTCATGGATTCCAAAGAAATTGGGTTCTTTTCGTCGCACAAAGTATCACCAGTGCTGACGTTCTTCAAACCAACGAAGGTGTAGATGTTACCAGCTTCAGCTGAATCTACAGGATTTTCCTTATCAGCATGCATCTGGAAAATCTTACCAACGCGTTCCTTCTTGGACTTCGTGGAATCGTACACGGAATCGCCTGGCTTTACTTCGCCAGAGTAAACGCGCACAAACACGAGCTTGCCATAGAATGGATGGGTTGAAATCTTGAATACCAATGCTGCGAATGGATCTGTATTAACTGGCTTACGGTCAATTTCAACAGATTCGTCGCCTGGCTTGAAGCCCTTAATAGATGGAACATCTTCTGGGCTTGGGAGGAAGTCGACAACAGCATCCAGCATTGGCTGAACACCCTTATCCTTGAATGCAGAACCGCAAGTTACTGGGAATGCCTTACGCTCAATGGTAAGCTTACGGATACCAGCGCGCATTTCTTCTTCAGTAAGTTCGCCAGTTTCGAGGTACTTCTCAACCAGCTCATCGTCAGCTTCAGCAACCTGATCCATAAGTTCAGCACGATACTGTTCTGCACGTTCCTGCAAATCTTCAGGAATGTCAACGGTGTCATAGTGAGCACCCATATCGTCCTTAACGTCATTCCAGACGTAAGCCTTCATACGAATCAAGTCAACAACGCCAACGAAGTCGTTTTCAGCACCGATTGGAAGCTGAATAACGAGTGGAGTTGCACCGAGCTTCTCCTTGATGGTCTTGACGGAATAGTAGAAATCAGCGCCAAGCTTATCCATCTTATTGATGAAGCAGATACGTGGGACGCTATACTTATCAGCCTGACGCCACACGGTTTCAGACTGAGGTTCCACACCTTCCTTACCATCGAAAACTGCTACAGCACCATCGAGCACGCGAAGGGAACGTTCCACCTCAGCGGTGAAGTCCACGTGACCTGGGGTATCGATGATGTTGATCTGATAGCGGTCATCAACGTCATGAGTTTGACGCTTCCAGAAGCAGGTAGTTGCAGCAGACTGAATAGTAATACCGCGCTCCTGCTCCTGAGCCATGAAGTCCATGGTAGAAGCACCATCATGAGTTTCACCGATTTTGTAGTTCTTACCAGTGTAGTAAAGAATACGTTCGGTGGTAGTAGTCTTACCAGCATCAATGTGCGCCATGATGCCGATATTACGAACCATATTCAGGTCGTTAAGCACATCTTGTGCCATATTCTTATCCTTAGCTCTTTAAGATACCGATTATCTTGTGGATTACCAGCGATAGTGAGCAAAAGCCTTGTTTGCTTCTGCCATCTTGTGGGTATCCTCGCGGCGCTTCACGGAAGCACCCAAGCCATTGGAGGCATCGAGAATTTCGTTGGCCAAGCGCTCAGCCATAGTCTTTTCACGACGAGCGCGTGAGAAGTCAGTAAGCCAGCGGAGGGAAAGAGTGTTTGCGCGAGCAGGCTTAACTTCGACTGGAACCTGATAAGTTGCACCACCAACGCGGCGAGAACGAACCTCAAGATTTGGACGAATGTTATCAAGAGCGCGCTTCAATACAGAAACTGGCTCCTGCTCGGTCTTTGCCTTCACCTGCTCAAGAGCGGTGTAGACGATGTTTTCTGCGATGGACTTCTTACCATCGAGAAGGATTTTGTTAATCAACTGAGCCACGACGGTCGAGCCGTAGATTGGATCAGGAAGCAGTTGATGCTTTTTTGCAGGTCCTTTACGTGACATGTTTTACTTCGCCTTCTTTGCTCCATACAGGGAACGACCCTGCTTGCGGTCCTTGACACCCTGGGTATCTAATGCGCCACGCACGATGTGGTAACGCACACCTGGGAGATCCTTCACACGGCCACCACGCACGAGCACGATGGAGTGCTCCTGCAAGTTGTGACCTTCGCCTGGAATATAGGCGGTTACTTCAATACCAGAGCTGAGGCGCACACGAGCAACCTTACGAAGCGCGGAATTTGGCTTCTTAGGAGTGGTGGTGTATACACGGGTGCATACGCCACGACGCAGCGGGCTACCCTTCAAGGCCAAAGTCTTTGACTTTTTCGGCTTGGCCTGACGTCCTTTACGGACAAGTTGTTCAATCGTAGGCAACTTAAGTTCTCCGATTCATTGTTATCTTCTATTTGGTGAAAACCGCCACACTGCAGCACACCATAACCAAAGAATCGGTTAAAGAGTAAAAGCCACAGTCCACCGGCCCGATGGCCCTCGCGCCTCCAGCCACACATTACTGCGCGCTATCTTTGGCACTTGGGATATCCCAACCAACACGCCTATAACATAAGGCACGTTGTTGGCACACACAAATTGCTATTATACACCTAATCTTGACAATGCAATTAATAAAGTTTTAAAACCCTATTTAAGAATTGGACGCACAGGAGCAGACACATCTAAGCTGCGTTTATTGCCAATTTTACTAGGATCATCAATAATCTTGGCAACAATAGCTTTCTTTAACTCAATCTGAGACGAATTGCCCCATATGATAGTTTTTTTAACATCCCCTAATTCTGTTTCGACAGAATCTTGAGTTTTTGCACTAACTTTCGTAACTCTAGCTCGCAAAGATTCCGAAAGTGAACTAACAATTTTTACAGCTTCAAGTACCGCTCTATTATTCAAACTTCTTTGCACATTTGAAACTTCGATAACAGGTATTCCTTGCGTTGGAACTTGAGCTACGGCATTTAACACGCGACCTTTAGCGTCAACAGCAGTTAATTTATTGCTATCTCGAGTTTTGAGCATTGCTGCAGGACGTTGCGCATGTACAGAAACATGCAAACCATTAGGGAAATTCTTAGAAACTTTTGCTTCAGTTACACCAGGAATATCGTTAAGTTGGTTAATTACTTCTTGAGAAGAAACTAAAAATAGCGATTTACCAACCTGAGTTGACGCAATTGAAGCAATTTTTTGCTCACTCACCCACTCGTTAGAACCAGAAATACTTATATCGTTAGACTTAAGAAGAAAAACTGGCGAGAAGAATAAAAACCAAACAATCGCTGAAACAGAAGCAATCACTGCAAGAATTGCAAGAATTCGTTTAACAGTAAATTGCAAATAAGCAGATTTACGTTCTTTCAAACGCTCTCGAAAATTAATTATTCTAGGACGAGTAATCATTCCAAGAGAACCAGAAGTTTGACTTAAAGTTTTTCTTACAAAATCAAGCTTCGGCAAAAGTCTAGCGTCAACAAACTTACCTTGATGATTTTTTTCATTGATATCAGCTACTCGTATTTGCGATGTGTTTTGGCTGATTATATGCCTTTGAAAACGCTGGTCTTTGCGCAACGACGAAGCAGATCTAGGTTTAGAAATATGAATTTTTTCATCACGCGTTTTTTTGATACTAGATTTTTTTATATTAGATTTTCCGATATTAGATTTCGCACCACGAGCTACACCACTACGTAATTCATTATTAAGCAATTCAGCACTACGAGACGCACTGCTACGAGACGCAATGCTGCTGGATTTATTACTACGAGACTCTTCAGTACGCGCAATATTAAGACTTGAAACGGTACGACGATGCGAATTATTTGCATCAGCATCGTACGATTTGCTTGACCTCACGCGACCCATAATTACCTCTCGTAATAATCTATTTATATTTTAATCGCTTAATTTCAAAGCACTACAATGCTTCTAGCATAACAGACGTCATAGCAGTAATACTTCCTGCACCAACTGTAAGCAGCACATCACCAGATTTTGCACGCAAAGTCAGTTTCAACGCAGCTTCGCGCATATCGTCAACCGCTTCAATTTTTACATCAAGATTCTGCGATTTTGCAGCTTTAACAATAGTTTCAGCATTAATATTTGGAAAATCTTCCTGCTTTTCGCGAGCTGGGAAAATTCCTGTAACAATTACATCGTCTGCAAGAGCCAAAGATTTTGCAAACTCATTAGCAAAAGCCTGCGTTCTGGAGAACAAATGAGGCTGAAACAGCACGCGAAGAGTAGAAGAAGTGTACTTTCTTCGAGCAGCGCGCAATAATGCAGCTATTTCAGTTGGATGGTGAGCATAATCGTCCACAACTGTCACACCATCAACACATCCACGAATATCAAAACGACGAGACGCACCTCGGAAGCTTTCTGCACTACGAGCCGCATCTTCTGGATTCATACCGAGCAATACTGCAGCAACAATAGCTGCAGAAGCATTAAGCGCATTATGCAAACCTGGTATTAACAAGCTAACTTGCACCTTATTCGAACATTTAGCATGTTCATCCAAAATTTTTTCTGGCAATACAAGCGTAAACATTTCTCGACCACTTACAGCTTGCTCATTTTCATGCTCAATACTTGCGAACATAGCTAATTTTTGTACGCGCGAGCTGACTTTCATGCTCCAAGTATCCAAATTACCGTAAGCAATTGTTTTGTTTAAAATATTATCCGGCATAGCTTCAAGTACTTTTCTAGCACCTTCGTCTTCTGCACAAATTATTACGTTATTAATAGCATGACTTACGTGCTCAACAAATGCTTCTCTGTATCGTTCACTAGAGCCGTAATGATCCAAGTGATCTGCTTCAGCATTTGTTACGATTGCAATACTTGGGCTGTATTTTTCAAAACTTCCGTCAGATTCGTCAGCTTCAGCAACCATAACAATTCCATTGCCAGCATGACCACCGTCTAAAACTGTTCCGTCTGCGGCTTGAATAGATCCGCCGATTGCGTAGCTTGGATCAGCCAAATCGCCTGCTGCAGCCACAGTTAATATATGAGAAAGAAGTGAGCTAGTAGTTGTTTTACCATGCGCTCCAGCAACAGTCACGCCAGTTTTTGCAGATAATAATAACGCAAGAATATCGCTGCGATGAACAAGCTTTATGCCGCGCTCATGTGCTGCCATAATCTCCGGATTGCTCGGTTTAATAGCGCTTGAATACACGAGTACATCTGCATGCTCAACGTGTGAAGCACTTTGTCCAATTTCTACTTCAATACCTAATTCTTCCAAGCGTTGAGTGTGATCATTTGCTTCGCGATCACATCCACTTACGCTTACCCCCTCTTCATGCAACATTTCTGCCAGAACACTCATTCCAGCTCCACCAATACCAATAAAATGCACTCGACCTAATTTTGAAATTGTTTGCGAATCATCAAATGCTGATTTTACTGGGTTTAAATCAATATTATTATGAAATGAAGTTGTATTGCTATTAAGATTAGTCATTACTTTCTGCCTTCTTTTGCGATTTCAAGAATATGCTTCGCCATAACGTCTGCAGCATCACGAATACCATAATTCCAAGATTTAGTACGCATAGCTTGTAATTGCTTTTTGTTTTGCAATAAAGCTAATCCTTCATCTATAAACCACTTTGCATTGAAATCAGCATCATTTACCATTACTGCTCCCCCTGCATTTACTACAGGCTCAGCATTGAAACGCTGCTCGCCGTTGCCAATAGGCAATGGCACGTATACAGCAGGTAAGCCAAGTGCAGAAATTTCTGCAACCGTTCCAGCTCCTGCACGACATATAACTAAATCTGCACAAGCAAAAGCCCAATCAATACGCTCTAGATATTCTGCAATATGATAATCGCCACAGCCAGCATGCTCTGGTTTAATATCGTTTATTTGCGATTCGCCTACTTGCTTTGCAACTATATTTCGCACTTCTTCCGCTTTTGCGCGACCAGTTAAGTGAATTACTTGCGCATGTTTTAAAATATCTCCTGCTGCTGCAGCAACAGCTTGATTTATGCTTTTTGCACCCAAAGATCCGCCAGTAACAAGAATAATTGGACGTTTAGGGTCAACGCCAAGTTTTTGCGCACCTTCAACGCGAGCGGAATCATAATCTTTTTCTAATCTTTCACACAATTGAGAAATAGCAGGTCTAAGAGGTAAACCAACTCTTTCAACTTTGACACCTTTTCGTGTGCGCAAATCAGTATTCCCATAAACTGTTCCAACAGCATCAGCCCAACTTGCGCCCAAGCGATTTGCCATTCCAGATTTAGCATTCTGCTCGTGAATCACAATAGGAATATGCTGCGCATGAGCTTGAGAATATACTGGAGCAGAAGCATAGCCACCGAAGCCCACTACTATATCTGCTTTTCTAGCGGCTAGTATATTTCGCACTTTGCGTTTTTCGCGCATCCATCGAATTGGAAACTTAATTGCATCTAGATTTGGCTTACGCGGGAACGGCACTTTTTCTATAGTGTCAAGTTCGTACCCTGCATTCGGAACAAGACTTTTTTCCAAACCAACTTCTGTGCCAATTACACTAATTAACGCTTCAGGATTGAGCTTTTTAATAGCGTTTGCGACAGAAAGCAAAGGATTGACATGACCTGCAGTGCCCCCGCCTGCAAGAACAATATGCACTTCATGCTCAATAGCATTATCAAATTTCATTTCACTACCCTTGTTATAACTTTCATATTATAAAAAGTTGTAAATACTTACTACTTCGATATAGTAAGTTGCGGATTGGAACGCATAAGACCATCAGCTACGCCAATTGCGACCAAACACATAACAAGCGAAGAACCACCTGCGGACACAAACGGCATAGGCACTCCCATAACCGGAAGTATTTGCACAACAACAAGAATATTAACTAATCCTTGGCCTACAATCCACGTTGCAATACACATTAATGTGATTGAAATAAATTGCGATTTCGCTTTTAATGCTGAAGATAGTATGCACCAACCAATAATTACGTATAGCAAAATCACTGCTGCTGCAACCAAAAAGCCCATCTCTTCGCCAATAATAGCGAAAATAAAGTCATTGTGAGCGTAAGGCAAATAATTCCATTTTTCACGAGAGTTTCCGATGCCAACGCCTAATAGTCCACCAGAAGCCATTGCATATTGAGCGTGAATTGCTTGGAAACAAACGCCTTTAGCTGATTTTGCATCACATCCGTGCAAAGTAGCAAGAATACGTCGCATACGATTTTGGCTTGTTAAAACCAAAAGAGCAACCATTATGCAAGCAATAAATATGCTTCCAACAAGCCATTTTGTTGGGAATCCACCTAAGTAGAAAGCTATAAGTGCAATAAGAATAATAATTAAAGCAGTACCAAGATCCTTACCTGCAATAACAAGCAACAACGATACGCCAAGTCCTGCTGCTACAGGAATATACGCGCGCATTTGCACACGCTCATATGCTTGTTTTGCAGCAATCAAAGCTACTGGAAGCCAAATACATAATGCAAGTTTTGTAATTTCTGCAGGCTGCAAAGTCATAGGGCCGAAAGCAATCCAACCAGCATTACCATTAACTTCACGTCGTAAACCTGGAACAAATGTTAAGAACTGTGCAATAACAGAAATAATGTAAATAACAGCAACGTATCGTCTATAAACTGTAACTGGAAGTCGAGAAGCGAAAATATAGCCAATTAAGCCTAAAACGCAATACATTGTTTGGTTTACGCCTTGACCCCAAGGTGCAATTCCGTAGGTGATCATAGTTACTGAAGAACTAGAAAACACCATAAATAAGCCGAAAATCGACAGTATAACCACTGATACTCTCATGCCGTATAAGCACCACAGTGGGTTAGTTAAACTGCGCAAGCCAACGTATTTCTTTAATTCTGAATCTTGAGTTTTGCGCTCTAACGAGTTTTTTGAGTAGTCTTTTTTCGAGGAAAATATTCCAGATACAGTATGCGCTAATTTTGCGTATTTGATTGACTTTGCCGGCTTTGCTGTATTTGCTGGCTTTGCTGTATTTGCTGGCTTTACTGTATTTGCTGGTTTCGCTAGCTTTGCTGGTTTCGCTGGTTTCGCAGCTTTCGACTTCTTTACATCTTTTACAAATTTTACAGATTCATTTAAAGAAGAACCTACAGATTTGCCAACTTTAGTAACAGAACTACTTACGGACTTACTTACAGACTTTCCTACAGATTTGCCTAATTCCTTACCCGCTTTGCTTGCATACGCTCCTGCTTTGCTTACGGACTCGCCTACTTTACTTGCTGAAGTTCTAATAGATTTTTTAAAAGATTCAAATTTTTGCTTTTGGGAAGAATGAGAAGAATCTGAATCTGTTTCAATATGATCTTCCATAATAACTTCTGAGACTTTGCACGCTAATGAACGCAAAAACTTTTTAGGCTTATTACTGTTGAATACCATGATTATGCACCCATCGTTGAGATTCTTTAGCAAAACGATTGCCGCGATCGGCGTACGAAACAAATTGATCCATAGAGGCACAAGCAGGAGCAAGCAGAACAACATCACCAGGCTTAGCATAACGCCCAGCAGCTTCTACAGTTTGACGCATAACAGCCTCACCGAATGAAGAATCAGGATTTACAAGCGAAGTATTCTCAATATACTCACAAACTAAGTCATCAACGCAATCATATGATTTAGCGCAAGAACCATCTTGTGAAACAATAGTTACTGGAATGTGAGGAGCTGAACTGTGAAGAGCTTCAACAATTGGACGTTGATCTATTCCAATAACAACAACTGCTTTAATCACATGAAGTTGGTTTGCAATTAAATCTTCAAAATGACCACCTTTAGCTAAACCGCCAGCAATCCAAACAACCGAATTATTAGCAAAACTAGCTAAAGATGCACAAGCAGCATGAGCATTAGTTGCTTTAGAATCATCTACAAATCTAATACAATGCGAAGGATTTTCATCTTCAGACATCAAAGTCGCAACTGTTTGAATGCGATGACCTCCAGGAGCAAACTCGCGTAAAGCACGAACTGAAGAATCTACGTCACCAGTTAAACCTAAAGCTAACGCTAACGCAGTAAGAGCATCAGCTAATAAATGCGGATACACACTGCCATCAGGCTCGCACAGATGTTTTAGCTCACGCAATTCGACAATAGGTTTTAGAGTGCCTTTAGTTCCTCCAGCAACACCGCTGTTATCTACAATCCAACCATCTTTTACGCCAATTTCACCATCTTTAGGCTCTTCTAACGTAAAACCAATCTTTTTACAGCCATCAGCAACTTGTGCACAATCTGCCAATTTGCTTACACGCTCATCTTGAGCATTGTAAACCAAAGCTTTTTGCACATTATTAAATACTTTTGACTTGTCACGAGCGTACGCTTCCATGCCACCATGCCAATCTAAATGATCAGCAGCAATATTAGTAATAGCAGCACAATCAAGAGCTAAAGAATCAGTGAAATGCAATTGGAAAGAGCTTAATTCAACACATAAGGCATCATGCTCACATTCCAAAGCAGCATGTGACACAGACTTTCCAATATTTCCCACAGCTGGAGCATTTAATCCGCAAGCGGTTAGCATTGCAGAAGTCATTTCTGTAGTAGAAGTCTTACCATTTGTGCCAGTAACGCCAATCCAATAAGCAGGTTTATTCGTGCGCTGAGAAGGTACGCGCAAGCGCCATGCTAATTCAACTTCGCTCATTATTGGAATATTGCGCGATGCAGCTTCTTGCAAAAATGGCGTGCGAGGGTTAAATACTGGAGATGTAACAACAGCATCGATTTTAGACCAGTCTATTGCTGAAAAATCATGTATATCGGCATCAGGCTTATTTTCGTCTGCAGTCACAGGCTCAGATCCAACAGCGCACAAAACCTCAGCTGCGCCACGACCAGAAACTCCAAGACCTGCAACTAATACACGCTTAAAAGCAAATGCTTTATCGCTTGTGCACGACTTACAAGTAGATTCAGACGAAACAGATACTTCATTGCCATCGACAATATTCATATTGAAGCCTTCCAATTTTTGAAATTAAATAAGCAAGCCAGAATGCCCTGCCCAATCGGCGTAGAACATCATAAGTGCAGAAAGCACAAACATAAGCTCAATCATCCAGAATCGCACAACAACCTTAGTTTCCGTCCAGCCGAGCAATTCAAAATGATGATGAATAGGAGCCATTTTGAACACACGCTTATGCGTAGCTTTAAAGAATCCAACTTGAATAACGTCACTTGCAGCTTCCATTACAAATAATCCACCCAAAATCACAGCCAAAAACTCTGTGTGAGTTGCAATAGAAAGAGCTGCAAATAATCCGCCTAAAGCCAACGAACCAGTATCTCCCATAAATACTTGAGCAGGATTCGAATTAAACCACAAGAATCCAAAGCAAGCAACAGCAGCACAAACAGCAATAATAGTTAAATCGAGAGGATCAGAAACAGCGTAAGAGAATCCGAAATGACCGCCTCCGCGCACATGGTAGCTTTCCCAGAAAGCAATCAAAGCGTAACCAGCAAAAGCAATCATAGAAGATCCAGAAGCTAAACCATCAAGTCCATCAGTCAAGTTTACAGCGTTAGACCAAGCAGCAATAAGGAAATTAACCCAAACAATAAATACTACAATTCCTACACCGTTGCCGAGTATAGAAAAATCAAAAAATGGTTTTTCAATAAAACTCATTCCAGGTTGAGCGCTAGCAATACCAGATTGAGTTGGCAATAGCAATGACAAAAGCGCGTAAATACTTGCAAAAATAATTTGACCAGTAAACTTCGCATGTACAGAAAGACCAAGATTCTGCTTTTTACGAACCTTAGCAAAATCATCAATAAAGCCAAGCAAACCCATTGAAAGCATTGCAAACAGCACCAAAACAGCAGACCATGAAGGCGAGCGACCAACAGAAACATATCTATAAAGAGCAGAAGCAGCCCAACCTGCTACTACAGCAAAGTTAATAACAACACCGCCCATAGTTGGCGTACCGCGCTTTACTAAATGAGATTGTGGTCCATCTTGGCGAATGTACTGACCGTAGTGCAAACGATGCACTAAACGAATAAGCAAAGGCGTGCCAACAATCGTAACTACGAGCGACACCACAATTCCTACAATAAGCGCAATCACCGCTTAACCTCCGTTTACTGTTCCGTTTGCTATAATACTTAATTTATTAATTTCACACTTATATTGAGCATCGAGCAGTTAAATATTTGCCCAATGTTCAGCAAGCACACTCAAGCCTGAAGCATGAGAGCCTTTCAATAACACAACACTACTCGGATGCTCGGCCACAATTTTCCAAACAATATCATCAGCCTCATCCGCACTGTGCACAAAGTAGACTGCATCGTGAGAAGAAAGTAGTTTATTATTCCAAGAAGAACGTGCACCTTGAGCAATACAGTGAGCTAATTTATCTAAGTCAGAGTCCGTTTTTGAACCAACAGCAACAACTGCATCGACACTCGAATTTGCCACATATTCTCCAATATTTGTGTGCAATTCATCTTCGTTGCTGCCAAGCTCCAACATAGAACCAAGAACCGCTATACGGAAAGGTTTCGAAGATGCACTACAAGAATCATTTTCATAGGCGCACAAACCATCGATTCCTGCTTTCATAGAATCAGGATTTGCATTAAAGGAATCATCAATAAGTGTAAATTTCTCGTCATTCTTAGAAACTGTACTCAATTGCATGCGATGCGGGCTAATATGCGAAACTTTAGACAGCACAGAAGCAATATCATCTAAAGTCATTCCCAAATATCTAGCAACATTTGCTGCTGCAAGCGCATTCATAACATTATGCTCGCCTTGTATAGCAAGATGCACTTCAATATGATTCATTAGATCAGAAGAATTACTACGTTCAGTGGTAGTAAAAACTGCTTTACCAAAAGAATCTAACTTTATATTACTAGCTGAAAGTTGGTAGTCATCTTTACTAGCTGATTCCAGCAATCCGTTTTTAACATTTCTACCGAACCAGCGCACATGCTTATTTTCTACAAGACAAGACATTGCAGAAACTCGCTTATCGTCGGAATTTAATACTGCTATGCCATGTGGCAAAAGCCCACGCACAATCTCACTTTTTGCTTGCGCAATGCGCTCAACTGAGCCAAATTCACCTAAATGAGCCACACCAACTTTAAGCACTATTGCGAGATCCGGAGGAGCAATATGAGTTAAATTGGCAATTTCGCCAACATGATTAGCTCCCATTTCTGCTATTAAAAATCGAGTATTACTGCCAACTTGCAAAGCAGTAAGAGGCAAACCAATATTATTATTAAAAGATCCAACAGGAGCAACTGTTTCGCCTAGCGTGCTCAACAAAGCCTTCAACATATCTTTCGTTGTTGTTTTGCCAACGGAACCAGTAATACCAATAATAGTGAAAGGTTTGTTAAGATTGCGGCGAAGTTCCAAATTATGTTTAGCTAGCAAGCCCAGCGCTTCTATAGAATTATTCACAACTATTTGATTGAGATTAGTGCCTTCGACAACATGTTCAACAATAGCTACAACAGCTCCAGATTTTTCAGCATTCTTTACATAATCATGACCGTCAACATGTTCACCAACTATAGCTACGAACACAGAACCGTTACGGATTTGACGAGAATCACTAAAAACGGAATTTGCAACTAAATCTGTGTCACAACTATTAAACTCGTGTATTTCCCCATGAACAGCTTTAGCAATTTCGCTTATGCTCATAGGCATCATATCGGCATGATCTAAACTCTCAGCATTGCTGGCACACGAAGTTTCAACACAACTCATAACATCCTCCAAATTAGCCACATAATTAAAAGCTCTTAAACAAAACTCACGCAATTAATTTATTTGAAAACTCGAATGAAATCAGCATAATTCAGTGCAGTTCATGCGAAACTCGCAGCGCACTTTTAATAGTCCCACGACGAACACCAGCAGCTAACACCATTGCAATAGATAATGAAAGATGCCGCTGCACATCATTGCCACCAATTTGATCCGCTAATTCAGCTAATTCGTCAGACTCAGCCGATCTAGTAACACAATAAGCGTGCTCTCTTCCAGAAAAACCATAACGTTGACGCAACGCATAAAAACTCATGCCGGTTGCATATGCCGGGTAAAGCGGTGAAGAAGATGCCTTTGCACTAACTTTCACATTTGAGGCTGCATCTTTAGATTCAGAATTAGTATCAGAACTATCTTTAGACTTAGCATCAGATTGAGAATCAGACCCTGCGCCAGAATTGCTTTCATTCTGAGTTTGCTCAACGCCAAGAACATCAATACTGACGGATTGTAACGCGTTCTTAGCTAAAGTTGCAGAATTAAGTGCAATAACAACAGCTGCAGCACCATCTTCTGCACACACAGATAAAGCATGCTGTACATCTGCAATATTTAAAGGATATTGCAAAGACAATTCGCGCTGCAATGAAGTAGATCCAGCATCACTAATAACACCAACAGGATTACCTAACATATGCAAAAAATCAGCTAATCGCAAAACATTAGCATGGATCTCATCATCATCGTCACCAGCAATCGCAAATATTGCAACGCATGAAGAAGGATCTGCATTAATATCACAAGCAAGCTTGCCCAAAGCAACTGGATTAGCAGAAGAAACAAGCAAAGGCAGACCTAAATCTGCAGCCTCACCACGAAATTCTGGTGAAACTAATGCAGCATATGCCCCAGCATCACGTGCAGCTTCAAGCTGACGACGATCGATATGACCAATTGGCACAAATAATCCACCAGGACGCACATGACGCACATCATGAGCAATAGAAGTAATAGTTACCTCTGAAGCAAACGCAGGAACAACTTCAAAACCATAATTTTTTGCAGCAAAACCTAGCGTCACTCTAATTCTAGAGTATTCATCAACCGCACTCATTGCACACCCTACTTTATAGATAACAACATTGTAATGCGTACACTACCAATTCACAGGAACAGGATTTGTGCGTGGAGAAGAAGCTGGAATATCATACTTTTGCATTAAGAATTCTCCAATAGTTTTGAACAGTGGACCTGCAGTCATACCACCATAAATACCTTGTGGATCACGCAAAACAACTGTTATGACGAAGCGAGGATTATCCGCTGGTATAGCACCCGACCAGTCGCTGATTGTAGAGCTAAGTTTACCATCAGCGCCAGCAACTTCAGCTGTACCACTCTTTGCAGCAACACGATAACCATCGACACCAGCAAATCTGTGATAATGCTCACCAGAATTTTCCAAAGCATTCATCATTTGTGCAGCAACATTTTCATCCAAAACGCGCGTTCCTGCAGGACGAGGAGACTTCGTAACTCTACCATTAGAATCTATAACGGATTTAACTATTGACTGACGCAACCTAACGCCTTTATTTGCAATAGTTGCAATCGCATTAGTAAGCTGCAAAGCATTCACAGCATAACCCTGACCAAACAGAACGGTATCTTTCTTACGACCATCCCAAGCTTGAACGCTAGGAAGCAAGCCACAAGATTCTCCTTGCAAATTCAATCCCGAGTACTGACCAAGACCAAATTTATAAAGATACTCATAGCGTTTATCTATCGGATATTTTTCACCAGCCATAACCATACCGACGTTAGAAGATTCCGAAAGAATACCAGCTAATGTCCAACGCTCAACACCATGGCTAACAGCATCATGGAATGCTTGACCGTTCTTATTAAGAGTATTAGGAACAGCAAATTTATCAGTAAGCTTATGCGCACCAGTTTGTAACATTCCAGACATTGAGAAAGCTTTACCAATAGAACCAGGCTCAAAGGTTTGGCTTACAGCTCTAGAAACATTCACCTTAGCTTGCGTTGTTCCAGCTTTAATCTCATCAGTATCTTCCAAAGCAAGTATTTCGCCAGTACGAACATCTTGCACTATTGCAATACCCCAAGTTGCATGATATTTTTTCTTGCCATCAAGCAAAACTTTTTTAACATACCAATCGACATCGCTATCGATTGTGAGCTTAACATCACTTCCGTTGATTGCAGGCTTAGATTCAGTTACAGTACCAGGAATTTTCTCATTTCCTGCATTATTACCTTGATAACGCTGATATCCGTCCACGCCATTCAAAGTTGCATCTTTAGTAAATTCAAGACCAGTAACACCAACCTCACCTTTACGATCTTTAATATCTTTACGATTAACTTCATCGGCATTAGCAACAGCACCAATAACAGATCCAAGAATAGGTCCGCTTGAATATACTCGTTCACTACTGTTCTCTGCATAAATACACCCAGAAAGATTCAAATCGTCAATGGCACGTTTCATTGCAGGAGTCACGTTACGTTTCAATAAAACGTAACGACCAACGCCAGCCAGTTTTCCACCAAGTTCTACAGAACTCATGTGCAAAATCGGAGCAAGCAAACGGGCGACCGCCACAGCGCCCGTGCCTTCTACAGGCTTGCCATTAAGCATATGACAGTTATGCTCGGTTTGTTTTGTGCAAGGAGTCGGAACAAAAGCCTGAGCATTAAGTGGATCTCCAATAATATTAAATCGCTCAACACTTTGAGCCAACACAGCACCATTAGCATCAAGTATGCGCCCACGACGTGCAAGAATTGGTCGCACACGACTACGCTCAGCCTGAGCTGCTTGTGCAGTTGAGCGAGCATTAATAATCTGTATAAAACTTAGCTTTACTATTGCACCAACACCAATTAACGCAAAAACAATTGCAATTACGGTGCACTTACGCGCAAATATCTGCTGAGGAGCGAAACGTTGTTTGATTAAGTGGCGCATCAATGTTTCTCCTGTTTTGCTTTCTGTTGATATTGACGATTTTGTTGGTCTTGTTTTTGAGTTTTATTTGAGTTATTTGTTTGTTTTGAGTTATTAGTTTGTTTTGAGTTATCGGCTTGTTTTTCGTGCTTAGTTTTCTCAGAATGACTATGTTTTCGTTTTGCTGCATAATCACTCAAGTCAATAGAAATAGAACCTTGTTGCGGAACCATTCCCATTCGTTGCGCTCTTGCAGGAAGTTCAGATTCCAAAGTATCTAATTTCGCTTGACGAGCTTCCACATCCTGATGCAAACGAGAAATACGCATCTGTACTGCAGTTTGGTCGAAGGAAATCTCTGCCATTTGCGTACGCAAAAGAAGCGAAGTCAACAACGTAACAACCATAAAAATCACAATAATCATGCAATTCACAAGAGGTACTTTGCGCGTATTGCTCCATGTCATAACCTTGCTGAATCGTTCAAGCACAGCAGAAGATTTACGTTGAGATGGGTTAAACACCGAAGGAGCAGAATTATGTACGTATTCTTTACGAGTCGAATTATCTTTAGTACGACCAGCTGGAGCTGAAGCAGAAGACGCAGAAGAGCGCAAAACACGATTTTGCATGTTCAATACCATGTCAGCGACCTCCTTTTATAGCTTTACGACCAGCCGCCTCATCTTCAAGCCTTGGAATCCAACGCTCCGGGATAGGGCGGCATAATTCGACAGCGCGCAAACGAACTGAAGAAGATCTAGTGTTATGAACAATTTCTTCTTTAGAAGCTTTCATAGCTCCGCGAGTAAGAGCTTTAAAGAACGGCTGAGCATCATCAGGAATAACAGGCATGTTTGCAGGAACATCAACTGTTAATCCTTGATTCATAAAACGTTTTACAGCTGTATCTTCCAACGAATGATAAGATTCAACAACTAAGCGACCATGCTCACGAAGATGTAAAGCAATTTTAGGAAGAGTACGGCTCAATTTATCTAATTCACCGTTCACTTCAATACGCAAAGCTTGGAACACTCGTTTTGCTGGATTTCCAGTAGCGCGATGAGCTTTCGGAATTACAGAGTCAACTAAGCTAACCAACTGACCCGAAGTAGCAATAGGCTCCGTAGCACGAACTTCAACAATACGACGAGCAATAGGAGAAGCAAAACGTTCTTCACCATACTCTCGGAAAATTCTAGTTAATTCTCGAGAATCATAAGTAGCTAAAATCGTTGCGGCAGTAGTTGCTTGCGTCGTATCCATACGCATGTCAAGTGCTGTATCGTGAGAATAAGAAAAACCGCGATCAGTTTCGTCAATTTGCAAACTTGAAAGACCCAAATCCATAAAAGCAGCATCAATACGGTCAATGCTGTTTTCTTGTAGCACTTCATCAATCTCATCGAATGCTGCATGTGCAGGAATAAAACGATTCTCGAGACCTTCGCTGCGCATTCTTTGCGTTGCTAACGAAAGTGCTTCAGAATCACGATCAATACCAATAAGTGTTGCAAAAGGCGCAGCTTTAAGAAAAGCAGTCGCATGACCAGCAAGGCCTAAAGTGCAATCTACTACTATTGCGCCTTGGTGGTGCAAAGAAGGAGTAACTAAATCAACACAATCCTGCAATAATACCGGTGCGTGAATAGCTGTAATATCTTTCATAGCATCAGTCATCACATCACCGCCGGAAGTACATCGTCAGCAATATCTGCATAACCTTGCTCACGATCGGCAAGATATTCTTCCCAAGCAGACTTATTCCAAATCTCTGCACGCGTACCAACACCAATAACAACAATTTGATCGCCCAAATTGGCGTAATCTCTTAACATTGGCGGCACAACAATGCGTCCCTGCTTATCTGGCTCTTCATCAACAGCACCAGAAAGGAACACACGAAGATAATCGCGAGCTGACTTATTGCTCATAGATGTGCGCTGAATTTGCGTTGCCATACGCTGGAACTCAACCATAGGTAGCACGTAAACACAATGCTCCTGACCGCGAGCCATAACAAAACCAGTTCCGAGCTGAGAACGGAATTTTGCAGGAAGTGCAACACGACCTTTATCGTCAATTTTTGGAGTATAAGTGCCTAACAAAATAGGTGTTGCTGGATGAGTTGACACAGCTTCTTGATATTGAGAAGCATAAAAAGGTGCAACTGGCATAGCTGCAGCTTGTGCAGACGAATCAGCAGCGCCGGACGGAGTGGAGGTGAAAACCGGTGCTGGCATATATTGCTGCATTGCTGGCATAACAGTTGAAGGCATACCATAATAACCCTGAATTGACTGCTTAGACTGTACAGGTTGAACAGGCTGAACGTATTGCTGCTGAGACACTTGTGAATCTTGCATTTGCAGTGGCATCTGCGATTGCTGAGAAACATTTGAATCAGCAGCTTGTTGAGCCTGATTTATGGAATGCGAAGAGGAAGAATTGGCGTTATTGCGCGGTTGCTTATCAGCAGCACGACGTGCCATACTCCACCTCCTTAACTCAACATGTACTATGCCATTTACACGTTGTTCACCATTTTACCCCATTCCTCCCCAAAAATCCCCACTTTTTTACAAAATTTTTGATTTTTTTGAAGCAAACCACCAATAGAAAACAAAAGACCCTCACGCAGCGCGACGACCTGCCTGAGCGCTGCGATTTAGCGCGCGAAGGCAACTCGGAGCGCCGAGCTTGCTCAGAGTTGAAAGCACAGTGTGCTTTCACCGCAAGCGAGGTCTGCCTTCGTCTCGATTGACGAAGGCAGGGCAGAGTTACGTGGTTGCGCTTTAAAAACTAGGTTGTGGTTAGTGTGCGCGACGACCTGCCTGAGCGCTGACATTTAGCGCGAAGGCAACTCGGAGCGGAAACTCGCTAAAGTTGGAAGTCCAGTGGACTTCCAACGCGAGTTTCGTAAGCGAGCGCGTAATCCGCGCGAGCGCAATCTGCAGCAGTGTCCCGAAACATCAAACAAAAGGCCCTAACGCAGTACAGTTTCTGCGTTAAGGCCTCTAAAGTACAAAGTCACTCGCGTTACAAACGCGGCAAATACTTCTCAAGCTCAAAAGGCGTAACCTGACGACGGTACTCTTCCCACTCTTGATGCTTATTGCGCAAGAAGTACTCAAAAGCGTGTTCACCTAATACGCTTGCAACGAAGTCCGAGCGCTCCATAATCTTTAGTGCTTCATCCAAGGATTCCGGCAATGGCTGAATACCCATTGCTTGACGCTCAGCATCAGTAAGCTCCCAAACATCGTCGCTAGTTGGATCGCACAAAGTCATTTGCTTTTCAATACCATCCAAACCGGCAGCAAGAAGCACAGAGTAAGCAAGATACGGATTCGCCACAGGATCTAGCGCACGGAATTCCATTCGGCAAGAATTGCCTTTACCAGGCTTGTATTGCGGCACACGCAGAAGTGCAGAACGGTTGCTATGACCCCAGCAAACGTAGCTAGGAGCTTCCGCACCACCCCACAAACGCTTGTAAGAGTTCACATATTGATCAGTTACAGCGCAAATTTCTGAAGCATGATGCAAAATACCAGCCGCAAATTGACGCGCAATAAGAGACATATTAAATTCTTGACCTGCCTCATAAAAAGCGTTCGTGTCACCTTCGAACAAACTCAAATGCGTATGCATACCCGATCCAGGTTGATCAGTTAGCGGCTTTGGCATAAAGCTTGCATACATTCCGCGCTCAAGAGAAATTTCCTTAACTACAGTGCGGAAAGTCATAATATTGTCCGCGGTAGTAAGAGCATCTGCATAACGCAAGTCAATTTCGTTTTGACCAGGACCGCCCTCGTGATGCGAGTATTCTACAGAAATACCCATTTGCTCAAGCATACTAACTGCACTACGACGGAAATCCATAGCCGAACTTCTAGGAACGTGGTCAAAATAGCCACCCTCATCAATCGGCACAGGAGCTTTGGACCAATCATCTTGAGCTTCAAACAAATAAAACTCAATTTCCGGATGAACGTAGAAAGTAAATCCTTTTTCTTTCGCTTTTGCGAGCGCAGTCTTCAAAACGTGACGAGGGTCTCCCAGTGAAGGCTCTCCGTCTGGAGTTAGCACATCGCAGAACATGCGCGCTGTGCCTTCCGGACCTCCATGCCATGGAAGAATTTGGAACGTCGACGGATCCGGCTTCACAATCATATCGTCTTCTAGGACGCGAGTCATGCCTTCTATTGCTGAGCCGTCGAACCCTATTCCCTCTTCAAAAGCTGCTTCTAATTCAGCAGGGGCAATAGCAACGGATTTAAGCGTGCCTAAGACGTCCGTAAACCAGAGTCGAATAAAACGCACGTCTCGCTCTTCAACAGTACGTAGAGCAAACTCTTGTTGTCGATCCATAATAAACCCCTTGGGTATCATCCGGTTGTATGCATAGCCACGCACATATGCATATTCACGTGCAATTGTAGTGTATTATTTCGTATTGCGCTTCATATGTTGAGCTTATCTGCAATGAATTTACGTAATTGTAATGAAATTTCTACTTTCTAACGCAACTTCTTCAATTTAATATGCCAATTAATTGCTTAATTATTTTTACTTTCTTTTGCCATATTTTTGGAATAGCTCGTACGCGTTCGCATCGCTCAAATCGTCACTATTGAACATTTCTATATTTTGTTTCGAAATAGTTTCAACTGTTTCCATGCCAATAGCTAAATCTTCTACTGTACGCGACCACACAGCTAATGCCATAGGCGCAACTATTTCTTGCGGTTCGCAATTATATTCGTAAACTTTTGCAGTTAATTTATCAGCTCTATTTGTAATGAGCATAACATCCATTCCACGGAAGAAATCAACAAATTTTTGCACTGCTTCTTCCGGCTCATTGCCGTCCAAATTTTTTAATACTGCAACAGCACCTTGCTCTTCATCGAAGCATCGTGCTGAAACACTAGCCATTTTGCAAAAAGCAGCTAGTAACTGAGCAGGCTGCACATACGTAATCATTAACGCAACTTTTGCTTTATTTCCAAGCAAACCTTGCAAATCTTCTTCAAAATTAGCTTCTTCAATATTGCGCATAGCTTGATCAAGAAAATCATTTTCTTGATTATCGTCGCTTTTTTGGTTATTTTCTAAATTTTCGCTATTTAAATTTTCCTGCGACTCTTCTTTAAATTCACGTTCAAATCCAGCGAGCGCATTATCTAATTCCGCATCAGTAAAAGAAGTGCGCACAGAATCGTCATTGTTACGCTCACCATCATTTTTACGCTTATCGTCACTGTTACGCTCGTCACCGTTGTTTAACATATTCGTTATTTCCTCCTCTTTCAATGTAATTTCTTAAAGCATACCTAGTTTTATATTTTATCAAATCAGTAGTGCATATTTTCTACGCACTAGGCAAACAACTAGATCCAAAAACGATTTTCATTTCAGCAAACAAAGAAGTATCTCGCTTTACACGGAAACGATCTCCAAAAGTAAGAACTTGTGCCTTGCCAGTATCGTCGACAAGAGCCAAGCGCACTTCACAGCAGCCTGGATGTCGGCTCAAAATATTACTTAATTGCGCAACACGACCTTTATCTAGAACTTTACGAGGAATAACAACTGTTAAAGGTCTCTCATCCACTGATTCAAGAGTTGGTATTTCAAACTCTGTAGCACGCATGGAAACAGTTTCATCACGCACTTCAACTTGTCCACGAATACGCACAACTTGATCAATTGCAAGTTCTTGCGCTGAAGCTTCGTACACTTTGCCAAAGAACATGCATTGTATTGAACTTTCCATGTCTTCAACTGTGACAATCGCCCAAGCATTACCTTTTCGAGACACTCGCCTATCTACGCTCGTAACTAGGCCTGCAATAGTTACTTGCTGACCGTCGCTCATAGTTCTTGCTCTGTCGATCAGTTGAGCGATTGACATCTCACGTAAATCTGCCAAAACTGCAGACAATCCGCTTAGTGGATGATCAGAAACGTACAATCCAAGCATTTCTCGCTCAAAATTAAGCTTTGTCTTTTTATCCCACTCTTCAACATCAGGTACAGTAATTTGCATATCTCCCATACCGTTGTCGTCATCCGAGTCAGAAGACGAATCAAGATCAGCAAATAAATCAAACTGACCCTCTGCCTGCTTGCGCTTAAGCGCAATCACAGAATCAATTGCAGGATCACAAATTTGAAACAGCGCACGACGATTTGAATCAATAGAATCAAAAGCTCCAGCTTTAATAAGCGACTCTACTAAACGTCGATTAAGTGCACTAATAGGAACACGTTGTACAAAATCCATAAAGTTTACGAAACGTCCGCGCTCACCTTCACGCTCAGTAATAATATCGTTTACTGCTTTGTCTCCAACGTTACGAATAGCACCCAAACCAAAGCGCACAACATCTCCAACTGCAGAATACTCAAGAACAGACTCGTTTACATCAGGTTGCAAAACTTGAATACCCATGCGCCTTGCCTCGCCCAAGTACAGTGCAGTTTTGTCTTTATTCGTACGTTCGTTTTGAAGCAAAGCTGCCATAAATTCCACAGGATAATGCGTTTTTAGGTATGCAGTCCAGTAAGAAATCAAGCCATAAGCTGCAGAGTGAGCTTTATTAAACGCGTAACCAGAGAACGGAACCAAAACATCCCACACAGCTTGTGCAGCTTCTTCAGAATATCCGTGAGCTTTCATACCTTCAAAGAATGGCACCTGCTCTTTTGCCAGCACTTCCGGCTTTTTCTTGCCCATTGCTCGACGTAACACATCTGCTTTACCAAGACTGTATCCTGCTAAAATACGCGCTGCAGACTGCACCTGCTCCTGGTAAACAATCAAACCGTAAGTTTCGTCCAGAACTTCCTTTAACGGCTCAGCAACTTCTGGATGAATAGGGATAATATCTTGCAAACCATTCTTGCGCTTAGCATAATTCGTATGCGAATCCATATCCATAGGACCAGGCCTGTAAAGTGCAATCAAAGCCGAAATATCATTGAAATTATCCGGTTTCAAAGTACGTAGAAGCGCACGCATACCGTCGGAATCAAGCTGAAAAACGCCTAAAGTATCACCCCTAGAAAGCAGTTGATAAGTAGCTTTATCGTCTAACGGAATCTTAGTATAATCAATCGGATCCTTCCCATTATTTTCGATATTTCGCAAAGTATCGCGAATAACTGTCAAGTTGGAAAGACCCAAAAAGTCCATTTTTACAAGACCGAGCGTTTCACAAGTGTGATACTCAAAAGTTGTAGTAATAGTACCGTCAGTGCGCTCTAAAAGTGGCGAAGTGTTTGTGATTGGCTCCGAGCCCATGATTGTTGCACAAGCATGCACACCTGTTTGACGAATCAAACCTTCAATGCCCTTAGCTTCTTCCGTAATGCGATGAGTATCTGGATCCGTGTCGTACATTTCGCGAAACTCGCGCGCTTCAGCGTAACGCTTTGATTTTTCGTCGAAAATATCGTGCAAGCTCATATCTTTGCCGTTTTTAGCAGGAGGAAGAACCTTCGTAATTTTTTCGCCTACTGAAAACTCGTAGCCCATAATACGCGCAGAATCTTTAAGAGCTTGCTTCGTTTTAATAGTTCCGTAAATAACGCACTGAGCAACTTTATCTCTACCGTATTTTTCGCCCACGTATTCAAGAACTTTGGCCCTGCCATCCGGGTCAAAATCAACATCAATATCAGGCAAGGATACGCGCTCCGGGTTTAAGAAGCGTTCAAAAATCAGACCATGCTTCATAGGATCAAGCTCTGTGATGCCCATTGCGTACGCAACCATAGCGCCTGCAGCAGAACCACGACCAGGACCTACCATTACACCATGCGCTTTAGCCCAATTAATATAATCTGCAACAACTAAAAAGTATCCGCAGAATTGCATTTGGCAAATCACACCGCACTCGTAATCAGCCTGCTTTAAAACTTCCATTGGAATGTTGTTATTGTAACGACGCTCCAAACCTTCCTCGACTTTTTTAAGGAATAGCGAAGTCTCATCCCAACCTTCCGGGCAGTCAAATTGCGGCATAAAAGCGCCATCTTCGCCGTCGTCGAACATAACATTGCATCGACGAGCAATCTCAAGCGTGTTATCGCAAGCTTCTGGAAATTCTTTAAAAAGCTCACGCATTTGCTCAGCGGACTTCAAATAGTATCCTGAACCGTCAAACTTAAAACGGTCAGGATCGTCCAAGCGCGAGCCGGAATTAATGCAAAGCATAGCATCTTGCGCTTCACGATCTTCTTCATGAACGTAATGCAAATCGTTCGTTGCAAGAAGAGGTGCGTTAAGTTTTTTTGCAATTTCAAGCAAGTCTTTAGTTACGCGCGTTTCAATAGAAAGCCCGTGATTCATAAGCTCAATAAAGAAATTGTCACGCCCGAAAATATCTTGAAACTCTCCGGCTGCGCGTAAAGCCTCTTTGAACTGACCTAAACGAAGACGCGTCTGGATAATTCCAGAAGGACATCCTGAAGACGCAATTACACCTTTTGAGTAGGTTGAAAGCACGTCTTTATCCATACGTGGGTAGCGCATAACTCTACCCTCAAGATTCGCCACAGACGAAGCTTTAAGAAGATTTGTTAAGCCAGTATCGTTTTCCGCCCACAAAGTCATATGCGTAATTAAACCGCCGCCAGAAACGTCATCTGCACGCTGATCTTCCGTGCCCCAATGCACGCGACTTTTGTCTTGTCTTGCTGTTTCAGGAGTAACATACGCTTCTATGCCAATAATTGGCTTAATCCCAGCTTTTACAGCCGTACTCCACATTTCGTACGCGCCGTGCATGTTGCCATGATCCGTAATAGCTACAGCCGGCATGCCTAATTCTTTAGCGCGCGCTACTAAATCAGGTATTTTTGACGCACCATCTAGAAGTGAATAATGCGTGTGATTGTGCAAATGTACGAAGTTGGTTTCCGGCTGAGTCATAAAAGATATTCTATAAGCGAAAGTTGACTGAAAAAATGCAAAAACGTTACTTTAATAATGCTCGCATAGCTTCTAACGCGTGTTGCAAATCAAGAGGATAATGCGACTTAACCGTCACTGATTTACCTGTGCGAGGATGTGTAAAAGTAAGTTCCATAGAATGCAACCATTGACGTTGCAACCCAAGTTTTTGAGCCAAAACTGGGTTCGCTCCATACATTGAATCCCCAACCAAAGGGTGACCTATAGACGAAAAATGGACGCGTATTTGATGTGTACGACCAGTTTCCAAATTAACGCTTACTAACGTTGCTTGACTAAAACGCTCAAGCACATCCCAGTGCGTAACAGCAGGCTTGCCGTCAGAAGTAATAGTAAAACGAAAATCAGATACTTTTGCGCGACCTATAGGAGCATCAATAGTAGCTTTATCTTGCGCTAAATCTCCTTGAACAAGCGCATGATACGTTTTTTTAACGATATGCTTTGCAAACTGATTTTTCATTACTTCATAAGCAAAATCTGTTTTACAAACTAGCATTAATCCGCTTGTTCCAACGTCTAATCTGCTTACGATTCCTTTGCGCGATTCGTCGCACAGCGTTGTTTTTATATCTATTCCAACAGCTTCTAGGCATTCTGGAACTGTCGGCCCACTCCATCCCTTTGCTGCGTGAGAGACAACTCCAACAGGCTTATCTATTACAACAATATCGTCGTCGTTGTAAATAATTGGAATATTACATACAGAAGATTCATTATTTTGCTCTTCTTTTTGTTCTGCACTTTCTTTTTGATCGACAACAATCGTATCGCCATCTTGCAAAATGGAGGATTTTTGCGATTTTCTACCTAAGATTTTCGCTTGGTTACGCTCAATAAGAGATATCGCACTTGCACGCGAAACTCCCATTAGTTTTGATAAGCAAACATCAAATCTGCAGCCGGAAAACTGGCTTGTAACTTTAAAGCAAATATCACTCATCGGCATGCTCGAAAAGAGGAATCCCAATCAAAATAAGGCATACGACTGCGATTCCTGCAAACATAAGCTCAATATCTGCAACGTTCCCAACAGACCAACCGTAGTTTATAAAATCTACGACTTTGCCATTCAAAAAACCTTGAGCATATTGCGCTCTATCAATGAGGTTTCCAAAAGCTCCAGCAAACGCTAGAGCAAACGCAATAGTCCAATACAAAGATTTTGTGTGCTTAATAGCCGCTATCATGGCACCACAAGCAGCACAAGCTAATACGCTAATAACCCATGTAAAAGAAGAACCTAAGCCAAATGATGCTCCAGGATTTCGTACAAGAGTTAAAGAAAGCAAGTGCGGCACAAGCTCAATGTTTTTCCCGTCACTAAGCGTCGCCAAAGCCCAAAGTTTTGTTATGCGATCTAGCACAACACCAATAAAAACAATTAGTGCAAAAACGGCTACGCGAGTACGTAGCCGTTTCACACGCACATCCCTATGCGTCAATATTTATCCGATCTTTAGTAATTCAAATAGTATCGGCACAGTGCGCAACATTTTAAAATATCAGTTACGCACTGCTAAAAACTACTCTTGCTTACCAGATTCTTCACCCTGCTTGTTACCTAATGCAGCATAGGTATTTTCATCAGAAACTTGAGCAACCAACTGACCAAGGAAATCAGTCAAGCGAGTACGATATTCAGTTTCGAACTGCTTGAGACTCTGAATATTCCCTTCAATAACTTGAGTTTGCTTCTCAAGATTCTCACGTACCTGACGAGCATATGCATCAGCAGCTGTACGAGTTGTAGAATCATAGTCTGCAGCACGATGCTGTACTTCAGCTTCATACTGGTCAGCTTGATCGTGCGTCTGCTTAGAGTAATCATCAGCAGCTTGACGAACCTTACCAGAGTAAGCATCAGCTTCATTGTGAGCACGAGCAGCATAAGAATCAGCATCGCTGCGAGTACGAGTAGAGTAATCGTCAGCATCGGCATGAGTCTGCTTGCTGTACTCTTCAGCTTCAGAACGAGTACGTGCAGAATATTCATCCGCCTTAGCGACAGTTTCATTATAACGAGCTTGGCTCTCTTCAACAATTTGCTGAGCCTTAGCCTTGCCCTTATCTACATATTGATCATGCAATTGCATAGCAAGAGTCAACATTGCAGTTGCACGCTCTGGCTCAGAACCTTGTGCTTCTGCACCAGCACCAGCAATCTTTTGCAAGCTACCAGTTTCAGTATTTGGTTCCATTTTAGCAACCTGCTTTCGAAGCTGCTCTTCACGCTGACGAGACTCTTCCAACTGCTTGGAAAGTTCCTCAATCTTAGTGTTTTCTTGCTGAGTGACAACAAGCTGCTGGCGAACAGTTTCAAGCTCGCGACCCAAGTTTTCGCTACTTGCACGGAAGTCGTCACGCTCGCGAGTAACAGTTTCAAGCTCTTTTTGAACCTGCTTAGCATTGTCTGCTTGAGCAGTTTGAGCAGTTAACTGATCTACCTGCGCACCCAAACCATCTAACTGTTCCTTCAACTGCTGGTTTTGAGCAGTCAAAGCACGATTACTTTCTTCAGCTTCACGCAACTTAGTTGCAGTAGCTTCAAGTTGAGAAGCAGCTTCATTTGATTCACCCTGCTTCTTAGAAGCATCACGCAATGCCTCATTTTCTTTAGTTAAGGATTCTACCTTAGAAGTTAACTCAGCAATCTTCGTATTCAAACCCGCAACATCACGGCCAAGAGATTGCGTGGAAGCCCCTAGGCCCTGCACTGCCTGCTGACCGAGTGCTTCTATTGTTTCTGTAACCTGATCGAGAAACTCGTCGACCTCGTCAACGTCATAACCTCCCTTAAAACGTACAATTTGGAAGGTATGCTCTCGAATGTCCTTAGGCGTCAACAGAGTCATATGCTTTACACCTCGCTTTTTGGGCATAGCCCTTTGATATATATCTATTCGATGCTATCACGTCCGCAGAAAATTAGTGCGGTTAATACAAAAATTTATGCAACAAAACGCCGCTTTTATAAAAATTACGCGTTAAAAAACCATAAACTCATCTATAACCAAATTTGAAGAACGTATAGAGCAAAATATAAAAGCATATAACTTACGTCAATACTAATATTTCCACAACGAGTTGGCGGAATAAACTTGCGCAATACGCGTAATGGCGGTTCTGTTATGAAATAAATAATCCGTATTAGAAAATTAAAAGCACCTCTAGGACGCATACGAGGAACAAGCACAAATAACCAATCTGCAACCATTCGAATAATCATTATTATCAAATAAGCGCGTATAATCACACGTAATATAGATAACGCAACAAATATCATTCGAACATCACCTTACAAAATAATACAACTAACACATTCAAGTTAAGCATACGCTGCAGAATCAAAATGCGAGAATAACAGATGTTATGCAACAGATGCATATCATTAAACTTCAGTTTTACGAGATATAATCTCACTGATTGTATTGATATTATTCAAAAGGAAGGTCGACAATGACTGTTCTTGTTACAGGTGGATGCGGATACATTGGAGCACATGTAGTTCACGCTTTACATGAAACAAAGCAAAATGTCGTCGTCGTTGACGATTTAAGCTACGGAAAGCCTACAAGAATTGAAGGCGCACGTCTTTATGGTATGGATATCTCTTCTCCTGATGCAGGAAAGCGACTTGCGCAAATTATGAAAGATGAGCACGTCGATGCTGTAATTCACTTTGCTGCTAGAAAGCAAGTTGGAGAGTCCGTAGAAAAGCCACTTTGGTATTATCAACAGAATATTAACGGCATGCTTAATGTGCTTGAAGGCATGAAAGATAGCGGAGTTAAGAAGCTCGTATTTTCTTCTTCTGCAGCAACTTATGGAGTGCCTCCTGTTGAAGTTGTACCAGAAGATGTTGTGCCAATGTTGCCAATTAACCCTTATGGTCAAACCAAGCTTTTTGGCGAGTGGATGGCACGTGCTTGCGAGCACACATACGGAATTCGCTTCTGCGCACTGCGTTACTTCAACGTAGCTGGATGCGGTCCGGTGGAATTGGAAGATCCTGCGATTTTGAACTTAATCCCTATGCTTCTTGACAGACTACAGCGAGGAAAAGCACCTGCTATTTTTGGCGACGACTATCCTACTGCTGATGGCACTTGCATTCGCGACTATATTCACGTTTCTGATTTAGCAGACGCGCATATTGCGGCACTCACGTATTTGGATCGCGACGAGCGCAAGTACGATGCTTTTAACGTAGGAACTGGTAAGGGCACGTCTGTGCGCGAAATTGTTGACGAAGTGCGCAGAGTTACCGGTTTACCATTTAAAGAAACTGTTCTTGATCGCAGAGCTGGAGATCCTCCACAGCTTATTGGCAGCACGAAGCGAATTAACGAAGAAATGGGATGGCATGCTCGCTACGACGTTAAGGATATCGTAGAATCTGCTTGGGCAGCTTGGCAGGCAAATCCTGAGCATCATATTGATGTTGATTCGTGGAAGCAGCTTGACTAGCGAATAAAACAAAACGCGCGGCACAAATCGTGTCGCGCGTTTTTGTTGTGGCTCCGAGCGGGATCGATCCGCTGACCTAACGATTTTCAGTCGTTCGCTCTACCAACTGAGCTACAGAGCCATGACGAATAAAAAACCCGGCGAACCGGGTATTCTATTAATCGCGACCCCGGCCGGACTTGAACCGGTGACCTCCGCCGTGACAGGGCGGCGCTCTAACCAACTGAGCTACGGGGCCGTGGCTTTGTTCTCTCGAACAGCCGAGTCACTATCTTACAGAATCCTTAGCAAAATGCAAGTGCCGCGCGTGTTCGGCGTGTTGCCGCACAAAATCAAGCTATTATTCAAGCTCAACAGCTCCAGTGCAAAGCTGATAATACTCCCCACGTTTTGCCAATAATTCCTCATGTGAACCGCGCTCAATAATGCGACCGTGATCCAGCACCATAATCACATCAGCATTGCGCACTGTAGACAGTCTGTGAGCGATTACAAACACAGTACGCCTTTCCATCAAAGAATCCATTCCATGCTGAACTAACTCTTCAGTATGCGTGTCAATCGATGAAGTTGCTTCATCGAGAATCAACACAGGCGGATTTTCTACTGCAGCACGAGCAATAGAAATAAGCTGCTTCTGACCTTGAGAAAGCCCTTCACCACCATTGTTAAGCTGCGTATTGTATCCGTCAGGAAGATGAGAAATAAACGCGTCAGCATGAGCTAATTTTGCAGCTTGAATACAATCTTCGTCGCTAGCATCAAGATTTCCATAACGAATATTGTCCATTATTGTGCCTGTAAATAAATTCACATCTTGCAAAACAGTGCCAATAGCGTGGCGCAAATCCGTTTTGCAAATATCGCGCACGTCAATGCCATCATACAAAATTTGCCCATCATCGATGTCGTAAAAACGCGTAAGAAGGTTAGCAATAGTAGTTTTTCCAGCACCTGTAGCTCCAACAAGAGCAACTTTTTGACCAGGTTTTGCAAACCACGTAATATCGTGTAAAACAGGATGATTTTCTTTGTAACCAAACACAACATCCGTAAAACGCACGTCGCCTCGAAGCAAAGTATAGCGGCCATCCTTAGAAGTGCGAGCATCTCGCTTTGCATGGCACACAATCTCTTGAGCCATTTCACTTAAGTTTTGAGCGCGCTTTTTAGCTTTAGTACCATTATCTTGCTTTGATCTTTTCCAAGCCCAATAAATATTGCTTCCTTCAGATTGTTCATCTACTTCTTCAAGCACATCAAATGCTGATTTTTCTCCAAGATCTTCATCAGACTGAAGTACACGCACTTTAACTAATTGCACACTGCCAGAATCAAGTTCTGGCTTTTCATCAAGTAACTCAAAAATACGAGAAGCTCCTGCAAGAGCCATCATAAGTGCGTTAGCTTGCATTGTAATTTCGCCAATAGGGTTAATAAATGCGCGCGAAAGTGCCAGCAAAGATATAAGTGTACCCAATGTAAGAGTACTAGATCCAGCTAATCCCAGCGTTGGCAGACCTGCTGAAGCAGCCCACGCACCGAGTAAAGCAATTAATACATAAAGCAAATAGCTTGCATTACTAATAACAGGCATTACATTATTTGCATAAGAATTTGCACTTGCAGAAATTTTTTGCACTTTTTCTATGCAATTATCTAATTTTTCAATAGAATCTGCCTCATGATTAAAAATTTTAATCACTTTGCTGCCTGTTGCAGATTCTTCAACAAACTCATTTAGCTCACCTAATGCATGCTGGAATTGCTCAAATAGACTGCCAGATTTCTTTAGCATAAAACGCACTAAATAAAGCAATATTGCAGTAAATATAACTACAAAAACTGCAACCGGAAGCGATAGACACATAATAGATATAAACGCTGCCAAAATCGACATTAGCGCAGAAAAAGAGTCCGGAAATGCCCACGAAATTGCCTCACGAAGAACCTCAGTATCGTTTGTGTAACGGCTCATAATATCGCCGTAACCTTGAGAATCTAAGTAACGCAATGAAAGCTTCTGCTGATGCTTAAACATAGAATCTCGCAAATCACGCATAACACTTTCAGATATATTCGCAACAAGTCTGCTCCAAAGCCAAGAACAAAACACACCAACAGCGTAAACACTTGCCATCAGAATAATCATGCGAACAAGAGGCGTCCAATCCTGATTATGCTTACCGACAAGCGGAAGAATATACGAGTCCACAAGAGATTGCAAAAACACTGCACTTGCAGCTTGCACAATTGCGCTAACTATTATTGATGCAATAATTACGTAAATTTTAACTCGATACACCAGCACATAAGAGGCAAGTCTGCTAAGAGTTTCCCAACTAATAGCTGAATCATTTTTAGAAGAGTGAGCCGTTTTATTCTTAGCCATTGTTATTTAGCTCCTTCTTCTTTAGTTGCGCCAGTTATGCTACTTTTTTCTTGAGAAATCGCCATATTTCTGTAAAATTCACAAGACTTAAATAATTCATCATGCGAACCGTTAGCAACAACACGACCATCTTTAAGAACAACAATAATATCTGCATGTTCGATTGAAGATATGCGCTGAGCAACGATAATTTGCGTAGAATCAGGCATAAACTTTTTCAAGCCATCGCGAATTTTACTATCAGTTTTCATATCAACTGCACTCATCGAGTCGTCAAGGATTAAAATTTTCGGCTTCCTCAAAAGTGCGCGCGCAATGCACAAACGCTGTCGCTGACCACCGGAAACATTCTTACCGCCCTGATCAATATGCGTATTGTAGCCATCTGGTAAATCTTTAATAAACTCATCAGCACAAGCAATTTCGCAAGCTTGACGCAAATCATCATCGCTTGCTTCCGCTCTACCCCAGCGAAGATTTTCTGCAATTGTGCCACTAAACAAAATATTTTTTTGTAGAACAACGCCAACTTCTCCACGCAAACTAGAAGAATCATAATCGCGAATATCTTTTCCACCTACAAAAAGAGTGCCAGAAGTTACGTCATAAAGTCTTGCAATTAATTGCACTAAACTTGATTTTCCAGATCCCGTTGCACCAACAACACCAACAGTTGCTCCAGAAGGAATAGATATATTTATATCATGTAAAATTTCCTGTTCTGCTGGGGCAGATTCATCTGTATTATCTGATTGAGGATAGCGTAACGAAACATTTTCAAAACGCACAGAAGCGTCAGAAAGCTTTGTCAGCGGATGCTTGGAAACAACTTCAGTATTTCGAGATTGCAAAACATGTGAAATACGATGCATCGAAGCTCGAGCTGTTAACGACATTACAAAAACTGCAACTAAATTCGCTAAAGCAAACAAAATTTGCAAAGCATACACTACTAATGCAGCAAGATTTCCTGTTGTTAAACCAAAAGCAGGATTATTTCCCGAAGCCACAATTTCGTGCGAAGCCAACCACGCAATAAGTAGCATGCCAGAATAAAAACATAAGTTAAACAAAGGAATACTACAATTTAACACATACTCAGCTTTAATAAAATAATCATAGATTTTATGTGAAATACGCGTAAAACGACTTATTTCATAATCAGAACGCACATAAGACTTTACGACGCGAATATTATGCAAATTCTCGCCAACTCTATTATTCATCTCGTCAATCATTCGATAAATTCGAGAAAATGCTGGAGCAACTATACTAGCTCCAACAGCGCCAATTGCACCAATAATAGGCACGAATGAAAGAAAAACCCACGAGATAGCAGGGCTAATTGAAAAAGTAAACCACCAAGCAGTGATGATAATCATAACGCTGCGAACACCAGAGCGAATAATCATTTGGTAAGCAAATTGCACATTTGACACATCGCTAGTCATACGCGTAACAACAGTGCCGCTAGAAAACTTATCTAAATCAGAAAAACTTAAACTTTGTAAGCGTGAAAACATGTTGTGACGTAAATTTTTACCGAAACCAGCACTAGAATGCGCACAACAAATACCAGAAATAACGCCTGCAATCATTGCAATTGCAGCAAAAATAAGCAATTGCAAACCATAATATTGCACAGCTTCTTGAGAACGTGACATAATGCCAAAATCAATAAGATTTGACATTACTGTAGGAATCTCAATTTGCATAGCAGCTTCAACGAGAATAGTAACAACTGTTAAAACGCCAAGAAAACGGTACTTTTTTAAAGATAACAGAATCGTACGCAATGCGCGAGGAGAATTATTGCTAATTTTTCGTGAATTGTTCTTCGGCTTTTCTGCCATTGCATCCCTTCCCCTACATAACGTCATGTGTAGGTTTAATAATATCACTTCTTCAAATACATATTTGAATTATTGCGCATGGCGCATTTCCGTATTGAGTTACTTCATTACCAAATGCATAAATAGATGAATCTTTGACATAGTAGTATACAGACAAATCACATACGAAAAAGTGCTTCTACACATTCAAATTATAAACAACGATTGATTTCATCTTATAAAAAATTATATAATGAAAAGTGTATATTCGCATGTATAAAGAGGTACTGTCATGAATATAAAAAAGCTATTAATAGAATACTTACTTGCTCAGTAGCATTATCCATGTCTTTTTTACTATCATTGCAAGTTCAAGCCAACACCCAAGAAGAAACTTATGAGTAACACAAAGATAGTTGGCGCTGTAGCACAGCAGAAAGGCATTCGTGTCGACTTGCAGTGAGAATTTCCACATTAATATCAACAATTATGTGAGGAACAATATGAACAGCAAACACATAGTTCTACTGCCAATAACGCTGCTTTGTTATATTTCGTCAGCTATTTATTTCTTTAAACAATTGAAGGACTTAAAAGACGATAACACTTGTATTAATACTGTTAGTCTCACCATTCAAGCATTCGTCCTATTAATATTACTAATCTATCTTTT
This sequence comes from Gardnerella sp. KA01001, assembly GCF_049244025.1. Classification (NCBI taxonomy): domain Bacteria; kingdom Bacillati; phylum Actinomycetota; class Actinomycetes; order Bifidobacteriales; family Bifidobacteriaceae; genus Gardnerella; species Gardnerella sp. KA01001. Next base: position 766,487 of record NZ_CP058366.1, on the reverse strand, counting down.
ATATTTATGCAAAGAAAAAACATACCCAACTGTATATCGTTTAGTTACAGTATTTATGAGCATAGTTAGCATAATTCTTTTGACAGTTTGCAATACAGATGTTACTAGGTTAATTATATTTAGCTTAACATGTGTATATGTATGCATTCTTATAATCGTCCACAAACATTGTTAAATATATCGTATGAGTGGCGCATTCAATAGGATTACGAAGCGTCGCCTTCGCCTTGCGCGCGGTCTTTTCCGTAAATCGACGGAATAAAACGCTCCTGATCGTGAAGCTTTTCCCAGATTACAGGAGGATTTTGCGGATTTTCCAGAGACTTTGGCACATCGATAATTCGTTGATTACTAGAGCCACGAAATTGCAAAAGCGAATCGTGCAAATCTTTCATATAACGGCCGTCAACAAGAATATCAATGTAACGCAAAAGCTCAAGCTTATCAGGCGTCTCCCCTGGGCGCATAAGCTCTTCCCAAGTGTATCCAGTCCAACTCCAAATGTCTTTTGTATTGCCAAACTCTTTCCTAATACGCTTGCAAAGAGGCAGCAAAATGCCCGTATTAAGCAACGGCTCGCCGCCAAGAAGCGTTAAACCTTGCACATAAGGCTGCGCTAAATCTTCCATGATTTGATCTTCAAGCTTTTGAGTATAAGGATGACCTGCGCGAAAATCCCAAATCGACTCGTTATAGCACTCAACGCAATGGAACGGGCAGCCGGAAACGTAAAGCGAGCAACGAATTCCTTCGCCGTCTGTCATCAAAAAACGCTTATAATCGGCGATCATCCCCTGGCTCATGCGCTCACTAGACCACTGTCCTGCGCGAGGATTATTGGAAAGAGAGGTAGGAATCCACGGTCCACGATTCACATCTGCAGGCGCAAAATCGTGCAAACTCATGCGAGCCATATCCAACCCCCTTCCAAACCGAATAAACAACTAAAAAATAAACAACCAAATTTGCGAAAATAAAATAAATCCAGCCGTTAGAAAGTGCAATCACAAAATGCAATACATTTCTAACGGCCAGATTATCACCAAACAACAAACACAAGAAAAGCTATTGATTTAGCTAAATTATCTAGTCATACTTATTTTACTAAGTTTCAACATAGTAAATTAGCTAAGTTTATTTTGTTTCCTCATACCATTCACGAGACTCACCGTTGTTAAGAGTCACATGGCCAGTTTCGCCAGACATGTGCTTTACGCGGTGAGCGATTTCTTCGTGACGACCGTGAACCATTGGACGCTGAACAGGATTGCCCAAGTAACCGCAAGTACGCTTAGTCACATTGCACTTATCTGGGTCGCTGTTGCCGCACTCCGGGCAACGGAAGCCTTCTTTAGTCGGCTCAAAATCACCCTGGAATCCACAAACGAAGCAGTGATCGATTGGCGTATTCGTACCCAAGTAGCCGATGCCAATCTTGTAAGCGTAATCCCAAACAGCTTCCAAAGCCTTAGGATTTGCCTGCAAGCATGGGAACTCGCAGTAGTTAATAAAACCGCCGGAAGCAAGATACGGGAAGTCAACCTCGTAGCGAAGCTTCTCCATAGGAGTTGGCTGCAACCAAACCGGGTAATGGAAGGAATTAGTGTAGAAGTCGTGATCAGTTACGCCTTCAATGCGACCGAACTTCTGGCGATCCATGCGGTTAAAGCGGTCAGTCAAAGACTCAGCAGGAGTTGAGTAAACGGAATAATGGTAGCCTTCCGCCTTTGACCACTGCTGGCAAAGCTTATTCATGCGGCGAACCAAAGAAAGCGCAAATTCCTTGCCTTCCTCATTCCAGCTGTGATCTTGCATCCAATCCTTGCCGAAGAACACGGCCGTAGTTTCGTACAAACCAATGTAGCCAAGAGAAACAGTTGCGCGCTCATTACGGAACAACTGATCCACGCTTTCGTTAGCTTCCAAACGACCAAAAGCACCGTAACGGAACAGCGTTGGAGCATTTACAGGAGTTGCCTGCTTGCAACGCATAATACGGAATCGCAAAGCTTGGTGAGCTACTTCCATACGCTCGTCGAAAAGCTTCCAGAAGCGAGTCACATCGCCGTGAGATTCAAGAGCAATACGTGGCATGTTAACAGTTACAACGCCAAGATTCATACGGCCATCTTCAACGTCCTTGCCGGTCTTTGGATCAATCCAACCCTGAAGGAACGAACGGCAACCCATAGGAGCCTTGAAGGAGCCAGTAATCTTAACAATATTCTCGTAGAACACAACGTCTGGGTACATGCGCTTTGTAGAGCACTCAAGCGCAAGCTGCTTCAAATCGTAGTTCGGGTCGCCAGCGTCCGCGTTAACACCGTGCTTAATAGTAAACACAAGCTTAGGGAAGATTGCAGTATGACGATCTTTGCCGAGACCACGAATACGGTTAAGCAAAATAGCGCGCTGAATTTCACGAGCAAACCAAGAAGTACCCAAGCCAAAGCCAACAGTTACGAACGGAGTCTGACCGTTAGAAACGCGGTTAGAATTGATTTGATATTCCATTGTTTGCATAGCGTCGTAGATCGCCTTACGCGTCATAATCTTTGCGTAAACTTCACGGAGCTGATCCAACTCGCCCAAATTCTTATCAAAAGGAGTATCAGCAGGCAGTGGATCCCTGTCCAAGCAGTGGAGATTCTTAGGCTCCTGAGCCTTCAAGCCGTCAATCATATCTTTTGCGACTTGAATTGGCGTGGAATCAGGAATCATTGCGTGTGCCATAGCAAGATTCTTGTCGTAATCGCACTTAGCGTAAGGCTCAAGCATTTCGTCAGCGCGATTAACAGTCTGACCACCGTATTGCGCGCCAGCAATATCCTTAATAATTTGCGTAACCTGAGTTGCAGCAGTACCAATAGACTTTGGACTATCCATCATTGCATTACCAAGAGCAAATCCCTTAGCAAGCATATCGCCAAAATCAGGAAGCGAGCAGTTGCTCATGCAAGTAAATGGCGAATAATCAGCGTCATGGAAGTGAATATCACCCTTCATATGAGCGTTAGAAACTGCGTGAGGAAGCATAGAGAACGCAGAAGCTTTAGAAACAGCACCTGCAAGAAGATCACGCTGAGTTGCATAAACATTAGAATCCTTATTTGCGTTTTCACGAACAAGAGACTCATCACGATTTACAAGACGGTTAACAGCCTCGTTAATATCAGTAGCTTTAGCGCGGTCTATATCTCGGTTCAGTCGGTAGCTCGTGTAGCAACGAGCAACCTCATAAAGGTGATTTTCAATAAGACTATGCTCAACCAAGGTCTGAATATCTTCAATCTTCGCCGGGCCATTGTAACGATCTTGAATTTCAGCCTCAATATGATCAGAAATATTACGAATCAACTGCTCTTCTTGCGGACCGACTTCCTTGCCCAAATCCTTAAAAGCAGCCTTGATTGCCATAATGATATTCAGCGGATCAAAATCAACTACGCGACCATCGCGCTTTTCGACCTGCACGCGAGAAACTGGAATTTCAACTACATCATCCGTACAATTTTCTGCGCTTGTGACAGCAGTTTCTTCCAAAACCTGCATCGGTACAGACCTTTCTCAAACACTGTTCCTTCTAGCAAAATCTCTCGTTGCAAACATGGGAACTATTTCTAACAACTCGCTCTACTATAACCCAACTCATGCACAATATCTAGGGCAAGACGCAAAGATAACCACCTATATATAGTGATTTATGTCACAATCGCGATTTTTGCGGCGTGTCCTGGTGTGTCGTAATTGATAAACGATAAATTACTGAATACACGCCGTTAAATGTGCGCACTTCGTGACGCTTTGATATATTAAATCACGTGGAACAGATAGCTTTTCAGCATGCACAGGAATTCGGATTCCAACCAGGAGACATTGTCCAACAATGGCTCTGGGATGACGATGTTGACGAAACAATTTGCGAAAGCATCGAGAAACTTACCGGCGAAGAGTTGGTAGATGAGGATTACGACGCTGCTGTTGATGGTGTGATTATTTGGTGGCGCGACGGCGACGACGAAGATGAGCTCGCAGACACTATTATGGATGCCACAAATATGCTTGACAATGACGCTCCTATGTGGGTTCTTACTCCAAAACCAGGTCGCGAAGGTTCCCCAAGTTCTAGTACCGTTCAATCTGCAGCAAAAACAGCTGGCATGAACGCAGCCACTCCGTTAACCGTAAGCACTGACTGGAACGGCGTTCAACTGCGCGCATTTGGTAAAGGTCAATCTAAATAAGTATTTGCTAATTGGCTTAACTAGTTTAACCGACTGTTGACTTGCTTAACAGGCTGATTAACTGATTACTAAGTTGCTTATTGCTTGCCAACTTGCTACTTACTTTTGTAGTATTGCTGCTGTTTTGTCGAAAACACCAAACCAGTTGATGTTATGTATAAAACATAGGGCAATTCTGTCGAAAACACATAATCATTCGGCGAAATAGACAAAAATACAAGAATAACGCAAATAAAAAGCGCGAGGAGAAAAATATCACAGCCTTGCACCACAACAGACAAGAAAACTAAAGCGAAAACAAAAGCCGGAAAATCACTGGCGAATGTTATCAAAAGTAGTGAAAACGAAAACAAATGCTGTAAAACACACAGCATTTGTTTCTAAAACTCACGACCGAAGCGATGAACACGACTACCACGTTCGCCACGTTTACCGTGCCAACGACGTTCGCTGCGTTCACCGCGTTGCCCACGTACGCGCCCGCGTCCACCGCGTCCACGACCGCGACCTTTACGCTTCTGCTGCTCCGGCTCCGGCATACTCCAGCCTTCTTGAAGCTCGGCAGCTTCACCAACAATCTCATCTAGAACTGATGAAGAAGGACTCACATCCTCAGCTTTCGCATGAATTCCAGCCTTACGAAGCATCATATGAGCAGCGCGCTTCTGATTAGGAAGCACAAGAGTTACGACATCGCCTTCTTCACCAGCTCGAGCAGTGCGACCCGAACGATGCAAGAAAGACTTAGGATCCTCAGGAGGCTCAGTTTGCACAACTAATGCAACGTCGCTAATATCAATACCTCGCGCAGCAACGTCCGTAGCAACCAGCACGCGCACCAAGCCTTCAGCGAACACAGCCAAATGACGATCTCGCTGATTCTGCGACAAATTACCTTGCAAATCAACTGCAGGAATACCTTGCTGCACAAATTTTTTCGCCATATTCTTCGCTTGATATTTCGTGCGCGTAAAGAATATAGAACGTTTCTTTCCAGAAGCAAGCTTTCGCAAAACTTCGTATTTATCCCCTGCAGACACAGCAAAAATATGATGCGTCATAGTGTCAACTTGGCAATCAGCATCATCCACAGCATGAACAACAGCATTTGGAAGGAAACGCTCAACCAATGTAGAAACTTGCTTATCAAGCGTTGCAGAAAACAGCATGCGTTGACCATCTGGCGCAACTTGTTCAAGAAGTCTAGTAACAGCAGGAAGGAATCCCATATCCGCCATTTCATCTGCTTCATCAAGCACACTAACCATCACTTTTTCAAGCGTAAGTGCTCCCTGACGCAGCAAATCTTCCAAACGACCAGGGCAAGCAAGCACAATCTGCGCACCCTGCTTAAGTTGCGATACCTGACGCTGGTATCTCACACCTCCATACACTGTCACAGTACGCATGCCATAAGCTGTAGCAAGCGGCGCTATTACGTCATCAATTTGATGCACAAGCTCGCGAGTTGGAGCAAGAATTATTGCTCTAGGAGCAGGAATTTCACTAAACTCGCGTGACTTACGGTTTTTATCAGAATGAATTAAATCAACAAAATTCTCAGCTAAACGCGCAACAAGTGGAATAGAAAATGCTAATGTTTTACCACTTCCTGTGCGACCTCGCCCTAGGATATTTGCACCTTGTAATGAATCAGGAAGCGTTGCTTGCTGAATTGGGAATGCAGTAGTTTTCCCATCAGCACGCAACACTTCTACCAAGGGCTCTGGGACTCCAAGTTGCGCAAAAGTGACATCGTCACGGTAATTTTCACAAGATTCAATAGCAGAGTCTGGAATAATTGTTGCGTTATGAGAATCTTGATTTTGCTTTTTTGAAGTAGGACGCAAAGATATTGCAGAATTTTGTTTTGTATTATGAGATTTTGCAATATCATTTTTAACAACATTATTTTTATCAATATTATGCTTAGCAAAATTATTTTTAGCAAAATCTTGTTCAGCATCCGCAATAGCTACTTCTTCATAACGCAAAGCTTTTTCGCGCGCTTTTCGACGAGCTTTTTCTGCTTTGCGATTGCGCTCCCTGCGCGAATTGAACTCATGATTAGAACCGTGATTTTTATGACTACCCTGATATTCAAAAGGATTGCGTTTTTCAGCTGATTTCCTAGTATTTTTGACGTTCTTGGTATTCTTCGCGCCTCGCTTTTGGGCGAACGCAGCATGATGAGTATGCGGCACAATAGCCTTTCGTAAAATATGTGTATTCAAAATTTAAATTTCAAAACGTGAACTAATCGAGCCTAGCACACGCCTGGCACAATCACGGCAAATGTTGTCAAAAAAGCGCCAAGACGCTCGCACTATAAGTGCTCGCTTCTGAGCTTGCATGGAAAAAGTCCACTGGACTTTCCACGCAAGCTCACGCTCCGAGTTACTTTCGCACACTACGCTCCAAGCGCGAAAGCAGGTCGTCGCGCAAACGCCGGAAAAATCACCAGCAAATGTTTCCACCAAGAAATGAAAACAAAACTCAACTAGCGAGTGAGCTTACGGTGCAAGCGATGCGGACGAGCAGCTTCCTCACCCAAGCGCGCAATCTTATTTTCTTCGTAAGCTTGGAAGTTACCTTCGAACCAGTACCACTTTGCAGGATTCTCGTCGTCGCCTTCCCAAGCAAGAATATGCGTTGCAACTCGGTCGAGGAACCAGCGATCGTGCGAAACCACAACAGCGCAGCCTGGGAAATCAAGTAAAGCGTTTTCCAAGCTTTCCAAAGTCTCAACATCCAAATCGTTAGTAGGCTCATCGAGAAGAAGCAAGTTTCCACCCTGCTTAAGAGTCAAAGCCAAGTTCAAACGGTTACGCTCACCGCCGGAAAGCACACCAGTAAGCTTCTGCTGATCCGAACCTTTAAATCCAAAGCTTGCAACATATGCGCGAGTAGGAATCTCAACGCCTGCAACCTCAATAAAATCAAGTCCGCCGGAAACAGCTTCCCACAAGTTCTTATTAGGATCCAATCCTGCACGATTCTGATCCACGTAAGAAATCTTCACAGTATCGCCAACAATAAGCTCTCCGCCAGAAAGAGGCTCCAAGCCCACAATCGTCTTGAACAGCGTAGACTTACCAACGCCGTTTGGACCAATCACGCCAACAATACCGTTACGAGGCAGCGTAAACGACAAGTCGTCGATAAGTACACGGTCGCCAAAAGCCTTGTGAATATGCTTTGCTTCCAAAACTTGCGAGCCCAAACGTGGACCTGCTGGAATTTGAATTTCAGAGAAGTCAAGCTTCTTGGAATTACGTGCCTCTTGCTCCATTTGGTCGTAGCGTTCCAAACGAGCCTTGTTCTTAGCTTGGCGAGCTTTCGGCGAGCTACGCACCCAATCAAGCTCATTCTTCAAACGCTTAGCAAGCTTGGCATCCTTGGCACCCTGGATTTCCATACGCTTTGCTTTAGTTTCCAAATACGTTGAGTAATTTCCCTTATATGGATAAAGCTGACCACGGTCAACTTCGCAAATCCACTCCGCTACGTTATCCATAAAGTAGCGGTCGTGCGTAACAGCAATAACAGCACCCTCGTACTTGTGCAAGAACTGTTCAAGCCACAAAATAGATTCCGCATCCAAATGGTTAGTAGGCTCATCCAAAAGCAGCAAATCTGGAGCTTCAAGAAGAAGCTTACACAATGCAACTCGACGCCTTTCACCACCAGAGCACACAGAAACAGGCGAATCCGGATCTGGGCATTGCAAAGCATCCATAGCCTGCTCAAGCTGCGAATCCAAATCCCAACCGTTTGCAGCGTCAATTTCAGTCTGAAGCTTACCCATTTCTTCCATTAACGCATCAAAATCAGCGTCTGGATTAGCCATTTCTTCGCCGATTTGGTTAAAACGCGCCACTTTTTGCGCAATCTCACCAAAAGCCATCTTAATGTTTTCGCCAACCGTCTTAGTGTCATCAAGAGGTGGTTCCTGCTGCAAAATACCTACCGTATAGCCAGGAGTCAAAGAAGCTTCACCGTTGGTCACATTTTCCAAACCGGCCATAATTTTCAGCAGCGTCGACTTACCCATGCCGTTCGGACCCACAACACCAATTTTTGCGCCCGGAAGGAAGCTTAAAGTAACATCGTCGAGAATTACACGATCTCCGTACGATTTACGCGCCTTAATCATCTGATAGATAAATTCAGCCAAAGTAATATACCATCCTTACAAACGTTGAAATTCCAGCGTTTGTTGCAACTTGCGTAAAAAGCGTTTAATACTTTTACCTACTTAATTCAAGCAAGATGCAACTTACATAAAACTACGCAAACTAATAGCTAGCAAATACTAGCACGTTGCTGGCGTACGATTTGACTTATTGACAGACTCAGAATCATCTTCAGGCGGAATCTGGCAGAGCCACTCGCCCAAAATCCCAACGACCATATCAATAAAGCACACCAAGCCAGCAATAGAGCATTCACGCACAACAGAGTTATACAGAATTATTTCACTGTGTGGCAGACTCATTAACAACTGCCCAACGTACCAGCCAGACAAAATAGCACCTGCCATTCCCAATGCCTTAGACAGCATAAGAGCTGCAACAGCAAATTGAGAACTTACACGCTTCTTATTTTTATCTTTGTTAGCAACACTTTGATGAGTTTGCAACGCCATAACAAAAGTTATTAAGCCAGCAATCACCATAATTGCAACAACAACCCACGGAGCTCCTGCTAACGACATAGCACTAGACTCTGTTGACGACACTAGAAATGCGCCCAGCACAAAGCCAAACAGTAACCCTAGTACCAGATACCACCAAGGTGTGCGATACGCTTTCATTAACAACCATCCCCTATAAGCCATTGCTCTGAGTATACCCCAACAGTTTGAGCATCAAAAGCAAACGCTAATGAGTACGAAACTGAGTTGTCATCCAAAGCAGCATCCGACTCTATCTGCAGCCACGGCATAAGTTCAGGCGACTTAGGGTCAACCATCACCATTTCCGCTAGTTGTTGCGGCAATTTTTCTGCATCAACAGTTCTTGTATCAGCAGCAGAAGCACCATATGAACGCGTACCCAACACTCGCACAGTCACCTTATCTTTATACAAAGTAGCAACAGCGCGAAGCAAGCGAAGCAGTTCATACTCGTCACCGCCCGAAGACAGAATAAATACAGCCGCGTAATAATCACCTTCAAGCATATTGGCAACATATAGTGCCGATACGCCATCTACGCGAGATTCTCTATCCTGCTCAAGCATTGCAACTATTCTCAGCATAGCAGAACGCGTGTCTTGTTTCGCGACACCCTTCATAGAAATTACTGCAGTTGTCTGTAACGGAGTCGGACATATACGGAACAAAGGAGACTTAGTTTCTCTTTTAACAAGCTCACTGCCATAATTGACACTTTTAGATTCATCGACACAAGAGCACTCTGAATCTCCATTATTTTCATAATCATCCGCGAAAGAATTTGCGATATCAACGGCAGCTTTAGCAGCTGCAGCAGCGTCCTCGTCTTCTTTGCGCTGCTTTTCTTTTCTATCTTCCTCAATAAGAGAACGATAGTAATCTGCTATTTCGCCTTCCTCAAGATCGTCAACTGATACGCTTCCACTACGAACAGCAACATGCGCAAGAGAATCAGGAACTACATGCCGTTCCGAATAATTTAACTCTTCTCTAGAAACACTATTCAAAGTAACGCAAACATCGTCAACAGTGCTTTTCATGCCGTAATATTCGCTTCTTAAAGCAGCATGAACAGTAATATCAGCCTCACTGATTTGCCAAGTGTGCATAGCAGAATTTAAAACAGATTTAGCAATAAGTTCTAAAGCTATAGCAGGATGCTCCTCAATCTCGCTATCTTTTTCGCAACGTTTAAGCATAAAAGCAAGACGCTCAGCAATTTGAGGAATATCTATTGCGTTAGTCTCATCTCCGTCTAATGCATTACTCAAATTAACTTTTAAAACAGCATCTATGTAAATAGAAGAATATAATCCAATGACTATTGAGTCACCGCTTGGGCGAATACCCTTCAAACTTATGGTCGTATTCATAATTTCATCTTCTACTCTCTAATAAAAACAATTTAAAATTCCAATTATTCGTTTATTTATCTTTTACTCTTACCTATAATACGCAAAATTAATATCTCGATACATTGTACTCGATATAAATCAACATGCGTAATTTTTTGCATATAACACTAATTTTTATTATTAAATTCTTAGAAAAATAAAAATAAACGCTGACAGCAATAAATTATATTGTTATCAGCGTTTATTAATGATTGTATTTTATCTGCTTTTTAGCACTGTATTTACACTATTAAGCACCAAATTGAGTGCCGTCATTTTGATTAGTAGACGGATTAACTGGTGGCTTAACAGTTCCAATAACAGTTCGAGGAGCAGGTGCAGTAGTCTGAATAGACGTATCAACAGACATCTGATCAGACTGCTGGTTTTGTGAAGTTGCGTTATTGGAAGATTCAGAAAGTTCAGAAGCTTCACTCTGCTCATTCTTACCTTCAACGTTGCGCTTTAAACTTTCTGGAATTTCAACAGGAGGAAGATCAGAATCTGGTCTTCTATCGTCCGAAAGCCAAAGAGTACGCTCAGGAGCCTTACGAATCTTACTGAAGATTTCCTTAAGTTCCTTCTCGTTAAGAGTTTCCTTAGCGAGCAACTGACGAACCAGCTCATCTAATACGTCACGATTATTGTTAATAATCTCCCACGCTTCAGTATGAGCAGTTTCGATAAGCTTATGAACTTCTTCATCGATTACTTCAGCAGTACGATTCGAGAACTTACGAGGTTGCAAAGAATCGAGTGAACCGGAAGAATCTTCGTCAGTATCCATCCACTTAACAGCTCCAAGCTTCGCTGAGAAACCATATTCAACAACCATCTTACGAGCAATAGCAGTAGCTTTCTCAATGTCGTTAGAAGCACCAGTTGTTGGATCATGGAACACAACTTCCTCTGCTGTGCGTCCGCCCATAGCATATGCCATTTGATCCAGCAATTCGTTGCGAGACTGCGAGTAACGGTCGCTTGTTGGCATCACAGCAGTGTAGCCAAGTGCGTGACCTCGCGGCAAAATCGTTACTTTAGTAACAGGATCCGTGTGGTGCAACGCAGCAGCAACAAGCGCATGACCACCCTCATGGTAAGCAGTGTTACGCAATTCATCCAAAGCCATACCCTTAGACTTACGTCGAGGTCCTGCTTGAACACGATCAATTGCCTCATCAATAGCGCGATTATCGATATATTGAGCACCAGAGCGAGCGCAAAGCAACGCAGCTTCGTTAAGCACGTTAGCTAAGTCTGCACCAGTAAAACCAGGAGTGCGCACAGCAACCATATGAAGATCAACATCCGGCACAAAAGGCTTACCCTTAGCGTGAACCTTCAAAATTGCCTCGCGACCTTCCAAATCAGGAGCCTCAACAGCCACCTGACGGTCAAAACGACCAGGACGAAGAAGTGCGGAATCAAGCACATCTGGACGGTTTGTTGCGGCAATAATAATCAAATTAGTGTCGTTGTCGAAGCCGTCCATCTCAACAAGCAGCTGATTAAGTGTCTGCTCGCGCTCATCATGACCGCCAGTCATGCCACTTCCGCGGCGACGACCAACAGCATCAATCTCATCGATAAAGATGATGGCAGGAGCATTCTTCTTAGCTTCGTCAAAAAGTTCACGAACACGAGACGCGCCCAAGCCTACGAACATTTCCACGAAGTCAGAGCCAGCCATTGCATAGAACGGCACACCAGCTTCGCCTGCAATAGCACGAGCCAACAAAGTCTTACCAGTTCCTGGAGGACCATAAAGCAGCACACCGCGCGGAATGCGAGCACCCAAAGCCTTGTAGCGCGAAGGATCCTTCAAGAAGTCTTTAATCTCTTCAACTTCTTCAACAGCAGCTTGTTCGCCAGCAACGTCAGCAAACTTAGTTTTAGGAGTCTGACCTTCAAGCAGCTTGCCACGGCCACGTCCGCCACCCATGCCAAGCATACTTCCACCGGCACCGCCTATTCTGCTAAACATGAACCAAATCATGCCAAGGAAGAACAATATCGGAGCAAGCGAAGTAATCAAATACGAAATAATGCTAGATGACTGTAAGCTAGCAGTCCAGCCGTTAGAAGGCTTCGCCTTTTCGACTTCTTGTACAATTGACCTACCTTGTGCATACGCGTAGTAGAATTGCACATCCTTGCCAAAGTCACGCTTTTGCTTACTTCGTTTATCGAACTTCTTAAACGGACTATCAAGCGTAAGCTTAACTAACTGTTTATTGTCAATAATTTCCACATAACTTGCTTTATGAGATCGCACTAACTCAATACCATCCTGAGTATCGATAGTTTGCGATCCGTTATGAACAAACATTTGGAATCCGACAACTGAAAGCAACACAAGAAGCACAATCCACGTCCATGGCGACTGCCAGAAGGAACGACGATTGTTATGGTTGTTCTCGTTATTTTTATTATTCTTGCCCTGTTGACCGTTGTTTCGCTGATTCCTAGGGTTGCGTGGATTTAAAAACGGATTATTCCCGTTATTTCCACGCCCAGGACCGCCCATTGGGCCTTGCGGTGTCATAGGAGAAGCGCCCATGTAATAAGGCTCCTTTCAAACTCCTCAATTTATATAAAAATTCTGAATAGAATCTATAAAATCAAGCACCATACACTGATGGCTTTAATACCGCAATACTATTGAGATTGCGGTAGCGTTCGTCGTAGTCCATTCCGAAACCAACGACAAATGCATCAGGAATTTCAAAGCCCGAGTAGTCGATTTGTACGTCTACTTCGCGACGTGCAGGCTTACTGAGCAATGCAAAAACTTTTACACTTGCAGCACCACGACCTTTTAGCTCATCTACAAGCCAAGCTAGCGTGCGACCGGAATCAACAATGTCTTCTACAATAAGCACATCTCGACCACGCACATCAGTACTTAAATCTTCGCGAACAGTGATTTGTCCGCTAGTTTGAGTGCCACTGCCGTAACTAGACAAGCTCATAAAGTCCATTGATGCGTTAATGCTTAATTCTTGCGAAAATACAGCAAGAGTATTTACAGCACCTTTGAGAACTGCAACAAGCAAAACATTACTGTTTTTGTAATCTTCACTTACTTGTTTAGCGACTTCACGAATACGCTTCATAAGGTCTTCGTGGCTAATTAATTCATAGTCGATGTCATCTCGTATATCTGCAATTTGCATGTTCACTATCTTTGCATAAGCGAATGACGATATTGCGCGAGAGCCGAGTCGCTTCGTAATAATTTGGCAGCGAAAAAGGCTTCTGACCATGCCATTTTGTACATAGTTCGTCCACTGCCGATATGTGACTTGACGAGAAACGCAGACCAAGCTCGCTTAACGCACGCACTATAATTCGTTTACGAATTGATGGATGATATTGCGCTAACTTCTCAGCTTTTAACCTAACAGTTTTCGCATTTTTATCAAATTCCATCACTTGTGAACTAGCTTCGTCAACTTGAGAATTAATATAGTCAAGATCGTCTCTAGCTATTTCAGCTCCACGAGAAAGCAAAGTAACCATATTTGCATTAAAAAATCGCGAAATATAAGGCATTAACGTGTGTCTAACTCGAGATCTCAATGGATAATTTTCTGAAAGTTCCTCATTTTTCGAAATATCGTCACCATTTGTAGGATCATCCCACCATGAAATGCCTAAATCCTCGCAAATACCAGTAGTATCTTCTCTACTAAGCTTAATAAGAGGCCTTGCAAAAAGCACGTTTTGACGCAATGTCACTGCTTTCATGCCAGCAACTGCTTCTAAACCTGCAGAATCTTTTAGCCCCATCATTACAGTTTCTGCTTGATCATTTGCAGTATGAGCTAGAAGCACGGCTGCAGCTTGCTGCTTTTTAGCAACCTCAATAATTGCTTGATACCTAGCATTTCTAGCAGCAGACTCTTCGCCTTCTCCCGAATCTTCAACGTTCACAGATTGAATATACACGTACTTTTCATCTATTCCAGATTGCAAACAATGCTTAGCCGCAATATTAGCAATTTCAGTTGAGTGCGGCTGCAAATGGTGATCTACTATTACGACACCGCAACGAATACCCCTACTTGCGCACACAATCACGCTCAATGCTGTAAGTGCAAGAGAATCTCTACCTCCAGAGCACGCAATAAGAACCAAAGGAGCATCAACATCTGTCGCGTGATTGCCATGTTCGGAAAAACGCGCGTCTTGTGCGCATAATGAAAGTTCGTCAAAACAATGCTTGATTGCGCCAATTCCTGCGCGTATGCGAGAAGAATACACCATAGCTTCTAGTGTAGCGCGCCAATAACGCTAAATTGCAACTCATAAATCATAGTTTTGGCAATTCTGCCATAAACTTATTAATCGCTACGAACGCTCCCCAAATATCAGCTGGCTGGTTCGCAACAACAGCGAAAGTTAGCACTCCACCATTTTTCCTAGATACATTACCAACCATAGAAGTAACTTCACTTAAAGAACCAGTCTTTACGCGAAGCATGCCGGCAGAAGATTCATCCGCTAAACGCTTTCTTGCTGTTCCAACTAAACCAGGAAGAGACAATCCTTCAGCAGCTGCAGCACCTCCAGAATCGGCTTTAATATTAAGCACTTGTACTTGAGCTAGCGTTGTTGCGCGCAACCTTGATTTTGGAGACAAGCCTGAGCAATCAGACATGTGCAAACCACGTATATCGATATTGAGCTTGCGCAATCCCTCTTTTACTGCCTGAACTGCACCCTCCGGAGAGTTGGATTTGTGAGTTGCAAGCGCAGTCAAACGACCAAACTCTTCCGCCAATGTGTTGTCTGAAATACGAAGCGTATATGCCATTATTTCGTTTAATGGTGCAGAAGAAACTTGTGCAATTAAACGCGAATTAGATGATATTAACGATTGAGTTTCGCTTACTGGTATGACAAGATTTTCAGACTGTGCAGATTTATTTTCATTTTCAGAATCTTTATTGTTTTCAGAAGGATCATCTGCAGACGAGCCTGAACCGGATTTTTTTTCATCAGAAGCGGTTTTATTAGAATAATTACTTATAACTATTCCTTGTTTGCTTAATAATTTAGCAAAAACATGACCGACACTTAAAGCAGGATGAGGATCAGAAAGCGGAAAATCTGTCATAGCGTCAGCGTCAACACCTTGCACTGAAAGGTCACGCTGACGAGCATCATCTATAGCCAAAGATGACGTTTGAGCATAAAAGCGACGTTCAACATCTGTTTCATAAATCAAATCAGGAGCACGTTTTGCGCCAAACAATGAGTCATCAACAGCTAAAGAAACTGTGTGAATATTTTCAAGCTTCAACGCGTTGGCTGTTCTTCTCGCTAATGTCGTTAAACCTGCTCTGCCATTGACATGGTGCCAATCGTTTTCTCCAACACCAAGAAGCATGTCACCATTGCCGCGAAGCACAAGCTTTCTAGCATTCGTACTAGAAGCTCGTTCTGGTATACCGCCTGTTTTAGGCAACAAAAATACTTGAGTATCAAGAGTTGAACCCATGTCAAGAGTGCGAGAAGCTACGCTAGCAGTTAAAGTTTTAAGCGTTGACGCTGGCTCTCTTAAAGCATTTGGCTCATGTGAAGCAACTACTCGCCCATTAGCATCCATAATTACTGCTGAAGTGCTGCTGCTCATAGAAGCATCGGAAACCAACTCGTTAATAAGTTTTTGAGCTTGCGAATGATTTATTTCTTTACCATAAGTCACGCCTTTAGCTAGTGATTTAACTCGCAAAAGTGATTTAGGAGAAGAAACAGTTACAGCATAATGTTGTTTTCGCAACGTCAAAGGACCAGGAAGAATATCGTATACGTCAAGCAAAAAATAAGTAAAAATAATTGCTGCACTAACTATAACTGCTATAAATGCAATAAGCAATCGCCAACGAGAAGGATATTGGCTTCTTAAAACCATAGCAGCGTATTTACTTTTCTTCTGTGCGCTACTTGGTTTAATCTCACTGCTTGATTTAGATTCACTACTTAGTTTTTTTTCACTACTTGGTTTAGGCTCGATACTTTTGTTGGGTTCGCCGCTTTGCGCTGGCGTGCTCGCATTAGGAATATTTAAGGCATCGTTTAAGCCTTTATTACTTTCCATGCGAGCACACCTTTAAATCGATTGCAAATACCGCGCTTAACTATACATTGCGCTTGCAACAAAGCGTGCGTAAGTTACGCAGTAATAGACGCGAATCTGCGCAAGTTTTCTACAATGCGAATCATGCGCTTATCCATTACTTTGCCACCAAGAATCACGCCAACAACCAGCACAATCAAGCCGTTTACTACAAACAAAATGCTTGCAATCCACAGCAGTTGCGGCGCAAGAATCATAAACGCAATCGCAGCCGCAACCGAAGGAATCATGCAAACTACAGAAAGAAGCATAAAGCCTATAGCTGCAAAACTTCGCCCGCCAGCACTTCCTTGCGGCCTAGAAAATGGCTTTTCGATTGATGCCACAGGGTACATTGCAATGCACGAAGAAATTAAGCCAATGCCTATGGAAGCAAAAGCTATTCCAATTGGACAAAGAGTTTGGAACATAACTGCATTCACATTTTGCTGAACATTTGCTACAAAGAAAAGGAAAACGTAAACCCCTACTCCAATAATCGCAAAATAAACAGCGCAAATCACTGACCAAACTATTGCGTTCGCTAAGCGATCGTGCAAACCTTTTACTCCAATAATCGCATGCATAGTAAAAGCTGTGCCATCGTAAGCAATATTGTTTCCAACAACCATGCCCATAAGCAAAGCAGCATACATCATCCATCCAGAAACACCTAAGTTATCTGTTAGAGAATCAAATCCTTTAGCCTTAAAACTACTTCCTCCTGCAACTACCAGCATAAAAAGCGGCGCAATAAGCAAAAATAGCTGACGCATATCTCTTCTCATAACGCTAATAATTCGCGCAATAATCGCACCAACTGTGTTGTCTGGAACTGCTGCAAACAAGCCGATTCCCTTAGTTTTAACAACTGTTTTTTGCTCACCACGAAGCAACTTCGGCTCTAATTTTGCGCAAAATACAGAGATTGCAAAGCAAGCAGCAATCGTTACAACGCAAATAAGGAAGCGAATAGCAAGAGCAAGCCAATTGCCATTAATAGCATCAAGCGGCAAAGCCATAGCTGCACTTAATGGTGTAAAAGCGGACGCAGCACAGAAACTTGTGCCTAGCGCAATTCCATTTGGCGAAGGGCTATGCGTATTCATTGATGAAACAAAAATCATGTACGCTATAAAAATGGCAAAGTAAAAAATGTTTCTTGAACGCTTGTTTATTAAAATAGTATCTAAAATCTCAATAAGCATTTTGCTTAAAGACACGATTGTTGCAACGTAAAGCGGAGCTGCAATTACGCTGACTAAAACCGGCACAATTCCAAAGCTTCTGTACGCTAAAGACCACAAAGCAAGCGCGATTGTGCAGCTTACTGAAAGCGCTCCAAAAAGAGAGCCAAGAAGCATGCCAGCTTGCTGTTTTACGTAAGGAATGCCGTAAAGCGCAAAACTACGCGATTTTAGTGTTGTGTCGCTGCCAAACATAAACACGTTTATAAACAGCGTAAAAATTGACACAATCGACGCAACCATTATTGGAGCCAATTGGAATTCCTGCCAATTTTTAGTATCTGCAAGCATTCCTGGATTAATGTACTTGCCAGTTTCCCAGCCAGCAAAACCAAGAGCGCATATAAGCGCAAGTCCAAAAACAATTGCTATAGCAAAGCCAATTTTTTGCCAAATTGACTTTCGCATAACAGAAAAAGTAAGCGCCCAGCGAAGGCGAACCATGGTAAAAATCATAGACATTACGGTTTTCCCTTTTAAGCGTTGAGATTGGTGGAAGATGCAGGAGCGTTATCAGATTTGCCGCCGTTAAGCCAGTCGATGCGCGCAGCTGCGTGACGTCCGCCAACAAGCTCCATGAAGCGATCTTCAAGATTCTTGCCTTGAGCAACTTCTTCAAGAGAGCCAGCAGCCGCAACATGACCTTCGTTAATAATTGCCACGTGCGAGCACATTTTTTCAACCAATTCCATAACGTGCGAAGAAATAATCACCGTTCCGCCAGTAGAAACATACTCGGCGAGAATATCCTTCAAATTTGCGCTAGAAACAGGGTCCACTGCCTCAAAAGGCTCGTCCAACACAAGTACGCGAGGGCTGTGAATCATAGCTGTTGCAAGGCAAATTTTCTTCGTCATACCAGTTGAATAGTCCGAAACCATAGTGTTTGCGGCTTCTGTTAAGTCAAATGCAGAAAGCAAGTCGGTCGCGCGACGAACAGCCTCAGCGCGGCTCATCTCGCGAAGCATGCCAGCGTAAGTTAAAAGCTGAAGGCCAGTAATCGTCTTAAAAATCTCGTCGGCCTGAGGCATTAAACCGATTGCGCGCTTAGCACTATTTACGTCACTCCAAACGTCGTTGCCAAAAATCGAAGCTGAGCCAGCATCTGGCATAAGCAAGCCCGTAAGCATTTTAATCGTAGTGGTTTTGCCAGCACCGTTCGGGCCGACTAATCCATAGAAAGAGCCTGCTGGAATGCTCAACGAAAGATTATCTACAGCAACTTTCTTGCCAAAAGTCTTAACAAATCCGCTAATAGAAACCGCTGGAACATCTTCGTTAGTAGCGTCGTAAGTGTTTGCGCCAAAAACTGGAACGCTGCTAGCAAAAGTATTTCCGGACGGATACTCGGACGGATATTCAGACGGAATAGAATCTACCATAGAAACCTCGCAGTATACAGATAAACGCACGCATTGCACTACATTAATTGCGCAATCACACGCTTATATCAAGGCTTCTATTATCTCATACCCGCAATTTTTGCGCAATCGCAATGCCAGCACTATCCGCACGCTACCTTCATATTCGTGTGGTAGAGATTTGAGATTTTTCGCACTGATTGAATGTTTGCATGCTTATGAAGTTTTGCAGTTGTGCTCTGCAGACGTTGAGTATTTATTCATAGCGAACACTAGCATCATTGCTACTGCGCACGCCACACCAAACACCCCTACCACACTAAAAACAACTGTGGGTGAATTTACGAGTGAGGGGTGGTTGTTGCTTGGTCGAGCAATATAAAAGCGGAACGATAGTAATAATCTTGCTGACGAATACTATCTTTGAAAGAAAGTAACTAAAAAAACTAAACTTAACTGCGCAACCGCTAAGTCCAAATAAGGTATAAGAGCGGAGCGCTGTCCTCACGGCTAATCGCCGTTCGGCTGAGCTTGCACGGAAAGTCCACTGGACTTTCCGCCTGAGCAAGCTCACGCTCCGAATTGCTCTCGCGCGTACAATGCTACGCTCAAGCATGTCGTCGCGCTAGTAACACCCACCACTCACAGCCACTTCAGAAACACGCCAGTCAAACACCAGCCCAAAACTCGCACCACAATAAGCAAGAGCACTCAGCGACCAGTGTGCTGAATCGGCTTCCACTCGCTCTTTGAGAAAATAGCTTGGAACGCAATAGGCACGTACGAAAGCATAAAAATCGGGAAGCTAAGAGCGTACGCAAACAGCTCCTTATTCGTTGCACCAAGCTTATCGTGTTCAACTAAAATAGTGAGCGACACAAATATCATCATGCCTAAAACACTTGTAACAGTAGTTGTAATGAAGTTAATCATTGAATAGATTTGACTCATCCATGTTACAAATCCAAATGCAGCAAAAATAAACCCAAGTATTATTCTTGCAACAGCCAAAACCATAAATGGGAAAAGCATAAGCGTAAAATCAACCGACGAAAAATCTCTTTCGCGAATACCATGTCGAATAAGAGCTGCTCCATAGTAACGAAATACCTGCAAGAATCCCTTGCTCCAACGAAGACGCTGCCTCCAGCTCTGCCTAAACGACACAGGTTGTTCATCATACAATACTGCAGAACCGCAATATCCAACTTTGTCTCCGTGAAGAATAGCGTCCATAGTAAATTCAAGATCCTCAGTAAGAAGATGGAATTTCCATCCGCTATTTCTGTGCATAATCTCACGCGAGAACATGAATCCAGTTCCACCAGCATGGCAACTCGAACCGAATAGCATTCGAGAGTTGTTAGTAAATCGCGATTCTCGAATAAACCAAAGTGCAGAGCCAGAAGAAACCCAATTATCTGAAAGATTCACGGAATTACGATAGCTGGTTAAAATTTGATATCCTGCGTGGAAACCTTTATTCATTTCCTCAAAATAATGCGGATCAAGTTTATTGTCTGCATCGAAAACAAAGTATGCGTCATAAACTTTATCTGCACCAATTTTCATAATATGATCGAGAAGATAGCTGAGCGCATAACCTTTACCAATATGCTCTTTATCAAAACGTTCGACTACGTTGCATCCACAATTGCGACCAACTTGTGCAGTAGAATCAGTGCAATTATCTGCAACAAGCCAAATATCAATAAAATCTTGTCTATATGTTTGAGTTTGAATGCAATGAATAAGATTACCTATAACAGCTTCCTCATTGCGCGCAGAAATAAGCACAGCATAATGCTTATCCATTGGTGCTTCAGGAAAAACAATAGGCTTAGCGAATAAAGATGCAACAGCACAAACACCTTGATACACAACACCGCTTATGCCAATAAGTATTACTAGTACATCAAATATTGATAGAAGAATCATCGCTTCCATCCGCTCCGTGGATTATTTTTTACGTTACTTTTATTATTTTTTGTATTTTTTACTATTTTAGACTCGCCTACTTGCAATTTTGCTTTAGGAGAATCCTTATTTTCAGAATTTACTTTACGATTTGCAATATCTTTATTTACGGCATCTAATATTTCGCGCGAAATTGGCATTGTTGCCAATACGTCAGTTTGATCAGAATCGTTAGAAGAAACTTTGCTACCATTCGCATCGTCAGAGTCTGACACATAAGCTTGCTTATACCAATATAGAATATCCTCGTTCAGAGAAATGCGAGAGCTTGTGCCTTTCATTACACGATGAACACTTTCACTCATTGGATTCATGAACTTACGGCCAATCGCTTCAACGCAACGAACAATAATAGAAGTATGATCAGGGTGAGGATCGTTCATAAGCGGAGAAGAAACTAAACTATATTGCTTCGTGCATACTCTAAAAATTGCTTGCAAACTTGCAGTCACAGGCAAAGCCAAAAATGCTCCAAGAGCACCAAATACAGCGCCCATTACAAGAACTGAAATAAAAGCTACTGCAGGATTCAGATCCATAGTCTTCTCGGAAATCTTCGGCGAAATAACCATGTTCTCAATTTGCTGATAAATCGTAATAAAAATTAATGTTGCAACAGCCGCACCAAAACCATTGGAACCCCATGCAACCAAGATAGGCAAAGCTCCACCCAAATAGCCACCAATTGTAGGCACAAACTGCGAAACAATTCCGCAGAATAAGGATAGCGGAAGCCAATACGGTATATTCATCACAATAAGGAAAATTGCGGTACCCACTGCGTTAATCGCTGCCAAAATAATTCGCGAAAATAAGAAGCTCGAAATCTGCTCTTGAACAACTGACCAAATAAATAGGAAACGACGCTGAGATTGCGGATTCATCCAACGGCACATGCTACGACGCATAGCCGGACCTGCTGCAGAAATGTAATACGTAACCATAATAATGGTAAGTAAATCAAGCAGAACAGTCATCAATCCCCATGTTGTGTTAAGTGCTTGGCCAGCAAAATCAACAACCCAAGATGTTTGCACATGCTTCAAAATTTCCATGCCAAGCTGCTCAATATTAGGCATTTTAAAACCGGTATAGTGAAGCACAAAATTTGCAAATTGATTGTATAAATCAGGCAAGCCCATAACCATTGAAACAACCTGCTGAGCAAATAAATTACCAAACAAAGCAAGTAGCAAGCTAATTACAACAAGCAAGCCCGTTAGCGTAAAGCCAGAAGCAACTCCTCGCCTCCAACCATGCTTAATTAACCGAACAACAAGCGGTTCCATTGCGAGCGCAATAAAAATAGAAATCACAACATCGAAAACAATGAATGAAATGCTATTCCAAGCGAACCATAAGAAGATAGACACAAAAGTAATAATTGCAACGTAAATAAGTGCACGACCTAGCCAATCTGGCGGCCTTCTGTCATCGCCTTTGGCTGGGAAAAGTGAAGCTAAATCTAGCTTATTTTCACTTTCCTTAATATGCTCATGCATCTTATATTCATGCATTTCTTGCTCTTGGTAATTCATAGGTACTATTGTAACTGCGCGAACTGATGAATGCGAATTAGCGGCATGTAATGGTAACTATTTTTGTAATACTTAATAGTTACGCTATTTATTACTATTTATTACAATTTTCTACTATTTCCTACTAAACGATTGCAATTATGCGCATCTACGCAACTACACGTAACATTATGTAACACAAACGTAACGAGATATTCGAGTCGCTGAAATCCAAAATGGCATTCATAGTCATAAACTCATTACTGGGTTTTTTAAGAAAGGAATGGTGACCATGACCACTTTGCAAACTAAAGAAGATGCCGCAGCCCTTATTGAAAAGGAAGGCATTGAGTACGTATCCGTACGATTTACTGATTTAATTGGCGTTCAGCAGCACTTTACTGTTCCTGCTGACGAGTTCTTACACAGCGCTTTCACTGATGGAATGGCGTTCGATGGTTCTTCAATGCAAGGCTTCCAGGCTATTAACGAATCAGATATGAAGCTTATTCCAGATGTTGACACTGCTTATATTGACCCATTCCGTAAGCATAAGACTCTGAATGTTGCTTTCTCTATTGTTGACCCTGTAACAGATGAGCCATATTCTAGGGATCCTCGTCAAGTCGCTATTAAAGCAGAATCCTATTTGAAATCAACTGGCATTGCTGACACTGCAAGCTTTGCCCCTGAAGCTGAGTTCTTCATCTTTGACAAGGTGCGTTTTGCTAACGACATGCAGCGCTCCTTCTATGAGGTTGATTCTAACGAAGCTCCTTGGAATTCTGGCATCGACACTGAAGATGACGGTAGCAACAATATTGGTTTTAAGAATCGAGTAAAGCACGGCTACTTCCCTGTGCCACCAGTAGATCACAATCAGGATTTGCGCGATGACATGGTTTACAACTTGCAAAAAGTTGGTTTGATTCTTGAGCGTTCTCACCACGAAGTCGGCGGCGCAGGTCAGCAGGAAATCAACTACCGTTACAATACGCTTGTTCATGCTGGCGATGATTTGATGAAATACAAGTATGTGGTTCATGAAACTGCCGCTTTAGCTGGTAAGGCTGCAACATTTATGCCAAAGCCAATTGCTGGAGATAACGGCACTGGCATGCACTGCCATCAGTCGCTTTGGAAGGATGGCAAGCCATTGTTCTATGCGGAAACTGGCTACGCTCAACTTTCTGATATTGCACGTTGGTACATTGGCGGCTTGATTAAGCACGCTTCTTCTGTGCTTGCATTTACGAATCCTTCGCTTAACTCTTACCATCGCTTGGTTCCAGGATACGAAGCTCCAGTCAACTTGGTTTACTCTGCTCGTAACCGTTCTGCAGCTATTCGTATCCCTCTTGCTGGTACAGAACCTGCTGCTAAGCGTATTGAGTTCCGTGCACCGGATCCTTCATGCAACCCATTCTTAGCATTCTCCGCTCAGCTTATGGCAGGTTTGGATGGTGTTATTAACCATATTGAGCCTCCTGCCCCTGTTGATAAAGATTTGTACGAGCTTCCTCCAGAGGAGCATGACGGCATTAAGCAAGTTCCTTCTTCGCTTGGTGAAGCTTTGCAATCTTTGGAAGAGGATCACGACTTCCTTATGCAAGGCGACGTATTTACTAGCGACTTGATTGAAACTTGGCTGAATTTGAAGCATGAGGAAATGGATATGGCTCGCTTGGCTCCAACTCCACTCGAGTATGAGCTTTACTTCCACATCTAATTTGCAGCTAAGTTAAGATAAGCTAAGCTACTCTAACGAAAAAGCCGGCCCTACGATTTCGTGGGGTCGGCTTTTTGGCGCTCAAGCAGATTTTTGCGTTAGCTGTTTATTTTTTAGCACGTATTTTACATCAGCTTGAGAGGCGACCTTCGAATCATGAGTAACAACAATCACACATTTGCCATGCTCTCTAGCAGCATTTTTTAATATTGCAATAACTTCTTTAGTCGTTGCAGGGTCAAGACTTCCAGTAGGTTCATCAGCTAAAATTACCGGAGCAGAAGATACTAAAGCTCGTCCAATTGCAACACGCTGCTGTTGACCACCAGAAAGTTTAGTGACGTTACGATTTGCTTCTTCTTCAGTTAATCCAAGATCTATTAGCACTTGAACATCAGCATGTGAATTTACTAATCGCAAATTTTCTAATGGCGTCAAATAGTCAATAAGATTAAAATTCTGGAAAACAAGTGAAATATGTTTTTTGCGATGCTCAACATATCCTGTTTTTGCAATATTTTCACCGTTAAAAAGCACTTCGCCACTATACGGAGTATCTAATCCAGCTAAAAGTGAGAGCATAGTAGACTTTCCTGCTCCAGAAGCTCCCATAATACTGTACATTTTGCCAATTTCGAAATCTGCATTCACGTCATTTAGTACCGCAATATTTGCAGGTCCGTAAGTGTACTTCACATTTTTTAATTGCAATAAAGCCGACATAATAAGCTCCTTATTTTTACATAATTTAAATATGATTTATAAGATTTGTTTCATTTATACGATTGCGCTGTTTGTGATTGTGTTTTTAGTAGAAAATTCACATACGCAACTATATTTCTGCTAACTCATAGCACTTAGTATTTGCCGAGGCTTCTTTATTAATATTGGCAGCACTGCAACAAGTAATGCGACTATTGAAATAAGCAAACCAATAACAAAAGCAGCAAGAGTTTGCAACAATGGCAATACTGGCATACCATCCGCAATAAATGACGAATCAGCACTATGCAAAATCGCAGAACCAATAACGCCAGAAAAAGCAGCACCGAAGCCTAGCGAAATGACGAATGACACAATGTTGAGTATCGTTATTTCAACAAGCAATTGACTAACTATTATTGCTCTAGATAATCCAATAGACATAAGTACGCCAATCTCGTGCATACGTCCTCTAACCCAGAACACTAATACAAGTCCAAGCACTAAAATACCGACAAAACTTAGTGCCACAAAAATCATTCGCACAAGTTGTTGCACAGAGTTAACCGAGCTTATTACATCAGACAATTGCGAAGCATTCTGCTCTACATCCGCCCACTTGCCAGCAATACTTTTAGTCTCCCGTATTGCATTAGCTAATAAATCAGAACGCTCGACAACACAGCGCAAAACACCTCGCTTAGAAGAGCCAGCCAAAGACAACGCCGAACTTAAGTCAGTAAATATGCGATTTTCTGAAGTATCCGAAGGAAGTGCTCCTTTAGTTTGCAATTTGCCGGCAAAGATGCCAACAACACGAACTTTTACATTAAACCCCTGCTTAAGAATTATAGTAGAACCAATATTAAGATTATTCTTCTTAGCAAAATCACGATGCACTATTGCTCTACCAGAAGAACGATTAGTAATATGCTCACCCTGCTCTAAACGGTATAATCCCTCTTGAAAACCCTGAGACAATCGAGAATCTGTTGTGCCAGTAATTCCAGCAGCATGAGCCAAAACATCATCGTCTAGTCTTGGACCCTGCGCAGGAAGCACAAGTTGCTTTCCAACAGGCGTAGCTAAAACATCGCGCTCTTCCACTACAGTTTTTACGCCCGAAATCGCAGCAAATTTACGAATTTGACTAGAGTCAATTCCTTCATTCGCGGCCAAATCTTGTGGAATTGGAGAATTAGACGTAGCAACAGAATTAGAATTTGTATTACTTTGCTCTGGAAGAGTTTCACCTCGAGTTTTTGCTCGTACAGTAAAACCTAAACCAATACTGGATTGAATACGATCCCTAGCACCCTCAACAGAAGCACTGATACCAGCTTGTGAAACTAGCGCACTTAAAACAAGAGTCATAATCAGCACAATTATTGCGTTACGTCGAGGTTTGCGCAATATTGCAAGTTTCGCTCGAGCACATAAAGAAATTACTTCACCATTCATAATGTTACTCACTAACTTTTCAAATAACTTTCATACGACGAATTATGAAAACTATGCCGCCAAACAGCATAGTTTTACTTTTGCAATCCGAGGAGCTCACGAGGAGATTTGCATATAATTGGCAAATAAGACAACACAACTGCAATAACGATTACTGCACCAACAATTGTAGAAACTCCGATAAAACACTGAGCGTCTACTTGTACGCTAAGTGTTTCCAAAGTTTTTGTTGCCAAAGTTGATTCAAGATTTCCACCAGCTTGACCCATATTACTCAATTCACGGGCCGCTGATGATTGCACAGAGCCAAGAGCAACATTAGCCATCAACGGAGCTATAACTTTTGCAAAAAGGTAACCCACAATTAACGAAGGTATTGAAATAAGCACAATCTCAGCAAGATATTGACCAACTATAGATAATTTGCCAGTGCCAATTGCAACAAAAACACCAATTTCATTACGTCGCTCATTCATCCACAGCAAAAGCACTAATGCCAAAGCAATAATAGCGAATGATACAACAGCAATTGTTGTAACAGTCATTATTGAGCGCACTCCCTTTGCTGCTTTCAACAAACCAGAAACGAACTGATCGTCACGAGTTAGTTGATAGTTTTGCAAATCAATAGGCAATTTGGCAGCTTGCGCCATAATATTATCCGCATCCTCGCCGCGCTTTATTCTAAAACTTGCATCCTGATATATTTCTTTTCCAGGCTCATATTTGTATAATTCGCGAGTAGTTTGCAAATCCGTATACACGGTATTAGCTGTCAATTCCGCCCTAGTTGCGACTTGACGCTTATTTGCTCCGGCATAAATTCCAACAATACGAGTTTTTACTGTTGCTGTTGATTGTTGAATATTGTCAGCATCGTAAGGATTAGCGCGAAGCGTAAGAGTATCTCCTACATGTAATCCGTTAGCTTTAGCGAGATCTTCATGAATCAGTGATGCATGAACGTTATTAGCAATAAGATGCTTGCCTTTAGACATAGTTATTGCTTTTGTTTTAAAAGTATTTAAACCAGTAGAGTCATTCGTCCCTTCAATATTAACGGCATTTCCAAACTGCTGCTCGCGCTTTTGATCATAATCCTGAACGCCTGGAATTCTTGCCGCTTTAGCATTAACTAAATCCGCTGTTACATTTTGTCGAACAACGTAGGAAGCAATTCCATTTAATTTTGCAATTGCCTGTACATCTTTAGGTTTTACAGTTCCAGCTCCTCTAGGAGTTCCAGGGTTTATTTGAGGGTTATTTGCGAGCACAAAACTAGACTCTGCTTGCGCTTCAACTTTTTCTCCTTCTCTACCTGCAGCACTTGAAACTGCAGAAGTAGAAAATAACAATGTCGAAATAAGAAATACAATAATGAAAACTATCGCTGTTTTTATTCGTTTCCTCAGAATGTAGCGTATTGCACGAGAGATAAACGTCATCGACTACCTTTCTTCATTGAAAAATAACTTTATATAGTATGCGAACATACGATATGCCAGTATAGCATATACGCACTTATAATCGACATACGAAAAGCCGACCCTACGATTTTGCGGGGTCGGCTTTTTGTTACTAACACAGCATTCAGGCAGGTCGGAGTGCTGCACGAGTGTCCAAAGCGGCAACGAGTTTTATTTAATACTTATCCTTAGTAATATTGTTCTTGATATGTATTGTTCTCAAACTTAATATTTACGTCGTTGCCTTTGATTTTAAATGATCTGTTGATGTAGAATCTGCTTACAGAATTACCATCATGCCATTCGTCTTCGTTACTAGCCTGACGACGGAACTCTACAGTTTCTTCAAATCCTTCTGTAGAGAAACTTCCACTTTCTGGATCAATGGATGTAAGTTTAGGATATCCGTTAACACTTCTCTTAACATCTGAATATGAATAGTCGTAGGATGTAAAGAATCCTAAGTTCTTCTTACGCAAGGAGGTGCCAAAAACACAAATCTTTGCAGGGACTGCTGATCCATTTGATGCACTAATGCACTGCTTAATTTGCTTTTTAACAGCACTGGTAATTTTCTTCTCTAGCTTCTTGCTAGCACGTTAACTTTGATTTTTTAATCCTGTTTGGAATATCTAAATACATAATGTTTACACGAGGATACAGCTTATATGACTTAAATATAAGCCACTCAGTTTTAGGATAAGAGACTTGAAGCGACATTTTATTCTCTTTCCCATTAATTCTGTAGGAGACTACACTGGAATCAAAGCTAATGTTGGTAATTACTGGATTTTCAATACGATTTTTAGTTTTGCTGCTAACTTCATTAGTCAAAAGGATGCGAGAACCTTCTTGAATATCGTTAGGAGACCAGTCAACAAGTTTGCTTGCTTCTGTAAAGTTTCCGCTTTCCAGAGCGTTCACGTATTGTTTAATTGTAGCTTCTGGAGAATAAACATAGTTTTGAATTGCATAATATGCAGTACCAAGAGCTACCATTAAAAACTCCAATTATGATAAGGATGATTTTATTCTTTTTGCTCATCTTTACTGAAGCTATATTAGAGTTATTTGAAAAATTCGCGTTATTTACGTTATTTACGTTATTTGGCAAAACGGTGTTATTAGTTTGCGTCTGATACGTATTTACAGCAAACTGCTACGCTTGAGATTCATGCTGATTAAATTGCGCCATTGGCTGCTGTGTATTATCCTCTACTTTTGCGCCACAATTTGAGCACTACGTTGAGACACTATCTATAGGGCTTCCACATTGAGTGCAATTCATATTAACTCCTAATATTTCACAAAAGTGCTTAGCATATTATTCATACGCTAAGCACTTTTGAAATAAAATTTTTCCAAGTTATTTTTATTTTTAAGTTATTTTGCTAAACTGACGCAAATTTTACGAAAAACACTCTATTAAAAAGCTTTTATAGAATTATTTAATTAGATTAGCAAAATTCTTTTAGTGCAATAAAGCTCCGTATATTGCGGAAGAAATAGCACTTGTTACGATTCCCATAGTGACGCAGAATACGATAATAAGAATTATCGCAGCTACTAACACGTAAATAACCCACAACCATTCGCGATCTATCTTACGCGTGCATTCAGCGTGAGATACGAAGGAGAATGGAAGAAGCATTGTCAAGAATCCTGCAAAGATTTGCAAGAACACAGACGGAGTCGAAAGAGTAAGAATGCCAAGCAATGCTGCGCAAATCTGAATTGTTACAATCGGAACCATCTTCTGAGCGAACTGAACATGCAACTGGCTGGCAGACATTGGGTCACCAAACATCTTTGCACCAATCAAAGCCACAACGAATGTCATGTAAACGCTAATCATTGCTGCGAAGAAAGCGGCAATGAATACAGAAATAGGCATGGAAACTCGTGGAGCAGAAATAGAACGCTCCGACATTGACGAAAGTAAGTTAGTGCCAACTTTAGTAAAAGAGTTGAAAATGTTGGCACCAGATTGAACCGTGAAATAAGTTTAGATTGCAGATACAAGAGCGCTAATTACAAACACAAGCACAGCGTACAAGCTAGATACATGGTACTGCTGAGAAGGCTTCTTAATTGCGCTAATAAGCCAATGGAAGAAGTCCACCATCTGTTCAGAATTAATCTGATTCATTGGCTGAGTATAGTGAGGAGCACCTTGCATTGCTGGAGCCTGCTGCATCATCGGTTGAGCCGGTTGAGTTGGGTGAGTCATTTGCGGATTCTGCTGAACAAACATTGGCTGAGCTGGCTGCTGGGACACAGGTTGCATTGGCTGCATTGGTTGAGCCATTGGCTGAGCCTGAGACACAGGTTGTACAGGCTGAGCTACTGGTTGAGCTACTGGTTGAGCGGATTCAACATTATTACCGCAACCCTTACAGAACTTTGCGGAATCGTTGTTTGCTGTACCGCATTGAGAACAAACCTTCATTTGTCTCTCCTTTATTCAATGTAGTAAATACTCGCGTTTAAGCAGTAAATTACAAAAACACACATGAGTATTCTATTACTACTATTGAAATGCACAAAACGACACTGCAATAATTTTTAAAACTTTAAAATCATATTGCAAAACCGAGAGTGCGAGCAGCAGCTACAGGAACTGCTTCATCTGCCCAATAATCTTCAAGATTTTCGTCGGTAGAAAGTGAACGCATTTCCGCACGATCAATATAAAGTTCGCCGCGAAGATGATCAGTTTCGTGCTGGAAAATACGCGCAGGCCAACCATGCAAACGCTCGGAATGTTGTTTGCCGTCCTCATCCTGCCAAGTAGCCTGAATATCAAGCCAACGCTGACGTACAGCCTGATAGCCGGAAACACTTAAGCAACCTTCATAAAAACTACGAGTTTGCGTACCAATAGGCTCATAATGAGGATTAATAATAGCTCTAAACGGAAGCTCTGCAATGTCACGAGGATCGTCCTCATCATCACGAACATGATCTTCAATAACAGCAATAGCAAGACCAAGACCAATCTGTGGAGCAGCCAAACCTACGCCTGGAGCCTCCAGCATTGTGCTGTGCATAAGAGAAATAAGTTTTGTGAGAGTAGCACGTGTAAGCTGGCCGTCATATGCCACAGTGCGCTGGCGAAGAACAGGCTCACCTGCTTGCACAATCGGCAAAATGCCGTCTTCTGTAGCGGAATCAAGCAAGCGCTCAACAGCGCGACTGAGCTTAGTATCAACACTTGCGTGATGCGTAAACATAGGACTCCTTTTCACCGTTTTAAGTAACGCGCACAGTAACGCGAAAACATACAAAATCTATATGCTGCGAGCAGAATTTGAAAGCCGCACTAAAGATATAAGTGTATCAAAATTATTTGCGCACTGCTAGAGCCGACTGAAATGTAAGCAAATAGCAGGCGCAAAAAATAAGTAAGCTTATAGCTTCAGATTATCGACCACAACTTGAGCAAGACGAGCGCAAACCTCATCTGCCTGAGTTTGAGTTGCAGCCTCGCACATAACGCGCACAAGCGGCTCTGTGCCACTAGGACGCAAAAGCACGCGACCTGTATCTCCAAGAAGCTTCGATTCTTTCTCAACAGCTGCAAGCACAGCTGCGTTAGTTTTCGAAGCCATTTTATCTACATTTGGCACATTTACAAGAGCTTGCGGAAGCTGCGGGAAGTCTGCAGCCATTTGCGAAAGTTTCTTGCCTGAACGAACAACTTCACGGCACAAAGTCAAAGCAGTAAGCGTACCGTCACCGGTTGTTGCAAATTCGCGATTAATAACGTGACCAGACTGCTCGCCGCCGAGTGAATAATCATGCTTAAGCATTTCTTCAAGAACGTAGCGATCGCCGACGTTTGTTTGCACTGTTGAAATGCCCATATCTTTGAGCGCAAGCTTTAAGCCAAGATTGCTCATTACAGTTACAACAAGCGTATCGTGATTCAGCTTACCTTCAGCCTGCTTTGCGCGAGCAAGAATACCCATAATTTGATCGCCATTAACCATATTGCCGTTCTCGTCAACAGCTAAGCAGCGGTCGGCGTCACCGTCAAAAGCCACGCCTAAATCAGCCTTAGAAGCTTTAACCATGGCTTGCAGCTGCTCAGGATGAGTCGAGCCTGCGTGATCGTTAATATTGTAGCCGTCAGGAGAAGCGTTAATTACGATTACTTCCGCACCAGCGCGACGAAGAGCTTCAGGAGCAACAACAGAAGTAGCACCATTCGCGCAATCTGCTACAACACGTAAGCCTGCAAGAGGCTTTGGACGCGTAGTAGAACCATTGCTTAAAGGCGCAACAGCAGAAACTAAATGATCAATATACAAGTTAGTAGCTGTAGTAGTATCATGGCTGACTCGACCTACACCAGCACCAGTTGGACGCTCCCAATCTTGACCAAGCACAGTCTCAATCTCATCTTCCTTGCTATCTGGAAGCTTAAAACCTCCGCGCGCAAAGAATTTAATACCGTTATCTGGCATAGGATTATGCGACGCAGAAATAACAGCACCCATTTCAACGTTAAGCACGGAAGTGAGGAAAGCAACGCCAGGAGTTGGGATAATTCCAGCATCAATAACATCAAAACCGCCAGCACTCATGCCAGCAGCGAGAGCAGAAGCTAGAAAATCACCAGAAACACGCGTATCTCTGCCAATAAGCGCGCGACGGCGAGCGTGAGAGGAAGTCTCGCTTTCATTAGAGCTAGATGCAACCGGCGCGTGCTTATCCCCTAAAACGCGCACTGCAGCATCACCCAAATCTAACGCAAGTTGCGCTGTTAAATCTCGGTTCGCCAATCCACGCACACCGTCAGTACCAAACATTCTTGGCATAATAAAGCCTCTTTCACAAAAATCACTTCATCCTACGCGCAAGCAAACAACATCGCATACTAGCGCGTCACACACTGTTTGCCATCTTACTCGTAACATTACATAACGCGCTATAAAAAATTTCTCCGCACATGGTTGTGGTACAAAAGCCGGAAAAACTCCGGAAAATGTTCCACAAATTGGCCAACGCGCGCGCGGTTAACGCTCTCGCTGCTGAGCTTGCGTGGAAAGTCCACTGGACTTTCCACGCAAGCTCACGCG
This sequence comes from Gardnerella sp. KA01001, assembly GCF_049244025.1. NCBI lineage: Bacteria > Bacillati > Actinomycetota > Actinomycetes > Bifidobacteriales > Bifidobacteriaceae > Gardnerella > Gardnerella sp. KA01001. Next base: position 733,503 of record NZ_CP058366.1, on the reverse strand, counting down.
ACGACCTGCTTTCGCGCGCACAATGCTGCGCGAAAGCAGATCGTCGCGCAAAACTCGCGCCACATTAATTAAGGCACTAGCGCAAGGAAGCGTTGTAATGCTGTACCTTAAGCGTGCGGCGAGAAGAATCAAGGCTGCCGAGCACCATGCGACGCAAAGCCTGATCCGCATCAGCATGAGCCTCAAGCCACTTTTCACCGTGCTTAACCAGCTCCTCAACCGGCGCATACACAGGATACAAGCCTTCGATCAAAGCTTCAGCCATGTGGAAGGTGCGGTTCTTCCAAATCCACTCAACTTCAGCAAAGTAGCGATCAACGTAAGGCTTAACCAAATCGCCTTTAGCAGTGCTTGCAAAGCCAGCAACCACAGCGCCCATTTGCATATTCGTCAAATCGAGATTACGCAAAGCCTGTTCAAAAGCCCAATCCTTAGCTTCTGCAGTTGAGCGAGCTGCACGAGCCTGGTAAGCGTATTCGCGATTCTCAGTCGTGTCGCGCTTTTGAAGTTCCGCGTCAATTCCAGCTTCGTCCAAAGCGTTCACACCTGCGAGCGCAATAAGAATGCTCCAGCGTAAGTCGTTGTCGATTCCCAAGCCTTCCAGATTCACGGAACCGTCAAGTAATCCGTTAGCTACGCGCAAGAACTCGGCATCTCCAACTTCGCCGTATCCAAGATAAGCCTTAACGAGCTGGAATTGCTCGTCGGAACCAGCCGAAGCTACCAAAGCCAACTGCCACAATTCGTGAGCAACATGTTTTGCAACTTCTGCTTGACGCTCTGGAACAACGTAGTGGCTTGCAGTTACTTTCACTTGACCAAGAGCATAGCGGAAAGTAGTTGATTCTCGCTCAGTTGCCAAAGCTTTAAGGCTGAGTTCCACAAAGCGTTCTGCTGGGAATTCTGCGTCGCGAGTCATATCCCACAATGCGAGCCAAATAAGCGAGCGAGTCAAAGAATCCTTGAAACGATACAAGTTTTCGGCAGCAAATTCAAGCGACTTTGCGTCAAAACGTAGCTTCGTGTAAGTTAAATCGTCGTCGTTTACAAGAATAAGCGCAGGCATTTTCTCGCCGCGCGCCTCAACAACTTCCGTCACTTCGCCGTCAACGTCAAGTTCGATTCGCTTTGTGCGCTTAATTTCACCAGTTGCTTCGTCTACATTGTAGAATCCAACAGCCAAACGGTGCGCGCGAAGAACAGGATGCTCAGCTGGCGCGCTCTGATGCAAACGCAAGGAAGCAATAGTGCCGTCACCTGCTTCTTCGACTTCAGTAGAAATCGTATTAATTCCAGCCTTTTCAAGCCATTGAGCACTCCAAGCCTTCAAATCGCGTCCGCTTGTAAGCTCTAACTCGTGCAACAAATCAGCCAAAGTTGCGTTGCTGTATGCATGCTTGCTCAAATAGTTGTGGATTCCTTCAAAGAACTTTTCGCGACCAACATACGCTACGAGTTGCTTCAATACAGAAGCACCCTTTGCATAAGTGATGCCGTCGAAGTTGACGGAAGTGTCATTCAAATCGTTGATTGGAGCCACGATTGGGTGCGTTGTTGGAAGCTGATCTTGATTAAGTGCCCAGCTTTTTTCGCCGGAATTGAAAGTGCTCCAAGCGTCGTGCCATTCAGTTGCTTCAGCAGTTGCAAGAGTAGAAGTGAATTCTGCGAAGGATTCGTTAAGCCACAAATCATTCCACCACTTCATGGTCACGTAGTCGCCGAACCACATGTGTGCAAGCTCATGCAAAACTGTTACAACGCGGCGCTCAGCATAAGCGTCCGTGACTTTGGATTCAAACACGTACTGGTCGCGAATCGTGACCATACCAATGTTTTCCATAGCTCCAGCGTTATATTCTGGAACGTAAATCTGATCGTACTTTGCGTACGGATACGGCACTCCCCAAGTCTTAGCGTAGAAAGCAAAACCTTTCTTCGTAATATCGAACAAGTAGTCAACGTCTTTTGCAAAAGCGTCTTTAAGTGCCTGACGGCAGTACATTGCCATTGGAACTACGCGACCGTCTTCATTGTTGTAAGTTGTGTGCCACTGCGCGTAAGGGCCTGCGCAGATAGCAGTTAAGTAGGAGCTCATCTTTGGAGTTGACTCGAATACCCAACGCTTCATGCCTTCTACAGCGCCATTTTCCAAAGTGCCTGCTTCAGTTTCGCGGCCTTCAATCGCAGTTTCGCTTTTAACTGGCATATTGGAAGTCACAATCCAACTTTCTGGAGCGTCCACCGTAAAGTCAAAAACAGCCTTTAAATCCGGCTGATCAAACACAGCATAAACGCGGCGAGCATCCGGCACTTCGAACTGAGTATACAAATAAACGTTTCCGTCGGAAGGATCCACGCTTCTGTGCAAACCTTCGCCCGTGTTGGAATACTGGCAGTTTGCTACAACTTCTACGGTATTATGCTCAAGCAAATTTGCAAGCTCAATTCGACTGTCTGCAAAAACTTTAGAAACGTCAAGAGCGGTACCGTTTAACACCACAGATTCTACGCTGTTTGCAATTAAATCGAGGAAGCTTGCGCTACCAGCTTTAGCATCGAACTCAATCTTCGTGCGCGAAGTAAAATCGCGTCCGCCTTTTCCTAAATCGAGCGCAACATCGTAGTGAATTGGCATTTGGATAGCGTCGAAACGCTCTTGAGCTTCTACGCGAGTCAGATTTGCTCCTGGCATATTTTGTACCTTCCTTATATTTTTCTTATTTTTGATTATATTTACGATTATTTTTAGCTATTTACAAATAATTGCGAATATTTTCTTTATTTTTGATTATTCTTGATTATTTTTTGCAATATCCGCAACTACCGGCACGAGCATAGGCTTCCTGCGCAAAGCGCGAGCAACCCAACTACCCAAAGTTCGTCGCATAATCTGCTGCAACTTATGAGTATCGTGCTCACCGCGCATCATCGCATCCTGCAACTGTTCAACAATTTGATGACGAACCTTCTCAAAATCAGCCTCGTCTTCAGCAACAGCATTCAAGAAAATCTTTGGACCAGAAACAACGTCAGCGTGCTCTGTATCAACTACAACAAAGCTCGATACGAAACCTTCCGTGCCCAAAATTCTGCGCTTTTCAAGCTCTTCATCTGTAAGCTCACCAACAGAATCACCATCAACATACACGTAACCGCATGGTACAGAACCAACAACTGCAGCATTGCCATGATACAAATCCACAACATCGCCGTCTTCAGCAAGCACAACGTTATTTGGTTCAACGCCAGTTTTTACTGCAATCAATCCGTTTGCAACCAAGTGACGATGCTCACCATGAATTGGCATGGCGCACTTTGGCTTCACAATGTTGTACAAGTACAGCAACTCGCCTTCATTGCAATGACCAGACACGTGAATTGCAGCGTTATCTTTGTTGATTACACGCGCACCCAACTGCACAAGCTTGTTAATAACCTTATAAACTTCGTGCTCATTTCCTGGAATAAGCGAACTTGCAAGAATAACAGTGTCGAACTCATTAACAGTAATATCTCGGTGATTGCCATCTGCAATACGCCCGAGTGCAGCCATAGGCTCGCCTTGTGAACCAGTGCACATGTATACGAGCTTGTCGTCTTGAACATCCTTGGCCTGCTTTAAGTCCACAACCGTGTTTTCAGGAATATGCAAGTAGCCTAAATCCGCAGCAATTGACATATTGCGAACCATCGAACGGCCAACGAACACAACTTTTCTGCCAAACTTGTGAGCTGCGTCAACCACTTGCTGCACGCGATGCACGTGGCTTGAGAAACTAGCAACAATAATCTTGCGCGTAGCTTCAGCAAAAGCGCGATCCAAAGCCGGACCAATCGAAGTTTCAGGCTTTACAAATCCTGGAACTTCAGCATTAGTGGAATCAGCCATAAGCAAATCTATGCCCTGCTCACCTAAGCGACCAAACTCAACTAAATCAGTAATACGATGGTCAAGAGGAAGCTGATCGAGCTTAATATCGCCAGTATCAATCAAAGTTCCAGCAGGCGTTTTAACACAAACAGCAAGCGCGTCCGGAATCGAGTGCGTCACCGTAATAAACTCAAGATTAAACGGACCTACTTTCATCTTATCGCGGCCTTCAACGCGAGTAAGTTTCGGCTCAATATGATGCTCCTGGCACTTTGCTTCAACAAAAGCCAAAGTAAGCTTAGAACCAATTAACGGAATGTCAGGACGCATTTTAAGAAGGTAAGGCACACCACCGATATGATCTTCGTGACCGTGCGTTAAAACCAATGCCTCAACTTTGTCTAAACGATCCTGAATGTAGTGAAAATCTGGGAGAATCAAATCAACGCCTGGCTGCTCTTCTTCTGGGAATAGCACACCGCAATCGATAAGCAAAATATGACCGTTATATTCAATTACGTTCATATTGCGGCCGATTTCACCCAAACCGCCAAGCGGTACGATTCGCATTGATCCTTTACGATACTTTGGCGGCGCAATAAGAGCACCTTCTCTTTGATCGTTAACTACAGGAGGAAGAACATTTCCTGTTCTACGAGTTGATGACTTTGCATTTTCTGTTTTAGTTTCTTTGTTGAATTTAGCTTTTTTAGTTGATTTAGTTTTAGCAGTTTTTACATCTTTAGTAGATACTGATTTAGTTGAAGTATCAGCAGACATTTTTTTATTCACTTTTTTCACCGACTGTCGAATTTGCTTAGACGACGCAGAAGATTCTTGGTTATTAAGAGAACGCATATTATCAGCGTCAGATTGCAACGCATCGCGTACTACTTCAGCAAGAATTTCCTCAGTACGTTCATCATATTCTATTTTCATATTCATCTCACTACATCTTGCGATATTGCGCACTTCTTTCTAGTGTACCGTTAGGACTCAACTCAGCTTTTGTCACTGAAGCGGCAGAAACTTTACGCAGCTGTAAAATTTCGGTCGGATTAAAGCGAGAAAACGGCAGAAACTTTACACACGTGCGCAGTTAATGTCGCTTTTTAAGCACCATTACAATAAACCAGCCAAGCGTGGCGATAGGTATAGCTGCCATTGTTGAGATCCATGGAACCATCATTCCGGCATGCGAATTCCACGAGTCGATTGCAGCTCCAGCAGCCATCGAGCCTAAAGAACAGCCAACAGCAGACGCAGTTGGTAGCCATGAAAGACCTTCCGTAAGCGATTCTTCAGGAACAGTTGCTTTCACAATAAGATTTCCAGTAGCAAAAATTGGCGAAACGCATAAGCCAGAAAGCACTTCAAAAACGCTCATAAACATAAGTCTGTCAATATTAAGACTCATAAGCATAAATCCGACAGTTAGAACAGTCAAAAATACAATCAGATGTGACCAATCAGAACCACGGAATTTATGCGATCCAAAAATAATCGCTCCCACAAGCGAACCACATGCAAACAATGCCAACTGCATACCAATGAAATGATCAAGCCCCTGAGCTTTCATTGCAGCTGTTACAGACACGTCAAATGCACTAAAACTCATATTAAATACAACAAACATGAGCACAAGCGGGATAATGCCGCGGTAAAGCAGCACGTTTTTACCGCGCTTTTTTGAGCGATGATTATGCAATTGCTTAAGACTAAATTTGTCTACAAATGAGCGTTTCGCTTCTTGCTTTTGAGATGCCACATAATCTTTGGAAATTTCATCTTCTTTTTGAGAAGCGATTAATACATCAACATCTTCAGCTGCAGCAGTTGGAACTTCCACTACTTTGAGCACAGCAGGTTGAGTATTTTTTAGAGAAAAGAACCAAGCTCCGCCCAATCCACTTGCAAATACTGGCACGAATAATTGCGAAACAGGGTGCACAGAAGTTGCTAACCACGCGGCTAAAATAGGTCCTAATATAAACACAATTTCATCGATACCAGATTCCAACGCATAAGCAACGTTTAATAAAGAATCGTCATCTTCTGCACGCAATGTATAAGCCCAACGAGTACGCACCAACGCGCCAAAAGCAAACTGAGTTACACCCATCACAATTGCTAACACAAAAAGCAAAACAAGAGGAACCTTAAATAAAGCTGCAAATGCAAAAGAAATCATAGCGATTACTTGTGCACTTAGCGCAATAACTCCAACTTTACGCTGACCAAAACGGTCAAAAAGCTTAGCATACACAGGAGTTACCGCAGCTTGTGCAAGCACATACGACGCAGACATTGCTCCAGCAATAGTCCAGTTGTTATACAAATGGTTTAATGCAAGAACAATCCCCAACGCAATCATAGACATTGGCAAACGCGCAATCGCGCCTGCTACACAAAACGCTTTAGCTCCATTAAATGAAAATAATCTAGAATATTGAGAAAATACCGATGCTTTCTTAGTTGCCGTTTGGGACGACATATATTTCTTTGCTCCTTTTTGTCAAGCAAGTCACGCAACGTTATACATTTGCATATTTTTATTAACGCGTTTTAGAACGAGCATTTGCTTGCTTTGAACGAACTCTCGGCTCACCTGAGTAAATATACAAGTCATCCACCAAAGATTTCACGTTCTTAGCTTCATAAGGATGATCCGAGCGCATAAAAGAAGCATCTCTTCTAAGCCCGTGATAATCATAAAAGCTTACGTCACACGCTGAATCAGTATGTAAATAGTAACGATTTACTCCGTTATTTCTTAGCATATGCATTGTTCGCTTCCACAAGCCTCCACCAACACCATGCCCACGAGCATCTGGAGAAACAAGGAAAAGCTCCAATTCCGCTTGAGTTAAATTATTGATATGAGATTTCGCTTCAAGTTTAGTTTCCAACGCGCGCATGCCGTACGCTTCTTCTAAAGCGAGAGCATAGTTTTTGTCACAATTTTCTTTCATTGTGGCTTCTTGCTCGCGAAGCATTCTCCCTACTTCTGGAAATAAAACAGGTGCGTCAAAAACTCGCGCCAAAAGCAGACCCATAAACTTACCATCTATTTCAGCAATAGTACCATGCGTTGAAGGTTCTAAGTAATGCAACACACATCTTCGAGAAAGACTTAACGAAGCATCTTTCCCAACTTTTTGCGCAATACCCCAAGTACGTTCATATTCTTTAACCATTGCATCAATATCACTGAGTTTTACAGAACGAAATTCAACAGTCATGATTCTTCCTTACTTCATACTCAAATCGATGTTGTGCGTATGCCCGCCCACACACACTGCACGAGGAATCTGCACGTTTTCGAAGTGATGCACGATGCGTTTCAATCGCGGCGCAAAATACGTTACAGCAAACAAAAATTGCAGCAAATAAATTGCGACAAAATGATTGCAATAGCAACATTTATGCGTCATCATCATCGAGGGAGATTAACGTGTCAGAGTGTAACTCGGCAAGGATCTCATCTTTCGTTTTTTGCTCGGCATGAATTTCCCGTTCACATTCATCCGATATGTTCACATAATAAAGGGTGGCATCGATAGCATCAAGCGGAACCTTAGTCATAAGAGACAAAAGCAGACGATACCAGTCAAGCTGGCCAAGTTTAAGCGCAATATCTTGCGGCTTGGTCGGTTTTCTACCAGTTTTCCAATCAACTATCGTGTACAATTTGCTTGGATCTTCTGGATTTAAACCACCTGCAAATATTGCGTCGATTTTGCCATTAATAATTTGATCGCCTAATTCTGGAACATGAGCTACAATCGGCTGCTCTGCTGCTATAGGACGGCGATGCGCCCATTTTGATGTTATTAAGCGCTGCTTCCATATCAACAATTTGCGCTCCGAAGATTTTGCATTTTGCGAAATATTCTCGCAAGTTTCAGCAACGTTCTCAACAGCATTCTCATCAACGTTTTCATCAACGTCATACTGAATAGAATTTTTATTCACGCAACCAGCTTTTACAAACTGTTCAGCCCAAGCATGAAAACGCGTTCCCAAATCAGAAGCAGGCGAAGAAACGCTAGGAATAGGGCGAATAATTGCCATCCATTCCTTCCGCAAACGCTTAGCATCCGCATCATTAAAATCTTCATTCGCGCGCGAATAATCATTACGAAACATAGCGCGTCTTTGCACAGCAGTCACATTGACATTTTCAACATTAGAAAGCTGCTCTGCTCTGTTTTTCAACTCTTGAATGTTGTGATACCAATCAATTTTCGGCATTAAATCTGCATCTTGTAGCAAAGCTTGAGCTTTGTAAAGCAAAGAATTATCTTTTGAAATACCAGAAATTTGATTACTCATTTTTGAATTTACAACGTCTTGCGCAGATTTTTGCAATACACTACGTATAGCTTCACTAGATGCACTCGGCCAAGATAATTGTTTCTCATTATCTTCAGTTGGAATAGTGCTTTCCTCGCTAAATAATTGCGCAAGTTGCGAAGCTGACTCCCCTACAACATAACCTACTTGATTTGAAGAATCTGAAACCTTAGCTGTGACCTGAACCGGAGATTCTTCAGATCCGCGCATTGAATCATACATTTCCTGCCAAAAAACAGAAGGTTTTTTAACTCTAGAAGTTGAAATATTTGAAGATTCATCTACAGAAGAAGCTGCACTATTGGCAAAATTTTCTTTATTCTCAACAACGCTCATAGCATTAGACTGGCTGCAAGTGAGCAATGCTGCGAATTTAGCACGCGTCAAAGCAACATACATAAGGTGACGCTCGTCAATATGCAAAGCGCGCCCACGCTCTTCGACTTGTGAAAGAGGCAATGTGCCAGTTTTCATCACAGCGTCATACACTTTGCTAGCTTCTGAAGGAATCGCTTCTACTGGAGCCTGCTCATGCTCATGGAATTTTTCTGCCAAATCAAACATTTCTCTAGCTCTTGATCCATAAACTTCTGCGTCGATATCGTCTACAGTTAACATATTTTTCAAAGATTTTTGAGGTTCCATGCTAGTTTCAAGATCAACATCGTGAGGGAATCTTGGCAATATGTTTGCATCCACTCTCATAGAAACAGGTACTTTTGCAGCAACTTCGAGCGTTGCGTATGCACTTTCCCTGTACACGCCACTTTGTTGCGTTGCTATTACGCGCAAATTATCGCCTTGATTACTTGGGAACGCGCCTTCATTAAGCCCAACTATCGCTACAGCAGGCCATTCCAAACCTTTCGATTGGTGAATAGTCATTAATACGACATCCGCAGCCTCATCCACTGAAGAAGGTTGATCGTTAATTTTGTCTATATTGAAAATCCAAGACATAAACCCATGCAAAGTAGGAGTTGTAAAATCGCTCATTTCTTGCAAATACGCGTCTGCTAGTAAACAAATAGAATCGACAGTAGAGTGCATATCGTCAAGAAGCGTTGCATTAGAGGAAGTATCATTCATAAGCGCACGAGATAGCGCAACGTCAATATCAACGTTAAGCGTTTCTACAGCAACGCGCATAATATCTTGCAAAGAACCAGATTGAGCACGTTGTATTGCATGAATCATTTGCCCTATTCTTAACACTGCTATATAAGCTTTAGAGCTTAAATTATTTTTTAGCTCAAAAAGCAAATTATTGTTATTGTTGTCGTTATTTTTTGCTTCTTCGCTTAGTTGCGTTTCGTATGCTTCAAGCAAAACATCCGCCACAAAAACTCCACCATGAATACTATTGGTTTGCGAAGCTTGAGATTGCTGTTCTCGAACAACTTGCGACCACTTAGAGCGAGGAGTTTCAGCGTTTACTAAACCTGCTTGCACTAAAGCACGAAAAACATATTCGATATTCTTTGATGTTGCAATATTAGCTATAGCAGCCAAATCGTCAGTATTAAGCGCAAAACGAGGAGTTGCAAGCAATCTCATCAAAGCTTGAGTATTTGTGTGATCTGCAACAACAGAAAGAAGAGCTAAAACATCTCGAATTTCTGGTTTTTCAAGCAATGCAGAATACCCAACAGTAAGAGTGCGTAAACCTGCTTTTTGTAATGCTTCTTCATATAACGGAATATTATTTTTGCTACGGAAAAGAACTGCAACTCGAGCAGATGCAGAATTAGTATCGTCGTTTTCAGATAGCGCATTATGTTTTACATATTTTACAAAACGCACAACGGCTTCTACTTCTTGATATTGCGTAGGCATATTTAACACACTAAAAGTACCTTTTGGTGCATTATCTAAGTATTGCAAGTTTTTCACTTCTACTTCTGTAGCAAGTGAACTACTATGGCGAAGCGCAGGCACTCGCAAAGGTTTCGTAATAGAATTTGCAGCTTTTAAAATAAGCTGCGAATTGCGTCGCGTTCTAGTAAGAGAAAACTCACTTGACTGGTCGATATTTAGTGCTTGCTCAAGCTTTCTGAAAGCTCCGGAACTAGCTCCTCTAAACGAGTAAATAGCTTGGAACGGATCACCTACTGCAGCAATATGCGTTTGTTGAGTAGTTAAAAAGTCTTGATTTTCGCTAGTTTTCGCAGCAACGCTAGCTTCTTCCACACCGTTAGTTTTTTTATGAAACAGCGTTGCAATCAGCATTGCTTGAGTTGTAGAAGTATCTTGATATTCATCAAGCAAAACTTGGCTGTATTGGCGGCGATACTGCTCTGCAATAGAAGGAAAATGCGTCACCAAACGGTATGCAGCAATAGTAAAATCGCTAAATTGCGCCATATTTGCGCGCTGCTTTGCTGCGTCAAAAGCCAAAACTAATTCAAGTAATACATTGCGCTTCTCAGCAGCTTCAAGCAAGTTATTACAAGATTCATAACACTTATTTTTTAATGTAATATTCAGGTATTCTACGTATTCTTTTCCGTAATTTTCGCACTTTTCGAAATATTTTTCATCTGAATCGTTTTTTCCGCGACGCAATTTAATAGAGCTAGGCTTTTTTGCAATTATTTCAGTAGTTTCAGCACAATTAATTGCTTTTTGCAAATGCTCAATCCAAGCGTTATTCCACTTTTGAATTTCTAAAACAGCTTTAGACGTGCTATCTATAGACTCTCCCCTGCTATTTATGCCAATCATCGAGCATGAAATATCTGCTGCGAGCGCAAGCACGTCGTCAATAAGCGCATCAAAACTATACCAAGACAGCACTTCCGCATGATTAGTAACATAATCGTTTACTAGCGGTTTTATTAATTCGCGCGCACCTGCATCGCTTAAAGGTTGCGTATTTTGATCAAATCCAACAAGCAAACCATATTGGCGCACAATTGACTGGAAAAAAGCATCGTATGTCATTACTTCTGGCTTCAAAAAGCCACTTGAAGATGCGGAATTTGCATTATTGATAAGCTTATTTATTTCGCTACTATGCTGACTTACAGCTTGAGCAACTCTTGCAAGCAGCTCAGAAGCTGCTTTATTAGTAAAAGTCAAACCCAAAATACTTTCAGGAGCAACTCCGCGCTCAATAAGGTCGATAACTCGACGAGTCATCGTATACGTTTTGCCGCTTCCAGCTCCTGCAACAATAATCATGTTCTTATTTGTTGGCGCTTGAATTGCTGCAGCTTGCTCCGCGCTATCGGTGTTCTTGCGAGTAAATTGCTTATTTGTTTTATCAATCATAACTACAACACCTCATATACAGTGTCTATACAACCTGCGCATGCTGGGCATACTTGTTTTCCGTTGCAATACTTTAAGTGTTCAGAAGTTGGGTGCGCAATAATCTTATGCGAACGAACTGCCGCAGCAGCATAGCAAACGCGCGAAATCATAGTAAGAGACCATTTTGCACTTTGGTTTAATGATGTAAACGACTGCCAAGCGCTTTCGCTTACATTTTCTGGACAATTCTTCGCAATATCGTCAAGATGCGGACAATCTAACAATCTTGCCATATTTTTGAATCCAACTCGTAACTCAAGCGGATTATTATTTAAAGCATTTTTTACGCAAAGCGGCGGCTGATACACGTTTTCAGCAACGTTATGATCTTGAGCAGGATAATCGTTCTTAGCAACGTGAAATAGAATACTTCGCGAAATAATCGGCGCATTCGACGCATCAATAAGAGGTTTCTCATCAGAAAAAAGTAAAGCAAGCTGGTAGCAAACTAGCTGCAAATCGTTAAAAACTTCGCTTGCTGTTAAAGGCTTTCCTGTTTTGTAGTCCAGTAAGCGAATATGCTCGGAACCATCTGAATTGATGCGCTTTTCCATGCGATCAATTCGACCGTGAATATGTACTTGCATATCTTCACTTGCGCCATCCGGCCATCCTCCAACTAAAGCACCCATCAATTCGTAGCAATCATGCGTAGTAACGGTTTGCAAATTTGCATTCTTAAAAGTATTGTTCAATACGCGAGCAATATCATTAAATCCAAAATGCGCGCTTGTTTGCAATTCGCAATACGCTTGTTGCAATCTACCTATGCTACTTTCTAAAGATTTTTCGCTTTTTGTAAGAGATTCTAATATGCCGTTTTCTGACTTTTTTGAGTTAAGCGCATATGTTGATTGATCGTAAGAAGTGACAAAATATTGCGCAATTGCATGTAACGCACGTTTAATATTCTTCTCACGCGCAAGAGCCGAATAATGCTCCTTACTATCTCGAATATCTGCAAGTTCAGGCGCAATACTTAGGTAATACTTTTCCATAAGATTTGCGATTGCGTTACTGCGGCGCACAAGCGGAGAGTAGGGAGAATAGTCGGCTGAATTATTCGCAACTTCGGCTGAATTATTCGCTGTTTCAGTTTCATCAACTTCAGTTTCATCAACTCCAGTTTCTGGCATATCGTAATGCTGATTTTCGCTTGCCCATCTTGCAGTTTCGTGAATGAGCGTGCCAAAATACGTTGCTGCACTGCCGGGTTGAGGACCTAAAAGCTGACGATTTAGCAATCCGCACACAGGGCATGCCCACAAACTATCTACAGCTGAAGGAGACAAGCTTACAACAGAACTAGCTTTTTTAGCAGAGCCAGCTTTTTCATTGTTTTTTTCATTGTCTTTTTCAACAGAAGATTTTTTATCAACATAGTCATCGACATCGCTCATAAAATCCCACTCAAAAGGATCAGCGCAAAATACTCCATTTTCTTTAAGTAATTGCAACGTTTGAGCAGCGTCAATAATCGCATTTCTAGACTTACTATTCTCACTATTGGAACTATTTGCAATATCGGGACTACTTGCATTACCTGCATTATCTGCACTACATGCACTATTGCCAAACTCTTCTTTCATAGAAGAAGCACGCAAAATTTGCGAACGAGCAGCACACACTAGTCCACGAGCATCCATATCTAAACCAGCAAAAGGTGTAGTAAATTCCGTAAAAGGCGTGCGCGAATTTTCATTATTGTAGTATCTTTCAGGCAAATAATAATAAAGAAAGTCGCTTGGCACAGCACTATCGCTATATTGCGCGCTTATATATAAACGCTCTGTTGCGCGCGTAATAGCTAACAAAAAACTGCGCTGTTCCGAAGCAAAAACTGCAGATTTATCATTATTCGAAAGAAGTGACGCATTCACAGTCAATTTAGAAGCAGAAATCTTAGAATGTAAAATAATATTCGCTAAACTTTCTGCGCCAAACATAGTGCTACGAGAAGCAAGATTTGGCCACACACGTTGTTGCAAAGTAGGCATCCACACAAGATTCCAATGTTTTCCAACAGAACCAGCAGGAGTAGTAAGCGTTACAGCATCTGGAACAGGTGCTACTTTAGCAAGAGAATCAGCTTCAATTTCCATGCCACGAACTTGAGCTATAAAATCTGCAATACTTACAACATTTTCTTGTCTAAAAGTATCGTCAAACGTATTCATTGAAGAAATATCAGAAGAAACATATGAAGAAACATAATCAAAAAGACGCATTGCAGCATCCAAGCGATCGTTAGCTCGATAACCTTCCGAATTATGCTGTAAAGACATACGCTGCCAACGCTCAGCAACATGACAAATATTCCAAGCCTCACCAAGAGCGTATTGAGCATTACTCAAATCAGGATTATTGCGCATACGAGAAGCGAGAATTTGCACGTTTTTCCACAGTTTTACAAAAGCTGCAACGTGCGGATTTCGAGGAGCCATATTCTGCAATATTTGCAACACTGTAGAATCATCATCTATAGAACGTGCAACATCTGCTACACAAAGCAAATAGCACGCATCGAGAGATAATGGCATAAGATCATTTGAACTGCCATCAATACGACTATTATCAACCAAAATTTGAGATTCAACGTACGCTTTGCTTTGCGCATCATGAAGCGAATTTTGCAACAAATCCCAGTTATGAACAAGATTTTGCAAAGGAGCATTAGATTCAAAGTTCTTGTTCTTTTCACCATTTTGCTCAATTAAAACAGCCGAAAGAGAAGAAAGAGAACGCATAAGCAAATCTACAGAATATAACTTCGCAGGTATTTCAACGTCTAAATCACCGTAAAATCCAGAATCACTTTTAGTAATCGCGGAAAGCGGACTATCCATAATATTCTGAACTCGCAAACGCACCCACGAAGCCAAATTTTGCAAACTTCTACCATGTTTTACTTGCTCAACAATTCCAGAAAAACCGTGCTGCGCAAATTGAGCAAGTTCAATAAGCGCAAATAAACCTTGCACAAATGGCTCATCTTTTAATGGGCGAGTCACTGACGAGTATCGCACAGGAACCCCAGAAGCGCGAAGCTGCTCGCCAAAAAGACGAACAGTAGAATTGTCGTGCGCAATTAACGCCATATCGCTCCACTTGCGCTTATTATTTACGTGAGATTGCTTCATTTGCCAAATAACAGCATCTAATTCCTCGCGCTGTGAACGATATAACGCTGTAAAAACAGTGTCGTCTGAGTTGAGATGAGAATTTTGGAGGGTTTCTATAGGCTCAATCGGTAAGGAGCCTACAAATTTTGGCATTTTCCAAGGGCGATTTGGGAGCGCAACATCTGTTTTATATTGCGAAGTAAGCGAAAGAGAAACGCGTGAAGCGAGCAATTCACGCATCGAAGGTGCTTGGGTATAATTTGCAAAAGTTGGATCTGCAGAATAATTTTTAGAAAAATCGGCAGAATCGTCGGAAGAATTTTCGCAAGAATCAGCAAAACCCGTATATTCTAAAGTTTGCTCAGCAGCATTCAACTCATCCAAAGCTGCAGAAATTGCATAATCCGGGTACGCTCCTCTAAACGATTGCACAGATTCATCCGGATTCGCAAGCAAAACTAAACGCGTGCCAATCTTCGACAAAGTCTCAATAAAACTCAAACCAGCCAAAGTAATATCTTGATAATCATCGACTACAAGAAGAGCTGGAATTTCAGAAGAGTTTACTAAACCATGCTCTCCTAATTCGCGCGCAGATTTTGCACCCTCAACCAACAGTTGCGAAGCGTCAAGTCGGAAAGAAGATTTATAAGTGTCGGCAATTATTTTTCGATATTCAGCTCGCAAAGCAAACGCCAAACGCCATTGAGTTAATCTACGTTTAATAAGCACAGACGTTTGTAAAATATCACTATTATTGGCGTAAGATTGCTCGTCACTAAGAGCGCGAAGAACTGAATTTTCGCTTTCAAAATCGCTAATACCAAGCTCATCTAAACGAGCGAGCATATCGCGCAATTGATGCATAAAAGCGTTGTTAATATCGAATCTATCTGCCAAAAATTCTGGAGACGAAGAAGTTGATTGAGCAACCGGAGTTACGGAAGGCGCAGAAGGCACTGAAGCGGCGGAAACTGCGCAAGTTAATGGAATAACCCATTGAGACGTTTCAAAATAATCCTTAAAAAGCGCGCATATATTGCAATCACCATTATCTCCACGCATAACATGCTCAATGTGTGCGCGCAAAACTTTACGAAGCAAAGAATCCTGCTCAGCACCATTTAGCAGCTTAGGCGAAGGATTATTCTTTAACTTACAGCAAGCAGAAATGATAGTAAAAGCTAAAGAAGCCAAAGTGCCAACTGGACGAGACTGCTTACTTACACCAATTTGGCGAATAATAATATTGTCAATTTTTGAAGCAAGAACACGATTTTGCACAGCCATCGCAGTAACATTATGCGACCAACGCTTATAGCCGGAAATTGCTGCGCGCACAGCAAACTGCGTTTTACCAGTATTCGGCGCACCATACACAAGCAACGCATTAGTCACATTGCCAGAAGAATTGCGTAACGTACCGTCAAATAATGCTTGTAATGCAGTATCCTCACTCATACGTTTAATTCTAGCAATTAGGCAATAGTGGCGCGCAACAATACTATTCTTTTAATATTGCACGAGCGCGAGCATCCTTAAGCGCAAGAAATACACTGCCGACACCAATAAAAATAAGAGTAAACACAATTAACAAATACGCAACTCCAACACCCAAAGTAGTGGCATTAAAAGTTTGCGGTGCGAAGCCGAACCAGCCGGCAGGAGCACCATAATTGAGGAAATTATAAGGCGCGCGCATTGCATGAACACCCCAACGAACACCAGCAAACTCGCTAAGCATAGCAGCATAAGCAACATAAGCAAGAGGCGGAACAGTAGAAACATACAAATGTGCGCGAGTAGAGCGGAAACGATAATCAAAAAACACAAAATCAGCGATTGCAAGAAGCGGCGCAACTGCGTGAACGCAAAGGCTGCTGCATCCGTTATTCATGTAAGCGCCAACGAAACCAAGCTTATTGGTAGGTGCTAAGAAACACAGGTACAAAGTGAATGTGACAGCAATTGAGATGGTCATCATGAATTTGAAAATGTACCAAGCGTTGGATTTTGAGTCGAACCATGCGCAAGATGCTGCGGAATCTTGCTGCGCTGCTGAATCTACAGAATTACGAGCACGCATAAACGCAGCTGTATCAAGCAAAAGCGATCCAGCAAGAGCTACGCAAATCATCAGGTTAGAAAGATTCGTAAAATAAGTGAAGGTCATCAAGCCTTCCCACGAAGCAGCCATACCATAAACAGATGCGATGATTGCAATCGCACGTATTGCTGTGCGCGTCGCGTATTCGCGCGCTGTGAGCGGAGTCTTTTGTTCTAGCATGGAATCGTTTGCCATGTTATCTCGCTTTCGTAACTTCTATAATCTACTTATTGTTTACTTATATTTATGTTTACCATACTTATGGTTACACAGTTGCAAGCGAAAATATGTAGAAGAAGTTGCAAAAATGCGGCGCGATTTTTGTAGATTCCTGCAAGTGCTGCGAAACGTCGGGAATTTTCCAGCAAATGCTCCACGAAACTACCAACCAGAGACACGAACGCAGAACACAAACTGCACCAGTGTCCCAAAACAAGCAAAATCAGACACTCACGCAGAAACCCATCTGCATCAGTGTCCCAAAACAAGCAAAATCAGACACTCACGCAGAAGAAAGTAAGTCACGAACAAAAGATATAGTCGAAGGATGGTTCGGAGTGCGCATTTGCCGCAAAATCGCGGGCGGCGCTGAGATTACATCCGTAAAACCTGATCTAGATAGTGCTAGCGAAGGGAAACATTATGACAACATGCAACACTGAAAAAACAACTAACTGCAACGAAGCAAACGAATACTGCACAAGCTCAACAACGCAAGTCGACACATGCTTCTCTGTACGCGCACGCCGCCGCATGTTTCTTAACGACGTGCGTCAATGCATCGAACGCGTGCGCACACAGCAGCCACTCACCCATTGCATCACGAACGTAATCGTGCAAGACATTACAGCCAACGCACTACTCGCTGCAGGAGCGTCGCCGATTATGGTAACCGACCCAGAAGAAGCGCATGCACTTGCGCAAATTGCCACAGGCGTGCTCATAAACGTTGGCACATTCCATCAGCCAGAAACTTCCGAATACATGCGCGCAGCTGTTGAAGGATGCGAAAAAGCCGATACTCCGTGGGTACTTGACCCGGTTGGAATCGGCGTTCCAGCACTTGCTCCACGCGCGCGCTTTATACACGAAATTATTAAGCACCACCCTACCGTAATTCGCGCAAACGCTTCCGAAATAATGGCACTTGCAGGCAAAGAAAGCAACGGCAAAGGTGTGGATTCTCACGATAACGTGAACGATGCTCTTCAAGCCGCGCGCGAATTAGCAAAAAAGTACGGCTCAGTAGTGGCAATTTCTGGCGAAAAAGACGCGATTTACGCTCACGGTTGCTTAGCTCGCGTAACCGGCGGACATAAAACTATGACTAAAGTAGTTGGAACCGGTTGCGCTTTGGGAGCGTTGGTTGCAGCATACGTTGGCGCAAACCCAGAACGTCCGCTCGCAGCAACTGTTGCAGCACACGTGCACGCAGCAGCGGCTGGAACTTGGGCAGCTCGTCAAACCACAGCTCCCGGCACTTTCCGCACACTGTGGATGGATGCGCTTTCAACTCTTAGCGTAAACGACATGTTTAGTTTGACAAATATTGAGTTTACGGTGGAGCCTGTTGATTGGACACTGTATTTGGTAACGGATCCGCGCATGGGAAATCGCCCGGAAGAAGAAGTTGCAGTAGAGTCAGTTGAAGGCGGAGTTACAGTTGTGCAATTGCGCGATAAGTATTCCGACGACGCTGAAATTTCAGCAAAGGCGAAGAAGTTGCGTCATGCGCTTATTGATTCTGAGCACGGCGATGTGCCTGTATTCATAGACGATCATGTTGATTGCGCAGCTCAGCTTGGTTTCAACTTGCACGTTGGGCAAAAGGATACGCCGTTTGTTGAGGCGCGAAAAGCGATGCCGGCAGAGTGGATGGTTGGGCTTTCTTGCGCTCGACCGGATTTGATGGAGAAAGCTTACCGCGAGTGCAAAGAAAATGACGTTCCGCTGCCGGATGTGATTGGCATTGGTGCAGCTTTTGAAACGCATACGAAAGCGCACGACGTGCCGCCGTTGGGAGTTGACGGAGTGAACGAAGTGGCGAAAGTTGCGCACTCTATGGGCGTAAAAACGTTGGCAATTGGCGGAATTCACGAGAACACAGTGTTCCCTATTCGAGGTCTTGAGCTTGACGGAGTTTGCACAGTGTCGGCGCTTATGTGCGCTGAGGATGCTGGGAAAGTTGCGCGCGAGCTTAAAAGCGTGATTACTGAGTAAATCGGACGCTCCGAGTTGCTTTCGCGCGCACTGTGCTGCGCTCAAGCATGTCGTCGCGCCAACGCGAGACAACGCTCGCACTATAAGCGCGCGCTCACGCAGTTTGCCGCAAGATTCGTACGGAGTGGTTTACAGGTCCATGACCGCGCTCGCCGCCGCGCCCAACATGTAATTCACTTCCAGCCGCAATCGCCTCTCGAAGCCACGCCGTTGACCATTCAAGTGCGCAAAGTACAGTATCGTGATCGCTCAAATTCTTTTCCTCGCGCAAAGCAAGCCCAATTTTCGTAGCAAGCGCAGAAGAAAGCGAGCAACCAGTTCCGTGAGTTGTGCTTGTTTCAACTCGTTCGCTTGGTACGTGCCGCGCGTCACCATCCGGGAAAACCGCAGTATTTCCAACGTCTTCGCTAGTTAAGTGCCCACCTTTTACGATTACAACAACACTGTTTTTTGCAGCCAACTTGCGCGCCTGGTTGCAAGCTTCCTCAAAGTTTTCCGCAACGCGCGATTCGCACAAAGCCGCCAATTCCGGCACGTTTGGCGTCACTACATCAACGCAGCTTATAAAGTTTCGCATCGCATTTTCAGCACTCGCCTCAAGCAAGCGCTTCCCGGAAGTTGATATCATCACCGGGTCTAGAACACTTACAGGAACCGGGTTATCGCACATCCAGTCTCGCAATGCTTCAATATATTCTGTGCATCCAAGCATGCCGATTTTTAGTGCGTCAACTGTAACGTCGTCGTACACGCATGAAAGTTGAGTGCGGAAAAAGCTTACTGGCGGCGTGAATACTTCGCGCACTTCGCACGTGTTTTGCGCAACCAAATTAGTTGGTATGCACATGCCATAACCGCCTGCCGCCATAATTGACTTGAGATCTGCCTGTATTCCGGCTCCACCTGTTGGGTCTGTGCCAGCTATGCTTAGCACGCGCGGAATGATTGGGTCTGATTGCTGCATAGGCGATTGCGAAAGCTGTATAGGCGATTGCGCGGACGATTGCGCATGCTGCAAGTCATGCTGTTTGCTTGATACTAGCGTCATACTTTTATTATATTGCGTCGCCGGCAAGTTTGGACTTACGCATGCTGCAACGCTCGCGCTAGTGCGCTCGCTTGCTAAACTCGCGTTGTAAGCACACTGTGCTTCCAACCTAAGCGAGTTTCCGCTCCGAGTTGCCTTCGCGCGCTACGCTTTAAGCGCTCAGGCAGATCGTCGCGCACGCAGAAAACGTACTGCGCGAGTGTCCGAAAAATGGTCAGCGAGCGCAAAAGGGGGACTTACATACCACTCAAGTAGTGCTCGCTTATTCATCACAGCCTAGGCCACTTGAACTTTGACTTGAGTTTGAAGAACGGCTTGCCGCTTCGAAGCACTTCTGCAGAAGCGTCGCAATGCTTGCTGTCAGTGAGTGCGCCGAATCCGTGACCACTAAGAACCGACCCAAGCCATCCGCGCCTACCGAACGCGCCGGATGCCAAGAACAACGCCAACAGCACGCCAAATATGAAGCTGAACCATATTGCAGCTTGACCGCCGCTGTAAGGCAGAGCAACCGGACGAACCAAGTAACCAAAGCTGAAGTATCCAACTAAGTGGCCTCTGTTACCGTTATCACCAAAGCCGTCGCTTTCATTGCTGGACTTATCTTTTGCACGTCCGTACAAAGCGTACTCAACTCCGTCACCGTCAGTCTTTAACTTCTTGAACGCCGCAGTATCCACGGAGCCATCTTTGCCCATTATTGACTTACAGCTGTCAAAATCAGTTGCGCCGCCAGCCTTCTTGACTTTGCATGCAACCAGGCTAAAGTTGCTGAGATCACCGAAACTGTCGTAATCGTCGTGGACATCCGCAAACAGAGTCTTTCCACTCTCCTTGCTTTGAGACTTCGAAACTTTTCCGTCCTTGTATTCTACAGGATTACCCTTAACCGTGAGCTTAGCGTAGTCCTTCTCCTCCATCGTTACAACGTAAGGATTATTAGCATCCGCGTGACCACTGAGAAGCGATCCTGCAGTTGCAGCAAAAGTTGGCTTAACGTTATCAACAGGCACCAGGTACACAGGCATTACGAATTCGTAGTTGGCATCGTTATTCCAGCCGCCTTCTTTGCCTCGCGTTTTATGAGTATCTCCAACCCAGCTATCGCCATATGTCATAATAACCGACAAACCATTATCTGGATTCTTAAGAACCTTATGACCAATTAAGTCAGATCCAATACTGCCAGACCTACCCCATGCGCCAATATTAGCGAAGTCGGTAAGCGAAAGACCAGTATTACTACTTTCAGACGTTACGCCAGAGCTATTAGGAATAGAATATCCACCGCCGGTACCACCCTTTGAAATCATATCTATGACGTTTACATACCAAGTTTCTTCAGTAGTACCACCATTGTCGTTATCAGCGCCGTTAGCAGCAGAAGCAGCACCAGACCTATGGTCTTCAGACGGATTATACGTATAGAAGTGCGTATTCCAATCAAAGCTGAAGCCGTTTCGACCTTTCTCACCATCAACCTTATCGCTACCTCTTACTTCTGGCAGCAAGGATGGCTGACAATCAGCAAACGCCCATTGACTTCCATCAACATAGTTTCCACACTCGTTTGCTGGGTGCAAAGTACTGTTACGCTTAAGCTTCAACGCATATTGCAAATCATTAAGCGTAAAGTTGCGCTTAGTTGAAGCATTATACAGATACAGAAGAGACTTCTTATCTTTCGAAAGAACGAATCCTGGATCATACGAACGCCCAGCTACGCGCAGAGCCTTACTATTATCTTTAGTTTCTTCGAAGCTGGTAGGCGCATCAGCTAAGTAGTCTGCAGCACCCTTACTATCGCCACCATGCTCACTATCTACGTTTTCAGGCGCGCGCAATCGCACAAATCGCGTAATCTTATTTTCTCGCGGATTTGGCACAAGCACGCGGCTTCTCCAGCCTCGAGTCATAACAGCCACGTCTTGTATATTTCCTACTTTGCGGTCACCATAATTAGGCGGATTCAAAGGCTTATGGTCATCGTCCATAGCACTATAGTCATACTTCCTAAAAGTCACCATAGTTCTACCAGGATCTAGCCTTGGATCCTCATTCGTAACGATTTCGCTATCGTTTTGAAGCCAAATTCCCTTCTTTGGTTCGCCCGCAAAGTTGTTTTCGCTGCGCAAATCCATTCGTATTGCGCGCTCCTCGTGACCGCTTAGCAGCATTGGGTGTATTTGCACTATTTGACGCTTCATAGTAACACCGAAGTACACGCAGTCGGACGGCTTCTTCAAACCAGACCAGTTGTCTGCGCTCCAGTAATCCGGACGGCATACTTCGCTAGGCTTTTCTTTTGCGTAAGCCATTGGCAGCACGTCAAGAGTATCTTCTGAACTAGCGTCGTCTTTGTAGGAGTTTTTATCTTTTGCAGCGCGACCTTTTGCATTTTTACCTTTTGCAGCACGCGTATTTCCGCTGTTTCTGCTATTTCCGCCGCTTCGATTACTTCCGCCGCTTCTTGCAGTCTTATTTCCGTCCCTATTAGGCGAATCATCGGAAAGATCTTCAGGGCTTCTAACACCAGGCATATACGTCCATGGGCCAACTTCAAGACGGCTGCGTGCTCGAACCACGCTTCCTGGAGCTAGGTAACCACTAGGGAATGTTATAACAGCATTACCCTTATCATCTTGATTAAGCGTTACTTCATTCGGCTTGGAAGTACCAGCGCATACACTCCACGATTTATCCCAGCACACGGAAATTGTTTTACCAATGCTGGTTTCCAAGTTAGTCTCATTTGAGTTTGCAGCAGAGCCAAAAAGACCATTACTAGTAACAGGCTTTTCAAGCTCTGAAGCAGGGTGATAGTAAACTACCATTCTTTTAGCTCCATAGCCTGATTTCACGACAACTTTATAATCGCGGTTTTGTGAAGAACCATCTTTGCTGAGCCAGTCATCATACTTTGCAAATTCATTGCTTCTACCATCGTACGCAACAACAGATGGTTTCACCATGTCTGTCCACGTAGCCTTAAAGCATCCAACAACAGTTTTTGCACTTTGCTTTCCAGCACTATCCGTAGTTTCAGCATACATTGTAAATACAGTTTGCTTATTTACACTTGGATTTTCTAAATCTGTGCTTCTGTATTTTTCAACAAACCTTCTAAGCAAATGTTTATTTGTAACGCTGTTACTAACAAACTTCACCATCGGACTAGAAGTTTTACCACTAGAATCCTGAATATTATTCGCTTGAATATACACATTCAGATTATTAACCAGCACTTTACTGTTTATACTATTCGGGCACAAAGTGACGTATTGCTTATTAAATATACCGCCATGTTTCCACTCTCTTGTGCATTTGCCAGATTCGTAAGCATTGAAATCATCGTCTAGTTTTAATGCTGCAGGTAAATTAATCGTTGCATTATCAGCTTCATACCAAGCTTTATTACCTGCATAAATTTTCTTATCAAGAGTAATAACATCATCATCAACTGTATTGCAGTTATTCACATCGCCGTTAATCATGCATTTTCCGTGAATATCCCATGGCTTACCGTCCCACTCCTGATAACTCTTCGCACTAATCGTCGGCTTCTCATTATCAACCGGCATAAACCACACGTTTATCACGTTCGTTGTGTTATCTGGCGTCTTACTAGGCTCACGAAGCAGAAGATCGTTCGTAACCTGACCATTATTCACATAAAGTTGCGCATGCATGAATGGCCTGTTATTTGCGTATCCCTCAGGCTTCGAAGTACCTTCACCGTACGCGTCGTAGTCGTTCATAGTGTCAACATCAATATTCTTAGTTATAATGTCGCCAATATTTTCGCCGTCTGCTTGACCGTTCAAATCTTCACCGCCAGGCATAAGGAAGTCCTTGTGAATAGCATATTCACTAACATACTTATCTTCGCCAGCATGCTGACTACCCTTATTTTCAATAAGCTTATCTGTAATATGTACTTCACTTCCGTTTTTCATATTTACAGAAGCATTGTAAGAGAATGAAGAAGAATCCATAATAAATTCTTTAGGCGTGTACTTCACTAAATTAAGCTTATTTCGCCACTGACACTTACCTTCTTGCGCAACACCGTTATGAGCAGCAATAGACGCAGCGCATGTATTGTCACGCACAGCGTAACCTAATCCACCAGCAACAGCCATAGGGTACGAACCATTCCATGCATCAAATTGCTTATTATCCGCCGCACTCATAGGAGTTAGCGAAGGCTGCGGCTTACTTTCCTCTTGCGTATTTATGTTCGGCGTACCTTTTACAAGCTTTAGCACATCCTGAAGGTTTAACGCCTTACCATTGCCGCCCTTACGGTATGAGTTTATGTTCCACTTGTACACAAAGTATTGCGTGCCAAACTTCTGATTTCCATGCAAGCCGTTTTGCAGCCCGTCAAATCCAGGATCGTTTCGCCCGTCAACACTTTTCTTGTTGTTGTCTACTAATCCCCACGTATAGTCCTTGCGCATATCAACGAAGCGCGTCACCTTATGCTCAATCGGGTTAAGCGTAGTCTCGTCATCAGCTTCCAACTTTTGGAAAGAAAGAGTCTTTATAGCGTACAGCATTTCGTTAAGTTTATGTTTCTCATCTAGCTTGCCAATACCAGTAACGCCATCTAAGCACAGCTTCCACTGATAATCCGTCTTCGATTCGCATGAATATTGAGGCTTATCGTCACCATAAGCATACTTTGCTTGAGTAGTTTTCGGCTTAAAGCCACTGTCGTACTGGTCGTAAGTATCGTACTTCTTTTGCCCTTTAACGCCAATTTCTTCCTTGCGGTAACCGAAAATTCGCTCGTTACGCTTATCGTGTCTCATCCAAGAAAGCATTGCCACGATTTCGTTATTATTAAGCTCAAACGGGTTCACTTGCACTAAGCCGTTTGGCCACGCAATATCGAGCGGAAGCGGGTCAGATTCTTCGTAATCCTGAAGATTGCCTGGCTCCATAAGCTTCCAAAGTTTATCTTGACGCCAATCTGGATTATTTTCCGGCACAGAGTAAGTGTCTACGTAAATTCTGGAACCAATTTCTGCAAAGTATTCCGGAATCGTAATATTTCCAGTTACAGGATCAAAAGTAATTTCGCATTTATCGCCGCCGTTAGCAGTGCAACCCTTGATATGATCTCCAAGCTTTGCTGTAAGAATGCGCTTACTAAATTCTTTACGCCAATCATCGTTACTTTTCGCAGTTTTTTTAGCAGAACGATCTTCTCCTTCAGCATCTCGATCCTGACCCTTAGATTCTTCTGACTTAGCATCTTCAGAATCCTTGACGTTCTTAGAGTCCTTGCTATCGTTACTGCCTTTATTATCTTTGCTTGCGCTACCGTTTTCTGCAGTATTAGCAGAATCACTCTGCTTGTTACCATCACTTACTTCAGGTTTTTGTACTTCAGATTTCTGAGTATTCGCATTTTTAGAAGAATCACCTTCGTTTAGCACAGCAAATCTTACTTTACTGCGCTTTCCAGGAGCATTGCGCTTCTTAGAATTCTTCTTAGAACTATTCTTAGCTGTCTTATTCTTAGAACTCTTCTTAGTATCCTTCTTAGTCGCTTTAGAAATCTTCAAAGAAGCAGGCTTGTTGCTAGTTTGAGGCTTATTAGCTTGCTCATCCTGCTCATCCTGCTGATTTTGGGTAGAGTTCTCCCTTGGTTTGGCATTATCAGTTTTTTCGCTATCAGCTTTAGCTTTATTGTCAACTTTCGCCTTACCGTCAGCCGACTTGCCGTCAGCCGACTTGCCGTCAGCTGCCTTGTCATCAACTGCATCTCTGTCCTCTAAAGCAGCTCTATCCTCAGCAGCTCTAGACCCATCCGGGCTTGCAGCATCATTATTGTGATTAAAAGTATTAACCTGATGCCAAAGATCAGTCTTCTTATTACCGTCTCGCTGAATAACAATGCCGTAGCAACTGCCATCATTTGGACACAGCTTATCGTAGTTATGATCCTTCCTAGGCTTTTCCTTACCGCGCGCCCAAATCCTAACCATAATCGAGCGCACGCGCTTATCTTCATCCCAAGGATTCACTCGCCCAACATAATGTCCATTCGGCTTCTTATCCCACCAAACGTTTGGCAAACCATAACCAGGAGATACAATAATCAGCTTAATTTTCTTTATTACGGAATTACCTGCAGCATCCCAACCATGGAATATCAAATCATGCACACCGTGATTTCTATTCTGATCGCCCACTAATACTGTAGGAGAACCATCATCTTTAGAATTTTTGCTGTTAGTAACCCAGCCAACTTGATCCGTCTTACTATCAAATTCACCATTTTTATGAATGAATTGATCGTAGCTTATTGTAGTAAAATCGCCGCAACCGCGAGTATCGCAATCATTCTTTTTGTCACGCGGAGTGGTAATCATATCGAAATCATTGCGCACAACAACTTTTTTACTATCAAAGAATCTCTTATTTTTATCGTTAGTAAAGTAGTCGGTAGCTTCCTGCGGCTTTACGCCAAGCAAAATCCTCTTATCGTCATGACCTTTAACCCAGAACTTAATTTTGCTATTAACAGGAATCTTCAAACCATCAGCTGGAGCATCAACAGGATTTCCATTATTCACGCTCACTTTTACATCCAACGTTGGCTTCTCGTAATCAACATACGGGAATACAACAGGTATAACAGTAGTCGAGTTATCCCAGAACGTAATCTTTACGTACTTTACAAACACGTAATTTGGCAAAACTTTAGGATTCTTGCCATCTTGCAGCTGAGCACTATACTTGTTGCGCATCCAAGTTCTGTAAATACGCTTGATTTTAGCCAAGACTTTGTCTTGCAAGTCTTTCTTTACAGGATCTCCAGGCTTCAACTCCTTACCGTCATCGCCCGTCTTAGGAGCATCTTTTACAAACCAAACATTACGCTTAGTAGCATTTTGCGCTTTAGGCCAGCATTCAGGCATGCTGTCTTCACGATCCTCACCCATAGCTGCACGATCGTTGTTTGCAGCGGAATTATCGTCACTATCTATGGATCTAAATGAAATAGAAGACCTAGACTGACCGTTAATTTTATCCTTGTATTCGTCAAGAATCTTAGAATGACCGCAAGGATTTACAACGCTAACAATAGGCACTTTAGCAGCAACGCTTAAATCAGCATCCTGAAGAGTGTTCGAGCGAGGCTCATCACCCCACTTATTCGTCCACTCAGCTTTATAAACAGCAAGATTCTTAAGCGGAGTATTAGAATCTCCATCCGGATTATTAGTCAAATAGTTAGCATCAAGCGGATAATCGTTTGTCTTAGAGCCCTTCTTCTGCTTTATGGAACCATACCTATGCCTTGAACCATACTCATCTTTATTAACAGGCGGGAACAAGTTAGGATCGAAAGCCATTACCTGCCTATACAAATCAGAACGCTTGCCAACAAAATTCACAAACCCAGCATTATTATCACGATTATCAATAATAAGAGGATTAGGAAGCGGCTGATCGTAAGAATAATACTTAGGAGTCTTGTTATTTTCGTCATATTCCTCAGTTTGCAAAGGCTTAAACACGTCTGCTTGCGTAATAACCATATACCACAAATCCTGAGTTTCACTCATATGATACGTTCTATCGTTATATCTAAGCTCAAGCTTATGCCTACCAGGCTCTGAATCCTTCGTATTATGGTCGTTCATACCTGGATTACGGAACCACTGATTGCCTCGAGCATAGCCGTTATTCGGGGAATAATAATCAGGCAATAAGCGTATATCTTGGTTCTCGTTCATAAGATATGAAGTTCCCAAAGGCTGATTTACTATTCCAAGCAACACACTAGAGAATGAAATATGCCTGTGCTCAAGATAATTACCACTGTCACTGTTATACGGTCCTAAACCAGTACCCTTAAGGAAGTGGTATCTAGGAGCCTGAATATCCATAATTCGCGGCGCACCATACCACTGCTGATGCATTACAGTGTACATGTAGAAGTTAGCGTCACGACCAAAATTAGTCATGGAATATTTACTGGCTTTAGTAACACCAAACGGGTCAGTAGCACCATAAAAACCTTTGCTCTGTCTCTTACCATAGTAAGATCCTGCAGCGTAGAAGAATGAAAAGTTTTCGCAACCCGTGCCATCACCCACGTTATTAGAAGAGCAATATGAGTTGTTTTTAGTCGTAGAAGTTGTAGTAGTGAAGTGAATCTTATACGTATAAGCAATCTCGCCAGACTTAATATTATTCACAAAACTAAATACGCGCTGCGTGTCATCTTTTATAGATCTATAAAGATTTTGCACGAGAGCAACATAAGCAGGACTATAGCCTCTGTTATAGCTTCCTTCAACTTTAGGAACAACTTTAAGATCGCCTTCATCCAAAGCACCATAGCTACTGGATCTAATGCAGTCCAAACCTTGACCATCACGGCACCAACCAATAGCGTCAGAACTACCCAAATCCTCAGTTGTTACAGCATCCGGAAGGATCCTAGAATAATTGCCATTCTTACTGTCGTCAGTGCCGCGCATCTTATTCCAAGCTGCGACTAAGTCATCTCCAGAATCAAAATCGTTACCGTCAGTTTTAATGCTGCATAAACCGTTAGGATTATCCCACGAGAATGAGCAGGTTTCGCGAGGAGGATTATTATTGCCTTGATTCTTCTTATACAAAGCAGTAGCTTCCCTGCCACTGTAAAGAACACGCTGAATATACTGCCTTCCGCCTTCGCTACCCTTGTCTAGAATCTGACCTTTTGGAATCGTAAAGTAATCAAGAGCAGCACCAGCGCCTTGAGTGCGGCCGCCAGCGTTAAAAATAATATCCCACACGAAGCCGCCACCGGAAAGCTTAGGGGTGCGCTTTACAAACACGAAATCTGCAGTGTCATCTATAGGCAAGTTAATTCTGTCGACGCCGGAACCCTTATAGTTAAAGGCCATGTTGCGTAAACGACCCATAATAAAAGTGCCCTTAGGATACGGAGTGAAGTAAGTTGCGCCGTAATGATCCGTGCCAGAAGGATCTTCAGGTACAGAACCGTTTTCGTAGTGGCCGCGAGGTCTCGTTGCTGCACTAGCAAATTGGTCGCTAGATTCCAAGTTGTATCCAAGGCTATTAACATCCAAATCGTGACCGTTCGTAGCGCGCAAACCAGCACCATCGCCGTCAGTAGTAATGCATGCGCCTAAAGCGTAATCCTTGTTACATCCAGGGCGATACACTTCGTAAGATTCACGAGCTGAGTAATTCTTAGCGTCGCGGTTTTGCGCTTTTGCTCTTTCTTCTTCTGCAGCGCGCTCAAAAAGTGACTTTGGTTGAGATCCGAACGGAGAACCAAATGGAGAATCAAATTGAGAAGCAAACGGAGAAGCAAACGGAGAAGCAAACGGCACGCCTGCGCCAGAGCCTGCAGAAGGATTAAAAGATCGAGAGAGTAGATTCCCTGAATCTACAGATCCTTGTGAATTGTCGAAACTCTGTAACGCAGAAGACTGAGATGATGCAGATAAGTCTGGATTAGAGTCTGGATTATTAGAATTAGAGTTAGAATCAGACTTTGGATCAGACTTTGTGGAATTATTTGCGGAATTATTAGCACTATCCAAAGCAACTGCGGTTTCAGCAGTAATGCAAATAGGTAGCAACATTGCTACCGAAAGAGAACAAACAAGAACAGTTTTAAGAGCAGTGGCAAAAGAGCTACTGAACGCACGATATGCAAAAACAGACTCGCGTTTAGATGAGCGTTTATTCACGCAATTAGCTATACGATCATCCAAACGATTAGACACACGACTAGCTAAACGCTCAGCCGCGCACTTAGCCACACGGTACATATTCTGAGTCGTACGTTTAGCTACACGAGTTGCGCATTGAGTCAATTGACCTATACGAACAAGAACGTTTAGCATAATCGTCCAAATACTCTTCATTGTTTCCACCTGTTTTGCATTGTTTTAAACTGCTTTGCGTCGCCCCCACGGCACCACAAGTTTGTTATTAAGTTTTTCTATTAAGTTTTGTTATTGCCTATAAGCAATCGCTCATAAACCAAGGATGCTTATAAGCCAGTCGAAAGTCTTTTCGCCGTGACCACTCCGCTTGCGTTTCTTGCGCAAACTAGACTTTTTGACTTTCGTCCGTTTTTTCGGACGATTTTTAATCGCCTTAGCTTCCTCGAGCACAAGATCCGCACTGCTTACCGTGCTAGTCGATGAGCTTTCTGCACTTATGTCGTCACTAGTAGCAGCAGACGCATCCGCAGCAGCATCGCTCTTTTCAGTTTTCTTTTTCTTCTTTACAGGCAAACCAGCCCACCAAATGTAGCCGCCAACAATACACAAGCTTCCAAAGCAAGCAACAATCCACCACGGGAATCGCGGCACATCAGGCTTTTTACCTCGAAGTGCTTTGTCTGCCGCAGGCGTTGGCACCACGCGTTCACCAGTAACCAAAATGCG
Organism: Gardnerella sp. KA01001; assembly: GCF_049244025.1. Lineage (NCBI taxonomy): Bacteria > Bacillati > Actinomycetota > Actinomycetes > Bifidobacteriales > Bifidobacteriaceae > Gardnerella > Gardnerella sp. KA01001. Next base: position 703,022 of record NZ_CP058366.1, on the reverse strand, counting down.
CTGCGTGTTAATGCCAAGCGGCGTACAAGTAATCAGCGTCATCAAATCCTTACCAGGAACGGCTGCAATCTTCTTCGTCTCATCAGGGTTTACAACGATCTTGTCAACAACCTTGTAGGTAAGAATCTCGTCGAAAACCTCAATCGTAAAAGTATCACCTTTTCCAACTTCATCCAGCCTGGTGAACATTTCCGCACTTGCCAAACCGCGATGCCCAGTAATCACAGAGCGCGTCCCCTTGCCGCCAACCGGAAGCGAAGTTCCACGCAAATGACCAAGACCCTTAAGCAACGTGGCATCCTCTGTGCCGTGATACACAGGCAAATCAAGATCAATTTTTTTGATTCGCAAACGAGCCATCAACCCGTCGTCGTTCACTTTCAACTGATCCCAATAATCCTGACTAGCATCCGACGTTTCGCCATGCGAAGTTGGAATATTCGTATTCGCTTCGTAAATAGCACCCGACGAAAGCTTACTGTTATACTCACGAGCGCGGCGGAGCTGCTCATGCGGAGCAGGAACCGCGTGTGTAATAAGCTTCGCATACTCTGCAGCAACTTCCGACATGTGGTATTGGCTTAGCCACATGGCGGCGTGCGGGTAAATAAGCGACGCAAACGACGCAAGCAACAGCAAAGCAGGGACTATGCAGGACTTAGAGAAGTGCCAGTTTTTGGCGTTGTTGCGCGAGTTTATTTTCGATATTCTTTGGTATCGTCTATGAGTTTTGGCTGATGTTCTTGTTCTTTGGGCTTGACGAGACTGGAAAATTTGTGTTTGCGCAAGCTCCCGTCCTTCGTCGCTTTGGCTGTTAAAGGCTTTACTGTCTGCTTTGTTCTTAAAAGAACGTAGCTTCCTCAGTCCTCTTTTATTGCTGAACACAATTTTTCCAGCCTCTCAACATACTAAACAACAACACAAAACTCATAGACTCGTGCAAAAGTTACGCAACTGCGTGGTTTACTAAGTGCAACTAGAGTCGCACAATTAAGCTGCGGATGGGTTGGTGGTGAGTGTGTTTGATGTGATGTGCGCAGTAGCAATGACGCTAGTGTTCTTTAAGCAATAAATACTCAACGTCCGCAGAGCATTAATGTTAAAGTTCGCTAATCGATAAATAATCGCCGTTAGCAAAGCACTGGCGCAAAGCTACAGAAGCAACTTCAGCAGAGCAAAACTACAAAGCTACAAAACCACTTTTCGCAGAAGCACTGGCGCAAAGCTTCAGAATCTTCGTTTGCAAAGCAATGATGCAAAGCTTCGGGAACTTTGACGGAAAATATCCGGCGTTTGTTGTCGTTTTTGCTGTTTTTGACCACAAACGCCATGTAATTTTCCGGCAATTGTTGTCGTTTTTGCGTTGTTTGGGAACATTTGCCGGAGAATTTCTTGCGTTTGCGCTCCAACCTGACTGCGCAACTAATCCGCTCAAACCGGTTGCACAGCTTGTTTCGAAACCAAACTATGCAACCGGTTTGAGCAGATCAGCTGAACAATCATCCAAGCCACTCAGCCAACTAAGTCACTCAGCCAGCCGATTGAGTTTTACTCCTGTTCCTGCTCCTTGCGACGCTTCATCACAATGTAGAAGAGCGTGCCAGCGATGCCAACAATGCCGCAAACCGTCAAAATCACCAAGCCGCGAGCACCAGTCATAGGCAAGTTGCCAAGAATCTTGTCGAGAGAAGTAGACTTCTTGTTGTTAATCTTCAATGTGTTAGCTGAATTGTCAGCACCAGCAGTGAGATTCACACAATGAAGCTTGTTAGCAAGTTCAAATCCATCTGGAGCCTTAGTTTCAACTGCGCAATAAACGTGCGAAACATTAGCACCATTACCAACGAAGAAGGAGTCAGAAGCTTTACCTTTATCATCAGTTGCAGTCATTGTACGAACATGTCCGCCGGTCTTTACTAAATCACTTCCAGCAGCGTCAACTGTCTTACCTTTAAGGTCATCTACAGTTTTACCTGGAGCAGCTTCATAGACATTAAAGATTGCACCCTGCAAAGGTTTACCATTGTCCTTATTGTCGTTATCACTCAATCCAACCTTATCAATGGTGAGCTTAGCGAAATTAGTGGTATCTCCACCTTCGTGAGGATGATTTGGGTCTTCATCACATGGTTTTTGCTTAGTTGGAATACAGCCTGGAGTTTTACCTCCCTCGCCGGTTGCAACTCCATCCACATCAGTGTTTATGTAGTTCTTAATATTTCCAGGAGCAATAACTGTTGTTACAACTGTTGCTGTAAGTTTACCGCCAACTTTGGCAGAAGCCTTAGTTAAACCAGTTGTAGTTAGCTTAACGCGAATCCACTTAACGTTCTTGAGGTTCTCAGATTTAGCTAAGTTTACCTTATCTGGATTATTACCAATTGAAGAGTATCCTTCAACTTCATAATCCGTCGTCTCTAAAGTATCAGAGGCGTTGCCATCTTTATCAGTAACCTTCACATTCTTAACACTGCTATAGTTCAAGAAGTCTGTGTTAATCGGGTCAGTGAAGGAAACATTTGTATAGGTTTTGCCACCATCTTTAATAGCGGTGAGCGGGATGGAAATATCCCAACCCATAGTCGTCGTAGTGCCATCAATGAATGGCTTGTTTGGAGCAGTCTGAGCTTTCTTCTCTACCTTGCTGGTGCTAACGTCGTTTTTTGGATAAATCTTTAAATTGTAAATCCAAGTATGAGTCTGCGTATCTGGAAGAGGAACCGTTACAAGGAATGGGTTAACTTGCTTAGTAACCTTAATAGGTTTCCCATCTTTCTTAGGCGCACTATTAGCCAAGTCTTCTTCTACCAAGTACAAGCCGTACGTAGCACCAAGATTGAATGTTGTAGAACCATCTGTACCAGTCTCTTGTTCTACAACGTCAGCTTTTGCTTCAGAAGCCTTCAATCCTGCATCTTGCAAAGCCTTAGCAGCAGTCTTATTCTCAACATTTAAATCTTTGATAGCTGTCCAACCAGTTGTCTTGGACAAATCAATCTTGTTGCCATTAGTATCAACAATTGGAGTAATCTTGAACTTCACGCCTGAAATTGGTTTTTGTGCATCTGGAATTTTCTGCTCTTTACCATTATTCCTAACAGAACCCTCAGGACCTTCATACTTGTAAATGGTAATAGAGGTAGCCTGACCAGATTTAATATTCGCGGTATTTTCACCTTGAGTAGGAGTATTAGAAGCCGACTCACCACCAGCCCACGCTATGGATCCAGCGATGCAGCAGGTACCGAGCGTGCAGGAGGCAGCTACGAGTGCCACCGCGCGTTTTAACTTTGAAGCCTGTAGACGCATATTTCCTCTCTTCAATAAGTAAACTAATCGTCTTACATCTTTATTTAGGCTCAACAGCAGGTTACAAGCTAAACAAAAGGTTATGACATACTGACAATTATGTCGTTATGACATACTGACAATTGCATTGACGACAGCATCAGTGCAAACACACAGATGCGAACGCAGAAATACAACTGCAAACTTTCATCATTTAGCTATTCTTCGCAAATTGTGCGATAACGCTCAACCGTGAGTACATATAATATTAATCGATATTTAGACGAAAAATGAGATGTAGTATAACACAGTCAAATGTTTATGTTTCTGAGCATCTACCCCCCCCCCCGGTACAAAAATCGTTGAAAAACAACGGATTTGGGGGTGACAAATAACCAGCTCTTTTTGTTTTTTGCGTTTTTTATTTTTTCTCAAAACCCAAACCATCGGCGTGTCGCATTGCCCTTGCTTGAAGCTGCATTGCGTGCTTCAAGCAAGCTCAATGCGGTAGCGCTTGCTGAGGGTTGAAAGCACGGTGTGCTTTCAACGCAAGCGAGGTCTACCTTCGTCTCGATTGACGAAGGCAGGACAGGTTCGTGTGGCTGTGCTTTAGAAATTATGTTGTGCTTTACGCACAACCGCGCGCACGATTGTGCTTTCTTTATATTCCTAACGAAAAGTCAACCTGTCGGAATTTCCAACAAGTTCGTTTGGAAAGTACAAGGCAAGTTGAGCGCTAAATCGCAGCGCTAAAACACGTCAACGCGCATTCGGCACAAACTCAATCCTGCAAGTCGCATTCAAAGCATTTGCAATACGATTCAAAAGCGCAATAGTCGGATTCCTCGAACCATTTTCCAACCTGCTAATATCCGACTGACTTATACCCGTCTTCTCCGACAGCTCAGCCTGAGTCAAACCAGCCCTTTTTCTCGCCATCACAAGCGACATAGTCAAGTCTCTTTCCGGCTGAAGCGCATCATACTCTTTCTTGAACTCGGGATCCTTCATAAGCTCGTCCGTGAGTTCATGCAAATCATTCATTCGCGTTTCCTGCACTGCGCGCGCTCCCTGCACTGCGCGCATTCGCCGCAACTCTTGCTTTCTCTGCATTACTCGTGTTCCCCGCACTACGTGCATCTCCTGCACTGCGCACGATCGCAGCAACTCTTGCTTTCTCTGCATTACTCGCGTTCCTCGCACTACGCACGTTCCCTGCAACTCTTGCTTTTCCATCACAAGCCCATCTTTCTATTAAAATATTCAGCCCTTCTCTGCATAGCGACCAATATTTCACTACGCGGAGTTTTCTGCTGCTTTTTAACGAATCCGTTGGTGGCAACAATGATCTTATCCGCATCAAAAAAGTATAAAATACGCACTATGTTGCTACCTAAAATAGTGCGAAGCTCAAAAATATGGTTGCCAACATGCTTACTAAGCGGTTCCCTCGCATCGTTTCCCAACATCTCCAAGCGATGCAAATCAGAAACCACCTTCGCGCGCAACTTGACATCTAAACTTTTAATAAACTCGCGTACTGGCTTATCACCATCCTTATCACTGTAAAAAATCACATCAAACAATTCCACAACCCCCTGCTTATGTTATATATAGCATAATCGCTTGTATACATCTTGTCAAAACAAGCAACCAGAGACCATAACGCAGAAACAGTACTGCGCCAGTGTCCGAAGGTAGGCAAAATCAGACACTAACGCAGAACACACGCGCTCTCTAATTTGCAGTAATTAAAAAGACGATAGATTTTCGCTTCTACCGCCTTTTAAAGTTCATACAACTTCCTACTTTGCTCTTTGTGTATTAAATTTTCAAATTCTTATTGTTTAACATTCCAGCAAACATTGCATGATACATATCCTTCGACGATTCTTCTATCCTGGTAATACTTGATATTTTATTTCCCGCATCCTTTGATGATGCTCCACAAAGATAAAAGGCCTCATTTTCTGTCCCAAAGTCTATTGCAATATATCTATCATGGTATTTTTTATCGGATACCTTCAGATTCAGGTCTATATTAGGATAATCTTTTCTAAAATCATCTAAAATATTTTTTGTAAGCATATCTTTATTTCTTACATTATCGCTAAAAACTATGATTTGTATGTTATCTCTTGCAGCCCTTAAAAGTTCCAAAGTTTTAAGCCCTATATAGTTATCTATAACATAAATGCTTTTCTTTGCTGACTTATATATTTTTGTATAGGCAACATCTGCTTCTATCTTATCTCCATTCAGCAAAAGAAAATGCTTGTAGGTGTTACTATCTATAAAATTATCCATTACCTTTTTCAAATCTTCTTTTGTTGCCAAGGTGCTAATTTTATCGTTTATATTTGCTATTTCTTTTGAATGCTGCATTATATCATTTGTATTTTGACTTGTTTGCAATAACAGTTGCGTCATTTCTTTTGGACTAAGAAAGTCTCTATTTTCAACAATGAAGTCTTTCATCTGCTTAAACATTCGTATTAAAGCCTTGCTCTGTTTAACTGCCAGTTCTCCCCTTAATACAGTCATAAGCATATAGATGCCCTGTTCCGTAAAGGCGTAAGGTTTGTATTTAATATTACTGCCTCTGCCTTGCGCTTTGTTCAAGGTCGCAAAATGCGACCTTGAAAGTTCAGATACTTCCTCATCGGTTAATTGGAACATAAAATCGTCATCAAATTTTTCAATATTCCTTTTAACCTGTTCGTTAAATCTTTTTGTAGAATATCCATAAATCTCAGCTAAATCCGAATCAAGCATAACTTTTTGATTTCTTATATAGTAAATCTTACTTTTAAGTGTAGTTTCATCTATTATCACAATCTCTTTCTTCTCTTCTGCCATAATGCCCCAACATTATCTAAATATCTTTCCCAATACGCCACGTACTGCGTAACTTTTACTGCGTAACTTTTTTAAATCAACTGCGCCAGCAACAAATAAACAACATCGTGCGTAGATTTATTAGTTTTTGAGCTGAATTAATAGGTAGGATGCATCTATGCTCTATTTCAGCGTCTCTTATCATACGTATTGTTTCATTGTTAGTTTTAGGCATACTACTGAGATTATTTGAGGACACTATGCCTACGCAATAAATTTATAGCATTGTGGATAGAAGGTATTTAAGTACGATTCATGCGTTACTCGCGCAGCGCGACGACCTGCCTGAGCGCTGCGATTTAGCGCGCTAAGGCAACTCGGAGCGGAAACTCGCTCAAGCTGGAAGTCCAGTGGACTTCCAACGCGAGTTTCGTAGGCGAGTGCGTTACTCGCGCAGAACACGTACTGCAAGAAGAACGAAAAAACAGTAGAGAGCGTTACTCGCGCAGAACGCACACTGCAAGAAGAACGAAAAAACGGCATTATACGTTATTAACGCAGAAAGCATACTGTGCCAGTAACAAAATGGAGCTTCAAGCCCGAAAGCTTGAAGCTCCATTTTTATATCAGATTAGCGCAATCACTCAGCTTCGTCGCCGTAATCACCCTGACCACCCTGATCATCAAGGAAGTCATCTGGATTAAAGTCGTCGCCGAGCTTCATGTCACCAAAATCAATGTTGGAGAAGTCAACATCGCCCATATCGCTCTCACCGAAGTTCGAAGGCGTGCTATCTGCACCGCCCAAACCAAAGTTCGGATAAATAGAGTCGCGCACCTGAGGATCTGGCTCCACACTAGCATTGCGGTAACGTGCCAAACCGGTACCAGCTGGGATGAGCTTACCGATAATCACGTTCTCCTTCAAGCCCTTAAGGTCATCTTCCTTCTGGCTCAAGGCGGCCTCAGTAAGCACGCGCGTAGTCTCCTGGAACGATGCTGCAGAAAGCCAAGAATCCGTAGCCAACGAAGCCTTGGTAATACCCATAAGCTCTGGTCGACCAGCAGCAGGCTTGCCACCGTTCTTTACAGCAGCCAAGTTTGCCTCGCGGAACTTTGCTTGATCCACAAGCTCACCTGGAAGAAGATCCGTATCGCCAGAATCGATCACCGTAATACGGCGAAGCATCTGGTGCACAATAACTTCAATATGCTTATCGTGAATATCAACGCCCTGAGAACGGTAAACGTTGTGAACTTCTTCCACAATATTCACCTGAGCCGCACGCGGACCAAGGATTCGAAGAATCTTCTTAGGATCCACAGAACCTTCAATCAGCTGCGTACCAACGTCAACATGCTCGCCATCCTTTACCAGCATTGGCGCACGACGCGTCACTGGGTAAACGATTGGCTCAACGGTTGTGTCGTCTGGAGTCAAAGTCACCTGACGGCCATGGTCAGTATCCTCAACCTTCACAACGCCTGGGAACTCAGCGATTGGAGCCTCGCCCTTAGGAGTACGAGCCTCGAAAAGCTCCGTAACACGAGGAAGACCCTGAGTAATATCAGAAGCCGAAGCGACGCCACCAGAGTGGAAGGAACGAAGCGTAAGCTGCGTACCAGGCTCACCAATGGACTGTGCTGCCACAATACCAACAGCCTCACCAACATCCACAAGTCGGCTCGTAGCCAAGGACCAGCCGTAGCACTTTGCGCAAACGCCACGCTTGGATTCGCAAGTAAGCACAGAACGCGCCTTAACTTCCTCAACGCCGTGCGCAACCAAATCACGCAAAACATCCATAGAAAGCGCATCTCCACACTTTGCCAAAACTGTAGTGCCGTCAGCAGGATCGAGAACATCTGCAGCAAGCAAGCGCGAGTATGGACCGCCATCAGCAGCCTTAACAAGCGTCAAATTGCCGTTTTCGTCGCGATCAGCAATCTTCATCATAAGACCGCGCTTAGTGCCACAATCTTCTTCGCGAACGATTACTTCCTGCGAAACGTCCACAAGACGACGAGTCAAGTAGCCAGATTCTGCCGTACGAAGTGCGGTATCTGCCAGGCCCTTACGAGCACCGTGCTGGGAGATGAAGTACTCCAACACGGACAAGCCGTCGCGGTAGTTTGACTTAACAGGTCGAGGAATAATCTCGCCCTTAGGGTTTGCCACGAGGCCTCGCATACCAGCAATCTGGCGAATCTGCATCCAGTTACCACGTGCGCCTGACTGAACCATGATGTTCACGTTGTTGTCGTCGTGGAAGTTTTCGCGCATTGCGTCTGCAACCTTGTCGGTGCATTCAGTCCACAAGTTGATCAACTCTTGACGACGTTCTTCGTCGGTAAGAAGACCCATATCGTACTGGGAGTTGATTTTTGCAGCCTGATCCTCGTAATCTTGCGCGATTTGTTCGCGATTTGGAGGAAGCACAATGTCGGAGAATGCCATTGTTACGCCAGACCAAGGAGCACGAGTAAAGCCGAGATCCTTCAAAGCGTCGAGTGTTGCCGCAACTTGAGCTGTAGAATAGCGGGTTGCGATTTCGTCGACAATCTTAGAAAGTACGCCCTTTGGCACCTGCTCGTTTACGAACGGATAGTCGACTGGCAAAGTTCCGTTGAACAAAATGCGTCCGCAAGAAGTTGCAAACAGTACAGTTCCGTCCTTAAAACGCTCTTCGCGCACAACGTCCGGGCTGCCTGGCTCAGGGTCAACAACCTTAAGCTCAGCAGGCTCCCAATTCTTTGGCAATACGAAGTCTGCAGGAACTCGAATCAGCACCTTAGCTTGCATGTCAATCTCATGCTTGTCGAGAGCCATTTCAGCTTCAGCAAGCGAGGAGAAGATTCGGCCTTGACCCTTGGCTCCGTCAATTACGGTAGACAAGTAGTAAAGACCCAGAATCATATCCTGAGAAGGCATTGTAACGGTGTGACCGTCTGCTGGCTTCAAGATATTGTCGGAAGCCATCATCAAAGTGCGTGCTTCGGCTTGAGCTTCTGCAGAAAGCGGAAGATGCACTGCCATCTGGTCACCATCGAAGTCTGCGTTGAATGCTGCGCAGGCAAGTGGTGGCAGGTGGATTGCTTTACCTTCAACCAAAATTGGCTCGAATGCCTGAATACCCAAGCGGTGAAGTGTAGGTGCGCGGTTAAGAAGCACAGGATGCTCGGAAATAACTTCCTCCAAGACGCCCCAAACTTCGGAGTCGCCGCGATCTACCAAACGCTTTGCGCTCTTCATATTCTGAGCGAAGCCCTGATCTACCAAACGCTTAATAACGAACGGCTTAAACAGCTCCAATGCCATTGGCTTTGGCAAACCGCACTGATGCATGCGAAGGCTTGGGCCAACGACGATTACGGAACGGCCGGAGTAATCAACACGCTTACCGAGCAAGTTCTGACGGAATCGGCCTTGCTTACCCTTAAGCATGTCGGAAAGCGACTTTAATGGTCGGTTGGATGCGCCGGTTACTGGGCGTCCGCGGCGACCGTTGTCGAAGAGCGAATCGACTGCTTCCTGAAGCATGCGCTTTTCGTTATTAAGCATGATTTCAGGAGCACCGAGCTCAATAAGTCGCTTCAAACGGTTGTTACGGTTGATTACGCGACGGTACAAATCGTTTAAATCGGAAGTTGCAAAACGACCACCATCGAGCTGAACCATTGGTCGCAAATCTGGTGGGATTACTGGAATTACGTCCAAAACCATAGCTTCTGGCTTGTTTCCAGTAGTCAAGAATGCGTTTACAACCTTCAGTCGCTTCAAAGCGCGAGCCTTGCGCTGACCGGTTCCGTTGTCGATTTCTGCGCGAAGCTCCTCTGCGGCAGACTTCAAATCGAAGTCCTGCAAACGCTTCTTAATAGCTTCAGCACCCATGCAGCCTTCGAAGTAGTCGCCGTAGCGATCTTCCATCTCGCGCCACAAGTCAACGTCGCCTTCCATGTCTCCGGCACGCAAGCCCTTGAAGCGGTCGAATACTGCGTTCAAACGCTGAATCTGCTCGTCGTAACGAGTGCGAATAGCAGACATTTCGCGTTCTGCACTAGCGCGCAGCTTAGATTTTGCAGCACCTTTGCTTTCGCCAGATTCTTCCAGCTCGTGCAAGTCTTCTTCAACTTTCTTTGCGCGCGCTTCAATTTCGTTATCGCGGCGCTTGCGAAGGTTGCCGATTTCGGTATCGAATTCGTCTTGCAAATCTGGAAGATCTTGGTGACGCTGCTCTTCGTCGACTTTCGTAACCATGTAGGCTGCGAAGTAGATTACTTTTTCAAGATCCTTAGGTGCAATGTCGAGCAAGTAGCCCAAACGGCTTGGCACACCCTTGAAGAACCAAATGTGCGTTACCGGAGCTGCAAGCTCAATATGACCCATGCGTTCGCGGCGAACACGACTGCGGGTAACTTCTACGCCGCATCGCTCGCACACGATTCCCTTAAAGCGCACGCGCTTATATTTGCCGCACGCGCACTCCCAGTCGCGAGTTGGACCGAAAATCTGCTCACCGAACAGACCGTCCTTCTCTGGCTTTAGGGTACGGTAATTAATGGTTTCTGGCTTCTTTACTTCGCCGTGGCTCCAGCTACGGATATCTTCGGCGGTGGCCAGTCCAATCCTCAGTTTGTCAAATGCGTTGACGTCCAGCACTCTTATCGTCCTGTCTCATGAAATTGTTTTCTAATGTTTCTTAATTTCTTAAAGTGTGTTCGTTACCGAATCACTGGTATTCAGGTTCAACAGCAATCTGATCTTCCTTGGCGGACGAATCTGGTCGAGCGCCAATATTGAAGCCAAGATTGTCGGAAGATGAAACTGGGTCGTCCTCTTCATCCTTCATGTCGATTGCAACGCCTTCAGCGTTCAACACTTCAACATTAAGGGAAAGCGACTGCATTTCCTTAAGCAACACCTTGAAGGATTCAGGAATGCCAGCTGGTGGCAGGTTATCGCCCTTGACGATAGCACCATACACGCGCACGCGACCGTCGACGTCATCAGACTTCGTAGTCATCATTTCGTGCAATGTGTAAGCAGCACCATAAGCCTCGAGCGCCCACACTTCCATTTCGCCGAAGCGCTGACCGCCGAACTGAGCCTTACCACCCAACGGCTGCTGGGTAATCATGGAGTAAGGACCAGTGGAACGTGCGTGAATCTTATCATCAACCAAGTGATGCAGCTTCAAAATGTACATGTAGCCCACAGAAATTGGCTTCGGGAATGGCTCGCCAGTGCGACCGTCGAATAAGGTTGCCTTACCGTCGGAGCCAACAAGCTTGTCACCATCGCGATTTGCGAGTGTTGTAGAAAGCAAGCCCTTCAAAGTTTCTGGGCGCACGCCGTCGAATACTGGGGTTGCAACTGGAGTGCATGGATCGCCATGCTCAGCACCTTGCGGAACGTACTTCTTCCAAGCTGCTTCCAAATCTGGATCCAAGTTAATATCCCAGCCAGCGTGAGCAATCCAACCCAAGTGAAGCTCGAGCACCTGGCCTAAGTTCATTCGAGAAGGCACGCCCAACGGGTTAAGCATGATGTCAACTGGAGTACCATCAGCCAAGAATGGCATATCTTCTTCTGGCAAAATGCGGGAAATAACACCCTTGTTGCCGTGGCGGCCGGAAAGCTTATCACCTTGCGTAATCTTACGATGCTGAGCAATGTAAACGCGAATCATTTGGTTCACGCCGTTTGGAAGCTCGTCACCGTCGTCTTCAGCGTCTTCACGAGTGATTTCCTTAACTGCAATCACAGTACCAGTCTCGCCGTGTGGCACGCGCAAAGAAGTATCGCGCACTTCGCGGCTCTTTTCGCCGAAGATTGCGCGGAGCAAACGCTCTTCTGGAGTAAGCTCGGTTTCGCCCTTAGGAGTTACCTTACCAACCAAAATATCGCCGGCTTCAACTTCAGCACCGATGCGAATAATGCCGCGCTCGTCAAGATTTGCAATCGCATCTTCACCAACGTTTGGAAGATCGCGAGTAATCTCTTCGGAACCAAGCTTAGTTTCACGAGCGTCGATTTCGTACTCTTCAATATGAATAGAAGAAAGCGTATCATCTTGCACAAGACGCTGGGAAATAATCACAGCATCCTCGTAGTTGTAACCGTTCCAAGGCATGAATGCAACGAGCAAATTCTTACCCAATGCAAGTTCGCCCTTTTCGGTTGCAGGACCGTCTGCCAAAACAGTACCAGCTTCAACACGCTCGCCATCTTTAATAAGCGGCACTTGGTTGTAGCAAGTAGTCTGGTTAGAACGCTGGAACTTTGAAAGCTTGTAGCTGGACTGAGTTCCATCGTCGTTCATAACGCGAATAATATCTGCAGAAACGTAAGTTACTACGCCCGGCTTTTCAGCTAAGATTACGTCGCCAGAATCAACTGCTGCACGCCATTCAGAGCCGGTACCAACAAGTGGTCGCTCCGACTTAATAAGCGGCACAGCCTGACGCTGCATGTTCGTACCCATCAATGCGCGGTGACCTTCATCGTGCTCCAAGAATGGAATCAAGGAAGCACCAAGGGAAACCATCTGACGTGGGGAAACATCCATGTAATCTACAGTGCTTACAGGCACATCGACTGCTTCTTCTTCGTCCACGCGAGCAAGTGCTTGAGTGCCAACGAAGTTGCCGTTTTCGTCGAGTTCCTGGTTTGCTTGAGCAATAACGTGCTCGGCTTCGCGGTCTGCAGTCATGTATTCAACTTCGTTAGTTACGTGACCATTCACAACCTTGCGGTATGGGGTTTCGATGAAGCCGAATGGGTTGATGCGTCCGAAGGTTGCCAAAGAACCGATAAGACCGATGTTTGGACCTTCTGGGGATTCGATTGGGCACATACGTCCGAAGTGGGATGGGTGCACGTCTCGAACTTCCATAGAAGCGCGATCGCGAGAAAGACCACCAGGACCAAGTGCGGAAAGACGACGCTTGTTCGTAACTCCTGCCAAAGGATTGTTTTGATCCATAAACTGGCTGAGCTGGGAAGTTCCGAAGAATTCCTTAATAGTTGCGTTTACTGGACGAATGTTAATCAAGGACTGAGGAGTAATTGCCTCTGCATCCTGAGTTGTCATACGTTCGCGCACAACGCGCTCCATGCGGCTTAAGCCGGTACGAAGCTGATTCTGCACAAGCTCGCCAACCTGACGAATACGACGGTTGCCGAAATGATCGATATCGTCAACGTCAACGCGCAACTGCACGTCTTGACCGTCGCGCTTACCTGGGAAGGTCTTTTCGCCGGAATGCAACGTTACCAAGTACTTAATAGTTGCGATAATATCTTCGCGGTTCAAGCTACGATCGCTGTAATCTGCTTCAATACCGAGCTTGCGGTTGATCTTATAGCGACCAACGCGAGCCAAATCGTAACGCTTTGTGTTGAAGTAGAAGGAATCGAGAAGGTTGCGACCAGCTTCTGGAGTTGCAGTATCTGCAGGGCGAATCTTACGGTACAAATCGGTAAGTGCATCGTCTTGCGTTTCGATAGGCTCTTTTGCGAGCGCATCCAAAACAAGTGGGTATCCTTGGAAAGCATCGGCAATTTCGTCTTTCGTCATGCCAATAGCCATAAGGAATACGATTGCAGACTGCTTACGCTTGCGGTCAACGCGAACGCCTAAAACGTCACGCTTGTCGATCTCAAATTCCAGCCATGCACCACGGCTTGGAATAATCTTCGCACCGAAAACATCCTTGTCGGAAGTGCGATCCTGCGTGCGATCAAAATACACGCCTGGAGAGCGCACAAGCTGCGAAACAATTACTCGCTCGGTGCCGCCAATAATAAAAGTACCGTGTGGAGTTTGAAGTGGAAAATCACCCATGAAAACAGTTTGGCTCTTAATTTCACCAGTTTCGCCGTTTTCAAACTCAGCATTCACATAAAGTGGAGCAGAATAGGTGTAATCCTTTTCCTTGCACTCGAGCACAGTGTGGCGTGGCTCTTCAAAGTATGGATCAGAGAATGTGAGACTCATTGTCTCAGCAAAGTTCTCAATTGGGGAAATCTCCTGGAAGACTTCGTCGAGACCAGAAACATGAGGCACGGTGTGAGTTCCGTTTGCTTCATCTTCTGCAACGCGCTTCTTCCAGCGTTCAGAACCGATCAACCAATCAAAGCTGTCGGTTTGCACGCCGAGGAGGTATGGCACATCAATAGGCTCACAAATGGAGCCAAAATTCACACGATCTGACGCTTTATGCAACTTAATATCATGTTCGTCAGCACGTGCGATGACTTTCGTGGTGCTCGTCATAGCTTGTTCAGCAGCCAATGGACGTTCCTTTATCACTCGCTAGTTAACTATTTAATCTTTGAAAAACTAAAGAAAATCGCGGCAAACGAAACTGCCAAATAAGCAAGTTGCGATGCGCGGGCGCCTTCTTCGGTTCCATGAGCATGCCCGCTATATGACACACCTTACACAGAACCTCTACTTTACCAAAAACTAAAGACTTCCTTATTAATAAAAAAGTCCGCTCTAGCGCTTGCAATTTCTGGGATGCTTAATATTCTCTACTTCAGTGGAACGAATATTCGTGTGGTGAGATTTGAGATTTTTCGCACTGAGCGCGGCGAACGTCAGAGCCGCAGGCTGCTGATTCACCAAGCGAAGAAGAAAAATCGAAAAATCTCTGCGATAAGGCACGGTTATTAACGATTAAACACGCAGAGTTTGGGGGATTTCTCTACGAGCACTAAAAGAGGACTGCGCATTGACTTGCCGGAGCGCTTAAAGCGTAGCGCGCGGAGGCACTTCAATGCGGAAACTCGCTAAAGTTGGAAGTCCAGTGGACTTCCAACGCGAGTTTCGCAAGCGAGCGTAATAAAACGCGAGCTTATCGTTAAAAAAGTTTAAGAATAAAGCGCCCGAAAGAACGCTCACGCGCAAAGCGCGCTCGCTACTGAGCTTGCGTTGAAAGCACACCGTGCTTTCAACTTGAGCAAGCTCACGCTCCGAGTTGCTTTCGCGAGCACAATGCTGCGCTCAAGCATGTCGTCGCGCTAGTAACACCCACCACTCACAGCCACTTCAGAAACACACCAGCCAAACACCAGCTAAAACTCGCGCCACATTAAACTATACAAGTTGCGAGTAAACTAAATACGTTACGATTACGAAGTTACGTAAAGATACTTAAAAAGCTAAGGAATAGCATGAATAACAGCGAGAATACGCAAGAAGCAGCAGCCAAAACCAAAAAGCAAACCGAAGCACAAACCGAAGCACACAAAGCAGCAGCAAGCCGCGTAGAGCAAATGTACGAGTACGGCTACCGCAAATCAAATTATGGCCCAGACGAGCTTGTAACCGACGCTCACGGAAATCCAATTAGCGTTATGGACGCAATGCTCAGCGCCGACGACGCAGCGCGCGCAGAAACGCACACTCCTCACCTTTGCTTCTACTCCCCTCGTATTCCAGGAAATACAGGTTCCGCAATTCGACTTTGCGCTGTAACTGGCACTATTTTGCACTTGGTTGAGCCGCTTGGTTTTAATTTGCACGATACTAAATTACGTCGCGCAGGCTTGGATTATCACGATATGGCTCACGTTGTTTTGCACCCAAATTTTGAGAATTTAGTTGAGTCAATGCCAAATTCGCGAATTATTGCGTTTACTGCGAATGCTACGAAACTTTACACTGAAATTGAATATAAACCGAACGATATTCTGCTTTTTGGACCAGAACCAGGAGATATTCCTGATCCAATGGATGTTATGGCAGGCCCGCACGTGGCAGAGCAGGTGCGTCTTCCTATGCGCCCGTCACTTCGTAGTTTGAATCTTACAAATTGCGCTTCTATTGCAGTGTATGAAGCGTGGAGACAACTCGGTTTTACAGGCGGAAAGTAATCACAAAAGTATACGACGTTTACATAATTAAGCATGCAACAAGATTCACAATCTCTCCCCGAAGAACATCTCACCGAAGAAACTTCTCAGCCATTGCGCGAATTGGCAACACTTACGCGCGATAATGTTGCACTTTTTTGGCATAGTTGCGCACGCGATTTGCCTTGGAGGTTTGGGCACACTACCCCTTGGGGTGTGCTTGTGTGTGAAGTAATGAGCCAGCAAACGCAAATGAGCCGTGTTGTACCCTATTGGCTCACTTGGATGCAAACTTGGCCAGATGCACAATCACTAGCTCACGCTACGAGTGCTGAAATTATTACAGCTTGGGGTCGCCTCGGCTACCCTCGACGCGCGTTACGTTTACAATCTTGTGCTCAAGTTGTAGCAACAAGATATCGCAATAAGCTGCCATGCACCTATGAAGAACTTATTGCCTTGCCAGGTGTAGGCGATTACACAGCAAGTGCAATACTCAGCTTTGCTTATGGCAAGCACATTGCGGTGATTGATACAAATATTCGCCGCGTACTTATGCGCGCTTTTACTGGAACTGAATCGCATGGTGGCAGCACAACGCAATCTGACCGCGAGCTTGCTGCCGCAGTATTGCCAGAAGATAATCATGTTACTACTGCCACTGCTAACGCTACTAACACCACCAACACTACCTGCACTTCATCCGTTTGGAATCAGGCAATTATGGAAATTGGTGCTACCATTTGCACAGCACGATCTCCGCAATGCACTGCATGTCCTTTGCAAACATGGTGCCGTTTCAAAGCTGCTGGATTTCCAGGTCTTGGCCGCCATACCCGCCCCCAGCAGCATTTTGCCGGCACTAATCGGCAAGTGCGCGGCATTATTTTGCAGGCATTGCGTGAAGCACATAAAAAACAGCAGGTATTGCAACGTTGCGAGATCAACAATTTATGGTCGAATCAAACACAACTTGGCGAATGCATTGCTTCGCTCAATCATGACAGTCTTATCACTATATTGCCAGATGGCACTTTAGCACTACCTTAAGTAACTAACTCATTACGCTGCTTTTGTAACTCTTTAATTAACAGCTTAATTACTTTGTATGTGAGCCTACCTTGTGTAGTGAGTACAGTTCATCTCATCGACTTATGTATTACAATGGTAAATATGTCAATGCCAACTACGTCACCACGTGAGCCGCATCGCAATGCGAGCGCAACATCGGTTCGCAACCCGATGCGCAAACCCGTGCGTAAGACCGTACGTAACATGAGCGCAGCAAAACGAAGAATGTATCGTCGTCGCAGAATTGTTGTCGGTATTGCTTTGTTGCTTTTGATTATGTTGGCAATATTTTGTGTTATTAGCTTGAGCAAGGGTATTGCCGCTATTAGTAAAGCGATTGCTGGTCATGAAGTTACCATTGTTCGTCATTCAGTGCCAGACCCCCGTCCTGTTGGATTAACACCTCATTGCACTGATAAAGATATTCGTCTTGAGCTTTCTACTAAGTCACAAACTGTTCCTATGGGCGGTAGTGTTGAGTTGACAGAACGATTTGTGTACGAAGGAAACTCTTCTTGCCTTATTGACGCATCGGATATGAATGCTGTTCTAACTATTAATAGTAGTGAAGAAGTTACGCAAGGTAAGCAAGAAACTAAAGATAATAAAAAGAAAGATAATAAAGACAACAAAGACTTTAAAGACACAAGTAAGAGCGTTGACTACTTATCACATGCAGTATGGCGATCTGATAGTTGTGACACTGCATTAAAGCCGCTGCTTATGGCGAAGGGTGATCATTTCGAAAAGAAAATCACTTGGAATACCAATACTACCGTCGGAAAAGGCTGTGTTGCAGATGACGATTTACCGAAGGTGGATCGCGGCACATACGTTGCGCGGCTTGAGCATAAGCGCGTGCCAGGGCTTCACAGCGAGCCAGTGATCATTAATGTGCAGTAGGATTTATGCGTGCGACGACCTGCCTGAGCGCTGCGCTCGTTTTTGTGGACTTATGTGGGGTGTAAGTCCCCAATTGCGCGCATGTTCTCCGGCATTTGCGCTGACGACTGCACCAGTAACGAAAAAACGGTGACGCTCGCGCGGGTAACGCGCTCGCTACGAAACTCGCGTTGGAAGTCCCCCGGACTTCCAACTTAAGCGAGTTTCCGCTTTGAAGGAGCTTGAAATCCTGTGATTTCAAGCTCGGTCAAAGCGCACGCTAATTCTTGAAGCTGTGTACCGGGGCAGGAATACGTCCACCGCGAGTTACGAAAGCTTCGCAACTTGTTTGGTTTACTGGCACAATCGGCGCATATCCCATTAATCCGCCGAAGTTCGCCATTTCGCCTACACCTTTTCCAATTACTGGAATAATTCGCACAGCGGTAGTTTTTTGATTAATCATACCAATTGCAGATTCATCCGCGATCATGCCAGAAATCGTTGCAGCGGAAGTGTTTCCAGGAATTGCAATCATGTCAAGACCGACTGAGCAAACGCATGTCATTGCTTCAAGCTTTTCAATAGTCAAGCAGCCAGACTTTGCAGCAGCAATCATATTTGCATCTTCCGAAACGGGTATAAACGCTCCAGAAAGACCGCCAACATAGCTACTTGCCATAATGCCGCCCTTCTTAACTTGATCGTTTAACATAGCGAGCGCTGCAGTTGTGCCGGGAGCACCAACCTGATCCAAACCGATTTTCTCAAGCACTTCGCCAACAGAATCGCCAACTGCAGGAGTTGGAGCAAGCGACAAGTCTATAATTCCAAACGGCACACCAAGCCTACGAGAAGCCTCTTGCGCAACCAACTGACCTACACGAGTAATCTTAAACGCAGTGCGCTTAATAGTTTCGCATAGAAAAGCAAAGTCTTTTCCTCTAGCAGCATCGAGTGCACTCGAAACAACGCCAGGACCAGACACGCCAACATTAATCACAGCATCGCCTTCAGTTACACCATGGAAGCCGCCTGCCATGAACGGATTGTCGTCCGGAGCATTGCAAAAAGCCACGAATTTAACGCAACCGTAAGAATCGTTTTCAGCTGTAGCTTCAGCGATCTTTTTAATCGTGCGTCCGAGCAACTCTACGCAATCCATATCTATACCGGTTCGTGTTGAGCCAACGTTCACGGAAGAGCACACAATTTCTGTCTCACTTAAGGCTTGCGGAAGCGACTCAATAAGCATGCGGTCTGCTGCAGTCATCGACTTTGCTGGAAGCGCAGAATACCCACCAATTAAATCAACTCCAACAGTGTGTGCTGCTCTGTCTAATGCGTGCGCAATTTGCACAAAATCTTCAGGCTTTTTACAAGATGACGCTCCAACAAGCGAAATCGGAGTTACAGTAATTCGCTTGTTTACAATTGGAATTCCGTAGTCGCGCGAAATATCGTTGCCGGTTTTAACGAGATCTTTCGCAAGACGTGTGATTTTTGCTTCAACTTTACAACAAACGTCCTGCACGTTTTCGCAAGCGCAATCTAGTAGGTTAATTCCCATGGTGATTGTGCGAACGTCGAGCTGTTCTTGCTCAATCATCGAATTAGTTTCGCTTACTTCCATTAGGTTGAGCATTATGTACTTCCTTACGTTTACTTAGATTGCTACGGATTTTAGATTCTGTGCATTGCAGTAAAAATATTGCTACGCTGGCAGCGAATACGCACGCCAATTTCGTCTCCTAGCGTTTCTAATCCTGCAGCAAAATTGCCAAATTCGCAATCAACAGTAGACACGTCAACAATCATCATCATGTTGAAGAATCCGTCGACAATTGTTTGAGAAATATTCAAAATATTTACATTATGCTCGGCAGCATGTGAAGTAACTTTTGCAATAATACCAACGGTATCGCAGCCGACAACGGTAATAATCGCCCTGAAAGCATCAGATTGCAACGCTTCTTGCGATTCATTATTTTCTGCAACTGCTGTTGTGTTATTGGCGACCATATTTGCCTCCTGCCGTTTTGAACCCGTATGTTAATGCATAAAGTTTATGCATTAACGCGAATTATGCGGTTATTTGTTTTAATTTTACACATCATGCGTTTTTATGCGCTTTATGCGCTTTTATACATTTTTTATGCGTAAATATTATGCTGCTTCATATCTTCCGGAAGTGCGTTGCGAAGCGACACAAGCGATCCAGAGCGGAACACGGAACGAATGCCAGCAGCAAGAAGCGGCGCAATCGAAAGAACCGTCATATTATCAAGACGCTTCTCTTCAGGCACAGGAACTGTATCCGTCACAATGATCTCGCGAACTCCAGCAGCTTTCAAACGCTCAACAGCAGGTCCAGAAAGCAAAGCATGCGTTGCAACCAAAGTAACAGATTTTGCTCCAGCCTCACGCAAAGTACGTACAGCTTCGCAAATAGTGCCAGCAGTATCGATCATATCGTCTACAACAATGCAATCGCGTCCTTTAATCTCACCAATGATGCCGTGAGCTTCAGCATGGTTAGGGCGCGTAATATCGCGCGTTTTATGAATAAAAGCAAGAGGTAAATCTCCGAGTTTTGCAGCCCATTGCTCAGAGACTTTGATGCGACCAGCATCAGGAGACACAATAGTTGCATTATCGAGCTTCATAGAGTTTCGCACATAATCAATAAGCACAGGCATCGCAGTCAAATGGTCAACAGGCCCGTCAAAGAAACCCTGCTCCTGAGTTGCGTGCATGTCAACAGTCAAAATGCGCGTGGCACCAGCAGCGCGGAATAAGTCAAACATGAGTCGAGCAGTAATAGGCTCACGTCCCTGATGCTTCTTATCTTGGCGAGAATATCCAAAGAACGGTGCAACCACGTTAATACTGCGAGCAGATGCGCGTCGCAAAGAATCGACCATAAGCAGCTGTTCCATAATCCAATTATTAATAGGATTCGTGTGTGCCTGAAGCACAAACACATCCGAACCACGAACAGGCTGAGTAAAGCGCACATACATTTCGCCATTCGCAAAATCGTAGGCAGTAGTCTCAAGCACATCAATACCAAGATACTGTGCAGTCTCATTAGCAAGTTCTGGGTATGCGCGACCCGTAACTAACATCATCTGCTTTTTTGGATTGCCTTCAAGAATTGTTGACATAATTGCCTTCCCGTTTGCAAACTGGTGTTGCGCGACATAGTCGCTTTCTATTTTAGCAGCTTGTGCGCCTCGTACGACACAACAAGCGTTTTATTTTAGCGCGTTACTTTAAAATCATTAAGAACTACGCTTGCAAAGCAAAATCATCATTACGAAAATAAGCCCGAATCCCACAAAATCTGCCCATGAAAAAACAGCTCCAGTAAACATAACAGCAGTAATTGCAGCAGTAACAGGCTCGCTAGCTCCAAGCAAAGTGCCACGAACAGAACCTACTCGCATAATGCCCTCTAAGAACAGCCAATATGCTCCAAAAGTTCCAGCAATAACAGTAAAAGCAAAAAGCAGCATAGCGCGCAAATCTAATGCAGGCATCGTTTCCCACGGTCGCACAAACGGGAGCATAATACAACCAGAAATAATAAACGTAATGCCATTAACAGTCAGATTTCCCCATTTTGCAATCAATTTCACAGGCATAATAGCAAGCGCCGCTGTAGACGCAGCATCTGCAAGACCCCAAAGCAAACCCATAACAGGCAAAGATAGTGAAGAAAGATTACCACCTGTAGCCATTAAAGCAGTTCCTGCAAAAGCGAGCACAACTCCAATAGTTTCGCGCATAGTTGGCACGCGGCGAGTGTGGAAACACACATAAACCAAAACAAACAGTAAGTTAAGGCTTTGAAGCACAGTAGCAGTGCCAGAATTAGTCCAATCAATAGTACATAAATACGAAACTTGCGTAAGAAGAACGCACACAATTCCCGTAATAGCCATTGAAATCCACGTGCGACCAGTTTTCACAGCACCACTTAACTGCTTAGGAGTGCAAGCTGCAGCAGTAATGACAAATAATATGCCAGCAGCAATTTGACGAACGCAAGCGATTTGCAAAGGAGATACGCGATACGTCGACATGAGGATTTTCGAAACTGTTGCATTTGCACCCCAAAATGCGCCACCTAAAAGAGTTAAAAATATTCCTACAAGAATAGCGTTTGTAGAATGATTTAACGCTGGATTAGGTTTATTTGGAGTACCTTCGATTGCTTTTGCTGCAGATTTTGATGTGTCAAAAGTCTTTGAACCTGTTGATTGCAATTTTGAAGATTGTTGCTTTTTTGTTGAAGAGGAATCAATATTTGATGAATCCAAATCATGCGCACTGCTACGCCAAGAAAACTTAACCATTATTAGATTCACCTCGCATCCCCAAAACAAGCAAACATGCAGTAATTATTGCACATCTACTCAACTAATTTGCTGGTAAACAACACTTTAGAAAAACATACTCTACTTGCACACACGAAAGAAATGTATAGTATTAAAAAATTACAATTCAAAATGCGCATATTAAACAATAAAATCAACGCACTAGCCGTATGAAGGCGGTAACATGCATAACTACGCATCAAGCAGTAATACTTTTCAACCACACCACATTTTAGTTACTGGCGGCGCAGGCTTTATTGGATCTAATTTTGTGCATTACATAGCTAAACATCATACAACGGTTGCTGTTACGGTACTTGATTTGCTTACTTACGCTGGAAATATGGCAAATCTTTACGACTTACCTCAAGATTTTGCAAACAACCGATACGCTTTTATTCGCGGAGATATTCGAGACGAAAATATAGTTGATCAACTATTAGATCCGCATAATCCAATTAAAACTGCAGAAGGAACAACACTTCCTGCTATAGACGCAATCGTAAATTTTGCTGCAGAATCACACAACGATAATGCAATCGAGTTTTCTGACCCGTTTATAAGCACAAATATTTTAGGAACGCATACACTCATTAAATTTGCACACAAATATAATATTCGCTTCCATCAAGTAAGTACCGATGAAGTTTACGGAGATTTTCCTATTGGCAGCGTGCTTAAATTCGACGAGTCAAGCCCATATTGTCCATCTAGTCCATATTCTGCAAGCAAAGCTGCAGGCGACCTCTTGGTAAAAGCATGGTGTAGAACTTACGGTTTGCGCGCAACTATTTCGAATAGCAGCAATAATTACGGGCCACGACAGCATATTGAAAAGTTTATTCCTCGCCAAATTACAAACATTATGTGCAATATGCCAGCAAAATTGTACGGCGTAGGAGATTCGATACGCGATTGGATTCACGTTGAAGATAATTGCGACGCAATATGGCACGTTCTAACGCGTGGAACAATCGGTGAAACATATAATATTGGTGCCAACTGTGAAATTAACAACATAAATATTTTGCGGATTTTGATGCAGATAATGGGCGTGCCAGAAACAAATATAACGTATGTAAATCCCAGAATAGGCGAGGATAGGCGTTACGCACTAGATACTACGAAAATTCGAACACAATTAAAATGGGAGCCTAAACACGATAATTTGAAGCAAGAATTGCAAGAAACAATATCGTGGTACGACTCTCACGCTGATTTATGGAAGCCTATTAAAGCGCAAGTCGAGCAGCATTACACTGAATTAGGACACTGAATTTGGGTGACGAAATTGCGCTCGACGACCTGCCTGAGTGATTAGAGTGTAACATGCGCGACGTCGGGTAAGCGGCAATCGGGTTTTCGGCATGAAAAAAGGGCTTCTAGCGATTGGCTAGAAACCCTAGGCGCGGAGAATACGAGATTCGAACTCGTGAGGCTGTTACACCAACACGCTTTCCAAGCGTGCGCCATAGACCACTAGGCGAATTCTCCAAACTGCTAACTTAGCAATCAAACTGCTTGCCAAGCAAACAACTTAAATAGAATACCACGAATCGCGGATATTGCAAACTCGCGCGCGCCGACAACCTTTTGGGGACACTCGCGCAGATTGCGTTCTGCATTAGGGTCGAATTTTGCTTGTTTTGGGACACTCGCGCAGTCAGCAAACTGCATCCGTGTCCCTGATTGCCGTTTTAGCGCGCGCTCAGGTTACGTGCTTTCAGGTTACGCGCGCGGCGGCTAATCGCAAGAAGCCCACCAAACCACCTAAGCCAGCAACGGTGCTACTTGAGATTCGTAAGCGCGCAAAGCCATGTCGATTACGTTGTGCATGTCGTAATAGCTGTAAGTTCCCAAGCGACCGCCGAAAACTGTGCGAGGCTCAGCCGCAGCAAGCTCCGCATAGCGCGCGTACAAGGCTTTATCTGCATCAGTATTCACAGGATAGTAAGGCTCATCGTCGCGAGTTGCAGCGCGAGAATACTCCTGCCACACTACAGTTTCCCCAGCTTTCACGCTTTTGCCCGGCACGAAAGTTGCGCAATCGTCAGCATCGCCACTAGTCTCTCCACCAACTTCCTCGCGCTCTGGATTAAAGTTCTTAAACTCAATCGCGCGCGTAAACGGCACATCAGCATCCGAATAGTTCATGACTGGGCAGCCAAAGTGGTCGCTCTCCTCGTAACGCACTTCCTTAAAGTCCACAGTGCGCCACTTCAACTCGCCGAGCGCATAGTCAAAATACCTATCAACCGGACCGGTATAAACAACCGGCACTCCAGCCTCCGCCAACGCGCGCTTATTAAACGGCTGCGACTCGTCGAAAAAGTCTACACCAAGCGAAACGTGAATACGCGGATCGTCAATCATGCGCTGCATCCAAGCTGTGTAGCCGTCCGTTGGCAAGCCTTCCCAAGTGTCTTTAAAATAGCGATTATTGTAGTTAAATCGCACAGGCAAGCGTTTAATAATTCCAGCAGGAAGCTCGGAAGGATCCGTCTGCCACTGCTTTGCCGTGTAGTTTTTAATAAACGCTTCATAAAGCGGACGACCAATTAAGCTAATGCCCTTATCGTTCAAATTTTGCGGATCTTTGCCAGCCAACTCCCCCGCTTGGCTTGCAATCAAAGCCTTTGCTTCCTCTGGCGTGTAGTGCGCGTGGAAGAACTGGTTAATTGTACCCAAGTTGATTGGCAACGGGTAAACTTCGCCGTCATGAGTTGCATACACGCGATGCACGTAGTTAGTAAACGACGTAAAACGGTTCACATAATCCCACACGCGCTTATTGCTTGTGTGAAAAAGATGCGCACCGTACTTGTGAATTTCGATTCCTGTGCGCTCGTCAAAATACGAGTAAGCATTTCCACCGATGTGATTTCGAACGTCAATAATTTCAACGCGAGCGCCCGTATGCTCCACTGCTTGCTGAGCTACAGTTAAGCCGAACAATCCTGCTCCAACAACTACTAAATCTGGGTAAGTTGCTGATTTTGCTTTTTCGTACATTTTATTCCTTTATAAGATACGTCTATACGTCTATTTTGAAATTATGCTTTATATATTCCCGTTATTAAGCTATTCCAGTTATTAACCTAGCATTTCGCTTGTTGCGCTACTTATTTTTAGGAAAATCAACTTTTGGATTAAATCTAATCGCTTTTAGCATTTGACCAATCATTTTGCGGCGCAACTTTCTCTCAACATGCCCTCTTCGCATTTGACGAACTACATTTGCGCAGAAAAGCAAGTATTTTGCCTTACCTTCGTGATGCAAACGGTAAGATGCTTGATTACGCACGCCGTATGCGAATTTCCAAGCATTCTTTTTGTCAATCATTGTAAAGTTCACACCCTTGTTTGCTCCCATATCATGCATAATTACACTATCGAGAACCTGCACGCCCGGGCATACACGCGTAATACGAAGTGTATATTCGGCATCATCGAACCAAATAAAGTATTCTTTAAATGGCAATCCGTACTTTTCTATAACCCAACGAGGAATAAGCACCGACACAAACGAACAGCTTGTAACCATAACGAGATTGTTAAATCCTTTAGCAATAAGCCTTCCCCAATCCCACGTTGGTACTGGATTGTTCATTTCGCATATTGATCCATCAACAAACTTAACCATTGAGCAAGCATACGGAACATCCGCACCAAGCTCACCTACGGCAGCATTAAATCCATCTAGAAGCTTTTCCAAAGCTTGTGGCTGAGGGTAGCCATCGTCGTCAAAAATCCACACGAAATCTGCGCCAAGCTCGTAGCCTTTACGCATACCAGCACTAAAGCCACCTGCACCGCCAACGTTTTCTGGCAAATTTACAACAGTAAGATTTACTCGATTCCCCAAATGACCATTCGCAAAATCGCGAGTGTACTCTTGCAAATATTTATCTGTGCCATCAGTTGAAGCATTGTTAACAATGATTAGTTGATTTGGAAGTCGCGTTTGAGATTCTAACGAAGCCAATACGGTTTTTAGTTTCTCTAACCTGTTAAAAGTTACTACAACAGCCGCAACATTAACGCTATCTTTTGATTTATTAGCATTCACTACTTGAGCATTTGACATTACTTGCTCCATTCTTCAAATAACTTAGTAAATAACGTTTCTGCAGATTCGAGTTTTGCGAAATTGCGCAATTTTTCAACTTCTTCTTTTAACAATAATGAACGATATGAATCATTCTCCATAATCTTAAACAATTCCTTTACAGACGCTTTAACAAAACTAGAAGTCATTCTTGGCAATAACGCACTTTTTGCTATAACAGTTTTTTGCGATCCAACATCCGATGAAATTACTGGAACTCCATTAGAAAGCGCTTCAATAGTTGTAAGCGTAATACCCTCGTTTACAGAGCTAATAAGTAGCACGTCCGCATCATCATACGTTTTTTGAGCTGAAATTTTCATAGATCTGCGCTCAATAACGTTTTCGAGACCATACCTAGATATAAGTCCTGAAACAAATGTGTCTAATTCGCCATCTCCATGCAAAATAAAGTGGAATTTTCCTGGATATTTTTTGTTTAAAGCTTTTGCAACAAGAACAAACGCTTCTGGACGTTTTTGTCTTGCAATTCTTCCCACAAAAGCAACATTCAGAACATTTTTATTTTTTCTCGGCGATACGCAATCGTTTCCAATTCCAGCAGTAAGACCAATAAGTGGAGCGTCAACAATCTTGGAAGATTCAATACCATGCACATCATGTAACCAATTTTCAAGTTGTGGAGAAATAACATGGTGCAAATCAATCCACTTATCGTGTGTTACAGCTTCGTGCGGGTATCCTCCACAATTTATGTATTCAACAATATGCAACGAATCAATAATATGTGTTTCTGGGAAGAATTGTTTAACCCACCAAATATGGTCGTAAAGCCATTGGCAATGGTGTATTGCTATTGCTTTAATGTCAAATTGCTCAAACAAAGATCTTAAAAGTGGAACATCCGCCCAATATTCTCTAATTGGTGGAGTAAGTGGTAACACAAGAACATCATCACAGAAATCTTTTGTAATCCACGGCTGGTGACCGTCTCTATCTGTGATAACAATTGGCACAAAACCAGCTTTTTTAGCAAGTTTTATTGTTTCTACAGCCCATCTTTCTGCACCACCAGCTTGCAGCCAATGCAAACCTATAATAATAGCTTTTTTAGCTCCTTCAACTCTTTTAGCAGGAGAAATACAGTCCAATTTAGCATCTTTTATACTTGATAAATCCCAATTTTCTTGTTTTGCAATTTCTCTTTGGTGAGCATTTGCAACATAATCAAACTTCTTTTTATTCCAAGGACAATACTCTTCAACAGCTTTCTTCGAATCACACTCGCGTTTTTTGCGCATTACTTCCCTAACAATATCAAACATAGAAGGTGCGTGTAATTCACACTCTTTGTAAATGTGCTGCTTTAACGTATCAGAAGCCCAGTGAGACATCACATCATCGTCAGTTGCGTCATCTGGTGTCAGCAACAAATACCTAACGTCATTATCTTTAAATAGCTTGCCTTCATTCCAAAATTCTTTTGTGTATTCGCTATTAGTTTTAACAGTTGATTGAGCGCTAAAAGTTGCGATTGGTTTCAATCCTTCGTTTTTTGTACATGCACCGTCAAAAACTGAGAAATCAGCTAAACGAGGATACTGCCATTTTTGACCCATGTAAACTTGATATTGCAAAGTTCTAGACGGTGCAGTTAGTGAATGATAGTTTATAGCGCCCAAAATAAGCCTGCGTTGACGCTCGCTTAAGGATTCTATATAAGCTTTTGCATTAACATCTAGATTAAAGAAATTCATTACCAAAACACCCTTAATTTTAGCTTGTTTTTGTTATAAGTCTTTGTTAAACACGTGTAAGCTAACTACAAATAAAGCTAGCATTTATAATGCTTTAAGCAAGTGAAAGTCATTGCATTGTCATTTAAGAGCGCATACTCACGGTTTCGACTATCTCTTACAGCAAACATGCACGAATTACTGTCGTTAGTAAACGCAACCATATCTGTTAATTCAGGATCAGTTTTGCTTCTAGTACGAAGAGAGGCAACAAGCTTAAATTCGCCATTATTTAAGATTTTAAGAGGCACTTCAAATTCAACTTTTTGGCGTCCTATTCCTTCGAGCTCAATTTTATCTGCTCCAGAATCATACGTGATTCCTCCACGTTTTATGTCGTGCATTGCTACAGCTATAAAATATTTTCCAGGCTCATTGAATTCATATTCAATAGCAAAACGGAATTTTTCTTTACAATTAAGCAACTGCTTACTCAAAGGAACAATGCGCATAAATGGCACTCGCTCATTCAAGCCAACAGCATAACTATCTTCACTTTCTCCGCCATTTTGGCTAGAAAGATTTTCTAGAGTGTAACGATTTGCAACATCGTCTTTATCTCCGTTAACAATCACTTCGCCATTCTTAATAAGAACAGCTTTATTGCAATAACGCTTTACTGCGTTCATATCGTGCGTAACAAGAATAACTGTTTTGTTAGCATCTTTTTTGACTTTTGCAAAATATTCATCGCATTTTCTTTGAAAAGCTTCATCTCCAACTGCAAGAACTTCATCAAGTACGAGAATATCTCCCTGAGCTTGAATTGCAACTGAAAATGCAAGACGCACTTGCATACCAGAAGAGTAGTTTTTAAGCTTTTGATCCATAAACTCTTCAAGTTCTGCAAAATGCACTATATCGTCATACATTTTTTCGATTTGTGCGCGCGTAAAACCGAGTAGTGCTCCGTTTAAAAATACGTTTTCGCGACCGGTAAGCTCTGGATTAAACCCAACGCCCAACTCAATAAATGGCACTAATTTGCCATTTACGCTTATTCTGCCAGAATCTGGAACGTAGATTCCAGAAATAAGCTTAAGCAAAGTGGACTTTCCACTTCCATTGCGGCCAACTATGCCAAAGAAGTCGCCTTTGCGCACTGTAAAATTAATATCGCGCAGAACGTGCTGTTCTTTGTAGCCTTTGATACCACGCGTCCAATTAATAAACGCTTGTTTCAAACCGCTTGCTTGCTCAGTTGGTAGCTTAAAGTATTTGCCTACGTGTTCTACTGAAAGTACGACTGGTTGCAACTCTTCTTTTTCAGTATTTGTCAACTCAATCTCGCTCATTACATCACCTCAGCAAACTTACGATTGCACTTGCGGAACACTGCGACGCCGAGCACACACAAGATTACGGTTAATACTACCGGAACCATCATCAGCAAAGGAGACCCTACTAAATTCCACACAGTAGGCTGAGTAAGAGGTGCTACAAGATTGTGGCGCAAATCTTGAATACACTGTGCAATAGGGTTAAGTAACTGCACTTTTGCAATAACCGTTCCCCATCTTCCTAAAGAATTATTACCAATCACCATGCTTAGAGGGTAAATGATTGGCATTGCGTAAAACAGCACTTGTTGCACCACGTCCCACAAGTGCGCAATGTCGCGAAAATACACGTACATAGTTGCTAGCAGCAGCGTTACGCCTAATGCTAATGCGTACAACTGTATACAATTCAAAGGAACTAATAGCACCCACCACGTAAATTGCACGCCTGAGCAGATGGCGAAAATGATTACTACCACAAGATTTATTGCAAAACTGATTAACGCGCCAACAGTTGCCGAAACCACCACAATATAGTTAGGAAAATGGATTTTACGCAGCAAATCTCCACGGTCTACCACCGCACGTAAACCAATCGAAGTAGCCTCGCCAAAGAACTGCCATGCGCTAATGCCAAGCAAAAGCACAACTGGATAGGTGGGCGTGCCATCCGACATTCGCAAAAACTTTGCAAACACTGCATACATTACGCAAAACAGCATGAGCGGTCGCAAAACCGACCACGCAACTCCCAAGAAAGACCCTTGGTAGCGCAATTTGAAATCAGTTTTCACCAGCTCTTTAAGAACCACCCACGAATAGTGGTATCTTGCGCGCAACTTATCTACAATGTTTTTCACAAGATACATAGTTTATCAGTTACTTACTCCATTTTGGATTGCGAATCCGTTTTGTGCACAGAACATACGCAATTGGCGACATGCTCCAAAGTTAGCGCAATTCGGTTGGAAATTGGTTTGATAACGAGATCTATTACAACTGCAACAACTGAAAGTGCTGCGTACGTACAAATTAAAGTAATTGCGTAAAGTAGCACTATGAGTGCGCTTGAGGAAGTTGTAGGAAGCATCCACGCCACGAACGTCCACAACGCTATGAAAATAAACATGTGCTCGTGAAGAAGGTATACTCCGAAAGTTGCTTTGGAAACGCGCAAAATTACGGTTCTTGCTAGTCCTTTAATTCGCAGCATATTTATTCGGTGTACGAGAATGAAAATACACATTGCAATAATCATTGGCAGTATTCCAATGCCGCCGTGGACCTGCTGATCCCACGTAAGAACTCGCACAAACTTATTCCCGGACGAAGCAACATAGTCGAAAGCGAGCATAAGAACAGTAGATATTGCTACGCACGCACAAAGTCGCTTCGTAGTAAGTTTTTTTATTCCGCTACCGTACTGCGCAATAAAAGCTCCGGCTAAATATCCAAAAATTGCGTAAATAATATCGTTCCAAGTATAATTTTTGCCAAAATATAGCGGAATAAGTGAGATTGACGCAAGAAGTACCAGCAGCATAGCATGATTGCGCTGAGTCATGTGACTTATAAGAATGTTGATAAAAGGCATGAACATGAGCATGATTAAGTACGCGCTCATGAACCAATAGCTTCGGTAAGTAAATGGCGTCACATTCCATAACAGCGTGTAGACAAGTTCTTTTCCGTGAAGTAAGTTGCTCAAATTTTCCGGAAGTAAGCCAAAGCAGTCTGCTACGAAGGTTACTGCCAGCACGATAATGCAGTAGAAGAACATTTGCGCCCACGCTGCAAAAACGCGTCGGTAGCGGAAGGTTTTGCGACATAAAAAGTAGCCGGAAATAATAAAGAAGGTTGAGACACCAACTTGACCGTATTGTACGACTAAGAATTTAAGTGCTGAACGCAAGCCTGGAGCCGGCAAAAGTTCCATATTGAAACTGTGCTCGCGAATGTTCAAATGTATGATCATGTGGCAGGCCACAATCATAAGCATTGCAATAATTCGCAAGACTTCAACTTGCAGGTCTTTTTGTGTGCCATTTTGCAGGTCTTTGGTCGATTGTAATACCGCTTGAGCTTGTGCAGAAGACGCTACTTTTTGCGCTGATTGTTTCTGTTCTACTACCATATTTTCTTCTTCAAAATTTTTTTATTCAAATTATCTGAATTGTAATTTACTAATAGTAACCAAATTGCAACTGATTCGTCTGTTACGTAAGTGGCGAGAACCAGGATTCGATACTTCTGTATATACTCGGCCTAGTGCCTTGAAGGTCTGAGTATCGTCCGTTGGCAAGGAGGTTTAAGGAACACAAGCCCACGCTGGAAATCACCAGAATAATCAAAACTTTGTGCATTAACTTAAAGTTGGCTTTAGAAGGCGGCTCCTCGCCTGTTTCGTTGACGCAACCAGAAGGAACGTCAACCGTGTGCACGCAAGACGAGACTTTGTCTACAAGACTTGCAATCACCATAATTGCACACAACGCTAGCAGCCAGCCGAAATCACTAAAGTACCTGCTGGAAATTCCTACTACTTCCGCATCTAATACCATAAGCAGTATCGACAATGTTAAGCCGAGCGTAAAGAATCCAGCAAGCTGCTTTTTGCGTAATTGTTGCTTTACTACCGGGTACAGTACTACGGCTGCGCATACAGGAGAGTAAGCGAGTAGGCCGCCAAAGAATGGCTCCATAATGATTTGCCCGTGGAACATTGACGGCAGCACGGATTGTTCCATAAACGGAAAAACTGGCGTAATAGTAATAGGCTGGAACAGGTACATCCATACTCCCCATGGGATTCGCGCCCAAGAGTAGGAGCGGTGAACCATGTCAAAACCGGTGAGATTGTAGGTTGCACCAAAATCGAGTGGAGAACCGAAACGCGCGTAGTTGTACCAGCAGGCGGCTAAGCCTATAAGAATCATTGGTGCGATTACGCATATAGTATTGATTACGCTGCTTCGTTTGAAGGCAAAAAATAGACGGTACTTTACGATTTCTTCCTTAAAAAGTACGAAAGCAAACAGTGACGCCAGAATAAATTGCGGTCTACACCATAGGTTTAGTGCAATACATACTGCTCCCAGAATGAGTAGCGACTTCCGTAAGTACGGGGTTTCAGAAAGAGTATCTTGAGTAGTTCGCGCTTGTAGCCACAATCCCAGTCCTAAGCAGGTGAAACACAATGATGACAGCATAGGAAGCGAGTAGATTTGCGGCAGATACGCCTGAATTAGCACTCCGCTGGACATGAGCATAACGAGATGCGACAGCACAAGGAAGCCGAAGGATCGCTTTGGGAAGAAGCGTCGAAGTAATTGCACCATAAGATAGATAGAAGCAATTGCGAAAGCGACAGCAAAGAAGGCGACGGCGTAATCTGTGCGCAAATCGTGGCCGGTAAGTACTTTGAACGGCACAAAAAGTAACAGTGCAGGAAGTGCGCCGAAGTAAGTAAAGTAGTGGCTTCCGTGGAACGCATAATCCCAGTAAGTTGGTTGACCAGTTTTTATCGACATGGCGTAGCGCGCGCCTGCATCGTAAGGGTTGCTCATATTCGGCAGCCAGTCAGGAACCGGCAGATCCAAGTACAGGTGACCTTTGAGCAGACTGTTCGCGAGGTGATTGTACTGGTTGGCGTCACATATAAAGCCGCCGTTATTACACACACCAGCTGTAAACATGTGTTGAGTACCAGTAACTTTCGTTACTCCAATAAGTATTGCGCACTGCACTAGCATTAACGCAACAAGCCACAACTGCTGCTTGCGCACACGCAAATCAAGTGCTTCTTTATAAATGCGCGAACGCGGAGCCAACGCGTATATCGCGTAAGCAATCAGCAACAACATCACGACACGAATAAGTGAAATATGTAACGGTCTACGCTGGTTCAACGCAAGATTAGCAATTGTAAAAGAATCGCCTTTCTGAAGCTTCGTACTCAAACGCAAGCCCGCAACTTTATCAACCGCATGCACGCGCACATACTTCGTATCGTTCACATTCGACGTAACTGGCTGAGACGCAACTTGAATATAGGAAGTACTATTGCCGCCATCCAACACATACACAGCAATATCGAGTGTGCGAGTGTGAGGCGAGCGCGTATCGACGTAAATGTTATTTATTTGAGAAGGCTGAGCGTAATGCAATTGTATGTATTGATCGTTTTTGCCGGTAACTGTGTACACGTCGCCGTGACGCGTCAAACCTGCACCGGTTGAAACTCTCTGAACAGGAGTTGGCTTGAATCCTGACGATTCGATTGCCGGAAAGTTGAACCATACAAGTTCCAGCAGAAGCACAATAATAAGCGGCATAATTAGCGATATGCGTCGTAAAACAGAACGCGTAGCGCGAGCACAATCGCGACTGCACTGTATCGCACTGCTTATTGCACCACTTATTGTGCTACTTACTGCATTACCCGCCATCGTTACGTTTCTTTCTGCCGCCACATCATTTACAGCAGTCGCATTACCGTTACTATTGCTCGTATCGCCCATATGCACACCTGTTAATTCCTTCGTACTATTGCCATTCTTAACGTTACTGTTTTGTAGAGTTACCGTTTTGTAGCGTTACATAACTCACTCAAGTCTGCCACAATCGATCGCATACGGATTTGAACGAATATCCTGCTCGATTACATCGTCAGTATGGCTGCTATGCAACGATTCACAGTCGACATGACGGAAGTGCGTAATAATATCCGACGGCAGCTGATAAATATCACCATACACGCGTTCCAAAATATCTTCCGATAACTGCGGTATAGCAACAGAAAAATCTTCAAAAGTTGCCATTTTTACTGGAAACATTTCGGCACATCGTGCAATATACAAATTCTCAGCATCAACATTATCCAAACCGTACACCACGTTGCGCGCGCAAGACTTACTCACCACAAGCCCCTGGTTTACAGCCTTCTTTTGGAAACTCTGAAAAATCTGTTCAATCTCCGCAGTATA
Source organism: Gardnerella sp. KA01001 (assembly GCF_049244025.1). Classification (NCBI taxonomy): domain Bacteria; kingdom Bacillati; phylum Actinomycetota; class Actinomycetes; order Bifidobacteriales; family Bifidobacteriaceae; genus Gardnerella; species Gardnerella sp. KA01001. Next base: position 668,569 of record NZ_CP058366.1, on the reverse strand, counting down.
TTCGCCGCCCTGCTCAACATAACCGCGGTCAAGCCATGTGTTGAAAAAAGTCTGCGAACGCAACTCTTGCTGCAAATCCTTACGCAAAGACACAAAACTCTGCTGCTGTTCAGGCGTCAAATCAGGCGCGTAATCGTAGAAGAAAATATCCAAAAAACAAGGATTACTATTATTCGCGTAACGGAACCGCAACTGACGGCAGCACACGTACGGATCGTACACGAGCACCGCACGGTAGCGCGCGCACAACGCGGCATCCTCGCGCAACATCGTTAACAGCTTATCGATATCCTCTCGCATCATACCCAAGTCAACATCGTCATCCCAAGGAATAAACCCACGATGACGTACGCAACCGAGCAGCGTACCAAAATCAGCCCAATACTGAAGATTATGCTGCTGCGCAATCTGCGCAAACTCGCTCAGCAGCGACGCGCAACCACGTTGTATAACGCGCATAGAACCTGTAGCTTTCGGCAAACTACGGAAGAAACGCTTATGCGCATCCACGCTACTTTCGCCATCTTTCCTATAGTTTGACCAAGCCATAATCGAAGACTGCTCACGATTCGTCAAAATCTCCGCACGCAACGACTTCTCAACGTTATACTGCCCAACCTCAAGATGAGCGCAGCGAGCGTCGACACATTCTTGCAATCGAGAAATTTGCGTTTGAATAATGCTCAGCTGCTCGCGCATTTCCACAATAGAGCGTTTTGACGAAGGGAGTCTGCCTATTATCCAACTCACTATGCGACGTAACTGCGAAACCATAAGTTCATTACTCCCTCATTATTTAAAAACATACTTGCTATAGCGTACTGCTATAAACTGTTGCCACAATGCAATACAGGTTTATCATACTCCGTTGCGATTATTTTTCGGAAGCCACCACTACCGTCCCCGCAATTATCACCACGCAACAAACCCACGCAATAAGCGGCGGAATCGTTTGAGAAAGTAACGCTGCTGCAATCATGCTCCACACCGCGTACGTAATATTTCCAGCCATAGCGCGCGTCGCACCAACCTGAGCAATACCGCGGTAGTAGCACAAGTAGGAAGCAGCACCAAGTAACGCTATAAATATAGCTAACGCAATAAAGCCGGCTGATTGCATAATCTTTACGCTAAAAACCGGCAGTATCGTACACAACGGCACAATGAGTAAGGCGTACGACAGTGCGGAAACAGTTTCGCGCACGTGCAGCATTACTTCGTCGTCCACGCTTTGCTTTCTGGTAGCCCACGCGCAAGCAACGGCTTCACTTCCCCAACCAATAACACTGAAAATAGCCGCAATCAAACCTAAGACTATGCTGCCTGGAGAGAAGACAGTTGCGGTTGAAGATTCCACGCAAGAACAGTAGCCAAGCACTCCTACCGCAATAAGCGTTACAGCAAAAGCACAATATTTCAACGCACTTAAGCGTTCGCGCAACACAATAGAAGAAAGCACTATGCCAAAAGCCGGGTACAGTGCGGAAATCGCAGCAGCATAACCGGCACCAATATTGCTTGCCGCAATAGCGTAACCGGTCATACCAATTGGGCCTCCAAGAAGCGAACTCAACACAATAGGCACAATCAATTTCGTACGTTTGCAAAGAGCAACAGTTTCGCGCAACTTTGAACGACAAGCCATATAAATCCACAATATTACAGCGCACACAACGTCGTGAACGCAAGCGCCCACAACGCCCACATACCATATTGCAGAAGGTGTTAAACCATGAACAGATAACGCAACCAATACCGCAAGCAAAGCAGTATCAAGTCCCCAAAGCAGTCCGCTTATTAAGGAATATTTCATAAAATCACACCTTTGCTACAGAGCCTGCAGACCCGTCACAACCAGCAGATTCAGAGGATTCAGCGGATACGGCACCATATTCGCTCGAAACGCGGTCGACATAACGTTTCGCATAACGGTAATACAAATAACGACAGTCACCTACAGGCTCCCCCTCAGCCTCTTTTACCAACGACCACAAATACCAACACCACCCCGCAAAACCAACGTACGCCATGCAATGACGACGCTCAGCACAAGTAGGATTGCGCTCAAAATACTCCACTAGAACCGCGTCAAATTCCTGCTTATTAAGTGCGTCAGACACGCACAACGTACCCAAATCCTGCGCATAATCCGACATCCCCGCATACTCCCAATCAATCAGATGGTAGCGTCCAGAAACATCCACAAGCACATTCGCACCCAATATATCGTTGTGCGCCAAGCAAATTTTTTGGCAAGCATCTTTACTCACGCACTCATGCAAACAATCAACCTTATGAAGCAAAGCGTCAGCACCCTCAGGCAACGCAACACGGCGAGCGCACAAATCGCGCAAATAACGCTGAGATTCCTCATAAAAATCGAACCGTCTACTCACCGTAGCGCCACTGTTGTGAAGCTTACGAATCAGACGCATACCTTCGCGCAAATCGCAAGAATCGTGAAAATCAGCGGTACGACAACCTTTCAAAAAATGCGAAATTTTCCAGCCGTACTTCGGATCATCAGCAACCAACGTACCGTCCAAACCAAGGCGCTGCGCCGCACTCAAAGCCTCATCCTCAGCCTGGCGATTCACCAACACATCCGTGCCAACCCCTGGATGACGGTACACATACTCGTTAGAACCAACCGTAAAATGGCAAGAAAGATTCGTCAAACCATTTTTCAACGGGTAAACGTCGCGAATATCCGACTTTTTGCAACCAAGCACCTTAACGATGCGGTCAAAAACTTCACTGTCAACATTTTCCAAAAACAGCGGATCAAACTCGCGAAGTTCATCTAACGAATCGAACTCGTGAATAATCGGCGGATCGTAGCGGCGCATGCACATATCAAGCTCATCTAAATGCTCAATCAAAATATCTTCCCACAGCTTGCCAGCAGTCTGCGGCAAATCATATTCCGCACGCAAAATTCGCACAAACTTAGCCGAAAATTCGCTGTCAAAATACACGTGACCAATCATGTACCACGCATCACTGCCACCAATAGTTACCGAAGTAATGCGATCGTGCGCACCTACACTCATACACCACTCTTTAGTGCGGCCCTGCTGATATTGCGCAGAATAGTAAGCCTTCCACACGTATGGTTCAAAAGGATTTTCGTCGAAATAATTGTCAGAAGAACAAATATACGTGTTACTTAAAAGGTGAGCAACAGCCATGATTGAACTGTTGTTGTTGCGCTCACGATATTCCTTATTTGGCACGATTTTTACGCAAAAATCGCTTTTAGTAAACTTGTCTTCCAAATAGAAGAAACGTTCCTGCTTGTAGCCAACCACCACGCTAATATCGTTAATTCCCGCCTCTTGTAATTGACGAATTTGTCGTTCAATAAGCACTTCGCCGCGCACAGTGAGTAAACCTTTTGGCAATTCGTACGAAATTGGGGAAAAGCGGGAGGAAAGGCCGGCTGCCATGATTACCGCATTGTGGACGCGATGCGGTTCGAGTGCGGTAAGACCTTTTGATGTAACTTCACCATTAACAACAAACCCATGCTAAATAGCATCGCGTAACGCACTATTGACTGTGCCTAATGAAAGCTTCGTATGCTCAGCTATAGTACGTTGATTACTTCCTGACAAACGTTGCAATGCTGATATTACAGCAAATTCGTTATGAGTTAATGCTGAATATGCTTCCATAACAGTGTCTCCATGCACTAATCGAGGTGCATAATGATGACTCTATACATTTTGTTGCATTAGTATAGTATGCACAAAGGTGTTCAAAAATAATTATTATTAGTTTATTTTGAACATTTGACACTATTTGCAGCATACACTTTTATATGTATTGCATGCCACCATAACTATTCTTAATACTCACATTCATTACATAACTTGAAAAAATTACATAACACTTGCCACACAGTATAGCAGACTATATGCGCAAGTACTACGCACAGTACTGCACACTGCCACATAAACGCAAATAGATTGTTGCACTACAATCCACAACAATAGGTAAGATAACAGTGATATGCACATAGTATAAGAACATTACTGCTCATTCCATGCGCACCATTCGCCATTATGAAGGGACATATTATGACTTCTGTCGCAGTGCTGCTGCCGTGCTATAACGAGGCAATCACCATTGAAAAAGTTGTTAAAGACTTTAAGGCGGCACTTCCAGAAGCAACGATATACGTGTACGACAACAACTCAACGGACAATACTGCAAAAATAGCCAAAGAAGCAGGTGCTGTAGTTCGCAAAGAACCTAGACAAGGCAAAGGCAATGTGATTCGTGCAATGTTCCAAGACATAGACGCAGATGTTTACGTAATGGCAGACGGCGACGACACATATCCCGCTGAAGCGGCACCAAACATGGTCGCCAAAGTTATTGAAGGCTACGACATGGTTATTGGCGACCGTCTAAGTTCTACGTATTTCCAAGAGAATAAGCGACCATTCCACAATTTTGGAAATCGTTTAGTTAGAGGCGCAATCAACACGCTTTTCCACGCAAAAGTAACTGATATTATGACAGGCTATCGCGCTTTTTCTTTTTCATTCGTAAAGACTTATCCTGTACTTTCGCGCGGATTTGAAGTTGAAACAGAAATGACTATTCATTCACTCAACAACAATATAAAACTGTACGAAATGCCAATTCAGTATCGTGACCGTCCAGAAGGATCAGTTAGCAAGCTAGACACAGTTGGAGACGGTATTCGAGTGCTTTCAACCATTTTTCACATGATTCGCGAATACAAACCAATGCCTTTCTTTGGAACACTTGGCGTAATAATAACACTGTGCGGAGTAGGAGCATGCATGCTTCCATTCATAGAATTTTGGCGCACACACCTAGTAACACGCTTCCCTACTCTAATTGGTGCTGTAATGCTAATTATTACAGGATTACTATTCTTTATTTCCGGAATTATTCTTGAGATTTTAGCCAAAAATGAGCGCAAACGTTTTATAGAACAAGTAAACCTTTTTGATTACATAAAAAGAAATAGAAAGTAGCAACCTGTGCGAGCCGTCATAAAAAACAATCTTAAACTAAAAACTTATTTGCCATATATAGTGTGCTTTGTTATAAGCGGACTAATAACACTAATGTTTTTTAGTAACTTATTTCAAGCATCCGAATTAGGATTTAAAACACAAAGCATAAATTTAAGCACAGTAAAAGAAGTAAAAGCTGAACAAGCAGAAGACTCTACAAACGCAAGCCGTGATGAAATATATGCAAAATACAAAAATGACGGCGTACATATATCTAAAAATGGCGCAGATGTAGAATTCACAAACTTAAACACGTACAGCAAAACATTAGAGATTTCGCTACAACAAACAAAACCAGTTTATTACGTAACTGGAAGCGTAGAATTAGAAGACTTTGGTGTAGCTCCTGGATACGCTTTAGCTAGCCAATTTAAAATAACAACAGGAAAATTTAATACGACTAAAGTACGTTTAGAAAGTCACGGAAAACTAAACAAAATAAAATTACACTTTAATGAAACGCCAAACGGAATCGTTGTTAAAAATATAACAATTAATCCAAAATACAAGTTGCACATAAACTATGGAAAATGGGCTATATTATTCGTTTTTGGATCCGCGATTATAACTATACGTAAGAAAAAATGGCACAAAATAGCCTATATTCAAGGAGATCGAGCTCAAACCATAATTTTTTGGGCTTTGTGCGCAATAGTAACCGGATTCTCACTGTATATTTGGCTCCGATTAAACACTTATAATCGAATACGCGTTCCACTCTCCTACGATAAATACGATTTTATAGACGGAAACCCATATACAGAGCAGTTAAAAGCCTGGAAACAAGGATCGCTATCTTTGCTACAAGACCCACCAAATGGCTTATTGCATTCAACAAACCCATTTAGCATTGGCAAAAGAATGCAATTAGTGCGCGAGGGAACTCCTGCAATATGGGATGTTGTGCTGCATAATGGCAAATATTATTGCTACTTTGGAATAGTACCGTTTATTTTAACTTATTTGCCGTTTAACGCTTTGTTCCCAGCTTGGATGCCGAGTGCAATAATGGTAACAACATTATTTGCAGCAATTACAATACCAGCATTATTTGCATTGTGGAAAGAAATAATAACATTCTTTGAAATACGAATAAACTACTGCTCAATGCTGCTTATAGGAGCAGCCTTACCATTTGGGTGCCTTGTTTTTTATCTGCAAGCATCTGCATCGATTTACTACATGCCTATGGTAAGCGCAATGCTATTTGGAACACTATTTGTGTATGCATCACTAAAAGCTGTAAGACTTAAAAACAGCGTTGCACAATACGCCCTATTTGCTTTAGCTGGATTAAGCTTAGCTTTGCAATGCGGTTGTAGACCAAATTCTTGCATTTCCACAGTTGCGTTTATAGCTCCACTGTTTATTGCTTTACTGCTTAACAACTCCAGAAGCGTAGTAAATAAAGTATCTGCAGCTTTAAGCTTCCTAACTCCTGCAATAGCTGGGTTTGCCGGAATCTTAGTATATAACTACTTGCGTTTTGGTTCATTCTTTAACTTTGGTAACAAAGAACAATTAACAAATTTTGACTTGCGATTTAATCGTATAGCATTTGACCCTCTAAAAATCAAAGACTTGTTAATAAACTTCTTTATAAAGCCACCAAGCATAGATACGGAATTCCCGTATATTACAATAAACAGCTCAAACATTTCGGATTATGGAAATAGTTTCTTTAATCACATGACATTTGGTCTGCTATCAATACCACTTATTTGGGGCATTTTCTTAATAAGACGCAAGTACATGCAAAAAATCGAATACATAATGTGCTTAAGCGGAATAACATTCTCGATTATGTTAATCTACGTAAACTACTGCTTAGGCGGCAGCCTTTACCGTTATTATTGCGATTCAATAATAATTCTTATGATTATTGCATCTATTGGTTTTGCTAGAAGAAATTGCTCAGCTAATCAAGATGCGCAGTTGCAATTAGATAAAGAAAATGCATGCAACAATATCGAATTGAATAGGAACCAAATGTCTACTCAAACTCTAATCGTTGCATGCACTACATTAACGATAGTATTAGGATTCTTGCTTGTATTTGCAAATCACACAGAAGCTGCGAATGAAATACAATACACGAATCCAGATGCTTTTATTGCATGGAGCCAAATGCTATCAGTGGGCTTCTAACACAACATTCTGGCACTTTTGATGCCATAAGCCATTGCCATCATTGTGTTCATCTTCAATAGGCGCGCCGACCTTCTTAAAGTCACCGCGCGCATAATAATCCTTGCGAAGATTGAACATGATAACGAACTTCTTGTCTGTGCCATGCGTCCAAACATCACCATTCTGGCAACGCTGACGCCACCAGCCAGCACCCAAATTCTCCTCATCAGCAACAGGAGCACCAAGCCAACCAGCACCGCGATGCCTATAGTAAGAATCACGAAGAGCAAACATGATAACAAACTTCTTATCCTTACCATGCGTCCAAACATCACCATTCTGACAACGCTGACGCCACCAGCCACCGCCCATGTTTTCCTCTTCGGCAACAGGAGCACCAAGCCAAGCAGCACCACGATGTCCTTGGTAAGAGTCGCGTAACTCAAACTGAATCACGTACTTAATGTCTCTGCCATGCGTCCAGACGTCGCCGTGCTGGCAGTGCTGACGCCACCAGCCTGCGCCCAAGTTTTCCTCGTCGGAAATAGGAGCGCCAAGTCGCGAATAGCTTCCGTGCTTATAGTAGGAGTCGCGCAATTCGTACTGGATTACATACTTCTTATCTCGGCCTTGCGTAAACACATCGCCGTGCTGGCAGTGCTGACGCCACCAGCCTGCGCCCAAGTTTTCCTCGTCGGAAATAGGAGCGCCTAGACGAGTGAATCCGCCATGCTTGTAGTAGGAGTCACGCAATTCGTACTGGATTACATACTTCTTATCTCGACCCTGCGTAAACACATCGCCGTGCTGGCAACGCTGACGCCACCAGCCAGCACCCATATTCTCCTCTTGCGCAACAGGAGCACCAAGGCGAGCGTAGCCACCGTGACCGTAGTAGGAGTCGCGCAATTCGTACTGAAGAATAAAGCTTTTATCTCCGTTGGTCCACAGATCACGGCGATTTGCCTTCTTGCTTACTTTCCAGCCGTCTCCAACATCTTGCGAAGAATTCGCACTGGTGTTGGTAATCGTATTACCAAACTCAGAAACACCATTGATTTCGCCGCCACCAGCCATGCCGAATGCGTTCAAATCGACGCGACCATCAATTCCGTCAACGCTGCCGTCGGAAGTGTACTGCCATCCGCGCAATGCTGTAGAAATAGGGAAGCCTACGCGAGAACCGTAGCTAGCAACCCAGCTTGTACGCTCGTGAATATACTGAGAATTTAATGGTCCTCTCAAATAATTTGCATAAGAGTAAACGCCGAGCTTATGGTAGCCTGCAGAAACTAACTGATTCCACCAGGAAGCAACAATATCCTGGTAAACGTATGGTGATGTTGGTGGTTTATGACCACTCCAGCTCCACTTTTCCAAATCGTAATAAACAGGATACGTTAAATCGTCAGGGCTTACTCCAGCACCCTTCAAAAGCTTCACAATATCGGCACCCTCAGCGGCACCATCTTCAGCTTTTTCAGCATAAGAGTACATGTAAATACCAAACGGAATACCAAGACGCTTACATTCGCTAATATTGCGCAAAGCTTGCTTATCGTAACCGTTATCCCAACCGTAGCTAATACGAATAATCGCACCATCTACGCCAGAAGATTTTACAGCTTCCCAATCAATTTCTTTTTGATGCTCAGAAACATCAATAACCGCCTTAGCGTTATTAACGAACACATCATCATTTCCATCAATAAAAGCCGTAGTGCCATCAGCATCACTCCAATGCGCACCATACTCATTATCAATAAACGAGCTTTGATACACAGTGCCAGAATGTGATTGAATAATAGGCTTAACAACACTTTTGGTATGCACATTGGTATGCACATTAGCACGCACATTTGCATGCACATGTTCAATCGATGAAGATTTTTGCGGCGCAACGACATTCATAGTGAAAGCAGTAGCAGCCGACACTAATCCAGCTAATACACGTACGATAATCTGTCCCACGAGTCCTCCAGACATGTTTTTTACGTGTCTCTCCGCTATTACCATAGCAATAGCACCCTAATAGCAAGCATAAATTCAATGAAAATGTGAAAATAATATGCAAAACATGTGATTTTCACAAAAAACTGAAATAAATAAACCATTAAAAAGAAAATTGCAAAACGTAAAGCAAAAATAAAAAATGGAGCGGACGACGGGAATCGGACCCGCGTAATCAGTTTGGAAGACTGAGACTCTACCATTGAGCTACGTCCGCAATTACGCACCATATTTGCACGAAATATTCACGCACAAATATCGACTCGTTCAAGTATACAGATGCTTGTGACATCGACACAAGTGCACAAAACATATTTTTCTTATAATGTAGCTTTTCTTATAAGACTTCAAGCATTACAACAGCTGATGCAAAAGCTGAATTATCGTCTAATAATCCGTCATGACTAAGCGAAATATGCCAACGAATATTATCTATGTGCTCACTACTATCTACACACTCGCTGGACGCACTGAAAAGCGATTTTACAAGTTGCGAATGCACATCTGAGCTGAGAATAATGCGTGGGCAACCATGGGAATCGTTAAGAATCTCAATACTCGCCCATGGCATGTTATCCAGAGTATATGGATAAGGGTTATTTATTGTGCATAACGCCTCGGACCACGCTTTAATCACAGCTTCTTTGCCAGCCCAGCGTGCTGCAATATGTAAAGCTCTCTCATCATTCTTCACTTGCGCACGAAGATCACATTGTCGAAGCTCTCGCACAGAAAACAGCGCACGCCAACCATTGCCATCCTGCATCTGTTCAGCAAACTGCGCAACGTTTACCAAGTCGTGCCCTATTCCTGCAATCATACGCACCTACTTTTAACACACATACCTACTTTTTATGTTCTACTCAAAAACACTATATAAAATCTTGTATAAAATATATTTAAATCAACAATCACTTACGCGCTTTTACTGCAGTAGCAAACGCCGAAAAAGTCACCGGCAAATGTTTTCCAAAACTACAAAACCGCAACAAACACCAGAAAATTACGCACGCGACAAATTGCTTAAGCATGTGCACAAGAAACGCTACAAGCGTGATTAATTCATATACGAATAAATTACTATAAAACGATAAACTTTTAGATAATTTTAAATAATTCGTCGTTATGACAATATTTTATACATAGAGCACCCCCCCCCCCGGCAGAAAATTTTAAAGTTGTTATATATCTAACAATAAAAAAATTATATAAACTTTAATAAAATACTGTATAATATTATGAATTATGTGTATGCGCATAAATATTTATGCCAGTATTCGTTATGAAAAAATAACGAATAAGTATAGAAAAAATGGACATAAGTTTAGAATAAAACGCACTCATAGAAGTAAAAGTTAAAACCAAAACAAGGGGAATACTATGGCAAATAACACTCGCAAAAAGCTCTCTAGCAAAAAAGCTACGAGCGCATTTGCAAACACATGCGCATATTACGCAGCAAAAACGAACGCAACTTCCGCGTCTGCTACCATGCGCAAGGTGTCATTGAGCACACTTGCCACAGTTCTTACTGCCGCCACTTGCTTAGGCGGTCAGCCAATCCTCGCATCCTCTAATATTCTTCTTCCTCCAACTACGGCAGCTTTTGCGCAAGAAGTGCGTAGCGCAGACACTACTACTCCTTGGTTGCACACGCCAAATATTCTTGAGTTCCAGAGGTATCGCTTTGCTAACAGCAATGGAAACACTGGTTCAACAGCCGATTTAGGTGAATACGATAACACCACCAAGAAATCGGATATGTACGCACATCTTGAAAAGAACGGAAACGACCAATACCTAGTCTTCGATGTGTTCTTTAACAACGATGGTAAATCTATGGTCACCCATTCTACACAACACCAATATATGTGGCAGATTCCTTATGCAATTGCAGATTTAAATAGTAACGGTTCTTACAAAGGTGACACATTAAGCAATGTTTCCTTTGATTTCTATAAACGCAATCAAGCTAATCCACAAATGACAAATGCTGTTCTTTCACGCGACATTAGCTTGTTCGAAAAAGATAATAGTAAATCATTTGTTACTGGTTTCTTAGGAAGAGATAATGATCACAATGGTTCTATCTATTTGTATACCTTAGGTATACGTATGGGAGCCAGCAACAGACAAGATTTGAATGCTACTTTCCACAACAATGCAGGCGACGGAGTCATTAGCAATGCTACAACACTGAAAGGTGTTTACAGTAAGTACAGTTATGGCATTGGTTTAAGAACCACAAACGTCAACTACGCAGTACACATGCATTGCAAAGTAAAATTACGTCAAGGAGTCACTCTTGAGGACATTCAAGATGCTTATACATTAGCAAATACGAGTAGTTATGGAACTACTACTAACTCCGCATATACATTTATTTCTGGTCGCGAGCGCTGGAGTGAACCAAATCTTAAGCGCACAAAAAGCGATAAAATCCCTCCAAAGCTGTATTTGAACGGCAAGGAGATTGGCGATAAAGACAACAACAGCATAACCGTATATCAGGGAGATATTCCTACAATCACTTTCGGCACATCAGATGACAGCGGAAAGGTTAATAGCTTCTCAGTTAACGGTCTTCCTAACGGTAAGGGCGATGTCACTGAAAACAGTAATGGCATGGAAGCAACTGAAGCTAAGCATCACAACCATGTTGTTAGTAGAATTAAGTTTGAATATAAGAACGGCAATACGCCAGCAAATACTGACTACACGGTTACTGTCTCTGCAACCGACGCTTCTGGAAACAAAGTAGAAAAGAAAGTTACAGTACATCTTAAGAACCTGAACCAGAAGTACAAAGAACCAACTGCTACACCAATTACTGTTGATTGGGGGCATAAGCTTACTGAAGATGATTTAAAACCTCACGTTACTGGCATTAAGGGCGGCGGTAAGCTTGTTTTTAATGACTTCCCACAAACCAACATTCCAAAAGAATACTTTAATGGAAAAGATACTCTCCAAAACAACGCATCTGCAAAAGTTGTATACTCCGACAATTCATATCATGTTGTTACGATTCCTGTAAACATTAGGAAACCACTCGCTTTGCAACACAAGAGCGAGCTGAAAGATCACGAAGTTAAAGTAAATGTTGGCGACACTCTTACTAAAACAGGAAACAAGGTTGACGCTAAGAAATATCTCGGCTTAACAGATAACGAAGTTAAAAATAAGAAAATCAAGAGCGCAGAGTGGGTTAATGGCGAACCTTCCACAGATGTTGCCGGAAAGAAAACTTACACTGCTAAAGTCACGTTTAACGACGGCAGTACTGCGGAAGAAAAGGTTACTTTTACAGTTAAGCCTAAGAAACCTACAATTGAGACTGATTTGACTGGTGTTGCAGGCGTAAAGGGCAAGGAAGTTGTAGTTGATGCTGGTCCTGGCACAGCTGGAAGCACTGTAACGCTTAAAGATAGCAAGGGCAATCAAATTGGAACTGGAAAAGTTGGCAACGATGGCAAAGTTACGATTACAGTTGCTAACGGCATTCCTGAAGGAAATATTACTGCAGTAACTACTACTGCAGATTCCGTAAGTTCTGAAGAAAGCGACGCTAAAAACGCTAGTAAAGACAATACTGCTCCAACACTTACTGGTCCTAATAGCGTTACAGTAAAAGTTGGCGAAGATCTTAAGATTAATCTTATTGCAAAAGATGATGTAAAGATTGAGTCTATTGACACAGCAACAGCAACTACAGCATTTTCTGGAACTGATTTCAATAAAATTATTGCTAACATGTCTCGTGCAAAAACTGCCTACACGAAGAATACTAATACAGAAAAAGAGTTTACGTACAGCTTCTCCGGCTTTAAGCCTGAAGAAGTTGGCACTTATACTCTTACGTTCTCCGCAACTGATGCTGCTGGTAACAAAGTAGAAAAAACTGTGGCTGTAAAAGTGGAGAAAAAAGAAGACATTAAGTCAAAGAATATTACTGTTGACTTAGGTCACCAGCTAGACGACAAAGATGCAAAGAAAGCTATTGCCAATAGTCGTAAGCTTCCAAAAGGAACTACGTTTGCTTGGGCAAAGAATGGCAAACCGGACACTTCCACTGTTGGCAAAGAAAAGCATGGAAACGTTATTGTAACTATTCCTACTAACGACAAAAATCACCCACGCGTTGAAACTGTTGACGTTAAGGTAACTGTTAGGGATAACGAAAGTCCTAAAGTTGCGATTCAGCAAAAGGACGAAGGTGGTACATATAACACCATTAATGGCACATATCCAGATGGTCCAAAACACGCACAAGTATTCACTATAACTACGTACCGCGGCGATAAGAACGATATTAAGATTACTTCAACAGACAACAGTGGCAACGTTACAACTCTTACTTTAACGCCTAAAACTCCAGGCGAGACAGAAAAAGCTCCTACTGGAACTGGCACAGATACAGATCCTAAGACTTTGATGCTTGATGGCACTACTCCGCTCAACACTGAGCCTATCACATATACACGTACCTTAATGGCGGTGGATCCTTCGGGCAATACTACTGAAGTTACTGTGAAGTTTATTGTTAAAACACAGTCCGAGAAATATGGTGAAGTTAAAAACAATCCTGTGACGTACAACATGAGCGACGGCACAAAGCATCCAGATCCTAAGAGCGGTATTAATGCAGATGATCTAAAGAAACTACCTAGCGACGCTACTTACTCTTGGATTAAGGAGCCTGATTGGAATAAGCCTGGCGAGCAGAAAGATGCTAAAGTTCGCATAACATTTAAGGATGGCTCAACTAAAGACGTTACTACAACCGTTACCGTTAAGGACAATATTGCGCCTGTTATTAACACACCTAGTACCAATAAGGCAAAGAGAGCAGATACCGATAAAACACCTGAATACTACCAGTTCAAGGTGCATAAGGGCAAGCAGTTCAGCATTGATATCAACGCTTATGACAACAGCGGAAAGATTAAGAGTGCGGAATTTGGTTCGGCTTTGCCTAAGGAAATAACTGGCAGCAAGATTAGTATCACTGATAAAGATAAGAATTCTGCGGAAAAGCCTGCAAAAATTACTATTACAGGTACTGCTAATCGCGCTAATAATACGAATCCTGATGCAAACAAGTGGTCTCGTGATCTTGTTGTTAAAGACGAAGCTGGCAATACGTCCAAGATAAAGGTTCAGATTTCCGTATACACGGATGCTGAAGAACACAATGCCACTGCCAAGCAAGTCGATAATCCTAAGGATAACAACGCAATTACCAACGCGATTACCATAACAAAATATGACAATCCAAATACGCCAATCAAAAAAGACGGCATAACATTTGATGTTGGCAATATTCCTACTAAGAATGGAAATTACACTATTCCTGTAACAATTCATTACCCAGATAAGTCAACAGAAAAAGTGGAAGTTCCTGTAAAAATTCAGAAAGATTCAAACGATTTTGAGCCTGAAGGCAAAACAATTGAAGTGTCTTGGCACTCTAGTGCGGAAGAATTGAAGAAAAAGGTTACGTCCTTTGGTGACAACAACGGTCTTAAGTGGAAAAGTACAACAAAACCCGACGATAAAAATAAGCCAACGGTAACTATCGTAAACAACAGTTCCGTTCCAAGCACCGATAAACCTGGCGAGAGCCAAGTACAAGTTAAGGTTACGTATTCGGATGGATCTAGTGACGTTGCAACAGTAACTGTTAAGGTGCTGAATCCACAAAGCGAAACTTATACGCCAGAAGGTCAAACGATTAAGGTTGACTACAGTAAGACGAAGAATAATGATATATCCAGCAAGATTACTGATATTGGCACTGGTAATGGCATTAAGCTAAAGAAGAATGGCGAAACTGCAGAGCTTACAAAGCTTCCAGATGGTGCAAGTATTGCTATTGATGACGAGGCTAAGACTGTTCCAGATGGCACTCAGCCTGGCGATTTCAATATTCCTGTAACCATTACATATAAGGATGGCTCTAAGAGCCATGCAACGGTAACCGTTAAGGTTGGCGAGCCTCAGAATAAGAAGTATGAGCCAAATAAGCCTGATGGGATCAACGTTGGATATGGTAAAACCAAACCTTCTGATGATGACATCATTGCTAAAGTCAAGTTTGACGATAACAACAAACCACCAACTGGTACAACAATTACTGTTGATAAAGATCAAACATCTATCGACACTAAGACTCCTGGAACCGTAAACGTTAAGGTTACTGTTAAGTATCCTGACGGTTCTGAGGATCACGTGGAAGTTCCTGTAACAGTTGGCAATCCAGATAACGAGACCTACAAGCCAAGTGCAGAAGCTATCAACAAGAAGCGCGGAGCGGAAGCACCTACTGCTGATGACATTAAGAATGCTGTAAAGATTCCTACGGTTGATGGTAAAACTCCAGATAAGAACAAAACAACAGTAGAACTTGTAGATTCAAAGGCTCCTCTTCCAACTACAGATAAGACTGGCACAACTAACGTACCCGTTAAGGTCACCTACCCAGATGGTTCCAGCACTGTTGTGCAAGTGCCTGTAGTAGTTACAGATACCGATGCCACTGCGAACACTCCTGCAGTTGACCCTGTGGAAGAGCCGTATGGCACCAGCAGAGACAAGACCAAGGAAGCTGTTAAGAAGGCTGTAACTGTTCCTGATTGGCCAAAAGATTCAAAGAAACAGCCAACAGTCACTATCACAAGCACCGATAAGGATATTCCAGACGGCAATACACCTGGCACCTATCATGTAAATGTAGATGTTCAATATCCTGACAAAACTGTTGATAAAGTTACTGTTGATGTGACTATTAAGAACAAGCAGTCGGATACTTTCGAGCCAACAGCAAAGCCTGTTGTTAAGCCGTATGGCACTCCTGTAAACCCTGTTGACGTAACAGGCAGTGTAACTGTTCCTCATTGGCCAGAAGCAGACAAGAGTCAGCTAAAGATTGAGTTGAACGATCCTAACCAGACTTTGCCAGATGGTAAGACTCCTAAAACCGTAAACGTTAAGGTTAAAGTCACCTACCCAGATGGCACGACTGACATTGTTGATGTTCCAGTAACTATTAGCAACAAGCAGTCTGAACTTTACCCACCTAAGGCAGATAATCTTGAAAAAGATAATGGTCAAAAGCCTTCGAACGACGAAATTATCGGCAAAGTAAGTGTTCCTACCTGGCCAACGAACGAAACAAATAAGCCAACTTACTCTATTGCTGATGGCGATAAGTCTAAGATCCCTAATGGAGATAAGGCTGGCAAGTTTGAAGTGCCTGTAACAGTTACGTATCCGGATGGATCAACAACTGTTATCAACGTGCCTGTAACTATCAAGGCTCCAACTGCTACAGCTAAAGTTGTGACTGTGCCAAAGGGCGTGGAGCCTAAGCCAGAGGACAGCATTGTCAATAAGGATAAGTTCCCTAATGGCACTAAGTTCGAGTGGGATAACAACGGAAAACCAGACACATCTAAGGAAGGTAACAGCGTAAAAGGCAAAGTAAAGATTACTATTCCTGGATCTGATACTCCTCAAGAAGTTGAAGTAAAGGTTAACGTTGTTGACCCAAGTGCATCTGAAGTCAACGTGCCACAGGGCAAGGATTTGCCAGAAGCTAAGGATGTTATTAAGGATTCTCACGATACTAGTAAGTTCCCTAATGGCACTACGTTCGAGTGGAAACCTGAAGATAAACCAGATACTAACAATCCTGGCGCAAAGAATGGCAAGATTATTGTTACCCTCCCAGGTCAATCCCCTGTAGAAGTGCCTGTAACAGTGAACGTTTTGCCAAAGCCAGAAGCGAATGTTGTGAACGTTCCACAAAATGGCACACTGCCAGAAGCTAAAGATGCTATTAAGGATTCTAGCGATAAGAGTAAGTTCCCTAATGGCACTACGTTCGAGTGGGAAGACAGTGACAAACCAACTACAGATACCGTTGGAGAAAAGACAGGCGGTAAAGTAAAAGTCACCATTCCAGGCGTAAATGGCAAGTCTGGTTATACGATTGATGTTCCTGTAACAGTGAACGTAAACCCTGTGCCTATCGCGAAGGAAACCACCGTCCCACAGAACAGCAATCCTGATCCTAAGAACAGCATTGATAACAACAACAAACTCCCTAAGGGAACCACATTCGAGTGGAAGAAAGATGCTGCTCCAAAGACCGACAAGCCAGGCACTGCTAGTGGAACAGTGATTGTCAAGATTCCAGGGCAAGCACCTCAAGAAGTGCCAGTAACAATTACTGTGACACCAGCACCTGTTGCAAACGACGTAACTGTGTTGCAAAAGAAGAATGGTGACACAACTGACACTACCCCTAAGCCAGAGGATGTTATTAAGAATCATAAGGATCTACCTAAGGATGCTAGTATTTCTTGGAAGAAGAAGCCTGATACCTCAAAGACTGGCAACCAACCAGGCGTTGTGACCGTTAAGGTGCCAGGCGAGCCAGATATTGACATTCCAGTCAACGTGCTCGTTGTGCCAAATCCAGTTGGCAAGAAGGTAAGCGTGCCACAAAATGGCAATTTGCCGGATCCAAAAGACATGATTGCCAATAATGGTGAGTTACCTACCGGAACCACATTCAAGTGGTCAACCGACATAAACGGTACACCATCAACCTCTAACACTGGTGAGCAAACTGGCACTGTTGTTGTAAATATTCCAGGTATCGCACCTGTGAATGTACCAGTAACAGTAAACGTTGTGGCACAAAACAAGCCATTTATTAATGGTAGCAAAGCAGAAAACACACCAGATAAGTCTGATAAGACAACTATTACTGGTAAAACTCAGCCAGGAAACACAGTAACTGTCAAAGACAATGGCGGTAATACTGTTGGTACTGGAGATGCCAACAAAGACGGAAACTTCACTATCGAAATCGATAAGAAGGATCCTGGCACAACACTCAAGCTTGTTCCAAGCAAGGGTGGAGTTGATGGTGACGCAACTACTGTAACCGTCACAGCTAAGCCACAAAAGCCAACGATTACGGTACCAACCGACAACCAGAAGAACGACGGAAACGTAACTGTAACTCCGCCAACTGATGACACAACGGTTGTGAAAATTGAAATCAATGCTAAGCCAAATTCAATCAATGGTCCAGAACAGCCAGTTCGCACAATTATTGCTAAGAAGGATAACGATGGTAAGTGGAAGATTGACGGAGACGCTCCAGAAGGCGTAATCGTTAATCCAGATACTGGCGTTGTTACTATTCCAACAAAGAATTTGGAAGACGGCAGCACTATTACTGCAGTATCTAAGAACAAGACGGACAAACCATCTGATCCTGCTACTGCTGTAACTGGCTTTAAGACTCCACAGATTAGTGAGCAAACGCTAAAAGACAATCCAGATGATTCTACTAAACAAATCATCACTGGAAAGACTCTTCCGGGCGCAACAGTAACTGTTACCGACAAAGATGGAAAGCAAATCGGAACTGGTACTGCAGATGCTCATGGCGACTTCACTATTACTATCGACAAGCAAAAGCCTGGTGCCATCGTCACCCTCACACCAACCAACGGTAAGGGTGATGGTGCAAAGACAGGCGATAGCGTAAATATTACTGTCAGCGGAAATATAACTAAGCCAAAGATTGACACTCCAGCCGAGGGTGGCGCTAGCGTGACGCCTGATCTCACGGATACGCGCGTGAACAAGGTTGTAGTTACTTACACTCCAGAAGGCAGTGAAACAACCGCAACGATTACTGTTGTTGCTGAAGGCGACAAGCATGAGTGGAAGATTGACGGAGACGCTCCAGAAGGCGTAACCGTTGATCCGCAAACTGGCGTTGTTACGATTCCAGCAGACAAGATTAAGCACGGTAGCACTATTACTGCGCAATCAGAAGACAGTAGCGATAAGACTGGCAAGAGCAAGTCAGAAGTGGTAACTGCTAAAGTTGGCGAAGAGGAGAAGCCTGCACCAGAACCAACACCAACGCCTGCGGGTGAGCCGACTATACTCACGCCACAAGATGGTGTTGAGCAAGGTTCCGCAACTGTTACCCCACCAGCAGACGCTGATACTCTCGAAATCACGTATACTCCAGAAGGCGATACAACGACTCCTGTAACAATTACCGTGAAGAAAGATAAGAATGGTAACTGGACTATTAACGGTAACACTCCAACCGGCGTGACTGTTGATCCTAAGACTGGTAAAGTCACCATCCCTGCAACCCAAATCAAGGATGGTAGTACGATTACCGCGCAAGCCAAGAAGAATGGTCAACCATCCAACACGGCAAACGGTAAAGTCGGAAACAACCCAACCAAGAAACCAGAACCAACACCTGCACCGACCCCTGCTCCAACCCCAGAACATGAATCTGGTTCTCATGATTCTGATGAACACACTGGCAACAGTGAAAACAACAGGAATAAGAGCAATAACACTCAGTTACAAGCTCCTAAGTCTCCTGCACGTCACTCCTCCGGCCAGGTTGCGCAATCAAAGTTAACCAATACAGGCTCTGCAATTGCTGCAGCAGGCGCTGTTGCTGCACTCGCAGCCGCAATAGGTGCTGCACTCGCAGTCATTATTCGCAGGAAGAAGCGCGACTAAACGTTGGTGTTGCAACAAATATTAAAATTGAATAAATAATATACATATGCTCCGTGATAAAAGGGTTCGCAAAATTTACGACAACTCTTCAACCACGGAGCATTGTTATATCTGTAGTAAATCTGTAGAGCTATAGGCCATAGAGGCATAGACTATAGAGACATAGACTACAGAGGTATAGGTGCGATACATAGATGCCATTAAATGATCTGGGTACTGGTAGCGAGATAGCACACCACTGCGATAATGACAGCGTACTTGACATTAAGTAATATCAGGCGACATACGCAATGCTACACGTACTAAATATGGCATACTGAACTACAGAGCTACTTACGTGATTGTTAACGCAACTCCAATCGCCTTACATTTTTCCTGCAAATGTGGTCAAATAAAGCCAGAGCGAAAACAAATGCCGGGAATATTCACAGCAAATGTTTCCGCTCTGGTTTCGCACTTATTTCAATGCGTCAATACATCCGCAATTAAGCATCGATACATTAGCAGCTAAAGCAGCGACTCAGCAGTAGTATCCGTTCGCATTAAGGCGAGCTTCAGGATTAAGTAACATCGCCTTTTCTGCTTCGTGACCATCGTAGCGAGTGCCATCCGGAAGGCGCGTGCCATCCTTCAGCAAGTGACGATTCTCAACAGGCTCGAACAGTACAGATCGACCCATCATGCCTTCCTCAAATCGCCTCTGGCCCGCAGCCAAACGCGCATTCGCCTTGGTACGCCAATTCTTAAGCACATTAACACCTGCGCTAGCAGCTACAGCAGCTTCAAAAGCACCAGGATGAACCAATGCCACAAATCCGCTAACATGACCGAAGCCGAGCGAAGTTGCGAGAGCAGCCTTCACTGCACAAGAACCTGCACCATCGCCAATGCGCATCGGCTCACGCAACCAAACCATGTGGTCGTCGCGCGCAAGCTTAGGATCCACGCAGTCAAGTGATGCGTTTCCAGGGATTACGCCACTTCTAAACAGTTGAGTCAAACCGTTGATTTGGAAGATGCACGCGCCGCCCTTTGCATGTCCAGTCAGCGTCTTTTGGCTGATTACGAACAGCGGATTTCCGTCCGTGCGTCCGATTGCGTGCGCAAGAGTATTGTGCAGCTCAGATTCGTTCGGATCGTTTGCATTCGTAGACGTATCATGCTTAGAAACCACAGCAATATCGTCCGGAGTAACGCCGAGAGCTGCCAAATCACGCACGAGCTTAGACTTAGCTCCACCCATGCCCGCAGCCAAAGCACCCAAGCCCGGAGCAGGAATAGAAGTGTGAATGCCATCAGCGTAGGAGTGAATGAAACCAACCACACCAGCAACAGGCAAGCCAAGCTTCAAAGCAATATCGCCGCGCGTAACCAAAATCGTACCGCCGCCTTGTGCTTCAAGGAAGCCTCCACGTCTGCGATCGTTTGCGCGAGAGAAGAATCGTGGATTGATGCCCTTCGCATACATTTCTTCGCTATTGGCAGTTGCGTTCATATTGCCGAAGCCAACTACGGATTCCACACCGATATCGTCAATTGCGCCAGTTACTACGAAGTCAGCTTTGCCGAGAGCAATCTTGTCGACGCCTTCTTCGAGCGAAACCGCTGCAGTTGCGCATGCAGACACCGGCTGAACCATATTTCCGTAGCCGCCGATATAGGTTTGCATTACGTGAGCTGCAACAACGTTTGGAAGCGCCTCTTGCAATACGTCCGTAGGAATTTCGTGGTTAAGGAAGCGATCCAAATACAGTTTTCGCATTGAACTCATGCCGCCGAAACCGGTTCCTTGCGTGGAAGCAACCATTGACGGATGCACAGATTGCAAAATCTCCGAAGGCGTGAAACCAGCAGAAATATAAGCGTCTACAGTTGTGACAATATTCCACAGCGCAATCGTGTCAACACTTCCAACCATTGAAGCTGGAATACCCCACTTCAGCGGATCGAAGCCCTTAGGGAATTGTCCACCGACGGTTCTGGTCATTGCAGCCCTACGCGGCACGCGAATCATAGAACCTGCCTTGCGCGTAACAGTCCATTCGCCAGATTCTGCATCGCGAGCAATCTCAGTATGCGATTCGTCAAGTGCCACGTATTCGCGCGCAATTGTTTCTGTTGGAACGCTGAAACTCACGTCGTGATCAAGGAAGATTTCTGCTTCTTCTTCGTTTGCTCCATCCTTGTAATCGCCGCCCATACCGGTTTCGAATGGTCGAATACCGGAACGTGCTACTACTTCATCGCGATATTTCTCTGCAATATCTTCTTCTGGAACAAGCGTGCCGTCCGCATCATACCAGCCTGGCTTTGGCGAATCCTGCCAAGTAAGCAAGCCCATATTCCAAGCCAATTCCAGTACTGCTCCTGCAGAAAGCTCCACGGAACCGTCTTCACGAATTCCAAGTTCTGCTTCGAAACGAGTACGTCCGGAACCCCATGGTCCAAGCTCGCCAACGGAGACGATCACAATTTCGTCTTCTGGACGCGCTGTTACGTTCTTCCAATCAGCCAAGTTGACTCGCGGCTGAGTTGGCACGTAAGGAGTTGGAAGTGCTTTGTTGGTTGATTTAGCAGAAGATTCTGCAGCTTCTTCTACAGCTTCCACCGCTTCTTCCGCAACTTCAGCACGCTTCTGATCTTCCAACGCTTCTGCACGAAGCGCGTTCAAATCAAGAGGCTCCTTGCCTAATCCGCCCGTAAAATCAACATCCAAAGGCGCAATTGCTGCCTGCTCTCGCGCTTCCTTCGTGCACAAATCGAGCAAACGATCTGCCATTTCTTGCGTAGAGTAGGTAGTTAATCCGTGACGCTCAACTACAGCCACAAGCGGATCATTTCCGCCCATTAAGCCGGTTCCACGCACCCATCCAATCTTAGGATGCGCGAAAGTCACGCGATCCGACCACACGCTTTCCGCATGCGCACGGTTCACAATCGCGTCGAAAGCACTCTTGACTTCGCCGTAAGCACCGTCGCCGCCGAACATACCGCGGTTTGGAGAGCCAGGTAACACAACGTGCATACGATGTTGTACATCTGTATCTGCTCCAATCTGCGCAAATCCAGCGATTGCACGCTCCACTCCCCACAGCATTAAGCGCGATTGCGATTCAAAAAGCGAACCAGAATCAGACAAAGTACCGTGAACTGGAGGAGCTGCAAACGGGAAGAACATGCTCGGCTCATAAGCAGGCTTCAAAATAGTAGTAGTTGCGCCACTTACTTTCTTTGAAACCGTGCCAACCCACTTTACAAGCGCATCGACATCGCGATAACTAGACAAGTTTGCTGGCACAAGCCACAACTTTGCGCCCATTTGAGCGTTTTCGCGATACGCTTTCTTCGCCCAAGACTTAACGCTCGGCTTGAAACTGTGCGAAGTTGCAATAACCGTAGCTCCACCCTTAAGCAAACCCGTTACTACGCGAGCAGCAATCGAGTTAGGAGCAACGCCTGTAACTACTGCAACTTCTCCTGCAAAACGAGTTGCTTGAGCAGTATCGGCGTTGTTTTGTGCAAGTTTAGTGCGAGAATCGCGAGCAATACCATTAAATATTGTTGCAAGATTGTTTAATTCGCGAGATTTAGAAAGACTTGCAAACCACTCAGCTTCCGAAGCTACTGCTTCCCCGGCACCGAGGAAACTACCAAAATCATTTAAGATTTCAGAAACTTCATTTACCTGAATATCAACATTCTTTCCGGCATACTTGTAGTACAAGCGAGCAACGTCTTCGCGAGCCGAAGCCCAGCGGTCGTCGAAAAGAATCGCTTTTCGCTCATCAAATCGAGGAGCCACTTGCTTTGGCCAATCCGCACCTAATTCTGCTTCAACAGCAGCTACAACAGCAGCATTTTCGTCACTTTCAGTTTCTGCTTTAGGAGCTTCAACACCAAGCTTTGCTAGCACAAACTTAGCAGTTGCAGCAAGTACGCCGTCTGCGCCAACAACTTGCTGCGCAAAAGCGTCAAGAGCTGCAGAATCAACAACAGCACCACCGGCTGCGCCAGCAGCGCCAGGCCGAGAAACGCTAACGCCGTGAGCTTGTGCAACTTGCGCAATTGCTGCGTCGATTAAAGCGTCAGCTGCAGCAGTATTCTTTGCAGGATCAGTTGAAAGTTGCGCAAGATTTTCACCGCGCACGCTAACACCTTCACGCGTTTGCAAAACCAAAGCCGCAAGCACGTGCGCACGCCAGCCTTCGCCAAGCTGCCAGACTTCCGAAATACGCTTGTCAATTTGCGCTGGCTTCACACCTGCTGCACCGAAAAGTGCACGCAAACGTTCGCGCACAATATCGGAAAGCACTGCACCAAAAGCCTTATAGCGCGGAGCAACCGAATCAACTAACTTTTTAAGCGCACTCATTGGAGCTTCTGCAGCACCGTCCACGCTAGCCACGCCAAGCTCGGAACTAATATCCATAAGAAGCTGGTTTCTGCGCGAAGATACGCCGTTTGTAAGCGTATCAGTTGTGTCAGTGTCGCCGATTTGGTCAAGACGGATTTTTGCACTATACGCAATCAGCATTGAGATTGCGTCGGATGCTTTGAATGGCAAGTCTGCTACAGGTCCGCTTGCTGCTGCGTTAGCAACTTGAGCAGAAGGAGCAGCCGCAGGAGCAGCAGAGACAACATTTGCGGCAGGAGCTGCAGGAGCAGCAGCTGCATCAGCAGTGCTACTTACTTCTTGACTATCTTCCTCAGTAAACACTTCAGGCACAAGCGAATCCGTGTCAGTCATATAAACGCGACCTTCGTCACGACCAACGTTGTAAACAGTCACTTTTTCGCCACTAAACTCCGGCAAAGCAAGAGTTTTAGCGCCAAGATTTGCCAAAGTTGGCGCGTTTCCTAAACCAACTTCAACGTACTCTTCAACGCCAAGACCGCCGCGAGCGCGATCGGCAAACATAAGAGCCTGCGTTTCAATCCAACGAACTGGAGAAGCGAACTGCCATGAAAGAAGCTCCGTAAGAAGCAATCTACCGAGCTTCTGCTCATCCTCTGCATAAGATTTCCACGTAGTTTCATCTTCCAAAGCTGCTTCAATGCGCTCAGATGGCACAACATCCAAAATCTTTTGTGCAAATTCTCGCGTAAGCTCAAACGGGCAAGCCACGAGGTTTGGAATGTAACGGTCTACAAGCACAGAGTAATCAATATGCTTCGGCAGCAGCGAATCGAGCTTGTCGCGGAATTCCGGCACACCCTTTCGAAGAATTCGAGAGTGGAACGGCACGTCAATTCCTGGAACAAACATGAATGGAGGCTTACCACCATACTCCTTAGCGCGCTTAGAAGCGTCTGCAGCCAATGCCTTCAAGCCTTTAATAGTTCCAGCAATTGCGTACTGCTGACCTGCCAAGTTGTAGTTTACAATTTGCAAGAATTCGCCAGTAGCCTTGGAAATGCCATTAACGTAAGCGTTCACACCTTCGTCTGACACTCCAAACTGGTTTGGTCGAAGCGCACCCATGCGGTAGTTCGAGCGACCTTGCGCATCGCGTTCAATCAAGTGATGCATTGTAGATCCGCGGTGGAACACCAATTCAAGCACAGTTTCGAGTGGAATAATTTGCGCGAAGGAGCTCAAAGCATTGTATTCTCCAAGCGAGTGTCCTGCAAAGTAAGCAGGCCAAATATCGCATCCTGCTTCACGCAAACGCGCGGTTTGCGCAAAGGCAACTGTTGCGAGCGCAACTTGCGTAAATTGTGTTAAATTAAGCAATCCTTCAGGATGGTGATAAGTTACGCCGTGAGCAGTAAGCTCCTTTGGATTATCGCGCACGACTGCGAGGATTGAGAATCCAAGCTTTTCGCGAGTAAGCTTGTCTGCTCGCTCCCAAGTATCGCGCACAGCAGGCGACTTTGCGCGCTCATCCAGCGACATTCCTTGTTTTTGGATACCCTGACCTGGGTATACGAATGCTGCACGTGGAGCGCGAGTAAGCGCGCTTGCTTTAGACACGATTTGCCCATCAACTCTGCACGTAACTTCCAAAGCAAGTCCGCCGCGACGAACTTTTCCAACGCGCTCAACTGTGATTTCTACTTCGTCATCAAGTTGAACCATGCCGTACATGTTGTATGACCAGCCAATAAGCTCGTAGCGAGCACCTTTTTCATCAACTGCTTGAGCCACATGTTGAGCTGTTGCAGAAAGCCACATACCGTGTACCAAAGGAGCAGAAAGCCCAGAAATTGCAGCACCTCGCTTAGAAGTGTGGATTGGGTTGAAATCTCCAGAAGTACGCGCAAAAGCGGTCATATCGTGAGGAGCGCGAACTACTACTCTGCGCAAAGCTCTGCGAGGCGTGTCTTCAATTTCGTATCCGTGCAATCCTGCAGCTTCGCCATATTGCGCAGCTGGAGCAGGAAGCGCGTTGCTGAAGCTTCGTCCACGAATAGCAAAACGCTCAGTTTCGTGAGCAAGTCGCGTGCCGTCAGCTGCAGTATGCACTACGTGAATAGTTACCACGCGTCCAGAAGCGGATTCTGCATACGGCTCAGCCCAGCCTAGTAAATTAATTCGCTTATCAACATACTTGCGGAAATCTTCGGCATCGACGTCAAGCTCTACTAAATGATCTAGGTGAACAGCGTTAAGCAGACCCTCAATAATCGGGTAACCATCAACCATTACGGAACCCAAAGCCGAGTAAATAGTTGGCCAAGCAGGGCCTACTAACGCGTCTGGCACAATGCGAGAAGCAAGCAATCCATCTGGAAGTCTTCCAGCAGTAGCAGACTCGTGGTCAATTCCAAGATTTCTCGAGAAAGTATAGGAAGAATGAACCAATCCAAATGGGAAATCTCTATAACCTTCTGCAAGCAAATCTTCCGGCAATTTTGCCAAACTGCCATCTTCTTTTACTGTTTCAACCTTAGGCATAGCATCAAGCACATCGCCAGTAATCGCTGTATTTCCAATACCTGCGGTTGCTGCAAGCATTTCGTACACGTGCTTTGGCAAGCGCTCGCGGTCAACTACTGGTATGCTTCCAGCTTGACTTGCATCAACAGTTAGCGGAATTACAATATCTCGTACCGCGTGCTTGCGTTTTAGCGAGTTTGCAGCGTTTTTTGTAGAGTGTTTAGCAGCATTCTGTGCTTCCTGATTTTCTTGATTATCCCAGAATGTATCTAGCTTAATATCTAAATCAAGCGAAATTACGTCATTATTACTAGAAGTTACTGTAATTACGTAATTTTCGTCTCCTAAAGACGTTCCGTAAGCAGGGTTTGCAGTTACATGACCAACCCAAGAAATATTCGGGCATGCGCGCACGTAAGCTTCAACGTTTTTAGCATCAGCAATCTGACTAAAAGCAGATTTTGAAGACTTGCTTGCAGCATTTTCCTTATTTTCTGCTTCTACTCCAGTTTCCGAGCCAAATTCTGCACGATTGAGCATAGCTGCTTCAAAACGTCCCAGAATATCGGCAATCGGCTCATCCATAGTCGTAATTCCAGCCACGGAAATCGGTCCTGGAATTACGCGCACAGCGTCTGCTGAGTAACGCGAATCTTCCGACTGCCAAAGCTGATCTTGACCCCACCAACGCAACAAATCGTTGTCAATAACTGGCACGAATGGCATTGGCTTAGGATATTCGCGCACCAAAGTTGGGAACCAAGAGGCATCCATTGGCACAACGTTCATCTCGCGAGCTTGAGGCAACGCGTCAATCAGCGTATATAAAGCAGCTTGAGGGTGCTTAGAAACTTCTTCGATAGAAGGCAGAATAGAAGTAAATTCGCCTGAATCTTGATTAATTAAACGCGCTTCAATACGCTGCAACAAATGCATGTAGCGATCTACGTAAGTCGGATCCACCCAAGGGTATGCCAAATCTAGGAAACGTTGAGCAAATTGTGCGTAAGTCATGCTTTCTACGTCACCAAAATATGGTTTTGCAGTAGAGTTAAGTGCTTCGATTACTTCATCGCGACGCACTTCAAGCTCTTCAGGATGTTTCATCATATGAACGAGCAATCGACCGCAGCGAGCAGAAGCGTTTTCTAACTCGTAAATATCTGCGTGCAAATGGCTTAAACCACTCGTCACACCGCCAATCACTTTGCCAGAAGGCACCCAACGCTCACCCAAAGGTGCGAACGGATCCTCATCAAAACCTTCAATGCTGGAAGATTTCGGCATCGCAATACCCGGAGTTTCCACAAGCATACGCTTTACTTCAGGGCTTGTATGCGCTTCTTTTGCTGTCATTGCAGCTGTGCCAATCATTACAGCATCAACTGGCATATTTGGCAAACCGTATTCATTCGCCCATTCGCCAGAAATGTAGTCTGCAGCACGCTCAGGAGTGCCAATACCACCGCCTGCAACAAGCACCAAATTTTCGCATTCGCGCACTTGCGCGTAAGTTGTCATAAGCAAATCGTCAAGAGATTCCCACGAATGGTGACCACCTGCAGCACCGCCCTCAACCTGTACAATAATCGTGGCTGGAGCAACAGCCTTAGCAATTCG
The DNA here is from genome assembly GCF_049244025.1 of Gardnerella sp. KA01001. Lineage (NCBI taxonomy): Bacteria > Bacillati > Actinomycetota > Actinomycetes > Bifidobacteriales > Bifidobacteriaceae > Gardnerella > Gardnerella sp. KA01001. Next base: position 640,294 of record NZ_CP058366.1, on the reverse strand, counting down.
CACAACTTGACGAATTTGGTCAACTGTTCCAGGCTTAAACGTTACGTAAGGGAATCCATCAGCTTGTAAAGATGCTACTAATTCCTTGGCTTCGTCAAGTTCTGGAATGCCAGCAGAAATAACTACACCATCAATAGGAGCTCCCGACTGCCTCTTTTTTGGCACGATTCGCTTCGAACCAAATTGCAAATTCCACAGGTAGCGATCCATAAACATGGCGTTAAATTCGATAGTTGCGCCTTCGCGAAGCTGATTTTCAAGCGACTTCATATGACGATCGAAAACTTCTGCAGTTACTTGACCGCCGCCAGCAAGCTCAGCCCAGTAGCCTGCATTTGCTGCTGCAGCAACGATTTCCGGCTCTACTGTCGTTGGTGTCATTCCTGCAAGAAGCACAGGAGCTTTGCCTGTAAGCTTGCTAAATTTGGTAAGCACTTTGCGTCCTGCAGGCGTGTCGATTACTCGAGGAGCAAAATCAGCCCAGCAGCCCATACGCTCTGGCTCAGAAGCAGAGTCAGCTGTTGAAAGCTCAGCGCGAGAGCGCAAGGTAGCAGCCTCTACTATTCCAGCACTGGTTCCTTGCACAAGCACTCCAGTAAGCTTTCCGAGCACTTCGCTAGGACCCATGTCTAAAATCCAAAGCGAGCGCGCGTCGTTTTGCTCCAAAACTTCACCAATTTGCGTAGCCCAATCAACAGGAGTTACAAGCACTGCATCCGCCAATTCGCGAGCAACTGTAGTGTTTAAACCAGCCTCATTTGCCCACTCTACTACCTGCTCAACTGCAGATTGAAGCATTGGCGAATGGAATGGAACTGTAACATCCAAATATTCAGCAACTGGCGCAAATACAGCTCCACCGCGAACTTTCATTTCGCGCAATTTTTTCGAACGTTTTGTTTCTTTTTGCGCTTCGTTTGCAACAGCTTCCATATCTTCCGGGTATCCTGCAATAACCACGTGATTGTAAGCGTTTTTAACAGCAATTGACACTTCACCGCGCGTGCGCTCTACGCGTGAAATTAACGCTTCTGCCTGCTTTTTAGTAACTCCTTTAAGTGACAGCATTGGCGTGTGCTCGCCGTCACCAGTAATTTCAAGCATTCGAGATTCACGATCTCCTGCAGCTCCAATTAAGTAGGCAATTGCAAGTAATTCTTCGATTTGCGCGCGAGCTTTCTGCCAAGACTTTGCTTTTATGCGAGCTTTTACCATTTCTGCTGCGATTACGCCTTGAGAATGACCCAAAATTGCGCACGGCTTGTTTACTTCAAAGTTGTATCCAAGATTTGTTAAGTCGCGCACTGCACCGAACTGTGCAAGCGTAATTCCAGGCACACTAAGAAGCGCGTTTGCAGCGTTAATATGCTTATTTTCTAGCGCGTCAAACACGTTTATGTCGCCGCCTGCATTTGCTAAAAGCTCAGAATAAATTGGCGATAGCAAAGCTTTTGCGCCTGCTTCGTACTCGTGAAGTTCTGCGTTTAATTCTTCGTCTGAATCAAGCTCGCGCAAAGCTTCAACCCACGGAGTTGACTGACCGGCAAACACGAGTGCGTGCGGATTATTAGCGAGTTGGTCGAAAAAGTATGTTGTCATGATGTTTCCTTCTCGTTGATTTGGATAAGTTTTATAAATTCTGTAAGTTTTGTAAGGTTTATAAGTTTTGTAAGTTCTATAGTTTTTAGTTATAAGTTTGATAATCCCTATAATTTTTATAAATCACTTACATTGGCTGATTCCCGTGATGCTTTCCAGTTCTGGAAACTCGCTTTTTACTTCGCAAAAGCTTCAATGAGCCAGCAATCATATCGCGAGTCTGCTCCGGGTCAATCATTGCGTCAATCTGACCAGTTTCCAACGAAAGATTTGCGTTCACAGTAGTCGCCTCATACTCGTCAACCAGCTGTTTTCTAAGAGCCGCAACGTCTTGCCCACGCTCTTTAGCTTTTTGCAAATCTTTACGATGAATAATATTTACAGCACCTTGCGCACCCAAAACCGCAATCTGGCTGGTTGGCCACGCGTAATTTACGTCCGCGCCCATCGACTTGGAACCCATAACGATATAAGCCCCACCGAAAGCTTTGCGCAAAATCACCGTAACCAGCGGAACTTGCGCGTTCGCGTACGCATAAATCACTTTCGCACCTCGGCGAATAATTCCTGCGTGCTCTTGATCTGAACCAGGCTTGTAACCTGGAGTATCAACCAAAGTCACCACAGGCAAATTAAACGCGTCGCACAATCGCACAAATCGCGCGACTTTTTCGGAAGAATTTACATCCAAAATACCAGCGTTCACCTTCGGCTGATTTGCTACGATTCCAACAGGATGCCCCTCAATGCAAGCAAAACCAACCACTGCAGACGCAGCGTACAATTCCTGCACTTGCACGAACTCACCGTAGTCAACTATTCTGCGAATCACGTCGAGCACATCGTAAGGCTGACGGTCGTTATCCGGCACAATATTCACCAACTCGCGCGCAGTTTCGCGATCCGCGCGCGTTGCAGCGTAGGCAAAAGTTGGAGGCTCTACCTCACAGCTAGATGGCAAATAAGCCAAAACTGTGCGCGCGTAGTCGATTGCGTCAGCTTCATCCTCTCCCAAATAGTGAGCGACACCGGAAGTTGCGTTATGCACAAGACCGCCGCCCAAATCGTCCATGCTAATAGCCTCGCCGGTTGCAGCTTTAACAACATCCGGACCAGTTACGAACATATTTGAGTGCTCGCGAGTCATAATAATCAAATCTGTTAACGCAGGGCAATACACAGCACCGCCAGCGCAAGGACCTAGAATAATTGAGATTTGCGGAATCAAGCCGCTCGCTTCGCAAGTTTTTTTGAAGATACGCCCGTATTGCATAAGCGCGCTCACGCCTTCTTGAATGCGAGCGCCGCCGGAATCAATTACGGCAACAACTGGCACGCGAAGTTCAACAGCCATATCTAAAAGATGGCAGATTTTCTCGCCCTCAGCTTTGCCTAAAGTTCCACCGCGCACAGAAAAGTCTTGTGCGTAAACTGCAACTTTTCTGCCATAAACTTCGCCAAAGCCGGTGATTACAGCGCATCCGGCAACGTCGTTATTTATGTCACCGCCGTTAAAACGTCCGATTTCCACGAATGAGCCGGTGTCAAAAAGCAAGTCAAGACGCTCGCGAGCAGTGCTTTTACCTTTTGCGTGCTGACGCTCTAAAGCTTTTTGTTCTGCGTCACGAGCAAGTTGTGCTGCGTGCTGAACTGCAGCTTTTCCGCGACGAGGCTGCAAGTTTGTATCGTCAGCAGAGCTATTAACAGAAGAGTTATTAACTATTTTCGCTGAAGTTTCAGAGATTTCAGACTTTTCTTTTGCTAAAGTACTCATTTCTGCTCTCCTTCCGGCTTTTCAGAAGACTTTTCAGAAGATTCAGAAGACTTATCTGCGCTCTTATCCGCGCTTTTATCTCCAGCAAGATCAATCGTCACAAGCTTTGCACCCGATTCCACGCCGTCACCAGGACCCACAAAAATTCCAGTAACAGTACCAGCTGCAGGAGCGTAAACGTAATTTTCCATCTTCATAGACTCAAGCACCACAAGCAAATCACCCTTGGCAACCTGCTGACCTTCAGCCACATTCACGCGCGTAATAACAGCTTGCATAGGTGCTGCGATTACGCCAGGAATCTGCTTTTGTTCTTCAGATTTGTGAGTACTTCCGCGAAGCGAACGTCCACGCAAAGGCTGCGAAGCTCTAGAAACGCTACGAACTCGCGCAGAGCCGGTCAAATTGTCAACAATATCTTGCGGAATCGTAAGCTTTACGCGCTTATTATCAACCTCAATAATGAAGGATTCCATTGCAGGCTGCTTATTTTCGGATTCATCCGCAGACTTTCCAGAAACAAGCGAAGCCGGCTGGCCACCCAAAGAAGCTGCAGGAACGCGGTTCAAATACTTGCGTTCCATCCACTTAGTAGACACGTCAAAACTGTGATTTTCCGCAGTAAACTCAGGGTCGTTAAAAATCTGCTCAAAAAGTTTTGCTGGAGTTGGCACGCCCTCAATACAAAGTTCCTTCAAAGCGCGACGCACACGAGCGACAGCAGTTTCACGACTTTGCGCAGTAATAATAAGTTTGCCCATCATCGAATCGAATTTTGGCGAAATATTATCGCCAACTTCAACACCAAAATCGACGCGAATACCAGGACCGGAAGGCCACTTTATTTTCGTCAAAGTGCCGGAACTTGGAGTCAAATTCGTAGCAGGATCTTCCGAAGTAATGCGAAGCTCGAAGCTGTGTCCGCGAGGTTCTGGATCCTTAATCAACTCGCCGCCGTCAGCAATATTGAGCTGTTCTCGCACTAAATCAAGTCCACTAACTTCCTCACTAACCGTGTGCTCAACTTGCAATCGCGGATTAACTTCCAAGAAGTAGACTTTATGCTGAGAAGTCACCATATATTCGCACGTGCCAAGACCAACGTAATCAACAGCTTCAAATAGGTTACGAGAATATCTGTAAAGCTGATCCTTTTCATCGTCAGTCAAGAACGGTGCAGGAGCTTCCTCAACCAGCTTTTGGTTTCGGCGCTGCACCGAGCAATCGCGCGTGGAATATACGGTGAAATTTCCGTGAGCGTCGCGGCCGCACTGCGTTTCTACGTGGCGAGCTTTATCAATAAAACGCTCAATAAAATATTCGTCTAAGTCGCCGCCCTGAAGAGCGTCGTGATTCATATAAAAGCCTCGCAACTCGTCATCGTTACGAACGACTGTAATTCCGCGTCCGCCGCCGCCATCCGTGCGCTTCATCATCACTGGATAGCCGTGAGTTTGCGCAAAAGTTAAAAGTTCTCGAATATCTTTCACAGGCTCCGAAATTCCTGGAACTGGCGGCACTTTCGCGCGAACTGCCACGCGACGAGCCGTAATCTTATCTCCCAAATCAATAAGCGCTTCCGGACGAGGACCAATCCAAATAACCCCAGCATCGTTAACTTTTTTCGCAAAAGACGCAACTTCCGAAAGGAAACCGTAACCCGGATGCACAGCATCCGTGCCGCTTCTTTTAATAATGTCAAGAATCGCATCTTCGTTTAAATAAGTATCGCGATATGTGTCTCCGGAAAGTGCGTACGCTTCGTCTGCCATTTCTACAAACTGCGCGTTGCGATCAGTCGGTGCATAAATAGCAACGGTAGAAATGCCCATTTCGTGAGCCGTGCGAATAACTCGCAAGGCAATTTCACCGCGGTTTGCGATGAGGATTTTTTTGATATTCGTAACCATACGTTACAAGATATTAGAAAAGTTGCGTTTACGGATGAGTCGACATACACAAAAGCTAGAGCAAAATTTTGTACACTTCTCCAATGCACATGATTTTTATAACACGTAATGTGATTAGCGAAACGGAAAACAACCGGCAAAACCGTTTAATTGACAACCTATTAGCTGCAAACGGCAAACCGGAAATAACCAAAAGAAGGTTTTCATGACTAACATAAATCAAAATAATGCAACAACAGCATCAGCAAATTCAAACGTTGCGAATAAGTTGAAAGTAGCTGCAGCATGGCTTGCAAAGCCAGCGCTTCTCACTGTGCTTTTGGCTCTTTCTACTATGGCAGGCGCAATTTATCTTCCTATTACTCCTGTGCCTATTACGTTGCAAACTCTTGTTTTGTGCATTATTGGTTTAACGTTGAGCTGGCGCGAAGGCGTAGCTTCTGTGGTTATGTATCTTGCTGTTGGCGCAGCAGGTTTGCCTGTGTTTGCTGGCTTTAAGGGCGGCTGGGCTGTTTTTGTTGGCCCTACTGCAGGATTCTTAGCCGGTTTCATTTTTGGCGTTGCTGCAACCGCAGCTTTGAAGCGCGTATTTGACGTAGCTCTTGACGCAATGATGCCAGAAAACTCCTTCAAGAAGACTTTCGCACGCTTCTGCACTTACTCTGTAGCTTCTATAATCGGCACGATCGTGATTTACGCATTCGGCATTTTCGGCCAAAGCTACCTAACTGGCATGCCACTTTCAACTGCCGCCGCAACCTTGATTATCTTCATGATTGGCGATTTGATTAAGGCTTTTGTTGCGAGCGCAGCTTGCTCCGGCTTGTACAACGCACTTAACAAAAAGCGCGCGTAGCGGAAACGTTATATTGCAGAAAAACGGCATTTCCTTTACACGACTGTAAAAGGGAATGCCGTTTTGTATAAGATTGCCGCGCACTTGCTCTTTGACTGAGATAACTAGCAAACAGCTGACGCTTGCGCTTTAAGCGCTCGCTGTTGAGCTTGCACGGAAAGTCCACTGGACTTTCCGTGCAAGCTCGGCGCTCCGAATTGCTTTCGCGCGCTAAATCGCAGCGCTCAAGCAGGTCGTCAGCGCACACTAGTCACAACCTAGTTTCTAAAGCACAACTACACTAACCTGCCCTGCCTGCGTCTTTATTGACGCAGGCAGACCTCGCTTGCGTTGAAAGCACACCGTGCTTTCAACCCTGAGCAAGCTCGGCGCTCCGAATTGCTTTCGCGCGCTAAATCGCAGCGCTCAAGCAGGTCGTCGCGCTTCATACGCAACTGCGTGCACATCGCCGCTTTTTACCACAATCTCCTCGCCAGATGCCTCACGAATCGTAAGCGACGCATCTTCTCCAAGCCGCACAGCAGTTCCTGTCACCACGCTTCCGTCAACTGGATGCACGTTAACTTCGCGCCCAAGAGTCCAACACACACCATTTACTTCTTGAAGCAAATCTGCAGCGTTGCTTGGATAATCGCGCATAAAATCACCAAGTCTAGAACGCAATCCAGTAACGATTTTCGCAGCAATCGTATCACGCAATTCTTTAGCTTCCGGCAAATCAGTCATATGCATTTGCAGCGAAGTTGCCATTTTAATTGGCAGCACTTCTTTAGGCACATACAAGTTCAATCCGATTCCAAAAATTACTCCAACAACATCATCTTTGCTTGGATCAGCTACAATTTCTGTTAATATTCCGCCTTCTTTACAATCGTGCAAAAACACGTCGTTAGGCCATTTAAGTTTTATCGCGCAAGCATCACCGTGCATCGGCGAGCTTCCGCACTCTTTAAACGTTTCTAGAAGTGCGTCACGCGCTGCAAGCCCTGCAATAATAGGCAGCCAGCCATTGTGACTTGCGTCCATAACAATTGACTTCGGCAGCAACGTTACGAATGAAACTAAAAAGCTTTCTCCCGCACGGCTTACCCACGCACGCCCTAATCGTCCTCTTCCTGCTGTTTGCTCGTCTGCCACAATCGCAACTATTGCTGGCTTTCCGTCATCTCGCGCGATTATTTCGCCTTTTTGTATCATTTCTCGCGCAATATTTTGCGTAGAATCTGTAATTGCGAAATATTTTACCAGATCTGCTACTTCTGAGGTCTGCGGCATCAATGCCACACTTTGCGAAGAAAAAATAGTCATATGTATAATTTACATCAGATTATATTTTTGCGCGCGTCATTGCATGTTTTGCGCGCAATAGCAAACAAAGTAGCTGAGCATCAATTAAGCAGGTGTTAACACATGGAGCGCATACTTCGCAAAACGCAGTACGAAAAGCCGCGCAAATTGCGTGCAGTTGTAGCACGTTTTTTAGATTACACTCTTGCTGCTTTGCTATGCTTTGTACTTGCTTTTTGCACTAGCTTGGGACCAATTTTCCGCAGTCAAGATATTAAAGTTCATTTAGGATCAATCGCTGATTTTTCGTTGGTTAATGCTTTTATTTTCGTTGCTGCCTTCATAATATACGCATTAATACTGACTGCGCTTATTTACTACGGTAAAAATAAAAAGTTTTTGCCTAAATATCAACGTTTTACGAAATTAATAAAATCAATTGCGTTAAGAAAAAATAGCGAAAATAAAAAACAGTCAAAATTACAAAAATTTACTACTAAACACACTATTTTCCGCAATATTTCGCATTTTCTTTTAAAATTTGCAAAACTATTTTTTAATTGCGCTAAATGGTTCATTAACCACTCCACTCGCAACAGAAGAAACCTACTTCTTACTTTTTTCGTGGGCTGGATTTGGGTTCCAGTTACGTTACTTGCCGCATACGGTGCAGATATATGCTCGCAAATTCGTGAGTACAGTTGGACTTGGAATAAAATTACAGGCTTAGATCAGCCTTATATCGGCTTCTTTAGCTTTGTCCCAATGGATATTTACCCAACTGCGCACTACTTGTGGCCAACTTATCCAACTTATTTAACAAATCAGCACAACATTGTTCTAACTGTTATTTATGGCGCAACAACAGCAGTCTCCAGATACTTTACCGACTCAAACGACGCTGGAATTGTAGTTCTTGCCTTTGCACAATTTGTATTTGCAGCATGGTGCGTTTCTGCAACAGCACACCGCTTCTTAAACAAACCTTGGCTTGATGCAGAATCTAGCTCAACAAATTGCAGCACAACAACTTTTGCAAGATTCGTTATTCTGCTTATGTTTTTACTTAATCCGCTTGTGTTGTGCTCAACTATTGCGCTTACAAAATCTCCGCTTTTTGCGTTCGCTTTTGTTTGGTGGTTTGGTATAAATTACGAGTTAACTAATTGCTATCATGCGAAGGACACTAAAAATACACCTAGCACAAAGCCAAATGCGCAAAAGCCTAGACTTCACACTGTTTTGGAATTAATTGTTTCAGTGTGCGTAATGCTTATTGCTGCAAAATACGCTTGGTATATTCTGGTTGTTCAATTCGTGCTTTTGATTATTTTTGAGCGCAAACGCTGGCGTTTGTGGGTTTGCGGAATTTTGCTTCCAATCGTTGTGATTCACGGCTCGTTAATTATGCTTATTTCGAGCGGTGCTATTATTAGCGGCGATCCTATTGAGAGTCGCGGCATTCAGTTACAACAAATTGCACGTATAGCTAAGCTCGATCCGCATAGCATACCGCGTAGTGCAAAGCGCATTATTGCACCAATTTTTAATCTGGATCAAACTGCAGAAGCATACAAACCTTATGACGCAGACCCTGTGAAATCTTCCGGATTGCAGTCTAAAAAAGTGAGTTATCGTTGGCGATACGTTACTAAAGATAATATTCGTAAATTAGATTTCGCTTGGTGGCAAATGATTACGCATAGTCCACTCGTTGCAACTGACGCTTTTCTTGCGAAGACTTACGGATACTTTGATATTTTTGACCGCCCGTATGTTGGGCCAGAATATTACATAGACACTGACAGCATACACAAATCTGATTGGATTAAATATTGGAATCCTAAGTGGCGAACTAAATTTGCAGAAGATATTAGCACGTTTAGTGATATTCCTGTTTTAAGTTGGCCAATTCACGGAAATACTTTCGTTATTTTTACACTACTTATTGGTGTTGCAGAAATTATTCTTCGCCGTTGGCGCACATTGTTATGGCACATTCCACTTGCCTTGCTGGTTGGAGTTATGATTCTTGCTCCAGCTAATAATTTTGAGCGACACATGCTACCGTTAGCTTTTGTTTTCTGCTTTGTAGCACTTACTTTTTGGCGAGATACTTTTACTCAATCGCGCTATAATAGTAGAGAATGTTAGGATCAAAGGCATAAGATGGACGAGAAGAATACACCTCAGTTTGCGCAAGATAGCAGCGCTGCTTCTTCTGTTATGTCCGAAGAAAATTATGAAGATAAACTTGCAGGAAACAGCTTACTTAGTAACGATTTTCTTTCGATACTAGCAAGCGTACAGGCAGCAGAAAAGCACGCGGAGGATTCTAATATTGCCAATTCTCTTGAAAATCAACAGTTAAACAAAACGCAAGTAAACGCTGTATCAAATGATCAAGAAAGCTCTTCTACAGCAAAGCAATCTAAAGCAGAGCAAGAAAACGAAGAAAAGCACAAACACCACTTGTGGCATCGTCTTTCATCAAATCAAAGTCGTTCGAGTCATTCAAGTCAATCTTCTGAAAATACTAAAGGTAATAATTCACCGAGTTTTACTCCATTGCCCAGCGCGCAAAAATCAACTAGCTCGGAACCGCTTAGAATTTTCGACAATCGTGATGGCCAAGTTTTTGACGCGGCGATGCGCTTGCAATTACACTCGATTATTGCCACGTGTTTAATGAATGGTATTGCAGACGCTCGTATTGACGCTTTCATGCATTTACTTCAATGGTCAGATTCGCCAAAAGTTATTGTTATTGCAGGAACTTTCGGCACTGCAATTAAGCCAGATGACGGACCAAATCGCAAGCCAGCACCAGATATTCCACCTGATAACACTGACACTTTGCGTCGAAATATTTGGCCACAGCTTGGTAGTTGCAATGCGTATGATGCAATAGTTGAGCGCACACAAAGTAGTGCTTTGCAGCGCATTACGGGAGCTTGGCAAAAAACGCAAGCACTGATATCAGCATCTACGAAAAATTCTTCTACTTTTGCAGCGCCTTCTCATATTATTCTGCTTGCTGTGCGCGAAAATCCTAGCGATCAGGCTTTAGAGAAGCTGTGCAAAGTTTTTGAGAATTCTCATAAGACGATTTGTGTTAGCAGCATGGTTGAAGGCGTTGAGCAGATTTCTTCCGCTCTTACTGCTACTCTTGCCGCGATTGCTGTTGCTCCAGCAGTAAAGCATTTGCCGCAAATCATTCACACAGATGATTTGCTTCCAGAACGAGCGCTTATTGGCGATGCCACAGCTTTTGATACTCTTTACAACAAGGTGTATCAAAGTTTGGCTCCTTACAATCATGACGATCCGACTCTGGAAACTATTGACATGTTCTTACGCTTTGGTGGAGCTCTTGACCAAACAGCACACGAACTTAATGTGCATCCAAATACTGTTCGTTACCGTTTACGTAAAGTTGCGCAAACTACAGGATGGGATGCTACGGATCCGCGCGCCGCTTATGTACTGCAAACAGCTATAACAATTGGCAGAATTCGTGATTCGCACTAAAACGAAGTGCACGACAATAAAGACGCGCGGCCTAAACTACTCGCGCGCGTGATGTTTAGACCGGATTTTCTTGCGTAGGCGACCTAAACTACTCACGCACGTGCTGTTTTGGTCGCTTAGACAACGCATAAGTAGAAGTGTATTACATATCGAAAATGCAGCTCTTACTGCACATCTCCTACTACGCAGCGCTTACCGCAAAAAATTATGAGTTGAATAGTAATCTTTCAAAGAATCTTTAGTAATTTTTTGAACGCATATTGCCGAACTATTAGTAGCATCATAAGCATTCTTCCATGGATCTTCACTATGTGTCATAGCACTCAAATCACTACCAGAATATCCAGCAAACTTTTCGCATACCTTTTCCACAAGAATCTTTTGGACATCTGTTAAAGAATTATCCTGAAGCTTCTCAGTATTGGGAATTACAAGCTCACCTTTACGAATCAAAAACTTCCCACGATGCAATGCAAATAATTCCGGGCAAACAGGACCATTCCTCCATGCCTGAAAATCCTCGTTAAATAACGGATGCCCAGTAGCAGCCAAAGAATACGCTTGCGAATAGTAAGCTAGCTTCTGCAGCTTCATAGTGGTAATAGTTCCAGTAATATCAAGGATGTACGATGCCACGTTAAAGATTGTTGTCATACGCACCTCCCTTTTATAAAACATACAAGTTATATATTATATTCGTATGACGATAATTAGCCGAAAGCAAGCTAACGCAGCTGGCGAAATACTTAAGGAATTGAGAGATCAGCAAAACTCAGAAGAGTATGGCAAGCAGATATCCATCCTCAACACATGGCGCCATCAGCATGAAGAACCAGCACAAATCTTTTTCAAAAAACTTGTTGGAATCATAAATAAGTACCCAGACGCAATGGCTACGTATCGTCTTAAACGCAAAGAATCAATACTTAAAAAGTTATACCGCAGCAATGGAAATTTTGAGCTTGGTGCAATAGATGACATTGCAGGGTGTAGGGCGATTGTAAATTCTGTGAGTGAAGTTTACAAAGTTTATGATGAAATTCTTAATCTTAAAGAAGCTGGGGAAATCGATATTAAGAAAACGAAAGACTATATAAAAAATCCAGAAGAATCCGGATACAGGTCACTGCACGTAATCGTAAAACAAACATTAAACCAAGAAAAAAATAGATAGACAATATAGGATTGAACTACAAATACGAACCAAGCTTCAACACTATTGGTCAACAGCAGTAGAAGCTATGAGTGAGATAGATAATGTAGAATACAAAGATCCTACTTTGATAAGTGAAGGTAATACTCGAATACAATCTTGCTTACAATTCTTCAAAGTAATCTCTAAGTTATTTGATTGCTGTGAAAATGATGATGATTCTTGCAGTGAGTCTAAGAAAAAACTCGCAAATTCAGTGCGGACAAACAATGATTTTAAAGAAATTATTGAAGATCTTAAAGCTGCGCGCAATAGTGTAACTATTAATATGCAAAAAAATAGTACACAAGGCGGCGAAGGGCTTTACCTATTGGAGTTATCGCGAGAAACGCAAGAATTAACCATACATTCATACACTATGGATTGTGTAGAAAAAGCCATAACGAATTATAACAGCAAAGAAAATAGCAGCATAAACGGTGAAGATAACAAAATTCAGGATGCAGAAATCGATAACAGTAGTGTAAATAAAAACTTAACAGTTAATAAGTCAAGTGCTCAAACATCAGATATAACTGACTTGAACAGCGTACTTATTTATGCACAAAACGAAGAACAGCTAAACGATACTTACCCTAATTACTTATATAACATAGAAAAATTCATTGAAAAAGTAGAAGAACTTATTAATTAATCAATGAATGAATGAAAATTGGGATAATAATCATGAATTCTTATTCACCTGTGTGTTATCTTCGCAGTCAAATATATTCTTTATGCATGATGAGATGGTATTCTGCTTACTTTGAAAAAGATTACATACAATAATGAAAATAACAGATAAAATAATAAACCTGTAAAATCCTAACCACATATGTTCTGTAATAATTTCATTATTTGGCAATTTTGTACCACCACTAACATTGGAGCAATCATAAATCCAATTTAATAATTCTGATAAATACTCAGAAAGTTTCAAAGATAAATACAACATTGCTTCAAAAACTACTGCCATAATATTAATGACAATCAATTTATATTTATTACTATCTGAATCTTCTATTTTTATATCAAATATCCCTTTACATAGAATCTGTAAATTTTCCAATTTAAGCAAAAATACAATGCATGCTATTATCAAAGCGACTATTGTCCAATTAGACTCATTTAAAAACCCTAAAAGTGTAAACAATACTGACAAAACATAAATCAAGAATTTTGAATTTTTCAAGAAAGATTTAATGCTTTTGCACACTAAAAAGAAGAATGGTATAAACCATAGAATGAACATTGCTAGCGATTTATAACATTCCGACAACCAATTAATTGCATCATAATAAATATATGCAGAAATACAAAGATATAGATAAACCTGAATAGAAGGTATTAGAAATAGAATTTTATTGTTCTTAAATTTTAAATAAATAAGAAACAATAAAAATAGTATTAAGTACACTACACAAACATTAACAATAGAATATATTCGCTTTGAGTGTTCAATATTACCATAAAAAAGGGATATTGTAAAAACCAGTAAAAGCACAGATAACATCATTAAAAGCACGTGTGTCACTAATATGCAATTCCTAAGACTGTTAAAAAAGGAATATAATTTATCTTTTAAATTAAGCATTTCAAACCCGCTTTTAGTAAGTGCAATATCTGCGTACTACAATGACAACGCAATTAACTTTGTCATAATTGACTTATTCATTAATGGAAACTTTGTTATTAATTCTCACAAATTGTATATCTTCTATTTCAAAATAATATTTAACCTTTTTCTTCATTTTCTTTATAAGACACGAAATTTTTTCTTTATCAATCGACTCCGACTGCATATCATCTTTACTAATTAAATCTTTCACCATAATGTGACTACCCCATTGTCGAGCACCTGGATTTACTTGTTTAGCTTCCGCTAATATCGATTCTTTATATTCCACACAAATATTACTAACTATAAAATTAATCTTATTAGTAAATACAACTTCAATAGTCTTATATCTAAGCGTCCCACCATGCCCTGCAATAGTTTTTCCAGGATTTAATCTAAACGCACAGCTCTGTGCAACTTTTAATAACCTATCCCTACGTTTCTTCTCATATATCTCTTGTTTTTCAGTATCGCTTGCAACTTGTAGTCCAGCAAATATTAACGCACCCCCTGCAAAAATACCACTAACCCATTCACCAATCGCAGAAACCCATTGCGCTGCAGTATCATCCCAGTGAAAACAAATAGCAGCTATTACCAATACCAACGAAGCAATTAAAATCATAAATCCAAAAACAACAAATACAGCAAAATAACGAATACACAATTTATCAACCTTCATACAATAACTATACGCCAACACAATTTATATAATCAATAGGAAGAATTGTTCACTTAAGAGGTTATAGGCCAGTAAATAAAAAATCGGGCGACGCATAAATGCATCGCCCGCAAAACTTTCGTTTTCAAATCGTATTTAATAAGTTACTATGCTTACTGTACATTATGCACAATCTCTTTACACATACGAAAAAGGGCTTGGAGACTGATGCCCCTAGTAGCACCAAACCCAAGCCCTTTAACAAAACCGACTCGTTTCCCTAACAAACAAGCCAGCCAAACACTCAACAGTCACGCCCCCGAAAACCAGCGCACAACACTACCGTGAAGAAAGAGATTTGGCAAAACAGTAGAATCATGCAAAAGCCCGAAAGCAAACCCGCCACAAAACACTAAACAGCATTCGCAGCACGTTGAGTGAAAGATTTAACAAGTGAGCGCACCATACTCACATACAGTGCGCTCACAAATCATTAAACAATCAACACACTTAATGTGCTAAAAGCTTAGTGACGGATCTTGCGAAGAGCAACACCCATGCCAGCAAGCACAGAAGCAGCAACAGCAGCCAAAGCTACAGCAGCACCGGTCTTAGCCAATGGAGCAGCCTTCTTCTCGGAAGACTTCTTAGCTTCAGACTTCTTATCAGACTTCTTGTCGTTAGCCTTGTCATCAACCTTCTGACCATGACGCTTGAGGTAGTCAGCGACAGCTTTGCACTCGAGAGCATCTTCACCGTAAAGCTTCACACACTTCTTGTAATCCGTGTCCATATTGCCAAATGGAGTATGCTCATACTTATCTTTCTCGTCAGCAGCAACCTTAGCAGCCTTCTCAGCATTCAAACGATCAGCAAGAGCACCAGGGTCCTCAGTCTCATAGAGCCAATTATCATCATCGTTAGCAGTCTGATCATTCTTTGGAGCAGTCTGATCATTCTTTGGAGCAGTCTGATCATTCTTTGGAGTAGTCTGATCATTCTTTGGAGTAGTCTGATCAGTCTTTGGAGTAGTCTGATCACCGGCACCCTCAGCGAAAGCTGGAGCCGCGAAAGCGAGACCGGAAAGCAAAGTTGCGCCAGCAGCGAATGCGGCGATAGCCTTCTTATTCAACATAATATTTTCCTTTCTTCTTCTCCACCACGCTTAAAACACATGGTGAAAAACATAAACCCACAAAATCAATCTCTTGTGGATAACTTTCAGATAGAGCATCTAGCTGAAAGCTGTTATTAACATACCCCCCCCCCGTTCGAAAAAGTCAAGAGCAGACGCACAACTCATTAACAGAAAACATTTATATTTTTACGGAAATATTTCAGTCAAACTATTTTTAAGAATAAAAAATACAGTATTATGCGTTACTTTTCGTAAAAATATCAATTTCAAGGTTTTTAAAGATTTTTCCCAGAAAACTCTCAGAAAACTCTTGAATACTCCCCCAACCAGCCGCAAAACCGTTGCAATATAGCCACTCTTGTGCGACACGCCGAAACTACATTTGCGTAAGCGCGACCGAATTCCCAATGCAATACCACACAAATCTACCCTGCCTTCGTCTTTACTGACTCAGGCAGTCCTCGCTTGCGTTGAAAGTCCACTGGACTTTCAACTTTGAGCAAGCTCGGCACTCCGAATTGCTTTCGTGCGCGCAATGCTACACTCAAGCAGGCCGTCGCGCCGCAAAACGTTGCAAAACAGCCATTCCTGGACGACACGCCGCGCGCCTACATGCGCCGCGAACTCTCTAGAGGCGTAACCTCTCCCATCACCTATTCGTTATTAATGCAGATAGCGTACTGCGCCAGTAACGCAAAACATCAATTATTCGTTATTAACGCAGAAATGCAGTAACGCAAGTAACAAAAACGCTGAAAACATGACTCAAAAGAGTACATTTTCAGCGTTTATAAGTTCTAAACTTAATTTACTACTTACCAGCCATGCTTTCGCATAAGCTACGCAGGCAATAAATCAGGCAGCAATGCTGGCGATATCAACTGGAACACCAGGAGCCATCGTAGAAGTCACAGTTACCTTAGTAATGTAACGACCCTTGATGGTGCTTGGCTTCAAGCGGCGGATTTCGTCTGCGACAGCCTTGAAGTTCTCTTCAAGAGCCTTAGCATCGAAGGAGAGCTTGCCGAAGAGGAAGGACAGGTTGCCCTGGCGATCCACGCGGAACTCAATCTTACCGCCCTTAATATCAGCAACAGCCTTGGCTACATCCATAGTCACGGTGCCAGTCTTTGGGTTTGGCATCAAGCTACGAGGACCGAGAACACGACCCAAGCGACCAACCTTACCCATCATGTCTGGGGTTGCAACGACTGCATCGAAGTCAAGGAAGCCACCGGCAACCTTTTCGATAAGCTCGTCATCACCAACAATGTCGGCGCCAGCTTCTTGGGCCTCAGTAGCCTTTGGGCCACGAGCGAACACCAAAACCTTAGCGGTTTTACCGGTGCCGTTTGGCAAGTTAACTACGCCACGAACCAACTGATCAGCCTTGCGAGGATCCACGTTAAGGCGCATAACAGCCTCAACGGACTCGTCGAAAGCGTGCTTTGGCATGCTCTGCAACAAAGCGATAGCTTCAGCTGGGGTGTACAGGTTATTGCGGTCGATCTTCTCAGCCGCTTCACGATACTTCTTAGAACGCTTAGCCATTTCTACACTCCCTTTCAGTCGGTAACGGTAATACCCATCGAGCGAGCGGTGCCCGCGATGATCTTCATACCGGCCTCGACGTCACGTGCGGAGAGGTCAGGCATCTTAATTTCGGCGATCTCGCGCACCTGAGCCTTGGTCACAGAACCAACCTTGTGAGTCAATGGATTCTCGGTGCCCTTCTGAATGCCAGCAGCCTTAAGCAACAAAGCAGCGGCTGGTGGGGTCTTCAAAATGAAGGTGAAGGAACGATCTTCGTAAACGGTAATCTCAACTGGGACGATCTGGCCCATCTTGTCCTTCGTCTGGTCGTTATACGCCTTGCAGAAGTCCATGATGTTCACGCCGTGGGAGCCTAATGCTGGACCCAGTGGTGGGGCTGGATTTGCCTTACCAGCCTGAATCTCGAGCTTAATAAGCGCGGAGACTTTCTTTTTCGGAGCCATAATATGGTTCTTCTTTCTTGTACAAGCGGTTCAAACGGTTGTTGCAAACGCTGGTATAAAGCCGTTTTGCAGCTTCCTCCCGCATCTTGTATTGCTGTGCTGTGCTAGCGGATTCCTCCTCCAGTCACAAGCCTTCCTATTATGCCACATCTTCGCGACACGCATCATTACGAAAACTGCGGCTATTTTTACATAGCTATTTTTGCGTAACTATCTCACTAGATAATTCGTTAAGTATAGCGTTTCTAGTCCACGCACTTACAGTCATCTTTCTACGCTTCGCATCGGCTTCGATTAAATGCCAAACGGTATCACTTAACCTAACAGTACGCGGTTTCAACGGCTGAGTTTCATCTTCCCAAGCTCTTCCGGCAAACTGTGTAATAGTGGCACCAGAAAAATTATCTTCTGCTTCCTCAGCCCACTTATCAACAATATCGTCCGTAATAACGAATCCGTTTTCCGCAGTATACGTATCCCTAGTCATCTCGCATCCCTTATCTCTTGTAAAAATCCCTTTGTAAGACGATTTGCATGAATTATAAGTATTGCGTTGTTTTCAAGCTACCATATCATGCTTTACTTCTATGCTCTTAATACAAACTCCACAAATCTCGAGCAACGCTATAACTAACTCAGAGCAAATAAGAGAACAAGAGAATATCACATTTACTTAAGCAAATTATGAACTGAACAGTACTCTTTCAAAGAATCCTTAGTAATTTTTTGAACGCATATTGCCGAACTATTAGTAGCATCATAAGCATTCTTCCATGGATCCTCACGATGTGTCATAGCACTCAAATCACTACCAGAACACTCAGCAAACTTTTTGCACACTTTTTCCACAAGAAGCTTTTGACCATCTGTTAAAGAATCATCATTCAACTTATCAGTGCTAGGAAGCACAAGCTCCCCTTTACGAATCAAAAACTTACCGCGATGCAATGCAAATAATTCTGGGCAAACAGGACCATTTCTCCATGCCTGAAAATCCTCGTTAAATAATGGATATCCAGTAAATACGCTTGCGAATAGTAAGCTAACTTCTGAAGCTTCATAGTAGTAATAGTTCCAGCAATATCAAGGATGTACGATGCCACGTTAAAGATTGTTGTCATACGCACCTCCCTTTGCGCAACTACATTTGCGCAACAGCAAAAGTTGGAAGTCTACTTCCAAGTTGAGCGCAAAACACTAGAACATTATAAAATGTTAAAACTCTAACTCAGGATTCTTTAACAACTCATCAAACATCGCATGATACAAGCGCAAATTCAAAGACTCTATTCGCGTAATAGTCGAAATTTTGCCGCCAGCATCTTTCGACGAAGCGCCACAAACGTAAACAGCCTCATCATCCGTTCCATAATCTATAACCACATACCTATCGTGATACTTTCTGCCAGCAGTCTTAAACTTCAAATCAACACCAGGACAATCGCTTACAAAATCACCCAACATGCTTTCCGTAAGCATATTCTTGCTCCTAGCGTTATCACTAAAAACTACGATTTCAACCCCTTCACCAGCAAACCGTAATAGTTCCAATGTTTTAAGACCAATATAATTATCAACAACGTAAATGCTTTTCTTAGCTGATTTATATATTTTGCAATACGCAAGATCCGCTTCTATTTTATTGCCGTCCATAAGAAGAAAATGTTTATACGAATCTGGATTAATAAAATTATCCATTACCTTATTAAAATCTTCCTTCGTTGCCATTTGAGATTTTATTTCCGCTATATCATTAGTATTCTGATTCGTTTGAATCGCAAGCTTAGCTAATTCCTTCGCGCCAATAAAATCCTTATTTTCAACAATATAATCCTTCATTTGCTTAAAGGTTCTAATAAGCGCTTTCGACTGAATTATGGCAAGTTCGCCTCTTAACACAGTCATGAGCATATAAATACCTTGCTCCGTAAAAGCATATGGAAGCTTTCTGCGACCACCCCAACTTGATGTAGAATTTTTCGACATCAAGTTTTTGAACTCATCAGCAGTTAGCTGAAACATAAAGTCATCATCAAACTTTTCTATGTTATTTTTTACCTGCTCGTTGAATCTTGCCGTAGTATACCCATATATTTCAGCAAGCTCAAAATCAAGCATGACTTTTTGATTACGAATGTTGTAGATTTTCTCTTTTATTGTTTCAGCGTCTATTATCATTCCAACAGACGCGTTTTTAGAGTCAGCGATAATTAGATTTTTATTCCCCTCTACCATAAGATCACTCCTAAAAAATGTGCGTAAAACCTAGCGCTGTACAACAAAAACTACATTTCTAACACAAAACCCATGAATCGCAAGCAATCAGGGTTATTCCCAAAAATCAATCACAAGCCATAAAACATCTAACAACTAGCAAAACTAGCATGCATCAGCGCATAAATATAATTCTATAAGATTCCACAAATAAAAAGCAACAAAAAAATCGGTTTTAATACAAACACACAGCACATTTATGTAGTGCGCTTGTACCTGATTTACGGCATGTCATGCCAAATCAGCCAAACGGCTAAGCCGTGAGGAATAAGTGCACTACATAGCAGCGCGAAGGCAGGTCGGAACGCTACACCAATCCACACATATAAAGTGGTAATATTACGAGATTCAAATCTTTTCTAACGCTAAGCTGTTTAGGAGCAAATACATAACTAGTTCCAATTCTTTTTGAAAACTTGTTCTTAAATTTATCAAGAGAAACTGTTTTAAACACATTCCCAGATTTAACTTCAATAGGAGATATACGCATTTTGCCAGCAGAATCCTGAAAAGCTTTAGAAATCAAAAAATCTATTTCCATAGTATTTTCCGAATTTTCTTTGTCTCTATTTGAATAGAAGAATAGGCGATGTCCAGATGCTATTAGCTGTTGCGCAACAACGTTTTCAACTAGCATTCCTTCATTAATTGAGATTTTTCCAAATAAAATTTCTTTATACAGATCATTAGACGCAATACTACTATCTGAAAGTATCATAGAAGTCAACAAACCGGTATCAGCCATATAACATTTTACTAACGCATCATCTGCATTAAGATTCAATCCCACATTTGGATCTGTAGATTTGTAGCAATTATTTGTAATACTCGCATCCGAAAGCCAAAAAAACGCATCCTTATAGTCACGCATACGAGCATTCTTACCTAAGGAAGTAATCCTATATCTTTTTTCATGTCTGGAAAGCTGTGCTGGTATTCCATCAAACACAGACATAACTTTCATTTCATAACCTTTTGCAAACTTTGCAGCATCCTGCCTATAGAGCGAAAGAATACGACGCTTAACCCTATCTACTCGAGCAAAATCTCTCGAATCAACATATTCATTTACAGACTGCGGCATGCCACCAACTAGCATATATTCTCTAAAAAGTCGCATCGCTTTTTTATGTAAAACATCTGGCAAAGGATTTAACTCATCAAATGAATCTTTAATAACTTTCGATAGATTTTCTTCTCCAAAAGCCCACAAAAATTCTTCAAAATCAAGAGGATACATGCGTTCTTCTTGTTCTTCAGATGGAATCAATATTGTTTCAACATTGTGTTTAATAGACAATAACGAGCCAGTCTCTATATAGTCGTATCTGCCATCTGCAACTAGTTGTTTTACAAATTCTCTAGCCTGTGGGAAAAATTGCACTTCGTCAAAAACCATTACCGATTCACGGTTATAAAGTTTCACACCATATAGTGCAGATATGTATGTAAAGAAAGTGCTTAAATCTGAACGATAATCTTCAAATAGCCGAAGCGCATCTTTTGATGCTTGCGAAAAATCAATAAGAATATAAGACTTGTATTCGTTTCTTGCAAACTCTTCAACTATAGTACTTTTCCCAACTCTTCGAGCACCTGTTACTAAAAGCGCTGTTGAACCGCGATCAGCATTCTTCCAATCGAGCATTTTTTGATAAAATTTTCGCCTTAACATATAACACCACTCTTAATTACCACAAAACCGTTGAAAATACTATTGTTTTATAGTATATATTTCACGAAAATCAATGTCAATTTATGCTAAATTTTCACGAAATCAGGGGTAAATATATGCCGAATTTTCACGAAAATCAAGGTGTTATTTCTCTAAATCTTCGCGACACGCTGCATTACAGCAATTCTAAGCAGTTATATGTTTGGCATGAGCAAGTGAAGCAGCACGGCGGTGGCGCTTGCGAACCGCGGCAATAATCATCGTCGTAAGAATCACAGCGCAACCAATAAGCGCGAGCACAAACATCGTCATCCAAAGCGGCCACTGCAACTTATCGCCCGGCACGGAAACAGGATCCGGCAGCACGCGATAGCCTGTCACCAGCAATCTCTGCGTATTAACACCATACGGCGTACAGGTAAGCAGCGTCGCCAGATCACGCCCATTCTCGCGTTGAAGTAACCTAATATCATGCGGATCGACCACGCTAATGCGGAATACCCTGTAACGCAGCGTCTCCCCCTGCACGTCAAAGTAGAAGAAATCACCCTTCTTCAACTCCACTAAATCATCAAACATGGTCGCATTTGGCAAACCCGTATGCGCCGTCACAACAGCGTGACGCGTTTTACCCCCAACCGGCAAATCTGTGCCATACAAGTGTCCAGCGCCATACGCCAAAACCTCCTGCGAACTACCGTGGTAAATCGGCAGCTTAACGCCAATCTTCGGGATTTTCACAATACCCATAATCCCCATCGGCTCATCCAGCTGCTTCGCATACTCCTTATACTCCGGCGTCTTCATATAATCCGTCGTGCCATTGTACGGATCAGCCGTAATAATCGACTTGTGGCGCGCATTATAACGACGAGCCGCGTTCAAAATCTTCTCGCGAGCACTCGCAATCTGCTTACGATTCAAACGATCATACGCGGTAGAAATCTCCTTCGACACCTTGTTATTCCACAACGTTGACGCAACCGGGTACGTGAAGCACAAAATTGCTGCAAGTGCGAGGGCAATTGGCTCGAGAGTGCGGCGGAGTTTGGATTTGGGTTTTTTAGCGGGTTTTGTTGCAGTTGCGGAGGCTGCGGTTTGCGCTGCTGTGGAGGCTGGTGTTGTTTCGGTTGCGGAAGCGACGGGTTTTGCTTGAGCGACGGGTTTTGCTTTGAGTTGCTTGAAGAAAGCATATACTTTAACAACAGCGTCGTTTAATTTCATGCTTCTTCCTTGTAACGTTTATACACGTAAATTTTGTTTCAAATTACGCGTGAAAACACACGTTTTTAGAGCAAGTGAGTCTAGGATTTTAGTTCAGTAAACCCTAGACTCACACTTTGCTATTAGACTACAAGACCAGCTTTAGAAAGCGGATCAGGCGTTCTGCTGCTGTTCCTCTTCTTTGCGATTGCGCATGTAGAGGAACACGCTTGCTGCAATCAAGCCTATGCCAGCAAGCGCAAACAGAATCACGCCAGCAGCACCAGTTGCAGGAAGATTGAACCAGAACTTGTTACCGCCTTTTTCACCATGCAATGGAATGTTAGGGAATTCCAAAGTATCAGGATTATCGTTGGTAGTTGTATCCTTAACAGTTATTTCCTTAACCACAGGAGACAAAGCAAATCCTTCAGGAGCCTTAACCTCAACAACATACAGCGTTGAACCAGCTTCAGCCTTGTAAGGATTAGAGAATTTACCGCCTTCAACAGTAGTTTCATCAAATGCAGAAGCGGCCTTGCAAGGACTATCTTCCGCATCTACTGCTGTATTTTCCTTAAGAGACTTGGTGCACAAATCTGCTTTATTTTTGTCGGTAAATATCTTGAATTCAGCACCAGAAAGCTTTTTACTCTCATCTTCAGAATTGTACTTATCAACCTGCAAATAACCAAACTTGACTGTAGGCTTACTGCCATCAACATTAGGAATTATAGGATTCGGTGCAGTAGTACCCTCATCATGAGCTGGGAAGAAGCCAGACTTATTAGTAATAGTCTTATCTGTAGTAGAATCCTTGAAGGCTTTACTTATGTCAAACGCAAGCTCAACCTCAACTTGAGGAGCCTCAGATCCAGCAGCAACGTTATTCAACTTAGAAGCAATTTTCTTCAAACCTGCTTCAGTGAACTTCACAAGAATGCGAGTGTGACCAGCAGCAAGACCTTTAGTATCTCCAGCTGTAGTAATCTCAGCATTATCAGAATTAGCCATTGCAGTAACGGTGTAGTCGTTGTTCTCACCCTTAGTAAAGGTAGAATCACTACCTGTACCGAACTTTACAGACTGCACAGCAGCATCAAGTCCCTGATTATTAGGTTCTGTAAACGCTGAGGTTGGAGCATCATCGAATATCGCGTAATCCGTGAGATTCTTCTCAGTCAAATCCTTGTCAATCTTAGTCTTGTTCACCTTCGCGGTAATTGTGTAGTAAATTTTATCTTTTACACCAGCAAAAATGTGAGATTTATCAACATTCTTCTTAATTGCAGAAGAAAGATCAATATTCTTTGGCTTAACTACAGGATTATACTCATACACAGTTGTGGTCTTGCCATTATCAGTCTTCTGTTCAATCAAAGGCAAAGTCATGTAGAAACTACTGAAATCGTAAGCACCATAACCATCAGGAACCTTCTCAACAATCTTATACAAACCAACAGCAAGATTATTAAGTGTAGACTTACCATCCTTGTCTGTAGCAGTCATATTGTGCACATCAGTTCTAGTTCCAAGAGTTACAACTCCAGCTTCTTCCGGATGAGCGTTTAGCTTAGAAACAATACCAGCAATCTTCTGCCAAGAATCATACTGAGCAAGATTCAAAGTAACATCATTAGTTCCTTCCTTAATGGATGCAACTTTAGTTACAGTGAAACTAACATCTTTAAGAGGTTCAAAACCAGCAGGGCAAGATGTATCTTGCGTTTTGCCTGTCTCATTAGATGCGGACGCATTAGCAGTACTAGACGAAGCAACGGTAGTAGTAGTTGTAGAGACATCCTTTTTCTTGCACTTAACAATAGTTAAACTACCGGTTGTCGGAGCTTCACTCTCCCATGGAGCCTTAGGACCCATTTTAACAGAAGGTTGTGGAACACCCGGCTTACTACTAGCCCACGCAACTCCAGCCACAGTTACAGCGCCAGCGACGCACAGCGTGCCAGCCATCGCAAGCGACGCAACCGCCGCCACGAATTTATTAGTGAACTTTTTCATGTTCACTCCTTTCGTATGCCGTTTTACGGCAAGTAGAGAATTAGTTTGCATTGATAATGCTCTTGACGAGTAGAGTTTTAAAATTTTTGGCATTTACCTTGTGTTATCACGCTCCCGAATCCCGAAAGACTGCGCAATAAAACAATACGCAATAAAACAATGCGCGAAACAGGAAGGCTTGATGCGCAAATGCGTACGTAGTCGCCTTATGCGAAGCACAGCGAGTAAATGCATATACAACTGCTTCATACGTGATTGCATAAGCCTCGCCGCCTTCCAAAAATTAATTTGCGAGCGCGCTCACTTTGACTTACCACAAAGCCAGCAGCCAGCAGATTTACCAACAGAGCGGCAAGAATACCGAGCTGCAAATTCCAACTCTGCCCGCCCGTGTGCGGCAAAGTAAAATTACTCACCGAATGAATATTGAACGTAAAAGCAGCAAAATCCTTATGTTCTTTAAAAGATGCTGGAGCAGCAGTTAGAGCAGATTTTATTGAATCAGGAGTTAGACTGTCAGCCTTAGTATTTTTTATTGCATCATCAAACGTAGTGAGTGCTTTAGGCTTCAACGCGTACACAACGCACTGGTAATCGTCAACCTTAGTCGGCTTTATGCTCACTTCCTTATCAGTTCGCGCAGCCACTTTTTTACTTGGATCACCCGACTCGCAAGTCGTCTCCCCTTCTTTACTAGAGTTACACGCATTTTGCTTCGTATCCTCAGGCACACTCAACACCAGACCTGCAGGACTACTGCTCCAAGTCTTGTATTCAAGAGCAGCAGCAGGTTGCGTCGATTCAGAAGGCTGCTCAGATTGCGAGCCAGTACCGCTAGTACCTCTACTTGAGTCACTTAGAGCAGAACCACTTTCAGCAGAGCCATTATCCCCAGTAGAAGTACCACTACCAGCATTATTCTTCTTCTCGCCTTTCGAGCACAGCACGCGCAACGTAATCTTTTTCGTGCTATCCGCCGCAGAAGTAGCATCAACAAACGGCTTAAGCTCCATACCGAGCATCGCAGAAATATTGTTATTGCTGCTAGTCAACGCCGCTGGCAACGGACCCGTGCCGTTTTTAAACGGATACACTTTCAGCGTAAGATCATTATCACTAATTTTTGGCTTTGGCGGCTTACTCGACTTCACTTCAATCGTAACTGACTTATAATCCCAGTCAACGCCTTGCTTAATAGACGAACTATCCCACTCACTACTGTCAACAATATTTTGTTCTGGATTTTCACTAGTAAACAGGGACTTCCTATATTCATCATTCACAATTTTTTCGTTAAACACTTTTGCCAATTTAGACGATTGTGGCTCTTTAT
This sequence comes from Gardnerella sp. KA01001, assembly GCF_049244025.1. Classification (NCBI taxonomy): domain Bacteria; kingdom Bacillati; phylum Actinomycetota; class Actinomycetes; order Bifidobacteriales; family Bifidobacteriaceae; genus Gardnerella; species Gardnerella sp. KA01001. Next base: position 614,227 of record NZ_CP058366.1, on the reverse strand, counting down.
GAGTTGATGAGTCTTGTTTTAAGTCAACATCCTTAATAGCAAACACTTTGCACTCAAAAGTGCCAACCTCTTTAGGCGTGCCACTAATCCAGCTTTGAGATTCCTCAGTATAAGGATCACTCTCATACACAGCAGAATCAGCTGCAACTTGAGGAGGTCTAGGTCTGTCCTGATTTTCCATATGCTTGAACTGAGTCTGCGTAACTAAACTCAAACCATTAACACTGTCTAACGTATAACTATCAGCATTATCACCACTACCCTCTTTATGGCAAATCATACGGTGATAGATAGAACCAGGCTTATCTGTCGATTTCGATTCAATAAAAAGCTTATTAATAGGATTGTAAACGTCTTTATTATCATCACTGACGACAGTACCTACGTTAGGAGTTGAACCTTTAGACTTTGGTTTTATAGTAATTTTATTACCACTTATAGGAGTATTATCCTTCTTATTCACAAAATCGTATAAGCTCAGCGATAAATCATCGGGCTGAGCCTTAGGCAAATCATCCTTAGCAAGTATCGCTTTAATCCTAGTGCTGGATTTAGAACCACCTGGATAATGTATTACAACATAAAACCTATATGTATTAGCTACTAACCATTTGCTCGCAAAAAAACGTATAGAACCATCGCTATTTTTCGTAGATTTAGCAGTGTAGCTATCATTCTCACCCTTGAAAAAAGCATACTTTACGGAATCATTATTTTTACTATACTCTTCCAACCCAAGCCACACGCCAGCAGGTAATGTTTGCTGCACTTTACCTGCAACTTTTATTGTTGGAATAATAATCTGAGGAACCCTATTATAAGGCTCGCCATTCTTACTTTTAATGTTTATTGTTTTATTACCATAAGTAATGCTGTAGCATTTTTCAGGAGCCTTATACCTTTTATTATTCTTACACGCTTCCGGAAGTTCAGGCTTTTCATTCGCGCCTCTGTCAGTGCCTTTAACAGCTTCCGCAGAATCAGCAGCTTTATTTTTAGCATCTTTAACGTTTTTCTTTACATCAGAATCAGTCGACTTAGCCTTATCAACACCATTGTTACTATCAGACTTCTGCCGCTTAACAGACTGCGATTCCTTATTATCTTTATTTAAAGTACTTGAAGTATCAGTATTTTTCTTATTAGGCTCAGTAGTATTATTAGATTCACTCTGCTCAGACTGCTTATTCGATTCACCATCGTTTTTAGTAGAACCAGCCTTCGCACCCTCAGCCTTCTCAGTAGAAGTAGCACTTTCGCCAGCACTCAACGCATAAGTTGGAGCAATCACAAAAGTAGCAAGCAATATTGCAATCGCCACAAAAAAAGCAAATAACGAACGGCGAATTGAGCGCACTAGTCGAAGGAAACGGCTAAATATATGCGAATTAAACATATACACCTACCTTCTAATTCGCCCTCTTATATCATAATGTCGTTATTACAACGGCACTGAAAAACTCGAATTCTCGCTAAAATTCTCTGCTAAAAACGCTCTTCCCAAACACTCAGCACTATACCCCCCCCCCCACGCCTATTTGCAAGCCAAACTAAATATTTGGAAATATTTATTATTTACATTGATAAAAGCACTGTAATTGCAAGAAAATTTAGGATTATTTCCCCATTTTACGGCGTGTCGTAGTAAATAAGCGAACTAACTAAAACGAAAAACCAAGCAAAACCAAAAAAACTAAACTAAACAAAAACTAAACAAAAAAACCGGAGTGCAATACGCACCCCGGTTTGTAAAATCTACAAAAGCTAGCTACAAAAGCCTAGGCTTTCAGCTCAAACAATCGGCTCAACTTGGTTAAACCCAAGCTCCACAGGAGTTTCACGTCCAAAGATGGAAACCAACACCGTAAGCTTCTGAGTTGTAGGCTCCACGTCCGAAACCACAGCTGCCATCGTTGAGAATGGACCATCAGTAACTGTTACCTGATCGCCAACCTTGTAAGCAACCTCAACCTTACGCTTACGTGCTGCAGCCGGCTTATCGCCAGCATTCTTCAAAGCTTCAGAAGCAATCATCGGAGCCATCATTGACACAACTTCCTTGCGGCTCAATGGTGCAGGCTCTCTAGAAGGACCAACGAAACCAGTCACGCCTTCAGTCTCGCGCACAATGCGGCGAGCGTTCTCATCCGGCCACATGCGAATCAACACATATCCTGGCACACGCACGCGGGTAATAACCTTCTTACCCTTTTCCGTATGCTTCTCGACTTCTTCCATAGGAACTTCAATCTGGAAAATCTTATCTTCCAAACCAAAGTTCTGCACGCGGGATTCAACGTTAGTTTTTACGCGCTTTTCGTAACCAGAATACGTGTGAAGAACGTACCACTTGCCTTCCAAAGTGCGAAGTTTCTTAGAAAATTCTGCTACAGCGATTGCGCCGGCATCAGTTGGGTCGGCTTCGTTCGCATCGTCAGCATCAGTAGTTTCATCAGCATCGCTAGTTTCGTCAGTTTCGTTAGAAACATCAGCAACACTGTCAGCAGCAGCGCCATCAGCTACATCAGCTGCAACATCAGCAGATTCCTCATCCACATCAGCTTCAACAGACTCGCTAGAAGCAGCAGCTTCATCATTCACAGCTGACTCGTTTGCTTCGTCAGCATCATGAGAAGCAAAAGCCTCATCAGCTTCACTCGCTTCTTCGAAATTGAATTCATCAGTCATCTTGCATACACCTTCAAAATTTCAACTCAGCCAATTTCAACTCAGCCGAACAGCCACATTACGGACTTACCCAAACCGAAGTCCATGCAGGTGACGAAAGCCATCAAAAATACAACAAATATGAAAACTGCAGACGACCAAGCAAACAACTCTTTGCCATGAGGTGCAATAACCTTGCGCGTCTCGTCAATAGTTTGCTTAACGAACATGCCAATACGCACGAACAAGTTATGCTTTACTGCTTTCTTAGTACTGCGTGCCTGCGCCATGCTTGAATCCTTCGTGTAAAAACTTGAACAAAAAACTGGCAGGGACGGCGGGACTCGAACCCACAACCTACGGTTTTGGAGACCGTTGCGCTACCAATTGCGCCACATCCCTAAGGTGAACTTGCTCATCATACCCCAAAAGGAACGAAATAGCAAACCGCCAGATAGACATACTATCTCATGGGCATGATTTCGTTATATCGTCACACAAAAAGCGAGTGTCGCATTGTGCAACGGCAAGCAAGTTCTTATTTTGCAATACATACTTGCTTAAGCTTCAACCCACTTCTTCATGCGACGCATGCCCTCAGCAAGCTGGTCGTCAGCAAGAGCGCAAGAGAATCGCAAATAGCCAGGAGCACCAAAAGCTTCTCCCGGAACCGCAGCAACATGCGCTTCGTCAAGCAACATTTCAGCAAATCGAGAAGAAGTATGCGGCAGTTCGCGCTTCCCGCCAAGCGGACGCTCAAGCAACGCCTCAATGTTAGCAAACGCGTAAAAAGCGCCGTGAGGAAGAGGGCAAGTAACGCCGTCAATATTGTTCAACGCTTCCACAATTGCTTTGCGTCTAGCATCAAAAGCCTCACGCATAGTGGCGACCACATCCAGCGAACCGCCGACTGCAGCAATTGCTGCGCGCTGCGAAATATTAGAAACATTAGAAGTCATATGGCTTTGAAGCTTAATTGCAGCTTTAGCAACATCTTCCGGCGCCACCATCCAGCCAACACGCCAGCCAGGCATTGCGTAAGTTTTAGCAACACCATTCAAAATCAGCAGCTGCTCGCGAATTTCCGGCACCTCGACGCCAATATACGAAGTCGAAATGCCGTCGTAATGCAAGTGCTCGTAAATCTCATCAGAAATAACCCAAATATGGTGTTTTACAGCCCACTCGCCGATTGCGCGAATAGTTTGCGCGCTCCAAATAGCACCTGTAGGATTCGAAGGCGAAGTTACGATAATTGCGCGCGTGCGTGAAGTGCGAGCGGACTCAATTGTCTCAACATCTGGCTCAAAACCGCGATCTGCACCTGCCAAAACCGGCACAGGCACGCCGCCTGCAAGCTTTACTGCTTCCGGATAACTCGTCCAATACGGAGCTGGAATAATAACTTCGTCGCCATCATTTAAAAGAATTTGGCAAGCTTCGTACACAGCTTGCTTTCCGCCGTTTGTAACTACGACTTGATTCGAGGAAACTTCGTAGCCGGAATCTCGCTGCACTTTACGAGCAATTGCTTCTCTAAGCTCAGATAAACCTGCAGTAGCAGTATAACGATAGTTGCGCGGATCTTTACACGCTTGTGTTGCAGCATCAACAATGTAAGAAGGAGTAGGAAAATCTGGCTCTCCTGCACCAAAGCTTACGACGTCAATTCCGTCAGCTTTCATAGCTTTTGCTTTGCCGTCGACTGCAAGCGTTGCGCTTGGGGCTACTCGGTTTATGCGCTCGCTTAATACGCGCCAATCTTCTTGTGCGGAAGTATCTACCATATTCTCTGCCATGGTTTCTAGTGTAACGCAAGCCGCGAAACGACAAATCTGCCGCAAATTTATACGGAGTTTGCGCGATTCACAACAGATAACCCTCCAAACACGAGACAAGTCACCCTCGTTTGGAGCAAAACACAACCCAAAACCAGCTAAACACGAGACAAACACCCCACATTTGGAGCTCAGAGCGCGAATAATGAGCATCTGCCGGAAATCTTCCGGAATTTGGAGCTGCAGCTAATTACACAAGCACGAGATTGTCGCGGTGCACAACCGGATGCGCATACTGACGGCCGAGTGATTCTTCAAGCTCATCGCTCGTACGCCCCATAATCTCCGGAATTTCCTCCGCGTCAAAAGCCACTAAACCCTTAGCCAAATGGTTACCCTGCTCATCGTCAATCCACACAGGATCCGTCGCCGAAAACTCGCCGCGCACACCAACAATACCAGCCGCAAGAAGGCTCGCACGTCCGCCGCGCACAGCTTTAGCAGCACCAGAATCAACCACCAAAGTTCCGTGCGGATTAGACGCAAACCCAATCCAAAGTCGCCTAGAAGAATCGCGCGTATGCACCGGCGCAAACACAGTGCCAACAGCATCTCCAGCCAGTGCCGGACCAGCATTTCCAGCGCAAGTAAGCACGGTTGGAATACCCGAAACTGCCGCCACATGCGCGGCTTCCAGCTTCGTCACCATACCCCCAGTACCTACACCCGAAACGCTTGCGCCAACTTTCACTTCTTCTAAAGCACGCGTCACATCTGGCACAAAGCTCACTCGTTTTGCGCCAGGTTCGCTAGGCGGCGCAGTATAAAGCGAATCCACATCTGTAAGCAGCACAAGCGCTTCTGCACGCACAATATTCGCAACTAATGCTGCAAGTCTGTCGTTGTCACCGAATCGAATTTCGTTGCTAGAAAGCGCATCATTTTCGTTTACGATTGGAATTACGCCAAGTTCAAGAAGCCGCAGCATTGTGCGCTGAGCGTTACGGTAGCGAGACGGCGAAATAGTAACGTCCGCAGTAAGAAGCATTTGCCCGACTCTGAAACCAAATTGCGAAAATGCTGCTTCGTATTGAGCCATAAGCAATCCTTGACCAACTGAAGCTGTTGCCTGCTGAGTTGGCACATCTTTAGGACGCTCATTAAAGCCGAGCAAACCAAATCCAGCTGCAATTGCACCAGAAGACACAAGCACAATGCGAGCACCTTGCATTTGCGCGTGACTTATTGCAGTCACAAGAGCGCGCAACTTTTGCACATCCAGCTGCCCAGACGCGCTCGTAAGTGAGCTTGAGCCAACTTTTACAACGATTGTGCGCGCCTCACGAATTGAACACCGAACCCCATCTTCGGTAAGCTCAATTTCTGGATTATTCATAAGATTCCCCTTGACCTTGATTTTTCTAGTTTTTCTGCTCTTCTCCACGACCAAACAAACTATTTTCATCATGGCGATCGTCATCCACAGAAGGATCCGCCCAGTGACCCGACTTTCGCTCAGCCATCATCGCGTCTCGAACTGCGCTCTTTGCATCCATCATGCTGTGATAATCTCGTCTACGCTCAGCATTCGTGCGCCTTGCTCCGCGAGGATCGTTCGCTTCGATTCGCAAATCCTTGCCACGCGCACCCAAGTTAGCGCCGTCCAATCCTTCTGCACCGGCAGCGATACTTGGATCCCAGTCGAAGCAAACCATATGATTCCTAGTGCCAATACGAATTTCGTCTCCTGGACGCGCGCCCTTCTTGCGCAATTCATCCTCAACGCCAAGCTTTGCCAAGCGATCCGCCAAATAACCAACGGCTTCGTCGTTGTCGAAATTCGTTTGTATAACCCAGCGCTCAGGTTTTGCGCCAGTAACAGTGAACCAAAAATCACCATTTCTGTCTTCCTCGCGCTTAATTTCAAAGTCTGCACTATTTCCACGTCCATCATCGCGGCGACGACGCAAAGCTGAAGTCTGCTGCTCAAGAGGCTGGATGACAACACGCTCTTCTTCTCGTGCTGCTTCCTCGGCAGCGAGCTTCTCGCGCATCTTTTCAACCAATCGTCCAAGCGCAAAACCGAGCTCTTTCAAGCCTTCGTGAGACGCGGTAGAAATCTCAAATACAGTCAATCCCATTTTCTCAAATTCACCGCGTACAAAATCAGCCAATTCTTTAGCTTCAGGCACATCGACTTTATTTAGCACAATAATGCGCGGACGCTCTGGAATTGGGATTGCACCCAACGGAAGCTCAAGCTTATCAGCGTATTGCGCAAGCTCATGCTCAAGAGCGTGGTAATCGCTAATTGGATCGCGATTTGGCTCCAGCGTTGCGCAATCGATTACATGCGCAATAATTTCTGTGCGCTCAATATGACGCAAAAACTCAAGACCTAAGCCTTTTCCTTCGGAAGCTCCTGGAATTAAGCCTGGAACGTCTGCAATTGTGTAGCGATAGTTGCCGAAGCTTACAACACCTAGGTTTGGCACCAAAGTAGTAAACGGATAGTCAGCAATTTTCGGCTTAGCTGCACTAATTGAAGCAACTAAGCTTGATTTTCCTGCAGAAGGGAATCCAACTAAAGCTACGTCTGCGATAGACTTGAGTTCCAAAATTACATCGCGTTCTTCGCCAGGCTCGCCTAAAAGCGCGAATCCTGGGGCACGACGAGTTTTGTTTGCGAGTGCTGCGTTGCCAAGACCGCCGGCACCCCCCTGCGCCACAACGAATTTGTCTCCAACATGTTGCAAATCCGCCAAAACTTCGCCAGGTCGCTTTTGAGAGCCTGCGACACCGCGTGCTGTAAAAACAACAGTTCCAACAGGCACTGGAAGCACTAAGTCTGCACCTTTTGAACCGTCTTTAGTGTCACCTAAGCCCATCGTACCGTTTTCTGCAGTGCGGTGAGGCATGAAGCGGTAGTCAAGTAAGCTGTTTGCGTTACGATCAGCTACAAAAATAACGGAACCACCGTCACCGCCATTACCGCCATTTGGACCTGCTAATGGCTTGTACTTTTCGCGACGAACTCCGGCAGATCCGTTTCCACCATCTCCGCCTTTTACATGCACTGTTACGCGGTCTACAAAATCACTCATACTGCTACCTTACTCGAAGATAAACACTTAAATTCTCGGGAACATGCGAGAACAAAAAAGCCGCACCGAACGGGGGTGCGGCTTAAACGTTTTATTGTCGACTTATTGTCGAATCTGTTTAGGCTTAGCTAAGATTCAGGCGGTAACAACGTCAACAACCTTGCGGTCGCGACGAATACCGAACTTCACATTGCCGTCCACCAAAGCGTACAGCGTGTGATCCTTGCCCAAAGCAACGTTCTGACCTGCGTGGAACTTAGTGCCGCGCTGACGAACGATAATGTTGCCAGCCACTACAGCTTCACCGCCAAACTTCTTAACACCAAGATATTGCGCTTGTGAGTCGCGACCGTTGCGCGAGCTAGACGCACCCTTCTTATGTGCCATCTCACTGTCCTTTCAGGTTTATAACACCGTCAATCAGGCGATGGCCGTGATCTTGACGAGAGTCAACTTCTGACGATGACCCTTGCGACGAGCCACACCAGTCTTGTTCTTATACTTCATAATGCTAATCTTTGGACCTTTGGCTTCGTCGTTCAAGACTTCTGCCTTCACCGTGATCTTAGCAAGATCCTTGGCACTCAAGGTTACCTTAGCACCGTCAACAACGAGCGCGACCGGGAATTCCACGGTATCGCCCTTCTTTGCATCGAGACGGTTCACGAGAATGGCGTCGCCAACCTCGACCTTCTCTTGATGGCCACCGGCCTTCACAATCGCGTACATAATTCGTTCCTTAGCTCAATTGAAAGCTTACTTTTGCCTTGCGCACAGCAAAACACGCGCGGCAAGACACCGACTATCAAAAATACACCTACCCATGTACTAACGTCAAGTCGCTAGATTCATGAGTCAATGCAGACAATATTCAATATTGTACTCAAGGCATATACTTAGTCACTATTCAGAGGCTCAATCATCACTTTCTGTAGTTTCTTGCATAATTTCCTGCGTATTATCTTGCGCAGTTTCCTGCATAGTTTCTTGCGTAGGTTGCTCCGCAGTATACTCAGCAATCTCTTGCGTAGTATCCTCTAAATTATTTTCAACTAATTCTTCAGAAGTTTTATCCACTTCACTAGTTTCCGCGGTTTCGCCAGCATCCACAACTTCGCTAGTTTCATCCGCCTTAGAAGATACAGACTCTTCATCAGAATTCAAAAAATTGCTATACTGCGTTTCTTCTTCAGATTTATGAGCTGCGTCAGTAATTACAGACGCGGCAGCTATACGCGCTAACTTAGCTCTCACTTCCGCACTAGAACCCTGCTGCTTAACAGGCGCAGGCTGTTCCGTTGCGCTTCCGTGACCATACTTGTTTGTTTTAACAAAAGGATCTCCGCCCTTAAGCGCGTAAGGATCTGCATATTCCGAAGAAACAGTAGGCTCATCGTGCAAAATAAACCCACGTCCCTTGCACGTTGGACACTCTTCAGAGAACGCTTCAACTAAGCCTTGACCAACGCGTTTACGCGTCATTTGCACAAGACCAAGAGACGTAACTTCAGCAACTTGATGCTTCGTGCGATCCCTAGCCAAGCATTCCAAAAGCCTACGCAAAACTAAATCGCGGTTCGCTGGCATAACCATATCGACATAATCGATCATGACCATGCCACCAATATCGCGCAAACGAAGCTGGCGCGCAATCTCTTCAGAAGCCTCCAAATTACAACGAGTAACCGTTTCTTCCAAAGACTTACCACGCCCAATAAATCGTCCAGTATTCACATCGATCGTAGTCATTGCTTCCGTACGGTCAATCACGATAGAGCCACCAGCCGGCAAATAAACCTGACGCTCCATACCCTTACGAAGTTGACTATCAATCTGCCACTTATCGAAAACGTCCTTGCCTTCATGCTCAGCAGGATCCCAATATTCAACCTTGCTGCGCAAATCTGGAGCCATCATCTCAAGATATTCATCAATTCGCTGACGCACTCCCTCGCCTTCAACAATAAGCTTTTGGAAGTCATCGTTGAAAATATCGCGCACAACACGAATTGCCACATCAGGCTCACCCTGTAACAGCTTAGGGCGCTTTCCATGCAAGTATTCTTCGCGCTTAGCTTCAATGCGCTCCCACTGCTTAACAAGCGAATCTAAATCTTTTTCAATCGACTCCTCGCTTGCGCCGTCAGCAGCAGTACGAATAATAACGCCCATATCTTTTGGTGCAATCTTCGACACAATAGCACGCAAACGCGAGCGCTCTCGATCCGAAAGCTTGCGACTCACACCGGTCATGCCGCCAGATGGCACAAGCACTAAGAAACGCCCTGCAAGAGTTACTTGCGAAGTCAATCGAGCACCCTTATGCCCAATTGGATCCTTAGTAACCTGCACAAGCACAGGATCACCAGACTTAAACGCAAGCTCAATCCTACGAGGCTGACCTTCAAGACGAGCCATATCCCAATTAACTTCGCCTGCATAAAGCACGCCATTCCTGGCTTGACCAATATCTACGAATGCCGCTTCCATGCTTGGAAGCACGTTTTGAATGCGCCCAAGATAAATATTTCCAACAGTAGCAACTTCTTGAATATCAGAAACATAATGTTCTACAAGAATATTGTCTTCAATAACGGAAATTTGCGTGTGGCGATCGCGCTCACGAACAACCATTAATCGTTCAACATTTTCGCGACGAGCAAGGAAATCTTGCTCCATAAGAAGGTTCTGACGGCTACGCTCACGTCTATTATCTCTACGTCGTTGGCGCTTTGCCTCAAGTCGCGTAGAGCCTTCAATATCCGTAATTTCGTCTATATACTGCTGCTTGCGCGAGCGGCGAGAAGTTAAGTCATCCTCGTTCGCATTAGTGTAGTCGGATGACTCTTCCTGAGAAGACGCGGAATTTGCGTCATCGGAGGATTTAGAACGGCGGCGACGACGGCGACGCGTATAAAGAGTTTCTTCCTCATCTTGCTCACGAAGTTCTTCTGGATCTGGAATTAAATCGCGATCTTCTTGAGAAACTTCATCTATTCTTGCGCGTTTTGTGTGAGAATTCGCGTCATCGTCAAGATCGTTAGAAATATCGATGTCAAAATCGCGACTTTCGTTGCGACTTTCATTTCGATCAGTGCGAGAGCTACGACGGCGACGACGGCGACGCGTAATCATTATTTCATCGTCATCGTTGCCATTATTTGCATTATAATCGTCGTTTATACCTCTGTTCTCGCCTTCGTCACTGCTATTGCGGCTATCTCTGTTATCTCTGCTATTGCTACCGCCTCTGCTGTCTACTGCACCATTTTCATTTCGAACGTCATCATCATTAGAAATGTTATTCGACATATTGCGACGATTAGAACGCCTATTTGAAGTATTTTCCGCAGATAAAATATCGCTAACATCAAGAGTTTCATCGATGCGCGTATCAATGGGAGCATAAACAATATTGTCGTATGCAAGATCCTCTTCAATTTGCTCAACTTCAGCTGCAGCACGTCGCTCAACAGCATTCAATCTGCGAGAACGGCGAGAACGCTGGCTTTTGCGAGTTTTTTCATCGCGATCATCTTGCGAATCCTGAAAATTCTTAGCGTACTCAGAATCTTGAGAATACATAGAATGACTTGTTTCACGCGATGTTTCACGACTATTCCCTCTGCCACTATCACGCTTTATTTCGCTTGAATTCTCACGTCTTTCAGAACGTGACTTGCGTTCGCTACTATCACGGCTATCATGACTATCGCGACTATCACGGCTATCGCGGCCGTTGCGGCTGTTGCGCCTTCCGCGAGAAATATCACGTAAATCATCACGCAAATCATCATTCAAGACATCACGCGAGTTGTCACGCAAGTCATTACGAGAACTGCTGCTTTCTTCACTACGATTGTTCACTACCTTAGGAAGAACTGGCTCCTGGAATAGGAGCGAAGTTATCGGGCGCGATTTAACAACATGCGGCTCAGAATCCTTCGTACTAGAATCCTCAACTTTTAGTTCCATTGCTTCTCCAGCCGCACCGGCACCACGAGTAACTCGTCGACCGCGACGGCGACGCGTAACGCCAGAGCTTTGCTGCAAAGTATCGCCGGCAGCTATATTACTTTTCGCAAAATCTGTAGATTGCATTATTCCGGACATTTCCGCAGAAGTAGCGGTTTTAGACACAGTTCTACTATTTTCAGCTTCAAATTCATTGAAGCGTTCTCTTATTATTCTGGGCACTATGCTCCTCACGAGACGCTGCATCGTCTCGCATCCCTGGCTTTAAGTTGAGCACGCACGTGCGCGAGCCACCCCAAAGCTCTTTACAAAGTCTAGCTGCGCGACAGCGGACGCCAGCCTCGGAAAACGCTCACGAGGGGATCGACGCCATCGATTGCCTGGCGGCTTGCAGTGCCACCGCTCTCTAGTATGCCATATTGCCGAGTCAAATATATGACTCGTTGAATATTAAAATTTGCATCGCTGTTTTAAGCCAATTAGCAGTTACTAAAAATTCCAATAATTTCAAACTCATCCATAACGCACATAAAAGTTGCGTATCTCTCCTATAGTTACAACATAGGTTCGCACGCATGCAATTTGCGTGCAATTAACGAATTTTGGAGGCAAGAAATGGGCTTAATCAGCGCAATGCAAGGCTTTTGCGTAATTGGCATTGTTATTGCTGCAGGCTACGTTACTGCTCGCATGCGCGTTGGCGGTTCACAGGCTCAAATGGTCCTAAATCGCGTAAGTTTTTTCGTTTCCAGCCCTTGCTTAATGTTTGCAATACTTTCTAAAGAGCCTATTTTTGAGATTTTTCACTCTTCGATTTTTGTTGCATTCTTTTCTGCAATGATTGTTGGAGTTGCGTTCGTGCTGCTTAATCGCTTTTGCTTCCATCTTCCTGCAGCCGACTGCACTATAGGTGCTCTCAATTCTCTTTATTTAAATTCAAACAATATTGGCTTGCCGGTTGCGACTTATATTTTGGGAAATCCTGCGCTTGTTGCTCCGATTTTAGTTATGCAACAGGCTGTATTTACTCCTGTTGGTTTGACGGTTCTCGACATTACAACTACTGGAAAATGTTCGCTTAAACGCATCGCTCAGCAGCCTTTAAAACAGCCACTTTTAATTGGTTCGCTTGGTGGAATTATTATTTCTGCAATTTCCGCAAAAGTTGGCTACTTCCCTGTTCCTAATTTTCTTTACGATCCAATTAAGATGATTGGCGATTCTGCAGTTCCAATGATTTTAATGGCTTTTGGAATGTCGCTTTACGGAAGCAAACCTTTACGAAAAGATTCCAATCGCGCTGCTATTGCCACTGTTGCTGTGCTAAAAAATCTTATTATGCCTGCAATTGCATTTTTGCTAGCTTATTTTGTTATGGGTTTTCGCGGGGCAACTTTGTACGCGTGCGTTGTGCTGGCTGCGCTTCCAACCGGTCAAAACGTTTACAATTATGCTGCGCGCTACAACGTCGGCTTAAGTTTTGCGCGCGACGGCATACTGTTTTCTACTGTCACTAGCCCAATTTGCATAGCAGTAATCGCCGCTATTTTGGGGTGATTAATCCGCGCGCAATCGTAGAACTTTGTAATCACAACACTTTGTAATCATCTTGCTTTTTGAGCAAGAAGCAGTTTGCATGCTTCGCGCACAACGTCCCCAACTTTCACACCCTGCTTATCGGCAGAAGCCTTTAGAGCATCAGCATCTTCAGCAGATATACGAAAAGTTATAGGCAACATAGCTTCTTTGTAAAGAGGCGGTCTGCCGAGCGGCTTTTTAATACGCAAATTACCAGCTTTACCGTGATATTTGCCTTTTTCAGCATCACTTTCCCATTTATCAAGCATTTCATCAGTGACATCAATGCCACCTTCACCACGAAAATTAGCCATAATCACTCCTACCTATCTTCTACCAAAAATTTGTCTAATTTCTTCTTGACTAAATCCCATTTCAGCAAGAAACTTTTTAGTTGCAGGCACTACATGAAAAATAATCCATTCCCCATCTTCGCCCTTATATGCAATAAGTTCCGTAATAACTCCGCGAGAATCCCAAGCAAGTGAAAGCATCTGACTAGGCTCATATTCACCTTGCCTGGGAAGCTCTCTACAAGATGAGTTCCACATATTTATTACTTCAGTTTCGCTGAACCAAGGTCGTTTTCGAATAACTCTAGGATGCACTAAAACCTTCATAAATATTATCTCCCAACTCTCAATACTTTCGTATACGAAATATTATCACATTGTGCCAGAGATTATCAAAATATGGCTAATCGAACTAATAAAAGCATGCAAAAAGCCTAATGCAAATTGGCAAAAGTTGGAAGTCTGCTTTCAGATTCCGCAAAACTAACTCATACTTGGAAGTCTACTTCCAAATTGAAGCTACCTTTGCGCAGCTATCTTTGCACAGCTAACGAGTCGAGGCAAGAGAATCAAGACACGCGCGGAAACTGTACTGCACACGTACCAGAATACGGGGTAAATATCAGCATTAAGTGCAGAATTAAAAAGTGATTAGACTCAATTTTTTAGCACGGAATCCAAACTCTTTATTCCAGGATTATTCAAATTCTCAAGAGATAAAATCTGCGTTCGCGCCAAATTTCTAAGTTCCGCCATTCGATCAGCCTGTGGCAAACCCTTAGAGATCAAAACAGCGTTATAGCTTTCCATATTCGCCAATACCAAAAGCTCATTAATACTCGCCTCGTCTCGAATGTTGCCTTTTGACTTAAGATTTGCGTCTCTCCATTGCTTAGCAGTCTTATTAAACAATGCAACATTTAACAAATCTGCTTCATTTGCATACTTATACATCAACTGCTCAGAAGTCAAATCCTTCAACAAATATTCTTTAATAGCATCCGTATGAATCTTGTAATTAATCTTCGAAATCTCACGGTTCAAATTCCAATTCAACGAAAGCCTGGAACCCTCATCAGATTTAAGTCTTTGATAATCTTTGATAATATATAGTTCAAATTCTGCTGAGATCCAAGCCGCAAACTTAAATGCTATATCTTTATGAGCGTAAGTTCCGCCATTCTTACCAGATTTGGAAACTATGCCAATAGCATTTGTTGATTCTACCCATCTTTTAGAAGATAAAGTAAAAGCATTAGAACCAGCCTCATTCTTAAAGGAGTCGAATTCGACCCCTTTAAAATTAGGATTGTTAATACTCTCCCACAATCCCAAGAACTCAATAGTATTCTTCACTCTCAGCCAGTTTTTAACAACATCTTTAGGCTCTTCTTTGTTTTTATATCTCGCAATATCGGTTAAACTAACGTAATCATTCCTAAAATCTTCCGTATAAACCTGAATTGTAAAGCCTTTTGCTGTAATAATATCTTTTTTAATATTTGATGCATTAGACATAATTGCCCCCTAATATTTACGCAAATTTACGCAATTAGTTGCTTTATTTGATTTGTTTACTTTATTTCTATGCGCTTAACACAAAACCCATGAATCACAAGCAAAATTACAAAATCAAGCACAAGCCACAAAACATCTAACAACTAGCAGAAAACTAGCATGCACCAGCGCATAAGTAGTATTTTATAAGATTTCATAGATTAAAAGCAACGCAAACACGTAGATAAAATAAAAAAGTTAAGTCCCAAAACAATACTCTAAATAAAATTTCGCAAGTTGGAAGTCTACTTCCAAGTTTAGTGCAAAATGGCAAAAGTTGGAAGTCTACTTCCAAATTCCGCAAAACTAACTCATACTTAGAAGTCTACTTCCAAATTGAAGCTATCTTTGCGCACTTACCTTTGCGCAACTAGCGAATCGAGGCAAGAGAATCGAGACGAGCGCGGAACGACGGCCAATCAGTGCGCATTGCCGTAAGCAGCTTCAGCTTAGGCACGTCGTCAATCGGCATCCACTTAATTTCCATACTCTCGTCGTCGTGCGCGCAAGGATCCACACTATGCCCCGGCTTTTCAAACGCAAAAACCGTTGTATAACACCAATTTCCATGATCTTCGCGGTAAGCTCCAACAACTTCAATATCTCCCGAAGTGATATTTGCTTCCTCGAAAGACTCACGCAACGCGCCCTCAATCGCGCTTTCTCCGTCGGAAATTGCGCCACCAGGGATGCCCCAAGTGCCACCTTCAGCGCTCCAAAGAGCACGATGTTGCATCACAACGTGCGTCACGCGACCAGTTTCAGCATCTCGCCTAGCAAGCAGCACTCCAGCAGCTCCGTTATGACCCCAATGTCTGCGGCCACAATCGCAATGCACCCAGCCATCTCCCGGCTGATGCACATTTTCTTTAGGCACTTCCGTGGAAGTCGGATCATTCTTTTCGCCAGTTTCTTCCAAGCTTTCCTTATTCCACAAATCCGGCCAAGCGTATCCAAGCTCCGAAACCATTTGTCTCAGCAGCGGCAAGCTGATTCCAAGAACACCGTGAGGATCTCCATTAATGCTTTCAATAAAAGCTCCGCCAAAACCTTCTAACGTAAAGGATCCTGCCACTTCCAGAGGCTCACCAGTTGCTACATACGCGCGAATTTCCGCGTCATTCATTTGCGCAAAAGTTACGCTTGCATGACTTGTTTTGCAAATAGTTTTGCCGGTTTTTGCGTCGATTAAGCAGTGACCAGTCCACAATTGTCCCGTTTTTCCACTCATCTGCTTGATTCTCTCAAATGCCACTTCAGGAGTATGCGGCTTTCCGTAGCACTCACCATCGAGTAAGAACATGGAATCGCAGCCAACAATCAGCACACCGCTACAATCATGAGAAGATTTACTCGTATATGCAAAATCGTGAATATCGAAAGTTTTTGTAGGAACAGTAACGCCTGAAAAATCGCGAGTTTGCGCCGTATCTACGTTATGCGTTACGTCTGATTGCGAATCGCTTGCTAAAGCATTACCAGCAGATTCAGAAGATTCAGATCCCGCAGGTTCAGCTTCCAGCGGATACCCCACAACTAAATCGCCACTAGCCGAAGCAGCCGCATCCGCCACACACTTCCACGCATGGTACACAGCTTGAGCTTTTGCACGAGCCAAAATAGAAACTCGCTGCTCAACGTTCAACTGCTCAACGCTCGTACCTCGCTCACTAGCGGCATCACGCAAAGCCGCCGGCTCATCCACTTCGCTTACGTGAATTACCGGAATCACGCCAGCGGCCGCCAAAACAGCCCTACGCGCTGGAGACTGTGAGGCCAAAATCAACGAAACTGTCATACCTTACCCTTCCCTTTTACAACTTCACATAGGTTATTCGCGAGTTATTGCAACGCCAATAGAATCAACCTGCACATGCAAAACACGCCAGCCAGCACGCGAAAGCCACGGCTCAGCAATCGCGTCGATTTTTTGAACCGCACTCTTATTGCACTCAGCGTCTCCTGCATAAAATACAGCAACGCACGATCCTGCTCCCGAAATCGCTGCAGCAAAACCATGCTCGCGCAACGTTTCCACTAGCTTCCATGAATCTTTCATAAGATTTGCACGATACGGTTGATGAAGAGCATCTTGAGTTGCTGCAAAAAGTAACGCATTTCTCGAAATATCAGATTTTATTGTGCCTAATTCATTTTCAGAATCGCTATTTAACTCACCAAAAGCAACCGGTAGCATTGCAACTCGCGACACGTTAAATATTGCGTCACCATACGGCACTTTTGCTGGAAGCGCGCGCCTAGCAAGCTCTGTAGAAAGCTCGAAATCAGGAACAAATACAGACACGGAAATATCTTGCGAAACTTTGTATCGCACAGTATGAAAACCGGTAGAAAGCGGAGTTTCACAATCTCCAGCCACGCGCACAGAACCTTTGCCTTCCCCAGCATCAAGCTTCCAGCTCATCGTTAAACCGCCAAAAACTGCAGGAGCAACATTGTCTGGATGACCTTCAATTGCGGCCGCGATTTCGAAAATTGCTTCGCGATTAAGCTCACCTTCGTGCGCAAAAGCCCAAGCAGCAGCAACTGCAGCAACAATCGCTTCTGCAGAAGAGCCCATACCGCGCGCTTGCGGAATCCGATTATGCGCTTCTAACGTAAATCGCAAGTTTGGCAGACCAAATATTTTGCAAGCTTTGCGAAAAGTCGCTACAACTAGATGCGTTTCATCTTTTGGAAGCGTATCCTCGCCTTCGCCGTGAATAATTACGCGCACGTTTCCAGCATAATCAAGCGAATTTTTAGAATGATTATCATCCAGAGTAAAAACTAAAGAATCCGCATAATCAAGCGCAATACCGGCTGTATCAAAACCAGAACCAAGATTTGCGCTAGTCGCTGGCACGCGCACGGAAACACTGTTACACACTGGCTTCATACGACCACCTGCAGCTTCTCTACTGTATAACGCGCAAAACTAGCGGCTTTCCACACACAACATCCAACTTCTGCAAATCCTCACAAATAGCTTGAACTGCAGCTTCCGAACATTCGCGCACAAGCACGCGCACACTGCCAGGTCCACCAAGACCGCACTGTGGGCAATCCGAATCAGCTTCAGTTTGCGCATACTTAGCTTGGCACGCCGAAGCCAAACGTTCAGCTGCAACGCCATGATCTACAAAAACATCCATAACTTCGCTGCACAAAGCCAAAGAAGTATCTTCCATATTGCAACGAATCACAAAATCCGCTCTAGTCTGCTCGCTAGAAGCCGGCACATACTTGTTATACATTGGCACGCCAAAACCTGCGCATCCACGCACAAGATTTCGAGCAGCACTAACAACATCTCCAACAACAGCACTTGCAGTTGGAGCACCGCCGGCACCGCGTCCGTAGAACATCAAATCGTCCGCAGCCTGCGCCTTCACAAACACAGCATTAAAACTGCCGTGAACCGACGCCAAAGGGTGCTCCGCACCAACAAGCGCCGGATACACATTAACACTTACTCCGCCATCCGATTTTGACTTACCATCGCAATGCCTTTCGACTGCTGCAAGTAGCTTAATTACACGCTTTTCCGCGCTCGCTGCAGCAATATCTTCAGCAGTAATCGCGCTAATTCCTTCAACGGATACATCGTCAATACTTACTGGCATTTGGAATGCAAGAGTTGCAAGAATCGCAGCTTTATTTGCAGCATCGAAACCTTCAACATCTCCGGTCGGATCTGCCTCAGCATAACCCTTTTCTTGAGCCGCGTGCAAAACCAAATCAAAATCAAGTCCGCGCACAGTCATTTCGTCAAGAATATAGTTGGTAGTTCCGTTTACAATTCCGAAAATTTGCGTAATTTTGTCACCAATAAGCGACTCTCGAAGCGGTCGAACAATAGGAATCGCTCCCGCTACAGCCGCCTCAAAGTACAAGTCAACTCCGTGACTTTCTGCACACTCGTATAATTCCGGACCAAACTTCGCAAGCAACGCTTTATTTGCAGTAACAACAGATTTTCCGTGGCATAGCGCACTTTTTACAAAAGTATGAGCCGGCTCAAGTCCGCCAATAAGCTCGACTATAATATCAATGTCTTCGCGAGCGCACAAAGAGGCAGTGTCTGTAGTTAGCAAATCACGCTTAATCCAAGGCGCATCAACTTCTTCCGGGCGTAAGCATGCAACTGCTGCAAGCTCAATTTCAGCGCCAGTTCGCTTCTTAAGCTCATTGAACTGTTCAACTATTAGTCGCGCTGTTTGAGACCCAACAGTTCCAGCCCCAAGTAGGCCTACGCGAATAGTTTTAGTCGACTGATTGCTTTGCATAACTTTCGCCTCCTTCGTTGATTTATTTTATATTTTATTTTTATGCGATTATTTTTTACTCGCTTTTACACAAATAACATTAGCAAATTAAGAAGTATTGAAATAATCAAAAATGCTATTACTCCAACAGTTCCGTACAATGCTTTGTTGCCAGCTTTATTCGGAAGTTCTTGCGGAGCATTGAAGAATACAAGATACTTGCGGCGGCGAACTAGCAAAACCACGCCTACTATAAGCATGGCAATCATAAACATCCCATAAATTCCAGCTAGAATAAAACCGGTTGGCAGTCTAGTTAATTCCTGACGAGACATCTTTTCTACGTCAATCATATTTCCGCTTGCATCAACCAGCTGCTTTTCCAACCACATTGCAACTATGCTTCCTTGGAAATTCACAATCATATGAAGAAATATGCTGTAGCTCAACTTGGACGTACGAATATAAATGTAGCCAAAAACAAGTCCAAGTCCAAATGCGTAGAAGAATTGGAAAATGTTCATATGGAAAAGCGCGAAAGCAAGTGCAGAAAATACAATAGCTCGCTTTTCTCCGTACGCGCGCAAACGAGAAAGCAGCTGTTTTCTAAAAAGCCATTCTTCCACAATTGGCGCAAGAATTACCACGAATATGAAGGTTTCCCACATATTTCCCGCTGCAATAGTGTCTGATACGCGATTTTCTGCTTTGCCACCGCTAAGAACTGTTGCTAGGAAAACGCCAACTATATTACCAATGTACATAATCGGTATGCACACAGCAAAGAATCCGCCAAATTGGCTAAATTTCATAGAGAATTGTCGGGTTTTTGCCGCAGGGACAGTGCGCATAATAAGCATTGCGATTGGTAAAGCGACTAAACACTGCGAAATATCCGACACAAGTAATGTGTTAAGAGAGTCGCTTAGCATGCTCTTAGGCACAAACTGTGAAGAAAGAACTCCAAGAACATAGGCAACAGCAATCCAAACTACGAGGAATACGCATAAAGACATGCCAATAGTTCCTTGACGTTTGCGCGCTAACAAATAAGTGTCGTCGCGCCATGAATTTTGCAAATCTTGCATACTTATTCCTTTTTATTGCTGCTTTTTGTTTCTGCTTTACAGTTGATTAAATTATTTCAAAACGCCTTCAATAAGCTTTGTGATTAAATCGTTGTAGCTTATTCCAGTTGCTTCCCAAGCTTTTGGATACATGGAGATTGGCGTAAATCCAGGCATCGTGTTGATTTCGTTAAGAATTACGCGACCATCTTTAGTTACAAAAGAATCTACGCGACTTAGTCCCCGCCCATCTGCCGCTTTGAACGCTGCAAGCGCCGTTTTGCGAACGCGCTCTAAAGTTTCCGCTGGCAAGTTTGCTGGAACTTCAACGTGCGAAGCTGCGGAATCCATGTATTTGCTGTCAAAATCGTAGAACTGGTCTTCACCAGCCTCGCGCTTGTCTAGCACAACTTCTCCAGGCCAGCTTGCTTTCGGTTCTTCGCCGTCGCGAGCTGCAAGAACCGCGCACTCAATTTCTCGTGCATCAATTCCCTGCTCTACCAACACTCGCCAATCGTGCTCTGAAGCCTCAAAAATAGCTTCTGCTAAGGCTTTAGCATCGCGCGATTCAACTTTTGTAACTCCAAAACTGGAACCTGCGCGGCTTGGCTTTACAAAAAGCGGATACTCGAGTTTTGCTGCTTCAACTTGAGTAAGAATTTCTTCTGCGTATGCATCAAAGCGATTTTCCGCGTCGCTTGCAAACTTGCGCGCATCAAGTGCAATTCCAGGAGCAACATTAATTCCGGCAGCTTTAAACAGTTGCTTTGCATAGTATTTATCCATGCACGCAGCCGAAGCCAACACTCCACAACCAACGTATGGAACTTGCATCATTTCTAGCAAGCCTTGCAAAGTGCCATCTTCACCGTTCGGACCGTGAAGAACTGGGAAAACAGCGTCAATATGACCCAAACTTGTAAGTGTACCGTCATTTTCGCGGGCTAAAAATCCGTCTGCGCCTTTGGCAGGGTCTAGCACAACATCGCGCGTTCCAGCAGTTTTTGTTATTACCGGAAGCTCTCCTTCTTCCATACGGAAGTTTCGCGGATCTTCGCCGCCAACAATCCATTCGCCTTGTTTTGTGATTGCGATCCGCACAATGTCAAAACGATTTTCGTCTACAGCACTGAGCACTCCAGCAGCAGATATGCAAGAAATCGAATGTTCGTCTGCCTTACCGCCATACAAGAACACTACACGCTTTTTCGTCATTTTTTTCCTTTATATATTTTGAATTATTCTAATTATTTTGGACTAGTTTTGATTATTTTCGCAAACGCTACTTACTCTTCGCAAACGTCGTCGTCGAAAAGCATTGCGAGCATTTCTTGGCAGGAAATTCCTTCTTCAAGCACGCGAGCCATTGCACTTGCAAGCGGAGTTGCAACACCCAAACGCTTGCCCATTGCAACTACTGCGCTTGTGGTTGGCACGCCTTCTGCAACACCATTGCTCACGGCAGTTGCTTCTTCAACGCTCATGCCTTTTCCAAGATTTGCACCGAAAGTATAGTTGCGGCTTAGAGGAGATCCACAAGTTGCAACTAAATCACCAAAGCCAGCAAGACCTGCAAAAGTGCGCGAATCCGCGCCTTCTGCTACGCCCAATGCCGTCAATTCTGCCAAACCGCGCGTTTCAATCATAGCCGCCGTGTTTTCGCCATATCCTGCACCTCGAGCCATACCAACTGCGAGCGCAACCACGTTTTTAAGCGAGCCACACATTTCTACGCCGATTACGTCTGTTGACACAAATGCTTTAAAGTAGCTGTTTGAGCATGCTTTTGCAACTACTTCTGCCTGAGATTTTTCTGCGCAAGCAACTACTGCTGCAGCCGGGTGGCGAGATGCAACTTCCTTGCTCAAGTTTGGTCCGGAAAGTGCAGCAAAACGGTTACGCGGTAAGTTCAAAGCTTCGCACACAACTTCATCCATACGTTTGCCGGTTGTGCGCTCAATGCCTTTCATCAGCGAAACAACGATCGCATTTTGTGGAATCAAACCCACAAAACCTTCCAACGCAACGCGAGCAAACTGTGCCGCAATCGCCACGACTACAATATCCGCATTTGCAACAGCCTCTGCTCGGTCCCCAGTTGCAGTCATGTTTTCTGGAAGTTTTTCTACGCTAGGCAGACGCACGCCATTATGATGATGATCGCGAATTCCTTCAACAATTTCTGGCTCTATTGCCCACATTGTCACTTGATTTCCTGCATCCGCAAGTACTTGTCCAAACGCAGTTCCCCAAGCACCAGCACCCAACACCGTAATGTTCATGTTTTACGTCCTGCCTTTCGGTTGTGAGTTTTATAAGCTACTGTATAGCTATTTATTTGTAATCACACTATTACATAATTCTACACATGCCGCTTTACGGGATTTTTAAAAGATACTTTATTTTATTCTTCTGTATATTTTTTATTCTTCCGTAACGCGTTTCATCTGCCTGTAATCAAAGTATCCTGCAGGAGATTTTTCTCCACGAATTTCTTCCATAATCTGCGTCATACGCACACGCACGCGACGAGCCAACTCTTCAGCAGATTCAAGAGGAGGTAGCTCTCCCCAATTTTCACTCCCCTTTAGCAAGTCAGCATAATCAAGTTGAGTATCGTAGCACATTACAACATTTTTCTTTGGCCATGGCCACCAGTGGTTAATGCTTGCCGCGCCCCATGTAACCGCGCAAAATAGCGGAATCTGATGTCCGAGTCTGCGCGATGCTTCGAGAGCAATTATACCAATTCCGGGCTTCATGCTCATAGGCCATTTTTTAGGATCGCGCGTAACTGTTCCTTCAGGCCATACACTTAAAGGTCTGCCATTGGTGAGGATTTTAATAGATTCTTCTTCTATTTCTCGCGCTTTTCCGCTTCTGCGAGGAACCGGCTGCATGCCTACAAGCTGGAACCATTTGCCTAAGATTGGCCAGTGAGCGAGTTCCGCTTTTGCCATGTAGCGCGGACGACGACCTTGGTGGAATAGTGCAGTCATAGGTATGAAAACATCAAACATCGTCACGTGTGTGCAAGCTGTAATAAACACGCCTTCTTCTGGCACGTTTTCCAATCCCCACGCCTTTACTTTGCAGCGCGAACGCAATACGCGCGACGTTCCTTCGAGCAGTCTTTCGGCGGCTTTAGGATTTTGCGCGTCAATTTCTACCTGATTTGGCTTGCGTTTTCCTGTCGGATAGTAATACGTTGGGTCAACTAAATTGTGTTTACTTGCTAAAAGCTTTACTTGCTCATCACTGAGTGGTTTTACTGCACTTCTTGGCGAAGGTTTTCCTTTTGATACCATGCTTTCTATTGTGCAGCATGCTATAAACCTACGCTACGACCTACTTTTGCAATCAACCCATGTTTAGGAGAGCACGCCCAAGCGAGCACAAAGAGAGCGGTTGCTACGAGCACAATTGTTCCGCCCGTTGCCGTATCAAAGCTCCACGAAATATACATTCCAACAATCGAAGAAACGCAACCAATAACAGGAGCTAAAACCATCATCCTAGATAGCCGATCAGTAAGCAGTCGCGCAGTTGCAGCAGGAGTCACAAGCAGAGCAAGCACAAGCACGTTTCCAATAATTTGCACGGAAACAACTACAGCGATAGCCACTAACACGTACAACATTCCATCTAGCCATGCAACCGGCAATCCCATTGCGCGCGAAGTTTCTCGATCCATCGATACGCACACAAGCTCTTTGTGGAACATGCATAATATAGCCAAAATAATCAAACCAGTAATAGCAACAACAGCAATATCTGAATCAGGAATACCTGTAATCGAGCCAAACAAGAAGGATTCCAAGGATCCAGCGTAGCCAGATGCTTTAGAAATAATCACAATTCCAAGAGCGAAAGCAGATACGAAAAATACGCCAATAAATGAGTCTTCGCGAAGCCTACGGTTTTGGCTAAAAATAGATACGATTAGCGCGGTTGCAACTCCTGCGAGTGCTCCTCCAAATAGCAGATTTCCTTGCAATACGAAGGCTATAGCAAGTCCTGGGAATACTGAGTGAGCTACAGCATCTCCGATAAACGCCATTCCTCTAAGTACTACGTAGCATCCAACTACACCGCAAATTACGCTAGAAAGGCACGCTACAATAAGTGCTTTTAGCAAAAACCAAAGGTCTGGATTTGTTAAATCTTGTATAAATTCTATTGGAGATAACATTACTCTTTCACCACACTTTCCTTACCAATTACGCGCTCAACTGCTTTAATAAGCGGATTTTGCGGAGCTACGTGGAAGGTTCGTACCCACTGTTCTGTTTGCAAATTTTGCGGATCGTCGTCACCCACAATAGTGCCATCAAATAGCATTATTCTCGAGCATGAGTTAATTGAGCCAATAATATCGTGTGAGCTCATGAGAATTGCTTCACCAGAAGCAGACAATTTTAAGAACAAATCGGTAAGCAGCTCCTGAGTAGGCATATCAAGTCCAGTAAACGGTTCGTCTAGCAAAAGTAAACGCGGCTCTCCAGCCAATGCTCGCGCAACAAGAACGCGTTGCCGCTGACCTCCAGAAAGTTCACCAATCGTGCGATCTTGGAAATCAGCCATTCCTGTGCGTTCAAGCGAGTTTAATGCAATCTCGTAATCTTCTTTTTTAGCGCGACGAACGTAACCAATATGACGAATCCTACCCATCATCACTACATCTAAAACAGAAAGTGGGAAATCCCACGCAATATCGTGACGTTGAGGCACGTATCCAACGTAAGATACGCGAGAATTAAGTTTTGCACCTTCCATATGAGGAGCACGCACTTCGAGTTTTCCAGTATGCGGAATCAAACCCATAATTGCACGAAATAGCGTTGTTTTACCGGCACCGTTTGCACCAAGTAATCCCACGAATTCGCCACTATTAATGGTAAAAGAAACGTCTTTTACAACAGCGCGATTCCCGTACGAAATATTCAAATTTTGTGCGCAAATTACTGCATTTTCTTCCATATTTATTACCTTTAACACTTTCACTTCAAACATTTCGCTAAAGAATCCGCGTTAGCTCGCATCATATCCGCGTAAGTTCGCACATTCGCGTCGAAAGCGTCACCATAAATTGGACAAACTTTCACATGCGCTTCAGATGCAAGCTCTTTAAGCACAGACGAGCGCGAAATTAAATTTGGCTCTAAAAACACTGCAGGGATTTCCAAGTCGTGTAAAATTTGCGAAAGCCTACGCCTATCTTGCACGCTCGGTTCGCTTGAAGGATTGATTGTTACAAATCCCGCAATATTTACGCCATAAGCTTTACCTAAGTATGCAAAAGCGTCATGCGTTGTAACCAAGTTGCGACGCTCTTTTGGAATTGACGCAACTTTTTTACGCATATAAGCGTCTACGTCGAGAAGTTTATTAATATATCGATCCGCATTTGCGCGATATTTGCGAGCATTTTTAGGATCGACTTCGCACAAGCGGTCAGCTATTGTGCGCACATAAGCAATTCCGTTTTTCACTGACTGCCATAAATGCGGATCAATATCTCCGTGAACATGTTTTCCAAGAACAGCTTGAGGAAGTTGATAAATTTTCTGCCTTGCAAATCCAAGGAATCTATAGCCTTGTTCAGCTGGAATTTCTTTTAAAGCATTAGTCGGCACTTCTACTACTACGTCTCGCGGCTCATAGTATACGCGCTTTGGCGCAACTGACCGCTTTTCTTGCAAAGTGTCAACTCTGTACAAAAATCCGCGTTTAGCTAAATCGTAAGCCAAATCTGCATGACCTTGATTCAAAACTACGCTAGCTCCACGCTTTTTCGCTAATTTCTGCGCGTTAATGCCAACAGCAAAACGCATAGTTGCGTTTCCTAAACTTGCAACTCTTTCGTTTTGAGCATTGAGCATATCTGCGTGAAAACCGAGAGTGTATTCTCCTGGCTTACTAAAAGCCCAACTTAAATGCGTGTGCGCGTCCGCAGGCAAATCCACATGATCTTCATCGTTAATTCCGTTTGCTGAATTAACGTAAGTTTCTACGCTTCCAAAAGTGCCAGTAAGGTAAGCAAAAAGCGAACCAGGACCGGTTACTTTAGTTGCAGTTAAGCGGATCCTGTCCGAACGCTTCATGTTGTATGCTTTTGGCTTTATTACAGTAGCGCGTCCTTCTTTCGTTACAGTTGAAGGCGCGTTTGATTGTGAAGATTGAGAAACCTGAGAAGACTGCGACTTATCAGATTTCTCTTGAGATTTTTGTTGCTCTCTAGCACCTTTAGTTTCCTTAACCTGCTGCAAAGTTTGACGTTCTGTAGCAAGACCAAGCCAAATAGTGTCCAACGACACATCTTCGACCATTGGAATAATATCCGCCGCATGTTTCACGCTTTCTTCAGCAAGTTGCACATTTGGCACGCCTTTTCGCAAATTTGCGTCTAAAGCAGTAATAACACCATGCTCCTCAAGCATCATGTAATTACTAAAAGCCACATCCGCATACACAACGTCTCGAATTGAACGCAATCGCGGCTCGTAAGAGTGCGGATCTGCATTATCAGGCACGATTGAACTCACATTTGCGGCATCCCCTGCTACATTCGCCACCATATCGCGCAAAACGCCTGTAGTTGTAACTACATTAATGCGACCATCGCGATGTCCTGCACGATTCCCGTTAGCACTACCACAAGCAGAAAGCGGCAAAATAAGCGCAACGGCTGCAATTACAGCAAGCGAAGAGAACAAAGTTTGCTTTACTTTTTTGGGCTTACGAATCACCCTTACACACTCCTACTACTAATAGCGCAACAGCCAGTTGAAGTTAATAAGTCCGCGCTTGTACAGATACCAAATTCCTGCACCCAAAACGCCAAGCACAGCAATAATTCCACCAGCAAGAAGCGAATAAGCAAGTAAAGGATTTCGCTTAAATAATCCTGTTACACCTTTTGCTTCAGACTTCGCAACATCGTCATTATCGTTCAATTTCTGTCGGTACAAACTTTTAGCGAGTCTCTTGTTACTAATTTTTGAAACAAGACCTTTATGCTTTTTAGCTTTTCTTGGCAATTGTTTTCCAGAGTGTGAATTGTTCAATCCTAAACCACGACCAACAAAAGGATTTCCGCCACCAACGGCACCGTTTCCATGACCGCCATTATTTCCGCCTAAACGAGGCAAATCAGTAGGTTTTGCTGGATTCTGAGGTGTAGAAGAACCATCCTTTTTCCCAGTACTTTCGCCGCCGTCAGCATACCCCATTGGTGTTTCTTGTGGATCTACACCAACAGCAACATGAATATTGCGAGTTACTGTAGAATTTCCGTCGGAAGCTTGGAATTGCAATGTGTAATATCCCGGTTCGTCGAAATCCCAATTCGCATGAGCATGCGTATTTGCAGGTATCGTATAATCTGTTGCTCCTTGAGTGGAGAAAATCTCTTGATCTCCACCGCCCAAACCGCCAAACATCCAAACGCGTACGTTTCCAGGACCTTCAACTCCTGTTAGGCTCAATTGAGTTGGCTTATGCGGATTCATAGACTGATTATTCCAACCCATCCATGGCACACCATCAATTTGTGTTTGCGGTATACGATACACGCCGTTAGTTTTACCAGCATCACCAACTGCGAATACAACTGTATCCGGGTCTCTAAAGACGTGGCTTCCTGTCACATCTTCTTGCACAGCCATATCAACTTTATTTGAATCGCCAGTATATACAGCAATATCAACGTGACCGTGGTCTATAACAAGCTTGTCGCCCTTGATGTCTTTGAACTTTGTCACAGCAGATTGCTGACTTTGAGAAACTTGCTTTCCGCTTTTAGCGTTATGTTCCCCATGAATAAGACCACCATTATTACTTCCAAAAAGTCCTTGTTGTTGCATTTTTGCTCCAGGCCATGGAGTCACATACACAGTGTTGTTGTTACCGTTAATGAAGAAAGATCCGTTACTTTGTTGCACATTAATGCTGTGATCCTCACTTTGAGAATCGTCATCATCATCTGAATCTTCTTCGTCGTCTTCACCATCTTCATCACCATCAAAAGATGCGCCATCATAATCAGCAAAATCGCCAGCTGTTACATCATGATTAGTTACATGGAATGTATAAGTCTGCTCAGAACTTTGCTCCTCGTCACCAACGGTAGCAGTAGCCTTCATTTTTAACTTATACACACCAGGACGGTTAAAAGACCAATACATGTGCGAATGCTTGCCACCAGTCTCAGTAATGTCAACATCTTTCGGCCAGTTTTCAGCAGAGCCGAGCATTTTCTCATAATCGTCACCGCTGCGACTGTACATAAAAACTTCGCCGTTGTGGGGGGCTTCGATACCAGTTAATGACAGTTTGACTGTTGGATTAACTTTTGTAGAACCAGCTCCCTCATATAACGGTCTAGTATCTAAACCAGGCCATAATGCACCAGTATTTCCAGCTCCAGATTGATCAAAGAACCAGACTACACCTTCGCGAGTTGTTGCGTAGATTTCTTTTATTATCGGATCGTTCTCATCTTTGGAAAACTGCATGATATTTTTAGAGCCGACTTCAAAAATAAGCCGATTCGTATCGTAACGAGTGCCATTATGATCTTCATTTTCAAACGCATCACCCAAGGTACCTAATACCATGCGGTTATTTGTAGTATCAAAGAAAGTTGCAAAAACGTCAGTATGACCTTTATACGCATGGCACATTGCAACTTTACTATCAGCCGCAGGTTGTGAAGCAGTTTTATCTAAGCGAGCAGCTGCACACGCTTTAAAATTGGCTTGCTTTATTGCGTCAAAATCTTTAGAAGATTTCTTTCCGCTTACAACAGTTGCGTCACTGCCATTGTCAGCAAAAGCCGTGGGAGTTCCCATCATCATGCCACACAAGCACACGCCCACCAACAAAGCGCGAGATAATTTCTTTATACTATTACGAACCATTTTCGTCACACCATTATTTCCACTGAGTGCCATCAGATTGCACATTGTCTGATTGAGAATATTGAGAATTATTAATTGGTGACATTACTGTCGTTTCTTGATCACGCACTAGATTTGGCAAGGTATTGTCACCATTTGCATTATTCACAGAATTTGCATTGTTTGCATACTGTTGATTAGCTTGTGCAGAAACTTGCTTAGCAAGCGCAAGATTTCGTGCTTTCTTGCTTTTAACTACAGCTATTAGTACAAAAATCACAATAATTACGGCAATAATAGCCACAAAAATACCTACAATTTGAAGAACTAAAGCTGTATCGTCACTTTTTTCAGATACTTTGTGAGAATGCTTATGCTTGTTGTGAAGGAGTTCGTGATGATGATTAGCTTCATCTTTTTCGGATTCATCGTTATCTTCTTCATCTTGACCCTCTTCGTCGCCCTCGTTGCCACTTGCTCCAGCAGCACCCGCACCTAAAGCAGCATTAGGATCGGTATTATCTCCAACCGCAAAATTAAGAACACGCGTATCGCTTACTGCGCGTCCATTTTTAAGCTTTCCTGAAAAAGTAAGCTTCACATGATAAATTCCAGGCTTAGAAAACACCCAATTCACGTGAGTATGAGCGTTGGCTTCAATCCAGCTGTTTTGCGGATATCCTTTAGTACTATCCCAAAGTTGCTGTGGATTGTTGTTGCCATTTTCTAAGTAAACATGCAGTTTACCCGGGCCGCTTACTCCTTCAAGAGAAAGGTTTGCACCGCGATCGAGCTCGTTAAGCACGCCACCTTCCTGCGTATTCCAACCAAGCCACGGCACATCAGGATTTTGAGTTTGTGGAATTACGTAAAGCTTGGTTCCAGGCTTTTCGCCAATAAAACTGTAGGCAGCATCATCAGGCATAGGAATTATTGAATTGCCACCTAATTTAAATACCACATTTTCTGGGTCTCGCCACACTGGTTCGTCACCAGTATCATCACGAATCTTCAATTTCCATTTGCCGTCGATTAGCGTTGGTCCAAAATCAGCATGACCTGCTTGAATCATAACTGGCTGATTGCCTTCATTAGCATAAGCAGTTTCCTGCATTGGATTTGGTGCACATAAAGATGCAACCAAAGTTACTAAAGAAAATATGAGCGCAAGCAGCGCAGTAGAATATACATGCTTTCGTTTTACTTGCAATGTTTCATTTTGTTTGTAATTCATTATTTAAACTTTCTAGTAATAATACGAATACCATTTACAACAATTTCAATTTAGAACGTATCAATGCTCCGCATGCGCCAGTTATTGTGCATAAGCCGACGCTCGCACCTGAAGCTGCAACCGCAACCCACTTAGTCGAGGAACCATCACCTTTTGTATCATCTGAATCATCTTCATACGCTTCATCAGATTCTTCGTTGTATTGCCTTGCACCTTGCAAAGCATGACGTTCAGTATTCTTAACAAAATCAGAGTTATTGACAGAACTATTTTTAGACTTATTGCCAGAATTATTATCTGTTCTTACGAAATTACGAATAGTCTGTCCACTTTTCTTAGAGCTCTTGTTCTTAGTATGAGTTCCGCCAGAAGTTCGTCGCGATGAATTATGTAACGATGTTCCGCTTGAATTTTCTGTTCTTGTAAAAGAACTAGAACCAGAACTAGCACCACTTTGCGTATTATTTTTAGAATTATTCTTACGATTAGTGCGGTTAGTCTTATTGCGATTCTTCTTTGTGCGCTTGAATTTTCTGTTGGATTTCTTAAAGAAATTAGATTCGAATTGGAATCCACCATTAGAACTAGATCCAAATAGTCCCGAATTTGCAGTGCCGCCGAATACACCTTTCAAAAAGTTCTTTCCACCAACAAAATGCTTAGTCTTATTTTTGCGCTTATTACGACGCTTCTCATGGTGCTTTTTCCCGTGAGAGTTCTCATCATCTTCAGAATCAGAACCACTTTGATCATCATCGCCATCATGGTTATGAGAGTGAGGAACACCTTTCATCTCAATAACATAATCGCAAAACTCATCAAACATTTTATTACGGTAAAGTTCACCGTTCTTTAAAACTAAGGAAGGACGAATCGTTGCACCTTGCATTGACGCATCAAGTTTTAGCTCCAACTTGCTGTTCATGGCACCAGGAATGCGCTTAAATTCGCTTTCTCCTTCCTTTTTTATCAACCAAACATAATCTTTGACTATGGAAGTTACTGGACTTGTCGGATCGTCAATTGGCGCACCGGTAACACCGTCGGTTGCAACATGAGGGTTAAGCAATACTGTTTTCGCGTGTAAAGTATCCCCTGGTTTGAAACGCTTATAAGGAGCAATTGCTTTTACTACAGGATGTCCGTCAGCACCGTGATCTTCAACGGCGATGGTTGCAGACGCAGTATCTTTGCCAACTTGCGTTTCACCTTCAGTTGCGTGAGCATACACTTTCATCTTGTTCATTGCAGGCTCAGCTGGAAGCTGCAATCTCTCAGCAAAAAGAGTGGTTCCATACGCGTCAGGACCTTCGTCAGCACGCACATATCTCCACTCAATACGAGCGCCCTTTGGTTTGTTAACTACTTTTAAGTCTAAACCACCATAACCTTCGTATGAATGATAATGCGGATGAGGTCCGGAATCACGAATATTGCCGATGCGCATATCGCCGCCATCGTCTTTATCCGTGTCTTTATGATCTTTGGAAGCTTCGTGCGCTTCTTCATCATCGTCAGGATTAATAAAATCACCGCGACGGTGCAAATCAAGCGTTTCCGTAATGCCAGAAGCAGGTACTTCGCCTGAATATGTATCTTCTACTTCAAAAGTGTATTCTGCAGGTTCGGTTGTGATCTGCTTTTTAGTGTTTTTATTTGTAATAGTTGCTGCCACTTTTAGTTTGTAAATGCCAGGTTGAGTAAATCCCCAGTTTGCATGCACGTGGCCAGCCGTATGTTGGTGAATTACGCCAGGTAACATAAATCGACTGCCATCAGTATCAGGTTCGTCGTCTAAATCATTCTCTTCAAATGATAATTTCTTCGAATTTTTTCCAATGCCATCGGTAGTCCAAAGCAGAATGCGCCCGTTCATTGGTCCAGTAACTTGCTGAATTGCAATATCTGCTGTTGCATCATCTGCGTGAGATGCGCCAACTAAAGATGCAGCATAACCTGTGTCCCAACCCGGGAAAAGAGGGTTTCCTTTTTGATTTCCGGAACTATCGAGATAGTAGTATTCAGTAGCGAGAGCAGGAAGTTGCGATTTTGTAGTGTACGTGCTTTTAGCTACGCGCAACGTAGTGTTTTCAGGCTTTAAGAAAGTAGCAGCGTCTTTTTCGACGGCCATAATGAATTTACCATTGTATTGAATTGGGTAAAACACGTCTGTATGGCCATGACTTAGCACTTCCTTTTTTGTAGGATTGTATTTTTCGCCAAGATTACTATTTTCTAATGCAACTGCCGGTAAAGCTGCACTAAATCCTGATGCAAGCACCGCAAACGCAAGCACCACAACGCCGCACATCGCGAACGCGCGTTTTACCATATTCTTAATGACCTGAGTCATATTACTGTTTCGCTCTCTACACTTCATCTTCTCTATTTCGCCTATTCGCGCTCTTCTTTCACGAATGACTATTGAAGATATCTTTACAACGTCTATCAATAATAATAATGATTCTCATTAATAGTCAAGTCGACACTCCGAATAAACAAAAACGCTGGTAGTTTAGAGCAACCAGCGTCTATTATTCTCAATAACTATTGAATACTTATTTAAATATTTTTAGCTAAAATTCTCAGCCTTCTACAATATCCGCATTAAGGCAAGTCTTAAAATGACGCAAAGCCCATTCGTGACCTGCAGGATCAAAGCTTGCAACGGCATCCTTGTGAACCACAATCTTGAATCCAAGATTATACGCATCGACAGCAGTGTGAAGCACGCAAATATCCGTGCAAACTCCCACCAAATGCAGCTCTTCAATGTGACGTTCGCGAAGCTTAATCAGCAAATCCGTGCCATTAAACGAAGAGTAGCGAGTTTTATGAATGTAATAAACGTTGCTTTTATCTTTATTTGCTTCGTAAAAATCACCAAGCGTGCCATATAACTTCTGGCCGTGAGTTCCTGCGATATTGTGAGGTGGGAAAAGCTTAGTTTCAGGATGATACGGATCGTTCAAATGGTGCGTATCAATCGCAAAAACCACGAACTCACCAGCGTCAAGAAATTCCTGCGAAATCTCAGTAATACGCTTCTCGAGCTTTTGCGCAGGCTCGCCCACAGTAAGAGAGCCATCGCTTGCCACAAAATCATTCGTATAATCAATGTTAATAAGGGCTTTATTCATACCTACTCCTTGTATGAAATTTACAGAATAATCGCAAATAGCATTACTGCTAACAGCATTATTGCAAATAGCTCTACTGCAATAGTATAATCGCTTTAGTTACAATATTCCGCATTCTTAATTGCTTGATTTTATTTCAATTGATAGCCCAATTATCAACTCAATTGCTGGCCCAATTGCAATCGGCGCAATACCTTAATATTCAAAGAATACTCAAAGCTCATTTGCTTCTGCACCGACTATCATCATTTAATCACTACCTTGCGGCAAATGATGCTACAAAACGTTTGCCGGGGATTTTTCGTTACTGGTGCAGTACGGTTTCTGCGCGCATGTCTCTGTTGTCTGTTTTTAACTACATTTGCCGTAAGTTTTCCTCGCGTTTGCGCGGCGACCTGCTTGAGCGCAGCATTGCGCGCGCGAAAGCAATTCGGAGCGTGAGCTTGCTCAGACGGAAAGTCCAGTGGACTTTCCGTGCAAGCTCAGCAGTGAGCGCTTATAGCGCGAGCGTTGTCCAGAGTTTGGAGGATTACAAAAACAGTAGTATACGAAAATAAAAAAGCGGGGAGTGAAAACTCCCCGCTAGAAAAATAATGCGGCAGCGTGCTAGTCTCCCACACCCTATCGAGTGCAGTACCCTCGCCGTGTCAGGCCTTAGCTTCCGGGTTCGGAATGGGACCGGGCGTCTCACCTGAGCCATGACCACCGCAAAACTAGATTATACACTCACGAGCTGTGAGTGGCAACACGTGGCGGTTTGGGAACCGGACATGAACGCGAATAAAAACTCTCTTACCAACTGATCGTTAAGCAAAACATTCAGTACTCATTAACGCTAGAAGAATAATACTCACAGAAACTCACCCTCCCCACTCACAAAAGTGAGGAAGAATGTCACCATCGCCCGTTAGTACTAGTCAGCTCCACCCCTTACAGGGCTTCCACATCTAGCCTATCAACCACGTGTTCTACATGGGGGCTCACACACTAAAGTGCAAGGAATGCTTATCTTGGAGCAGGCTTCCCGCTTAGATGCTTTCAGCGGTTATCCCTTCCGAACGTAGCTAACCGGCAGCGCCACTGGCGTGACGACCGGCATACCAGAGGTTCGTCCACCCAGGTCCTCTCGTACTATGGGCAGGTCTCCTCAACATTCCAACGAGCGCAGAGGATAGAGACCAAACTGTCTCACGACGTTCTGAACCCAGCTCGCGTGCCGCTTTAATCGGCGAACAGCCGAACCCTTGGGACCTGCTCCAGCCCCAGGATGCGACGAGCCGACATCGAGGTGCCAAACCATCCCGTCGATATGGACTCTTGGGAATGATCAGCCTGTTATCCCCGGGGTACCTTTTATCCGTTGAGCGATGCCACGTCCGTACGCCGGCACCGGATCACTATCTCCGACTTTCGTCCCTGCTCGACCCGTCAGTCTCACAGTCAAGCCCGCTTGTGCGATTACACTCAACACCCGATTGCCAACCGGGCTGAGCGGACCATTGAGCGCCTCCGTTACTCTTTAGGAGGCAACCGCCCCAGTTAAACTACCCGCCAGGCACTGTCCCTGACACGGATAACGTGTCGAGGTTAGACGCCAGATATGGAAAGAGCGGTATTTCACCTGTCGACTCCACGCAAGCTAGCGCCCACGCTTCACAGCCTCCCGCCTATGCTACACGATCCACACCTAACGACAATACCAAGGTATAGTAAAGGTCCCGGGGTCTTTTCGTCCTTCTGCGCTTAACGAGCATCTTTACTCGTACTGCAATTTCGCCGGGCTCCTGGCCGAGACAGTGGGGAAGTCGTTACGCCATTCGTGCAGGTCGGAACTTACCCGACAAGGAATTTCGCTACCTTAGGATGGTTATAGTTACCACCGCCGTTTACCGGGGCTTAAATTCACCGCTTCACCGAAGCTAACGGATCCTCTTAACCTTCCGGCACCGGGCAGGCGTCAGAGCGTATACAGCGGCTTACGCCTTCGCACGCTCCTGTGTTTTTGGTAAACAGTCGCTACCCCCTAGCTTGTGCCACCCCCAACAGCTCCGCTTGTAAAAAACATCACCATCAGGGGTCTCCCTTATGCCGAAGGCACGGGAGTAATTTGCCGAGTTCCTTGGCCAGGATTCGCCCGATCGCTTCGGTATACTCTACCAGACCACCAGTGTCGGTTTAGGGTACGAGCGGAATCACACCTCACGTTGAAGCTTTTCTTGGCAAGCAGGATCACCGGAATCAGCCTTACAGCCTACCCATCACGCCTCAGCTTTAACATCCCCCGGATTTACCTAGGAGACAGCCCACACGCTTAGCCACGGAAAACCACCTCCGCAGCCGGCTACCTACCCGCGTCACTCCCACGCTAACCTACTACCGATACAGTCCCAACACAAACCAGCCAACAACCCCGAAAGGCAATCAACCAGCAAATGAAGGTTAGTACTCTCAGATTCAGTTCGAACGGTGTAACACCGGTACGGGAATATCAACCCGTTCATCCATTCGACTACGCCTGTCGGCCTCGCCTTAGGACTCGACTCACCCGGGGACGACGAACGTGGCCCCGGAACCCTTAGTCATTCAGCGGACGGGATTCACACCCGTCTCTCGCTACTCATGTCTGCATTCTCACTCCTGTAAAGTCCACGACAAGTTCACACTGCCGCTTCACCCCATACAGGACGCTCTCCTACCCCGCATGAAACAAATCATGCAGCCGCGTCTTCGGTGGCGTGCTTAAGCCCCGCTACATTGTCGGCGCGGAACCACTAGACCAGTGAGCTGTTACGCACTCTTTCAAGGATGGCTGCTTCTGAGCCAACCTCCTGGCTGTCTATGCGACTCCACATCCTTTCCCACTTAGCACGCGCTTCGGGACCTTAGACGACGATCAGGGCTGTTTCCCTTTTGACGACGGAGCTTATCCCCCGCCGACTCACTGCCGTGATAAACCTAACAGGTATTCGGAGTTTGGCTGCTATTGGTACCCGGTATGGGCCCGCAAGCATCCAGTAGCTCTACCCCCTGTAAGCAATAACACGACGCTGCACCTAAATGCATTTCGGAGAGAACCAGCTATCACGGAATTTGATTGGCCTTTCACCCCTAACCCCAAGTCATCCCCCCAGTTTTCAACCTAGGTGGGTTCGGTCCTCCACACGGTCTTACCCGCGCTTCAACCTGCTCAGGGCTAGATCATCCCGCTTCGGGTCCAGGACATGCGACTCAAACGCCTTTTAAAACTCGCTTTCGCTACGGCTCCCCCACCCGGGTTAGCCTCGCCACATACCACTGACTCGCAGACTCATTTTTCGATAGGCACGCCGTCACCCCACAAAGAAGGCTCCGACGGATTGTAAGCGCACGGTTTCAGGAACTATTTCACTCCCCTCCCGGGGTGCTTTTCACCTTTCCCTCACGGTACTAGTACACTATCGGTCAGACAGGAATACTTAGGCTTACCCAACGGTCTGGGCAGATTCACGCGGGATTCCACGAGTCCCGCGCTACTTGGGAATAAACATAAAGAGACATCGCACGACAAGCTACGGGGCCATCACCCTCTACGGCTGGGAATTCAATCCCATTCACCTAGCACGACATTTTATCACTCTCCTCAACCCCGTCAGAGGCTGAACAGTCCATCCCACGACCCCGAATGCGCAACACCTGACGGCTATCACACGCACCCGGTTTAGCCTGATCCGCTTTCGCTCGCCACTACTCACGGAGTATCCTTTCCTGCAGGTACTGAGATGTTTCACTTCCCTGCGTACCCCCCACAAAAACTGTGGTGACCACTCATAACAGTGGCCGGGTCTCCCCATTCGGAAATCCTCGGATCAAAGCCCACTCGGCAGCTCCCCGAGGCATATCGCAGCCCGTCACGTCCTTCATCGGTCCTGTCTACCAAGGCATCCACCATACGCCCTTACCAGTGACAAACACTAAAGTAAGAACCCATCAGCAAAATTCTCTAGACAAAAAATCATCACACTAAACGATCACAAAACGATCAAGCGACTCCAACAAAAGGAGCCGGTTGAAATTGATAAAAGCAAAAAATCGAAACAAAAAAGTTTCGCATTTTACTCGCGTCCACTATCCAGTTCTCAAACCACCACAACACCACAAAACCCAAGCCAAACACTCAAAAGCATCAACCTGAAATCCTGTGAGTCAAGGACCGCAACCCCAAACAAAGGGGGGTGGCAATCCGGGAACCCAAAAGCATGCCCAACAAACTCATCAAAAACGTTAACTATTGTTTTCCACACCAGTAACCACACTCAACCGAGCGTGCACAAAAACTCCGTAGAAAGGAGGTGATCCAGCCGCACCTTCCGGTACGGCTACCTTGTTACGACTTAGTCCCAATCACGAGCCTCACCTTAGACGGCTCCATCCCAAAAGGGTTAGGCCACCGGCTTCGGGTGCTGCCCACTTTCATGACTTGACGGGCGGTGTGTACAAGGCCCGGGAACGCATTCACCGCGACGTTGCTGATTCGCGATTACTAGCGACTCCGCCTTCACGTAGTCGAGTTGCAGACTACGATCCGAACTGAGACCGGTTTTAAGGGATCCGCTCCATGTCACCATGTCGCATCCCGTTGTACCGGCCATTGTAGCATGCGTGAAGCCCTGGACGTAAGGGGCATGATGATCTGACGTCATCCCCACCTTCCTCCGAGTTAACCCCGGCGGTCCCCCGTGAGTTCCCGGCATAACCCGCTGGCAACACAGGGCGAGGGTTGCGCTCGTTGCGGGACTTAACCCAACATCTCACGACACGAGCTGACGACGACCATGCACCACCTGTGAACCTGCCCCGAAGGGAAACCACATCTCTGCAGTCGACAGGCACATGTCAAGCCCAGGTAAGGTTCTTCGCGTTGCATCGAATTAATCCGCATGCTCCGCCGCTTGTGCGGGCCCCCGTCAATTTCTTTGAGTTTTAGCCTTGCGGCCGTACTCCCCAGGCGGGACGCTTAACGCGTTAGCTCCGACACGGAACCCGTGGAATGGGCCCCACATCCAGCGTCCACCGTTTACGGCGTGGACTACCAGGGTATCTAATCCTGTTCGCTCCCCACGCTTTCGCTTCTCAGCGTCAGTAACAGCCCAGAGACCTGCCTTCGCCATTGGTGTTCTTCCCGATATCTACACATTCCACCGTTACACCGGGAATTCCAGTCTCCCCTACTGCACTCTAGCCCGCCCGTACCCGGCGCAGACCCACCGTTAAGCGATGGGCTTTCACACCAGACGCGACGAACCGCCTACAAGCTCTTTACGCCCAATAATTCCGGATAACGCTTGCGCCCTACGTATTACCGCGGCTGCTGGCACGTAGTTAGCCGGCGCTTATTCGAAAGGTACACTCACCCGAAAGCTTGCTCCCAATCAAAAGCGGTTTACAACCCGAAGGCCTTCATCCCGCACGCGGCGTCGCTGCGTCAGGGTTTCCCCCATTGCGCAATATTCCCCACTGCTGCCTCCCGTAGGAGTCTGGGCCGTATCTCAGTCCCAATGTGGCCGTCCGCCCTCTCAGGCCGGCTACCCGTCGAAGCCTAGGTGGGCCATTACCCCGCCTACAAGCTGATAGGACGCGACCCCATCCCATGCCACTAAACACTTTCCCAACAAGACATGCGTCAAGTTGGAGCATCCAGCATTACCACCCGTTTCCAAGAGCTATTCTGGAGCATGGGGCAGGTTGGTCACGCATTACTCACCCGTTCGCCACTCTCACCAACCAGCAAGCTGGTCAGATCCCGTTCGACTTGCATGTGTTAAGCACGCCGCCAGCGTTCATCCTGAGCCAGAATCGAACCCTCCACGAAAAAACTTCAATGAAGAGCCAACAAAAGGCTCCAATATTAAAAAGAAAAAGACGAGACATTCTTTAAGGAAAGAACATCCCAACAAAAACCTCACCACCATTTAACCATCTCTCAGGCACCCTGCAATCTGCAAGGCAGGCAATGAACTGGCAATAATTAACTAATAAGTAGTACAGACACGCTCTTGAGTTCTCAAACCACCACCACACCAGCCGGCTCATCAACCTCAACCGAGGAGAACCAGCCGCGCTGAGCAGCAAGAGATAAACTTACACCAACCCACGCTAAAACGCAAACCCACCAAAAACAAACACCCCAAAACCATTGAAAACAAGCCAAAACACCGGCGTGTCGAAAACCACGAAAAAACACCAAAAAAGCATGCTATCTGATATTGAATCTATAAAAACTTTTTAAAAAATAATAGATTTCTTAAAAAAATACACAAAAATAGGATAAAAATACGCAAAAAATCAATAACGCTCACGCATCAACACGCATATTAAAGATTTCTGCCAGACCTGCAATATCTGGCTCACCATATTTCGCAACCAATTGCATCCAACGATTAGCATTGTCTTCACCAAATCGCGCAGCCTTGCGACGATAAGAATCGACTGTCAAAAAACGAGGAGGTATCGATTTGCTGTTATATTTATCCGCAACCATAACAATTTCTTGCTCAACTGTTTGCGGAATATAGTCTTCAGCAGGAAGAGACAAATTTTGCGCAATAACTTGCTCTCGAGTTAAGCCAACTCCAGTATGATTGCGCGCAAATTGCGCAGCATCCTCACTAAAACCATTATCAATTAAATATTTATATCCGCGCAAGCCATGCAAAATATAATTCGGACCATCAAAGCGCAATATACCACCAGCGTTGCTACTGCCATCACTTTCAAGCACAAAATACGTGCCAATATCGTGCAACAATCCACCTATTAAAGCTGCGTATTCATCAATATACTGTTTTGGAGCTAAGCCACCACTAAGCGCAGGTAATATTGCATAACTATCTCCGACAAGCTCCTGAAGGCAATTTTTTGCTATTTCAGCACGCTTACGCAAAGTTTCACTCATTTGAGCAGCACGATTTTCAGCGGACAAAAGCATATTGCAATGATGAGCAATTTGCCAAGCAATTGTTGAGATTACAACACAATGACCGTGAATAAGCTCATAAGCAGCAGAAGATGGTGCAGTTGCACTATGCAATTTCTCTACTTCACCAAAATCAGGTAAATCAGCGAGTTTTATCGAGTTGCAATTAAGTATACTTTCTGCACCATTTTCCATTTTAAGGCTCTTCCTTAAGATTCTTACTTAAGATTATTTTTTGCACTCTTTTCAGTTGCTGCACTCTTTTCAGATTTCACACTATTCGCATCATTGGCACGAGCAGCATCCTCCACAGCCTGCACAACAGCATGCGTTACATTCGCTGCATCGATATTTGCCCCATCTTTATTAAGCTTCTCCACGCTAACTTTTTTTGTCTCTTTAATTGGAACTGGGCTAATTTTCCCAGTATTGGCAAGTTTTTCGTTAGCAAACATCACATTAGCAGCAGCAATATCTCGTGCGTTCATAACAGCAGTCTGCTCAGCATCAGTAGGTCTGATATCTTTCACAACGTGAATATTAGTTTCAAGCGCTGAGGCACCTTGCAAAGATTGAACTGCTCGCTGAGAACAGTCTTCACGCTTCAAACGCGGAGGTCTGCGAGTAGAAATAAACAACGGCTGCACTTCAACAACCGGATTGTAAGGAGCCAAACCAAACCATTTAACAGGCGTACCAGCAACATGTCTAATTGCATATTTCATCTTTAAAGATAACGCTCCACGCACAGAAATATTAGATTCCGGCATCAACGCTTTGTGCAACAGAACATATCGAATTGGTCCAATATCTGGATCTGCATCAACCTTCGGATACACGGATTTTTGCTGAGGAAGTTCGCCCGTGTGCGACAAGTCATGCATAATTTGGTGAAGATACGCTGGTATAGAAGGCGACACTTTAAATCCGAGTTTAATTTTTACGCGGAATAAGTAGTCCGTACCGAAATTCTCTACACAATACTCACGAGTAAACGGAGCGTCATCTGTTTCTACAGAAACAGCCCACCAAGCTCTAGCACGCTTTGGATGGTCGGCAAAAATAGAGAAGAAGATTCCAGTATCGAGACGCTTCATTTCACAATCGGAAGTCAAATACACAATATTGTCAGCGAAATACGGAATACGGAAATCTCCGTGCAACTTATCTAGCACAGGTAGGAAATCTTTCGGTTTCATGTGCAAACGTTGCGAACGCTCAATTTTAGTTCCATCTTTCCAAGTGACCATAATGATCAAAATTGAAACACCGAGCAGCATAGTAAACCAGCCACCGTGCATGAATTTCGCCATGGAAGCCACAAAGAACATCATCTCAATCATGAGGAATACGATTGCAAATATGAAGGCACCAAATCGCTTCTTCTGATACCACATGTGCACTGTAAGCAAAATAGTCGTAGCAAGCATAGTTAGAGTTAAAGCTAAACCGTATGCGCCAGAGATATGTTCAGAATCGCGGAATACTGCAAGAACCGTAATAGTGGCAACACACAGCACAACATTCACAACTGGAATATACAGCTGTCCACGAGTTCTAGCAGGATATCGCACTTGCAAATGTGGCATCCAATTTAGGCTTGTTGCCTCAGAAACCATTGTGTATGCGCCTGTAATCAGCGCTTGAGAAGCAATAATGCCAGCAGTAACCGAAAGAATAACGGCAACATATCGCACATTCGGTTCAAGCATTTGGAAGAACGGGTTCAAACCTTCTATTGACCATAATGCTTTATCGTTTTGATTTTTCAACATCCAAGCGCCTTGCCCAAAGTAATTCAGCAGCAAAGCAATTTTAATAAACGGCCAGGTTGCGTACACATTGCCTCTACCAACATGACCCATATCAGAATATAACGCTTCAGCACCGGTAGTAGAAAGGAAGATCACACCCATAACCGCTAATCCCTGCACATTATGCGTGCTAAACAGGAATTTTATGCCATAAATCGGGTTAAGTGCTTCAAAAATAGTCCAATCTTGGCCAATGTTCATGACACCAACCAGCGCAAGGAAAGCAAACCAAAGCATCACAACAATGCCAAATACTTTGCCAATTCGCTCGGTTCCGCGTTGCTGTACAGAGAAAAGTATGACGATTATAATAACCGTAATCATCATCGACAAATTCTCATTTTCTAAGAATATTGGCTTAAACACTGCAATAGTGCGCAAACCTTCAACTGCTGAAGAGATGGAAACTGCAGGAGTCAGCACAGAATCTGCCAAAAACGCGGCTCCACCAATCATTGCCGGTATTGCAAGCCACGCGCCTTTTTTACGTAGAAGCGAATATAAAGCAAAAATGCCGCCTTCGCCTTTGTTGTCTGTTCTCATTGCAACAAATACGTATTTTACGGTTGTAATTAATGTGATTGACCAGAACAGTAGCGAAAGCATTCCGTAGATAGTCGCGCGATTTATGTTTTGTAAGCCGCCTTGACCTGCTAAAAATGTTTGCGCAGTATAAAGCGGAGAAGTACCAATATCGCCATAGACAACGCCAAGAGCAACAATTGCCATTCCCAATGTAAAACGATCGGAACTGGTTTGCAATTTTGCCCACCATCTACCTAACGGACCTCGTACTGCACTAGCAACAAGCTTTTCTGCTTCTTTTACCTCTTGCGCTTGCTGCTGAGCTATTACTTTGCGCTCTTCGCGTGTTGTCGTTTTTTTTGACACCTGAGGAGCCTTAGTAAACGAGGCAGCTCGCAATATAGCATCCTTAGTACCTTTTAAGGATTTAGT
The DNA here is from genome assembly GCF_049244025.1 of Gardnerella sp. KA01001. Taxonomy (NCBI): domain Bacteria; kingdom Bacillati; phylum Actinomycetota; class Actinomycetes; order Bifidobacteriales; family Bifidobacteriaceae; genus Gardnerella; species Gardnerella sp. KA01001. The sequence continues at coordinate 570,943 of NZ_CP058366.1, read as the reverse complement.
GCTTTTCTCGGAATCTTTCGCGCCGTTGCGAGGATCCTTTGTACTATCGTTTGATGGTACAGTAGTGCGTGACTTAGTCATGCTTAATTGTTCCTCCATATATGAGGTTTCTTCTTGATGCCAACAAGAAGTCGCATAAACCTCACACCTCACAGTTTTATTTCCGTACTTGGATATTGTATACAACAATAGTGCATCGCGCAAAAAATATTAAAAAATCCTTGAAAATTAAGGATTTTATATTCCTAAAATTCGTAAATTTTTCGCGTATTTTCGCGTGTAACTTTCGCTGCTTGCAATAACGATATATTTAGAACTTCAGAAAGTGTTTCTAGCGTATAAGGAACCATATAAGGCGCGTTTGGCCGTCCACGATACGGCATTGGCGTTAAATAAGGCGCATCCGTTTCAACAGTTATATGGTCTTCGCCAATAATTCGCGCAGATTCGCGTAATTCATCATTGCCTTTGTAACTTATAGTTCCAGAAAAACTTGCGTACCAACCGTGCTCTTTCAATATTTCGGCTAAATCCACACCACCAGCATAACTGTGAAATACTGTTCGCTCAGGAGCGCCATCTTTTAGTAAGACTTTTACTACGTCTTCATGCGCATCACGATCGTGAATTTGTAAAGGTAAATTCAGCTCTTTTGCGAGCGCAATATGGTCGCGAAAAGCCTCTATTTGTGCTTCTCGCGCAGGCTCTCCCGTACGAAAGTAGTCTAAGCCAGTTTCGCCTATTGCCACTACTTCTTTTGGATGAGCAATTACTAGCGAGCGCAAATGTTGCATAGCTTCGTCAAATGGAATATCGTGATACGGCTTGTAAACTATTGGCAATCCGTCAGGACCTTTAGCTCCTTTGTGACCGTGTAATACTGCTTCGTTTGGGTGTATTGCTATTGCTGCGCGAACTGAATTTTCATGCGTTTGAGCAAACTTAATCGTCGGCTCCCAATCTGGATATTCACATCCGACTTCTAGCATGTGCGAAACGCCTGATGATTTTGCTTGAGCAACTAAGTCGTCTACAGTAGGTTCCGCTATTACATCGCGGCCTTTTTCTGCTAATTCTTGATTTAGATTATGCGCAAAATCCACAACGCTAAGCATGTGCGTATGATCGTCTGCAATTGTTATTCCTTCTTGTAGCAGATTTTCCCATACTGCAGATTGCGTTGCTAAAGCCGGCGCCCAATTATGTTCGCGATGATGTTTACTCATATTTTTAAGTCTACTCGCAAACTCAACTGTCAATTTTTATTGAATGATAAGTATTTATAAAACTGCTTTGCGAATTGCATCATATTGCGATTTTACAAGACGATAATACGCTCCTCTTGCCTCCATAAGCTCGTTATGAGTGCCTTTTTCAACAATTTCTCCATGATCGATTACACAAATCAAATCCGCATTCTCAATCGTCGAAAGCCTATGCGCTATTACAAAAGATGTGCGATTTTTAAGTAATTGAGCTAATCCTGCTTGTAATGCTTCTTCTGTACGAGTATCAATATTACTTGTTGCCTCATCTAGAATAAGAATTCGCGGATTCGCAAGCAATACTCGCGCAAACGATATAAGCTGACGCTGACCTGCAGAAAGAGTGGCTCCGCGCTCTTCAATTTCAGTATCGTATCCGTTCGGTAATCCTTCAATAAATTCGTGAGCATGAACTGCACGCGCTGCAATCTCAATTTCTTCATCAGTGGCATCGAGCTTTCCATAACGGATGTTCTCGCGTACGGTTCCACTGAAAATAAAACTATCTTGCAACATTACGCCCATTTGTTTTCTAAGAGATGCGAGCGTTACTGAACGTACATCGTACCCGTCTATAGTAATCGAGCCTTCTGAAACGTCGTAGAATCTAGAAAGAAGACTTACGAGAGTTGTTTTTCCTGCACCAGTAGGTCCCACAAGAGCTACAGTAGTGCCAGGATTAACATGCAAATCAACCAAGTTTAATATTGGCCTTCCATCTTCTTCGTAACGGAAAACAACGTCGTTTACGTCTACTTTTCCTTCGATTTGAGGCAATTGAATAGCATCTGGCTTATCTACGATATTTGGCTTAATTCGTAGAGTTTCAAAAATTCGTTCCAAATAAACTGAGCACGTTACAAGTTGCGTATAGAAGTTTCCAATATTTACTACTGGATCCCAGAAAGTAGTCGAATACCAAACAAATGCTATAAGTGTTCCCGTGCTCACGTTCATTGCACCTAAGTTTGCTATGCCAGAGTAATACAAAAGCGCTATTGCTGCAGTCTCAATAATTGAAGCACCAGGCCAAAGTAACATTTGCACTCTAACGTTTCGCATCCAAGCACTTCTTACTTCTGCTTGTTGCTCTTGGAAAGTAGCGTATGCTGTAGCTTCTCGCGCAAAAGTTTGCGTTGTTTTTACTCCTGCGATTGATTCGTGCAAATACGCATTTAAATTACTTTGTTTATTTGATAATTTTTTAGACGCTTTTCTTTGCAAAATTTGTAAAGTTCGCGTCCAAATTATAAATATTGGGAATAGCGCTAAGCTCCACAAAGCCATTCGCCAATCTATAACAAACATTGTTATTAATGTAATAATAAGCACAAAAACGTCGGAAAATACGTTAATTAAACCAGACGAAAGCGTGTCAGAAAGCGTATTGATGTAGTTTACGATGCGAATCAGAATTTTCCCATGCGGACGCGAATCAAAATAATCAAAAGATAATGATTGAACATGCGTAAAAATATCGCGTCGCATGTCTTTGATTATCATCTGGCCGATGCGCGTAATTGCTAAAGTTCTGTACGCTAAACCAAGCTCATACAATATAATGAGCAGTGCGAATACGGCAATAATTGTATATAAATAATTGACGTTTTTCTGAGACAATACAACGTCGATTAGCGTTTTCGTAATCATTGGCATCGCTGTCATAATGATGCTGCCGCTAATAACTACCATAATTACGAATAGAAGTTTAGTAGCATACGGCTTCATATATTTTCTAACGCGCATAAGTTCGTGCACGTTTATGTGTTCTTCTTGACCTTCGTCTTCACGATAAGTATTACGTTGTGCCATTTCTACTCCCCCTTCGTTTCGAATCCTGCAGACCTGCCAGTTTTAAAGCCAAGTTGCTTTCTATAGATCTCCCAATACCTCCCGTGCGCTGCAACAAGCTGAGCATGCGTGCCGCGTTCAATAATTTTCCCGTGATCTAGCACAACAATCATGTCTGCATCTTTAACGGATGAGATTCTGTGCGCAATAGTGATTATTGTGCGCGTGCCATCAAGCTTTTTCAGCTCCTGCTGAATATGCTCTTCCGTTTCCATATCTACAGCAGAAGTTGTATCGTCCATAATCAAGATTGCAGGATTATTTGCCAACGCTCTAGCTAAGCTCAAACGCTGCTTTTGCCCACCAGAAAGACCTACCCCACGCTCGCCTACTACTGTTTCATAGCCTTCTGGCATATCCATAATAAAATCGTCTGCTGCAGCAATTGTTGCCATCGTGCGAATGGTATTATCTAATTCCTTACAATTTTCTTTAGTTTGAGGTAATCCAAAACTAATATTTCCTGCAATAGTGTCCGAAAATAGGAATGTTTCCTGCGCAACTATGCTAACTTGGTTACGAACAGTTTCTAACGGCCATTCGCGCACGTCTTTTCCGTCAATTAAAACACGACCACGCGTAGGATCATAGAATCTTGCTATAAGACTTACGAGAGTTGATTTGCCGGAACCAGTTTCACCAAGAATACCCAGTTTGCTTCCAGCAGGAACGTCTAAATCAATATCTTTTAAGATTGGAGAGTCTTGATCGTCTGGGAATGAAAAATCAACATGCTCAAAAGTAATTTTACCTCTAATTTTAACGGTTTCGTCCGCTTCTTTTGGATGTCTAATATGCGATTCTTGCGTAAGAAGTTTGCGAATATTCACGCATCCTGCGTTAAAACGCTGCCAATCATTAATAAGCCAGCCCACCATTCGTACAGGCATGTGTAGCATCCAAAGGAAGCTATTAAAAGTGACGAATGCACCTAAAGTCATGTTGCCATTCAAAACAAGCCATCCGCCGAAACCAACTGTTATAAGCTCAAGCACAAAACCCATGCCATCGAGCCAAGGCATGTATTTTTGAGTATTTTTTGCAAGCGTAATATTGCAATTAAAGTAGTCTTCGTTGCACTTATCGAATTTCTTAGTTTCGTAATCCTCACGCACGAAAGCTTTTACTACGCGATTCCCCTCGATATTTTCTTCCACCATTGAATTCATGCGCGCAAAGGATTCACGAATTGCAAGGAATTTCGGTCTAGCTTTTTTGCCCATAATTTTTGCGAGCAGAAACAAAAATGGCGTAATTGACATAAGTGCTAAAGCGAGCTTCCACTGAATTGAAAACATTATAACCAGCGCTAGCACGAACATTACTACACAATCTAACGCCATATACGAAACCCAACTTAAAATATGACGAATCGCGTCAGTATCCGATGTCATACGACTCATAATGTCGCCTGTGCGCGTGTGATTAAAGTACGTAAAATCGAGAGAATGAAGCTTTTCGTACTCGTCGCTCACCAGGCGATACACGGCATTTTGACCAAACTTTTCCATTAAAAGCTGGTAAATATACCTTGAGCCAACGCGAACAATCATCATTGCTACCATCAAAACGCATACGCTTATAAGCAAATTATGCTGTTTGCCAATAATGATTTTGTCTACAATAAAGCCCGAAAGCAACGGCATTGTCATTGCCATCGTGTCATTGATAATAAATAGAAAAATAGCAAGCCAAACTTTCCACATGTCCGGCTTACAGTATTGCAATACCCAGCGCACGTTACTCGCATCTTTGCGTTTATTCGGATTGACGTACATGCGCCAGCTTCTCCTTTGTTTCCGATTTTGCTTTTTGAGACTTAATTTTAAATTTATACTATTTTCTCACATTAGCATACACAAAAAGATGTGGCGTGTAGCCAAAAGACTACACGCCACATGCTATAAGTTAAGCAATCAGCTTAGTAAACTTGCGCGAATTATCGCTACAAATTTACTTACTTCTGCCAGCCCATATCCTCTGGGTAGGTGCTTGCGTAACCAGCAGGGCCGTTGTTAGCAAAGCCCTTCTTGAACACCTGGTAAATAGGAGGAGCAGAAACTGGAAGAGTTCCGTAGAGTGCGAGAGCTGCAGACTCTGCCTTGTTTGCATAATCAGTCTGTTCCTTGTAATCGTAGGTCTTGCCAATCTTGTTGAGCATAGCATCAATCTTCTTATTGCCAACGAGACCGAGGTTGGAATCGCTATCAGACTTGTAAACCTGGCTTGCTGCAGACAAGAAGCTCAATGGAGATGTGGACTGCCATGCCAATGGAAGCACCTGGTACTCGTGCGAAGCAACAACCTCGGAGAACTTAGCAACAGCATGGTTCACAGTCTTGCACTTAATTCCAGCCTTCTTCATCATGGCCTGGAATGCGTTAGCAAGAGCTGCCTGAGTAGAATCATCGCCGAAGAAGGTGAAGGAAATCTCAAGAGTCTTGCCATTCTTGGCGTAGTAGCCATCCTTGCCCATCTTGTAACCAGCAGCTTCAAGGGTCTTCTTAGCGTTTTCGGTGTTGTACTTGCCGTCAGCAGGAAGATTGTTCTTGTAGCCAGCCTGGAACATGGAGAGAAGCTCAGAACCTGGCTGCTCGCTCTTCCAGTTCATGCCCTGGAACTGAATCTTGTTGTAGGTAGCAACGTCGAATGCCTGAACAACAGCCTTACGAACTGCAAGCTCGTTAAGTGGCTTGGACTTAGCGTTGAAGTTAAGCACGCGAACCTTGGTGCTGTAGCCGTAACGCAGCTGAGCGCCCTTAACGCTACGAGCAGACTTGATTGCGTCCTTAGAAGAAATGGTATCGGTTACAGCATCGATTTCACCGTTCTGGAAAGCGTTCAAAGCTGCAGTATCTTCCATACGCTTTACAACGACCTTATCGAGCTTTGCCTTCTTACCCCACCACTTTGGATTGCGGGTGAAAACAACCTGATTTTCGGTTGCGGATTCAATCTGGAATGGACCTGCACCCCACTCGTTGTGAGGATTGTTTACCCAACCCTGGTTGAAGGTCTTAACGTCACCGGCCTTTGGATGAACCAGTGGAGCGAAAAGCATTTCCCATGTTGCGCATGGCTTCTCATAAGTCACTATAACCTGCTTTGGAGTGGAACCTTGTTCAACACTCTTGATGCAGTCATAGCCTTCAGTACTTGGGACGGAGTATTCCTTGTTCTTTCCGTTCAAAGCCTGCCAAGTAGCCTTAAATGCGGTGTAATCAATATCAGTGCCGTCATTCCACTTGGCCTTTGGGTTCAAGTTGTACTGAACAACGAGTGGCTTATCGCTAACCTTCTTGACGGAAGTGATGTAGTCAGGGTTGTACTTAAGCTTTTCACCCTTAACGGTGTCATAAGCCATAAGATTTGGCTGGTAGAAGCCCCACAAAGTATTCATGTAACCAGAGTTACCGTCGTTAGAAGCGTAATTCCAGTTTGGACCGAGAACAGGAAGAGCAACGGTGTAAGTGCCGCCGTCCTTAACGTTGTCACGTGACTGTGGATTATCGTAACGCTTGTTGACATCTGGCATTGGAAGTTCGCCAGTGTAAGAAGTGTCAACACCAGCAGCTGGCTCTTCAGTCATACCTGCTTTACCAGCATTGTTAGTAGCACCGCCGCAAGCGCCGAGCAGCATTGCAACAGAAAGTGCAGCTGCGGCAAATACAGTCAGTTTACCTGCATTTGTATTTTTCATGATTCCTCTCATTCCCCGGATGATGTCCGTCTTCCGGTATGTTGTATGAGTATATACAACTCTATGACATTCGACAAATCGTTTTCACAAAATATTGATTTTTTTCTTTTCAACTTTATGAAAATTAGGCAAAAAAGAATAATTTATTATCTATAATGAGCAAAACAGAAAATTTTTTAGTTTATTTTGGCTAAAAAACAAAATATATTACGTTTTTTAAATTTATGTTACACAATAAAAAATCGCGCATGTTGTAATAAACATGCGCGACTAAGTAATTTATTCAGATTGATGAAGATTAACTAAAATCAACAAGTCATGAATTACCTAACATCGTCAAAATTATCTTCTTCAGAAAGAATAATACGCTTACGGTTCTTCTCAATTGTAGGATCCGGAATTGGCACAGCGCTAATCAAAGCCTGAGTGTAAGGGTGCTTTGGATTATCAAACACCTCATCCGTTTCACCAGATTCAACAATTCGACCGTGATACATAACAGCAATACGGCTAGAAATGTGACGAACCACAGCCATGTTGTGAGCCACGAACAAGTAAGCAACACCCAACTTGTCTTGCAAATCTTCAAGCAAGTTAATAATTCCAGCCTGAATAGAAACATCCAAAGCCGAAACTGGCTCATCAAGAAGCAAAAGCTTAGGATTCACAGCCAAAGCGCGAGCAATAGCGATACGCTGACGCTGACCGCCGGAGAACTGCGTTGGGAAGCGATCAACTTGATCAGGATTCAACTCAACCAATTGCATAAGCTCAGCAATACGCTGGCGAATTTCTTCCTTCGACTTCTTTTGCACGAGCAAAGGCTCGGCCAAAATATCGTAAACAAGCATACGAGGATCAAGCGAGCTCATTGGGTCCTGGAACACGTACTGAATCTTAGAACGAAGTTCGCGACGCTGCTCACGAGTCAACTTATCGTTCAACTCAGTACCAAAAACTGTAATAGAACCAGACTCAGGCTTCTTCAAGCCCATAATCTCCATCAAAGTCGTGGACTTACCAGAACCAGACTCGCCAACCAAAGCAACTGTTTCGCCTTCACGAACCTCAATACTCACACCATCAACCGCGCGAACTTCGCCAACCTTGCGTCGCAAGAAGCCACCGCTAGTAATTGGGAATGTTTTAACCAAGTTCTTAACATCCAAAACAACTTTTCGTTGTTCACGAGGAATGCCTTCAAACATTGGCTTAATTGGCTTTTCGGTTTCCGCATGAAGCAACGAGCGAACAGTTTCGCTTTCAGCTTCAAGACCCATCATTGTGCTGTCGTCGCCGCTTTCTTCTTCAGCCATAAGCATATCCATAGTCGGCTTAGAAATTGGAGTCAAACGACGAGTGCGCTTTTGATCAACGCGAGGAACAGCACCCAACAAGCCAATAGTGTACGGCTGAGTTGGGTGAGCAAAAATCTCTTCAACGCTATTATGCTCAACCAAATGACCCGCATACATAACAATAACTTCGTCTGCAACGCCAGCAATTACGCCCAAATCGTGAGTAATAAAAATCATTGCAGCGCCGGTTTCGCGCTGAGCTTTCTTCAAAACTTCCAAAACCTGAGCCTGAATAGTCACATCCAAAGCGGTAGTAGGCTCGTCGGCAATAATAATGTCAGGATTATTGGCAATAGCCATAGCGATCATCACGCGCTGGCGCATACCACCAGAAAACTCGTGGGGGAAAGCCTTCAAACGCTCAGCCGGCTTAGTAATACCAACCAAATCAAGCAATTCAATAGAACGCTCGCGAATCTGCTCTTCAGTCATGTCAGGATTATGAATAACCAAAGCTTCCTTAAGCTGATCACCAATAGAGAAAACAGGGGTTAAAGCAGAAAGAGGATCCTGGAAAACCATGGCAATATTCTTGCCACGAATCTTACTCATTTCTGCATCAGACTTAGTTAAAAGCTCCTCGCCCTTATACTTTACAGAGCCTTTAACGCTAGCGTTTTTATCCAGCAAGCCCATAACAGCCAAGGACGTAACCGACTTACCAGAACCGGACTCGCCAACGATACCAATAGTCTTTCCGCGGTACAAATCAAAATTCATTCCGCGCACAGCATGCACAGTACCAGCTTCAGAAGCGAAGCTAATTTGCAAGTCGCGTACTGAAAGCAACGGTTCGTTGTTTTGATCTTCCATCGTGGTTTCTTCCTTAATAGCGTTATTTGCAATATCAGTCATGTTTATCACTCCAAACGCTCGTTAGTCGGCCTTACCAACAGACCTAGAATATGGATCAATGGCATCACGCAAACCGTCACCAATAAGCTGCACGGAGAAGGTTAGCAAAACAAGCACTGCAGACGGCACCAAAAGCACCCACGGAGAAGTCTGCACAACGCTTTGGCCAGCATTAAGCAAAGTACCAAGAGAAGTATCCGGAGCCTTAATACCAAGGCCCAAGAAGCTCAAAGCAGTTTCGCCGTTAATCGCACCAATAACACCAAGAACCGTGTTAATAATCAATACAGAACCCAAGTTTGGAACCAAGTGGCGCACAATAATGCGGAACGAAGAAACGCCCTCGAACTTAGCTGCACGAACATACTCACGTTCGCGCAAGCTCAAAGTCAACGTACGAAGAGTACGAGCGTAACCAATCCAACCAAAAGCTGTTAAGCCAAATGCCAACCACAGCCAATCGCTACCACCACTAGAAGCACTAATGATTAAAGCAATCAGCAGGAAGGAAGGAACAATCAGCAGCATGTCCAAAAGCCACATACCAACCTGCTCAAACCATCCTTCGAAGTAAGAAATAGCAGTACCAACCAAAGCAGCAATAACTGTAATGGTAATAGAGCTAACAATACCAATGGAAAGTGAACGACCAAGTCCGCGCACAACCATTGCGTACATGTCTGAACCGCCTGGCGTAGTTCCCAGCCAATGCTCTGCAGAAGGAGGAGTTGCTAGAGAAGAAAAGTCTGGTTCGTCGTAGCTCCACTTTGAAATCTTTGAGCCAAACAAAGCAAAAAGAATCAAAATTACGAACATAACCAAGCCCACAACTGCAGACGGGCGACGGAAGAATCGACGCGTATAAAGCGTCATCTTACCAGTGCGCTTAAAGTTGCCCCAGGCACCAGCAGTAGCTTTTCTATCTGCAGCAGATTCTTGAGGTTTTGAAGATACATCTTTTTTATTCATATCAAATTCACCTACACTGTTCTGCTAGTTCAAACGAATACGTGGGTCGAGCCAAGCAGAGAAGATATCTGCAAGCAGAGCACCAACTAAGGTACATACAGCACCAAACGCTGCAATAGCAACAGAACCGTTAATATCGTTCTGCATAATGGTCTGAACGAAGTAGCTACCAAGACCGTTAATAGCAAACACGGTTTCAGTAATCACAGCACCCGTAAACACGCCTGCAATAGAGAAGGCGACGTCAACAGCTGTTGGAATCAAAGAAGTACGCAAAGCGTGGCGGCGAATAGCCAAATTCAAAGGTAAGCCCTTAGCGCGAGCCGTACGAACGTAATCAGCATTCATAGTATCGAGAAGATACGTGCGCTGCGTTAAATGATACCCAACCATGCCAGGAATTGTCATAACAATCGTCGGCAAAATCAAATGCTGAAGGAAGTCAAGAAGGAACATGAACGGGTCAGAACCCTGGTAAGAGTGCAAACCAGTAACGTAGAAAAGTCGCACGCCTGTTGCGTGGTTAATGCTAATAGCAGCAAGCACAACCATCAAACCCAAAACTGCTGCAGGAACAACCAACAGGAAGGTTGCGGTGGAATTAAGAACTCTATCTTGCCACTTGTACTGACGGATAGCAGTGTAAACACCAACGCTAACACCGAGAACAATGCCAAGAATTGTAGCGCCTGTAACCAGCTGAACAGATGCGCCAATACGAGACATAATTGCCGGACCAACTGGAGCTTGATCTGGGCTCAATCCCCAATCCCACTTAGTAAAAATGTTGTAAATCCAACGGCAATAACGAGTAAACACTGGAGTCTGGTCGTTAATATTTGCCAAATCCAAAGAACGGTTGATTGATGCAATAGGTGGATGCGGATGCCTAGACATGTAGTTCGAACGCGGTCTCATAAAAGCACTTGTCAAGAAATACGTCATGGATACGGCAACAAACAACATCACCACATAATTCAGGCATCGTTTAACGATGTATCGTATCATTGTGACTCTTTTCTACGACTAGCCATTTTTTACCTCCATTCGGCATCCATAAATCTTGTGATTTACAGTATTGCCGATCTAACACTCGACCTTGAAAAGGGCGTATTTGAATCAACCCTTGTCAATCCGGGACACATAATTAGTATATTTTTAGCCAAGCTATGTACAAAGAGACAAACAGAAAATATTTTTGCACAACACTTTTCTCAATACCCAAGGGAAAAATTTCGTATATATAAGTTACATTATACATATCTAAACATGCAAAAAAACGCAAAATATCAGTGATTTCTAGCTATATTTTTACACAAAGACATGTATTTTAAAATCAAAAAAGTATTTTTATACATACAAAATACGTTTTATAAGCAAATATAATAAATTCAAAATTTAATTACAAAAACTGAATATTTACCGAAAAAATTGTAGTTTTACTAAAATAATTAATAGTATTCAAGCAAATGCCGAAAATAGGCATAGACAAGAAACACACGCGAGACATTGAGCAGTATACAATATTTTTTATTCGTACTTTCAACTCTAAAAGGAGAATGAATAAGCTCATGGCTGAAAACGTCAAAGCCGTAACTCTGGAACATGTAAAAAATTATTCCAAACATTTTAACGAACAGCGCGCAAATCTTCTCGCCGCGAATGCAGCAGTAACAAATGGTGTGCTTAAAGCCGCAACAAGCTACCAAGGCAAGCGTGCTCTTCCTCGCGAATTCTCAATAGAATTAAAACAAGGCAGCATTACCAATCAGAAGCGCTCCGGACGCTGCTGGATGTTCGCCTCACTTAATACTTTGCGATACGAAGTAATGCATAAGTGGAATTTAGACGACTTTGAGTTTTCAGAAAGCTACCTATTCTTCTGGGACAAGATTGAAAAAGCAAACGCTTATTTGGAAAATGTGCTTTCAACACTTGATGAAGATGTTAATAGCCGACTTTTTGAGAGCATTAACTATGGTCCAATCGATGACGGCGGCTGGTGGCAAATGTTCGTCAACTTGGTAAACAAGTACGGACTTATGCCAAAGAGTGCATATCCAGATTCACAGAACTCAGTCGACTCTGATGCATTCGTACAATACATCAATACCAAGTTGCGCGAGTTTGCATACGAATTGCGTGAAGCTCATAAGAACGGAACTTCTTTGGAAGAATTGCGCGAAATGAAAGTTCGCGATTTGGAAACCGTTTATCGTATGACAACTATTGCCCTGGGTGAACCACCTGCACAGTTTGACTTCTTCGCACGAACTAAAGATGACGATGACGATAAGAAGGACGGCGAAAAAGACGAAACCAAGAAAGATGGCGAGAAAACCGGCAAAGCTGACAAGCCAAAAACCGGCAAAGATGAGCGTCCAATGATTTGTGAATACGGAATTACTCCACTTGAGTTCGCAAAGAAGTACGTTCCAGTTGACGTAAACGACTTCGTAACAATATGCAACGCACCTATGGAACGCACACCATTCAACAAGCTCTACCAATTTAAGTACAGCACCAACGTAGCTGAAACAAAGGAAATGGAATTTGTTAATGTGCCTCTCGATGTATTCAAAAAAGCAGCTGTAGACCAATTAAAAGATGGTCATCCAATCTGGTTTGCATGCGATTGCACGCAGTTCTCCTTGCGTGACAGTGGATTCTTCGATCCTGCAGTTGTGCGCGTAGATGAATTGTTTGACGTGAAGTTTACATTCGATAAAGCTCACGGCTTGGAATATATGGATTGCCCAGGAAATCACGCAATGACATTCACTGGCGTGAATCTTAACAAAGATGGCGAGCCAGATCGCTGGAAGATCGAGAACAGCTGGGGCAAGGATGCTGGCGAAGATGGCTATTATGTTGGCTCAGCAGAGTGGTTCGATCGTTATGTGAACGAAATAATCATCAACAAAAAGTACCTTGACAAAGAAACTTTAGCTGTATTGGATCAAGAACCAGTAATGCTTGAACCGTGGGCGCCACTTTCGAAGCGTTGCCGTTAAATCGTTACCATTAAAATTAAGTTTGGTAACTATGTGAGCGCAGATTGTTTTTGCAGTCTGCGCTTTTATTGTTGTTTTACTTTTTTCACAAATTAAAAAGAAGCCCGGCGGGAAGAGAAACCCGCCGGGGCAGAGAGAAAGAGAGAAGAAGGTTTCAATTATGGGGTTCGAAAACGAACCTCGCTAATGGCGAACCATTAACATATGTTAGTATAGCTAAACATTCGTCCAAAGAAAAGAGTTTTTCCTTAAAATTTCCTTAAAATATTTTCTTTTAGAGAACCATTTGCTATGTTCTTTAATTTTACAATTTATTTATTGAGAATTTCAACCTATTTCTCACTATTTTCCAAAGATTTTTTTGCTGCAGCAAGTCTTTCCGCCTCGACACGCTGACGCTCGGACAAAGCAGATGCAAAACGCTCAAGCTCCTCCTCAACTGCTTCTTTTGGAATCTTGGCAAAAATAGGACTTGGCTTAGGCACAGGCGTACCTGCTACCAACTCCTCACTCTCCCAAGGATGAACAGTTTCCCCCAAGCGATAATCGCCCGTAATAATCGGATACTTGAAGTCTGGATTATCCAAATCTTCAACTTCTTCAATATGAGGCAAAGGCGAGAATACGCCAGTGCCACCAAGTGCTTCCCAAACTTTTTGAGCTGCATGAGGCAAGAATGGCGCAAGCAGATGATTAGCATCCGAAACAGCCTGAGCTGCAACATGCAACACAGTACCAAGGCGATCCTCATCATCTTTAATTTTCCAAGGCTCAGTTGCAGAAATATATTTATTAATATCCGCAACTACTCGCATTGCTTCAGTAAGAGCATTCTTCTGACGATGACGCTCAATCAAACTACCAACCAAAGCAAAAGCATCAGAAGTTTGATCGAGAAGAGCGCGATCCATTGCAGTCATAGAATCTTCATCAAGAGGAGGAATTGCACCAAAGTTCTTATTAATAAGATTTGCCACACGATTGACAAGATTACCCCAGCTTGCAGCAAGTTCTTCGTTATTGTGACGAGCAAACTCAGCCCAAGTAAAATCAGCATCAGAATTTTCTGGACCCGCAATAGAAATGTAGTAACGCACAGCATCTACAGGGTAACGTGCCAAAATATCCTTCACATAAATCACGATTCCGCGCGAAGAGCTGAACTTCTTGCCTTCCATAGTCATGAACTCAGAAGCAACAACCTGTTCAGGCATGTTCAATGGGCCATAAATGCCAGCCTCACCACCTTTAGAACCAGCACCGTTGTAGGCAAGCATTTCCGAAGGCCAAATCTGAGAATGGAAAGTAATGTTATCTTTGCCCATGAAGTAGTATCCAGGAGACTTAGGATCACACCACCAATCACGCCAAGCGTCTGGCTTGCCTTGTCGACGAGCCCATTCAATAGATGCAGACAAGTAGCCAATAACAGCATCAAACCAAACATATAAACGCTTATTTGGATTATCAATCCATCCTTCAACAGGAACAGGAATGCCCCAATCAATATCGCGCGTAATAGCTCGCGGCTTTACTTCATTAAATAATCCAAGCGAGAAATTAATAACATTCGTGCGCCAACCTTCGCGAGAATGAAGCCAGTTAACATTCGCTTCAGCCAAAGCAGGCAAATCTAGGAAATAATGTTCAGTTTCTTCAAAGCGCGGAGTTTCACCATTAATTTTAGAAACTGGATTAATAAGCTCATCCGGATCAAGCTCGTTTCCACAAGCATCACATTGATCGCCACGAGCACCATCTGCGCCACACAATGGGCATGTGCCTTCAATATAACGATCTGGCAAAGTACGACCAGTGGAAGGAGAAATAGCAACCTTCTGAGTGCCCTTGTAAATATAGCCGTTCTTTAAGCACTGACGGAACATTTCTTGCACAACATGCTCGTGATTTGCAGTGGTAGTACGCGTGAACAAATCGTAGCTCAAACCTAAATCGCACAAATCCTTAGTAATCACACGATTATAACGATTAGCAAGCTCTTGTGCAGAAACGCCTTCCTTATCTGCTTCAACCAAAATAGGTGTACCGTGCTCATCCGTGCCAGACACCATTAATACGTCATTACCTTTCATGCGCTCGTAACGCGCATATACGTCTGATGGGACCCCGAAGCCTGCGACGTGACCAATATGACGAGGGCCGTTAGCATACGGCCAAGCAACATTCACCAAAATATGACTCATAGACAATTATTATCTTGTTCAACGCGGACAGTACATAAGAACATTGCAAAAAGAATCCCAAATATACGAGAAAAACACGCTGGATAACAAGCCTCACACGAGTTCATCCACATATCCACAAGTTATAAAACCAGCCTGGAATTGAAGCAAATATAAACATAATCTCAACTTATGCACTACGAAACTAATGCACTAGAAAACATGCACTAAAAAACAACAATATGCACAATACGAATCGTAAATAATCGCGCTGAAAAATAAATATGCAAAAAGAAAGGATTAAAGAAAATTGAAAAACCAACAAAATATGCGCAATTTATTGGATATTTGCGAAGAAACACAAACGCAATTCCCAGAATTACTTGACGACAACCATTTACCAGGTCCAATGTGCATGAAAAAACTTTCTCAAATTGGTGTATTCAATAGGCTTGATTTAAATGCAGGATATTCAAATAAGGCAGCTATTTCCACTCAAGGAAGAAGCAATATTGTGAGCAATCTTATGCCTACAGAAAGCATAGCCTGTTTATTTACTGCAGCATGGGTTTGGATAGGGGGTCATTTTCCTGAAAATATAGATGTTATTGATTATGGGCACAGAAGAAAAAAGCCGCACGGTCATGCGATTCGCGCATTTCGAAGACACTTAAACAATGAAGAATACGTAATACTTGGAAAAATTAGAATAACAACGCCAGAACGAACAATTTGCGATTTAGCGTACACTCCAAGCGAAAACGAAGAGCACGAACCTTATAGAAAAGATATTGCTCACCTATTGATATCTAAATACAGCATTGACTTGCGAAAATGCAAACGTACTATTGACGGAAACCCATATTTCCCAGGCTCAATACATGCAAGAAATTGGATACGAAACATTGCGAAAGAAGCAAACAAACCATGGAAATGAAGAACTCTTATGCAACTAAAACAAACAGCCCTCCAAAACCACCTATAATACTCACGCCATCTGTTGCTATCGACCCTGCAACAAAAATGGAAGTGCTATGGTACATCGCGCAAAAAATACCGGAACTTCGAAAATGGATTATTGCAAACCCTTCAGCAGACGCGCAAATTTTAGAATATATTTCTCAACAAGGTGGACCTGACGTTCGTTACAGTTTTGAAGTGCTATTTTCTGCGTATGACAGCAATGAATAGAAAGCAAAAAATAGTAGCAAAAGCAGAAATCTTATTTTTGATCAGGTTTATGCTCAAGACAAGACGCATAAACTTGCTTACGATTAGCAAAAGATCCGTCAGCAAACGGATGCTCTTTTACTACTTTTGTAATTGCTTCTTTTATGCGCAAACCTTCGGATTCTGCACATTCAAGCGAAAGCTTTGCAAGAGCATCAATGCTTAAATCTGTGCTTTCAGACTGCACTTCTTCACCACTTGCACCACCGATAACTAAAACTATTTCACCTCGAGGAGGATCCGCTAAAACACCATCGTGAATACTTTGCACAGTTCCACGACGAATTTCCTCAAAATCTTTTGTAAGTTCACGGCATAACGCCATTGGACGATTAGAACCAAGTACTGCCAATATGTCTTCCATTGCTTCTGCAATACGATGTGGAGCCTCATAAAATACTATTGTTCGTCGCTCGGCTTTAAGTGAGCGCAAATGCTGTTGACGCTCACCAGATTTACGAGGCAAAAAGCCTTCATAACAGAAGCGATCGGTTGGCAATCCAGAAAGAGCAAGCGCATCTAAAACTGCACTAGGACCAGGCGCGCAAGTAACAGGCAAATCTCGCTCTATTGCACGTCGAACAACAGCAAGACCCGGGTCGTTAATGGTAGGCATACCTGCGTCTGAAACAACAAGAACAGTGCTACCCTGCTCAACTTTGTCTAGCAAGCCATCTGCCTTATTTCGCTCATTATGATCGTGGTATGCGATTACGCTACCAGAAACATGCACACCAAGGCGATTCGCTAAATCATAAAGCCTACGCGTGTCTTCAGCAGCAACAATATCAGCAGTTTCAAGAAGATTAATTAATCGTGCAGAAGCGTCTGCCATATTCCCAATAGGCGTAGCAGCTAAAACAACTTTACCTAAACTATCTTCTTCGTTACACATCTTGAATCTCCTTATAAAACTTCTTAAAACTCTACACGAATTTATAAAAGAACGCACTTACAAAGCGAGGTATTTGATTAGAATTATGCTTAGTGTAATTGCAATATAAGCGAAACGAAAAGAGACACTATGAAGATTATAAATCAGAAAATAAAAAGTATAGATGGAAGCGATGCGCAGCTTATTGGGTATATTTTAGACGATAATTTAGATAGCAAAGGCTTGCAAAACCGTCCTGCAATTCTAATTTTGCCAGGCGGTGGCTTCTTGCGCGTATCGAATCGTGAGGCAGAGCCTGTTGCCATGAAGTTTGCTGCAGAAGGATTCCACACTTTTGTGTTGCGATACTCGCTTACTCCAAGCACATACCCAACTCAGCTTTTAGAAGCAGCAGAAGCGATGAGCTTAATTCGCAAAAACGCAAAAGAATGGCACGTAGATGCGCAAAAAGTTGCAATTATTGGATTCTCCGCTGGAGGGCATGTGGCTGCAAACCTTGCAACTAGCGTTAGCGACGAAGTTGAGGAAGCAAACGGGTATGCTGCTGATGACGTGCGACCAAATGCTCTTATGCTCGCATATCCTGTTATTTCTGCTGGGGAATATGCGCATAAGCCAACGTTCGATCGTCTATTTGGAGAAGTTAGCAACGACGAAGAGCGAACTGAACTTGTCAATAAACTTTCGCTGGAAAATCACGTGGATCGTAAAACTCCACCTGTATTTGTATGGCAAACCATTACTGATCAAACAGTTCCAGTAGAAAATTCAATAATGTTTGTGAACGCTTGCGTTGAAGCTGGAGTAAGTGTTGAAGCGCACCTGTTCCCTAAAGGACCTCACGGCTTAGCTTTGGCAGTTAAAGAAACAGCAAAACGCGACGAAAACGGAAATGTGCTTACTGAATTTGTTCAGCCAGAAGTTCAGCAGTGGGTTAAGCTTGCTTGCGATTGGTTGCATCGCACTTTTGCGTAATTTAACTTCAACTCTCCCGCGTTTGTTCCCTTTTTAACCCATTTGGTAAACAAAGCAAAAACAAAACGTCGCCCACACACCATGATTGATATGTCGACGACGTTTTGTTACTTGCTATTAATAAGTAATTTTAATTAATCTCAATATTTAAGAGAAAATCACACTATTAATATTTCACACTATTTTTGGCATTGGAGTAGTTAGTGAAGATGTGAGATTTACTTGCACAACTCCAGCTCCAGCGTGAACTTCCACTTTCTTCAATGTCACAGTGCGAGAATCTTCAGGTGCATGATCATCGTCAGTCATAGTTGCTGGCGACTTTACAGCAACAAGCGCGAGGTCATCGAAAACAACTCCAGAATTTGCACACAAATTCTGCGCTTCTTTCAATGAATCAGCAAAACCTGCTTTATCGATCACACGCTCAGTAGGAACACCGTAAGCTTCTGCGCACAGCAAGTTAATTCGCTCCCTAAGCGTCTTTCCACGCCTACTTTCTGGAACTTTCGTTTCAACATCATCAGTTATTGCAGACACAAAATCGTCCAGCTGATTTGCCAAACCATCGCCACCATCGCGGAATAAATTGCCAACAATCGGCTTTCTGAATCCTAAAGACTTAGCTTGTTCCAACAATTCAGGAACTTGATTATCTTCACCTTCCCACAAATTAATCAACGGGAACGTAGGGATATTAAGAGATTCCAAACGAGAAACATGGAATGGGTAACGCCAAGCCAAAGTTTCGTCATCTCGCCAAGTAGTTGCGCGAGTAACTACAACTGCAGCAGCAGGCCACTTTGCACCAAACTCGCGAGCAGCAATATCTAACCACTTTTGAGCACCAGCATCCGTACCATAACCTGCTTCTACAACCACAACATCATGCTCAGCGCAAGCCATTTCAACACTTACAAGGCTTGGAATACCAAGCGAAACGTTCGCAAACGGGCCACAATGAACGTAAATTGGAGAACCATTAATCGTCTCAGTTTTAGCAGGCTTTACAGCGTCGGCAAGAATATTGGTGATTCGCCACAAATCCACAAACTCGCCAAACTGAACAGACTTACCGTCTTTTGTGCCAGCAATCATTGAAGAAACACGATGAGAAATCTCGTCCATACTGCGCGACAACACTACGATTTGCATGAGCTCGCAAGTTGGCGTCAAAACGACGCGCTCAGGAACAGTCCCCTTGCCAAAATCAACAGCAATGCTTCGCAAAGATCGCGAAGGAACTTCGCTAACTCGAGGAACTAAAATAGTATCAAGGGCACCCTCGTCGACTGCTTTTTCCGCAAACGACACAAGCAAATTCTGCGCGCAAGCAATAGCAGCCATTTCACCACACAAACCCCAGTCAATCAACTCAGGGTGAGAAAGCGAAGACTTACCGCCACCACTTGCACCACCTTTAGAACCAGCAGCTGTAATGCCCATGCTTGGCTGACGAAGAACTGCAGCTGCGTCCACACCTCGCTCACGCAAAGCATCAACCAACGCAATAGTTGTAGTCGTTTTACCTTCTCCGCGAGAAGCTTTCAAAGGAGTATCAGCAGTAACAAGCAGAACTTTACCGCGCTTCCTAGGCTCCTCTGGATGTTGCTTTAAATAATCCAAGTACCCAAAGGCATCAATTTTTTTAACCAAACCGAATGTTGTAGTGTATGAATCAAGAATGCTCATGTACCCCTCTTTCATAGGCATATTGGCACAACTATGCATGCGGATAATGTTAATTACATGATTCATACTATACGATTGTTTGTTCGCAGCATAGGCACCACACGCAATATCTATACGCGCTATTAGCAACGTCTATAGCAAAATAACAAAAGATAACAAAAATGCCTTCCACATGAAATAAAAAGTTCATTTCTTAGGAAGGCATCTGAGTTATTAAATTATTTTCGTAAGTTTTTCCATATCAATTACGAGAAAACTTATTTAATTGCATTTCAGTGATCAGAACGATTAAAACCATTCTTCATACGCATGCTAGTGATGTACAGCACCGTGTCAAGCAAAGAATCGGTTTCTTTCTTCAACTTTGCCGCCATATCGTCATTTGCTTCAGCCAAAGCCTCACGCACTTTATCGTTGCGAAGCTCGGCAATAATAGCTTCGGGATCGCGAACTAAATCATCGTAATCTTCGCCTTCATCACCTTCACGTTCTGGCTCGTAATCAGCCAAATCAACGCCAAGAATATCTGCCACGGCAGCATCCGTAGACTTGACCATTGCGTGACCAAGGGAACCGACAACTTCTTGGTAGCGCTCAATCGCGTTTGCAGTGTCGTTAAATGCGGCATCCGCAAGAGCAGCAATAATGCGATTCTCCCAATAGAAGTTTTCGCTTGTTACGCGAGTAGTCGTATCTTCCAAATACTTTGGAGTGCGATTTACGTTTGGATAGAACGGAATCAAAGAATTGAAAGGATTAGAACCGTAAGTAATCCACTGAATTGCACGCATTGCTTCCGGCATGTAAGGGCGGATTTGCATTACAGCAAGCTCGCTTTGACGGTTAATGCCGATTGGACGCAGCATATGACGAGTATACTCATCTCCAAGCTTGCCGTAAGGATCATACTCAGTACCCTGATAGTGAGAGCTCAAAACGTACTTAACGTCTTCAATTGTTACCTTGCGCTCAGGCTGGCGAGCCCAAGGAATATCGTTGCTGTCCGGACGATGATCAGCGTCTTTACCATCCCACACTTCGTCATACGGATTCAAGAAGCGCTCCATGAACCATGCGCGAGGAGTGTTGTACACGTGGTCAGCATCCGAATGAGAGCCAAAAGCATCACGAGGGTTAAACGGAGAAGCGTTTTCCACCGACAAATCCAAGTGATTTTCTTCAATAAATTCAAGCAAATCAGCCGAGCACATATGCTCTTCTTGAAGATCAAAAGCATCATCTAAATCGAACTCGTCAATTCCAAGCTGGTTTGGCATAACAACATAAGCTTCATCCGGCACACGCTTAGCAATCCAATGATGACCACCGACAGTTTCAAACCACCAAATCTCGTTCACATCCGAAAATGCAACGCCATTCATCTCATAAGTGCCGTACTTTTCAAGCAATGCGCCCAAACGCTCAACACCTTCGCGAGCGCTACGAATATAAGGCAAAACAAGCGTTAAGAAGTCTTCTTCACCAATTCCACCCGGCACTTCCGGCTTATAGTCAGCATCCCCAACTTTGCCTTGCGCTTTTTGAAGCTCAACCATTGGATCTGCGCCTAACACACGCTCGTTGGATGTAAGCGTTTCAGTTGCGCTCATTGCAACGTTTGCTTCGTTAACGCCAGCTTCTCCCCAAATTCCTTCGCGCAAGTCTGCGTTTGGCACGCTTGTGTATTGCATTGGATTATCCGGCAACTCAACTGTTACGTGGCTAAGAACAGACTTATAAACGCGAGGTTGATCTTCCGGCTTTACTACCACTAAGCGCTTTGGATTAAATTCGCCATTTGCGGAGTCTTCGTTACGCGCAATAAGCGTAGATCCGTCGTAGCTTGCTTTTCGACCAACAAGAATTGTTGTGCATGCCATATTTGCATCCTCTGTTTTTAGATTTTATATTTTATTTTTAGATTTATTACTGTTTGATTCTAACGCTTAGGCGTTAACTGCTGACCTAATTGGTTGCCCTCGTGCTTGCGTTTAGGCTTTACCAGTAAGGAACATGCCATCAGCATCTACACCTGAAGTTACGTTTCTTACTTCACGCAACAATTCATTCATATAGAATCCCGGTTTAAGGTTTGGCAAAGGCTTTTCTGTACCAAAAACTTCAAACATGTATTCGTGATCTTTATCAGGAGGCTGCGGGCCGTTGTAACGCATAGTAATTGCTGGATCAGTGCAACCAATAAATCTGCTTGCTTGCGAGTTACGTCCTTGAAGCGCTTCTGGAATCATAGAAGTCATCGTGCGAGAAAAATCTTCCGGTATTTGCAAAGCGTGAGAATCGTTAAAATCAAACATTAACGCTTCAACAGGCACGTTTGCAGCAGTCCAGTGAATCCACTCAAAACCGCATACCGGTATTGCGTCGTCGTCAACAAAACGCCAATGCAAATAATGCACGAAAGATGGCAATTTATCTATATAAAATGGAAACGAAACTACTGGAATTCCATTGATTTTATTCTGCTCCGGCGCAGCTTTAGAATAATCGTCTGGAACAGTAGTGAAATCTGTAGAAATATTCATAATTTAAGTATCTACCATTACACAACACTAATCAACTGCGCGAGTAACAAATAAACGCAAACGTTCACGTAATTTAATTGTTCAAGCAGATTGTGACGCTCAAGCAAAAAACACTACAGAAACAACGCTAACTGCATAATTTGACGGTCAATATAAAACGTGCGCCCAGAAAAATCTAAACTGGGCGCATTAACTAAAATGTAATTTTTTACCGTACTCTATTTATTTTGTAACAGCCTCCTCATGAGTTTCAGCAGCCTTAGCTGCCATAGCTGCTTTCTTAGCAGCACGCTCTTGCTTCTTAATTTCTTCAATGAACTCAGCATGCTTTACTGCAGGAAGCCAGCCAGTGTTAACAACCTTAACCTGCCATACCCAAGCCAAGGCAAACAGAATAACAGCAACAATAATCAAGCTTATAGCACCAACGCCAGCACCGAGGTGAGCGAAGTTACCCACAACAGTACCAATCCAACCAAAGTCAGCATCGCCGAAGGTGGAGTTTGCCAAGCCGAAGGAACCCATAACAGTAAGCAATACTGCTGGAAGGAATGTAATAATTAAACCGTTAATAAAACCACCGAGAATAGCACCACGACGACCACCGGTTGCATTACCAAACACGCCTGCACCACCACCATCGAAGAAGTGAGGCACCATTCCTGGGAGAATCAATGCCAATCCCCAAGCTGGACCCATCCAAATTGCAATAAGTCCGAGAGCTACAAGACCTCCAACGAAGGAAGACAAGAAGCCAATAAGAGAAGCATTAGCACCGTATGGGAATACGATTGGAATATCCAATGCTGGACGAGCGCCTGGAACGACCTTGTTAGCAATACCCTGGAATGCAGGAACCAATTCACCTAAAATAATACGAACGCCGTAGAGGATGACACTAACACCAATTCCAAATTGCAAAGCCTGAGCAAAAGCCGCCATGTAGAAGGCACTATAGTCCGTAGGATGAGACGCGAAAATCTTGAAGAGTTCCTTTACTGGCAACACAACCGAAGCCCACACTGCGAATACCAAATACAGCACAACCATCAACAAAGTCGTGGAGACCATTGAATCACGCAAGAAGCTCAATCCCTTAGGGAAGTTGATATCTTCAGTAGACTTAGACTTCTTACCAACAGCAGCACCAACAGCACCAGAAACAATGTAACTTAAGGAGTTAAAGTGACCAATCGAGAGCTTATCGCTACCAGTAATACGGTTCATAAAAGGCTGCGCAAAAGCTGGCAGAACAACCATAACCGTTGCCATAATGACAGAGCCGACAATAACAATAAGCAACTGGTTGCTTGCGCCAAAACCAACGGAAAGAACTAGAGCCAAAAGCATAGACATGAACACCATGTGGTGACCAGTCAAGAATATGTACTTCAGAGGAGTAAAGCGTGCAGCAAGAAGCATAAGAACGAAGCTGAGCACAATAATGTACGCAGAAGTAGCACCGTACTGACCTGCAGCCTGAGCAGTAATAACCTCATTTGTAGGTACAACACCATGAGCACCAGTAGACTTCAAAACCAAGTCGCCAAATGGAGCAAGGGCGCCAACAACAACGCCAGCACCTGCACCCAAAATGAGGTAACCCATAGCAGCCTTTAAGCCGCCTGCAATCACCTGTCCTGCACTACGCTTGAGTGCGATAAGACCGATTGCTGCAATAATACCAATCAAATAAGCCGGCACATTCAAAATCTGCTGACTTATGAAATTTAAAACCTGAACTACAATGTTCATCTTATTTCCTTCTTTTTATTTAGAAAAAGCGAATAGCGCATGAAATAACAGTATGACTATGCCAAAGCAGTAAGCACGTAATCAGCATAATCAAACGTTTATTTGTTACACATAATTTATGCGTAACGCTCAAGCACACCCTTCACCTCTTCAACATCCATGAAATTTTCAATTGTTTCTACAGGAGTGGTAGTGCCCTCAAGCTCTGGAGCAAGCTGAGGAGAAGTGAGCACAAGATCATTCATATTGGCAGTACCTTTTGCACTTCCAGCATCGGAAGTAGTAACTGTAACATCAAGACCTAAGTCTGCTGCCGCAGCCTCAACATTGATTTTTAAAAGTACAGACGTGCCAATGCCGTTTCCGCATACACATAGAATATTCATAGATAACCTCTTTCGTTGAGTTGTATTTTTTTAATTTTGCAAAATTAGCTAATTCTTTAGTATTTAACTTTTAAGAATTGCGCGAATTTCTTTAGCGTTTTTTGCTTGCGCAAGTTCTCTAGTCTTCACAGGATTAGACAAAGCTGCAGCAACCGCGGACATAACGCCAATATGCTCATTTTCATCGTGACCTGCAAGACCAATTACTAAAGAGACCGGATCGTTGGCAGTGTTACCAAATTTAACGGGCGTACTTAAACGAATCCAGCTCAAACCACTTTTTAACACTGCTTCCGACGGGCGCGAATGCGCCAAAGCCAAGCCTGGGGCAATAACAATATACGGACCCATTTTTTCAACTGTTTCAATCATCTGATCCGTATATTCATCAGTAGTAAAGCCAGACTCCTTCAAAGCATTGCCCGCAAGACAAATAGCATCACGCCAATCTTTCGCTGCAATATCAAGGTTTACTGCAGAATCCGGGAGAAGCTCATCAATATCAGCACTCATATTTTCTCTTTTCTAAGCATGTTAATTATTCTTGATTATTTCTGATTGGTAATCGAATTTTTAATGTTCTTCGTAACGATCATATTTTGAATTACTCCCTTGGCTTATTCTTGCATGATTGAGTGGTAGAACTTTCCAGCTAAAGCCTCATGAGCTTTAGCTTTAGCTTCATCAAATGTAGTTTGAGCAAGTTCTGCTCGAACATCGTCCAAAGCAACTGGCGTCATAGAAAGCGAGTTAATACCGAGACCTGTAAGAACAATCGCTAAGTCTGGATCTGCTGCAGCTTCTCCACACACTCCGACTGGCATACCATGTGCGTTACCAGCGTCTGCAATCATTTTGATCGCGCGCAACACTGCAGGGTGCCAAGCAGTTTGATAATTAGAAACAGACCCAAGGGTTCTATCTGCTGCAAGAGTGTATTGCGTCAAATCATTCGTTCCGATAGATACAAAATCAGCAACTTGAGCAACCTCCTCGGCAACAAGAGCGATAGAAGGCACCTCTGCCATAATGCCAACCTTTTTAAGACCTTTAGATTTACCAAGTTTTACAAAATATGCTGCTTCATGTTCGTCTGAAACCATTGGAGCCATCACCCATAAGTCAGCATTCGTCACAGCATCAGCACGAGATAATGCCTCCAGCTGACCATCTAGAACATCCATATGCTGTCTTAGAGTACGCAAACCTCGAAGTCCGAGGGCAGGATTTGGTTCATCTTCAGGAGTCAAGAATGGTAACGGTTTATCTGCTCCAGCATCAAGCAATCGAATAACAACTTTCTTGCCTTCAAACTGAGATAGTAACTCTGTATAAGATTCTGTTTGTTCTTCTATACTAGGCGGTTGCTCGTTACCAATAAACAGAAATTCCGTTCGGAATAGACCTACTCCTTCTGCTCCATACTCATGAGCAGTTACGGCATCTGAGGGCTTTCCTACATTTGCCAAAAGAGGAATCAAATGACCATCTTTTGTACTTCCAGGCAATCCACGCAATTCACGAGCGCGGCTTAAACGCTCACGAGACTCTTTAACATGCGCGATCTCTTCTTCACTAGGACTGCTTATAACATGACCATTAACGGCATCTACTACAACAATTTGATGATTCTTCAGCTGAGAGGCATCGTGTGCTCCAACAACAGCAACAATTCCACGAGCACGAGCAAGAATAGCAGTGTGACTTGTAGGACCACCATCAAGAGTGACAATTGCCTGAACCTTGCTTAAATCAAGTGAAGCTGTATCAGCAGGTGAAAGATCCCTAGCAACCAGCACAAAAGGCGAATCACTTTCCGGCACCCCAGGAGCTTCAACACCAATCAAAGATGCAATAACACGCTGGCCAACATCATGCAAATCTCCTGCACGCTCAGCCATGTAACCACCAAGATTACGCAACATGTCTTCAAATTGTGCGAACCCTTCCCAAGTGGCACGTTCCGCTGTTTTCCCCTTATCAATACCAGATTCAATTGCACTTATTAACGCTGGATCCGATGCCATCTGTGCAAGAGCTTGCATAATTGGTGCTGCTTTTCGAGTCCCCTCATCCTTTGCTTCAAGAGCCTCACTTGCACGATGGTTTAGGTCTTTATTTACTTCATTTAAAGCATTTTTAACAGCCTTTTTTGCATCCTCAGCCAACACACTAACAGCACGAGGAGAATCCTCTGGCTCATGCAAAGCAGGTGCCATACACAATACTTCACCATATGCCATCGAGCGCCCAATGCCAACACCAGTGATTACCATACTTAAAACCCTCCTTTAGGTTTAGAAACTTTATTACGGCCGCAACGCCGCATAAGCATTTCTTGTAGGTAAACGTTTCTTACTAATGAAACTATACACCATTAAAAACGTTGTTACAACAAGTGAAAACGTTTTCTGTATTTTTCAATTAATTATGCTA
This sequence comes from Gardnerella sp. KA01001, assembly GCF_049244025.1. NCBI lineage: Bacteria > Bacillati > Actinomycetota > Actinomycetes > Bifidobacteriales > Bifidobacteriaceae > Gardnerella > Gardnerella sp. KA01001. Next base: position 543,836 of record NZ_CP058366.1, on the reverse strand, counting down.
CACTTAATGTTGAAAATAGCAAACAAAAAAACCTTAAGAAAAAAAATATGGTTTGCTTTTATATGAAAAATAAAAATAAAAGCAGAATTTGTTAATTATTATTCAAAGGAGAAAAAATGGCAATTGCAACTCGTACTGTTACTATTGAAGACCCAGTTGGAATACATGCTCGCCCAGCGTCAGAATTTTCTCAAGCCGCGATGTCCTCAAATTGCATTGTAACGATTGCGAAAGGCGAAGGTACCCCTGTAAGTGCGAATAGCATTCTTTCAATTATGGGATTGGGTATTACTAAAGGAGATTCAATCACAATTACCGTTGATGGTGAAGACGCTGAAAATGTAGCTAACAATCTTGTCGATGTAGTCACGAAAGGCGAATAATATAAATAAATAAGTGTACATAAACTGACAAATAAATAATATTCAATTTGCGGTGCTGTTTACCAATAATTACAGCACCGCACTTATTCGGGGGCAAATATGACAAATCAAACTAATCAAAACGCCTCCATAACTCATGTAGCAGCTCTTGCAAAAGTTTCAATTGCAACAGTATCTCGTGTACTTTCTGGTAGACGAGCCAAAGATGACGATATTGCAAAACGCGTAAGAAAAGCTGCAGAGCAGCTTAATTATTCAGTAAATTATGCAGCAAGCGCATTAAGAAGTGACACAACTAATACAATCGGCGTAGTAATAGGCACAAGCAACGTAGATGATTCATTCAGTGTAAATATGCTTTCTGCATTGGATGAAGCAGCTCATGAAATAGATAAAATACTTCTTGTTGGAACTGGAAAAGACGCAGAAGCTCAAGAAGAACGCATAGAAGAGCTTATCGGTCATAATGTTGACAGTCTTATTGTCATGCCATCTAACAATAGTGATTTAACAAAAACACTTGAAAACTACGTTGACAATCTTCCCATTGTGCAAATTGGTGGCACTGCTACTTCATTCCACGTCAATTGGGTTGGCATGGATCAAGAATCAATGATGGAAGCTGCTTTAATACATCTTTCGCATCACGATGCCCATAATATTGCTTATTTAAGTGGAAATGTTGACTCCACACAAAGCGCAAACCTATTTGCCAATTTTCAGACTGCTGCAAGCCGATTAAGTTTACTTTCTGAGCCAGATTGGACAACTTTTGGAGAACTTACTTATCAACGTGGATTCAAGGATACAATGCGGCTTTTTTCTGATTCTACTGCTAAGCAATCTCGCAAACCAGACGCTGTTATTTGCGCAAATGACGCTGTCGCACTTGGAGCACTTCTAGCTTTAGATGAGCTTTCTTTGCAAGTTCCGCAGGATGTTCTCGTAATAGGTTACGGAGATAGCAGACAGGCAGAAATATCTGAACCAAAGCTTTCTTCAATCCGTCCTCCGTACCAGCAAATTGCACGCGAAGCAATCCGCCTAACCGCTGTCAACAAATCAGAGCAACATTGGTTACCTGCACATATGGAGTTTAGACCAGAAATCATGCGACGCGAATCAACAAATTCACCAAGAATAGGCACAAGCGATATGTCACTTCCGTGGAGGATATGATACTTTTGCATTTTATTGACTTTGCAAAAGTGAGCAAAATAGCGCTTCAAAAACAAGAGTTGCGTTACCATTTCTCGAAAGCCGACGACGAGCAGTAGCAATACTGTCAACGCAATCCAAGGCTCTACTTGCTGTCATGCTTTGTGCCAACTGGACAATTCTAGACTTGTATTCCTGATTTATAATTGGCGAAGACTTTTGCGCGTCGTTAATAACAACTAAAACGTCTCTATACACGCTATCGATTGCGTCAAGAGAACGGCATAACACGTCACGGCTTACACGAGTTACTTTACGTTTTACATCATCCTTTTTTCCAATTGCATTGTAGTTTGCGCGCAATTTGGGCGGAATGCGATCCTCATCGCCTAATCCGTTAATTCTGCGAAATTCTTTTTGTTGATCCTCAACATTTCGCTGAACCTCATCTTCTGCTTGTGCTTTTGCATCGTCAATAAGCATTGCAGCAAGCATAATTGCGTCGGCAGCATCATGCATACGAAGCAATCCTGCAACAAGCTCATCTCGCCTACTTAAAGCACGCTCATCGCTTGCGTAAATAAAAGCAGTTGCTATATTTCCTTGAGAAAGCCTGGCTGCACGACTCGCTAGCTTATTATCCGCATCCGTTTTTTTAGTAAGATATTCTGCTATAGACTGCTCGTTTGGAGTAGCTAATTGCACAAGTTGCGTACGCGAACGAATTGTTGGAAGCACATCCATAACACTTGAAGCGCATAAAAGCCAAATCGTATGCTCACTTGGCTCTTCAATCTCTTTAAGAAGAACGTTCGTGCTACGTTCCAACATTCGGTCAACATCTTCAATAATTATGATTCGCCAAGGAGCAGTGCTAGGCATCTGCTCAGAAATCCCAATTGCCTCACGCACATCGTCAATGCTAAGAGTTACGCCTTTTGTTGCAAGCGTATGCACATCAGGATGCGATCCTGCTAAAACTTCTTTGGCAGTTTTACTAAGCTCACCTTCGCCACTAATTCCATCACTGCCTTCTCCATGATCCGGACTTTCGAGAGCTGCAGCGAAAGCGCGCGCAACTTGCGCACTACCGAAGCCAGCAGATCCGCAAATCAGCCAAGATTGCGCTATTTTGCTAGCGTCCGCACAAGCAATGTTTCGCAATCGCGAAACTACCTGTTCTTGCCCAATAACGCTATCCCACACACTCATCGCTTCACCCCCTGCATAGCTTCTCTACTTCTTCACTTTATAAAGTTCGCCATTTTATTTAGTTTCAATTTCTTCAATTAAGTTATGTACGTCTTGCACAATAAGTTCAAATAATGATTTCGCCGAGAACGTTGCGTCTAATACGCGATAACGATCTGCAGACTCCTGCGCTAAATCTAAAAATGCTTCTCTAGTGCGACGAGCGAAATCTATTCCAGCTGATTCCATGCGATCTTGCTCGCGATGCAAACGCTTAAAAGCATCTTCCGGTTGCATATCTAGCAAATAAGTGCGATTAGGCCATAGCGAATCCGTTGCCCACTCACTTAAAGTTCGCACATCATCCTTAGTCAATTCGCGACCGCCTGCTTGGTAAGCAAGCGAAGAATCAATATAACGATCCGTTATTACTACTGCACCACGGCTAAGTGCCGGGCGAATCACTTGCGCAACATGCTGTGCACGATCCGCAGCAAAAAGCAAAGCTTCTGTTCTGGCAGATACACTCGTGCCATGCAACAGTATTTCGCGCAAAGTTTTACCCAACTGCGTACCGCCAGGCTCACGCGTCACTACAACTTCTCGCCCCAAAGATTGCAAATGATCTTTAAGAGCCTCAACTTGCGTAGTTTTGCCAACGCCATCAATGCCCTCGAAAGAAATAAATAAACCTTTATTTGCATAAGATTGCTCACTTCTGCAGCCGCAGTTTCCTCCGCAAGCGCAGCCACCAGAAAAATCGTCATTCTTAGATGCCATATTTTTTTGACTCCATATGCAAGGTCTATTTAATCTTTAGATTTTATTCTATGCTTTTTTAGCGGTAGATTTCTTTGAAGTAGTCTTCTTTGTAGAAGTTTTCTTTGCGATAGATTTTTTCGCAGTAGACTTCTTTTCAGAAGATTTTGCAGTGCTCTTAGTCGCGCGCTTTTTGCGTTTTACGGGACCTGCGGCGCGCTTTTGCGCCAAAAGTGCAAACGCATCCTGCGGATCAATCGATTCAGGCGTATACTGCTTTGGCAAAGTGCGATTCGTTTCACCATCAGTAATATAAGCTCCGTAGAAACCATCCTTAATCACTACTGGCTTTCCAGTTTCAGGATCTGCGCCAAGCTCACGAAGAGGCGGCTTGGCGGCACCACGAGTACGCTTAACGTACTTTGGTTGCGCAAATAAATCTTTCGCTTCTTGCAAAGTAACAGTAAAAATAGCATCTTCACTAGAAAGGGATCGCGTATCCGGCTTAGATTCCACAGTTTCTCCAGCAGAAGTATCTACAGCAGAATATGTTTTAGTTAAATATGGACCGTAACGACCATTATTTGCTTCGATACGAGCTAGTTTTACAACGCCTTCGGCATCAACTTCTTCATACTCACCAACCAAACGTGGCAAATTCAAGAGTTGCAACGCTTCTTGCAAAGTCAAAGTCGCTGGATCCATGGTTTTAAACAAAGAAGCCATTTTTGGACGAGCTTTAGAAGCCTTAGAAGACTTAGAATCTTCCGCGTTATCCTGCTCTTCTACCAGTGCCACGTACGGACCAAAACGACCATTGCGCACTTCTACGTTCCCACCCGTTTCTGGATCTACTCCAAGCACACGTGGACCTTCAGCATTATTCTCAAGCAATTCTCGAGCAGCATCAACAGTTAACTCATCTGGAGCTAAAGTTTCTGGCAAAGAAGCATGACGAGGGTTGCCTTCAGCATCAAGATTCTTAATGTCTTCCAAGTACGGACCATAGCGTCCAATACGCACATGCAAACCATCGCCAATGTCTATGGTATTTATTTCACGCGCATCAATTTCACCAAGCTCTGCAACCTGCTGTTGCAAACCAATATGAGCTTCATCAGCAGAATTAGCAGCACCCTCACCGGAACCGAAATAGAATCTAGTTAGCCAATCGCGACCGGTTTCTTCACCATGCGCAATTCTGTCCAAACCATTTTCCATATCAGCAGTAAACGCGTAATCAACATACTTTGGGAAATTCGCTTCCAAAAGTTTAATTACAGCAAAAGCAAGCCAAGAAGGAATTAACGCACGTCCACGCTCATACACGTATCCGCGATCAATAATTGTAGAAATAATCGTTGCGTAAGTAGAAGGGCGTCCTATTTCCTTAGCTTCCAAAGTTTTAACTAAAGAAGCTTCAGTATATCTTGCAGGAGACTGAGTTTCGTGAGAATCCGCACTAACACTTTTAGCTTCAAGAACATCCCCAGCTTGCATTTGAGGAAGTGCCTTATCGCTTTCACCTTCAGTTGCATGAGCATTGCCAAAAACCTTCATAAAACCAGCAAAAGTAATTACTGTTCCAGAAGCTTGGAACAAAGCTTCTCCATATTCTCCAGCAGAAGCATTTAACTTAACAGTTGCTGTAAAACCTGTAGCATCAGCCATTTGTGACGCAAGGGTTCGTTGCCAAATAAGCGTATACAATTTTAGCTGATCCGCAGGTAATTTATCTGCAAGCTCGTCCGGGCTTAAGAAACGCGCTCCAGCAGGGCGAATACATTCATGAGCTTCCTGCGCTCCTGCAGACGTAGTTGCGTACTGCTTAGGAGATTGCGAAACATATTCGTCGCCAAATGCTGCACGAGCAGCACTACGCGCAGCTTCGATAGCTTCTTTGGAAAGCGTTACGGAATCCGTACGCATGTAAGTGATATAGCCGTTTTCGTATAGAGATTGTGCAGCTCGCATAGTTTGGCGAGAGCTCATTGAAAGTCGGTTTCCAGCAGTTTGCTGCAAAGTTGATGTAGTAAAAGGTGGCAAAGGACGACGACGATACGGCTTCGTTTCCATAGAGTCAACTACAAAATCTGAATTCTCAAGAGCTTTAGAAAGCTTAGATGCAAAATCAGCATCAACATGCAAAGCTTTTTGTGATTCATCTTTTGTAGAGACCAACTCACCTTTTGAATTGAAATCTTTAGAACCAGCCAAACGACGACCAGAAAGCTCGCTCATGCGCGCTTCAAAATCAACATTTTCGCCATCTGAGCCTTTAGAACTTAAAACCGCGCTAATATCCCAGTAAGACGCCTTAGTAAACGCCATACGCTCGCGTTCGCGCTCAACAATCAACCTAGTAGCAACAGACTGCACGCGTCCAGCAGAAAGACCAGGACCAACTTTCCTCCACAAAACAGGAGAAAGCTCATATCCATACAAACGGTCTAACACACGACGAGTTTCTTGCGCATCAACCATATTGTCGTCAACATTTCGAGTATTACTAAGCGAGGCTTGAATTGCATCCTTAGTAATCTCATGAAACACCATACGCTTTACTGGCACAGTTGGCTTCAACGCTTCTACCAAGTGCCACGCAATAGCTTCACCTTCGCGATCCTCATCAGTTGCCAGATATAATTCGTCAGCTTTTGCGAGCGCAGACTTTAAATCGGAAACAGTTTTCTTTTTATCTGAGCCAACTACGTAATATGGCGCAAAACCATGATCGACATCTACACCAAACTTGCCAAACGCTGCTTTGCGTGAGGCTGGAACTTGGCTTGGCTGAGCGAGATCGCGAATATGCCCAACTGAAGCCATGACGGTGTAGCCATTTCCTAAATACCCGCCAATTTTTCGCGCTTTCGTGGGAGACTCCACAATGACTAGCTTATTCTGTGCTGCCATATTCGCTCCTTTCCTAACACAATCGAACATATAATTCCGAACTATATGTTTCACGCTAACTGTATCGCAACTTAAGTTATACGTCTATTACATTCCACCTCGGTGGATAAAAGCAGATAGAGTAGACAATATTACTTAGAAGCAGATGGCGGCGTCGGCGGAGCGCCTACTAATCCAAGCCTACTCAACGGCGAAGCTGTAGAGTGACGCATTACCATAATTACGCCAAAAACAAGCAAAGACACGCCTATAATCAGCCAATAAGTTGCTACATAAGATACGCTTGCAGCCCATTGAGCAAAAATATCAACACCAGGAAGAATTTGCCATATTAAATAAAGTGCATACAAACACGCCAACACACCAATCGTAATCATAGAGCTTCCTACAATTTGAACGCTAATTGAGGAACGTCGATAAGCTGGCATATCCATTCCACTACTGCGAGTGCATGCGAGCATAATAAGCGTTACAGCACCAACGATAAGTAATGACATAAGAACGTCAGAAACTCTATGCCAATGCGCTGCAACCAACGAAAGTTCCACAAGAACGCTTATAAAAGCTGCAGCTACCGCTGCCCATGCGCGCCAAACACGCGAAACTGCGCAAATAAGCAACGCACATGATGCAGTAATAAGTAAGGTATGACCTGAAGGTGCTGAATTTGCAGACAAATATTCAATACTTATAAGCATTGGGCGCGGAAGAATTTTTTTCAATGGTTCAGCAGCAGCCGAAAGAATAATAATTCCAGCACATTGACCAAGAAGCCACCAACGTTTACGAATACAAACTACTATGAGTGAAACAAGAGCAATTATTATGCTAGTAACTATAACAACCATAGAAACGCTTATAGGTCGCAAACAAAATGCAAGCCAAGATGGCGTACCATGAGAACCAAATCCATCAATTACCATTTCTTCATAGCTTTGACCAAGTACTGTTTGCACACTAATAAACCATATGAACGCAGCAGAAGCCAAGAAAACAATTGCAATAGCAACACACCACAATATGGTAGATATTCTAGGACGCTTTACAAGCTGACCAAGCTGATCAATATCATCTGCATCTGATAGAGAATCTTTAGAAGATAACTGATTAGTCGAATACGACAAATCGGACGAGCCAGACAAATCAGACAAATCAGATTGACGCTTAGTTTGTTTCACAAACTGTTTTACAGACTGTTTAGAAGATTTTTCTTCATTATTTTCTGGAAATAAAGGCGATATTTTTTCGTCATTATCTTCAGATGAGATTGGAGAAAATGGCGTAATAGTATTAATCGAATCCAAAGGATGCGAATAGTCACCACCTTCACTGTTGCGATTAACATCTTGCGAAGTTCCACCTACCGGCAGCGCATCATTTTTCTCAGCAGAATCATCATGCTGATTGTCAATGCTATTGGATTGAATTCCTGCAAATTCTTCACTCATACTTTAGACTTTACGACAGTATTTACGACCGCGCTAGTTTTACGCATAATAAAACCTCCGCGCACCCACCAGAGGCCACTTACCCTTGCTGCATTTCTGCCCTGGGGGGATTGGGTGACTTAGTGCCACACGGAGGCTCTATCTATATTACACGATTTTCGCTACATGTCGAGTAGTAATAAATTATGCGCGCCACACGCTCTTGCCGTGCTCTTTTGCAAATTCAGTATCTTCATCAAGCTGAGACTCGTTAGCTTCAACATCACCAGCAATATAGCGTTCAACTAATTGACGAGCTTCACTATCTTCATGCTGAACTGCAGGAGACTTCATAAAATATGAACTTGGAGCCAAAACCGGACCAGAAAGCTTGCGATCCAAAGCAATTTTTGCGGCTCGAACAGCATCGATAACAATTCCGGCAGAATTTGGAGAATCCCAAACCTCAAGCTTGTACTCCAAATTCAAAGGAACATCACCAAAAGTAGTACCTTCCAAACGCACGAAAGCAAACTTGCGATCATCCAACCAAGCTACGTAGTCAGAAGGCCCAATATGAACATTATGCTCATCCATTTCATGAGGCACGATTGAAGTTACTGCACGAGTCTTAGAAATCTTTTTGGACTCAAGTCTTGAACGCTGAAGCATGTTCATAAAGTCCATGTTTCCACCAACATTCAGCTGATACGTGCGATCCAAGCGCACACCGCGATCCTCAAAAAGTCGAGCCATAACGCGGTGAGTAATAGTTGCACCTACCTGACTTTTAATGTCATCGCCAATAATAGGAACTCCAGCATCACGGAATTTTTGCGCCCACTCAGGATCAGAAGCAATGAAGACTGGCAGACAGTTTACAAATGCGCATCCAGCTTCCATTGCAGCAGTTGCATAAGCTTTATCGGCTTGCTCAGATCCTACTGGAAGATAAGAAACAAGCACATCCACATGCTTATCTCGCAAAACTTGAGCAACGTCAACAGGTTCAGCTTCGGACTCATCGATCATTTCACGGTAATAATCACCTAAGCCGTCATAAGTTGGACCACGCAATACTTCTACACCCAAATTTGGTACATCAGCAAAACGAATTGTGTTATTTTGTGAAGCGCCAATTGCTTCACTTAAATCATGCCCAACCTTTAGAGAATCAACATCAAACGCCGTAACAAACTCAATATCGCGCACACGATACTGACCAAATACAGCGTGCATCAACCCTGGAATTTTCTCACCGTCATCAGCGTTTTTGTAATATTCAACGCCCTGAACCAGCGACGAAGCACAATTGCCGACACCGGCAATGGCAACGCGGATGCTCATATAGACTCCTTGCCCTGCAAAATAAGCGACATTACATTATGCCGCACCATACACATTTCATAATACTATTGCTTTAACAAATATGTACTAATATTCAATATTTTTAATCTTTTCTAAACAAAAACATGCTGTTTTGTAGAAAAATTCAACACCGGACGCTACGGTGGAATGTATGGTTGCACGTAAAGATGGAAGACGAGCGTTTACTTCGCATGAGAAAGCTACTCGAAGCATATCGTCACAATCACAAAAAAATACGAATATGCCTTCATCTGTCCCACCACGCGGACAAGAATCATATCGTCCAAATTCGTATTCTTTTGAATCAAACAAAAGCAGCCGTAATTCAAGATTCGAACGTTCTCGCGCAGCAACACGCAGAAGGCGTCGTAGAACTTGGCGAGGCAGACATCCTATTATTTTTTGGGCGCTTATCGTTATTTTTGTGCCAATTTTGCTAGGCACAATTGTTTTTGCTTATCTGTATGCAACTACAGACATACCGGCACCAGACAAAGTTGCTATGGCAGATAAGACGAAAGTGTATTATTCAGATGGCAAAACTGAATTAGGTTCGTTCGCTGAGCAAAATCGCGAAATTATCAATTGTTCAGTACTACCTAAATATGTTGGTAAAGCAATAGTTGCTTCAGAAAATCGTTCCTTCTACCACGATGGCGGAATAGATTTTAAAGGAATTGGACGCGCACTACTTCATAACATCACAAAGCACGGGCGTTGGGGCGGCTCAACTATTACGCAACAATATGCGGAAAGATATTATCTCGGTGAAACAAAAACTTATTTTGGAAAACTAAAAGAAGCTATTTTAGCTTTGAAAATTGCGCAAACTCAAGATAAAAATACAGTACTTTGCAATTATATGAATACTATTTACTTGGGTAGAGGAGCATACGGAATTCAAGCTGCAGCCAAAGCATATTTCGGCATAGAAGCAAAAGATTTGTCACTTTCGCAAGCTGCACTTTTAGCAGGTATTATTCCAGCACCAAGTAGCTGGGATCCTGCAATTGGTCCAAAAGAAGCAGGCATTCGTTTTAAGCGCGTGTTACGCATTATGAAAGAAGATGGCTACATTACAGCCTCTCAGGCAGCGCAAGCAAAAATGCCTAAAACTATTACTCAGACGACTCAAAACATTTACGCAGGTCAACAAGGTTACTTATTGCATATGGTTCGCGATGAGTTAACTAGGAATGGCGCTTTTACACAGGAAGATCTCGACAGTGGTGGATATCGCATTATTACTACTATCGATAAAGCTAAGCAAGATTTAATGTTCAAAGTTGCAAGTCCTTCTCAAGATGGACGAGGAATTGTGCCAGAAGGACTGCAAGTTGGCGGAATTTCAATAAATGCAAAAGATGGTTCAATCATTTCCGTTTACGCAGGAGACGATTATCTAAAGAAACAGCTTAATAACGCCACACAGGCACTTTATGAGCCAGGCTCTACTATGAAGCCTTTTGCACTTATGGGAGCAATTCAGGCTGGCACTAGCTTGGATACGATGTTCAATGGCAATTCTCCACGCAAGTTTGATGGGATCGATAAACCTGTTGGAAACTTTGCAAACATGAGCTATGGCACCATTAACTTATACAATGCAACTGCAAATTCTGTGAACACAGTGTATATGGATTTGCAAAGTAAACTTGGCGCTAAAAAAGTTGCTCATACCGCAGTTATGGCAGGCTTAAATCCTGAACGAGTCAATGGTAAGAATCCGTTTACTGTGCTCGGAAACGATTCTGTACATGTAAGCGAAATTGCGCGCGCATATGCAACATTTGCAAACCAAGGAAGACGCCCAGATTTGCATATTGTTGCCAGCGTAAAAAATCCTGACGGTAAAGAGTTCTACCGTGCACCAACAGCTGGAAAGCAAGTATTCTCACCAGCCGATGCCGCTCTAGCTACAAAAGCAATGATTGGCGTAGTGCAACATGGTACAGCAACTGAAGCTCGCGCTGTAGGTAGAGAAATTGCAGGAAAGTCTGGAACAGCAAACGATGAAACTGCTGGTAGCTTTGTAGGATTTACGCCAAATATTGTTACCGCATTTGCCATATGGAATCCAGACGCAAAAGGTAGCCCACAAGTAATTAAACCGTTCCACGGATATCTTGGCGGAAGCGACTACCCTGTACACTTGTTTACAAGATACATGCGTCAAGCGGTAATAGGAACCCCGAATACTAAATTCCCTGAAGCAAAAGACACAGGCAAAATTGGCGGACCTGATGGAAAATGGGGATTAGGCGAACAACACACATTCACGCACGCAAAAACTGAGAATGAAGATAAGGATAAAAACAAGGACAAAGATAAAGACAAGGACAACGACAACGATTTAGACCTTGATAGCCAGCTGTATGGTCGTGACGATTCATCATCGGGCGGCGTTGGCAGTTACGATAATAATTCTGGCGGTCATGGTTATGACAATAACTATGACACAACTGGAGGAAACTAGTAAATCAACTGTAACTAATTTACAAACAGATATGCGAATAGCTATCTAAATAAATAACTAAATAGTTTATTAATTAGTTTTGCTTGTTTGTTAATTAGTTTCGACTCAAAACAATGTTCTCAAGCATTTTAGCAGTCACATTTTCATAACCGTTAAGTTCTGCGTGATGCTTGCTTTCAGATATGTTTGCGCGCGAAAAACCTGTTTGTGCAATTACAGTTGCTCCGGAATTAATTGCGGCAGTAAGACCAGATAGAGAATCTTCTATGGCAATGCAATTAGCCATCTGCTTTGCAACTTCCTCGTCCGTACCCTCAATGCCAACCATTTTTCCTGCAGCAAGATATGGCTCAGCACTAGGCTTCGGTTTAAATCCATCATCTCCACACACATACCCAGCGAAAGCGCCTTCTGGAGCGTGATTCACAATATTTTCAACCAAACAACGCGGCGAATTACTCACCAAAATTGAAGGAATGCCAGCATCCGTAAGGCTTTTAAGTACGTCTAAAACTCCTGGAACCCATGGCACGGATTCAGCTTCACGAGCAGCAACGTAATCAACCATACCTTTGCCGATTTCTTCTACAGTAAGTTTTGTACCGCTTGGAATCATTTTATTGGCAACAGTTTCAAGGGATCCGCCGGAACATTCCCAAGCTAAATCTTCATCCCAGTAACCACCGTATTTTTTTACTAAATAAAATTCCGACTCATGCCAATACGGCTCGGAATCTATAAGAGTGCCATCCATGTCCCAAAAAACTGCACGCAACACATGTTTTTCTTCACTAGAGTTAAGAGTACTTACACACACATTCGTCGTCTGTTCAGCCATTCACAATCCTTTATATTGCATATATTTGCTTTAGCTTTTGTAGCGCATTATTTCGCACTAATTTTGTATTACTTTTCGCACTATTAATTCTTCTCGCTAATTTCTCACTTAAGCACAATAAGTAGCCATGCCTACGTTACTATATGCTCCACGCTCTCCACAACACCACAGATTTTTCATCCAAAGACTTTCGATTTTTATAATTACTGTTATAGCTTTCTGAAGAATACGACGAAGGTAACGCTCGTCTCTCTGCAAGAATATCCCGCCTCCAGCGACGCGCATTGCGAGAACGCTGCATTTCCACAATGTCACCATCTGCATTTGCAGCAAAAATATTGCGCTCTGAAGACTCTGCAGAATCAAGCAAATGCCTTACTTGTCTTTTCAGCTGTCGATTTTCTTCTTGCAAATCAAGTATTTGCATGATGCCAGCAAGATTAATGCCTTCATTTTGGCTTAAATGCTGAGTTTGCACAATCCTGTCTATATCTCGCAAAGAATAACGGCGAGCGCCACCTTCAGTTCTATGCGGCATTATTAAATGAAGCCGATCATACTGTCGTAAAGTTTGCGGGTGCGTATTGGTTAGGCGTGCCACATGGCTTACGGTAAATATTGGCAAATCAAGAACGAATCCTACTTCATCTGCCCCGTCAAGCGTTGCAGTACCACGCACTAAAGCAACTGCACACATTTCATACAGTGCTTTAGTTTCACGCGTTATTGGTGTCATAGCACGCCTTCCTTTGCCTTTTTTAGTATGTTTAAAGCACTGTTACAAGCAATTCAACAGTGTTTAACCTACTAAATTATCGTTAACTTAGTTTTGTCTTAATTTTTTAATTTCTTCAGCATAAGTTTCGCCAGCAGTTTTATCAAATTCTTTTGCAACGCGTCTAAGAGACATGCTCGAACGCTTTGGCAAACGAATCTGCACAACGCCAACAAAATCGCCATTTTTCCCCGGCACTCCAGCACCTTCTATACGAACTTCATCGCCGCTTGAAACACAAGCTGGAACTTTGAAAGTAACAGGGTTGCCGTCTAGGTCGTTTATACTAACTTTTGCACCATGCACTGCTTCACTTAACGTTAGCGGCAATGTAGAAATCAAATCGTCGCCTCGCAAAGTAAATTTATCTGATGCTTCTACTTGAACATGCAAGTACAAGTCACCTGCAGCACCACCGAACTTGCCTGGCTTGCCTTTTCCTTTCAAACGAATTTTCTGTCCGGTTTTTACACCAGCTGGAATATGCGTTTTAAAAGTTTCACCAGCCGCACGCAACGATACTGTAGCGCCTTTAAAAGCTTGCTTAAATGTGAGCTTTATATCGGTTGTTATATCTTCGCCAACTTCAGGCACATCAGCTTCCTGCGGTTGAGAATACCTCTCACCACCAAAGCCACTCATACCTTGGAATCCTGCTGAATTTTGAGAGCGCTGACCTCCACCAAACATGGAGAAAATGTCGCTCATATTTGGTCCAGCACCGTTGGATGTAAAGCGAATGCGCGAACCGTTTCCACCCATGCCACCCATGCTGCCCATGCCATAGCCGCCGTTGAACATAGAGAAAATGTCCGAGAAGCTCGACGCATCGAAACCACCAGCACCACCTGCTCCTCCAGCGAAACGAGCACCACCAGCACCAAATTGGCGGATAGCATCATAACGTTGACGAGTTTGACTATCTTTTAGTACGTCATAAGCTTCAGAAACATCCTTAAATTTTTCTTCAGCTTCTTTTGTTTTGTTTAAATCAGGGTGATATTTACGAGCAAGTTTGCGATACGCTTTGGTAATCGTTGCCTCATCTGCGTCTTTGGAGACACCGAGAACCTTATAAAAATCCTTAGCTAACCATTCATTTTCAGCCATTTGTGCCTCCTTTCTTCACAAGCACATTGGCTATTTCGCTTTTGACCAAATATAGTCTGCTCGTGCCAACTCTTATGAGTCAGCACGAGCAAGTTATGCAATAAAGTCACGACTAAGAGTTTCGTTAGTCATTACTTGGCGAAGAGACGACCACACGAGCGGCGCGAATAACGCGATCTCCTATTCGATATCCTGCTTCAACTACAGCATCAACAGTTTCTTTTGTAGCGTCTGGATCTGGCCTGTGCAAAATTGCATCATGCTTGGTCGGGTCAAAATCTTCGCCCTTCTCACCAAACTTTTCCACACCAAACTTTTCAAAAGCTTTATCTATCTTAGTTGCAACAGCCTTGAATGAATCATCCATTTCGCTATGCTCGCGAATGCGGTCAATGTCATCCAATGCCGGAAGCAATGCTGTCAGCACGTCAATAATTCCATGCTGTCTGAAACGATCCTGCTCTTTGGCAGAACGATTTCTGAAGTTTATAAACTCAGCACGCTCTCGCTGTAACGCTTCCAAGTACTCTGCAGCTTCTTTCTTAGCTTTACCTAAGGGAGTTAAACTGCCGCTATCCGCGTCTTGGCTGTCTTTCGATTCTGAGGATTCAGTGGAATTCGCTGTATCCTCAGAATTTGCGGAATCCGCAGAAACGTTAGCATCAGCTTGTGCATCAGCTTTCGTTTCTGCAGGATTTGCATCTTCAGCAGCTTTCGATGAAGATTGCGCAGACGATTTCGCAGAATCACCTGTAGCTTTTACATCCAGCGAGTCAGCATCTTCCATATCTTGCAAATATTCGTTGGCGTTAAAGTCGGACATTACTTGTTGTCCTTATCGCCCTTGTCGTCGTCCACCACTTCGGCGTCAACTACATCATCATCCTTAGCTGCAGAGCCAGCCTGAGCGCCAGCAGCAGACTGAGTACCAGCCTCGGCGCCAGCAGCACCTTGAGCACCAGCGGCACCTTGCTGAGCGTAAAGCTGCTGACCAATCTTCTGAGCAGAAGTCATTAATTCGCTTTGAGCAGACTTAATCTTCTCAACGTCGTCACCCTTCAAAGCTTCCTTCAAAGCATTAACCTTTTCGGTAACTTCCTTGGAGATTTCGTCGGAAAGCTTGTCTTTATTGTCGTTCACAAGCTTTTCAGTCTGGTAAGCAAAGGCTTCTGCTTGGTTGCGAACTTCAGCTTCTTCCTTACGCTTCTTATCTTCAGCTTCGTGAGCTTCAGCTTCCTTCACCATGCGGTCAATTTCGTCCTTTGGCAAACCGGAACCACCAGTAATAGTCATAGACTGTTCCTTACCAGTGCCCTTATCCTTAGCGGAAACATGCACAATGCCGTTAGCGTCAATATCGAAAGTGACTTCAATCTGAGGAACGCCACGAGGAGCTGGAGCAATACCAGTCAACTCAAAAGTGCCAAGAGGCTTGTTATCGCGAGCAAACTCACGCTCACCCTGGTAAACCTGAATCAACACGGATGGCTGATTGTCTTCAGCAGTGGAGAATACTTCCGAGCGCTTCGTCGGAATTGCAGTGTTGCGGTCAATAAGCTTTGTCATAATTCCACCCTTGGTTTCAATACCCAAGGAAAGTGGAGTTACATCAATAAGCAGAACGTCTTTGCGGTCTCCCTTAATAACGCCCGACTGCACGGCTGCACCAACGGCCACGACTTCATCTGGGTTCACGGACTGGTTAGCTTCCTTACCGCCAGTAAGTTCCTTCACCAAATCCTTCACAGCTGGCATACGAGTAGAGCCACCAACAAGAACCACGTGATCAATCTGGCTTACTGAAATTCCAGCGTCAGAAAGAACGTTGTTAAATGGCGTACGGCAGCGGCCGAGCAAGTCGGAAGTCATTTCCTCAAAGTGAGCACGAGTCAAAGTCTCATCCAAATGCACTGGAGTGCCGTCAGGAGTCATTGCCAAGTACTGCATAGAAATTGAGGTGGAAGTAGAAGAGCTAAGCTCCTTCTTTGCCTGCTCAGCAGCTTCCTTCAAGCGCTGCAAAGCAATCTTATCCTTGCTCAAATCAACGCCATACTTGTTCTTAACTTCGTCAACAAGCCAGTCGATAATCTTCTGATCCCAGTCGTCGCCACCCAAGTGGTTATCGCCATTAGTTGCTTGCACCTGAATTGTGGAGAATCCGTCATCATCCTTACCAATTTCAAGCAAGGACACATCGAAAGTACCGCCACCCAAGTCGAATACCAAAATGCGCTCGTCTTCCTTGCCCTTTTCGAGGCCGTAAGCCAAAGCTGCAGCAGTTGGTTCGTTAATAATACGAAGCACGTTCAAGCCTGCAATCTTACCTGCATCCTTAGTTGCCTGACGCTGAGCATCGTTGAAGTAAGCTGGGCATGTAATAACGGCATCGGTTACCGGCTCGCCCAAGTAAGCTTCAGCATCGCGCTTCAACTTCATTAAAACCTGTGCAGAAATCTCTTGTGGAGTCCACTTCTTGCCGTCGATATCAACAGTCCAATCAGTGCCCATATGACGCTTTACTGAGCTAATCGTGCGATCAACGTTTGTTACAGCCTGACGCTTAGCAACTTCACCAACCAAGATTTCGCCGGATTTGCTGAATGCCACAACAGATGGCGTGGTACGTGCGCCTTCAGCGTTCACAATAACGGTTGGGCTGCCACCTTCAAGAGTAGCAATGCAAGAGTTGGTTGTTCCCAAATCAATACCTACTGCGCGTCCCATAATTTCTCCTTAACTAGGTATTGCACCTTTTGTGCAATTACGCTTTCCTTCAAGTTTTGCAGTTACGTGAGCTGAGCTTTATTTAGATTCCTTATTGGAAACTAGGTAAATCACCAGCTTTTTTACTTTCCAAAACTTGAGTCTACTACACTCAACTTGTAAAAGTCAACTTTTATTCCCAAAAATTACAAAAAACTTTATACAACTAGACTCAAGTTTTGCAATTTAAGCAAAATTAAGGGGAAATTCTGCAAAATTCAGTAGCATTCACGCGCTGAACTTAAAACGACGCAAAGAATTATCCAGAGCATTGTAGCGCGCCAAAACACCAATAAGCGGCGTGCCAATACCGGTTATGAGTTTGATTGCTTCAGTTGCCATCATTGCGCCAACAATAGCTGCAGTCGCGCCCAATACTGCCGATTTTGGCACTTTTTCTTTAGGCGGAGGACAAGGGTACAAGTCGCGCAATCCTGGTCCCTCCCCAGGCATAAAAACGCTTACTTGACCTTCATAATAAAGCACCGATCCGTAAACTTCTGGCGTACCAGCACTCCAAGCAGCATCCGCAATCAAAAAGCGAGTAGCAAAATTATCGCAACCATCAATTATTAAGTCGTGACTTTCTACAAGTTGCTTTGCGTTGTCTTCATTAAATCTATCTACAAGGTTGATTTTTAAACCCGGAGATAACGCTTGCAGACGCTTAGCCGCAAGTTGCGCTTTAGATTTGCCACACTGATCGACAGTATATAAAGTCTGCCTTTGCAAATTAGAAAGCTCAACAACATCGTCATCACAAATCGTAATTTCGCCAACTCCTGCTGCAGCAAGCGAAAGCAAGCATGGCGAACCAAGTCCACCTGCTCCGACCATGCAGATTTTCGCATCGCGAAGTAACTGCTGATGTTCATGCGTAAAGCCCGGCAGGAGCAAGTGGCGGCTAGTGCGTTCCACCTCAAGCTCCTGCAGGTTGTCGTAAATTTTATTAATCGTCATGTTGAATAATATGCCGAAAAATTACAGTACAAAATTTACAGTACAGAATCAGCCCAAGCGCGACCTTCAACAGGCGAAGAAGCGAGCGCATGTTCACGCTTAGGAATACGGCCAGCATCGTGAGCAAGCTTTCCAGCAGTTACAGCAGCAGCCATTGCACGACCCATCTTCACTGGGTCTGGACAGCGAGTTACAGCGCTTGCAAGAAGCACACCAGAGCAGCCAATTTCGAAAGCTTTAACAACATCGGAAGCAGTGCCAACGCCGGCATCCAAAATCACAGGAACGCCAGCTTCCTTGCATTCTTGGACAATCAGCTCAATATTTCGAGGATTCAAAATACCAAGACCAGTTCCAATTGGAGCACCACCAGGCATAACAGCCTTCACACCAAGCGAAACCAAGCGACGAGCCACAATCGGGTCGTCATTCGTGTAGCAAAGAACGCTAAAGCCTTCTTCAATAAGCTTTTCTGCAGCAAGTAATACTTCACGAGTATCTGGAAGTAAAGTATCGTCGTCTGCAATCACTTCGAGCTTAATCCAATCAGTTCCAAGCGATTCACGAGCCATTTTTGCTGTAAGCACAGCGTCATGCGCAGTTTTGCAACCAGCAGTATTTGGCAAAACGTTAATATTGTGACGCTGCAACATGCCGTAAATATCCACGCCTGTTTTTGCGTGACGGCGCATTGCAACCGTGGCCACTTCCGCACCTGAAGCTACAAGTGACTTTTCCATAATGTCAATGCTCGTCATGCCGCCAGTGCCAAGCAAAAGCCTTGAATGTAAAGTCTTACCGCAAAGCTGCCAAGTATCGGCACTTTCTTCTGTATTATTTTCTGTCATTTTAAGCCTTTTATTTAAATTTTTTTGAAACTATACTCAAATTATTTGAAATCAGCCGCCTTGAACTGCGCTAAGAATCTCGATTTGATTACCATCACATATGACGGCTGATTCCCATTGTGCGCGAGAAAGCACATCGTCGCCAATTGCGACCGCTATACCAAGTCCTGCATCCGAACCATAACGTTGCGCAATAAGCTGAGCAACAGTTAATCCGTCTTGCGCTTCAACAATTTCACCATTGACTACGATTTGCATAATCTAACCTTTACTAACTAAAAGCTGAATTACTAAAAGTACTTTCTGCATCACACTTACGTCTATATTTGAACGCTTCACACAATTCGCAGCGGAATATAACGAATTCACTGGAATTAGCGATTAAAAGCGAGCAGGATTGCAGCTTTCCAAGAAGCCCTTTTCCTTCTCGGTCAATTCTTGCTCAAGCACAAGCTTTGTAGTCAAAGAAGAACCCAAAGCGGTGAGCAAAATGCCGTGACGGAAGTAACCAGTGGAAATCGTGGTATGCGTCTTAGGATCAATACCAATGAATGGCAAATCGTCCGGAGTTCCAGGGCGACCGCCAGCGGTAACCTCAGTAATCGAGCATTCCTGAATGCCAGGAAGCACGCTTGCAGCATCGCGAAGTAAGTCGAGTACGCCACCAACCTTTGGAATATCGCGGTCATCTTCGCGAGAAGTAGCGCCAAGCACAAGCTCGCCTGTTTCCTTAGCGCGAGGAACCAAATAAACTGGACGATCATGCACAAATCCACGAACCACAGAGCTCAAAATTGGGCGCAAAGGCTCTGGAATAGTCATACGAATCATATCGCCCCACACAGCGCGAAGCTTAAGCTGAGGAAGCATATCCTTAGCACCCAAGCCGGATGCCAAAACTGTGTCTGGACCCAAATCGTCTGGAGTGCTTGCGCGACGCTCAATAACAACACCGCGCTTTTCGAGTGCATCAATCATTGCTGCAGTGAAAAGACGAGGGTTGATTTGATGGTCGTCCGGCACGCTTACAGCGCCAGCAATAGTTGGCGAAAGAGCAGGCTCAATCTCACGAAGCTTACTCACAGAAATATGCTCAGCTCTACGGCCGTAACGATGCTGCAAGTTTAGCAACTCGTTTACGTGCTCGTTATCTGCAGCGTCACCGCCAATTACGTAAGAGCCGCACTCTAAGTAGCCAGTTGGCTTATCGGTGTACTTTGCAACCGAATCAACCAATTCCTTATACATAGTTGCAGACTCAAACATAAGAGGATACAACGCTTCTTGCTGATATTGCATTTCTGCGGTAGGAGCTAACATGCCAGCAGCATGGTGAGAAGCGCCCGAGACTGGATCTGGATCAATTATGCTAACTTTTACGCCAGCTTCCGTAAGTCTCCACGCTGTTGCTAAACCAATAATACCTGCACCAATAATACGAATATTTCGCATAATACTCCTTCCCTACGGCGGCATTACCCGCATCAGGTTTACGGTCGGCTTTCGCCCTCTCAGCCTGTATAGAACAAGCTCCCGCGTTTCGTAGCTTTGACTTTCAAAACTGCGATTGTAAAGCTGTAATATTGCCAACTTTAGCGATATTACAAACGCTACAGATAGACGCAACGAAAATATGTGATTTTCGTCACACTACCGTGCAGTATTCTAGCACTTCTGTGAAAAATTGGTTAATTGAGATGGCATGTCAAATCGCAAAACTAAGCAATTTCGTTACTGACGCAGTACGGTTTCTGCGCGAGTAACGTATAACTCCGTTTTTTCGTTACTGGCGCAGACAGCGCTCGCGCGGATTACGCTCGCGCGCGAAACTCGCGTTGGAAGTCCACTGGACTTCCAACTTAAGCGAGTTTCCGCTCCGAGTTGCCTTCGCGCGCTACGCTCTATGCGCTCAGGCAGGTCGTCGCGCTCGCGCTGACGGAATTACTCAACCGAGCGCAGCAAAATCTCCTCAAGCGCGTGCTTTACCGAAACAGGCAGTGTGCAACGCCATTGCGCCCACTTAACTACGGAAGGCTGGTCGGTTGCGTAAGCGTTAAGCATATCAACGCTGTTGCGATACTTTTCTGCTTCCGATTCGTTCTCGTATTCAAGAGTTGAGATTTCAGCAATAGCACTTGCACTTCCGCCAGAATCTCGCACTGCATCAAAAGCCATTTCCTTGCCTCTGTACGGCACTTGCGCTTGAAGCAGGAATCGGTAAGCGTCGCCAACTTTAGGGTCGGCAGCGATTTGCAATCCACCGTCAACAATTACGCAAACTTCCGAACGAGCTGGCACGTCTTTCACAGAAACCGACAAGCTCAAAGTCGCCTCTTCGCCTTCGTAAGAAACCGCAAACTCGCTTGCGTTAAGCTCTCGGCTCCCAACAAACACGCGCGCGTGAGCAAAATCTATGCAAGCAACTCCTCTAAATACAACGTTCCAGTTGCGTTTTTGCGGCACAGATTCTACGGCAGCATCACATCCTGCAACACCGGAAATAATAAATTGCGAAGAACCATTGCCGTCTCGCCACACAAAATTCATACGCGTATTAGCAGTATTTCCAGCAGACGCGGCAGCAAAATCGCCGTTATCTTCTCGCATCACAAATTCGCCGTCAGCTCCAGGGAATGCAAGAACTCGCAAAGCCCGCGGATTTTCAATGCTATTAACAGATTCAGCGGTCTCAGCACTACGCTCGCAATCTGCAACTTCCGGCAAAACTTGCAGAGGCACAATCGCTCCAGCGCGCGCAAAAGCCGGCACGCGGTCAAGTGAGCGCCACGCTTCAAATCTGCGGCCATTCCAGCCGCGAGACACATACCTGCGTCCGTCAAACAAATCGTACCAATCGCCTTCCGGCAACCAAACTCCAGCACATCCGCGCAAAGCAGCCGCGTCGTTAGGCGAAACAATCGGCGATACTATAAGCTCGCTTCCAAAACGGTACTCGTTAGGAATTTCGTAAGCCATTCCAACTTCCGGCGACTGCCAGTACATTGGCTCAATAATCGGCCTGCCATCAAAAGCCGCGCGATAATTCATCGTATAAACGTATGGCAAAAGTTCCGCGCGCAAACGAAGCATTTTCACCATTGCTTCGCGAGTCTCCCGAGGGAAATTCCACGGCTCTTTTCCAGCGAATGGCGAGCAAGTAGAGTGCAAACGATTAATAGGACTAAACGCGCCGAAAGCGTACCATCGCGCTTCCAACTCGTTATTTCTAACGCCAAGCATGTGTCCGCCAATATCGTGACTCCACCATCCGTAGCCAATATTGGAAGCTGTAGAAGTGAAGTAAGTTTGGAAAGCAAGCGAATCCCAAGTAGTAACGGTATCTCCCGAGAATCCAACTGGGTAGCGATGCGAACCAGGGCCAGCATAACGAGAGAACGTAATAGGCCATCGACCTTCGCGCGCAGCGTCCTCATAATGCATGTGGTTCAGCATCCAAAGAGGATCCAAGCCAGGCTCGCGCGTAACTCCCCCCTGCTGCCAGTCAATCCACCAAAATCGCACGCCTTCATCTTCCATACGATGATGCATGTTGAAGTAAGCCTTCACAAACTGCGGATTCGTTAAATCAAATTCCACAGCTTTGCCGCTTGCCGGATCAATGCCAGCATCTTGCGCAACTTGCGGATAATCTTTTTCAAACGCACGCACGCCGTCGCGCGGATGCAAGTTCAAAGTTGGAGACAATCCAGCAGCGTTAAGTTTACGCAAAAAAGCACGATGATCCGGGAAAAGTTCCTCGTTCCACGTATAGCCCGTCCAACCGGATCCATACTTCGGATCAACATCAGTAACATGCCAATCCATGTCAATAACAGCCGTGCTAAAAGGTATGCCTTCGCGCTTAAAACGATTATGCAATTGCAAATATTCGTCTTGACGGTAGCGATAGTAGCGGCTCCACCAATTGCTTAGCGCAAAACGTGGCAGCAGCGGCTGAGCGCCCGTAAGCTTATAAAAGTCTTGAATTGCTTGAATGTAGTGGTGCCCGTAGCCGAAGAAGTATAAGTCTTTATATCTTCCTGATTGCTCGCTAACTTTTTGCGCACGCGACTTAACCCAAGCCCCATACGGGTTTGGTTTGCCATTTATTTCCTCAGCTGGCACAATTTCGCAAGTTGCAGAATCGTCTAAAACAGACCATCCGTCGCGCGAAAGTATTCCTTTACCAAGTTTTACTGGGCCGTTCGCCTGATCCAAAGTTCTAAAAGTTCCAAGAAGATTTCCCGGGCAGTCGTCGCCGTAATGCCACGTGTTAAATTGAGTACACGGCACTCCGCGCACAACAATACTTAATCCTTCTTTACTAAAAGCTTCGCAATTATAAGTAAGATGCAGCTTTTCAGTTTCGACTTCCAGCCATCCGTTTTCGTTTTTGCGCGCACTAAACTGCGGCTGAGTATCCGAGCTTTTCTGTGCAAAATTGCGACAGATTACAGTTTGCGTAGGATTGTCAACAAACTTTCCGTCGTCACTCCACTCAAGACGAATAAGCGAATCTGTAATAACCGTAATTCGCCACTTTTCGCCCTTAATTACCTGACTATCCTGCGCCTTTGCATTTGAATCAGTTGCGTACTTATAAAAAATTCCCAACTTGGAAGAGTCCATACTACTGCACATCTCTGCTGTTACCTTGCAACTTTGCTTATTAACAATTTTATGTATTATTTTATGTATTATTTTGTTTGCTTACAACTTATAACTTTAATGAATGTATACTGCAAACACTGACGCAATGATCAACATCAGCGGATACCACGCATACATAACACAACGGAACGTCGTCGAGTTTTTAGGACCATCACCATAAGGGCTACGATAATGCAACACAGCTACACCAATACCAGGTGTAAGCATCGACATAGCGCCGAACATTCCTGCAGTCATCTCCATAGTAATTTCGCGCTTTTTTAATAATTCAAAAAGAAGTACGAAAATAAGCAAAGTTACGCCGCCGAAGAAAATTCCATGCTGCACAAAAACTTTTCCTATCAAATTCCAAAGAAGACCCGCAATGATAAGCACGGTAATAGCAAAACCTTTACTAAATCCGCTTAAACGTTCCCTAATTGTATCTATACTCGAAAGTACGAATAGGGAAATAACCATTGCAAATACAGGATTTTGCGAACGCATGTCGAACAAACATTTTGAATTCACCAAATCGTATGGAACTTCGCAAACCACTGCTAAAATCAGCAATCTCAACATGTAAAGATTCAAATTATGCGTGTTATGGTATCCGCGTACTAGTATCCACGCATACCATGGCACTGCAGTCCAGCTTATAAATTCACAAACTAATATGACTGTCAATGCAAACATATTATTGGTTACTGTTCCGCCGAACATTCGTGCAATTACTGTGTTACTAAATGCACCTAGCATAAGCATAAAAGCGCCGAGCATTTTGAGTTTATTGAGCGTGATTCCAGTTTTTATGTTACGGTCAGCACGAATTGGTTTGCCGTTTGCATCAAGCATTTCCTTATTCGCGTTACCGCTATCACGCATTATTGCTTTACCACTATTAATACTCATTGCACGTCCTTGTTTATTTGCGCATACCTAGTTTATATAAACTTTATCCGTAGTCGCGTATCTACCTAACCTGTAATTTACATTCCAAACACTGCAAAACTTTGAGCGCCGAGTGTTAAGCAATCACCATCAACTGATATTTCTCCAATTTTCAGTAATGGATTGTAAGCAGATTCTTGCGTAAGATTCGCTAATGCTTCTAATGAAACTGTTTCACTATTTACACCTGGGTTCATAACCACAATGCTTCGTTCCACAGCTGATTCTCCTGCGCCACCTTTTGCGCAACGCTCGTAAGCAAAGCCGCGGCCGTCAACCGGAGCATACAAAACTCTCCAAGACGCGTCAGCTTGCAAAGATTTGCGTCTATGGCGAAGCGCAATAAGCGAGCGCACCCACGAAAGGAAGGAATCTTCGCAATTAATTTGCGCAGAAACAGTTGGAATTTCACCACTTTCCACTGCTTGTTTTCGAGAATTTGCGCAAGTTCTTCCGTCTGCTCGCGCTTCAACAGGCAAGTATAATTTAGATTTTGCAGCCATTGAGAAGCCAAAATTCTTTGCATCATCCCATTGCATTGGCGTACGAGTGCCCGTACGAGCGTAGCCGCCTTCTTTTGTTGGAATATCGCGATATTTCATGCCAATTTCGTCGCCGTAATACACGAATGGCACGCCTGGCATAGTGAGTATCATGCCAAAAGCCACGCGACGCTCACGATCGTCAAGACGCGGAGCAAGACGCGGCGTATCGTGATTGCATGTGATGAAACTAAAGTAACCTTGGTTGCAGGTTGACTCATATTGTGGGTAATAATCGTCTAAAAATGGGCAAATACTGCCGCCACCGTGCGCATTAAAGTAGCTGTGATCGCGCTCAGAATTGTTATCTAAAGCGTTATCAACGTCACGAAGTAAACGCGCATAACCATTAGGATTGCCATCCCAGCGCCAATTCAAATAGAAGTCCATGTCGAATCCGGCAGCAAGAGCCTGACGCGGTCTGCCCCATTCGGACACAAAAGCAGCCTGCGGATACTCTTCTTTTACAGTGCCAAGCATTTCCTGCCATGCGCGAATTGTATTGTCTTTTCCAAGACTTCCTTCGCCATTATTGTCATCGTTTTTTACAAGCGAATCAGCCATATCAACTCGGAATCCATCCGCACCAAGCGAAAGCCAAAATCGCATAATATCAACCATTGCAGCGCGAGTTTCTGCCGCTTCTTTGGAATCTGGAGCGGATTGCCAAGCTCTATCCCTATGTGCAAAACCGTAGTTTAATGCAGGCTGACATTTGAAGAAGTTTAGAATATAAGTGGCGTCACGCTCAGTTTCACCACCAACAAACGGCATAGAATAGCCGCTAAACGCACTGTCGGTCCAAATGTAGCGCTTACTGAACTCGTTTTCTTGAGCTTTTGAACTTTCGCGGAACCATTCATGTTCTTCACTAGTGTGACCTGGCACTAAATCAAGCAATATGCGGATTCCTTGATTGTGAGCTTCACTAAAAAGCTGCTGCAAGTCTTCGTTAGTGCCATAGCGAGCAGCTACTTTTTTGTAGTCGCGCACGTCATAGCCCGCATCTTTAAAAGGCGAGTCATAGCAAGGATTAAGCCAAATTGCGTTGCAGCCAAGCGATTTTACATAGTCTAACTTTTTGATAATTCCTTGAATGTCACCTATGCCATCGCCATTGGAATCACAAAAACTTTGCGGATAGATTTCGTAAAAAACCGCGTCTTTAAGCCACTGAGCATGATCGTATAATGCCATTATTTCACCCTTCTAGCGTTGTGCTATTTAGTTTACACGCAACCACTTGAAAAAATTTATAGGGCGAAATATACAGATTAACCCGCCACTCATTTGCAAACGACACGATATCCGTGTATACTACACAGTGCTTACGAACGGATTTGTGAGACTTGTGACGCTGCTCTACGCAGCAATCGCGATGTTGCGCCACAACGGAGTCCGTTACTACGCCACCAAATGATATGCCAGTTTTTGGCATGATATAGGAGGTCAAGGATGACGAATATTAAGAAGATGCTGGGTGCAGGTCTTGCAGTTGCTACTTTGTTTGGATTTGCAGCTTGCGGTTCAAGCACTAACAATAGCGCTAAGAAGGCTGCTGATTCAGCACCTGTTCAGCTCACCGTTTGGGGTTCTGCTGACGATCAGAAAGATGGCGGCTGGATTAAGACTGTTGAAGCAGAATTCAAGAAGGAAAATCCAAACGTTACTTTCAAGAACGCTGTTGTTGAGCCACCAGACGCTGCTAAGGCTGTTAAGCAGGATGCTAAGGCTGCTGCTGATGTGTTCCTCTTCCCTAACGATCAGCTCGGCGACTTGGTAAAGGCTGGAGCAATCGGCGAATTAAGCGATGACGCCACAAAGCAAGTTAAGGAACAGAACGAAGATACTTTGATCAAGTCTGTTACCGCTCAGGACGGTAAACTTTACGGCGTTCCTTACACCGGCAACACTTGGTTCATGTACTACAACAAGTCCAAGTTCTCCGCTGATGACGTTAAGTCCCTCGACAAGATGCTTGAAAAGGGCAAGGTTTCATTCGATCTTGCTAATGCTTGGTATCTCCCAGGCTTCTACCTCGATGGCAATATGACGCTCTTCGGCGAAAATGGAAACGATGCTAAGGCTGGCATGAAGCTCAGTGATAAGGCTGCTGAAGTTACCAAGTACATTGCAACAAAGCTCGTTGGAAACGAAAAGCACTTCGTACTTGATGGAAATGGTCGCGGCTTGGCTGGCTTGAAGGACGGCTCCGTTGATGCAATGTTCTCCGGTTCTTGGGATGCAGCCAAGGTTAAGGACGCCTTGAAGGATAACTATGCTGCAGCTGCTCTTCCAACCTTCAAGACTGAGTCTGGCGAGCACCAGATGAAGTCCTTCGCTGGTTCTAAGGCTGTTGCTTACAACACCAACACCAAGTCTCCAGAGATGGCTGCTAAGTTCGCTGCATTCTTGGGCTCCAAGAAGTCCCAGCAGATTGCTTTCGAAAAGGAAGGTGCAATTCCTTCTGACAAGTCCCTTGCTGATAGCGTAAAGGCAGAGCCAGCTGCTGTTGCTCAGATGGAAACCATTGCTAAGACTTCTGTCTTGCAGCCAGCAATTCCTGAAATGGGTAAGTTCTGGGATCCAGTTCAAGCATTCGGCACTTCTATCTCCACCGGTAAGATTACTGGCGATAATGCTGCCGCGCAGACCGCAGAATTTGCTAAGGGCTTAGAGAAGTAAGTAAACAAAACTTACTCTAGCCAACAAATCTAAATAGATGCATAAGCAGTGTTTTATGCACTTTGAGTAAAACAATGCGCCCCAGCCCCCGCTCCGGCAAGGGGTGGGGCGCATTGTTTATCTTCTACAAAATAATTTTGTTTACATGAAAGGCATGTCATGACTGGCACGACATCCACAAAGCGAGAAAGACGCCAGAAGAAGACGTCAACTGCAGAACGCTTTGCTCCTTCACCTTATTCACTGAAAGAGGCTGCAAAACATGCGGACATTCTTTCATGGATTTCTGTTGTCATATTTGGCTTTGGCAATTTTGTCCGCAAGCAATACATCAAAGGCGTTATATTCTTAGCGTGCGAAGCAACTTTATTCGTATTCTTATTTACAATTGGATTGGATTATCTTCCAAAAATCAACACTCTTGGCACAGTAGAACAGGGCAGAGTTAAAGTCAACGGATTCTGGCGATACAGTGCAGGCGATAATTCTGTAGAAATTTTACTGTATGGAGTTATGTCGATATTAGCGATTGTATTGCTTGTATATCTGGCAACTCTCGCTCTTCGCAGCGCGTACAAAGCGCAATCTGTAATGGCAGACGGCAAGAAGCCACTTAATTTCATTGATGATGCGAAGACTCTTCTTGACGAAAAAGCACACGTCGGTTTTATGACTCTTCCAACTGCTGGCATTGTGTTATTCACAATTTTGCCATTGTTCTTCATGATTTCTATGGCTTTCACAAGCTATGACGAGAATCATCAACAAAAATTCAGTTGGATTGGGTTAGACGTTTTTTCTCAATTCTTAACCGGAAAAAGTGATTTAATTAAAGCTGACGTATTCTTTGACGTATTAATCTGGACTCTTGTTTGGGCATTCCTTGCAACCTTCCTGAACTTCTTCCTCGGCATGTTCATTGCAATGATAATCAATAGAAAGTCCACTCGTCTTAAGGGATTGTGGCGAACTTGCTTCTCCCTTACAATTGCAGTTCCACAGTTTGTTTCATTGCTTATTATGAACAATATGCTTAGCCAGAACGGTGTTATTAACATTGTCTTTAAGCAAAACGGTTGGATACATCAGGAGCTTCCTTTCCTTACGGATGTAACTTGGGCTCGAGTGACGGTAATTCTTATCAATCTTTGGGTTGGTATTCCATTCACCATCATGCAGATTACAGGTATCTTGCAAAACGTTCCTGCAGAACTTTACGAAGCTGCAGAGCTCGATGGCGCAGGTTGGTGGCAACGTTTCATGAACGTCACAATGCCGTACATCATCTTTGTTATGACTCCATATTTGATTACTACCTTTACTGGCAACATCAATAACTTCAACGTTATTTACCTCTTAACAAAAGGTGGTCCAGCAAGTAGCAAAGTCAACAGTGCAGGCGGCACCGACTTGCTTATCACATGGCTCTACAAGTTGACTGTTGACCAGCAAAACTACAACGCAGGTGCAGTAATTGGTATTTTGACGTTCATTGTGCTTGCTGTCGTAGCACTGATTACGTATCGCAACTCTGGATCTTACAAGAATGAGGAGGGATTCCGGTGAGTGATAAAACTACAACTAAGAACGAAGAAGCTGTTGTAAAGAGCACTCGTAGTGTTTCTTTCCTTAAAGATCAACATGTCAGAAGAGTAATTGGAGATACTTTCTCACATTTGTTCTTGCTGGTGTTGTCAGTTATTTGGCTGATTCCAATCTTGTGGGTTTTGTTAGAAAGCTTCAACAAGAACACTGGTTCCTATCAGAAAACCTTCTTCCCAACTGAATACTCACTAAATAACTATATAAAGTTATTTACCGATACCGATGACATTAATTTCCCACGAATGTTCCTCAACACTTTGATTGTGTCAATTTTCGTGTGCATTATTTCTTTGGTGTTTGTGTTAGCGGTGTCCTTCTGCATGTCTCGTCTCCGTTTCAAAGGACGTAAGACATTCATGAATCTTGCTCTGATTCTTGGTATGTTCCCAGGTATCATGGCTGTTATTGCTATCTACTTCATTTTGAAGGCTCTTGGTTTAACAAAAGGTTCGATTGTATTAATCGCACTTATTATCGTTTATTCTGCAGGTAGCGGTGCCGGCTTCTACATTATGAAGGGCTACATGGATACTATTCCAAAGTCTTTGGATGAAGCTGCATACTTGGATGGATGCACAAAGTGGCAAGTATTCTGGAAGATTATTGTTCCAATCTGCAAGCCTATGATTGTGTTCCAAGCAATTACTGGATTCTTGGGACCATGGCTAGACTTCGTTATGGTGAAGACAGTAGTGAGAGACAATAAGGAAAACTACACAGTTGCTTACGGATTAATGGAGATGCTTACCAAAAAGTATCTACCTGATTGGTACGCTGCATTCGCGGCAGGCGCTGTGTGCATTTCCATACCAATCGTAATCCTGTTCATTATTATGCAGCGCTTCTACGAAGAGTCCATGTCTGGCTCCGTTAAAGGCTGATAATTTACAGGATATAAATCTACTGAAGGCTGAGACGCTTTCGAGCGTTTCAGCCTTCTCTTTCGCTAGACAACACGAACACGTAAAAATAAAAAATAACTTAACACACTCGCCGTTTGACTTAATACGATAATGGCTATCGCATAAACCCTACCGTGTTTAGCCAAATAGTGCCGCAAAACATAAAAAAACTTGATAACAGAACAATAAGTAAATAATAAAATTTAAAAACTGTATAATTACTAATACGATTAAATAATTTAGAAAATTTAGACAATTCGCAAAATAGCGAAGGAAGAAGGATACCCTATATGACGACTCCATCTTCGGCAACATGGCCTGTATACGAAGGACCTCTTGGATTTACTTTAAACGCTAAATCTACAACATTTACTGTATGGGCACCAACTGCACAGAATGTGACGTTAAGACTTTTTGAAACCGGAAACAACAGTGAGCCAATTCAAACACACGAATTGAAACCGTTGCATGACGGAGCTTGGCGGATTAATTTCCGTAAGCGTTTAGACGGCATATACTACGATTATCTTGTTACTTTCCAAGATGGCACAGTAAATCGAACTAGTGACCCTTGGGGTGTAGCGAGCGGTGTAAATGGTGAGCGCAGCCTTGTCATAGACGATGAGCGAGTGTCTCCTGCCAATTGGCATAAAGATAAGTCTCCTAAGTTTGTGCGTCATGCAATGGTTGTGTGGGAAACGCATGTTGCAGATTTCAGCAGCAATCCTAATGGCGGCTTTAAGCCAGAGCATAGAGGCCAATATCTCGCTTTTACTGATGAACATACATCTTTGCAAAATCCAGATTCTTCTGAATGCAACTTCCCTACTGGCTTGGATTATTTAAAGCAGCTTGGCATTACTCATGTGCAACTCGAACCTATTTACGATTTTGCAACAGTTGACGAATCCGCAATCGACAATGCGCGCAAAAACGGTGCTTCAGCAGAAGAATTAGATTCTCTATACAACTGGGGTTATGATCCTCACGCTTACAACGTTCCTGAAGGTGCTTATTCTAGCAATCCTTACGACGGCACTGCGCGAATTCGCGAATGCAAAGCAATGATTGCGGCATTACATGCTAATGGCCAACGCGTAATTATGGATGTTGTTTATAATCACATGTACAAGTCTGCAGAAAACGCTTTCGAATGCATGGCTCCTGGGTATTTCTGCAGGCGAGACTCTGACGGATCTTTTGCTAACGGCTCTGGCTGTGGAAATGAAATGGCTTCTGAACATCCTATGTTCCGCAGGTTTATTATTGAATCTTTGCTGCATTGGGCACGCTGCTATCACATTGATGGTTTCCGTTTTGATCTTATGGGATTGACTGATACTGAAACCTTAAATCAGGCACGAGCTGCATTAGATGAGCTTCCTGGCGGTAAAGATATTGTTATGTATGGAGAACCGTGGAGTGCTTCGGATCCTGCTGTTGATGAAAAAGTTCCGATGGGAGATAAAGACGGCAGAAGCACTCTTAACGAGCGCATAGGCTGGTTTAGTGACGAGTCTCGCGATTCCCTCAAAGGCAACGTCATGAACCATCTCGACCGCGGGTATGTAAATGGCAATGAGCTCTGGTGCTCAGATGCGGCTCGCCAAACTCTTAATGCATGGCGTGATACGCCTTCTGCAGGTAAAGAAGTTGGACAGATTGTTCAATATACTTCTGCTCACGACGATTTGACTTTCTGGGATAAGCTTTGTATCTCTATGCGCGAGAATGCTAGCGATTTTGAGTTTGACGCTCAAGATGCACAACAAGTTGCGGATATTTTGAACGCTAATATGTTTGCAGCTGGAATTGTTTTGTGCTCTGCAGGCACGCCGTTTATGCTAAGCGGAGAAGAGTTTGGACGCACTAAGCACGGTTGCGATAATTCTTATAATCGCGGTGTACTAATGAACCAGCTTGACTGGGCGCGCGCTGAACGTTTCAATCCGCTTGTTCAATGGTATCGTGCACTTATAAAGCTTCGCGCTGAATATAGCTCATTGTATGATGGCAAACGCAAACAACTTGAAACGTCTAACCATACTGTTTTGGCTACGCGCATTGGCAATAATTTAATTGTTTGCGCAAATCCTATGTATCATGAAGATGCAACTATTCAGCTACCTGCTATTCATAGCGCAAAGGCTCAAGAGTGGCATTGCGTACTTAATTCAAGTGATTATTTTGCTAAGTGGACTGGAAAACAACCTGACACCGCGGTAAATATTACAACTGAAAAAAGCGCTGCTACCCTACACTTGCCTATCAGAACTTTTGTTGTGCTTAGCAACAAGTAATTGCGTTTTAGTAAGTAAAAAAAATAATAAACTGTCAGACGATTGCAACTAAACATGAGTAATCACAACACTTGTGTTTAGTTGCAATTACTTATAAAAACTAGCAAATATGTCGCAACGCTAATTTGCAAACGATGTCAGGTATTTATATAATTGACAGGCAGGGTGTATTTCAATCCAGAGATGTATTGATTTACACGCTATCGCCATAGTTGCACATTTGGCACGCTTACGACGATGTTAGGAATGTGCCAAATCATAAAGTAGAAGGAGCACCATGACAACAACAGCTACTGGCAAAGCTGATGCTGATAAGCCTATGGAAGAAAGCGCAGAACGTCTTGCACGTCCACTTATTAAGCTTGCTAAGGCGTGCGGCGTTGCCACTTTTTATATTGATCAGCAAGGAGGCTACACCGAAATTACAGATGAAGCATTAGTTGGAGTACTTGATGCATTAGGCATGCCTGCCGACACTCAAGACAATATTGCAATTTCATACGAGAAGGTTCAGCGCAAACGCTCTAGCGAGTTATTGCCACCAACTGTCGTTTCGTTTAATGGCGCAAAAACTTGCGTACCAATTCACGCAGGAGATGCCAAAAAAGAGCAAATTCACATTTCTCTTACACTCGAAGATGGAACAGATTATGAAGACTCGTTAGGCGATATTCAATCCGAAGACGATGGAGACTTGTTCATTGAACTTCCGGATGATTTGCCAATGGGCTACCACACTTTGCATGCCAAAGTAATCAGCGCGAATGGCGAGACGGCTCAACATGCTGATGTAACATTGATTGCCGCACCTGCGCGTATTCCATTGCCTGAAAGCGTTAAGCAAAAGCACCGTTGGGGATTCATGACGCAAATGTATTCTGTGCGTTCAAAAGATTCTTGGGGAATTGGCGATTATGGCGATTTGCGTCGCCTACTTAAGGATGCTGGAGAAATCGGCAAGGCTGATTTTATGCTGATTAATCCAATTCATGCGTGCGCTCCAGTAACACCTCTTGAGCCTTCACCGTACTTACCTGAGTCTCGTAGGTTCTTGAATGTCACTTATATTCGTCCGCAAGATATTCCGGAATATGCTGAATTAAGTGGCGAAGATCTTGCTAAAGTAGAGCAATTGCATGAGTCTATTGCTCCTCAAAACAATAATCCAAATCCTATAGATATCAACGCTGCATGGGATGCCAAGCTTCCTGCGTTGCGTATTATTTTCAAGCAACCTCGTTCTACCGAGCGCGAGCGCGAGTTTAGTGAGTTTAAGCATCGTTCTGGTGAAGATCTTGACGCCTTTGCAACTTGGTGTGTTGCGTTTGAGGTTTGGGGTGCTCCTTGGGGCGAGAATTTGTGGTTTGACACTACAGGCAAAGGCACTCCGCAAATTGAGCGACTTAAGCGCGAACATGCTGACTTGTTTGAGTTCCATCGTTGGCTTCAGTGGATTGCTGATGAGCAAGTTGCTACAGCTCACGCTGAAGCTAAAGCTGCTGGTATGGCAATTGGTCTTATGCAAGACATGGCAGTTGGCGTACACGGCTACGGTGCTGACGTTTGGTGGAGTCCGGAACGATTTGCTAATGGTGTAAGCGTTGGTGCTCCTCCTGATTTCTACAACCAGCAAGGTCAGGATTGGGGTCAACCTCCATTCGATCCAAATTATTTGGATGAAACTGGCTATATTGCTTACCGAGACATGGTTCATAACGTGTTCTTGCATGCAGGAGCTGCTCGTATTGATCACGTTCTTGGATTGTTCCGCTTGTGGTGGATTCCACAAGGACAGGGCGCTAGAAACGGCGCGTATGTGTACTACAATGTAGATGCAATGCTCGCAGTTCTCACTATTGAAGCAACTCGCGCAGGCGGTGTTGTTATTGGCGAAGATTTGGGCACTGTGCCGAAGTATGTTTCTAAGGTTCTTGCATCTCATGGCGTGCTTGGCACTGTTGTTGAGTGGTTCACCCACGACGACGAAGCTGAAGCCGCTACTAAGAAGGCTGGAAAGAAGCAAATTATTTTTGCTAATCCGTCTACATATCGAGAGTATGCTCTTGCTTCCGTTACTACGCACGATATGCCACCTACAGCTGGTTATCTTGCCTTTGAGCATGTCAAGCTTCGCGAGCAACTTCATCTGCTTACAGACTCCGTAGAAACGTTCCAGGAGGCTGCTCAAGCTGAACGCGATGCAATGATGAAGATGCTTCTTGAGAACGGTTGGATTAGCAAAGATGCTGCTGAGGATGTTGAAGGTCATGCACAAGAAATTGTGGAAGCTATGCATGCAATTATGCTCACTTCCCCATCTTTGCTTTTGCAAGTAGCTTTGGTTGATGCTGTCGGCGAGAAGCGTTCACAGAATCAGCCTGGAACTAGTACAGAGTATCCAAACTGGCGTATTCCACTTGCTGATGCTGATGGTCGTGTAGTTCACACCGATGAAGTATTTAAGTCACCACGAGTGCTATCTATGACGGCAGTTATGCGCGGCGAAAATACACGGAAGCATGTATAATTTAATAGTTGGTTTACCGATGAACTGACTCTATTCCCCCCCCCCCCTCGTAAGGAATATGATTTGCATAGTAGCAAATCAAAATATTTCTTACATGATGTCCTATGTGAGGCGAGCATCTATAATAGTGCTCGCCTCATTAATTATGGGGTTATGGGGGGTTATGGAGTAAGCAGCAAACCCCCTGCCTCAACACCGTTACTCGCGCAGTACGTAATCTGCGTCAATAACACAAATAAGCAGCAACACTCGCGCGCTAAATCGCAGCGCTCAAGCAGGTCATCAGCGCACACCAGTCACAACCTAATTTCTAAAGCACAGCCACACAAACCTGCCCTGCCTTCGTCAATCGAGACGAAGGCAGACCTCGCTTGCGTTGAAAGCACACCGTGCTTTCAACCCTAAGCAAGCTCGGCGCTCCGAGTTGCTTTCGCGCGCACAATGCTGCGCTCAAGCAGGTCGTCGCGCCATAACGCAGAAATTACTTCTTAATATACTTTGCAAATACACGCTCTAAAATCGGAGTATGCAGCATAATAAGCGATCCCCAACCAATGAATACCAACAAAGGCAAACCCTGCGGCAAATATACGATTGATGCAAATATTAACACAATAAACACTATATCTAGCAGTGTCATTATAAGAGTTTCTTTCCAATACGAAATACCAAAAATAAGAGAATTAGCCACTGTTTTATCAATTGAATTTTTAAAACGCGCTTGTAATGCAAACACCCATTCGGCAACAATAACCCACAATATGCTCAGAATAAATTTAATAATTAAAAGTGGAGTAAACCACACGCAAAG
The DNA here is from genome assembly GCF_049244025.1 of Gardnerella sp. KA01001. Classification (NCBI taxonomy): domain Bacteria; kingdom Bacillati; phylum Actinomycetota; class Actinomycetes; order Bifidobacteriales; family Bifidobacteriaceae; genus Gardnerella; species Gardnerella sp. KA01001. Next base: position 507,891 of record NZ_CP058366.1, on the reverse strand, counting down.
CCATAGCCAAATAATAGCAAGCAAAACTGGTCCCATTACAGCCCAAATAATAGTAGATTCCAAAAAATTGCTAGCAAACGCGCGAAAATAAGCTGCAGTAATATGTCCTTCACCTTGCTCTGTACGTCTTGCAGCATCATGACCAGCACAAAGAGAAGCGCCGATAGTAATTAAAGGAAAGCTTGTTAAAATCATCAATATTGTAAGCCACACGGCATCAGCAAATGTTTCCATGCTTTGCGCAAACTTTGAATCTGGGCTTCCAAACGAGAAAATCATTCTATACTATCTCCTGGTTTTATGACGCAATTCCTATGCTTTACTATCTATAGATACTCTAATAACGAACTCTACCACCTAATTACAAACTAACGTAACTATTAAAAATAATGACGGTGTGCACAAACGTAATAGTATGCACACACCGCCGCTTTCACTGCCACTTGAATTTTGGAGGAGAATTAATTTATCCCTTTACTGCACCAGACATAACACCTTTAATAATGTACTTCTGGCAGATGAGGTAGAAGATTATGATTGGAACAATTGCCATAACCAAGCAGCCCATCATTGCGCCCATCTCGACAGATCCATAGCCGCCCTTCAAATACTGAACAGCTATAGAAATAGTCTTATACTTGTTGAGATCGAGCGTCAAGAATGGAAGCAGGAAGTCATTCCAAATCCACATTGCCTGCAAGATTGAAACCGAAATAATAGCAGGTCGCATAATCGGCACAATAATCTGGAAGAATATACGTGGCACAGAAGCACCATCAATCATTGCAGACTCTTCGAGTTCTTGCGGAATACCCTTAATCACACCAGTGAAAATAAACACTGCAAGTCCTGCACCAAAGCCTAAGTAAATAATCCACAATCCCCATGGAGTATTCAACTTTAAAGTGTTCGTAATGTAAGCAAGGGTGTACATAACCATCTGGAATGGCACAATCATGTTAAACAGGAACAAAACGTATAGAAGTTTTGCTGCCCAATTGTTCACACGAACAATCCACCATGCACACATTGACGTGCACAGAAGAATGAGAATCACAGAACCAACAGTTACAACAATGGTCCAGAGGAAACTCATCGGAAAATCAGTACGATTTGAACCTAATACGTAGTTAGACATTCCAACAAACGATTTTGAACTAAAAGTAAAAGGATTGCTGGCAATATCAACCTTAGACTTGAAAGAATTCAGCACTACTAAAGCTATAGGAAAAATCCATAACAAGCTTATAAGAGTGAACAGCACCGTCCATAACGCAGGATGCTTTGTTTTCTCGTTCATGCCGCTACCTCCTTTGACCTAGTGAGCATATTCTGAACCATAGCAATAACAGCCACAACAATGAAGAACATGACTGCCTGAGCCTGGCCAACGCCTTCACATCTTGGAGTAGTGAAAGTTCTATAAATATTAAGAGCTAACATCTCTGTTTTCCTTGACGGACCACCGTTAGTTAATGCGAAGTTCTGATCGAAAAGCTTGAAGCCGTTGGTAATTGTTAAGAATGTGCAAACAGTAATAGAAGGCATCATCAATGGAATAGTAATCTTGAATAAAGTCTGCCTTGGACTTGCACCATCGACAGCAGCTGCTTCCATAACATCTCCTGGAAGAGCCTGCATTCCTGCGATATAAATAATCATCATATAGCCAATTTGCTGCCAGCAAACAACAATCACAAGACCCCAGAAACCGAATACTTCAGAGAACGTAATCGTACGATTGAAGTAGCCGAGTATACCATTTAACAAGAGCTGCCAAATATAGCTTAAAACGATACCGCCAATAAGATTTGGCATAAAGAACACGGCTCTGAATATCGTCGTGCCCTTGAACTTCTTAGTAAGCATGTACGCAATTGCAAAAGCAATAACATTAATAATTATTGTTGTAATAACTGCAAAAAGCGTTGTGAACAAAAACGAATAAACAAGATGCGGATCTTTTAAAGCTCTATAGTAGTTACGAAAACCCACAAACTTACCATCAGTCACAGTAGTGAATTTTCTAAAGCTCAAGTACACACCCATAATAAATGGCACTAAGAAGCCAACAATAAACGCAGCAAACGTTGGCAGCGCAAATAACCACCACCATTTACGTATTGCTTTTCCGCTCATACTAATCATGACTCGTCACTTTCTCCTCCTTGAGCGCGACATCCACGTAGACATCGCTGTCCCGAACCAATAACTTCATTCTACTACATGAATTAGCTATGTCAAACGTTGTCATTTTCGATATGTCACTTCAAACAAATATCAGAATTTAATTTTAAAAAATTGCTTATTATCGTTGGCATTCCAGCAAAATTTGCTAAAATAGAAATGTCTGCAAACGTTTGTTTGTTTCGAACTATAAAAGTTCGCACTAAACAATTAAACACAAGGCTGTGCTACACGTTTGTTATACGCGAATAAAGGAGTTCACATGTCGGCAAATATTCAAGATGTAGCGAATAAAGCTCATGTGTCAGTTTCTACTGTGTCGCGTTCATTTACACGACCAAACTTAGTATCTGCATCCACTCGCAATAAAGTATTGGCCATTGCCGAACAATTGAATTTTTCTATTTCGAAATCTGCAGCAGCACTAAAATCTGGTAAAACCTTGCGCATCGCTTTATTGATTAGCGATCAAATTCGTCTATGGTTTTCTGCATCTATTATTCAAGGATTGAATCAAGTATTCCACACAGCTGGATATGATTTGTCTATTTTTCAGATTTCCAGCAGTAAAGAGCGTAGTGAATTTTTCACAATGCTCCCAACTAGACGTAATGCTGACGCCGTTGTTGTGTGCTCCTTTGACGTAAATACCAACGAAATCGCACAACTTAAATCAACAGGCGTGCCAATTGTTGGCATAAACTGCTTATATCCACAAAAATGCGATTTTGACGCGACTATCAATATTGACGATGACCAAGGTGCAAGACTTATGGCACGCCACTTAATCGGTTTAGGGCATCGCAATATTGCATATGTGCGCACAACTCGTGACGTTTCACTACATTTCAGCGTATTGCAGCGTTACCATTCTTTTATTGATGAATGCCAAAATAGCGGGATCACACCTACAGAAATTGTGGCACCTGCTAATTCTGATCGCATAAGCGCCATAGTTTCTATGCTTCTTGGAAGTTCAATTATGCCAACAGCAATTGCATGCCAAGAAGATGATATTGCAATACCGCTTATGTTTCAGCTTGCACGCAGCGGGTATTCTACTCCAAAAGATGTGTCAATTATTGGTTTTGACGATAGTTTTTACGCGCATGAAACTGGCTTAACTACTATTAGACAGGATCCAGTTGATATTGCTTCTACTGCGGCAAATATCACGCTTGCGCTTATAAACGCAGAGGAAGTTGAAGATCCATATCGCATTGTTCCAGCGCAACTTATTGTGCGTTCAAGCACAGCTGCATTATTAAAAGAGTAGACCTTTTATAGTTTTCTAGAAAATATCGAAATAACAAAATCCGCTAGGACTTAGCACTATAATGTGCCAGTATCCTAGCGGATTTGCTTACGTCACCTTTGCTTGCTTACGTCAGCAGGTATAACGTCTGTTTGTTTATTAATGGATCAGTTGTCATCTTCATGAGCCTGAGAATATTCCTTAGCCCAACCATCCACGAATGCTGTCTTGACCTTATCCCACTTGCCGGTGCCCTGAGCGTACTCAAGCAAAGCGGAGCCAAGGTCGTTCTTCCAGTTATCAGATGGCATTACGGTGAAGTTCCAGCTTACTGGAGTCTTACCAGACTTAGCATCTTCAACGGCTGCTTGAGTCAATGGGTTGTCGGACTTGATATCTGCGAAGCTCTTGAATGGAGTAGTGAAGCCCATCTTCTTAGACAAAGCATCCTTACCAGCATCGGAAGTAAGCAACCACTTCAAGAAGTCCTTAGTTGCCTTCTTGTTAGCATCAGACGTCTTCTCATTTATGCACCAATAGTTCTCAGAACCAGTTGCCAAGCCTTGCTTTTCTTCGCCCTTAGCACCAATATAAATTGGAAGCATACCAAGGTCTTCAGCCTTCATACCAGCCTTGGAGAGGTCACCCCAAGCCCAAGTACCATTCTGGTAGAACACAGCTTTACCCTGGGAGAACTCAGCATTAGCATCTTCACCAGTCTTGGAACCAATCTTTGTTGCTGGTGTAGTGGAATCAGTAATGTAAAGATCGAAAATCTTCTTATAACCGTCAAGGAAGCTACCCTTTACCTTTGCAGGCTGCTTGGTAACATGATCTTCCTTGAACTCATAGTACAAAGGAAGATTTGCAAGGTGGGTCTTAAAACGCCAATCAGAGCTGGAATCAAAACCAGCAGAAGTAAAGGCGCCTTCAACGCCAAGATCTGACTTGTGCTTTTGAATATCATCTGCAACAGCCTTCAACTTATCGAAGGAGTTGATTTCTTCAGCAGACTTTACCTTAGCATCCTTAAGCTCGGTGTACTTCTTAAGCAAAGCCTTGTTGTAAATCAAGCCGTAGGTTTCCATTGCATATGGAATACCAACAACCTTATCTCCATCCTTCAAAGCAATATCCTTGTTCTGAAGTTGGCTATAAAGCTCAGTATCCTTCAAATCAGCAGTGTAATCCTTCCAGCTTGCGTAACCAACTGGACCGTTGATCTGGAAGAGTGTAGGAGCTTCATTACCCTTGCTGATTTCACTCTTCAAAGACTGCTCATAAGTTCCGGAAGCAGCAGTTTGAACCTTAACCTCAACACCTGTTTTCTTGGTGTATGCCTTAGCTACTTCCTTCCACTGATCTGCAGCTTCTGGCTTAAAGTTCAAGAAGTAAACCTTACCTTTAGCAGAGCTGTCACTTGAGGAGGATCCGCAAGCTGCAAGCGCGCCAAAAGCCATTGCCGAGCAAGCTACCAGTGCAATTGTTGATTTAATTGTACGATTCATCATCGAACCTTTCTCCTATGCCGACAATCCCGTCATTGGACTGCCACACCTCTAGGTGTCCTTATCGACAATATTTATTATGCCTCAACTGCTGCAATATTGCAAACGATAGCATAAGTAAATTGACGCGTGTCATTATAAAAACACCACCCACTAATATATTCGATAAAATTAGCACGTATTTTTGGCAATAATTAAAGGGATTGCACAACAATTTAGCAAACGATTGTGCAACCCCTTGAGGATTATAGTTCAAAACAAATTATTTAATTAAACTAACTCTGCCCATGAGCAATCTTATATTCCTTAGCCCAGCCGTCAACAAACGCGGATTTAAGAGTAGCCCATGCCTTATTAGCGCCAATAGAAGTCATACCGTCTTTTGTTGCTTGAGCATATGTAAGCAGATCAGAGCCAACATCGTCTTTCCAACCGTTAGATGGCATAGTAACAAACACCCACTTAACAGGCAATTTGCCAGGCTTAGCAGTGTAATCAACAGCAGCCTGAACTAGAGGATTTTCTGCTTTAGGGAAACCTTTGAAAGGAGTAGCAAAGCCCATTTTATTAGCCAAAGCATCCTTACCATAATTTGTAGTAAGTAACCAATTAAGGAAGGCATTAGTTGCTTCCTGATTCCGCCTTGAAGCCTTTTTATTAATGCACCAATAATTTTCCGAACCGGTAGCCATGCCTTGTTTCTCTTCGCCCTTAGCACCAATATAAATTGGTAGCATGCCAACATCGTCAGGCTTTATGCCAGCTTTTGAAAAATCACCCCAAGCCCAAGTACCATTCTGGTAGAACACAGCTTTACCAAGAGCAAACTCATAAACAGCATCCTCGCCAGTTTTAGTACTTAACTGGCTTACAGGAGTTGTGGAATCAGAAATATAAAGGTCAAAAATCTTCCTGAAATTATCAACATAGTCGTAATTAATTGACTGAGGCTGACCATTAACGTTATTCTTAACGAATTGATAATACAAAGGCATATTTGCAAGATGCGTCTTAAAACGCCAGTCGGAGCTTAAATCAAAACCTGCGGACGCAAAAGCACCGTCAATACCAAGCTCATCCTTGCGCTTTTGCAAATCGTCTGCAACAGCCTTCAACGCAGCGAAATTAGTTATTTGATCTTCAAAAGATTTGCCGTTTTCTTCTGGCTGCAACTTTGCATCTTTAAGATCCGCATACCTAGCAAGCAAAGCCTTGTTGTAAATCAAGCCGTAATTTTCAGTAACATATGGCACAGCAACCGGCTTACCGTTATCCATAAAAGCAAGATTTTTATTGCTAAGTTGCGTATAAAGAGGGGAATTAGTTAAATCAGCAGTGTAATCCTTCCAGTTAGCGTAGCCAACAGGACCGTTAATCTGGAATAACGTAGGCATGCTATCTGGATTATCTTTATATTTCTCAACTTCGGTTTTAAGTCTCTTTTCATACTGACCGCCAGTTGGCGTAACTATGCTTACTGTAACACCAGTCTGTTTTGTGTATTCTTTAGCAACTTCTTCCCACATAGCAGTAGCTTCAGGCTTCAAGTTGAAGAAAATAACCTTCCCATTAGCAGACCTATCGGCATTTGCGCCAAAAGACTGAGAAAAACCAAAAGCAGTAAACGCACAAGCCGCCAAAACAGCGCAAACCACTAGCGCAATAATCGACTTAACCGAACGACTCATCATCGAACCTTTCCATATACTGCTAATCTCTTACGAACTAACTAATTACTGCTATTGAATACTATTTAAATCACCGTAGTGAACTAATATTACAGCAAACGCAAGACTCAAATATATAAATATCTTTGCAAAAAATTTGCGCAAATCGCACTAAAATATATGGAAATATCTGAAATTTTAAACCGTATTTCAACAATTCCAATGCACAATTACATTGTCGCCTTTATACGTGCCCAACACAGAATAATGCGCGGTATCCATACGAAGAAGTCGCGCAAAATCTGGGTTTACTCCAAGCCAGCGCGCAGTAAGAATACGCAACACATGAGCATGTGCAACAACAAGCACGTCCTTACCTAATTTCAATTTAGGCATTGCCATATCAATAATCTTTTGAGTACGATCCGAAACCTCTTGCAAGCTTTCTCCAGAAGTCCTGTGCACATCCACTGTCTCTCCACTAGGAAGCACTTCTTTAGCATCACTAACCATGTGAGAAGGAAGAACTTTAGGACCATGTTTCCACACATCCCACGCCTCAACTCCACTTAGTTTAGAAATATCAGCGCGCGTGCGACCCTCAGCAGCACCATAATCCCACTCCAGCGCGCTATCACAAATTGTATACGAAGCAAATCCAGCAAACTGAGCTGTTTGCTGCGCGCGACGAAGCGGGCTTACAAGCACACAATCCTCATCAAAACCTTTTGTGAACACACACTGCAATCTAGCACCAGCCTCTTTTGCTTGCTCAACACCAACTTCAGTAAGAGGCAAATCCGTGCGCCCAGTATGCTGACCAGACACACTCCAAGCGGTTTGACCGTGACGAAGTAACACCAAGCAACCCTGCTTCGAGCATTCTTTCTGAGAGGATTCTTTAGTGCCGTTATTTTGCATAGTCTTCACATTCCTCACCAGCGCCATGTACACACATCGCACTGGACGCCTAGCAGCACGATTGCTTTACGTAAGCATTTCTTAACTTGCAGCCACTTTGCCGCGAATCAAGATTACTGTTCCATGGTACCGCCAAAATTGGTATTTCGTTACCACTAACATAGAAAATATGACGCAATTATCATCGGCTAATACTAAAATTCAACGAAACCATCGTGCGACTCAAGCTACCGTACAACGACTGAATGCAGCGAATCGTAAGATTGATGCGCTTCGCGAGCGCCGATTAAAAAATCCAAATACTTTAGGAGATTCGTTGCTTAAAGCCGCACTTCCGTCTTTTGCAACGTTTATAGCTGGGCAGATTGCGCACTTAATATGGGAAAAACATGTTGATACTAGAAAAATCAATTTAAACTCTAATAATCGTCCTAACAATCTTTCTAAAGAAAAAATCACACAAAAGCAACGTGTTAAGCAAGAAGAACCATTGCTAATGTCTCTTGGGTTTGCAGTATTTTCTGCGATTCTTACTACGATTGTTGGTCGCTTAGTAAGTCACGGAACCTTGTCTTATGTTGCGCGAAGGCAAAGAAAGCGACAGTTTCGAAAAAATAAATTCTAATTTTGAACAAATGAAACTACAATGCAGAAATAATCGAAGAATAAGGAAAGTAAGGAATAAGAATAACGTGCAAAACTTACGTCACAACGAAACTATTGATACTCTACTGAACCGCCGATCTATTCGCGCTTTTTGCAACGAAGCAATTGACGAAGATACAGTCGCGACTCTTGAAACCGTGGCTCAACGCGCTGCTTGCAGCCAGTTTTTGAACGACTGGTCAGCGATTAAAATTACGAATAGCTCAATTAAGCAGAAGCTTTCCGAAATTGGCAATCAAACATATATTGCTACAGCTCCGCTGTTGTACGTTTTTATTATTGACCAGCACAGAAACGCCGCAATTGCACAAAAAAATGGCATCGATACAGGCAGCGACGAATTTATGCTTAAAACTCGTTACCGCTTTACTCAAGCTCAAAATGACGTCATTTTGGCACTTCACACCATGGAAACTGCCGCGGAATCTTTGGGTCTTGGTTGCGTAATCCTCGGTTCAATTTTGAACAGTAGAACTCAGCTTATTGATATTTTGAATTTGCCTGAATACACGTATCCCGTGCTCGGCTTGGCAATTGGTAAGCCTGCACAAAATCCGGAATTAAAGTCGCGCATGAGTACTAGCATGCAGATTTTTGAAAACACTTACCCTGCTGACGATGCTGAATTACTAGAGAATCTTGCCGATTTCGACAATCGCGTGCATCAATATTACGATTTGCGAAATACTAGCAGACCGGTTGACGCTTTCAGCGCGCAAATTCTTGCTATAGCAGCAGACGATATTGCCAAAAAACACGAAGCAGAAGATGTTGAGCAGGTTGCAAGGCAAGGTTTTAATGTTGCATAAGATTTAACACCGTTTTAATTTAGTGCCGTTTTAACTTAACGCCGTCTTGGCTTGTACCCGCGCTTTCTAGATTTCGGCTTCGCGCTTGCAGACGGCGATCGCATATCGGAATACATGCGATCTACCGGATTCTTATGCGTCAAATGCCAGCATCCGCAATATTCACAAGCATAAACCCACAATTGTGCGCCACGCTCTCGTAGACTTTGCTCCGCTGCCATAAGAGCCTGCCCTTTATTCTTGTACATGATTTTTTGGGTAGATTCGCAGCGCCTCGGAGTAAAGAAATACATAGCTTTTATGGTAGCAAACCGCTTAACACAGATTCTACGAGTTGCGTGCAATAGCGCGAAATAATGCAGCATTCCTAAATTTAAGTCACCAAACATATTCGCAAAAGTTCAAAATAAATTCAAAATAAATTCAATTTTTACTTTGCAAAATACAAATTTGCGCGTAAAATCATCACTAAAAATATAAATAGTTCAATTTAATACTTATATTTTGAACTTTGCTATAAACTTGTTCAATTTATAAATGCCGATTTTACAAGAAAGACAGATTATGGCACAGAATTTTGCTGATGAGCTTAAAAAAGCTATGAAGCGTAAGGGGTACAAGCAGATTGACGTAATCGAGCTTGCAGCAAAAAACGGTCATAAGCTTGGCAAAAGCCAGTTAAGCCAGTATTTAAGCGGCAAAACCGAGCCTCGCAAAGACGTACGTAACATGCTAGCTGAAATTCTTGGAATCAGCGGCGACGGAATCAAAGGCGGTCATTCTTGTGCAAAAATCGAGCAGAACTGCCAGTCTGCAGAAGAACCACAATTAAATCAGCCACAGCTTACGGAAGCTGAACTTTCCCAAACACTCAAACATAGAACCTTCAACAAATCAACCAAACTCGAGCACGTGCTTTATGACGTTCGCGGCCCAGTTGTTGAAGAAGCAAACCGCATGGAAGCGAACGGAACGCATATTCTAAAGCTCAACATTGGAAATCCTGCGCCTTTTGGATTCCGCGCTCCAGACGAAGTGATTTACGACATGCAACAGCAGCTTATTGACTGCGAAGGCTACTCGGATAGTCGTGGGCTTTTCTCCGCTCGCAAGGCGATTATGCAATACAATCAGCTTAAGGGCATTCCAGGCGTGCAAATGGAAGATATTTACACTGGAAACGGAGTTTCCGAGCTGATTAATCTTTCTATGCAAGCGCTGCTTGATTGCGGCGACGAGATTCTTATCCCAAGCCCGGACTATCCTCTGTGGACTGCGTGCGCGAGCCTGGCCGGCGGTACTCCTGTGCACTACATGTGTGACGAAAAGTCGCATTGGTACCCAGATATTGCCGATATTCGCTCTAAAATCACGTCTCGCACTAAAGCAATCGTGATTATTAACCCAAATAATCCTACGGGTGTGCTGTATAGTCGCGAAGTTTTGGAAGAGATTGTTAAGATTGCGCGCGAGTTTAATTTGATTATTTTTGCAGACGAGATTTACGACCGTCTTGTTATGGATGGCAAGAAGCATATTTCGATTGCTTCTCTTGCTCCAGACATATTCTGCGTAACTTTCAGCGGACTTTCTAAGTCGCATATGATTGCTGGCTTCCGTATTGGTTGGATGAGTCTTTCGGGAGATAAATCCAAGGCTCGCGACTACATTATGGGTCTTAATATGCTGTCTAATATGCGCTTGTGCTCGAACGTTCCTGCGCAGTCGATTATTCAGACTGCTTTGGGCGGATACCAGAGCGTTGAAAAGTATTTGGAGCCAGGCGGACGCGTGTATGAGCAGCGCGAGTATTGCTATAACGCGCTTCAAGAGATGGATGGCGTAAGCGTTGAGCGGCCAGACGCTGCTTTCTACATGTTTGTAAAGCTCGATCCAAGTCGATACAACATTCACGACGATGAACAGTTTGCTCTTGATTTGCTACGCGATCAGAAGTTGCTGATTGTGCACGGCAAAGGCTTTAATTGGCAGACTCCAGGCTACTTCCGCGTAGTCTACTTGCCGCGCTTGCAAACGCTTCGCGACGCAATGAGCAAACTCTCTAACTTCCTCTCCTACTATCGCCAGTAGAAAAAATAATTTTATATAAACAAAAAAATTATGCATATAGTGCCACGCTAAAAAAACTTAACGTGGCACTATATTTTTCATAGGAGGAAGGAATCAAAGTATTTACTACGCAGCCTATTCTCTTATAGATGCTGCTGGGCCAATTGACTCACGCAGCAGCACAGTAATAGGTAGACATACGTGACGGGATGATGCTCGTTCATACCCAGCATTCAAAGTCTCTACTATATATTCAGCAGCTAAACGTCCTTTAGTTGTAACAGGCTGTTTAACTGTTGTCAACGGTGGATTACTACATGCAGACTCATCTAGATCATCAAAACCTGTAACAGAAATATCACGTGGGATTTGCAAACCAAACTGTCTAGCAGCATCCATTACTCCAAACGCAATAACATCACTAAAGCAGATGAACGCAGTTGGGAATGCAGAATTATTTTGTTTAGTTATTTGTGCAAAAGCTTCTTTTCCTCCAGCACGAGTGCATGGCACTTCAATAACATTTTTCTTATCGACCAGTGGGGCTATTCCATTCTCTTCTAAAGCAGAAATCACACCATCAATACGGCGACGAATTGTTCCATGCCAAGAAAGATACCCATCATCATTGCCTGATTCTGGAGAAATCACCACAAAATTGCGATGGCCCAATGAAATAAGATGCTCAGTTAATTCCTTCATAGCGCGCGTCTCATCAATATTGATACTTGGAGCCTGACTATGCACCTCACTGTCAACAATAACAAATGGCTTTCCTTGCTGCATAAGAGCTTCAACTTCACCACGATCTTCTTCTAAACCAGTTACTATAAAACCGTCAACTGCAGCATAAGGAATTGCTTTTAACATAGAATTACGAAGTGGAGGCACTAAAAGAAGCGTCAGTCCCTCTCGCTCACAGATTTGCCCAATACCTTGAATAAATTCCGAATAGTATGGATTTTCTAGCACTCGCCCTAATTGCTGTGGTAGTAACAATCCCAAACTATTTGTCTTTTGAGTTCGCAGCATATAAGCAACAGGATTACGCACATATCCTAGTTCCTTTGCAACTGAAAATATGTGTTCTACAGTTTCTGATGATAAGCGATCAGGAGTATTATACGCAAAGGAGACAGCAGATTTAGAGACACGCGCTGCATCAGCAATATCCTGCATTGTAATTTTCTTTCCCATGTCTCACACTTCTTACTTCTACATTATTTTTACTGTTGAGCTTGCAATACAATCATAGAATTATCTTTATTGGGGCGCCAACTATTTCCAACAGTTACACCATTTATAATTCGCCAATTATGATTTTGCAATTGTTGAGGTAGCTTCGATGAATTATATTCTACCAAATTATTACGTGAAATAATCATCAAAAGAGATTCTTCCTTATGCTCTCGAGAAATAATGACAGTATCTTCGTCAACAGCGTAACAACTTTGCGTGCCTCTTCGCAACGCAATATGATCACGCCGCAATGCATTTAATTGAACAATTGTACGGAATATTTCAGCATTTGCATCAAGACTATCCCACTGCATACCAGAACGGCACCCTGGATCATTATCGCCAACCATACCAAGCTCATCACCGTAATAAATCATTGGAGCACCTTCGCAGGCAAACATGCAATAGTACGCGGTTATGCAATCCTCAGTATTATTTTGATGCGCAGTTAAAACACGCTCAGTATCGTGACTACCCAACAAATTCATCATTCCATGGTGATATCCATACGGTATGCGCTCCTGCAAACGGTTAATACCGTTAACAAAATCGTATGCATTGAATCGCTTTGTCGCGGTAAAACCTAAAACTAAATCACGCAGAGTATAATTCATTGTGCTATCAGTAGTGTCTCCTTGCAACCATTGAGCAGGGTCTCTCCACTCTTCAGCTATCAAACATAATTCCGAATTTTTTGCTTTAACAACTTGCCTAAAGTCCTGCCAAAATTCTGGATAAATAAAATATGGAACATCAAGACGATAACCATCGATACCTTGATCGATCCAATATCTTGCAACATTAAAATGATGCTCACGCACCTTTGGATTAAACACATTCCACTTCGGTAGATATTCACAACCAGAACAGGTTTTATAATTAGGCACAGGCAATGACTTAACTGGGAAGTTTTTCACTGAAAAATAATTCACATATTCTGAATTCTCTTCATTTTTAACAACATCTTGAAACATCCAATGAGTTTTACCACAATGATTTAAAACTGCATCTAGTACTATACGTATATTCCGCTTATGCGCTTCATCTACTAATGTATGGAAATCTTCAAGAGTTCCTAAAAGTGGATCGATTTTAAAATAATCGTTTGCATCATAACGATGATTTGTTGCAGCAGAAAAAATTGGATTCAAATAGAGCGCATTGCAACCTAAATCATGAATATAATCAAGTTTTTCTGTAATTCCAGCAATATTACCACCTAAGAAATTCTCACGCGTAGGCTCAGCATCCCATGGATCAAGCGGCACATGACCTTCAGTTAGCATACCGTAGCCTTCACAACGATGGAAACGATCAGGAAAAATCTGATAAAATCTTGCATCAGGCAACCACTGTGGTATAGACATAATAAACCCCATCCTTAATATTTCTACAATTTCTAATCTTTCATACCCGTATTTGCAATTCCTCTAACGAGCGCACGTTGGAAGAAAAGGAACACAATGATACTTGGTATTGTTGCAGTCAAAGTTCCTGCCATTAAATAATTCCAAGAGGTTCCATAACGCCCTACGAAGGATGCTAAACCAATCTGGATTGTACGAGTTTCATCCGTATTCGTAACTAATAACGGCCAAAGGAAATCATTCCACGCAAAGAGAAAACTGAAAATACCAAGCGTCGCAAACGCTGGATATGACAATGGAACAATCAGTTTGAAGAATATTCCAAACCTGCCACAACCGTCAATGCGCGCTGCCTCATCAAGCTCTCGAGGAATTGTTGCAAAATATTGGCGAAGTAAAATAATGCCAAACACATCTGCAAGTCTAGGAACAACCAAAGCATACAGCGTATCAACCCACCCCAAATTAGCGACTATCTCATAGGACGGAATAACAATCACAAAATTAGGAATCATCAATGCAGAAAGCAGCAGAATGAATATTGTTTTCTTCAAAGGAAATTCTAAGCGCGCAAAAGCGTAGGCAGCAAAGGCATCAAATATTAAATGTCCTACAACAATTCCTACTGTCATCAATAGCGTATTCCAGTAATATTGTGCAAACGGCGCAGCTTGCCAAGCGTGAATATAGTTTTCCCAATGCCATGATGTGGGAAAAATTGAAGTATTCGTGTATGTTTCAGCACGCATTTGCAAAGAAGTAGTGAACATCCACAAAAATGGAATGATTACTGTTGCTGAACCTAAAATCAGAATCGCATGACGCGCCAAACGCGACCATAATGATGATTTCATTATTCTTCTCCTTGTGCTCCAGAAACTTTCCATTGAACCATCGTCACGCCTAGCACTAGCGCAAGTGTAATAAACGCTATTGCTGTTCCATAGCCAAAATCACCAAGCTTGAACGCATCCCGATACATCATCATGCCAAGCACTTCCGTGCCTCCGCGAGGCCCACCACCCGTGAGCATGTATGCAAGGTCGAAGGATTGGAAGCTCGTCACCAATGCCTGAACTACTACAAAAAACGTCATTGGAGACAGCAATGGGAAAGTAATCTTCCATAATTTTTGCCACCCAGTAGCTCCATCTAATGCAGCCGCTTCATACACACTTTTTGGCAATGCTTGTAACGCAGTTAAATACAAAATAGCGTTAAAACCAATATTTTTCCACACGGTCAAAAGAATTAATGCAATAAGCGCAAGCCAGCGATTTTGTAACCAATCTGGTCCGTGTATATTGAATTTCATCAACACACTGTTCACGAATCCAGAAGGATCGAGCATATATTTCCACACAATGGCTGCAGCCACAGAAGATGTAACCACTGGAAGGAAGTAAATACTACGATAAATACTCCTACCTCGTATAGGTGCATCAAGCAAAAGCGCGAGCAACAATCCAGTCAGCACACTTAATACACATACACCAGCAGCATAAATAATTGTTACCATTAAGCTGTTGAAAAACTCAGGATCTTGGAAAAGACGAGCATAGTTTTCCAAGCCAATAAATTTCTTTTCTGGAGAGAATCCATCCCACGATGTTAGTGAAATATATACAGCAGACAACACAGGGTACAGCACGAAACCACCAATAATAAGCACTGCTGGCAACAAGAATACCGCAGCACAAATTACCTGATCTTTCTGGTAGTGCCTGTGCGCAGACTTGAGAAAATGACGTTTTTTCATTACATACTCCTTGATGCAAAGAACTCCGATAGCTGAGCCAACTTTATTTCATTCGACCCAGCTATCGGCACAGTATTTATGCAATCAGCCTTTGGCAATCACGTCGTTTACTGCCTTTTCAGCATTCGCAAGCGCTTCGTCAACACTCTGCTCTCCAGCGAAAGCCTTCTCCACAGCCTTTGCAAATTCGAAGGAAATCTTTGGATACAATGGCGTATTTGGACGTGTATGAGCAATCTCCATTTGTTCCACAAACGGAATTAAACGAGGCTGTTCCTTCTTAACCCAATCCAAATACTTATCAGACTTTGCAACACTCTTCGTTACAGGAAGCATGCCAGTCTTTTGCGACCACTTGATCACCTGTTCTGGCTGCAAGAACCAATTCAAGAACTCGCCAGCAGCCTTGGCACGAGCGTCAGAATTGTGGAAGACGATTGCTTGTTCACCACCGAGATTGGTTGCCTCCTTACCATCCTTTGGATGAGGGGCTTTTGCTACACCGAAATCAAATGGTGGATCTGGCGCCCAGATGCCAACCATCCAGCTACCTTCCTGAGCAGAACCACCCTTGCCCTTTTCAAATTCGCCCCACTTAGCATATGGGCTCACGCCGCTCTTGATAAGATCCATCCAGAAGTTCATAGCCTTCTTGCCTTCTGGCGTATTGAATGCAGCCTTAGAATTATCCTTCGTCAAGAATTCGCCACCAGCTTGCCACAAGTTGACCTGGAAGTTCCAAGTTAAACCTTCGCCGTTATCTCCTGCTTGAGTAAGCAAATCATACCCTGGCTTGCCCGTCTTTTCCTTGATTGTCTTGGCAACTTTCTTCAACTCATCCCATGTTTGCGGTGGCTTGTTAGGATCTAACCCAGCTTCTTTATAAACATCCTTGTTGTACATGTACGCAAGATTATTGGCAGTCACTGGCACAGAAACTTGTTTGCCGTCAATATGACCATAGTCAATCAATGCAGGAGTAACATCATCGAGCGTTTTCGAGCTGATAACCTTAGAAAGATCAGTCAAATTGCCCATTTTTGCAATCTGTGGCACCCATACCAAATCACTTATAGAAATATCTGGCAAACTCTTCGACGAAGCCGATGCACGAAGCTTCGTCATAAAATCAGAATTCGGGACGCTCGCAGTCTTAATCTTAATATTTTTATGCGAAGCATTAAAATCCTTCACCATTGCATCAAAGGTATCAGCATTAGCACCATCCCAATAATGCCAAATGGTAAGCGATGTTGCACCATTAGCGTCGGACGATTTTGTACTACCGCACGCACTTACGCTAATAATCATTGCAGCAGCACCAATCAGTGCACATATTTTTGTAAGTTTCTTCATTGTAACCTTCTTTTTATATTCATATGTTAACTTGCACTCATTTTGCATTTAGAAAATGGATGACGAACTATTCTCTAAAGCATCAGAAAACAAACTAATAATTTTTGTATTCTTTGTTGTATGACTACATAACAAGCAAACAGTTTTTTAATTGCCACAAACACTGGCTCATATAAATCTACATGTCATGTTCACACAGACACCAAATCAAAAATGCACGCTTGTTTCTACCTCCTCCCCTCCAACTCCGAAGACATTATCTTTAGACACCCATTGTTTGTCATCAAGCAATGCCTTAAATTGGAACTTTTTACCTTTAGGTATTCTTTCCATTTCAAATTCCCATATGTCGTTACCCAAATAATGACATGCACGACCATAATTCCAAGAAAGTGGATAAGTATCTCCTCTTACAGTTAGCGAATGACCTAAAGGAACATTCGCATGAACCATAATCTTCGTAAGATTCCGACGAACTGGGTGATACTCAGAAGTAGACGTCTCTGCGGCAAAAATAGCGACATCATGCGAAGATAATAGCACCTTAATCTGTTTACCGGTTACTCCTCCTGGCACAACAGTTGCCTTACGATTCGTATTCATCATATCTGTCAAAACAGTTCCTACAGAGATATGACTTTCTGCTCTAAGAGGTATAGTAACCATCTTTTCACCCCAAGTATTATGAGCAACTGTAATAACCTCATCGCTATTATCCTTGGCCATACGAGAGAAAGCATACACATCTTTGGCAGACCACATCTCAAGTTGACGACCTGTCCTCAATGAAGTGTGCTTACGACGAATCTCTGTTAATCGTTTAATATGCTGGTATAACGGAGATTTAGTGTTAAACGATTTCATATCTTTACGATTATCCTTATTTGCAATAGGGACTTCTGAACCATTGCCATTACCGTCATCAGCCTGTTCAGTGCCATAATAAATAATTGGCAAACCACGGGTAGTCATCATAAACGACAAGGCAGAACGTAAACGTTGATAATCATCATTTGCCCAAGTCAAAAACCTTGCTCTGTCATGATTATCAATAAATGTCTCTAATTGGTTTGGATTCCTATATTTCGTATCCTGCGAAAATAGCTTCCCTAAGTCACGCATATCCGTGTCTGCTGAAAAAGTTCTACGCACAGTGAAGAAATAAGGAAAATCTAATGCACCCCATTCGTAGTTTTGGTAATCAGCAACATAATCAACATCACCAACAAATATTTCTCCAAATGATGGAACCCCAAC
The DNA here is from genome assembly GCF_049244025.1 of Gardnerella sp. KA01001. Classification (NCBI taxonomy): domain Bacteria; kingdom Bacillati; phylum Actinomycetota; class Actinomycetes; order Bifidobacteriales; family Bifidobacteriaceae; genus Gardnerella; species Gardnerella sp. KA01001. The sequence goes on along the minus strand of NZ_CP058366.1, from coordinate 489,830 downwards.
TTCTTTCTCAAATTTCTTTAACCAAGGTTTCGGGATAGAACGAGCAGCATCTACTCTCATTCCATCAAAGCCCATATCAATCCAATCTTTATATGTCTTAATAAGATATTTAGAGACTTGCGGATTAGACTGATCAAGATCATCTAAACCACCAAGATCACATTGCTCTATATCAGACTGCGATTCAGTATTATCGAATTTACAATCACCAAAATGATGATAAAATGCTGGATTATTCAAAAACCCTTCTGGATGATATGCCCCATTATATTTACGAGCATAAGCATCAAGATAGTCTGACGTGTGATTTGGCACAACATCGAGAATCATCTTTAATCCACGATTATGAGCTTCATTAATAAGCCTTTGCAAATCAGCTCTACTACCAAAATGTTTATTTGGTGTTGCAAAATCTTTAGTGAAATAACCATGATAGCTTGCTTCTTTACCGTCTTTTGACAACGGTTCTTGTTCAGACACAGGAGAAATCCAAATTGCAGTAACACCCAACCCTGCTATATAGTCCAAATGATTAGTTAGACCTTTCCAGTCGCCACCATGATAAAAACCTAAATCATTAGGGTTATATTCACCATGACCAAAATCATTGTTGGATGAATCACCATCCGCAAATCTATCAACTAAGACTTGATAAATAACATCACCTTCTTCCAATGGTCGCACACTATGAGCAGTGTTCGCAAAAGCAGAAGTAGATGAATTAAAAAGTAACATTACACTAATAAAAAATGAAACTATAAAAAATAAAATCCTACGCATAAATGCGCTAAACTTCATCGCTCGAGAGTTCATTTCAGTCTCCTTTGAACCGTAATGCTAAACTCTTGTAAATCAATTTACTACATTGTTAAACAAACGTCAATCCCTTAAAATAATTACATGTTATCTACTTACTACGCTTGCAAACACTTCGTGACGCAATGGGCAAACTCTCTAACTTCCTCTCCTACTATCGCCAGTAGCCGCAGCCCCTGCCTATAAACAGCAATAAAACACTAATTTCACTCGCAGTCCAGAAAAAGGTGTATATCAATAGGCATATATCATTCAGAATATGAAAGACATTCATAACATGAAAGAAAAAAAGAGAAAGAAATGAACGCTGCGGCACGGATTCACACAACTCTTATTATTGCCGTTTTATCACTTAATGCTTTTCTTTTAACAAGCTGTAGATTTGGCGTAAGCCTATATCTTTTAATACATGTTGACTTATCTCACGCAGCGCTTAACGCGGTATCGGTAGCGCTTATGACCTGCATAGCAGCACCGCTTGGCGGTATTATCGCAGATAAATATCCACCAACTAGATTGTTTATAGCACTAACGTTTTGTTTTGCCTTGTTGTGTACTGGATACGGTTTCGCTTTAGTAGCACAGCATAATCTTATTGCTATTACGGTTACACTACTCGGCATAATATTCGGGTTCTTTACCGCATTTTCTTCACCTAATCAAAAAGTATTGATGGCGTATAGCGTACCGACTGGCGAAAAAACCAAATTTTTAGCAAGCATGCGCATGTGGATTAATCTCAGCAGGCTTGCTGCACCTGCGATTACTGGCATATTTGTTGATATATGCAATCCGCTCATTTTCTTTACGAGCATTGCTATTGTGATGATATTAGCGGCGCTACCTCTACTGTTAGTTAATCTAAGCCAGCAAGCACAAAATAGCGCAAACAATACGAAGACAGGAAGCAATAAAACTGCTGGTTTTGCAGCTTCTCTACACTATATGAAATCTACACCATGGTTAATAGTCTTAGGAGTAGTATCAGCATTACAATCAGGCTCATGGCTTGCTGCATTCAGACTAATGGGAGCACACCATTGTCTTACACTTTTTCATTCGGCATCCACGTGGGGTTCAATAGTCAGCATATTTAACATTGGCATGATTGTAGGTTCAGTATTATGCAAATACATTGTGCTACATTATGAGATTTTATACTCTATTTTATTACCTGGATTCCTTTCTATTCCTTTACTTATTTTCGCACTTAATAATTGGATTGCTCTTTTTCTTTGCTCTGCTTTCATTGCAGGTATTATTTTTGACGCAACTATCGTCTATGGGCAAACAGCTCTTCTCGACGGCATACCAACACGCATTCTCGGCGCGACTACTACTTTTACTTCCATTATGGAGCAATGCGGAATTATCGTGGGATATGCAAGCGTACTAGCATGGGGAAATCTAAATTCATCATTATTCATAATGATTGCAGCTGGTGTAATACTTGTTTCAACAGGTATAGCCTTATGGATTATTCAAGCTCGTAAACAAACATACCCATCAATGCTTACCAAAGATTATTGGACACCATCAACATGGGTAAAAAGAAGCATATAACAAGCTATTTAGCGCGAAAGCACAATAAAGCTATACAAATGCAATTACATCACAGGGCAATTAGTTTGCACATCCTGTTGGAATCCTGATGGATCTCCAAGTTTTGCTTTACGCATGTGCTCTTTGAAAAAGTTTCGCGTTGCATCATCACAACGATCTGGACCCATAAACGGCATGCTAGGCACTTTTTCAAGCTCATGCAAAGCTTTACTTGCCGCTTGTTCATCACTAGCATACGTGTCTAGCCATTGCCGCTCCCAAGCACACTGATAATAATTAGATGCTTGCGTATCGCCATATCCACTCTGGAACTGAGCGTCTTTTTCTTCTCCAACCAAGTTTGCAGGAGCTTTATATTTTTCAGGCCAACTAAGCTTTGCCACAGATTCCTGATATTCCTTCTCTATATGAGCAAAATCAACAATCTCTCTAGGCGAACTATTTTGCGAGCGCGCGCCACCCATACCACTCGCATTATTGTTGCCTACTCCTCCACACGCATTAAACATAAGAAGCGCACTAAGCACACCAATAATAAGAGTTGTTTTACTAATAGTATGATTATTCATTATTCCTTCTTTCTTATTTTTTGAAAATTATCGCAATGCTAATGCTGGTTGTAGGCGCGATGCTTTTATTGCCGGCACCACACTTCCAGCAAGTGCTGTGATAAAAGCCGCAATAACAGCTCCAATAGCGGCTTCATATGGGTAAACTGGCGGACTAACTGGGCTTGATGCATCCCAAAAACTTGATGCAATAGACATAAGACCAAAAGAAACAGCGACGGCAACAATAGAAACTATCAACGCTAAAATAATCGCACTGCCTAACACAAGTGAAGCAATCGACCATCTAGTAGCACCCAAAGCTCTGCGTATAAGCAGTTCATGCGTGCGCTGCTCCAACGATGCTAAACCAATATTGATTAAACCTAACGCGGAAACAAAAAGCAATAATGCTGCTACGATAGCAAAACTTAATTGCAATACTGTTATCACATTCTCGTAATTATCACTATTATCATGTCTTCTAATTTCGTTTACTTGCCCACCACAACAGTCATAAAGAGCATCTGAAACATAAGATTTAATTGATTTTTGAGAACGATTTTCTTTATTCAACCAGTAGATTGAGCCTTGAGCTTCTTTTCCAGAATATTCCCAAAGAGTTGGAGCGTAACGTAATAATCCTAGAATATTCACGTATACTTTTGCTGAGTCTACGCCATCGTTCACAACTCCAACAATCCTTATAGGACTCATTTGTGTTGTTTTGCGAGAAGTAATAAATGCTACTTCACCAATCTTGTATCTTTTGCTAGCAGATTGGTTTACTACCATTTCTAATGCGTTGCTTTTAGCGCTATTACTAAACCATCTTCCACTTACAATAGGTAAGTTATAAACTTTGTTGTATCCTGCCGTAGTGTAAACAGCGTCGACATATTGAAGATCGCTGGTTTTATATTCTTTGCTTATTTTTACGCTCTTCAAAGCTGGCATAGAAGCGCTAAACAGTAGCCCAGTGTTTGGTTGTAGCATAACGTTAGCGTTACGGTTTGCGGATTCAATGCGATTTAAAAATTTGTTAAATACTGAATATTCGTCAAAATTTTGTGCTGAAAAAGTAATCTCGTATGTTGGCCTACGACCGTTTAGCTGTTCGTTAGTTGCAATAAGATAGTCCTTACCAACCGTGCCGATAAGCACTGACGCAATAACGGTAACGATGCCAATAAATATTGAAAAACCTGTGAGGAAGGATCTCATAGGAGACAGGCGCAAATCTTTAAGCAGCATAATCATAAAGAACACCGCTTTCCATAGTAAAAATGTGAGAGCAAGAACGAGCCACTTTCATATCATGAGTGACTAATAGTAATGTTGTTCCAGATTCTTGAACACGATCATGCAACACTTGAAGCACTTTTTCTCCCGTACTACTATCGAGCGCACCAGTTGGCTCATCGCAAATAAGTAATTCGGGATTAGTAACGAGAGCACGCGCTATCGCAACTCTCTGTTGTTCACCGCCTGATAGCCTTCCAGGGTATTCATTTAGTTTATCTTGCAATCCAACAGCACATAATGCTTCTTCTATCGTTTTTCTTCTTGTCTGCTTGCTTTGTTGTAGTCCTGCGTATAAAAGCGGCAACTCAACATTTTCTCTAATGCTTAAATGCTTAATAAGCGAATAGTTTTGAAAAACAAAACCAATATTTCGAGCGCGCATATGCGATACTGTAGCATCACTACACTTTTGGATTGATTTGCCAGAATAATAGTATTTTCCAGTAAAATTTTTATTCAAAAATCCAATAATAGAAATAAGACTTGTTTTGCCGGAGCCAGACCTGCCAACTACCGCGTATGTTTCACCTTGATTAAGTAACATAGAAGCAGAGTTGACAGTGGTAAGCCATTCGCCATTGCCTAGTTTTACACGCGCTGACACGTCTTGTAGTTCAACCAGTGGAACAGGATTGTTCTCCATAATCATTGCACTCCTGGAATGAGATCAGGAGAAACACCTGCTACAACATCACCCTCATGCAAACCAGACGTAATTTCAATATTAGCGCCGTCACTGATTCCAAGACCAACTTCTTTACGCTCCCAATTATCGCCTTTCTTGTATGAGACTAATCCTTTTTGGACTCTTCCAGCAACTGCACTAACAGGCAGAGTTAGAACCGATTGTTTATGCTTGCCATTAAAAACAAGCGTCGCATTTTGGCCTGATTCTACTTCTGTGCTTTTATCTATTAAACACGTTAAAACTTTTGACGATACACTAGGCGTACTTTGCGCACTCGACTCATCTGTTTGAGTTGAATCAGCATTATCATTCTTGCTACTACCCGAAGCTGCAACATCTGTAGAAGTTCCACCGCTTTGTACTATTTGCAAACAATTGGTTGGCCCAACACCATCTTCAACTTGGAAGCGACCTTTAATATCTGCAATATCCGCAGAACGAAGTAAAGCTTTTGCGTTAAGGCTTATTGAAAAACCTTCATATTTAAGAGTAAATAGCGGGAAAGATTTAGGCACGTCCGCAGATGATTCAGCCACTGACACAACTTTAGCGTCTACTGGAGCAATAACTTTGTTATCAGCATTGTAGCCTAAAATACTTCCAGCTTTTACAGCACTTCCTGCTTTTACCGATGGAGAAAAATTCCCTCTACTTACAGCAGTGATAACAAAGGTAGACGATTGTTCTATTGTTGCTTTACCCGACACAACTTGTGTTAAAGGCTGTTTTTTGACTGAAATAAGTGGAACTGAATCATGCGATGCCTGCTGTTGACTATCATCAACTGCTCTACCAGCGCATGCAGTAAGCAAACACGCTGGCAGAGCAGCTAACAAGAATACTTTCGTAAACTTACGCATAACACAAAGTTCCTGATTTAGTATGTTAAATCTCCACCCCAAGTGTTATCAAGAAAAATTCCAGAAGCTAGCATTCTACCTTGGAATGCAAATTTAGTTCCTACCAAAATATTATCCCATGCTTTAGTGCCTGTTCGATTCCACTGTAATGAATCAGTGAATTGTGGACCACCAGGTTTTTTCATATTACGCAAACCTAAACGAAGAACCCCAGAGGGCATATCTGTAACATGTAAACTAATTGGTCCAGTAAACTGATGAGTCCTTACATAATTGTATTTTACAAGAGTGCCAGATGTGTTAAGTTGGCCTGACACATAAGCTGTATCAGCATGAGCAATATTAGCCGCCCCAAAAACAAGCAATACACCCGACATAGACGCAATCACTACTTTTTTGAAAGATTTCATAATAACCTCCTTGTTAACTATTTATTTTATGAATCATTACCAAAAAACTTTCTTTATTAATAACAACTCACTTTCAATTAAGTTTACCTTAAGGAGAAACTGCACTCCAAGACCTTGTATATGAAAACCAAGACAAATATTTTAAAGGTAAAGCTATGTAGCGATAAGATGGTCACAAGATATAATTGAAAGTATTACTTTTCAGTAAAAAATATGTGTTAGAACAAAAAGTGTACACGTTAACAACCTTTATTTATTTTAAAAAGAGGATAGTTACTATGTCAAAAACAGCTTTATCTCTCTGTTTCATTCTATTATTCTTGTTCACAAATGGTGAAACAACAACCACACAAATGGCAAATATCAATACAATAAACCAAATTAACCAAATTAGAGACAGAAATGTGTATTGTCCTATATTCATGCATGCTCTTGGTATGTGTTAAATTCGCCATCAGCAACTCTTGCTCTAGTTGGAATAATAGCAGTGCATTTCCAATATCTGCTAAAACTATGAATACTTATAGAACCGCCAAACTGTTTGATAATATCATGATGGAGCTGAAGTCCTTTTTTAGAAGCTGGACGAGTAGCAGGTTCCTGCTTATTAAATGAAGAACACATGTTGAACTGTCTAATGACAATTTGTTCCCTTTCTACAGAAAAGCTCATTCTATACCACAACGTGGCATGTTTGCGTGTATTAAGATACAATTCATCAATTAAATCAAGAACTTCACGAATAACCTCGCAACTCATATCTGAGTCAATATCATCGTCGAATATTCTACACACAGATTCCCCATGCAATCCACATGTTTTATTGAGCGCGTCATTTTTCTTAATGACATAGTTAATGCGCTGTATAAATTCAGTACGAACATCTTGCAATATTCCATTGTTATGAAGTAAGTCAATAATACGATGGCCTTCTTCAAAGGCCTGATTCGCTAAAGTCTTCATTTCTTCAAAAGAAGCTCGTTGTTCCTCAGAAAGAGATGTGTCAAGTAGCGCTATCTCAATGTTCAGGATAAGATCAGCAATTTTATTAGTCATATGATCATGCATGCACACTGCCAATTGTAGATTGTGAACAATCTGATGTTCTTGTTCACGCAAAATAATTTTCTTATGTTGGATACGCAGAATCACACCTAAGGAAGCACAAAAAGCACTCATTAAAACATAAATAAAAAATAATTTAAAAGATGACGTAGTTGGGGAGTAGTAATAACAAAAACACTGTAATATATATGAAACTAAAAGTAATTGAATTGTAAGCCGAAGATAATATACATAAGCAATATAAGTAAAAGTAAAAACAAATCCAAACGTTACTACAGGAACGTAAATCATCGGAATAATAGAGATGCATAGATGCAACAAAACATAGCAAATACTCATTAAACGTGGCGATACCCAAATTAATAAATTTATAATCACGAGTGTAATATGTAGTAACTTAGATATTGTCGAAATGTTATTAGCGTTGGCACAGCAATATGCATCCATTACACTGGTTATACAACTCAAAAACAGTAATGTTTTATTGCCAACAAACTTTTCGCGTAAACTTCGCAATAATGAAAGCGCCATTGATCCTCACACCCTTAGTACTCATCATGTAACCAAGCAGCAATTAGTTGTGCACGGTTGAGAGTACCCATCTTCTTACATACACGACGAAGAATTGTCTCAACGGTGCCAATTTCGACAAATAATTTCTTCGCTATTTGTGCATTTGTCATGCCTTGCACGCATAGTTTAACAATTTCTTGTTCATGATTTGTTAATGCAAGAATACCAACTTTCGGCTTATTTTGTAATCTTTGGAATGCTACCATAGCATCATCAAAATGAATATTATTTATTTTCTGCGGACAGAATATTCCGTTACTAATATCATCGAGCATGTCACAAATTATTTTTGGGTGATTCTTGCCAACAATGCACTGAGCACCTGCTACGGATGCTGTTAATGCATAATCTTTAATAGGAAACGAAGTGATAGCAATGATGATTGGACGCTCATATCTTCGCCGTAATTCATACAATATCCTGGTTCCAGAAACTCCAGCCATATACATGTCTATCAACAATACGTCAGGACATTTTTCCGCACAAAGCGATAATGCTTTCTCGTAAGAAGTAGAAAACCAGCAAATATGACAAGATGGAACGATTTTCTCAATATAAGTTTTAATACCACGTAAACAAAAAGAATCATCGTCAATAATTCCGACAGCAATCTGCTTTGCCATATCACTCCTTTGAAAACTACAATATTTAAAATTGTAAGCAAACACCGTGTCTATAAAAACATAAAAATATAATCCACTATAATAGTAATATTCTCAAAATTTATATACGCATCTGCTTGACAATAAACAAGATTAACCATACAAAGATTCCGAAGACACCTTTAATAACAAATACTTATTTATTCCCTAAATCTTCACCGCTTAAGACTATCCTCGTTAAGCAAAAAATCAAATAGGTCCATGGTGACTACCCCACGATTATCTCTTGTAGCATGCAATCCATTTTTCGTAACTACTATCTTTTTGAAGGAATTATCAATATAGTAAAGCGAGCGTTTCTCTCGCAATGATTTTTCTTCCGTTGGCATAGCGGGCGCAGATTGTATATAATATTTTTCACTTCCCAAAGTAGCAATAAAATCTATTTCCAAAGATTTTTGCGCATAAATATCATGGTTATTTTTATCTTTTCGACCAGTATTTTCGGCAATATTCATTTCGCCAATATCCACGTTATATCCGCGATATCTTAATTCGTTGTATATAACATTTTCCATAATATGCGACTCTTCAATTTGCCTAAAATTAAGTAAAGCGTTGCGTACACCAATGTCTTCAAAGTAAATTTTGAACAAGGAATCAATGTATTTTTTGCCCTTAATATTGTACTTTTGAGCTTTGCTTACAAGAAAAGCATCGCTGTAGTAGTCTATGAAACGACTAACAGTTGCTGAAGTAATTTCCCCATATCCGTGGCTAATAAACGTGTTAGAAAGTTTCCTTGGATTAACAGGAGCGCCTATTGATGAAGCTATTACTTGCAAAGTTTCAGAAAGAGCCTGTTCTTTTCGCACGCCGTTTCGCTGAACTACATCTTTCAAATAAGTTTCTTTAACAAGATTTTCAAGGTAGTTTATTTGTTCCTCAACATTTTGCATTCTAGCTACAAGCGGTATTCCGCCAGTAACAATGTAATCTGCCCAAGATTCTGAAACCGTTTTGTTAGAACTTTCCACATATTCGGCAAAAGTAAGGGGTTGGACGTGAACTTCTGTGCTCCTCCCCTTAAATTCAGTAACAATGTCTGATGAAAGAAAACGGGAGTTAGATCCAGTAACATATATGTCTAAATTTGCGTGCCTTAAGTAACTGTTAAGTGTACCAACAAAATTATCAAGCAATTGCACTTCGTCGAGGAAAATGTAAAACTTGTCACTATCATTTATTTGCGACGCAATGTAGCGACGGAACACTTTAGCATTTATAACGTAGCCAAGTTTTTTATCTGCGATTTTTACTGGCTCGCCATTTGCGAATGGCTCAAGACGATCAATATCTTCGTCTGCATCAAAGGCAAACCGAATAATATTCTTCTGCAAAACACCTTGAGAAATAAGAGAATTATAGAACAGCTCGTTAAGAATGAACGACTTTCCCGCGCGGCGCACACCAGTAATGATTTTAACCAGACCATTCCAACTAAGCTGGTTAAGTTTCCTTATGTAACTTTGACGATTGAAAATCATTCGCATTCCTTTTCCTTCCACTTCTATCTTCAATTTAGCAAAGTACTTTGGTTTTTGCAAGATAGAATTAGCGAAAATAGGACATATTTAGCAATTCTATCTGATATTTTCCAAAGTACTTTGCGCTTTGCAAGATAGATTGGTTTATGCGAAGTTACTTTTCCTGCGCAAGCTCGATTGGCGGATGCTCCGCACGGAAAGCATTTACGTGCGCTTCAGACGCATACCCTAACGCAAAACCAGTAATCAGCGCATACTCCGGCGGAATGTCGAATACTTCGTCAAGCGGCGAACGCCATGTAGCAAGAACGCCAAGCGGGCATGAATCTACGCCTTGCTCTTTGGCAGCCAACAGTAACGTTTGCAGCATAATTCCAGCATCCAGCGCAGCAAATGGTAGAAAATCACGGCGTACAAGCACAAATCCCATAACTGGCGCACCAAACGCCTGGAAGTTGCGCAAAGTGTGAGCATTTCGAGCAGGAAAATCTTTACGATCAATATTTAAATGTTTATACAACGCCAACCCTAAACGCGCACTGCGCTCTTTAAGCGATTGCGGATACGGAGCCATTACAGGAAAATCTCCATCCGGCTGGCTCATTTTCTGGGCTATCATGCGCTCGTATTCGCTAAGGGTAGCGTCTTTAGTACGAAACATTGCTTTGCATTTTTGCGTATAAGCATCAATAAGCTGCTGCTTGCGTTCTCCTTGAGCAATAGCGAGCATGTAGCCACGAGTGTTAGACCAGCTCGGCGATTGTGCAGCTGTTTGCAAAATAGTTTCAAGTATTTTAGAATCGACTGGCTTATTTAGAAAATCACGTGCAGAAAATCGCGACTTTGCGAGTACTTCAAAAGTTTGTGTAGTCATGCTTTTAGTATATCGCACCAAATACGCACGCAGTACTTTCCTCGCGTTTGCGCGACGACCTGCTTGAGCGCAGCATTGCGCGCGCGAAAGCAATTCGGAGCGTGAGCTTGCTCAGCAGTGAGCGCTTATAGCGCGAGCGTTGTCCAGAGTTTGGAGGATTACAAAAACAGTAGTATACGAAAATAAAAAAGCGGGGAGTGAAAACTCCCCGCTAGAAAAATAATGCGGCAGCGTGCTAGTCTCCCACACCCTATCGAGTGCAGTACCCTCGCCGTGTCAGGCCTTAGCTTCCGGGTTCGGAATGGGACCGGGCGTCTCACCTGAGCCATGACCACCGCAAAACTAGATTATACACTCACGAGCTGTGAGTGGCAACACGTGGCGGTTTGGGAACCGGACATGAACGCGAATAAAAACTCTCTTACCAACTGATCGTTAAGCAAAACATTCAGTACTCATTAACGCTAGAAGAATAATACTCACAGAAACTCACCCTCCCCACTCACAAAAGTGAGGAAGAATGTCACCATCGCCCGTTAGTACTAGTCAGCTCCACCCCTTACAGGGCTTCCACATCTAGCCTATCAACCACGTGTTCTACATGGGGGCTCACACACTAAAGTGCAAGGAATGCTTATCTTGGAGCAGGCTTCCCGCTTAGATGCTTTCAGCGGTTATCCCTTCCGAACGTAGCTAACCGGCAGCGCCACTGGCGTGACGACCGGCATACCAGAGGTTCGTCCACCCAGGTCCTCTCGTACTATGGGCAGGTCTCCTCAACATTCCAACGAGCGCAGAGGATAGAGACCAAACTGTCTCACGACGTTCTGAACCCAGCTCGCGTGCCGCTTTAATCGGCGAACAGCCGAACCCTTGGGACCTGCTCCAGCCCCAGGATGCGACGAGCCGACATCGAGGTGCCAAACCATCCCGTCGATATGGACTCTTGGGAATGATCAGCCTGTTATCCCCGGGGTACCTTTTATCCGTTGAGCGATGCCACGTCCGTACGCCGGCACCGGATCACTATCTCCGACTTTCGTCCCTGCTCGACCCGTCAGTCTCACAGTCAAGCCCGCTTGTGCGATTACACTCAACACCCGATTGCCAACCGGGCTGAGCGGACCATTGAGCGCCTCCGTTACTCTTTAGGAGGCAACCGCCCCAGTTAAACTACCCGCCAGGCACTGTCCCTGACACGGATAACGTGTCGAGGTTAGACGCCAGATATGGAAAGAGCGGTATTTCACCTGTCGACTCCACGCAAGCTAGCGCCCACGCTTCACAGCCTCCCGCCTATGCTACACGATCCACACCTAACGACAATACCAAGGTATAGTAAAGGTCCCGGGGTCTTTTCGTCCTTCTGCGCTTAACGAGCATCTTTACTCGTACTGCAATTTCGCCGGGCTCCTGGCCGAGACAGTGGGGAAGTCGTTACGCCATTCGTGCAGGTCGGAACTTACCCGACAAGGAATTTCGCTACCTTAGGATGGTTATAGTTACCACCGCCGTTTACCGGGGCTTAAATTCACCGCTTCACCGAAGCTAACGGATCCTCTTAACCTTCCGGCACCGGGCAGGCGTCAGAGCGTATACAGCGGCTTACGCCTTCGCACGCTCCTGTGTTTTTGGTAAACAGTCGCTACCCCCTAGCTTGTGCCACCCCCAACAGCTCCGCTTGTAAAAAACATCACCATCAGGGGTCTCCCTTATGCCGAAGGCACGGGAGTAATTTGCCGAGTTCCTTGGCCAGGATTCGCCCGATCGCTTCGGTATACTCTACCAGACCACCAGTGTCGGTTTAGGGTACGAGCGGAATCACACCTCACGTTGAAGCTTTTCTTGGCAAGCAGGATCACCGGAATCAGCCTTACAGCCTACCCATCACGCCTCAGCTTTAACATCCCCCGGATTTACCTAGGAGACAGCCCACACGCTTAGCCACGGAAAACCACCTCCGCAGCCGGCTACCTACCCGCGTCACTCCCACGCTAACCTACTACCGATACAGTCCCAACACAAACCAGCCAACAACCCCGAAAGGCAATCAACCAGCAAATGAAGGTTAGTACTCTCAGATTCAGTTCGAACGGTGTAACACCGGTACGGGAATATCAACCCGTTCATCCATTCGACTACGCCTGTCGGCCTCGCCTTAGGACTCGACTCACCCGGGGACGACGAACGTGGCCCCGGAACCCTTAGTCATTCAGCGGACGGGATTCACACCCGTCTCTCGCTACTCATGTCTGCATTCTCACTCCTGTAAAGTCCACGACAAGTTCACACTGCCGCTTCACCCCATACAGGACGCTCTCCTACCCCGCATGAAACAAATCATGCAGCCGCGTCTTCGGTGGCGTGCTTAAGCCCCGCTACATTGTCGGCGCGGAACCACTAGACCAGTGAGCTGTTACGCACTCTTTCAAGGATGGCTGCTTCTGAGCCAACCTCCTGGCTGTCTATGCGACTCCACATCCTTTCCCACTTAGCACGCGCTTCGGGACCTTAGACGACGATCAGGGCTGTTTCCCTTTTGACGACGGAGCTTATCCCCCGCCGACTCACTGCCGTGATAAACCTAACAGGTATTCGGAGTTTGGCTGCTATTGGTACCCGGTATGGGCCCGCAAGCATCCAGTAGCTCTACCCCCTGTAAGCAATAACACGACGCTGCACCTAAATGCATTTCGGAGAGAACCAGCTATCACGGAATTTGATTGGCCTTTCACCCCTAACCCCAAGTCATCCCCCCAGTTTTCAACCTAGGTGGGTTCGGTCCTCCACACGGTCTTACCCGCGCTTCAACCTGCTCAGGGCTAGATCATCCCGCTTCGGGTCCAGGACATGCGACTCAAACGCCTTTTAAAACTCGCTTTCGCTACGGCTCCCCCACCCGGGTTAGCCTCGCCACATACCACTGACTCGCAGACTCATTTTTCGATAGGCACGCCGTCACCCCACAAAGAAGGCTCCGACGGATTGTAAGCGCACGGTTTCAGGAACTATTTCACTCCCCTCCCGGGGTGCTTTTCACCTTTCCCTCACGGTACTAGTACACTATCGGTCAGACAGGAATACTTAGGCTTACCCAACGGTCTGGGCAGATTCACGCGGGATTCCACGAGTCCCGCGCTACTTGGGAATAAACATAAAGAGACATCGCACGACAAGCTACGGGGCCATCACCCTCTACGGCTGGGAATTCAATCCCATTCACCTAGCACGACATTTTATCACTCTCCTCAACCCCGTCAGAGGCTGAACAGTCCATCCCACGACCCCGAATGCGCAACACCTGACGGCTATCACACGCACCCGGTTTAGCCTGATCCGCTTTCGCTCGCCACTACTCACGGAGTATCCTTTCCTGCAGGTACTGAGATGTTTCACTTCCCTGCGTACCCCCCACAAAAACTGTGGTGACCACTCATAACAGTGGCCGGGTCTCCCCATTCGGAAATCCTCGGATCAAAGCCCACTCGGCAGCTCCCCGAGGCATATCGCAGCCCGTCACGTCCTTCATCGGTCCTGTCTACCAAGGCATCCACCATACGCCCTTACCAGTGACAAACACTAAAGTAAGAACCCATCAGCAAAATTCTCTAGACAAAAAATCATCACACTAAACGATCACAAAACGATCAAGCGACTCCAACAAAAGGAGCCGGTTGAAATTGATAAAAGCAAAAAATCGAAACAAAAAAGTTTCGCATTTTACTCGCGTCCACTATCCAGTTCTCAAACCACCACAACACCACAAAACCCAAGCCAAACACTCAAAAGCATCAACCTGAAATCCTGTGAGTCAAGGACCGCAACCCCAAACAAAGGGGGGTGGCAATCCGGGAACCCAAAAGCATGCCCAACAAACTCATCAAAAACGTTAACTATTGTTTTCCACACCAGTAACCACACTCAACCGAGCGTGCACAAAAACTCCGTAGAAAGGAGGTGATCCAGCCGCACCTTCCGGTACGGCTACCTTGTTACGACTTAGTCCCAATCACGAGCCTCACCTTAGACGGCTCCATCCCAAAAGGGTTAGGCCACCGGCTTCGGGTGCTGCCCACTTTCATGACTTGACGGGCGGTGTGTACAAGGCCCGGGAACGCATTCACCGCGACGTTGCTGATTCGCGATTACTAGCGACTCCGCCTTCACGTAGTCGAGTTGCAGACTACGATCCGAACTGAGACCGGTTTTAAGGGATCCGCTCCATGTCACCATGTCGCATCCCGTTGTACCGGCCATTGTAGCATGCGTGAAGCCCTGGACGTAAGGGGCATGATGATCTGACGTCATCCCCACCTTCCTCCGAGTTAACCCCGGCGGTCCCCCGTGAGTTCCCGGCATAACCCGCTGGCAACACAGGGCGAGGGTTGCGCTCGTTGCGGGACTTAACCCAACATCTCACGACACGAGCTGACGACGACCATGCACCACCTGTGAACCTGCCCCGAAGGGAAACCACATCTCTGCAGTCGACAGGCACATGTCAAGCCCAGGTAAGGTTCTTCGCGTTGCATCGAATTAATCCGCATGCTCCGCCGCTTGTGCGGGCCCCCGTCAATTTCTTTGAGTTTTAGCCTTGCGGCCGTACTCCCCAGGCGGGACGCTTAACGCGTTAGCTCCGACACGGAACCCGTGGAATGGGCCCCACATCCAGCGTCCACCGTTTACGGCGTGGACTACCAGGGTATCTAATCCTGTTCGCTCCCCACGCTTTCGCTTCTCAGCGTCAGTAACAGCCCAGAGACCTGCCTTCGCCATTGGTGTTCTTCCCGATATCTACACATTCCACCGTTACACCGGGAATTCCAGTCTCCCCTACTGCACTCTAGCCCGCCCGTACCCGGCGCAGACCCACCGTTAAGCGATGGGCTTTCACACCAGACGCGACGAACCGCCTACAAGCTCTTTACGCCCAATAATTCCGGATAACGCTTGCGCCCTACGTATTACCGCGGCTGCTGGCACGTAGTTAGCCGGCGCTTATTCGAAAGGTACACTCACCCGAAAGCTTGCTCCCAATCAAAAGCGGTTTACAACCCGAAGGCCTTCATCCCGCACGCGGCGTCGCTGCGTCAGGGTTTCCCCCATTGCGCAATATTCCCCACTGCTGCCTCCCGTAGGAGTCTGGGCCGTATCTCAGTCCCAATGTGGCCGTCCGCCCTCTCAGGCCGGCTACCCGTCGAAGCCTAGGTGGGCCATTACCCCGCCTACAAGCTGATAGGACGCGACCCCATCCCATGCCACTAAACACTTTCCCAACAAGACATGCGTCAAGTTGGAGCATCCAGCATTACCACCCGTTTCCAAGAGCTATTCTGGAGCATGGGGCAGGTTGGTCACGCATTACTCACCCGTTCGCCACTCTCACCAACCAGCAAGCTGGTCAGATCCCGTTCGACTTGCATGTGTTAAGCACGCCGCCAGCGTTCATCCTGAGCCAGAATCGAACCCTCCACGAAAAAACTTCAATGAAGAGCCAACAAAAGGCTCCAATATTAAAAAGAAAAAGACGAGACATTCTTTAAGGAAAGAACATCCCAACAAAAACCTCACCACCATTTAACCATCTCTCAGGCACCCTGCAATCTGCAAGGCAGGCAATGAACTGGCAATAATTAACTAATAAGTAGTACAGACACGCTCTTGAGTTCTCAAACCACCACCACACCAGCCGGCTCATCAACCTCAACCGAGGAGAACCAGCCGCGCTGAGCAGCAAGAGATAAACTTACACCAACCCACGCTAAAACGCAAACCCACCAAAAACAAACACCCCAAAAACATTGAAAACAAGCCAAAACACCGGCGTGTTGAAAATCGCGAAAAAGCACCAAAAAACCAACACAAGACCAGGAACAATAATCAAAACCAACAAAAAATAATCAAAAATACCTCCAAAAACCTCAAAGCCGGGAGTGTCGCACGCACTCGCTTTAAGCAGAACAACAACAAATACGCAATTAATACAGAATCAACGCGAAAAATACACAATAAAAGCAGAAAAAGATGAGATATACGATTAGATATACACAAAAATATATGAGCGCGATATATGGAATACATACGGAATAAAAAATACCTATATAAATAGATACTTATTAAATAAACTTTTATAAAGCATACAAAGCACATAAAAACACAAAAAGCGTAAAGCGCATAAAGAAAAAAGAAAAATAAGAAAATAAGAATAGGGTATTAACAGACATTAATAAAAGAAGGAGCAGAAGAATGAGCAACAAGCAATCGAGCAATAAAGCACACCACATTGTTGTGCTCACAGGCGCAGGAATCTCCACAAGCGCAGGCATTCCTGACTTTCGCGGTCCAGATGGAGTTTGGACTAAACACCCAGAGCAAATGAGCGTTTATGACATAGACGCATTTTTAAGCAGTAAAGAGGAACGCGTCTACTCTTGGCGCTGGCAAAAAGAGTCTCCCGTTTGGAACGCACAGCCAGGAACAGCACACAAAGCACTTGTAAAACTCGAGAAGGCAGGAATGCTCGACCTTATAGCCACACAAAACTTTGACGCACTTCACGAAAAAGCTGGCAATAACCCAGACATTATAGTGAACTTGCATGGAAGCATCGGAACTTCGCACTGCATGAGCTGCCACGCGAGCTATAAAACTGCCGATATTATGGCAGATTTAGATGAGCACCCGGATCCGCATTGCAGACGCACTCTGCCGTACCGCAGCAATATGCCTTGTAACGGTCTCATAAAAACAGACGTTGTTTATTTTGGAGAAGCGCTTCCAGAAGGTGCTATGGAACGCAGTGCGCAAGCAATAGTTAAAGCGGACGAGCTGTGGGTTATTGGTTCCACGCTGGAAGTATTTCCAGCTGCCAGCCTCGTGCCGTTAGCTGCGCGCGCTGGAGTGCCGATTACGATAATGAACCTGGGCTCTACGCAATACGACTATTTGGCAGAGCGTATTATTCGCGAAGATATTGCGAAAGCTCTGCCAAAGTTAGTAGACGAAACTATTGCAAAGTGATTATTGCAAATTAACGCTATTAAAACTATTGCAAAGTAACAGCTATACCTTCCCAAGGCGCAAGCGTACCGTTTTTAAGCGATGTAAGCGCGTGATTCACGTCGTAGGTCGTAACCATTACGTCACGCCCTACAAAAGCGTTAGAGGCGCAATTTTGCAATAATTGCGCGCTCTGCGTAGGGATAGGCACAGTTGAGTCAGTCATATTAACCATTACGAGCATGCGTTCTGTAGATTCCGCGGAATTTGCAGCAGATTCCGCAGCAGTCTCTGCAGAATCTTCCTGCTTTTCGCAACCAGATTTAAGCTCGCGCACGAAAGCATACACGCACTCGTCATCTGCATCAACCAAATCCCAAGAACCAGCAGAAACAATCGGTTCCGAATGACGAAGCGCAATCAAATACTTATAGAAAGCGTAAACGGAATCTGAATCTTCCATCTGCTCTGCTGCGTTAATATCCACATAATTAGGATTCACACTAATCCACGGCTCTGCGTTATTTACCGACTGAACATTAAAAGGCATGAATCCCGCGTATTTAGAAGCATTCCACTGCATTGGAGTTCGAGAATTGTCGCGGCCGCGCTTTGCGAGCGCATCCATCATCGACTCAGCAGACTGAATATGCGCTTCTTCTACGCGCTGCTTAAACATATTCAACGCTTCCAAATCGCGATACTGCTCGAGACGCGTAAAGTGCGCGTTAGTCATACCAATTTCCTCGCCTTGGTACACGTAAGGCGTGCCGCGGTGCATGTGAAGAAGCATGGCAATCGCCTTAGCAGAGCGCACGCGCATCTCCTCGCTAGCCTCACTACCCCAGCGAGAAAGCGCACGCGGCTGATCGTGATTATTAAAGAACAGGCTCGCCCAACCAGCATCCGCTACCGCTTGTTGCTGCTCTGCCATCACGCTCTTTAATGCCGTAAGCTTTAGCGGCACAGGATTCCACTTAGTACCGTTTTCGCAATCGATATCCACATGATTGAACAGGAATAACATGTCAAGTTCGCTGTGGGCAGGGTCAGTAATATAAGTATTACGGTGCGGAGAAATTCCCGGAGCCTCGCCGACAGTAAGATAACCTTCGCGACCGTCGAAAACTTCTGCACGCATCTCACGCAAGAATTCGTCTAAACGAGGACCGTCCGAGCAGAACGGGAATGGCGAAGAATAGCCGTCAGCACCAGCTGGCAAATCTTCAATTTGGCAGCCATCTTCACCCGGCAAACGACCTTCAGAATCAACATGCTTGGAAATTTGCGTAATCACATCCATGCGGAAGCCATCAATTCCGCGATCCATCCACCAATTCATCATCTTGTACACGGCAGCGCGAACCGCGGGATTTTCCCAATTCAAATCTGGCTGCTTTGGCGAATACTGGTGAAGGAAGTATTCTCCGCGCTTCGGATCGTAAGTCCACGCGGAACCGCCGAAATACGAACCCCACTTATTCGGCTCCGCACCCGGCTCACCAGGCACACAACCTTCACGCGCAGGCCTCCACCAATACCAATCAGCGTAATCACTAAAAGCATCTCTTGAAGCCTGGAACCAAGCGTGCTCGTCAGAAGTGTGATTTACTACTAAATCCATCACGACTTTAAGACCGCGCTCGTGAGCTCCAGCCAGCAGCTCGTCCATATCTTCCAAAGTTCCGAAAAGCGGATCAATATCTTGATAATCGGAAATATCGTAGCCGTTATCGTCTTGTGGGGACTTGTAAACAGGGCTGAGCCAGAGCACGTCAACGCCTAAATCAGCCAAATAATCAAGGCGCGAAGTAATTCCCTTCAAATCACCAATGCCGTCACCGTTCGTATCCTGGAAGCTTCGTGGATAAATCTGATACACAACTGCATTCGCCCACCAAGGGTTTGGAGTAGCGCCGTTTGTGCGCACGGATTCTGGCAAGTTTGCTCTGTCAAAAGTAGTCATTTAATCCCCATCAATTTACGTTAATAAGTATTTTTATTACAGTTTTATTCATTACAAATAATTTTATTTATTTAGTAGT
Organism: Gardnerella sp. KA01001; assembly: GCF_049244025.1. NCBI lineage: Bacteria > Bacillati > Actinomycetota > Actinomycetes > Bifidobacteriales > Bifidobacteriaceae > Gardnerella > Gardnerella sp. KA01001. The sequence continues at coordinate 469,935 of NZ_CP058366.1, read as the reverse complement.
ATTTATTATTTTAGACTCTAAATTTTATCAGCATATTAGATGTTACGCGCGGATAATAAAAAGCGACCCGCAGTAAAAACCGCGAGCCGCGCCTCCTTCTCATTCATGTTACGAATTGTAGAATGCTCTCCAAATCATTGCTGATGGTGCAATTTAAAAGCAAGTTCCGCTAAGTGTACGCCGTGAGTTAAGAATTCGTGAGTGCGGCAAACGTAATCATTTTCGCGACCGAGCTTTGCTATGTAACCATTAATGTAATCGACTTCAGTCTTTCGTCCGCGACTCATATCTTGGTACATAGAAGGATAGTGCAGAGGATTTGCAACGCGACTTACGTAATCGATAGCCTCTAGCTCCTGCTGACGCGTATTAACCATACGAATTCCGGCACGATCGCACACGTCGTACGCTTCGTTAATAAGCTGTTGAGCCATATCCATAGCCCCAGGGTACGAAATAAACTGACCCATTTGAATCTGATACATTGTGCACAAAGTGTTAACTACGGAATTGAAAACTACCTTCGCCATGCACGTACCCTTGAAATCTTCCGTAATAGTAGGATTCAATCCGGCAGCTTTAAAGTCGTCTCGCATAGCAAGCTCAACGTCACTCACCTGCTCGTTCAACGCGCACATATTCATAGTTCCAACGCCAACTTTACCAATAAAATCAACGTCGCCTGGACCGTTCAAAACGGTTGCAATCATGGCAGTTCCGCCGTAAATATGATCATCCGGGAAGTACTGCTGCAACTTTTCAAAATGACCCCAGCCATTCATAGCAGCAAACACAACCTGATGCTCTTTAAACAGATGCTTACAACGCTCCAACATTTCCGCAAGCTGCATTTGCTTCATAAACACAATCCACACGTCTGGATCGCCGTCATAATCTTCAGGCGTATACATATTAATCGGCACCAAATGACGGTTTTCATGGTCACGGCTCACCATTACGCCGCCTTGCTCGCGAACTTTATTCACATTCTCATCCCAGGCATCAATGAAATCAACATGAATGCCAGCCGTTTCCTGCAACAAAACGCCATAGCGATATCCCATAGCTCCCGAACCGATCATTGCATATTTCATGCCACTCATAGTGACACCTCCTTTTAGGTAAAAATGTGCTTAGGCGAAATTCGTGCATACATGAAAATTCGTCGAAGCGACTGTAAATATAGTAAAAAGCAGTAAGGCTGATTGTAGTGACTAAAATCAGCCAACTGCTTTTTGGTTTTTATAGCATATTACACAGTTTTAGAAGAATGTCAAAATTCTGCGCATCGGCAAGGCTCGAACGTCAACTGAATATACTTACAATTTATGCATGCATCACCTACTTACAAGTGAAAAAATTGACGAATTTGAGCAACTGTACCGTAAGAAGCTTGTGCGCCAAATCCAGTAGCAGCATATGCAGCTACATAAGAAGCGAGTGACGCTGCATCAACCAACCGCATATCCACAGACAAACACGCAAGCACAGTACCCATAAAAGCATCGCCACAACCCGTAGTATCAACGGCATTGACATGCTGAGCCATAATTCGATGCACCGAATTATCAGCATAATCCAAAACCATAGACCCACGTGAGCCAAGTGTTACTATTGCCTCATTAAAGCCAAACTCATGCATTGCATGAAGCGTATGCTTCCAATCAAATGAATCCCAATCACCGCTATCTGGTTCTGAAATATGCAATAGCTGTGCCATTTCATGCTCATTGACCAGTAAGATATCTGCAGATCGTATAAGATCTTGCGGTAATGTATCCAAAAAAGGCGAATTATTAAGCAAAACTTTTACGCCATGTTCATGCGCTAAGCGAGCGCACATCGTAACCGATTCTAATGGACTTTCCAAGCAAAGCCCTAATACTTTTGCATTAGTAATAGCAGCTTGCACAGATGGCGACTGAATATAATCAATATCAACTTGCGAGTTAGACCCAGGCGCATAAACAATAGTATTTTCGCCACTTTGCGCATCCACTGTAATCACTGTTGCGCCACTGTTGCAATTGGGTACATGACGTACATACGTCGTATCAACACCAGATTCTCGCAAAGCACCAGTAAGAAAATCAGCATTAGCATCATCACCTACAGCACCGAACATACATACGTGCGCACCAAGCTTTGCAGCAGATACTGCCTGATTACCTGACTTGCCTCCAGGCAGTATTCGTATTTCGTTACCTTTAATGGTCTCACCAGGCATAGGAAGACGATTAGCAACAATAGTATAATCCGCATTCATAGAACCAACTATCGCTACAGTAGGCATCTTCATATTTCGTAACGCAGGCAATGTCTCATGTTGCAAAGCCACGTTAACAGGCTGAATGACTTTAATCTTTTCTAAACTCTCTAACGAGTCAAGCATATGATAACTACACATAATTCTCCCTAAATATTGCGCAAAACAAAGCTTAGAATGGAACGCCACAACGCAGCAACACGTTAGAATACGGAGTAGTCTCACCCGTTCGAATCACGAATTTAGCTTGCGAAACAAGAGCCTTAAACCCTCGTTCGCCATCATGCGGCACATAAGTCAATGGCACACCAAGCAAATCCTTGATCCATGTTTCTGGAACATCATCACAAGCTTCTTCCGCCATAATACCAGACTCAAGAACAAGATCATCCTTTATTGATGCAAGCACATCAGGAAATCGCGGTATTCCAAAAACCAAAGCTAAATCAATAACTTCTACGCCCGCTGGGACAGGCAGGCCACAGTCAGAAACAACAAATTGATCCTTATGCCTCAATTTTGCAATAGCAGCTGCTAATTGTGCGTTCAAAATACCATGAGTTAACATAATTCACCCCATATCGTGGCTCATGAAAGTGACATCAACAATGATCATCACCTTCATAACAAGTGCGCCACCACGAACATATATGATAAAAAATCTTATTAAGAAAACAATGGCGTTGAGAACACTAAAGCATACGGTATTAATAAATTTTACTGTTGCGATTATTTTCACGAAAGCATCATGAATGCTCTCAACACCATATAAATTTTGCATTAGCTATATTAATCCATAAAACTACTCAACATAAACTTTAATGTTTATATACAGAATTACATAGTTTTATGCAAATATGTATTACTCAAAATCACCCACATTCTTTATTGTCACTGTTTTCACAGTAATTGGTTCAGTCTTTGGAACACTTTGCCCTTTAATAGCTTTTACAGCAGCAGCAACGGCGGAACGACCAAGTTCCTTTGGCTGCTGAGCAATTGTTCCAGCCATTGCGCCGGCCTTAATAGCTTTCATACCGTCAACAGTGCCATCGAAACCGACTACTTTAATTTCTTTACCAGCTTTAGCTCCTAATGCTTGAATGGCACCTAATGCCATCTCGTCATTTTCGGCGTAAATGCCGGTTGCATTCGGGTGCGATTGCAACAAATTAGTAGCCACATTTAATGCTTCAGCACGGTCAAAGTTAGCAGTTTGTTCTGCTACAACTTTAATATTTGAATATTTCTTAATACGATCTTTGAATCCTTTGCCACGGTCGCGAGTAGAAGCCGCTCCAGGAATACCTTGCAAAATCAAAACTTCACCCTTTTCGCCCATACTATTAGCTAGCGTGTCAGCAGCCTGAGCACCACCAGCAACGTTATCGGAAGCAATATGCGAAGTAACTTTTTCACCAGTTACAGAACGGTCAACAGAAATCACAGGCAAGTTCGCGCTTAGCAACGGGGCAACTGCAGGACCAGCAGCATCAGAATCTACAGGGTTAATAATAACAGCTTTTGCACCTTGTGATTGAGCATTCTGCGCTTGATCCTGCTGCTTTGCAGAATCATTCTGAGCGTCGGAAACTTGCAAATCAACACCAAGTTTCTCTGCTTCAGCTTGGGCACCATCACGCAAATCCACAAAGAACGGATTGTTCAAAGTAGAAACTAGCAATGCGACTTTATCGCCACCATTAGTACTACCACATGCACTCATGCTGACAATAAGTGCAGATGCTGCTGCAACCGCGCAAGCAATCTTTACGCCTCGACGCATAATTGGATAATTCATCATATCTCCTTTGATTATTGCCCTGTGCTACCGCAAGTTTTAGTTCGATAAATCCACAATGTTGCAGTGACATAAGGCTGATGTTTCACCATCTCTTTACCTTATTGTTACGTAGTTTTGAGTTATAAAGTTCAGTTATAATATTCCAAATCGTCTCAATTCTTGCTGAAAATATTGATTACTCGCCACTTACGAATCAACATTTGCAAGATTCACCTCCTTCCTACGAGAAGATCAAGTTTATAAAAAGTATTAATTTGCTGTCAGTGCGTATCTTCCTTGCGGCGCAAAGTGTCAAGGCTCACAGCAAAGGCAATAACCAAACCAATAACTACTTGCTGCCAGAAGGAGGAAACATTCAAAATATTCAAGCCATTACGAATTACAGCCAGCAAAATTGCTCCTACGAAAGTGCCAGAAATCTTACCTTTACCGCCCGAAAGCGAAGCACCACCGATAACAACAGAAGCAATAGCATCCATTTCATAGCCAGCGGCAGCCTGAGGCTGAGCGGAATGTAAACGACCGGCAATAACTAAACCAGCGATGGCAGCGAAAATACCGGAAAAAACAAACACCATAATTTGCGTTTTATGAATATTGATACCAGAAAGGCGAGAAGCCTCCATATTTCCACCAACAGCATACATAGAACGACCAGTAGTGGTGAAGTTCAGTATTACTGCAGCAATAACACCCATGATAATCATCATCACAATTGGCATTGGAATACCTAATATCTTGGCACCAAAGAAATTCACCATGCCAGAAGTGGAAATAGGACGACCGTCTGAAACAACAAGGGTAAGTCCACGCGCAACAGACATCATTGCCAATGTAGCAATAAACGACGGTAACTTAAGAAAAGCGTTTGCAACACCTGAAATAAGACCAAAAAGCGCACCGGTTACTATGCCTACAACAACAGTTAACACTGGTGGCAAACCCATAGAAACGCCTGTATACGCAACCAACATACTAGAAATTGCAGCCACCGCACCTACTGACAAATCAATACCAGCGGACACGATAACAAAGGTTTGACCGAATGCCAAAATAGCAACTGTCGCAGCTTGAATACCCACATTGAGAATATTCACACTTGTCAAAAATGCTGGCGTGGCGCACGAAAGCGCAGCACACAAGATAATCAAGCCGATAAGAGCGCCATTGCGTGATGCAAACTTTTTCGCTGCAGGCAAAAATCCTTTATCAACTGCACCGTATCCCAAATGCTCAGATTTTGCACTACTCGTAGCAGCCATAATTTATACTCCTTTAACAAATTTTGCTATAACTCACTGCACTGCTGTGTGCAATAAATTGTTGTATGCAAGTTTTACGTTTGATTGGTAACTTTAATTTTTAAGATTTCAATATGGCTCATGTATCAGTTTCATATTGAAAGCAGTAAGGTTTTACTCATTCCTGTATGCTCAAATACCAGATGTATTAAGGTGAGTCACTGCAAGTTCCATCACACTTTCCTGCGTAGCCTCGCTTGCAGCTAATTCACCGCTGATTCTGCCGTTCGACATCACCAATACGCGATCTGACATGCCAAGCACTTCAGGCAAATCTGAGGATGCCATCAGCACAGCACCTCCATTTTCTACGATACTGTTAATCAACTCGTAAATTTCTACACGAGCACCAACATCAACACCACGAGTAGGCTCATCCAGCAATAGCACTTTCACGTTCGCCATAGACCATTTGCCGAACACGATTTTTTGTTGATTACCGCCAGATAGCGAACCAGCGAGTTGATCAATGTTTGCCATACGAATACGCAATTTTTTTGCAGTTTCTTCCTCGCGAGTACGCTGCCCTTTCAAATCCGCAAATCCTGCATGTGCTGTAGGAACTAATGTAGAAATTCCCAAATTTTCTGCAACAGATGCTTCAAGAATCAACCCTTGTACTCGACGATCTTCTGGGACTAAACCAAGACCAGCTGCGATGCTTCCTGCAATATTCGCTTTTGCAATAGATTTACCATCAACAGTTATTGAACCTGAATCATAACTATCTGCACCAAATATTGCACGAAGAACTTCGGTACGACCAGCACCTACCAAACCTGCAAGACCCACAACTTCGCCAGCATGAACGCTGAAGGATACATTTTCTAACGTACCTTTTCGCGTTAAGCCTTCTACTTTTAGCAGCTCTTTGCCTTGACTACGTTTGCCATGAGGGAATTGATTTGTAATATCACGACCTACCATGAGTTTTACAAGTTCCTTCTCAGGAACTTGCGCATCAACAGTATCGACGTATTTGCCATCGCGAAGTACAGTTACAACATCACCAATACGCGCAATTTCATCTAAATGATGAGAAATAAACACCATTCCAACATTTTTGGATTTTAAATCTTCCATAATGTTAAATAACTGTTCACATTCTGGTTTTGTTAGAGCAGCTGTTGGTTCATCAAGAATAAGGATAGATGCATGCTGCATAAGTGCTTTGGCTATTTCTACCATCTGTTGACGAGCTACACCAAGTTGTCCCATTGGCTTATTGACATCTTCATCTAAACCGATAACTTGCAATGCAGATTCCGCACGAGCACGCATCGTCGCCCGACTAACAAAACCAGCTTTCGTAGGAAGCATACCAAGGAACAAATTTTCCATAATAGAAAATTCTGGCACCAAATTTAGCTCTTGGTGAATCACAGCAATGCCCAATTTGCGAGCAGTATCCACATTAGGAATTCGCGCTGTTTCACCATTGATCTCAATATGACCTTTATCTGGCTGATAAATGCCGCTCATCATCTTAATAACTGTTGACTTGCCCGCACCATTTTCACCAAGGAGAACATGCACTTCACCTGGTTTTACTGTTACAGACACATTGTCAACTACCGTAGAATTACCGAATATTTTCGATACTCCTACTAGCGATAGTTCCGTCATGTCTTACCTCTTTCTTCGCTACAGCACCACTGCTGCCACGAAAATGCAATAAATTACGCTACATTACGCTTGTACTTTGGATGAGAATTATGCCGCAATGTGCATGCAAAAACGTAACAACAACGGTACGCTCAGGCGATTGCTGCACACGCTTACAAAGTCACGGTACAAAAATCAATAACAATAGTGTCAAGCTATAGAATAACAGCCTTACAGCTACGCATTTCCTAACGATTCACGCGGAATATACATAGTTTCTACTCGCTGCGATTGAACATCAACATTATGTTCTAACATATCCAAAAAAAGTGCAGCACTAGTACGACCAATGCGCTGAACTTGTTGCGAAATAGTAGAAATACGCGGCGTTGCTAAGCGGAATATTTCAACATCATCAAACGAGATAAGTGAAATATCACTGCCTATCACTAATCCTTCACGAGCCATTACATCCATCACTCGCAGCGCATCTGGCGAATAACCGACAATAAGCGCTTTTACACCAACGCTAATCATGCGATGCAACACGCTAGCGCATGAGGATTGTTCAAATCCCGTAGATTCTACAAATACATGTTCTTCGCCAAATATCTCCGAAGCCACTGTACGAAATACTTGTTCACGTTCTTGCAGTGACGGTGAAGCGATAATTGGACCCGACACGTAGCCAACTGAGCAAAAACCATGTTGTTTAACATCCAATAATGCTTCACGAATACCTTGCTCTGGATCCGAATCCACAACTGGCACATGCGTCAAATCGCCAGTCCGAGACTCCACATGTCGATCCATAAACATAAGTGGAAGATGCTGCTCCATCAACATTCTCATAGCATCAGTTTCCTCACCTTGAGGCACAATAATCGCACCATCAATGCGTTGAGAAAGAATACTTGTAATGAATGAATCTTGACGAGCTGCACTCTCAGAAGATGTTCCAATAAACGCACAATAGCCGGCATCAAACAACGAGTCTTGCACAGTATACGCAAGCTCAGCAAAATACGCATTGCGTATATCTGGCACAAGTAGCCCCACTGTCTTAGTACGAGATGACCGCATCGCCTGAGCGCGAGAATCTGGTATATAACCTAGTTCCGCAACTGCACGCTCAACTTTCGCCTTAGTGTTTGCCGATATACGACCCGTATTATTCAATGCGCGAGAAACAGTTGATACTGATATACCAGCACGTTGCGCAACATCGCGAATCGTAATGTACGACATGACACCTCCAGCTCATCTCTTATGCTCAACCAGTGTTAACAATTTTGCACTGTTATCGATATGTTTTGATTTTAGCTTGTACTCCATGTTTTATACTACGTTTTTCCATATACTCCTCTCGTTGGAGAAAAACAGCACTATGCAACCATGCATAAGAGCCTCTGTGCAATCTTATTCTCAATGAGCAGCTTCATCAGCGCTGAATAGAATCCGCAAATTGAGATAACGTTCCCACAATTGTCGGTTTCTTCAACTTACCTCATGCGGTAACGTTACCGCAACTATAACATTTTGCTAGAATGAACACAAGGGGAACACGCTAAAAATTACTTTTCATGCACTGCGTTATCTTGAATTAAACGCAACATTAAAAAATAATGCAACACTTATCTAACGTTGATGCGCAAAAAAGTTTCGCAAGGGTTGAGCACACTCAGATTCGCATACTGAACCAATGACTTCCGGACGTGAGCCAACATGAGGATCTCGCAAAATATCCCATACAGAACCACACGCACCAAGTTTGGCATCCCACGCCCCGAAAATCACGCGTTTAAGGCGCGTTTGCAGCACAGCTCCAGCACACATAGGGCAAGGTTCAAGAGTTACTACCAGAGTACAGTCAGATAGATTCCAAGATTTACGCGAGGTAGCAGCATCTTTCATAGCAAGCACTTCAGCATGAGCCAAAGGATCAGCGCTCTGCTCTCGCATATTTGCGCCTTTGCCAATAATATTACCGCTACCATCAAGCACAACTGCTCCAACTGGGACTTCGCCTGCAGAAGCAGACTCTCGAGCCAAATTCAAGGCTTGATTCATTGCAAATACTATCTCATCGCGCATATTCATGAAATCACTTTACAAATTAATTTACAGATTAAGAAAAAACAAAATCGAATAAATTTACATAAATCTAAGTAAATTTACATAAGCCCAGAAGAAATATCGTGAGTTACGAACCACTTGCGAATATCGCCAATTTCGTTCATATCAACAGCGTGATCCAACCCGCGATAACGACGTTCTTCAAGCCAAGTGTGCTCCTCAAGCCACGCTGCAGCAGCCGAGAATTCGTAAGGAGGAATCACGCCATCCTCTAATCCGTAGCCGAAAAATACAGGAGTATTACGCTCAGCTAAATCGTTATCTTGTAATGCGATTTCTTCCGAGGAAGCAGGAACACTAGGCGCTATGAACCCGGAAAGCGAAACGGCCGCACGGTAGCGCGAAGGATTCAAACGCAAAACGTGCACCGCGAGCGCAGCGCCTTGCGAAAAACCAAATGGCACAATGTCGCGATTCGCTGGAATATTTTCATGCACCCATTCGTCAATTGCTACAGCAGCAGCATACATATCGTAATCTAAATCTTCTCGCTGCGGCACAGCATCGTGGAACCAACTGTAAGCGCCTTCTGCCAGCTTAAGTGGAGCACGTAAAGCGATTGCATCATTATATGGTGCAACTACTCGCAACAAATCCAATAAATCTTCCTCGTTAGAACCCCAACCGTGAAGGAGCAAAAGCAGCGGATGCGTTGGATGAGCTGAAGCATTCCCTTGCGAATACTGTGCATTCATAACTTTTAAAGGCTCACCAAAACGACCCGGCACAACGTGAGATTCGCGACCAATATGTGGATCGTAAGAATTGTCACCTACATTATTGATATTTAGTTCATCGTTAGTGTTCATTACATCACCGTCGCTTGTAATAAATAAAAGTTTGTACAATACTCGCACTTTTTTGCATTGCAGTTGCAATATAGTTGCCTTATATTTGCACTATATTTGCACAAAAGGCCAGAATAGTAAGAGGCAAAGCCCTTGCAATTCCAGCCTTTTTAACTAGTGCGAACGGCGGGACTTGAACCCGCACGAGCATACGCTCACTGCCACCTGAAGACAGCGCGTCTACCATTCCGCCACGTTCGCATACAAAGTGCAAGGCTATCATATTTAATATAAATTCGCAATATTTAACCTAGCATTTTGCGCTCAAAACTACTCTCAGCCTTTAGAACCGTTTTCGTAATAGTGTGCAAGAGTCTCATCGCGGAACTCTTCAAAATATCCGCCGTCAATAGAAGCTCGAATATCGTCGAGCAGCTTCACAAAGAAACGCTCATTATGAATGGTTGCAAGCGTAAATCCATTCATTTCACTAGCGCGCAACAAATGATCCACATACATTCTGGAATAATGCGTGCAAGTGTAGCAATCGCAGCCTTCTTCAAGCGGACGCTGATCATGCTTAAACTCTGCACGTTTTACGTTGTAGCGACCATGACGAGTAAAAATTGCTCCGTTTCTTCCGCAGCGAGCTGGAGCCACGCAGTCGAAAGTATCTCCGCCGTTTTCAACGCAAGCAAAAATATCATCCACGGCTGCAATACCAAGCACGTGGCGTGGGCGATTTTCCGGCATAGCATCGCAAATCCAAGCGCAAGTATCACCAATAATTCGCTTCTCAATAGCGCCACCAATGCCTACGCCATCAAAATCTAAAGAAGCAATCTGCTCGGCCGCATGCCTACGCAAATCCTCATAATTAGCACCCTGCACAACGCCATACAATGCTTGATACGGCTTGCCTACACGCTCCTCGGTTAAACGCTGATGCTCTGCAACACAACGCTTTGCCCAGCGGAAAGTGCGCTCTACAGATTCCTCTTGATATCGGCGAGTATTCATCAAAGTAGTAAGCTCGTCGAAAGAAAACATAATATCCGCGCCCAGCTTATGCTGGATTCCCATAGAAATTTCAGCACTAAAACGGTGCTTAGCTCCGTTAAGAGGAGACTTAAAAGTTACGCCATCCTCGTCAACAAAAGCCATACGCTCCTTACCGGCTGCAATAACATCGTCCGACTTCATGCCAGTAACGTCCATTGCAAGGGTCTTCTTAAAACCAGCACCCAAAGAAAGAACCTGAAAACCGCCAGAATCCGTAAAGGTTGGCTTATCCCAGTTCATAAACTTTCCCAATCCGCCAGCTTCGTCAAGAACATCCGCCCCAGGACGTTCGTACAAATGAAAAGCGTTTGAAAGCATGCACTGAGCGCCCAAATCCTTAATGCTTTCTGGCAACACTGCCTTCATTGCAGCTTGCGTTGCAACAGGTACAAATGCTGGGGTCTGAATATCCCCGTGAGGCGTGTGAATTACGCCGGTGCGCCCATAGCGAGCACCGTCACGACCTTTACCTTCAGCAGTATTGGAAAGTCGCGTTTTAGTTGTAAACGAAAATTCTTTGCGGTCACCAGGCTTCCCAGGCTCAGCTCCGCGTGGATGTTCAAGAAGACTTGTCATAGCATTTACTTTATTAGAAGGCATGACGAGTATAAATAAAAAACACACACAATTTATATTTTTCCGTGACAATATCCAAATTAATTTGCAAAATTTATGAAATTTACAAGGCAAATTATTTAAAAAATTATAAAAAAACATACTATCTCTTACATAGATAATGGCATGGTTTATTATGGTGTGTTAAGAGTCTTTTGTAAGGAGGATGAATGGCTGACGATATGTATGGTGCAAATCAGCAGGAATCCAATGAAACTGCAAATAATGGATATTACGAGCAGCAGGAACAGCCGACGCAACCAGCACAACCAACGCAAACAGCACAAACATATAGCCCAGCTCCTGAATTCGGAGCTTACGGCCCAACAAATAACGAAAATGAAGTTGGTACAAACACTACACAGTATCCAGCTAACAATTACGCCGTAAACCAAAATAACGATGCGGATAATACAAATATCAATAATGCTCCTACGCAATACATTGGATCACAAAATTACTACGGAAATAATAATTTTAACGGCTTCGGAAATCCGTATAATTACGGCACAGACAATAATTCTTACCCAAATAATGAAGTTGGCAATCAAACACCAGCGCAACAGAATTTTAACAATAATGCAAGTAACGAAGAAAATGAAAATATAGCAAAAACAAGCATTATTAGCACAAATGCAGCAAATACAAACGACACAAACAAAAAAGGTAACAAAAGAAAAACAAAAAGCTCTTCGTCAACTGCTTTTGTTGCCATTTTATCCTCCGCAATTTCTGCAATAGTTTGCGTAGTTGTAGTTCTATTTGTAATCTCGCAAGGTCTTATTTCAATTCCACAAAGCGGCTCTTTCGCAAACATCGGCTCTCATTCTTCTGGCCCTGGGACCGCAGTAGTTAAAGGCGGACAATCTCCGGATTGGCAAGGAGTTGCAAAAAATGTTTCCGGAGCCGTTGTTTCTATACAAACTCGTTTAGAGAAAGGCATGGGGAAGGGTTCTGGAGCAATTATTGATTCAAAAGGTTATGTTGTAACAAACAATCACGTAATTGCTAATGCAAAAGAAATTCAAGTAACCCTTTCTAATGGTCAAATTTATTCAGCTACATTAGTCGGAGCAGATAAAACTACTGATTTGGCAGTACTTAAATTAGACAATTCACCAAATAATTTAAAGACAGTCCAATTTGCAGATTCTAATCTGCTTTCCGTTGGCGAACCGGTTATGGCAATCGGAAATCCGCTTGGATATGACGATACAGCTACCACAGGCATTGTTTCGGCTTTAAATCGTCCAGTATCAGTTATGGACGACCAAAGCCGCTCTGAAATTGTAACTAATGCAGTACAAATTGATGCAGCTATTAATCCAGGAAATTCAGGCGGCCCAACTTTTAACGCTGCCGGAAAGGTCATAGGTATTAATTCTTCTATTGCAGCGACATCAGCTCAAGGGGAGACTACAGGATCTATCGGCATCGGCTTTGCAATTCCAGCAAATCTGGTGAAACGAGTAGTTACAGAAATTATTAAGAATGGTTCTGTAAAGCACGTAGCACTAGGGATCATGATTAAAAGCACAGCAGTTGAGTCCGAAGGAATTACTCGCGGAGGAGCTCAAATTGTTTCTGTCAATCAAGGAAGCCCTGCTGAAAAAGCCGGACTCAAAGCCAATGACACTATTGTTGCCTTTGACGATAAGCCTGTATCCAATAATTACGCACTCCTCGGGTATGTGAGAGCAACAGCGTTCAATCAAAAAGCTACGCTCACAATAGTTCGTAACGGCAACACACTTAAGTTGCAAGTTACATTCAACCAAGAAGAAACTGCTGTTAATGGCACAAATAAGCAAGAAAAGAAATTAAAGAAAAACCAAAAGAAGCCTGGTAAAAAACGCGGAAGTAACTCGTACGATGGTGACGATGACGATTTACAACAACGTGGAGATGACGATGGTGACGATGGTGGAATATTTGATCCATTCGGTTTCTGGTAAATAAAACCGCATGTTTTACTATTAAAAAGTAAGACACTGTAATAAAAATGCCCCTAAATAAGTTAGTTAACTTACGCAGGGGCATTTTCATAATGTAATTAAATATATTTAAATATAATTATATAAATGCGCTAATTATTTTTTGCGCTCATATACAATAATTCTTCCTTCTGAGACTCCTGCTTTCCAAGATGATTTTGTTTTAGCAATAGTATGCTCAGTATAATGGTCGATATTGTAGTTTAAATACACAAAATAATACCAAGGCTTATCTGATTCTGTGACAAAGAATTTAGGTTCTTTCTTTGCTTTGCAAGCACCCATTTCATTTGATGCCTGTTCTTGAGATGGCTGCTCATTTGTAATAAACGAGCTATTCTTATAACTGCAATCAATAAGATTCTTCGAGAAATAAGGATTTGCTGTAATAAGCTGCCACGAATATTGATGAATATCTTCAAATTCAGGAACAATAACATTACCTTGTTTATCCGTTTTTTCATCTTGATGTAGCCAAGACGTTACGAATCGCATGTTTTCAGCATGATTTTGCTTAATAAATTGCGCAAGTGCGCGCGAACCTGAATAGTCGAATCGAATATCGTTAACGCAAGAATACCCGTTCCAAATCAAGCTTGGGGATAATAAAACAACAATAATAATGCCAGCAATAACTTTGCTTCCGGCAGATTTACTTGCAGATTTACTATTGCTATTTTCAGCTTTATTTGCAGCTTTGAACAACCTAAAAATAATCGCCGGAATATCTTTAGATTCCAGTGGCTTACGCGCAATACACATCCAAAGTTGAGATACGAAGAATGCAAAAACGATTCCTGCGTGATGCAAAGTGAAATATTGCGTGGCAATTGCCGCAAAAGTCAAGTAAGGAAGTATCAAAGAAACAAGCATGCCTCTTCGATAAGCGATTCTTACAGCGAAAGACCATATTAAAATCGAAATAATAACGCAAATAATCGCGGAAGGTACGCTTAGCATAAGTCTACGTAAAGAAACATCGCCGGCAAATTGAGTGAACATACTTTCTGATGGCATAACGAAAATAAATGACAAGAATTGCGTAAGAGGAGAATTTCCGTCGAATGTTTCACGCGATGCGAAAGCGTTAGCAGCAGGCCAAATGCAAATAATGCTTGCAATTCCAACTAAAGCAAGGATTATCCAGCTTACTAATCTGTTAGTGTTAGAGACTATTTCAGCGAAAGCTTTTTTAATTCCTGCAGATTTTACAACTCTCCAAATCCACGCAAAAGCAAAACCTGCTGCTAAAGCAATGCCATACGCGCTGATTGCACATAAAAGTACAAGACTTAAAGCGAGTTTCCAAGTATCAGAAGACTTAGAATCAGATTGTTTCCAATAATGCGCAACCATGAACAAAACCGCGCAAAGAAGAGCATACGGGCGTGAAGTAACGCCATATTGGAAGCACAAAAAATACGTAAACGGAAGCAAAAACACAGCCAATTTACTAAAAGGCGCGCGGAAAATAAGCCAGCCACCCAAAAGCGCAGTGCATAGAAGTTGCACGCCTTTAAGACCAATTTCGTATGGAACTCCTGTTTTTGCAGGTATGGAAAGAAGCAAAGTCCAAAGCGGCGGATGGCCTTCATAATGTGGGCGAAGAGTTAACAAATCAGCAAACGAAGAATCGCGTGCAATAAGCCAACTTTGAGCTTCATCAAACCAAGGCTCGTGGAAGCACATAACTGCTACGACGACAGATAGGTATGCAATAAAAATAAGTGAACGAGCATTCTTTACGAACCATAATTTATTTGTTGTTTTTAAAGTTTTTGTCACATTTAAAGTTTTTTTTGTTTTTGACGTACTTGTGTTCGTATTTGTACCTGTATTTGTAACAGTATTTTCGTTCATAAGTGTTTTATTTTCTTCTATAGTATTTTCGCTAATATGCATATTTCTATTTAATTATTTCTTTCAAAATTGCGTAAGTACTAAACTTCAGCAAATCCAAAGCCCCAACCAAATAAAATCACGCTAACACCGTAACAATACAGTGCAAGCGTGATTTTAAAGTTTGAAAATTTCAGTTTTGATTCAATGCAGCCAAACGACGAGCGTTAGCAACAGCGTATAAACTGATGCCTGCTGCAACAGAAGCGTTAAGAGATTCAACCGCGCTAGAAATTGGGATTCCAGCAATAGCATCGCACGCTTCTCTCGTAAGGCGACTCATGCCCTTACCTTCAGAGCCGAGCACAACAACTAACGGATCAGTTTCAAAGCCAGTTTCTCCAACAAGCTTATCGCCGCCGCCATCAAGACCAATTGCATACCATCCGCGCTCTCGCAAACCTTGAATTGCCTTATTTAAATTAACAACTCTAGCAACTGGCAAATGAGCTGCAGCACCAGCAGAAACCTTCCAAGCAGCAGCAGTTACGGAAGCACTTCTGCGCTCAGGCAAAATCACACCATTAGCACCGAAAGCTGCTGCAGAACGAATAACAGCACCCAAATTTTGAGGATCCGTAACGCCATCCAAAGCAATAAACAATGGTCGAGCATTAATGCGAGCAGAATCTGAATCAGCAGCTTCCATTGCGCGCGCCTTCTTTTCCGCTCGTTCAACCAATTCTTGCAAAGAGTGATACTGGTAAGGCTGAACTTTCACAATAATGCCCTGATGATTCGTACTATGCGCAATACGATCCATTTCAAGGCGATCCGCTTCAAGCAAACGCAAACCCTGCATGCCTGCTAACTTCACGATTTCGCGCGTGCGATCGTCATGCTCAATGCGATTAGCCACATACAATTGAGTGCTTGGAACTCCAACTCTTAACGCCTCTAAAGCAGCATTGCGACCAATTACTAACTCATCTGAATCACTACCAAGCTTATCCACTCTGCGGCGCGCAGCCAAACGCGGATCTGCAAATGTGCGCTTAATAGCAGCTTTCTTAGCAAAATAAGCTTTGTGATACACGCGATCTTCAGCCTTCGGAGTAGGACCTTTTCCGCGCAAAGCATTGCGATGTTTTCCACCCGACCCCTTGGTCGGCCCTTTTTTCGTAGTCATACTCCTATTCTCACATGCCCCCAAGGCATTGTTTAATAGCTTTCTGAAGCTGGCAAAGTCTGCTGATTCTAAGCTCGGCGCGTTGTATGGCATAATAGAACGGTACTTAATTGTTGCAAACTATTGCAATATTCCACAACCGCGCAATAGTTACAATACGAAGCGCTAAAAATAGCGTTAGCATTGCGATTATTGACTACTCCGCGGCACTCCCAAGGGGGAAGATATGGTTGATCACGCTCTTGATCAATCCAATAAAACAGCTGACTCTTCAGCTAATAGCAAAGATCCATCATTGTGCGATGTTCAGCAAGTAGCTAAATCACTTAACGTAGATATTACATGCGGTTTAAGCTCTGAGGAAGCTGCAAAAAGACTTAATCAATTCGGCCCAAATGCACTTGCTGCTGCTCCTAAAATTCCAGCATGGAAACGGTTCCTTGATCAATTTAAAGATCCGCTCGTTTACTTGCTTATTGCAGCAACTATTATTTCTGCAATTGCGTGGTTTGTTGAGCGCGCACAACATAAAGGAAACAGCGGTGGAGAGATTCTGCCGTTTGATTCAATCGTAATTATCATTATTTTGATTGCAAACGCAGTGCTTGGCTACATTCAAGAGTCGCGAGCAGAAGAAGCAGTCGAAGCTTTAGCTAGAATGAGTGCTCCGCAAACTTCAGTTTTGCGCGATGGTAGCGTGGTGCGCATTAATACTGCAGAAGTTGTGCCAGGCGATATCTTAGTGCTTGGCGAAGGAGATGCCGTGTCTGCAGACGGTCGACTTATAGCAGCGGCTTCATTACGCGTAGCTGAGGCAAGTCTTACAGGCGAATCTGTTGCAGTAAGCAAACGTCCGAATACGCTTTCGTCTGCAAAAGCTTTAGGCGATCGTACAAATATGGTTTTCAACGGAACTGCTGTTACGCAAGGAACCGGTCGCGCTGTAGTCACCTCTACAGGTATGCGCACACAAGTTGGCAAAATCGCGGATATGCTTTCAAAATCAGATGACGAAGCAACACCTCTCGAGAAAGAAATGGTACACGTTTCTAAAGTTCTTGGAATTGCGGTGTGCATTATTGCAGCTGTTGTTCTTGCTTCCATGTGGCTGATTGAAGGCTTCCACAGTATTCAAGATATTATTGATTCTCTGCTGCTTTCTGTTTCCCTAGCTGTTGCTGCTGTTCCAGAAGGTTTAGCTGCGATTTTGACAGTAGTTCTTGCGCTTGGCGTGCAACGAATGGTGAAGCATCATGCTGTTGTAAAAAAGCTTTCATCCGTGGAAACACTTGGTTCTGCTTCTGTTATTTGCTCCGATAAAACAGGCACCTTAACTCGAAACGAGATGACTGTTGAACGCGTAGTAACACCTAGCGGTGAAGTTCAGCTTACAGGAAGCGGTTACAAGCCTGAAGGACGCATGATATTAATTGGTTCTGCGGACGCAGATTTAGCAGTACCGCAAAATCTTGCTACAGAAGTATTAGGCGCGTTAGGCTCCGGATGTTTGGCTAACGACGGCGATTTGCATTATGACGAAACTACTAAAAGTTGGCAGCCCGTGGGAGACCCTACAGAAGTTTCGCTAGTAGTAGCAGCTCGTAAAACAAAAGCGGACAAACGTTACGCTCATTTGACTCGAGTTGCGGAAGTACCTTTTACTTCTGAACGCAAACGTATGTCTGTTGTTGTTAAAGATGGTTCGGATTCTGGAAATCTGATTGTTTGCGCTAAGGGCGCTCCGGACGTGTTGCTTTCTTATTGCACGCGTATTGCAGTAGCTGGTGCCGTGCGTCCGCTTACTGACGGCGATCGCGAAGATATTTTAGCAACTGTTGAACGTCTTTCTGGAGAAGCCTACCGCACGCTTGGAATGGCTTATAGGCCGCTTGGAGTCGATAGTCTTTCAAAAGTTGATGGCATGGTTTCTAACGCTGCAGGTCAAATCGCGGACGTTGCGGAACAAAGTGACGTACTAGAATCTGATTTGATTTGGAATGGTATGGTTGGAATTATTGATCCTCCGCGAATTGAAGTTCGAGATAGTGTAGCTCAAGCTCATCGCGCTGGAATCCGCACTGTTATGATTACAGGCGACCATCCTCTTACGGCTACGCGTATTGCTCGAGATCTTGGGATTATTGGAAAAGATGAGCATGCACTTACAGGCGACGAACTTGACGAATTGCTTTCACGCAACGACGATAATATTGCTTTTGATGAAGCTATCAGTAAAACTAGCGTGTACGCGCGAGTAGCCCCTGAGCACAAGTTAGCTATCGTTTCTTCGCTTCAACGTCAAGGCAACATTGTTGCTATGACTGGTGACGGCGTAAACGATGCTCCAGCCGTAAAGTCTGCCGATATTGGCGTTGCTATGGGCATTACTGGTACAGAAGTAACTAAAGAGTCTGCCAAGATGATTTTGGCTGACGATAACTTCTCTACAATTGTTGCAGCAGTGCGCGAAGGTCGCGGAATTTTCGACAATATTCGTAAATTCTTGCGATACTTGCTCAGTTCTAACGTTGGCGAAGTCTGTACTGTTTTCGGCGGCGTTGTTTTCGCTGGCGCACTGGGAATTACACAGCCAAACTCTGTTGGCGTAACTTTGCCTTTGCTTGCAACTCAGCTTTTGTGGATTAACTTGCTTACGGATGCAGCTCCTGCACTCGCGATGGGCGTTGATCCGCAAACTGACGACGTAATGGATCGAAAGCCTCGAAAGCTTACCGATAGCGTTATTGACCGACGAATGTGGGGAGATATTGTATTTATCGGCATAATCATGGCTGCTATTACGTTAATCGGTATGGATATGCATTTGGCAGGTGGATTCTTTACGGACCGTTCTGTTGGAATTATGGATCACGCTGCTCAGCTTACTCACGCTCGCACAATGGGCTTCACAATTCTTGTGTTTGCGCAAATGCTGAATGCGTTAGCATCTCGTTCAGACTCACAAAGCGTATTTGTAGGCTTATTTGCAAATCGTTGGCTTTGGGGTGCTATAGCAGTTTCTGTTGTGCTCCAGTTGGCTGTAATTTACATACCGTTCTTGAATGAGCCATTTGGCACTGTTCCTTTGAGCGTAACGGAATGGTTCGAGTGCCTCGGTCTTTCAATGGTCGTGTTAATTGCTTCCGAATTGCGTAAATGCGTGCTTCGTTTCATTGCAAAACGTAAAGCAGCAAACGCCTTAACTATTGCCGCTTAATAAAATACATTATTAAGCTGTTTTACAAATACGCGGTACAGTACGTAGTTTTCTTACATAACCTACGTTTCTGTGCCGCGTTTTGTGTTTTTATTTTCTATAAAATTTTTTGCTGATTGCTCATGAATATTTATTTGTTTTCAGGAAATAGCTTGCATCATAATCACAGACCGCGGCACGCGCTACAATTGTCTGTATTGCAATTTTCGTACAAAATAAGCAACAAAATATTTCGTGCGAACAATGAAGTTGTTTATGTGTTGATACATCACAAGGAGATTTGACGTCATGCTGTTGTCTGATCGCGACATTCTCAAAGCTCATGATGAGGGTCATATTGATTTGACCCCGTGGACTCCGGAAATGGTACAGCCAGCGTCAATTGACGTACGTCTTGACCGATTTTTCCGCTTATTTAACAACCATGCTTACACGTATGTTGATCCTGCAGAAAATCAGGGTGAACTTACAGAACAGTTCGAGGTAGCTCCTGACGAGCCATGGATTCTTCATCCTGGAGAGTTCGCACTCGGCGCTACGTGGGAGTATGTAAAACTTGACGCTACTATTGCTGCACGTTTGGAAGGCAAAAGCTCGCTTGGTCGTCTTGGTATTTTGACACATTCCACAGCTGGCTTCATTGATCCAGGTTTTGAAGGTCATATTACTTTGGAGCTTTCAAACGTTAGCACTTTGCCAGTTAAACTTTGGCCTGGCATGAAGATTGGTCAAATGTGTTTCTTCCAGTTAAGCTCACCATGTGAAAACCCATACGGTTCAGCCGTTAACGGATCGCACTATCAAGGTCAGCGCGGTCCAACTCCGTCACGTTCGTATGAGCATTTCTATCGCGCTGATTTAAGCGAATAATATTTTTAGAAAAATGATTCCGTTTTTAGAAAAGTAATTCCTAAAATAGCAAGATTTAGAAGAAAAGTAGATAATTCTCAGGTAATTATCAGTTAGCGTTACTGTTCTGCTCAGAATAGTGTGATTATATAATATTGTCGACAAAAAGACAGGTGCAGAGCACCTAAAACTTATTCTTTTCTTCTCTCCTTTATTTCCCCGGCGCATAGACGCCGGGGTTAAATTTTTTCTGCATGAAACGCCGAATTAACACTAAAAGGTTGACATTGTCACAGCTAAGGCTAAACTTGTGCAACAAGATTGGAGGTTGATGAACATGAATACTCGTTTCTGGCGCAGCTGGCGTAGTTAAAAGCGAGTTCACATATCGGTGTGGGCTTGCTGATTTTAAACAATCAACGGGGCTATGCCGGATTCATCATCAACATTATTTGAGCTGAATGGCATATAAGCTGCCATCCAGCTTTTTTGTTATCTGAGCACACGCCCTTCAAATTTACAAAATAATCGACATAAAAATAATAAAGAACAAACTTAATGCCGATTTCCTCGGCACGCACAAGAAGGGCAAAATTATGGTAAACGCAGTTGAACAAAATATGTATTACGGTGAATTTGGCGGACAGTACGTACCAGATATGATTCGTCCAGCACTCGACGCAGTAGCAGCAGCTTACTTACAATACAAAGACGATTCAGAGTTCCGCAATGAATTAGCTGGATTATTAAAAGATTACGACGGTCGCGAAACACCTTTATACTATGCTGAATCTTTCACAAAATATTTAGGCGGCGCAAAAGTATATTTAAAGCGCGAAGATTTAAACCATCTCGGCGCTCACAAAATGAATAATGTTCTCGGACAAATTTTACTCGCTCAGCGCATGGGTAAAAAGCGCATTATCGCTGAAACCGGAGCCGGTCAGCATGGCGTTGCCACTGCTGCTGCAGCAGCACGATTCGGCATGGAATGCGAAATTTTTATGGGCGCACTTGATTGCGAACGCCAAAAACTTAACGTTTTTAGAATGACTTTGCTCGGTGCAAAAGTTCATGCTGTTCAAGAAGGCACAAAAACTTTAAAAGATGCTGTAACTGCAGCATTTATGGATTATGCACAGCACTTGGATGATACCTTCTACATCGTTGGTTCCGCAGTGGGACCTTACCCTTATCCACAAATGGTTCGCGATTTTCAAAGCGTTATTAGCAAAGAGTCGAGAAGGCAAATCCTAGAAAAGGAAGGCAGATTGCCGAATGCTGTAATTGCTTGCATTGGTGGCGGTTCTAATGCAATTGGTTCTTTTGCAGCATATATTGATGATCTGTCTGTACGATTGATTGGTGCTGAAGGCGCAGGTAAAGGCGCTGATACTCCTCAAAATGCTGCTACTATGACGAATGGAAAAGTTGGCATTACGGATGGCATGAAAACTTATGTTCTTATGGATGATGACGGTAACGAGCTTCCAGCCTACTCTATTTCTGCGGGATTGGATTACCCTGGAGTCGGCCCAGAACACTCATATTTAAAGGATTCTGGTCGCGCAGAATACTACGCAATCACTGATGATGAAGCAGTTCAAGCTTTTCGCGCACTTTCTAGAGTTGAAGGAATCATCCCAGCTTTGGAAAGCTCACATGCAATAGCACAAGCTATGAAGATGGTTCCAAAGATGAGTAAGGATGACATTGTTTTAGTAACAGTTTCCGGCCGTGGAGATAAGGATGTGAATCAAGTAGCACGCTATCTTGGAATTGAATTATAAATCATTAATTTAGCAACAAATAAAACACAGCAAATAAAACGAGGCAGATAATTCTCAAAATAAAGTGAGAATAAAAAGTAAGAGAAGAAGAACATGGCACTTCTGTAGCTAACATAGCATACAGAAGTGCCTATTTTTATTTTTATTTTTATTTTTATTTTTATTTTTATTTTTATTTTTAAGCAGAATATCCCACTTATTTTTTATGCAAATCAGAGCATGCTGAACTAATTATTGTGCACAATCCTTCCATAATTTTGTCTACTGGAGAAGCTGCGCGCCAATTCAAATATAACGATCGATAAGGTTTAGGATTCTTAAACTCACGCAACATCAAACCAACTGGTTGCACAATTGGAGGTACAGTTGCAAGACGCGGCAATAATGTCACATCTTTGCTACCTACAACCATATATCGCAAAGTTTCTAACGACGTTGCCCTAAATTCTGATTGCTTCGCCCCCACTTTTTGGCATACATCGAGCATGCTTCTACGCATACAATGCCCATCTTCTAGTAAAAGCACTTTCTGAGTAGACAAATCTGAAAGTTCAATTGGTTTACTCTCGTGTCCTAGCAAAGAATTTGTAGAAGTCGCAAGAAGAAAATCTTCGTCAAAAACATGACACACTTTTATTGAAGGCGCATTCAAACTTTCGCTTAATATAACTGCGTCGACTTGACCACTATCTAGCAAATCAATAAGTTTCGCTGATTTTTCTTCTATAAAACGAATAGTAAGTTTTGGTTTTAAACGCCTGAGTGCAGGCATAATTCTTGGAAGTAAGTATGGTCCTAACGTTGGGAACACACCCAAAACTACTGTAGATGGCCATGGATCTTCTGAGCGTCTTGCAGCTTGTCGAATACGTGACATATCTGCCTGAATACGTTTAGCGTAATAAACCACTTCCCTCCCAGCAGGAGTTAAGATTTGTTTCCCGGGAGTGCGCTCAATAAGTTCTACGTCTAAAGTCTCTTCAAGTTTTTTAATTTGCGTTGAAAGAGTAGGCTGAGAGACGCGCATACGAACAGCCGCCTTGGTAAAGCTTCCTTCTTGTGCAAAAGCTATTAGATATTCTAACGCTCTAATATTCATAAGACGCCCCCATTGTTTATTGCATAATAAATTTTATAAATTATTTATTTTGCGGGCTGCGGATAAGATAGTCAAATGCAGATAACGCAGCATTGGCTCCAGAACCATACGCTGTAACAATCTGCTTATACGGTTCGTCTGAACAATCTCCAGCAGCAAAAACACCCGGAGTATCAGTGCATCCAGCGCGATTCGTAATAATTTCTCCTCGATTATTGAGAGAAATATTATTTACAAGCCAACGAGTATTCGGAGCTAAACCAATTTGCACAAAAACCCCATCAGTTTCAACAATATGTTCTCTGTTTTCATCATCGTCTGCTTTATTGCGATCTATGTAACGTATTGCAGTAACTTTACTACCATTACCTTCAATACTACTTACGGCAGCACTTGTAATAACTTCAGTGTTAGGTAATTTATGCAAAGCATTAAGCAATACTTGATCCGCTTTAAGTACATCCATGAACTCAACCACCGTCACATGTTTTGCAACTCCTGCTAAATCGATAGCAGCTTCAACGCCAGAATTTCCGCCGCCAACAACGACAACATTCTTATCTTTGAAAAGTGGACCGTCGCAATGAGGGCAGAATGATACGCCTCTATTCCTATACTCATCTTCTCCTGGAATACCCAACGTACGCCAAGTCGCACCAGTTGCAATAATCACTGCACGCGCTTTCAAAGATCCACCAGAACGCGCATGAATAGTATGCAACCCATATGGTTCCTTAGATAAATCGAGCGAGTCTGCCCAATCAGGAGTAAATACGTCAATATCGTATTGAGAAATATGCTTAGTTAAATCTACTGCTAGTTGAGAACCAGTCGTATGCGTTTGGGAAATATGATTTTCAATACTTTCAGTTTCTACAACCTGTCCGCCACGATGATCCATAATCATAGCTGTACGCAAACCCTTACGAGCAGTGTAAATTGCGGCAGCAGAAGCAGCAGGACCGCCGCCAGCAATAACAATATCGTATGGATTTTGCGAATTCATTTTTTCTGCGAGCGCAACATTTGCCGAAGAAACGCTATTACCATTATTGCCATTCTCATTTTGCTCAACAGATTTTTCTTGTTCTGCGAGCACAGATACAAGTTCGTCAATTCCTGCCCGTCCGGAGGAAATAAGTTTGCCATTTTCAAAAACTGCTGGCACGCTCATTACACCGAGTTTATCTACTTCTTCACGGAAAGCGCTACCTTCAACTACAGTATGCTGGATTTTAGGGTTAATAATAGAAATGGTGTTAAGTGATTGCACAACTTCTGGGCAATTCAGGCAAATTACCGACATGTATGTTGTCACATTGTGTGAACCAAGCTTTAGTATTGCATCGCGTTGCTCATCACTAATTTTTGGCGCATAGCCACTTACTTGTAGAAGTGCTAGTACTAAAGAGCTGAATTCGTGCCCTAAAGGCAATCCCGCAAAACTAACCGATACAGTAGATTCTCCATTTACTGGATTATCTAGTTTTCTACGCAATTCAAAGCTTGGCTTACGCTTTACATTGCTAATTTCATTATTATTTACTTCAGAAATACTGATTTTGTCACTTTGCTGAGATACTTCTTCCAGTAAGGATTTAACTTTTTGAGATGTTTCAGAATTATCAACGTAAGAAATGATTTCTATTTTAGATACCATCTTTTTTAGTAATTCTGAAAGCTGAGCAGTTAATGATGCATTCAACAAAGACATAGTTTACTTCCTTCCGCAATTTTAGTCACAAGCAAAAATAAGAGAAATGCGTAGGAAACTATGAACGTAGCTCCCTACGCATTGAGATGATTCTTTAAAAAAAATATTCTTTAATATTTAATTGCAAAAATCAGATTTTGCCGACTAAATCGATAGAAGGTTCCAAGGTTTCTTCGCCCTGCTCCCATTTTGCTGGGCAAACTTCGCCTGGGTGCGCTGCAATATACTGTGCTGCTTTAACTTTACGAAGCAGCTCGTCGGCGTTACGACCAATTCCGTCTGCGGTCATCTCAAAGAACTGAATCACACCTTGCGGATTCACGAGGAATGTAGCTCGGTGAGCTAAACCGGATTCTTGATTCCAAGCGTCAAAATTACGCGAAAGAGCTCCGGAAGGATCACCCAACATAGTGTACTTTACTTTTGCAATTGCTTCAGAATCGTCATGCCATGCTTTGTGTACAAAATGTGTATCCGTAGAGACTGAGTAAACTTCAACGCCTAGCTTTTGCAATTCCTCATAGTGGTTTGCAAGATCTTCCAATTCAGTTGGGCATACGAATGAAAAATCAGCTGGATAGAAGAAGAAAATTGCCCATTTGCCAAGAACATCAGTATCACTTACTTCAACAAATTCGCCATTCTTATAACCATTTACTTTGAATGGAAGAATATGTGTGTTCATTAAACTCATATCATTCTCCTAAATAGGTCATTTGCGCCTTCGTTGCGCTTTTATTTTCATTATTAAGAATAGATTATGGCTATTGATAATTCTAGTTATATAGATGTTTTCTATGACTCTTATACACATCGTCAATGATTTTAGTAAACAAAAAAGGAGCAACAACATTTATTTAGAAGTATGGACTTTTGTTTATGTAGACTATACAATTGATGGACTGTGTAGAATAGCAATTGTGGCGGCAAAATAAATTTCGATTAATTTATATAACGCACGTAGTTAACAAAGAGGTGCTACAAATCGTAAACAGTCGTCCTATACATTTGTTGACTACAAAACTAAACAAAATATGGGAGGATACTATGAAACGCAATGCAGTAACAGGGTTTTTAACTAGCCTATGCATGCTCTTGAGCCTATCTGCTTTCGCAATGCCAGCAATGGCAACAACCGCAGATAATTATGCAAAAACTCCACTTACTGCTGAAACAGCTAAACAAATCGCAAATGGAACTATAGGCTTAGATTTACCTGGGGCTTTGGATATGTCTTTATATCACAAGAAGCCTCTTGATCCACAAGCTGATTTAGATGGTGACGGCTTAACTAATAGTCAGGAAATTTACACTTACACTAAAGACGGTAAGACTTATTATGGGTACAATTCTCACCCTATGATGAACGATACCGATGGCGATGGTATTCCAGATAATCAAGACAGCAATCCTCGCAGGTGGGATATTAGTCCTCGCGATATGGCTTTATTCTCTGAACTTTCTTATCGAGATGATAATTACATAAATAAGGTACTCGATTACACTAAACCGCTTCACGACATTTACAAAAATCGCAGTGAGTACCGCCTTATGCACAACGAGCTTGCACCATTCTGGAAAGTTAAGGAAACCTACCACAAAAGGGGAGGATTTGATGCTGTTTTGTTTGAAAATGTAAGTCCATACCCATTCTTAGAACAAGGCACTGTTCAAGTACTAGCAATTCGTGGAACTTCCCAATTTAATGATTACGATGATGATTTTGCAATAGCTGTAGGTCATAACCCAGATCAAGCTAAAGATGTTGAGCAGTTGATTGAGCGTTATGGTCGCGAAAATACTGTTAGCAATTTGTATATTACCGGACATTCCCTCGGAGGATATCTTGCACAGCGTGCTTTAATTCGTGCTAAAGGCAAAGGCTACAACTGGATTAAGAAAATTTACACATTCAATTCACCACAAATTTGGGGAAATATTTTCAACCGTTGGTTGCGTGCCGTCGCCAATACTGGCGATAAGCTCACTCGAGAAGGTTACGCTGTTCATTACAAAGTAGACAACGACAAGGTTATTCGTTCTGTTGGCAATTTTGCTGGAGCTATAAGCGTCAGCAATTCTGCGCAAGGACATAGCTCTCGAAGCTATCTTGAGGCCCGTATGAACAATTTCCCAGGTTTCACCGTAGGTACTAGAGGAGATATTTCTGGCACTGGACGTTGGATGGAAGAACTTAACAACTTCTACGATGTTCGCACGTTCTAATTACTGCTAATTAATGATTATTAATTAGCACCAGCAATAGATAGCTATCTCGTGTAATTTATTAACAATAAGCTAAGTGCTGATTTACCGATGATTCATTAATATCACAAGTAGCTCAGTGCTTTTCCTATATCAATTAATCTAATGAAATTCTTTCCTATTACACCGCATCAGCTTAAGTATTAACTTTTGGTACTTATTAAAATTATCTGATTCAACTAGATACAATTTTATAAAGTTGTTAAATCTGATAAAACCAACACGTTGAGCTAAATCTGTTGTGCTGCTCGCAAAAATATTTTCAAAATAAAGTAGAAGTCTGTACAAAAAGTAAGGAATAGCAGTATGAGAAAAGTAAGTACCGTTCACACAATTAGTGGAATTGTATTAACTTTTGGTTTGATCATTTCATCGCTGGTTTACATACCTTCGCTAGCAACAACCGCAGCGGCAGAAGAAACATCACCAGTGCACGTACCTCTTACCGCACAAACCGCTCACGACATTTCTACTGGTCGAATTCGTTTGGAAAATAATCAGATTGATTCTTTGCTTTACCATAAAGCCGCGCTAGATCCAGATCAAGATAGCGACGGCGACGGTCTGAAGAACAGCGAAGAGCTTTACACTTACGTAAAAAACGGACGCACATATTACGGATATAATTCGCATCCACTTATTAAGGACACCGACGGCGACGGATTAGATGACAAAAACGATAGCAATCCTCGCAGGTGGGATATTAGCCCTCGCGATATGGCGCTTTTTATGGAGCTTGTGTATAGGGAAGACAGCTACGTCAAAGAAGTACTTGACTACTCAAAACCGCTCAGGATTATTTATGAAAATCGCAATGAGTACCGCCTTATGCACAACGAGCTTGCACCATTCTGGAAAGTTAAGGAAACCTACCACTTCGGGAGTGGGTTTGACGCTATCCTTTTTGAAAATGTGAATCCTGCGTACCCATTTATTAAGCAAAACGGCGTGCAAGTATTAGCAATTCGCGGCACTAAAGGCGCAACAGATGTATGGAATGATGTCTTGCTTGGAACTGGCTCAAACCCAGGCCAAGCTGCTGATATAGATAAATTAATTGATGAATATAAACAAAAGAACACTGTAAGCAATTTATATGTTACAGGTCACTCTTTAGGTGGGTACTTAGCACAAAGAGCCTTAATTCGAGCTAAAAGTAGTGGCGCAACTTTTAATATTAAAGCTTATACTTTTAACGCTCCGAGAATCAAAGGTAATATATTCAACAGATGGCTTTGGGAAACATCTGATTTTGGCGATAAACTAACTAAAGAAGGTTATGCCGTTCATTATAAAGTTGATAACGATACAGTAATAGGCGGAATAGGAAATTTCGAAGGTGCAATAAGCGTAGGAAGTTCTGGAGCCGGTCATGGATCCAGAAGCTACTTTGAGCCTAGAATGAATGCTTTCCAAGGATTCACAGTTGGCGAACGCAATAAAATTGAGGGAACCGGTCGCAAAATTGATGCACTCGACGGATTAGTTAACGAACCAGTTATTAAAACTGACGAACAAGCTTTCGAACCTAAAATTACGAATATTGACATTATGGAAAATGATCCATTGCCAAAAGGCACAACAATAAAGCATCTTCTTAATCCTAACGATATACCGCAAGGCTCTACCATTACAGACATTACAGAATACGACAAAATTGACACTTCTCAATGCGGCAACTACGAAGGGAAAATACTACTCGTACTATCTGGTAGAATATTAAAAACTATTATAGTTCCAATAACCATTCATAAACGATTGGCTAATATCGAGGAACTTCCAAATGTTACTGCTGAACCTGGCAAGAAAATAGAAGTCAAAAAAGACAATAAAATCCCCGATAATTTCGACTTCAAACCATACTTAAAAAACTTACCAGAAAACAGCACAGTACAAGTTGTAAAACAACCAAACACAACAAACACTGGAGAAACAACATTTATCATAGAAATAACCTTTGCAAACAAAGCAAAACAGAAAGTAACTCTTAAAGCTCACGTTGTAGAAATCATTCCAGCAACACCACTAAACCCAGCTAAAAAGAGTATTACGTGGGCCGAGTTAATTCCTGCAAAGAAATCAACACCATGGATCGAGCTAACACCAGCGACACCAGCTCCAACACCAACTCCCGTACCTCCGACACCTGTTCCACCGACACCGGAACCAACGCCTTCGCCTACGCCGACACCGACGCCTGATCAACAACCTGCAGTGCCTCTGCAGCCGAAACCAAACCCGGTGAATCCAACACCCGTTCCGCCAAAACCTGCGCCTAAACCAGAGTCACAACCTGTTCCACCAACACCAGAATCTCATTCTGACAACAGTGAACACTCTAGCAATGGCGAACCTGATAAGTCTGCAAATAGCACAACCCCACAGACTAATAAGTTCGATCAAGACCATAAGGAAATTCCAAGCATGGGATTTCCCGAACCAACACATCCTTCCAAAACTCTACAAACTCCTGCAGTTAGTAACGATTCTATGCGCGAAAACCACATAGAGCTTAACGCAAACTCAGAATCACACACATTACAGCAACAGATTCCATCAGCACCAAAGAGTATTGCAGATTTACTTCCAGCGTTGTGCAACACTCTCACCGTCGGGAATAATAACATTGCTTATGCGGGAAAAAATAACCATATCACTGTTACAGTAAATGCAACATCAGAATTCATGCGCAGATTACAACTAGAAAAAGCAGTAAAAGCTTATGCCTACATATATTCCAACCCTAAACTTCTTTATAGCGCAAATGGAATGAAATATGTAACAGTTCACATTAATGAATATGGCAGAATTGTATTCGACGTAGTTATCCCAGAAGAATATAAAGGCAATCATACGATTGTCCTTATTGACGAAAACGGTAAACAAGTTGCGTGGACGAATACTTTAGTAAAGAAAGACCCTCATTTACACAAACAATCCACAATAGCCAATAATGCACTCCCTCGTACTGGAATACAAATAATTCCAATTGTACTTAGCGTTGCATTAATGCTGTTTGTTAGCACAATTGTGACAATTGCAAGAAAAAGAAAGTTTAACTAAGCGTAAGTTGTAGTTTTTATACATCCAATGTACAAAAACTACAACTTATACAATTTTACAATCTGAATGGAGCGGATGACGGGAGTCGAACCCGCCTCTGAAGCTTGGGAAGCTTCCATTCTACCGATGAACTACATCCGCATGCTGTAACTAAAAGTAAACTAGTTTCAACAACCATCTAAGGGTATCATGCACAGCTTACCGCTTCAATATTTAGGAATCAGTTTATGAACTCAATAAACAAGACAAGCAAGTTCAACAAACAAAATATTCATGCAGCAATGCTCATTAAACGCCCAATCCTATCCTGAACAGTAGGACGCGCAGTACACAAATGCACAAGCGCAGGAGCGTTATTATTCCATGGACAAATAATCATCAAAGAAGCAACAGCCTGCAATCCAGCAGTAGATTTCATCTCGTGAAGCTGCATGCCGTAAGTAATTTTATTAAGTGCGGAAGCAAGCGCAGCAAAATCTCCAGTAATTTCACTACTTCCCTTATCTGCGTCAAATTCACGCGAACCAGGAATAATTGCATTGATAATAACAGAAGCAATAGGAGCGAATAAAATATTCAAAAACTTACCAATAAATTTGCAATACTTGCGAATATCACGACGATATGTATCACCGACATAAACAAGCCAAGAACCAACGTACGTTAATACTGTTGCTGTAGCAGTAGCCAGCGAAGAAGCGAGAATATCATGATTATAAATATGAGTTAATTCATGACCAATAACACTACGTAACTCGCGCTCGTTAAGAATATTAATCAAACCACGAGTACAACATATACTCGCATGACGCTCACTTCTACCAGTTGCAAAAGCATTAGGACTTTCGTAGGGAGAAACCATTACTCGCGGCATAGGTTTACCAATTCGAGCAGACAAATCTCTGACCATTGCGTAAAGCACAGGCTCTTCTTCTTCACTAACCTCTGTAGCATGCATAGCAATAATCGCAAGCTTACTTGAGCACCAATAAGCAAAAACACTAAATGCAATACCAGGAATAATGAACCATATTAGTGAAGACAGATGCGAGCCAGTAAGAACCCAACATAAGGCAAGAAAAAGCCACACAACAACAAAAAATAGTGCGGCTTTTAAGCTGCCATAGTGTATTCTCAAGCCTTTCAACATATGAGCTATCTTAATAATGCGAACTTAAATTTTTCTGAATATATACTGCGTATTTACTAACTACAAACTTAAATACTAAGTAATATTTTCAGTTTATTTAGGGCATTATTTGCTACCTAAAGCAATATTTACAAGTTCAGAAGCTGAAACAACTTTCTTTCGAGTTCTCTGCTCATTGGCTCCAAGTTCACGCTCATAAGAGTCAACTCGCTTCCAACCGGCGTAATCAATTGGTTTAATGCCCTTTTCTGCCAATAATTTATCTATAGAATTTTCATCGCGATCAGGTGCGATTCGCCCAGCATTGCCAGCTTTAGATAAATCTTCAAGCATATTATTAACAATCAAAAGAGCATCAGATTTTGTAGAGCCGATTAATCCTACCGGCCCACGCTTAGCCCAGCCAGTTGCATACAATCGCTCACGAACTTCGCCATTTTCTACAGACTCCACTAAGCGCCCATCAATATTTGCAAGCAAAGTACGCTTTTCGTCGTAAGCAATACCTGCAACTTCTGCAGGATGGTAGCCAATGGCATGGTATACAGCTTGAACGGCGTATTCCTCGAACTCTCCAGTACGAGTCATTTTGCCATCGGCGCTTGTAGTCGTGCGCTCAACTCGTATTGCCTTCACATGTCCATCTTCACCAAGAATTTCTACCGGCGCACAGTTGAAGTGGATAATATAGCGTTTGTTGGCTGGCTTCCCCTCAAAATCAACGTTTCCGCCATCTTCCATATCTTCAGCCATATCGCGAATAGCGAAAAGCTCCTCAACCATTTGACGCGTGAGCTTATCGTTACCGGCTACTTCAATAGTCTCATCGTCAAGTTCAAAATCATCTTCGTTAATAATTATTTGCACACCCTGTAACTTTTCCATTTCACGCAATTCTTGCACTGAGAATTTCGCTTGAGCTACACCTCGTCGAATAAATAGATGTAAAGTTTGAGTGCGATTTTGTTTCAATCCTTCATACACATCGTCTGGAATATCCGTATGAGCGCGCAAATAATCAGGATCTCGTAAAAGCTCACGAGCAACATCCATTGCCACATTTCCGCCACCAATAACAGCTACTTCCTTGGCTTCAAGCGGCCATTCTCGATTGCTAGTTGGGTATCCATCGTACCATTCTACGAATTTTGCAGCTCCATACACTCCGTCTAAATCGGCACCTGAAACTCCTCGAAGAGACCTATCTTTCACAGCACCCGTTGCAAATAACACAGCATCATATCTATGAAGTAAATCTTCTAATGCAATATCTTTACCAAATTCAACATTTGCATAAAGATGAATATTTGGATTATCAAGCGTCTTTTCAAGCGCATCCGCAATAAATTTGATACTTGGATGGTCAGGAGCTACTCCGTAACGCACTAAGCCGAAAGGCACTGGCAATTTTTCAAAAAGATCAATGCGAGCGCTAGAGCCTAATCCCAATTCTTCTCCACGCTTTGCAATCTGACGTAAGAAGATATCGGAAGAGTACACTCCTGCAGGACCTGCTCCTATTACAGCAATACGCAGTTGAGATGTTTCTTGTGAAACATTTTCGTTTAAGTTATTTTTTTCCATTATTATCCCCATATTGAGCTGTATTATACGGCACTTTTCGCCGTTTTCGCGCTATTTAGCGCGGCCTACAAGCATAGGTTGCCTCAATCACTCAGCAGCGTAACTGTAAAGCGTTTATATGTAATTCTTCGCCAGAAATAAGTTACGTACAAGCTTGAGCCGTTACCGTTTGCAGCTAACTCGTATGCTTTCATAATTAGACTAGCGCATTACTTCGTCTTACAACATGCTCAAACGATAAAATACTCAAACGAATATTATTAAAGGTGTCGTAATGAATATCGTAAAAATATTGCCAAAAAATATTTTTATTTTCGTTCGCGCAATGCTGTTAAAGCCCACATAATAGCAACAACATCAATTGCTTCTTGCATCATTGCGCCAATAACTGCTGGAATAAAACCGAAAGCCGCAAAAATCATACTTATAATTGCTAATCCAATGCCCATCAATACTGACTGAACCATAACGCGTTTAGTATGTTTTGCTACTCTTATTGCGCTTGCAGCAGAAGAAATATCGTTGTTCATAATAACTACCTGTGCGCATTCAGATGCTGCCGTATCTGTGCCATCCGTTACTGCTACGCCAATATCGGCAGCTGCAAGCACTGGAGCATCGTTTACGCCATCTCCAACCATCATTGTTACAGTTGAATTTTGCTTATTTTTATGCACATTGTAATTATGTTTTTTTACATGCGCTAATTTATCTTGCGGAAGTAAATCTGCATATATTGTTTCAATTCCAACACTTTTACCAATTGTTGTTGCAGCTTGCAAACTATCGCCAGTAAGAATAGATATTGAGCGCGCACCAAGTGTACGCAATGTGTCAATAGTTGATTTCGCATTATCGCGCGGCACGTCTTTTAATACGATTCTTCCTACCAGCACGCCGTCAAAAGACACGTAGGTTGCCATTTCGTCTGCTGCGAGAGATTTGCCTATAGTTTGATTCGCGTTTTGCTCTGTAACGTACTTGCGTCTGCCTACACGTACTAAAATACCGTCTACAACGCCCTGAATACCCTGACCTGCAGTTTCTTTAACACTGTGCACTACAGGGTATTCTCGCACGCTAGGAAGCTGCGGAACCGACGATGGGTGAGCATTTTCCCACAAGCTTGCTCCCGCTTTAGCAATACCACCTGCAAGTATGTGCTGAGAATACGTCTCTAGAACACCTGCGAGCATTACAATACGATCAGCCTTCTGCGTAGTATCGATTACGTCTACGTTTACAACTTGCGGCTGTTTTACAGTCAACGTGCCAGTTTTGTCAAAAAATACATCTGTTACACGACTTAATTGCTCAAGCACATCCTGACTTTTAACAACAATTCCAAGTTTCGCTAAACGCCCAGTTCCAGCCATGCACGCAACCGGCACCGCAATAAGCAGCGGGCAAGGAGTTGCCAAAACTAGCACTTGCGCAAATCTAAGAGCATCTCCAGAAAAGCCCCAAGCAAAACCAGCAATTACAAAAGACAAAACAGTAAATGGCACAGATAACATGTCTGCAAATCTAACTACTGCAGCTTTAGAAGACCTAGCAGACTCAACAAGCTGCATGATTTTCTGATACTGCGAGTTTTTAGACAGCTTTGTTACGCGCATAATAAGCACAACTCCACCGTTTACACAGCCTGAAAGCACTGCAGCTCCCGCATAGACTTCTCTAGGAACGGATTCTCCGTTAATAGCACTTGTGTCTAAAATTGCAGAACCGCTTAACAGCTCACCATCAACTGGCACAGTTTCGCCAGGAAGCACAATAATTACGTTTCCAATATTTAATTCATCAACTGGAACCGTTTTGTAACGCTGCAAATTTGAGGAGATTTCGCCGTCTGTAGTTGATTGCAAAAATGGACAAATATTGTGTTTATAGTCGCAATTTTGCTCGCTAATATTAGATTGCTTAGAATTAGCGGCATCCACTTTTCTGAATTCAGCATGCCGGCACAGAACACACGAGCTAGGCTTGCACTGATTTTCACTCAAACATGGCGGTTCGTATGATTCATCATTTGCTTGATTATTATCC
Source organism: Gardnerella sp. KA01001 (assembly GCF_049244025.1). Classification (NCBI taxonomy): domain Bacteria; kingdom Bacillati; phylum Actinomycetota; class Actinomycetes; order Bifidobacteriales; family Bifidobacteriaceae; genus Gardnerella; species Gardnerella sp. KA01001. Next base: position 434,556 of record NZ_CP058366.1, on the reverse strand, counting down.
ATTTCATACTCAATACCTGGCAAAGTCATAAGATGAGCAGTTTTTGGAGCTGCGCTTACTAAAAGAGACAGATTGCGCTGGGCTTTCATATGCGCAAAATCTTCAATTGCCTCTCCCGTCCAAACCATTACAACAATCAAATAGCTTGCCCAAAACTCACCAATACAAAGCGTTGCAAGTAATGCAACAAAAGCTAGCAAATCAATACCTAAAGTTCCGCGCAATAAATTTTTAATCATGTTGCGCAAAGAAATAAGGCTGGTATATAAAACGAGAATAGCGATAATAGTTTTCCCAATACTAAGACTTATGGAAATATCGCAACCAAGATTTAAGAAATCAAAGATTTGCTGCGAAAGATTAGAAATTTGCTCACAAAAAGTAGTTAATATGGGCAAATTGCATGAGTACAAAGCCGCAATAAACGGAAAAGCAAGAATTACGACTGTTAATTGAGATGCACGACGGCAATATGCTAAAAGTTTACGCATACACTTTCCTTACGCTGATCAGGTTAACCGCTTAAGACGCTGCTAACACACGATTTCACGCCTTGTTAACCCATTGGGCGCAACTTAAATAGCGCACTCAATACACGGCGTAAAGATACTTATGTTTATTTATATGTAATTATTGTACCAATAGGCCTTGATGAGAAGCATTCTCATGTAAATATTATGCTTCCAAAAAAGCACCATAATGAGTTCCAACAATTACTAATTGTACTATTTGAATTATTAAATTAATAAGTTTATGCTTCATATCTTTTTAAAATTTAGGTTATAGGCCAATTTATTTGCCATAGATTCGGCCTATAACCCTAAAATTTACTGTTCTTTAGTGAAAAGAGTTCTTACAATTTTGAAAAGCATAAATAATAGACGTAGTGTGATATATGTTGCTACGAATGTTGCAAGCCAAATCATAATATTTTGAATATTCCAACCTTGACCTTTAACAAATGAAGCTACTAATAAAGAAACTACGCCAGCAGAAATATCAGCAATATTTTGTTTTATCTTATAAATCATTTTTTACATCCTTCCGTCTAAAATGAAAACCTTTATGGTTTTCATCTCTCTTTAATACCTTTCAAGTTAACAATATATTGTGTATAGTTCCACAGCAAAATATATGCCGCAATCTCTGGGAAGAGATTCAACTATTTAAACATTTTTATATTTTTTACAACACTGACAAATATCAGGGTGTCACCCTAATTTTATTAGGGGTAATCAGTAAAAAATTGGGTTATTCCCCAAAAATTGAATGGGCACGCGACAAGAAAGAAATTGATAAACAAAAAGTTCTGATTGAAAAATCAATCAGAACCCTGTTCGTGGAGCTAAGGAGACTCGAACTCCTGACCCTCTGCTTGCAAAGCAGATGCGCTACCAGCTGCGCCATAGCCCCATTCGAAAGAATGATGTCATTCTATCGTGGGCCCGGGAGGACTTGAACCTCCGACCTCATCCTTATCAGGGATGCGCTCTAACCACCTGAGCTACGGGCCCAACTCGTATGCCTAAAACATACAAGTAGTTACATTAGCACAGACACAGAAAATGTCAAACCGCAACACGCCATAAAAAGAAAACAGCGTGTTGCGGTTTGAATCAAAAAAATTAAACAGAGAATAATTAATCAAGATGGCTACGCATGAACCACTGGAACTTTTCCAACTGTTGAACATGATCTTGAATAATATTTGAGCTAACTAAATCAAGCTCATCAAGTTCCGCGATAGCCTTGCGATCGTCTGCAATCATATCGTTATAGTACTCAATAAGCGCTTGCAAATACTCCTTTGTAGACTTGCGACCAGTCAAAGCAAAACGCTTCCATGTGCGAGCAGCAACAACATCGTCTGCGCGGCCAAGTGGAGAGCCGCCCAAAGTTGCAATTCGCTCAGCAGTTTCATCCGCCTGCGCCAAAACTTCAGCAACCTGCGGATCAAGCATTTCGTGCACAGCAATAAAATCTGGGCCAGTAACATTCCAATGCGCATGCTTAAGCACCAAAGCAGCCTCCTGCTCGTGGCTTAAACGATTCTGTAAAATGGCAACAGCCTTTTCACTGGCCGCTTCGTCGAGACCTGGCAAAATATGCAACAAAGCCATGTTCTATCCTTCCTTAGGTTTGTTAATACCGTTATTATTCTACTGCTATGGCTTAAACTACGCACGGCGACGCACTTCAATCGTCGCAATACGCCTACCATCAACCGCAGTTACAGTCATATCGTAACCATCCGCATCATGCAAAACAGCTCCAACACTTCCCATTGAGCCAGTATGCGCTAAAAAGTAGCCTGCAACAGTCTCATACGGACCGTCCTCAAGCTCAATGCCGGTAATGTCAGCAAAATCTTCAATGGTCATACCGCCATCAATTTTTGCAACACCATTTACAAAAGCAGTTGTTTTATTCACATTATTTTGCTCAGTTTCACCAGGCAAATCATATTCATCGCGAATATCTCCAACTAGCTCTTCTGTCATGTCCTCGAGCGTAACAATACCGTCAGTTCCACCATATTCATCGATGACAACAGCCAAATGAATACCACGTTTACGAAGAAGTTCCAGGCTCGGCAATAGTTTGGAAGTTCCAGGAAGACTAATTCCTTCGCGAGTTACATCTGCAACAGTTTTTGCATTTGGATCACGCACATCTAGCAAATCACGAACATGCACAAAACCTATAACATCATCAAAATCTTTGCCAATAACAGGGTAGCGAGAATACGGAAGCTCACGAATTTTCGCGGCAGCTTCTTCAAGGCTCAATGAACCATCCAAAAACTCAACATCAGCACGAGGACGCATTACTTCAGCAACAATAGTTTCAGACGCATCAAACACATCATCCAAAATAGTGCGCTCATCTTGACTTAAACGCTTATTGCTATTGACAAGCACGCGCAATTCTTCGTCAGAAACTTCGCTTTCCTTCTCATTAGGATCAAAGCCAAGAATGCGCACAAAACCGTTAGTATTCTTTCCAATAAGCCAAATTAAAGGCTTGCAAATCTTTGAGAAAACATCAACCGCCGGCACAACCGCTCGCGCAATCTGCTCAGCACGCTGCATAGCAATACGTTTTGGAACTAATTCAGAAATAACAATAGAACAGTAAGAAATAACAAGAGTTAGAAAGATTGTTGTAAGTGGACCAGCAACGTGCGAAGAAACACCCCATGAACATACAACCGGCACAACATACGGAGCTAAAGCAGACTCACCAAACGATGCAGAAAGAAAGCCAGAAAGAGTTACTCCAATTTGTAGAGCAGATAGAAAAGTGTTAGGATCGCGGGCAATTTTTGCAACTCTAGCACCACGCGCATCCTGCAATTCCATGCGATCAATTTGCGAACTTCTCAAGCTCACTAAAGCTAATTCGGTTGCCGCAAATACGGAACCAAATAGCAAAAAAATCATAATGAGTAGAATATTAAAACCAATCGCCATACTTGTTATCTTAGTTTACTTCTATGCGATATCAACAATTCTAAAATAATTATCACCATTAACGAAGATAAATTATTTATGGGCGATAAAAATATCCAGTTGGAGCTTGAGCTGTTTGCATTGATATAACGTGCAGCACAACTCCAGGATGCTGATATCCAGGAATGCCAATATTGCCTCTAGAAACGCGTGCACGAACACGCACCCATTCATGATCTTGAATTTCGCCAATATTTGATTTTTCGGCAACTAATCCAAACGGAGACATGTCGAGAATACAGCATGACATAAGCTGACGAGATACCCTAAATTGATTTGCATTCAACGTAGAATCTCTGCTGACAAAACCTGTAAGAGTAATCGCGTATCCATCATATTTTGCAGCATTATGATCGATTTCGTCATACCAGGAGCCGAAATCATCATCATCAACTGTTATCTCATGAGATTTTTCATACAATCCTGGCAAAGGATAATTTTGGCTACGAATAGCAATAGCACGACCGCCAGCATACTGGTCGAATCCATCTACACTAATATTTTGAGCGTAACGCAAAGGAACAATAATAAGTAGCGCAGGAACAACGAAAGCTACAAACATACGCCAAACATCGCGCGAAGAAACAGAAAACCATCCAATCGCAGCACATATAGACAAAATAAATAGCAAAATAGCAGTAATTAACAAATAATAATATGCTCTAGGCGTAGTAAAAAGCGTATATCTACCGCTTAAAGTAACTTTCGCAATTATGACTGCAAAAAATAGCAATAAAATAGCTTCTACCAATTGAGCTAAAGTGATTTTTTTACAAGCATTATGCTCAACACATTTTTGCTTTTTCATGCGATGAACCCCCAAGCCCAGTGAGCTAATAATGACGCTAGGAAGCACGCAAAAGCAATAGTTAATGTTAAGCGCCACACAAATTTACCACAGCAATCCTCAACGAGCATAAGCGTATTCTTTAAATCAAGCATAGGACCAAACAGCAGAAATACTAGCACCGACGACATAGGCAATGATGTTGCTAAACTTCTTGCAATTACAGCATCTGAGCTGGAGCATAGAGAGCTTGCGTACGCAATAGCCATCATTACAGGAATAGCAATGAAAACATTACTCACTTGCACGCGAGAAGCAGGATCAGCTCCGAGCCATGCGCGAATTACAGAAGCAACTATAGTTCCACATACAATAATTGGAATTAATTTTATTAAATCCTGATGTATATGCTGCACATATTTGCGAATTTGCGCAGAAATACTATGCTTTTCAATATTATTTTTTGTGAGATTACTTTCGTTATTCAATTCGCAAGAACAATGTAAAGAAGATTCGCTTTCTACTAAAATTTTCTTACGCAAAATATTGGTTTTCGAAGGGAATATAACAAAACTTAATCCAACTAATAATGCAATACCAACACCTAGAGCAATACGCATAATAGCAACAGCTGGAGCGTCAGAAAACGCATAAAATGTTGCCAATACAGATACTGGATTTACAACAGGAACTGCACATAGAAAAGTTATGGCGCACGGCAATGGTAGTTTTCTTGCAACTAAACGAGAAAACGTTGGAACGACTACACAATCACAAACCGGCATACAGACGCCGGCTAATATGGCAGCCAAGAAACCATTTGCTGTAGATTTTGGAACATGTTTCTCAATAAAATCAGCAGTTACCCAAGTTTCTACTGCAGCAGAAACAAGCACACCTATGAGCGTAAAAGGTATAGCTTGTAGCAACAATCCGGAAACACCTCGAATTGTTGTATCAACGAGAAACCAAGGATGTTGCCCTTGTAAAGCAGGAGCAGCTGCAATAATAAAAGCTACTAAAGGAACTCCGACAAGCAAGAAAAGATAGTTCGCAGAATTAGTGGAATTTGCAGAATTTGCATCAAGCGTATCTTTAGATGATTGATTCATATCTGTAACCTAACAACGTATTAATAATTCTGTTAAAAATGCGACTACATGCTACTTAGCATGAAAGAACCTCTACTAAACCATCACTCATTCTATACCTAGCGCCAACTAGCATAAGGTTATCGTTAAAGGCGGCTTCACGAATAATTTGAGATTTATCGCAAATTTCAGCCAACATATTAGACACGTGAATGCGCTCAATATCGTCCGTGCTCAAGTCTTCTTCAATACCTGCGAGCGCAGCCGGCCCTAAAGAACGAAGCAATATTGACCCGCTAGACTCAATTATTTCGTTTGCTTCATCTTCGCCGTATTTAGAAACCAGCTTTTGCACATTCGGCAAAACGGCTTGTACAGCACCGCAATGCTCGTGTCCAAGAACAACAAGCACTTTTACTCCCAAATCGCTTACAGCGTATTCTAAAGATGCAATTACAGCATCATCAAGCACTTCGCCTGCAGTGCGAACAGAAAAAATATCACCTAAACCGGCACCAAACACAAATTCTGGAGCCACGCGCGAGTCAGCACAGGAAAGAACAACAGCTCCAGGATGCTGACCTTCAATAAGAGATAATCTCGTTTCTTCACTAAGTCCATGGCAATTTAATGAGCCTTCTGCAAACTTACGATTACCAGCTAGCATCGCGCTCCACACAGATGTAGCCAAAAGTGAATCTTCTTTTAAAAGATCTTCTTTGACTGTCTCGTGCATTATTACCTCCTTGTATTGATGCGCTTGCGCAAAGATGACAAATACAAGCTATCAACAAATTTTGAAAAACACTTCGACTTATAAAACATATTCTATCGTTACTGTGTTAAATAGAAAATATGCTATAAAAGCTAACAAAATTTATAAAATATGATTATAAAAAGAAAAGCCAACGCACAGCTAATAAAGCAGTACGAAGGCTTTTCTTAATCACATAAACTTATAAAATCATCCAGTATTCTGCAAGCCTGCAGCAACACCAGAAACAGTGCAAAGAATAAGGTAGATGAACTCTGCCTGTTGGCTTTCGCTAAGCTCTTCTTTGTCTACCTTGTTGCGAAGCTTGTGCAATGCAAGCGACTGGATTACAGACAGCGCGTCAACATAAGGCGAGCGCACGCGGATTGCCTGACCGAGCACGTGACGATGTTGCAAAGGCCACTTGTCGTCAACAATTTGCAAAACCCACTTGCGAGTAAGCTGCATTTCTGAAAGTACTTTATCACTCAAATCTTCGCGATCTCCAAGGCTTAAGTACATGCGAGCAATACGCTCATCCGTTTTAGCCAAAGACATCTCAATATTGTCAATAAAAGTACTAAACAGCGGCCACTCTTCGTAAGCGCGACGCAAAGTTTCCAAATCGCCAAACTTTTCGCAAGCAGTACCCAATCCGTACCATGCTGCTAAGTTAATGCGAGCCTGAGCCCAGGAGAACACCCACGGGATTGTGCGCAAATCATCCAACGACTTCGCACCCAAACCGCGCTTAGCTGGGCGAGAACCGATTGGAAGCAAACCAATCTCACTAAGCGGCGTAACCGTAGAGAACCATGGAGTAAAGTCATCCGTTTGCAGCAAATCAAGGAAACGCTCATGAGCTGCAACATCAAGTTTTGCAGCCATATCCGCATACTTCTTCGTCATATCAGTGTTAGTTTTCTCAACACTTGGCGAAGACTGAAGCAAAGTTGCAGAAGCAACGGATTCAACGTGACGAATAGCAAGAATTGGATTGCCATATCGTGCGAAAATAACCTCGCCCTGCTCAGTAAGCTTGAAGCGGCAGTTGACGGAACCAACTGGCTGAGCAAGCACTGCACGGTTTGCAGGACCGCCACCGCGACCAACAGCACCGCCGCGGCCGTGGAACAGTGTCAAATCAATATCGTGCTTCTTAGCCCACTTAGCAATGCGCTCCTGAGCAGAATGCAAAGCAAGCGTTGCGGAAGTAGGACCAGCATCCTTGGAAGAATCCGAGTAGCCAAGCATAACTTCCATCTTGCGGCCAGTAGCCTTAAGACGAGCTTGCACTTCAGGAATTTTAATAATCTCCTCAAGCACATTTACAGAGTTTTGCAAATCTTCCAACTGCTCAAACAGCGGAATGACGTCGATTGTTGGCGCATCCTGTGGGTGAGCGAAAGCAAGACGATTTAGCTCAAATACGTCACGTACATGCTGAGCAGATTTTGCGAAGGAAATAATATAACGTCGAGCAGCGCGCATACCGTTGCGCTTTTGAATTGCTCCTAAAGCGCGGAACGTATCGAGTACTTCACGAGTCATTGGCTGAAGCGGACCGCGTTCGCCATGCAATCCATGTTCGCGAATATCTTCCAAAGCGCGAGAATGCACGAGAGAATGCTGACGGAATTCCATTTCAACCATGTGGAATCCAAAGGTTTGCGCTTGCCAAATCAAATCCTGCAAAGGACCATATGCAGCACGAGGATCTCCGCCTTCTGCCAAAGAGCGTTGCACAATTTGCAAATCCTCAATGAAATCTTCGCAAGAATGATACATCAAATCCGTATCGCGGCTAATAGTGCGATGCAAACGGTCAGCCATTACCAACATTACTGCACGATGTGGCTCACTATTAGAAACGTCTGAAGCGTTTTCTGTAAGCTGTTCGCTCATTTCGCGCTGACGATTCCATAACTCAAGCAACTCCACGCTTGGAGGAGTTGTGCGAGTTTCCATAGTTAAGCACTTGCCAACTTCGCGCGTGCGATTCTCCAAAGCTGCAAGCACGTGATCGCTAAACTTTCGAGCGACTTGACGGCTCACTTTAGCTGTCACATTAGGATTGCCATCTCGATCTGAACCAATCCAGCTTCCTGGATGGAAGAATGCAGGGCAACGCGGAGGAACTAATCCAGCCTTCTTACCAAGCAGCCAATCGTCAAATCGACGATACACGACTGGAATCGTGTCAAACAAAGTGGCGTCAAAAATGTCGAGAATGGTGTCAGATTCTTCAACTGGAGTTGGCTTCTTCAAAGCAATCGGAGAAGTGCGAAGAAGCGCATCAATTTCGTTATAGAGACGTCGATAATTTTCGCGCTTATCAGATCCGCCTAAACGATGATGTTCGCTTAGTAATTGCGAAATTCTGCGAATCTTACCTGCAACGGCTTTACGACGAGCTTCGGTTGGGTGCGCGGTAAATACAGGATGAAACTCAAGCTTTGCAAGCAATTCTTTCGCTTCAGCAGGGCTCATTTCAGTGAGCAACTTGTGATAAGCACAAGTTAGTTCGTTAACTGGATCAACAGGCAATGAATCTTCAACTTCACATTCACGCTGATGAAGTACAGAAACACGATAATTTTCCTCGCACAAATTTGCCAAGTGGAAATATGTTGCGAAAGCACGAGCTAAAAGCTGCGTATCGTGCAAATTCATTCCGTTGAGCTTGCTAACAGCTTTACTTAAGCCATCATCTGCAGTTACTTTTGCGTCTACCATTTGCGCAAAATGAGCCGCACTAGCTTCTACAGCATTCAAACGCACATCGTCGAATACTGCTAATAATTTTTCATCGAATTCGCCAAGAACATCGCGAAGAATATGCAAGCACAAATCCATGTCTTGCTTAAGTGATGCTGGAAGGTCACGCTCCTCTGGGCCTTTTCGCCCTAAGCCAGACGTAACAATAGTTGCGTCTGCCGGAGTAACCTGCTGATTTTCTGTTGCCATCAGACCTCCTTACGCCAGACTAAGGTTGCTTGGTCGTCTGACTTCCGCAGCTCCTCCGCGGTTATGTAGGTCAGAAGTTGCAAGCCCACAGCCTTGTTTCCAGCGAGATACCAAGTTAATTGTGAAACTACCACCGGACGTAGTAAAGAATGCTGATTCATCAACAAAATATAACTCGGCAACGGGGTTGCGTATACTAAAAAATTGTGAGTACAGCAGAGAATAATATTGAGAATAATGAATACGACAACAGCATCAACAACTGCGATTGCGATAAGCCTGAAATTCTTTCGACTGGTCATATAGTCGGAAAACCTTCTGGGCGTTTTCATACTCATGCTATTCCACTCGATATGGACGATGTTGAGCGAGATTGGGATAAGCCAGTTACACAAGCAGGAATTGCTGCAAAATCGAGTATTATTATTCGCGTCGGTGCACTCGGCTTAGGAGCAGGCACAGGAAGCTACCGAGTTCGCGAGCTTATGCACAGAATCGGCGAACCGATGGGCGTACACGTGCGTGCAGACGTGAATCTCACAGATATTGAGGCAACTTGCACTGATAAGCATGAGCGAATTACTGAGGTTGTAGATCTTCCAACCACAGGTGTTAACACTGAGCGTATTTGGCTTCTAGAACATTTTGCAGATTGGTTTAACGTCAAGCTTGGAAACAATTCTTTATATCACTCTAAAGCTGCTGTTTCTAAGGAATTAGTTGACACATTGCAAGCGAGTGACGACGAACATACCATTGTACAAACAGCTAAGCAGTCTGAAGAAAATGCTACTAAAATTGCAAAAAAGAAAGCGTTGCAAGAAGCTATAAAAAAAGAAAAACCACGCGGCATTTTTGCATTACAGCCAGAAAGTGCTTATGCTGAACATTTTTCACACGTAAACACATCCAGTAGTAATGGCGAGCCTAAAAATAATCATCCTCTTACGGTTAGAGAAGTACATGACCGTCTTGATTTGATTAAAAATAGGAAACCACTATACAAACCGTGGTTTGCTGGTCTTGCTTCGGCAGTTGCTTGCGCATCCTTTGCGTTCTTGCTTGGCGGCGGCATTTACGACATGATTGGTGCTTTTATTGGAGCAGGAATCGGTCACTATATTCGTCGCAGAATGTTTATGAAGCATCTAAACCAGTTTGTAGTTACATTCGTAGCTGTTGCAATAGGTGCACTATCATGCATTGGGGCTTTGCGTCTTATTGGCTTCTTTGACCCTAGCGCACTCAATCACACAACTGCATATATTGGCTCAGTGTTGTTTGTTATTCCTGGATTCCCTCTTATTACAGGCGGTTTAGATATTGCAAAAATTGATTTCCCTTCAGGAATTCAACGACTTTGTTACACAATGGCTATTATTTTGATGGGAACTCTTGCGGGATGGACAGTTGCAAGCCTTGTACATCTCAATCCTCAAGGCTTCCCTCCTCTCGGATTAAATCCTTGGCTTAACGCAGTTCTTCGACTTATTACAGCTTTTGCCGGAGTATGGGGCTTCTCAGTTCTATTTAATTCTCCACAACGAATGTGCTTAGTTGCTGGCGTTATTGGCGCTATTACTGACACATTGCGTTTAACTATGACAGATTTTGGAGTTGCTGCCGAAATTGCAGCTTTCAGCGGTGCTTTATTGGCAGGTTTGCTAGCTTCTGCTTGGAGAACTATCGTTCGTCACGGATTAGCGCCTCAATATTTGGGTTATCCACGAATAGGTCTTACGGTTCCATCTATCGTAATTATGGTTCCTGGACTTTATATGTATCGCGCAATGTTTTATCTTGGTCAATTTCACACGCTTCCAGCGTTAGACTGGACTTTCCGCGCTTTCATGGTAATTATTTGCTTACCTATTGGTCTTGCTGTAGCACGCGTTATTACAGATAAAAGCTGGCGTTACGACGTGTGATGTTCTAAGTTTCAGTTCGTTAATTTTTAACAAAAAGCCGCTTACAAGTTTTCTTGCGAGCGGCTTTATTTTTTATTAATTTACTTATTGAAATTTAATTAATACTTCATTCCCATAGCATCTCGCACTTGGGAAAGCGTTTCTTCTGCAATAGCATTTGCACGCTTATTGCCATCATGCAAAATGTCTCGAACAGTATCCATATCTTTTGCAAGTTCTGCACGACGCTCACGGTGAGGTGCCAAGAAATTATTTACATTTTCAATTACGTAAGCTTTCAATGCGCCAGCACCAGCGTTACCAATTTCTTCAGCAATCTCTTTAGGATCCCTACCTGTAACTAAACCTGCAGTAGTAAGAAGTGCAGAAACTTGCGGACGAGTTACTGGATCAAAAGTAATCATCCTCTCAGAATCAGTTGGACTCTTCTTAATTAATTTGGCAGTTTCTTCGGCAGTAGCCCCGAGCATAATCGAGTTACCGTAAGATTTGCTCATCTTTCGTCCGTCCAATCCTGGAATTTCAGGAGCATCAGACAAAATTGCTGCTGGCTCTGGGAACACTGGATTCTTTTTTGCGTATCTCTCATTAAAACGACGCGCAATTGTACGAGTGATTTCAACGTGCGGCAAATTATCTTTACCAATCGGCACAACATTAGCTTTGCAGAACAAAATATCGCAAGCTTGGTGCACTGGGTACGTAAGAAGCAATCCGGTTAAAGCATGTCCAGATGATTCCATTTCCGACTTTACAGTAGGATTCCTGTGTAATTCTGCTTCTGTAACAAGCGAAAGGAAAGGCAACATAAGCTGATTTGCTGCAGGAACTGCGGAATGAGTAAATATCATTGTTTTTTCAGGATCAATTCCGGCAGCCATATAATCCAGCACTAAATTCAAAACATTATCTTCAATATGCTCAGTGGTGTCACGATCAGTAATTACTTGATAATCTGCAATAATAATATTGGTTTTTACTCCGCGCTGCTGCATTGCAACACGCTCACGAATAGATCCAAAATAATGTCCTAAATGCAAACGACCAGTTGGGCGATCTCCAGTAAGCATAGTAAAAGACGAAGGGCTAGCTTGTAACTTTTCAAGCGTTGCATCTGAACGTTTACGCGCTGCAAGGAAGCTTGCGCTCATCTCATTACCAGCAGCTGTAACCTGTGCTTCTTCCGGCATTTTAGGCTCCTTAATTGTGCGTATTTTTACGCTGAAAATATGGCTTTTATGGTAAAAGTTTACACAGACAATATACTCGGTTGCGGTTAAGTGGTACGCTCTTGTGTGATGAACTGATTGTTACTTAATTTTTAGAGGGGGTCAGATGGGCCGCGGACGACAGAAGGCAAAGCAACAGAAAATTGCCCGTAAGCTCAAATACCTGACGACCGATACGGATTATGACGAGCTTGCTAAGGAACTTAATTCCAGCGAACCCGGACAAGGATCCTTCGATCCATTTGCGTCGAGCGAAAGCTATGAGGAAGATACATATCTTCCAGAAGAGAATGACACAGATCAAGAAAATGATGTCGTTGATGCTTCAAACGAAGATGATTTAGACGAGTATGCCAAGTGGGCTGCGGAAGCAGCTGCAAAAGCCGTTAGCAGCGAAAACTCTTCTACAAACTCGGGAGCGCACACGCCAGCGCATCATCATATCCCTATGCCAATTCCAAACTTCATACACAAACACGACAATTAAAAATTAAATTTATTAAAATTATTTTATTTACGTATCCTGGGCATTCGAAATACTGTTTGCCCAGGATATTTGTAAATACACGCTGTAAATACGCAATTAAGCTACAATAAAGTCAACTTACAGCGGCAAAATATCGCTTAAATCATCACGCTCGCCAATTGCACTTATGTTGCCAAAGTCCTGTTCCTGATGCCATTTAGTAACACCACTCGCTAATCTAAGCCATACTTTAGGCTCAAGTTCAATAACATCTGGCGGTGTGAGATTATGCGGATCCGAAGCTGGTCCTTCCAAAATTTTTACTGCACCAAAAGGCGCAACCCTTACTTCTACTGCGCACCCAGGCACTTTATTCTCAAGAAGATATAGCGAATATCTAACCGCTAAAGCTTCGTCGTTTAAAGAGATATTTAAAATATTACTATTTATTTGCATGGCTTCTATGCCATTGCCAAGTGCTTTAATAGCAGATTCACGCCAGAATTGCCAAGCACATTGTCCTCGTTTTATATCTCGTTCAAGTATTACTGACATATTTTTATTATCTTCTAAACAACCTACTTTCAGCAATATATTTGTATTAAGACGTTATATACAAATATTTAAAGGGATTAGGTTGTGGTATTCTTGGGGTTATCGTGTGCATTCACATGCCTCTTGTAGTTATCTTCAAAAGTTATCTGCAAAATGGTGATGGTTTAATTGCCTAAACACAAAGTTTTAGGCTGCACACTTTTAGGAAATATATCAAACGGCACAAGGAGTCAAATATGACTAAACACGTCGCGCCGAAAGCCAAAACTACTGCGACGGCATTTGCCAAAGAACTTCAAGAGCACCTCAAGTACACCCAGGGTGTAACGCCAGAGCAGGCCACTACGGCAGATGTGTATGTTGCCGCTGCTACCGCAGTTCGTCGTCACTTGATGGACTCTTGGATGCAGACTCAGCATGACATGGTTAATGGCAACACCAAGGCTGTGGGCTATTTGAGCGCAGAGTTCTTGATGGGTAAGCAGCTTGAGAACGCTTTGTTGAACGCTGGTCTTACTGACCAATTCAATAAGGCTGTTACTAAGCTTGGCTTCGATCCAAAAGCTGTTATCGATGCCGAGTATGAACCAGGTTTAGGTAACGGCGGTTTGGGTCGTCTCGCAGCCTGCTTCATCGATTCACTCGCCTCTATTGGCGTTCCAGCATTTGGCTACGGCATCCAGTATCGTTACGGCATCTTCAAGCAGCGCTTTGATGAAGAAGGTAAGCAGGTTGAAACCCCTGATTACTGGCTTAGCAACGAAGAGCCATGGGGTCACATTGATTATGGTCGTGACCAGCGCGTCAACTTCGGTGGTGAAGTTGTAGAGGAAAACGGCAAGCGCGTTTGGAAGCCAGCTTGGTCTGTTCGCGCAGTACCAGTTGACTACATGGTTCCAGGTTATAATTCTGGTCGCGTAAATACTCTTCGTTTGTGGACCGCTAAGTCTTACGATGAGTTTGATTTGCTCACCTTCAACAAGTCCGAGTACTTGGATGCTGTAAAGCCACAGGTTGCAGCAGAAAACATTTCTAAGATTCTTTACCCAGAAGATTCCACTCCAGAAGGTAAGGCTTTGCGTCTTGAGCAGCAGTACTTCTTCGTAGCTGCTTCTATTCATGATGCAATCCGCGTATTCTACCCAGGTCAGGATAAGCCGGATCTCACTACCTTCCCAAGCAAGATTAACTTCCAGTTGAACGACACTCACCCAGTTATCGGCATTCCAGAGCTTATGCGCGTTCTTATGGACGAGTACGGCTACGATTGGAACACCGCTTGGGGTATCACCACCAAGACCTTCAACTACACTTGCCACACCTTGCTTCCAGAAGCTTTGGAAGTTTGGCCAGCCAAGCTTATTGGCGAACTGTTGCCACGCCACCTTGAAATCATTCAGGGCATTAGCGAGCAGTTCCGCAACGAGCTTCGCGGTAAGGGCGTTGCTGAGGATCAGGTTGAGCGCATGCGCATCGCTACCGACGCTGACGAAAATGGCGAAGGTGCTGTAGTTCGCATGGCTTACTTGGCTACCTACGGCGGTTCTTACGTTAACGGTGTTGCTGAACTTCACTCTGAGTTGTTGAAGGATGTCACTTTGAAGGACTTCTCCAGCGTTTACCCAGATAAGTTCAAGAACGTTACTAACGGCGTAACTCCTCGTCGTTTCGTGCGCTTGAGCAACCCACGCATGTCTGCTCTTATTACTGAGGGCTTGGGCACAGACGCATGGCAGGGTAATTTGGAGCTTCTCGAAGGCTTGAAGCCATTGGCTGACGACAAGGCGTTCGTTAAGAAGTTTGCTGAAGTTAAGAAGCAGAACAAGCTTGCCTTCGTTGATTTCGCAAAGCAGAAGTATGGCTTTGAGATCAACCCAGACACAATGTTCAACACCATTGTTAAGCGTTTGCACGAGTACAAGCGCCAGTCCATGAAGATCCTCCAGGTTATCTCCACATACGCTGGAATCAAGAATGGCACAATCGACGTAGACAAGATGCTTCCACGCACCGTGTTCTTCGGCGCTAAGTCTGCTCCAGGCTATGCTATGGCAAAGCTTACGATTCAGCTCATCAACAATGTTGCTCGCGTTGTGAACAACGACCCAGCTTGCAAGGGCAAGCTCGCAGTGTTCTTCCCACCAAACTACAACATTGAACTTGCTATGAACTTGATTCCTGCAACCGATTTGGATGAGCAGATTTCTCAAGCTGGTAAGGAAGCTTCTGGCACTGGTAACATGAAGTTCGCTTTGAACGGTGCTTTGACTGTTGGTACTCTCGATGGTGCAAATGTTGAGATTCGCGAGCGCGTTGGTGCTGAGAACTTCTTCCTCTTCGGCATGACCGTTGACGAGGTTGAGAAGCTCTACGCTGAAGGCTATGATCACGGCGGCTCCCGTAAGTACTATGAATCTGATCCTCGCTTGAAGACTGCTGTGGATATGGTTGCTGACGGCACCTTCTCCAACGGCGACAAGAGCGTGTATGAGCCACTCGTTAACGATTGGCTTACCCATGATTACTTCATGGCAATGGCTGACTTCAGCTCTTATATGGATATTCAGGCTCAGATTGAGGAAACTTACCGCGATCCAATGAAGTGGGCTCGCATGGCAGTCTTGAACGTAGCCAACTCTGGTTACTTCTCTTCTGACCGCTCTATCGAAGATTACCTCGATCGCATTTGGCACACGGGTGCTCTTCCAACACCTGTTGCTGAGTAATTGAGTATTCTCCAATAGCAATACATAGAAAATAAAAGGCGGAGACTGTTAATCAGTTTCCGCCTTTTATTTGTGTAAATTTTAGTTAAATTGCATGTAAGACAAACGCTTTTGTTTACAACAATTCTTTAGTAATTACAAATGAAGGCGACTACGAATATACGCAATCGCCTTCATTTTGGACTGTATAAAGCAAATGTCACTTATGCCTCGGCGGCAGGAGTATCGTTAGCTTCTTTCTCTTCTTTTTCTAACCCTAGGTCAATTGGCGAAGAACTGTTCTCCCATGGTTCCTCCCAAGGGTCATAATCAGGATTATGCTGCTTGTACACATACAACGCAGCAATACCTGCGAGCAGTGCTCCGAAGAGCAGTGCAAAGAACTTCCAACCGCCAGAGGATCTGTTCTCCATGATGGCTCCTTTCCGGTTAAGCTGACCTGCTCGTCCAAGTCAACAATCTATACCGCTTTTTGTCGCGTAATAACTATCATAGTTGCTTTTCTTCAGAGTTGCATCTTTTTTAAATAATGTTATTGATTAAATTTGTGGAGTAAAACCGATATCATAAGCATATGCACAACTTTGATATTAAAAATATTTTAAATAATATAAGATTTCGTTTTAACACAACCACAGCCATTTTAGTATATTCATGCATTTTTATTTGGATATTGGAAATGATACTGAACTTTGCATATCCAAATTATTATTCGACTCTAATAAGCTATACTGCGTTTCTTCCAATCACTGCGTTACAGACACCTTGGACTTGGTTCACATCAATGTTTGTTCACGCACCAAATTTAACCCATATTTTCTTCAATATGCTATGTCTTTGGTCGCTCGGAGTTGAATTAGAACGATTCTTCGGTAAATGGAAGTTTTTTGGATTATATTTAATATCCGGCTTTGGCGGAAGCGTAGCTGATATTGTATGGTGCAAACTCACTAATAATTGGTTCGTCGCTTCATACGGTGCTTCGGGAGCTATTATGGGGCTTATAGGCGCACTTCTCGTAGCACAATGGCGACTAGGAGAAAACATGCGAGGAACAATTATTTGGATTGCTATTACTCTCGCTATGCCAATTATTGTGCCTAATATCGCTTGGCAAGCACACATTGGAGGCTTAGTTTCGGGTACCGCAATTGCAGCATTGCTCGGAGTACAAAATCCGCTACTTAAAAAAGCTTCGTTTAATACGCGTTTCTTAGTGTATTTTGTATCACTATTTGCTATTCTCACTGCTTGTGCAATGTTTTGTTTGAAGGCATGATTTATTAAATTACACACGTGTAGTTTTCCACCGATGTGCACAGGATTGTGTATAAGTTGTGCCTAAATTGGTGACAACTATATAAGTTATCCACATAGTTAATCACAAACGTTGATAACTTGCCTTTTTTGAACCTGTGCACAAGTGTATAAGAGTTATCCACAATTTAAATTTTTTGTGGACTAAACTATCGACTACACAATTTTAAAATTTACTTGCTCTAAAATTTTCTACACCTCCATAAGGAATGAGATTTATGTCTACACTTCAAGTTCCAAAAACAATAGAACCAGCAAACGCTTCTACACTCACTTTTATTAAAGAAAACGCACAATTGTCACCAAGTAAAGCTGCTCTTAAAGCTCCACGCAATGCAAACATCGACATACCATTTGCAATTAACCAAATAGCAGGTAGACAGATTGCGCAACAAAAACTACCAAAATGGGCTTCCTGCAACGAAGTTATATACCCTGCGCATATTTCTATGGAACAGTGTTCTTCTCAGTCAACAGCACAATACAAGGCAAATGTCGCAAAAGAATTACTCAACAAATTAAATTCAGAAAATTTTAGTAGCACACTTGTGGACCTTACTGGCGGCTTTGGCGTTGATTGCACAATAATGTCTGAAGTTTTCGATTCTGCCATTTGTATTGAACAGCAAAACGAACTTTCTAGCATTGCACATCATAATATGAATGCACTTGGTATTACAAACGTAAAATGCTACAACAACAATAGCCTTGATGCACTCAAAAATATTCCTAAGTCAACGGTAATATACGTCGATCCAGCTCGTCGTAACAAACAAGGATCTCGCACATACGCTATTGAAGATTGCACTCCAAATGTATTAGATCTTAAAAATCAGTTGCTCACTAAAGCAGAAATAGTGATTATTAAACTTTCTCCAATGCTTGATTGGCACAAAACAGTTAGTGATTTCAGTGGCAATGTAGAAGCCATACATATAGTCGCACATAATAACGAGTGCAAGGAACTATTGATAATACTCAGTAACTCTCAGCACACAAAAGTACCAGTATATTGCGCAAACGACAATCAAATAACTGTTATACAAGCAACTTACAATACTTCAACAAATCAGGTATCAATACAGCCTGAATCAAATGTTTTAGAAAATAATAAAAAAGATGAAATTTTAGATATAAATAACTGGCCAGAATGGTCGCAATACGTTTATGAGCCAAATGCAGCAATCATGAAAGCTGGCTGTTTTTCAGTGTTAGAAACTCAATACAATATACAACAAATCAGTGCGAATAGTCATGTTTACGTATCGGAAGAATACTACTCAGAATTTCCAGGAAAGACATGGAAAATTGAAAATATATGCAGCATGAATAAACGAGAAATAAAACAAACTTTTGCTGATATTACTCATGCAAATATTGTTACTCGTAACTTTCCAATACCTGTAGAAGCATTGCGCCAAAAATTAAACTTACAAGATGGCGGAAATACAAGAATTATCGCAACAACTGATAACAATAAAAATCACATACTTATTCGAGCAGTAGCAGCACCAAAATAAAAAGTAGCTACGCAACATTTGCATAGCTACTTTTAAAACATATTAAGCAGTTTGTTTTACAGACTAACGCCACCACATTGTCATAATGAATCCAGTCATTACTATTACTAATGCAATAACTAAATTCCATGCACCAATTCCAGGGATTGGAAGCACAGGGTTCAAATAATAAACAACAGCCCAAATTAATCCAACAACCATTAATGTGCAGAACAGCGGCACAAACCATGCAGCATTAGCTTTTGTGCCTTTAATGCTTTCTTCGACACGTCGCCTATTTTCAGCTTGTCTCTGCATCATTTGCTGAATCTGTGGAGAAAGCGTTGCTTTATCCGCAGTAGCATTCAACACTGCTTCAACTTCGTCCATAGGAACGCCATAAGTATTCTCATTTGACGTATCGCTCTTCTTTGCAGCGTCGTCAGCTGCAGTCGTGTGCAATTCTTCATCAGCCATAACTGTAACTCTCCAATCAATCGGCTACACGCTATAATAGTGGTTACACTCGAACGCGTGAAGGATGAAGATAAAATATGGCTAAGAGAACTGGGAAACATCGTGCTCAACACTCGCTGTTAAGCAGTTTTGCTGTTGCCGCTGCAGTATTTCTTACCGGCTATTTATTCGTTCTTAACTTGCGCGTAAACCGCTCTGCTTTTGTGACTTCTAATACGAGTCAAATGGTTGAAAGAAATTCACAGCGCACAAAAAATTTACGAGAAGATATAAAATCTTTAGATTCTAAAATTAATTTACTTAATAAAACGCTTGGTAGCAGCACTAGTGAAGGAAAAGAATCTTCTGATACTGGAAGTAGTACCGTACTTCCAAAACTTGAAGGACCTGGAATTGTTGTAACTCTCAACGACTCTCCTCTATGGAAAGGCGCAGTTAATGGTTCCGGAACATCCGGAACCATTAATGATTACGTAATCCACCAGCAAGATATTGAAGCTGTAGTAAATGCTTTGTGGCGCGGCGGAGCAGAAGCAATAACTATTCAGGATCAGCGAGTATTATTTAACTCCGCAGTTGTTTGTATTGGTAACGTTCTTATGTTGCAAGGTCATCAGTACTCGCCACCGTATAAAATATCTGCTATTGGTCCAATAGATAGCATGGTTGATGCTCTAAACAATTCACCAGCCATACACACCTACAAGGAGTATGTAAGTTCGTTTGGATTAGGATGGAAAGTGGAGAAAAAGAATAATCTGCGATTCCCTGAAGCATCGGCTTTGTTGCAACCATTAAGGTACGCAACAGTTCCTAAAGTGCTAAACAAATAAAATATGTTGCAAAGTCTTCATACATCAATAAAGGAGTAGCACACTATGCAATCTGCTAATATGCAGGAAGGAAAAACGAAGCGTAGCAGCTCGAATTTCTGGTGGCAAGCCGCTGGAATTATTGGCGAACTGTTGATAGCTTTTGCAGTTATTTGCGCATTGTACATTGCATGGCAAATGTGGTGGACTGGAGAGCAGGCTGAGCACACTCAAGTAGAGGCACGTCAAGCAATATCTTGGCAAAACCCAAAAACTGGTGATAAAACGAAGATTGCTTTACCACAGAATACTGACCCACCTGCTTTAAGCAAACCAAAGTCTGAAGACCTTGTAGCTCGTTTATACATACCACGTTTTGGAAATCAGTGGGAACGAAATGTTGTAGAAGGCATTACGCCAGACATCTTAAGCAAGCGTGGTTTAGGTCATTATCCAACCACACAAATGCCTGGCGCAATAGGTAATTTTGCAGTAGCAGGTCACCGAAATGGTTATGGTCAGCCATTGGGAGATGTAGACTTACTGAAGCCTGGCGACGCAATAGTAGTTCGTACAAAGGATTATTGGTTCGTCTATAAGTACACTTCTTACAAGATTGTTACACCAGATCACGGTGAAGTTATTGATGCAAATCCTGATCATCCTGGTGAGAAACCAACAAAACGTATGCTTACTCTTACAACGTGCGAACCTAAGTATACTGCTGCAACTCATCGCTGGATTAGCTACGCAAAATTCGCTTATTGGGCAAAGATTAGCGATGGCATTCCAAAAGAACTTTCTACTATTGATGAGCAAGGAAAAGTGAAGTTTATTAACAATGAGCAACAATCTCTAGTTTCTCGTCTTTCTTCACTAGTGCCAGTTATGGTGGTTGTTTTATTAGTGTATATGATGATTTTCGTAGCAGGAGCAATTGCTTGGCAATGGCCAGAACTTCGCGCTATTCATTCTGGATTAAAGAAAAAGCCTGATGCAAGCATTTTTGGCGGTCTTTTGCGCATACAACCAGGTATTACAGCGATTCGTTGGATTCTTTCGATTCTGATTTATTTCTTCATTGTATTAGCATTATTCCAGTGGATTTTCCCTTGGGGCGCATCTACAATTCCATTCCTTCAGCAGATGTCTAATTACTCAACAACTGTATGATAACGGGTTAAGTAGTAAGTTTTAAATATTCTTACGATTGCTTTAAAACTTACAAAATAAAAACATTTAAGGCGATTGCGTATGAAGCGCAGTCGCCTTTTGTTTATATTAATAAAATAAAAGCCTATAGAAACACATAAAATAACGCATTGCTGTAAAACTATGTCTAAATAAACAAACATATCTTAAACAGCTATTTTTTCGTTTTATCACATACTTTGCAACCTAATATAAGTCTATTTATGCAGATCTATTTTCACGCATCAATTTTTATAAGTAATATACGGATTTTATTAGAGATACAAACATTAGAGATACAAAAACGCTGCTTGTTCTACTTTTCTTGTAGAACAAGCAGCATATACATTATTTTTTACAGACTTAATCTAATACAAATCTAAATCAGTCTGAATCAGATGAAGAACCAAGGCTTGGACGTGTAACTAATGTAATCGCTTTGCCCTTCTCAACCTTGCTTCCTGCTTCCTCAGACATGCTCATGACTATATCGTCATCTTTTGCCATTGAATCAGATACTACTCTCAAACCTTTTGCTTCAAGTATTTTCTTCGCCTGTTTGAAGGTAACAGTACCAAGATCTATACTAGGAACTTCAACTTTCGAAGCACCTTGAGAAACATACACAGTAATAGAGCTGTGTGGTTTAACAGAGGAACCAGACGACGGATTTAGTCGAGTTACAGAACCTTCAGGCACATTATCTGAATCTTCCTTAACTACATCCGTAGTAAAACCAAAATTCTCTAATTGGCTAACCACAATGTCTTTGCTTTGACCAACAAGACCGTCAGGAATTTTAGTTAAACCGGATGCAATATATAAAGTAATTAACGTACCCTTATCAGCAAACGAATCTGCGTCAGGATCTGTGCGAGTTACATGATCTTTCTTAATATCTGCACTATCTTCTACTCGAACATTAGCAATCTTAAACCCAGCACGCTCAAGCATTTTACGAGCAGCTTCTTGCGTTTTACCACTTACATCTGGCACGCGAGTTGATTGTGGTCCAACCGAGAACCATACAGTCACCTTGGATCCAGAAGCAACATGCTCACCTCCACGCGGTGATTGCTTAGTAAAAGTTCCCTCAGGTTGAGAAGAATGATCATCTTCACGAATATCTGGAACCAAACCAAGTGCACGCAACTTTTCACGAGCAGCATCCTGCGTTGTTGTCTCCATAAATGTTGGAACTACAACATCTCCAGTAGCACGACTTCGATTGAGCATAAACAGCACACCCAGAAGAACTAATACTGTTACTAATACTCCAACTATAGATCCGATTACTACTCGTTTACGACGTTGCGCTTGCATTGTTGCTCTTTGTGACGCGCGCGTGCTAGGAGAAAATGCAATATTTGCAGATTCAACTTGACCAGTAATAGGATTAAACGATTGAGTTGCAGCACCATCTGTCATGCCCATAGCCATAGTTGCAGCATCCTGTTCAGCCTGCTTACGCGCCTTCATATTAGCTAAATCAGTCAATGGATTAAACGCTGCTGCAACAGGCACTCCGCCGTTCATAAACGCTAGAATGTCATTCTTAAACTCTGATGCTGTGGCATATCTATTTTGTCTATCTTTTGCCATTGCTTTAGCACAAATCTTGTCCCACATAGCAGGCATGCCTGGAACAAGTGTGCTAAGAGGTGTCGCCACTTCTGAAACATGCTGATATGCGATGGCAACAGCTGAATCTCCAATAAAAGGAGGACGTCCAGTTAGCATTTCATACAGCACACACCCTGCAGAATACAAATCAGAGCGCATATCTACTTGTTCACCACGAGCCTGCTCTGGAGACAAATATTGTGCTGTTCCAACAACACCTTGAGACTGTGTCATAGTTGTTGCAGAATCATCAAGAGCTCTAGCTATTCCAAAATCCATGACTTTTACTAAGCCTTGTTCGGAAATCATAATATTTCCAGGCTTAATATCGCGGTGAATAATACCCATTCTGTGTGAGTACTCTAAAGCATTGAGTACGCCAAGCATAACTTGTTCAGCGTCTCTCTGACTTAAAGCTCCATTCATTTTTAGAATATCGCGTAATGTTTTACCTTTGATGTATTCCATTACAAGATACGGTAAACGCTCTTCTAAGCCATTTTCTGCTATAACAGATTCTTCTCCAGAATCATAAATATTCACAATATTAGGATTGTTCATCTGCGCAATGGCATGCGCTTCCCTGCGGAATCGCGAAAGGAAAATCTCATCGTTCGCTAAATCGGAACGCATGATTTTCACAGCAACTGTACGACCTAAGCGCTTATCAACAGCAACACGCACTTCCGCCATGCCGCCGCGGCCAATAAGCTCCCCTAATTCGTATCGACCATTCGCTAATGAGGTGGGCATTGTGGTATTCATTGCTGCTCCTTGCGATCATTGGTATTAAAAATATTAATAATATTTACTTGGTTTTGCGGCATACTTTTAATACATCTTCGTTGTCGCAAATTTGTAGAAAGTACTCCTGTTGTATTGTTGAAGGCTGTTTCTTGATCTAGCAGTCTGCGCTCAATACGAGATAATACTTTCGACACAACTAATGCATCTTTTGGACGATCTTTTGGATTCTTTGCAAGCATAGACATAATAAACTGTTGTAATTGCAAATCAACATTTTCTGGCAAAGGTGGTACAGGATCATTAACATGTGCAGCAGCAATATCTACCGGCGTTGCTCCAGTAAATGGACGATGTCCGCACAAACCTTCATATGCCACAACACCTAACGAATAAATATCAGATTGTGCAGTAGCTTGTTCACCTTGTGCTTGTTCTGGAGAAATATATTGAGCTGTTCCAACTACCATGCCATCTTGAGTGATCTGTTCTTGGTCACTGGAATATGACACACCAAAATCTGTGATTTTCACATTGCCAGTATCAGAAACCATAATATTTGCAGGTTTTACATCGCGATGAATTACGCCATGAGAATGAGCTACAAAAAGTCCTCGAGCTGTTTGAATAAGAATAGGAAGTAACTTGGTAGGATCAATTATTTTTTCTTTATGATACAAATCTGCCAATGATTTACTTGGCACATATTCCATAATTAGGAATCCAATACCATCGTGCTCATAATAGTCAAATAATGCTGCAATATTAGGATGCGCTAAATTTGCTGAATTATGCGCTTCAGCACGAAGACGACGTAATTTTGCTTCAACGTTTACGGTATCTGTACGTAACGCCTTAATGGCAACAATTCGCCCAAGTTGAATATCAAAGCCTTTCCAAACTTCTCCCATACCGCCTTGAGCAAGGCGGCGATCAAGTCTATAACGATGATGAACTAACTGTCCTTCAACGAGTTTCATTGTTTAAGCGCCTCCTCCATCACTTGTCGCATAATAGGTCCTGCCGCGTAACTACCAAATGTACTTGTGTTATGTACTATAACCGCTATAGCTATTCTAGGATTTTCAGCAGGAGCAAATCCAATAACCCAACCATTAGCAGCTTGATTATACATTCCAATCTGTGCAGTACCTGTTTTAGCCGCAACATGAATATTAGGTAAAGCAAGATTAGGATTTTCTTTTGTAACAACAGCCTGCATCATAGAAGTTAATTTAGATGCACTGTCACTACTCATTACTTGGTTCATAACGGTTGGTCTAGTTTGTGACAATACTGACAAATCGCTAGATCTTACACAATCAACAAGAGTAGGCTTCATCAATGTTCCATTATTTGCAATAGCTGCCGCAATCATAGCGTTTTGCAAAGGTGTAACCTTAGCATCACCTTGACCTATTGATTCCAGAGCTAGTCTATCTGGAGTTGGCTTAATAGAAAAAGTAGATTTCACGGATCGTATTGGGAATCCAGTAGAATCAGAACCATCAATAGGCAGCGAATCGAAGAATCCAAACTTTCTTGCCTGCTTTACAATTACGTCAGATCCTAAAGAATTACCCAATTGAGCAAAAGCAGTATTAGACGAATATGCTAAAGCATCCTCAAAAGATATTTTTCCATCAACGCCATTCGCTTGGTAAGTGACATTTGTAAGAGACGTCTTGGTTCCAGGCAAAACATAGCTCGCACCAGCAGGTATTTTCGTATCAGGCTTGTATTTTCCAGATTCTAATGCTGCTGCTGCAACAACAGTTTTGAACGTAGAGCCAGGAGCATAAAGCTCAGAAACAGCACGATTCAGCATAGGATTTGACACATCTGATGTTATTCTCTCATACGATTTATTTACTTCATTAATATTGTGAAGAGCAAGATCATTCGGATCATAACTTGGAGTGCTTACCATGGCGCGAATTCTTCCGGTTTTTGGCTCAATTGCAACTAAAGCTGCGTCTTTGCCTTTAAGAAGATTGTAAGCAAGATTTTGCAAACGTGAATCAATTGATGTTTCTATAGAAGCTCCGCGATTAGTTGCTCCAGTAAATAATGAACGGAATCTTTGCCAGAACAGAGCATCTGATTCTCCACTTAATAAACTATTACGAGAAGCTTCAATTCCTCTATCTGCACGCTGGCTAATAGAAAAATATCCAGTAACTGGAGCATATACTAATCCGTTAGAATACTGACGTTGATACACAAAAGCATCTTTAGATGGTTCAGATTTCACTATAACTGTGCCATCTGATGTAAGTATTGCTCCACGTGGAGCGCCAAACTCATGGTATAAAGCTCTGCGATTTCGAGGATCAGAATTTAGAGCATTCGCTTTAATAGAAGTAATAATTGTACTTGAAATACCAAGTATTACAAAAAGTACCAATACTGCAGTAAAAAGTTCTCTAAGACTTTTATTCATTGTTATCACCTCTTTCTGAAGAGGAAATAACAGCAGAAGCATCTATATTATTTTCATAATCTGTATTGTTATATTCACTATTATTTGTATTCGTATTAGCTCGCTCTTGCAATTCACGCTCGCGCAACGCTGCTAAGGCAGCGTATTGGAAAGTATCGGAAACAGGAGCAGGTTCAGGTTTATTTGCAGCGTGAGAAATAACAATAAGCAAAGATGCAAGCAAATAATTTGCTACTAAAGAAGAACCTCCAGCTGCCATATACGGCAAAGTTAAACCGGTTAATGGAATAACCAAAGTAATTCCACCAACAACAGTAAACACTTGGAAAGCCATAGTAAAAACAAGCCCTGAAGCTAATAATTTTCCAAAGCCATCTTTAATTTTCATTGCAGTAATCATTCCGGATGCAATAATAATTAAATACAAAACCAATACGGCTAGAAGCCCAGTAAGACCAAGCTCTTCACCAACAGAAGCATAAATAAAATCAGAATTAGCTAGCGGTGTTATAGAAGGATGACCTTGTCCTAAACCTGTTCCGGTTGTTCCTCCAGCAGCCAAACCAAACAATCCAGATACAATTTGCGCTGAGCCACCAGGGAAACGATTATAAACCGCATTATCAAATGGATGAAGCCACGAATCCACACGATATTGCACATGTGCGAATAACTTTACTGCCATCAAGCATCCAGCTACAAAAGCAATACCCCCAACAGCAATCCATCCTCTGCGACCTGTTGCCACATACAACATTGACACAAACATTGCGAAGAACATCAATGACGTTCCAAGATCATGCTGGATAACAAGCACACCCATTGATGCTGCCCATACTAAAGCAATAGGTCCCATGTCTTGTAAGCGAGGAAGGTGAACTCCCAAAACCTTATTTCCACCTACAGCAAGTCGATCACGATGATTAAACAGGTACGCAGCAAAGAAGAATGACAGGAAAAGCTTAGCAAACTCTCCTGGTTGCACTGTGTGATCTCCAAAACCTATCCAAATTCTCGCTCCACCAATTTCTTTACCTAATCCAGGAACCATAGGTGAAAGCAAAAGAATCAAGCCTATAACCATATTCACATAAGAAAAACGCCTTAAAATGCGATAATCTTTCAAAAGAATAACGAAAATAATTGATAATACTAATGCTGCACAAATCCACACCATTTGTTTTATTGCAACATTTGTATTATTTTGCCTATCGATTCTAGCTATAAGAACTGTTCCAATTGCAGTTAAAAGCATAATACAAGGTAAAATAGCTTGACTTGCATATGGCTGTTTAACAAGAAGAACACCCCAAAATACGAAAAACAGTGCCATAACGAGAATCAACATTGCTGCATAATTAGCAGAAATATAACCGTCAATACGGAAAAACATCTGTAAAAATGCCATGCCAGAAAGCAATGTTGCAAAAAGCAACAATGCTATCTGTCTGATACGCGTAGCAATCATATTCATGAGGTTTTACCCCCTTGCTTCGCGTTATCTTTATTTTTATTTATTTTATTTTCTAATTTCTTTTGATTCTGTTCATTAAGTTTTTCTTGTTCTCGCGCACGCATTTCTCGACGAATTAACGAAGCATGACCACGAGCCTCAACTAAGCTGCCAAAACTAATACCTTCTTTTAATTGATCCTGCCAAGATTTATCTAGTTTATTAACAGAGATGTCAGTAGATTCCACTTTGTGAGATAATGCAATACCAAAAATATTTGTTGGCACTCCTTGATAAATAACAACTTTGTTACTGTCTTTTCCAATATAATATTGCGTTTGAGTCCACGCATATACTCCGTAACCTACTCCAGAAATAACAAATAATACTAGTAATATTCCCAAAGATATGCCTATGCGAGTCCATCTACGCCTCAATGAATGAGCACGATGTGCCTCATCCTGCTCATGTTTAACAGCACGAGCAACATCTGGATCATGAGGATCTGTTGAAACTTTACCATTCTTTTTTTTGACTATAGGGATCTCATTAGTGTCAGGTGTATGTAATTCTCCAACTTCTTCACGAATGTGTGAAGGTTGCACAATTCTTGTAATAGATATTGTTCCTTCATCTGGATTTTTAGAATTATCATCATCTTGAGCTAGCGCAGCTGCTCTTTGAGCTGGTGAATTCTTATCTTCGCGCAATGCCGGTGCTGAAGCTACTGCTTTATTTACGATATCTGCAATTGACTCGAGATCCTTACTTGCAGCTCCTCCAATAAGTGGAGTTTGATGCGGAAGATCAAATGCATCAGCATCAAGTGCAAGCGTTGCATCTGCAATAACGGCTGTAACATTATCTGTACTACCAGCACGAAGTGCCATAGATACTAATTTTTGAGCGCATTCTTCTTGATTAGAAATACTACTCATCACATCTTGAATAGTTGAATCTTCAAGAACTCCACACAATCCATCAGAGCAAAGAAGCCAACGATCAGAAGGATGAGCTGAACGCAAAGCAATATCAGGACGAGGATCTATATCAAAATCACCTAGTACTCGCATAACAACATTTCGTTGAGGATGATTTCGCGCTTCTTCAGGCGTAATATGACCTGTATCAATCAAATGCTGAACATAACTATGATCAGTAGTCATGCGCATAAGATGATTATCTCTTAGTAGATACGCTCTAGAATCACCTAAATGAGCCAGAACCCAGTATCCTCTTACAAGAGTTACTGCAGTAACTGTCGTTCCCATTCCAGCAAGACGGCGCTCACGCTTAGCTTTACCAACAATCGCATCATGAGCAGCCATAATCGATGTTTCCATCATTGAAGAAACAGTTTTAACATCATGCGGTCTTGAATCTTGTTCAATATGTGCAAGAGAACGAATCGCTATAGTAGAAGCTGTATCTCCTCCAGCATGACCACCCATTCCGTCGCAAATTGCAGCTAAATGTTCACCAGCAAATGCAGAATCTTGATTATTACTACGAACAGTTCCAACATCACTGACAGCCGTAGCATACATAAAAAGTATTTTTTCTACAGAATTTGCGCGATTTTCTTTAATATCATTTTTATCTGTTATAGATGATATTTTTTCTATTTGCCCAGTAACTGCGGTCTGAATTTCTTCTTCGTTATTTGAATTGATTTGTTTCATTTGTTACCTCAATTCAAACATTGTTGCGCCGATTCGCACAGAAGTACGCGGAGCTAATATAACAGGCTCAGTAACACGATTATGACCAATCATGGTTCCATTTGTGCTACCTAAATCTTCAAGAACCCAAGAATTAACTGATTGATTAAAATAAACACGAGCATGGTGTGAAGATACAAATTCATCATTTAATACGACTGTATTAGAAGCAGCACGACCAAGAGTCACACCAGCAGCGTTCAATGGGAATGAAGATCCTGCCAAAGGTCCATCAATAACAACTAACAAAGTTGGAGAACCGGATGTATTTTCTTGATTTTCTGCTTTGGCAAATACTGGCGTCTCACGCACTTGCATAACTTGTGAAAACTTTGCTTCACGAGAATTACGACGAGAACTTTTCTTCCAAAAACGAGATTTTTTAGGACTAAATACTTCAATATCGCAGCGAAGCGAACGGATAGCGCACCATACAAAAATCCAAAGTAAGACTAAAAAGCCATACTTAAGTATTGCAAACGTTAATTCAGTAAACATCATGCGCGTTATCGTCTCCTAGCTCGGAAATACTTATTACTCCTGGTCTTGAGACGATGCCCAATAAAGAATACGCGTACGACCAATAGTAATAGTGTTGCCATCAACCAATGTTGCTGCAGGAACCTGATGACCTTCTACATATGTACCATTCGTAGATCCAAGATCACGAGCAATAACACCGTCAGGAGTTATATCAATACCAAGATGATGACGAGAAATACCTGGATCATCTATTACAATATCGCAACCAGACCCACGTCCTAAAATAGTACGATCCTTTGTAAGCAAGTACTGGTTACCATTAATTTCAAGCATCGGGTGATTCTGCGATTGATCCTCAGTAGTAACAGGAACAGCATTACCCTGAACAGATTCAGATGTCAAATGGAAATTACCTTTAGTTAATTCCAAATCCTCTTCAAAAATAACAACTACAGGTCCTACGAAAGCATAATGCTGACTCTTAGCATATTGAGTAAGATTATCTGCAAGCTCATTAGCTAATGCTTCACTACCCCATTGTTCAATATGATCAAAATCAGGCGTACTCAGCTTAAAACGGTACTCATTTGGAGCAACTGTGTGATCTCTGCCAATAGGCATGGCTTCAGCGTCAATTTCACGTTCCAAAGCACTCGAAAAATCGACTGGCTGCAAATCTTTGGAGCCGAATTTTGCGAAGACGCTGTTCATTGCACCTTCCACGCTCTTCTCAAATCGGTCAAACACGCTCATGGTAAACCCTTTCTATCTGTTCATCATAGTACTCGTCACCGGGTACGGTGTTCAACTACCACACGCTTTTCTTCTAATATATTTTCTTTTTTATACATATTATTTCGTACTCTCCAACGTGCATTTACATCATTGTGCGTGTAATCTTAACAAGTATGATGCAGAAAAATAACAATAATCACAGCGGATTATCGGTTTTCACTAGAAATTCCGCTACTATTTTTACACTATTACTCGCAGTTGTTATTCCGTGCTTAGGAAAAGCACTACTAGTTACTAGTAAAGAGCGCACTTATGAATCATCCATAGTTTCTTGGTTCCACAAGAGTGTTCCCTCTGTAATTCTCAGTATTTCAAAAATATTAGCTTTAGTTTTTTCAACTAAGGGTTGCATAGCAATACTTGTTTTATTAGCAGCGCTTTCATTATTTATAAATAAAAATTGGAAGATGACAATAATTCAACTTTTAATTTCGCTTCTTCCTATGATTTACATTTTTGCAGTTAAATTTGCTGTAAATCGTCCGCGTCCGTACATTGGTTTGAATATTAAATTACCAACTGATCCAAGTTTCCCAAGTGGACACACTTCAGCAGCTGTAGCAGTTTGCGTTATGGCAATGTTGATTCTTTACATCAATAAACCATCATCAATTCAATTTGGATTACTTTTTAGCGCAATTCTTGTTGTTATAGTTGCTGTTTCACGTATTATTGTCGCTGCTCATTTCCCTACGGATGTATTAGCTGCAGCAATTATATATCCACTACTTTCTGTTACAATTTTGCGCTCGTTCCAGCGACATAATTTATATATTGACAACAGAAATAATGACAAATCTACTTACGAAGAACAAATATTAGATTCTAACTCACAATCTAATATTCAATAATATATAAAAGGAAGAAAATACTAATGATAAAAGGATTTAAAAAATTTATTTTACGAGGCAGCGTAATCGACATGGCTGTCGGTGTTGTTATGGGTAGTGCAGTAACTTCAGTAGTAACAACGATAGTTAATTATATTATTAATCCTCTTATTGCAATGATTTTTGGAAAGCCAGAACTTAATGGTGTTCTAACTATTAGTATGAATGGTGCAACAATTTCTTTTGGCGCAGTAATTGGAGCATTATTGAATTTCCTTATTGTTGCTACAGCAGTTTATTTCTGCATTGTTTTACCTATTAATAAATTGCGTGAAATTGGTGCAGATTTGTTGCAAATTGAACATGAAAAAACTGAAGAAGAAAAAAGAAAAGAGCGTGAAGAAAAAACTATTCAACTGTTACAAGATATTCGTGACGAACTAGTAAAACGTTAATTTCTTATTTTTCTTATAAAAAATTCCCACTGCTTCGTAGTAAACAGTGGGAATTTTATTATCCAAAGCTAAATTATTCACACTATCAGTCGTCACCTAAAGTAATGTGAATTCCTCCAACTAATGAACCAACAACGTTATATAGAAGAGCAATTATTGCAGATAATACGGTTATTATAATTATTTCTACAATTGAAAAAATAGTCACAGTACTTAATACTGTTGGGAGTGAGAACACATCTGCAAGATTAAAACCGTTACTATCCAAACCAGTAGAAGAAACAATCTGCGTTACTTGATCAAATACACCAATCATATTCAAGAACAACCACACTAAACCTGCAGCAATAACTTGAATAATTCCTCCTGCAACGCTTAAAAGGAATGTTACTTTTGCTACAGACCATGCATCTACTCTTACTAAAGAAAGACTCATACGACGAGCACGCGGAACACGTCCCGATTTTGTTGCATTTGATTTATTGGAAATAGATGAAGCAGCACCACCAATTGTACGACGATACGTATTGGAACTACCACTAACACGTCCAGAAGATGATGAATTTTTAACAATATTTCCTAAAGAAGAATTACCAGATATTTCATCAAAATTATTTTCTTCACTTGAATAATTAACTTCCTTAGAAGGAACCATTTTTTCTGCAGATAATTCTGTGTCATTAGACAAAAATCTTGCAGATTCCTCATTCATATTCATCGGATTTTGCGATGGCTCAAAATTTTCGCTCATCTCAGTGTTCCTTCTCTTATTAATTTGCCTATAATCAGTGTCATTATACCAATGAGAGTACCAATAAAAACAGACTAGAACAGTTTTTATTAGTACTCTCAAATTTTTGTGGAATAATATTATTAATATTATTCCACATAAGAAGTTTCTTAAGCTTCCTCATTTTCTGAAGTAGCTTCTTTTTCTTCTAATTGATTTTCTTCGTCATCCGTTTCTTCATTACGGGCAATAGAAATAATTTCATCGCCTTTATCCGGCTTAGCTAAGGTTACGCCTTGAGTTGTTCTACCAGTGCGCTTCACTTCATTAACGTCAGAACGAATTACCTTACCGGACTTCATAATTGCCATTACTTGATCTGTTTCTTCAACAATCAAAGCTCCAACTAATGAACCACGACCCTCTGCAAGTTGAACAGCTTTAACACCGTAGCCGTTTCTTCCTTGCAAACGATACTCTTCAATAGCAGTTCGCTTAGCAAAACCTTCATTAGTAACAACAAGAAGATCTTTACTAGTTTCTGCCGCAACAACGTCCATATCGAGTAATTCGTCACCTTCACGGAATCTCATACCCTGAACGCCGGCAGTCTGACGACCCATTGGTCGAAGTTGTTCATCATCTGCTCTAAACTTCAAACTCATTCCAAGCTTAGAAACAAGAATAATGTCATCTTCTGAATTGCACAAAGCTGCACCAATAAGCTCGTCGACAGGTTCACCTGTTTCTTCATTTGCCATCAAACGTACAGCAATCAAACCGCCTTGACGTGGAGAATCATACTCTTGCAATGCAGTTTTCTTAACTTTCCCGGAACGAGTTGCCAATACCAAGTATTTAGCAACATCATAATTTGGAATTGATAACACTGCTTGAATTGTTTCTCCAGGAGTAAATTGCAACAAATTAGCAACATGCTGACCTTTAGAATCGCGAGATCCTTCTGGAAGTTCGTAGGCTTTCAGACGATAAACTCGACCACGATTAGTAAAGAAGAGCAACCAATTGTGTGTAGAAGTTAAGAAGAAGTGATCAACTACATCATCTTCACGAAGCTTTGCACCCTTAATGCCTTTACCACCGCGGTGTTGAGCACGATACTCGTCTGCCTTAGTACGCTTAATATAACCTGCGCGAGTTACTGTTACAACAACGTTTTCTTCAGCAATAAGATCTTCAACATTCATTTCACCAGAGAATGGAAGAATCTTAGTTCTGCGATCATCACCATATTTTGCAACAATTTCATCAAGTTCATCGCCAACAATTTTGCGCTGACGTTCTGGGCTTGCCAAAATATCGTTGTAATCAGCAATTTTAATCATCAAATCTTCATGCTCGTCGAGAATCTTCTGACGTTCCAAAGCTGCAAGTCTACGAAGTTGCATTGCAAGAATGGCATCCGCTTGAACTTCATCAACATCAAGCAAATTCATTAAACCAGTACGAGCAGTTTCAACATCTTTAGATGAACGAATTAAAGCCACAACTTCATCAATCATATCCAAAGCTTTCAAATAGCCTTGCAAAATATGATCTCGCTCTTCAGCTTCACGCTTTAAGTAACGTGTACGCCTATCAATTACTTCAAGCTGATGAGTTACCCAATGACGAATAAACGCATCCAAACTCAAAGTTCTAGGAACGCCATCAACCAAAGCAAGCATATTTGCGCCGAAAGTTTGCTGCAATTGCGAATGCTTATACAAATTATTTAAAACAACTTTTGGAACAGCATCACGCTTAAGAACAAGAACCAAACGCTGACCAGTACGACCAGACGTTTCGTCGCGCATATCTGCAATACCTTGAATTTTGCCATCTCGTACAGCTTCACGAATAGAAGCAGCTAAGCGATCAGGATTAACTTGGTATGGAAGCTCGGTAACAACCAAGCACATGCGTCCCTTAATTTCCTCAGTATTAACTACTGCTCGCATTGTAATTAAGCCGCGACCTGTGCGGTACGCTTGCTCAATTCCCTTGTGACCTAAGATTGTTGCTCCAGTAGGGAAATCAGGTCCTTTAATTCGCTGAATTAAAGCTTCAAGAAGTTCTTCTTTGCTTGCATCAGGATGATCCAACGCCCAGTGCACACCATCAGCCACTTCACGCATATTATGAGGTGGAATATTGGTTGCCATACCAACAGCAATACCAGCAGAACCATTAACTAAAAGATTCGGGAAACGAGCTGGCAAAACCGTAGGCTCTTGAGTTTTACCATCATAATTTGGCAGGAAATCAACGGTATCTTTATCGATATCTCGTACCATTTCCATAGCCAACGGTGCCATACGACATTCCGTATAACGCATTGCTGCTGCAGGATCATCACCAGGAGAACCAAAGTTTCCTTGACCATCAACAAGCATATAGCGCATTGACCAAGACTGAGCCATACGCACTAAAGTGTCATAGATAGCAGAATCACCATGAGGGTGATACTTACCCATAACATCACCGACAACGCGAGAACACTTGTTATATCCGCGATCAGGCCTGTATCCTCCATCATACATTGCAT
The DNA here is from genome assembly GCF_049244025.1 of Gardnerella sp. KA01001. Classification (NCBI taxonomy): domain Bacteria; kingdom Bacillati; phylum Actinomycetota; class Actinomycetes; order Bifidobacteriales; family Bifidobacteriaceae; genus Gardnerella; species Gardnerella sp. KA01001. The sequence continues at coordinate 399,420 of NZ_CP058366.1, read as the reverse complement.
AAATAACACGACGGTGAACAGGTTTTAAACCATCACGAACATCTGGTAAAGCACGCTCAACAATAACAGATAATGCGTAAGCTAAATAAGATTCGCGCATTTCCTGCTGCAAATCCATGTTCTTTACGCGAGCACCCTTCATTAAGCCATAATCAGTATTATCTGCTTCCTGAGGGCTCTGTGGTTCCATAGAACCATCTGGAAGCTGATCTCGCTCAGCACCATCACGAGCGGAATTTATTTCGTCTACCACTTCAATTCCTTCTTAATCTTATAAAAATTAAAGTTTTTTCTTTTTATCTTTTCGAATAAATTAATACTTTTAAGCGTCAATAAACCTTGCATCATGAGCATTTCTTTGAATAAAGAGTCTACGAGGCTCTACTTCATCGCCCATAAGCATGGAGAATGTTTCATCAGCTCGAGCAGCATCTTCAATATGAATTTGCTTCAAAATACGATGCTCAGGATCCATTGTTGTTTCCCACAACTCCTGATAACTCATTTCACCCAAGCCCTTGTATCGCTGAATACCTTCACCTTTAGGAAGTTGACGACCAGCAGCTTTACCTTCTGCCAAAACTCTGTCTCGCTCAGCATCCGTATAAACAAAATCATGTGCTCCCTTGCTCCACTTCAAACGGTACAAAGGTGGCATAGCAACATAAACGTATCCTGCAGTAATCATAGGACGCATATAGCGGAAAAATAATGTCAAATTCAAAGTAGCAATATGAGCACCGTCGACATCAGCATCAGCCATAATAATGACTTTGTGATATCGAACCTTGCTTAAATCGAAGTCTTCTCCATAACCACCACCAACAGCAGTAATTAAGGATTCAATAGTTTCAGACTTCATCATTCTGTCGATTGAAGCGCGTTCAGTATTCAAAATCTTACCACGCAAAGGCAAAATTGCTTGCGTAATAGGATCGCGACCTTGAATTGCTGAGCCACCTGCAGAATCACCCTCGACTATGAATAATTCACATTCTTCAGGATTACTTGACTGGCAATCCTTCAACTTATCTGGCATTCCAGCAGTTTCAAAAATAGACTTGCGACGAGTATTTTCGCGAGCTTTTTTAGCAGCAAGTCGAGCACGAGAAGCTTCTATAGCTTTTTGAATAATATTTTTTGCTTCATTTGGATGAGCATCAAACCAATCTCCAAGCTTTTCAGTCATGACTCTTTGCACAAAAGTCTTAGCTTCAGAATTGCCAAGCTTTGTTTTAGTCTGACCTTCAAACTGTGGAGTTGTAAGCTTTACTGAAACAACTGCTGTTAAGCCTTCGCGAACGTCATCACCAGAAAGATTAGTATCTTTCTCTTTCAAAATATTCTTTTCGCGAGCATAACGATTAACTAAAGTAGTAAGCGCTGCACGGAATCCTTCTTCGTGAGTACCGCCTTCAGTAGTCGAAATAGTATTAGCAAAAGTGTGAACTGCTTCAGAATAAGCAACAGTCCATTGCATAGCAATTTCCGCAGAAATACCAATTTCAAGATCTTCAGCCTCAAAGTCAATAACATCTGGCTCTACTGGAACAGCTTTTCGAGATTTAACTAAGTAATCAACATAGTCTTTAATACCATGCTCATACTGGTAGCTTACGCTTCTATGCTTTTCTTCACTAGAAGATTCGGAATCACCTGCAACTTCATCTCCAGCTTCATCTGGCTTACGTAAATCAGTTAAAGAAATCTTCAAACCCTTATTTAAGAAAGCCATCTGCTGGAAGCGAGAACGCAAGGTTTCAAAATCATAAACTGTTGTTTCAAAAATTGTTCCGTCTGGCCAGAAAGTCACAGAAGTTCCAGTAGATTCTCCTTCTGTCATTGGCTCACCTTTTGCCAAAGGAGCAGTTGGATGCTGATCAACATAAGTTTGAGTCCAGTGGAATCCTTGACGACGAACTTCAATTTCTACACGAGTAGAAAGTGCATTAACAACAGAAATACCTACACCATGTAAACCACCAGAAACAGCATAACCGCCGCCACCAAACTTACCGCCAGCGTGAAGCTTAGTCATAACTGTTTCAACACCAGAAACACCTTCGCCTGGCACTTCATCTACTGGAATACCTCGACCATCATCGACAACACGAATAGCATTATCAGGCAAAATTGTTACTTCAATATGCGAAGCATATCCTGCCAAAGCTTCATCAACAGAATTATCAACAATCTCATAAACCAAATGATGCAATCCACGAGGACCAGTAGAACCAATATACATGCCTGGTCTAATACGAACTGCCTCTAATCCTTCTAGAACACGAAGGTCACTCGCATCATAATGTTCAGGAGCAAGTGAATCATCGAGTTGAGCATCATCGAGTTTATGCTCTTCGACGGCATTATCCATCGAATTATCTTCCGTGTTTGCCACTTTAGGTCCCTTCACAAATTGCCTCATATTAAAAGGCATTTATAGAGCCAACATATGCCAGAAAGCACATAAAAGGGGATTCTAGCGTTTTAGCCATAATACATGACATTCTACACACATACTATGACCTCTCTTCAGAAATAGGCATTTTTACTATTTTTAAAAAATATAATAATATTATTAAAATTTATTTCTTAAAAATCCTAATCCACTCGTTGTTGGACCAATAACTTTAATTTCTTTTATTTCAATATTTTCAAGGTTATTATTAATTTTTTCTTTTAATTGTGGAATTAAATAAGAAAGTTGAGTTGCCCAAACTGTTGATTGAGCACGAACAATAAGCACGCCATTTACAACTTGACTTATTTCACAATGTTTTGCAATACTTTCCCCTACTACTTTATGCCAAGAAGAACGTAATTTTGCTATAGAAAGTTGACTATTCCAATTACTTTCAGAAGCAAAATTTTTTAAAATACCACAGAATGATTTAGGATCTCTACCAGGTTTTCCAAAATTTTCCCAAGCTTGTTCTGCATTTTTTTCACGATTATTTTCGCGTTCAGCTTTTCTATTAATAGGATCAAAAATAATTGCAGGTAATTTTCGAGTATCAATTTTTAAAAGAATATTAACAGGAATCATTATTTTTCCTCCTGCTTATTTTTTCTTTGTTCTATTACATCAAGCAAAATATTATTATGCTCTTCACTGAAATTATTAATTTCATTATTTTTTTCTAATAGTTTTCCAATATTTATAAGATTTGTTTTTTTAATATATTCTTTATTAGGAATGTCGCTAAGAGAAGAAGTAGTAATAAAAACTTGACCTTGATTAAGTGCAAAATTTAATATTCTTATACGCCTGTTTTCATCAAGTTGTGCAAATACATCATCAAGAATAACAATAGGTTTATCATTATTTTTTTCTTCTAATGCCTTGCATAATGCCATTTTTGAAGCTATTGCAATTGTCCAAGATTCACCATTCGAAGCAAAATCTTTAGCAGAAATATTATTAATAGCAAAGTCAATATCATCACGATGAGGGCCAATAAGATTGCATCCTCTAGCTAGCTCTCCATCATAAATACGTTGAAAATGCTCACTTATTTTAGAAAAAAGCTCGTTTTTATCTTCAATATTTTCATCACTCTTTTTTTCAAATAATACTTCTTCAAAAGAAGGAACATATATTATTTCCGTATTTTCTTCATTAGTAAAAGATTTAATTATATTTTTGAAATATTTATTAATAATTTGCACAGTTTCTTGGCGTGCTTTTGTTAAGTTAATACCACTTTCAATAAATTTACCAGTCCAAATTTCTAATCCGGATAATGAAACTGTCTGATTTTTGTATGAAAAATCTCTAATATTTTTTAGTAATGCAGCACGCTGTTTAGAAATATGTTTAAATTCTTGCAATAATTGCACATAATTTGGTATTAACAAAGATCCAGCTTGATCGATAAAAGTACGTCTAACATTAGGATCACCAATTATAAGAAATTGGTCTCTTGGAGTAAAAGAAACTATTGGCAATAATCCAACAATGTCTTTAACATATAATGCTTTACCAGAATTTATATGTGCTCTATTAGAACCTTTTACATAAAGATCTATTTCATAAGTTGTTTGATTTAAATTACTTTCTAAAGATGCAATATTACTTAAGCCAGTATTTGTTTCATCTTTTTTATAATTTATATCATTATTAATGGTATTTATTCTTATTATTGATTTTTCATAGCCTTTTTTAATAAGAGGCAATGTTGAAGATGTTCTGTGACTTATTCCAGTACCAGTAACTTCTAATGCTTCTACAATATTGGTTTTCCCTAAACCATTATTGCCATATATAACATTTATTCCAGGGTTGAAATCACAAATTATATGGTTCCAAGAACGAAATGTATCAAGGGCAATTCGCGAAATATACATTGCTTAATTACCCTTTCTTAATAGTTTTAAAAGAAAAATGCGATATTACATTGTACATCAAAAAATAATCTAAAATACAATGCAATATCGCAACAATATTAATTATTAAAACGCATAGGAACAAGCAAATAGCGATAATCTGTTGATTCATCACCATCTGATTCCTGCTGACCATTAAATTCAACAGGTTTTACAGCTGTTGCCATTTTCATATGCACAAATGGCTCTGGAATAGCTCCTAACCCTTCAAGTAAGTAGTTCGGATTAAAGGCAACAGTTATGTCTTCTCCATCCATATCGATATCAAGTACTTCTTTTGCTTGTGATTCGTCAGCAGTACCAGCACTCAAAGTTAACTCCTGATTTGAAAAAATCATTCGAATAGGAGCATTTCTTTCGGCGACTAAAGATACTCGCTTAATTGCATTTATCAATAATTGTTTATTAATAATTGCGTGAATAGGATATTCATCTACGAATAGTCGATCTACAGAAGGGAATTCTCCATCAATTATTTGTGAAGTACTTGTACGACCGGAATTTTCAAAACCTAAAAGTGACTTATCTTCCTCATTAAAATGGATAATAACATTTTGATGATCGTCGAGAGAATGAGCAATATCTCTTAGTAATGACCCACGAGTAAGAGTGGTCGAATGAATGTCATTATGTTCTGGTGTCCACTTAAAAGTAGATCTAGATAGACGGAATCTATCAGTAGAAGTCATAGTAACGGTGTCATCTTCAAATTGGATCCTAATTCCAGTTAGAACCGGTCTATTTTCTTCTCTAGATGTAGAAACAGATGCTTGATTTACAGCTTGAATAAATGTTGGTGCATCAACCTGACCTAATTTATGAGGCAGTTCAGGCAAGTCAGGATACTCTCCAAGAGGCATAAGTTGTAGAGTAAATGTTGATTTTCCGGAAGTAATAGTCAAAGTATTATTTTCAGATTTTAGATAAGTTTTTTCTGCAGGAAGAGACTTAGTAATATCTGCCATCAATTTGCCTAGAATAAGTATGCTTCCCTCTTCGTCAACACCAGCTTCAATGTGATGGCAGCTAGAAATTTGATAGTTGAATGCAGAAAGCTGCAATGTGCCATTTGCTGCTTCAATTTTTAAGCCTGCAAGAATAGGGTTTGCAGGGCGTGAGTCAATTACGCGTGTAGTCCAAGCTACAGCATCAGCAAATGATGCAGAGTTGACTTCTACTTTCATGCTTCCTCTTTTCTGTAAAGTCTGCATTTATTCTACAGTATGAGGGTGTCTACAAAAAATATTTTTCAATGTTTGCATTGCTTTTGCAATTGTTATTTTTCTTATTAACTAAGTAGTAAATAAAAGTAGTAATAAAGACTGTGTATATGTGGAAAAGTGCTTAAAAACCGCTTTTAAAAAGACTTATTAACAATTAAAAGATGTGGATAACACAAGAACAACAATGTGTATAAGTGGGGAACTTATCCACAACTTTTTCTATTTTTTAGAGTTTCCACATTTTTAAATGCCTTATAAACAACTTAATAACATTTTTACGCGGCGTTTTCCACGAGTTATGCTCAGCTTTTACCCACACTTGTTATTAAGTATGTGGATAACTTTTTATAAACTTTTAAACATTTATTCATGAATATGTGGAAAATAAGTTTAATTTCTACGCTCAACAGGATTTTGTTTTAAACGAACAGTTAATTCCATAACGTAGTTATAAATTTCTTGCTTTTCTTGCATCTCGCCACTTACTCGAGTATAAGCATGCATAACTGTAGTATGATCCCTACCGCCAAAAACTTCGCCAATATCAACCAAACTCATGCTTGTCATTTCTCTTGCAAGATACATTGCAATTTGACGAGCGAGTGCAACATTCTTTGTGCGCTGACGACCAACAAGTTCATCAAAAGTCATGTGGAAATACTGAGCTACTTGACTAATGATGTCAGTTGGCCTTACTTCAATATCTGTAGCAAAGAAATCTTGTAATGCTTGTTCAGCTAAAGCTTTACTAACAGGCTGATTACTTAAAGATGCTACAGCAGTAACGCGTGTCAATGCACCTTCAAGTTCACGAATATTTTCTGTAAAACGTTCAGCAATTAAATCAAGTACGTCACTTGGAACATTACAGTGATTCATTGATGCCATCATTCTCAGAATTGCAATACGCGTCTCCAAATCTGGCGGTTTAATATCAACCGTAAGACCTGATTCAAATCTGGAAATTAAGCGTGCTTCAAATCCCTTAAGATTTTTTGGCGCAACATCTGAAGCTATAACTATTCGCTTATTTGCTTGATATAAAGAATTAAAAGTATGGAAGAATTGTTCAAGTGTTGCTTCTTTTCCACCAAGGAACTGAATATCGTCAATAAGAAGAACATCTACTTCACGATATCGCCTATTAAAATCAGCGATTTGACCTTGACTTTGATTTGGTGTTTGAAGAGCTTCAATAAATTCATTAGTGAATTCCTCACTTGTTACATAACGCACTTTAAGTGAAGAATCTTTTACTAAAGCATAATTGCCAATTGCATTAAGCAAGTGAGTTTTGCCAAGACCGGAGCCACCATAAATACATAAAGGATTAAAATCTCTGCCGGAACCCTCTGCGACTGCCAAAGCTACAGTTCTTGCAAAACGATTTGAATCGCCAGGCACAAAAGTATCAAAAGTTGCGCACGTATTTAAATGTGTAATTGCATCGCGTTGAACAGAGACAGGCATTTTTTGCTGTGCAGCCTGTTCAGTAGAAATATCAGTTTGTTGAAGAGTAGATATTCCAGTTGCATGATCAAAATCTGGTTGTACAGGAGATGAATTATTTGCTGTAACCGATGACAAATTATTAGATGATGAAACTGAAATATTATCAACAGGCAAAACTGTATTATCAGTTACTATTTTATTTTTATTTAAATTCGCATTGTTCTGTGCTTGATGAGATAAAGAATTTGAAGAATTTTGTGCAGCTTTTTCCTGATATTCAGATTGAGGGACGATCCTAAAAGCAGGAAACATATCTTTACCAGTGCAAATTTTTAATGCTGTAAGTAGAGGAGAATTTAATTCATTTTGCAAAGCTTGTTGCGTTTCAGCATTGGATACGCACAAAACAATGGTCGTTCCAAAGATTGCTTCTGGTTTAACACCTTCAAACCAACCTTTATCGCGCGCAGTTAAAAGGGCGTTATGCTGTAAAACAGTAAGCGTATTAGACCATACCAAAGCAGCTTGCGATGTAGAATCGCCTAATGTATCAGCCATTTCACCCCCAAACTTGCATTTAGCACATGTAATAATGCTGATTCTGTTTACGCGCGCACGTGTGTAATAAGTATCAGTAAGATATGTTTACTCTGACCCTACGAAGTTATCCACAGTCTAGCGTGTTGAAATTGTTTAATTGTGAATAACATGTGTGTAATTTGTGGATAAGTTTAAAGCTGAGATTTGGCTATTTTTCAACGATTTTGCGTGTACAATAAATTGTAATAGAAATGTGAATAAATCATTTTTATTTATATCTGACAATGTTGATTCTTTAATAAGAAAATGTGGAGTTTTGAGCATTGGTGAGGGGTAATAGTATTTTGGTATAGCTTGACTCATACGGGGCCATGCTTTTGCGTGGCTGAATACAGGAGCATTAGTTATGAAGAGGACATTTCAGCCGAATAATCGTCGTCGTCACATGAAGCACGGCTTCCGCGTTCGCATGCGTACGCGTGCAGGTCGCGCAGTAATTAATCGTCGTCGTGCCAAGGGCCGCAAGTCACTGTCTGCCTGAGTTAAGGTAGCGTCGTAAGGCATGGAAAGGCTGAAAAGCCACCGTGATTTTGTTGCGGTGCTAAAAAAACGGCGCAAGGTGAGTTCTCGGGATATCGTCGCGCATTACATTATGCGTGACGATATAGCCGTGCAGAGCACACTTAACGAAGATAGAAGTGCAAGTTTAGATTATATTGCCACGGGTTTTGAAAGTGATACTCCCGCGGCATTTTCTGATACCTTCTTACATGATCAAAAATTTGAACATGTAAAGAGGCTAGGTCTTGCTGTATCTAAATCAGTGGGGAAAGCTGTAGTTCGCAATAAGGTAAAAAGACGTCTGCGAGTAATCGCAAAAAATTATGAATCTTTATTACCTGCAGGTTGTGATGTGGTGCTAAGAGCAAAACCTTCTGCAGCTCAATCTTCATTTGATTCGTTACAATGCCAGATACAAAAGCTTTTTGGCAAAATTAGTGCAGATTTATGTTCTACACAAAATTGCAAAATGCATGAGAATAATCAGAATCAAGGATAATTGAAATATATTATTTTGAGTAAATGGTGGTTATTGTTATGCGTAGTAAAAAAAGTTTAAGTTCTAAGTTTGTAATTAGTGCAATTAGATGGTATCAGCGCACGATTTCTGCAAATAGACCAGCTTGCTGTAGATACTATCCTACGTGTTCGCGTTATGCTATTGAAGCAATTGCTAGGTATGGCACGTTTAAAGGTGGTATTCTTGCATTATTACGCCTTCTACGCTGTAGACCTTGGACAAGCTGCAGTATTGATGATGTACCCCGCAAATATTCGATTTTTTACAGATGTGCTTGGTCTAAAGCACATGAAGAGCCACGGCTAACTCCCTTGGCTGAAGAAGACAAGGAAAACTAATGTTTAATCAAGATAACTTCATACTTGATAATGGATTCTTGGGATGGTTTTATAAAATCTTGACGCCAGTTGAGTGGCTCATGACTCAAATTATGTCATTATTCCATAAGTTATTAACTCTTCTGGGAATGAATGAAGTTGGCTTCTCTTGGGTTTTTTCCATCGTATTCTTGGTATTAGTTGTGCATGCGTGCATTTTCCCTGCATTTATTAAAAGCATTAAAGGCATGCGCAAAATGCAAGCTATTGCGCCTAAGATTAAGAAAATACAGCAAAAATATAAAGGCAAAAATGATCCTGCAAGTAAAGAAGCTATGCAGCGTGAAATGATGAAGCTTTATCAAGATAACAAAGCCAATCCTGCTGGTTCGTGCCTACCTATGATGATTCAGGGTCCTGCGTTTATGAGTATTTGGTATACGCTTTCCGTTATTCCTTTTATTGCTCGTGGTAAGCATGCAGCTCTTGGTGCCTTTGATATTGCAACAGCACAGCAATTCATTAAAACTCGCGTATTTGGGGTTGGTGTTGCAGATACTTTTATGACAACTGCTGGCGCAGGTAAAATTGTCATAGTTATATTTGTTGTACTTATGTGTGCTGCAATGTGGTACATGCAATTCAATAATATTCGTAAGAATCTTCCGCCTGAGTCTAAGCAGGGTAGCCAATATACTGTACAAAAGCTCATGATGTGGGGATTCCCGTTGATTTACGTTTTCTCTGCGTTTGCTATGCCATTTGCAATGTTGGTTTACTGGTTAGTAAACAATGTTATAAATATGTTGCGTTCAATTTGGCAGGTTTACGCATTCCCAACTCCTGGATCTCCTGCAGCTGAAGAAAAAGAAAAGCGTGACTATCAAAAAGAAACTGCTTGTCGTGAGCGCGAAGGGTTGCCTTCTATTGAAGAAGAGAATCTTCAAAAAGCTCGTGAAGAAGCTGAGCGTAGAGAGATTGAGGGATTCCAGCGCAAACAGCCACAACGTAAACGTAAGGTGGCAAAGCGCTAGTATTTAGATACATTTTGCGGATATATAAAGTCATTTTTATGACTTGAAAATAAGTTAGTAACTTGGCTTTATTATCCGCTAAACTAGACTTCAGGAATTTGTAAAACGTGAATTTTCTCACGATAAGGAGTAATTAATGGTACAAGATGAGAAGAGGACGGTTGATCAACTCAATGAAGAAGCTGATATTGCCGCAGATTATTTAGAAGGCTTACTCGATATTGCTGATTATGAGGGTGATATTGAGATGGGTGTGCGCAATAATCGCCCAATGATTCAGATTGTTGCAGATGATGACACTGATATTAAGAATTTAATTGGTCGCAATGGTGAGGTTGTCGATGCCTTGCAGCAATTGAGTCGTCTTGCTGTTCAACAAAAAACTGGTGATCGTTCGCATCTTATAGTTGATGTAGATGGATTCTTAAAGCGTAAGCGCCAGCATTTGCGCGATATTGCGTTAGATGCTGTTGATGAGGTGCGTGAAACTGGTGAACCTGTGAATTTGAAGCCAATGAATTCTTTTGAGCGTAAAGTTGTGCATGATACTGTACGTGATGAAGGTTTGCGCTCCCGTTCACATGGGGAAGAACCACGCCGCTATGTAACTGTTTACATGCCTTCAGTTGCTTCTGAAGATGAGAATATTGATGAAATTGACGATGTAGAAGGCGAATATTCTGAAGAATAATTAATTTTTATTTAATTGTTTCTTTTCGAAGGAAAAGAGAAATAAAATGAAAAGTAACACAATGGAACAAAAAATGTTTTGTTGTGTTACTTTTTATTTATTTTTTATATTGCTTTTATTTGTTTTGGGGAAAATATGGAAGCTAATTTAGATAAAAAATACGAGGAAAATACACAAAAAATAGCGGACGAATTGGAAGGATCCCCGTTGCTGAACGAGGTTTTAGGTGAAGCATTAGAAAAGTGTAAGCTGTTTCACGTGAAACTTCAGCAAGAAGGATTAATAAGAGGTCTTATCGGTCCTAGAGATATGAATATTCTCTGGGAAAGGCATATATTAAATTCTGCAGCAGTTGTTCCTTTTATTAAAGAAGCAATAGTTGGTAGAAAAAATAAAAGAGTTGCAGATGTAGGTAGCGGCGGAGGTTTTCCTGGTCTAGTTTTAGCTGCGTGCTTACCTGATTATGACGTTACTTTGATTGAACCTATGGAGCGTCGTGTTGATTGGTTGCGTGAGTGCGTTGCTCTTATGAAATTAAAAAATGTTACTATATTTCACGGCAGATCAGATGAAGTTATTGACAAAGTTAAGTCACATGAAATTCCAGCGTTTGATGTAGTAACATGCAGGGCTGTAGCTCCTATGACGAAATTAGCTGGATGGACTATTCCTCTATTGAATAAGCACGGGAAATTAATAGCATTAAAGGGTAAATCTGCTCAAGCAGAAGTAGAAAAAGCTGTAAAAATGATTCGAAAAGCCGGTGGAATAGATACTCATGTTTTTGAGGCACCTGTTGCATCTGGCTTACAACCAACTACAGTTGTAATAGTAAATAAAGCCTAATTTTTTAATTAAAATTTGTGTTTGCGCAAGTTTTCGTTTAGTATGATGCAATTTTATTTGCGATGTTCTTGCGTATCGTCTATGAGTTTTGACTGGTGTTTTCTGAAAACGGTCTGATGAGCCTCGAAAGTTCTTGTTTGGCGTGGCGTGAGTTTTAGCTGGTGTTTGGCTGGCGGGTTTCTTTGTGTGGCTGTGTGAGATAGGAATTACTTGTCTCGCAGCGCTCCGCTCTTATACCTTATTTGGACTTAGCGGTTGTGTAGTTAAGTTTAGTTTTTTACTTACTTTTTCTGCAAAAATAGTATTCATCAACAAGATTATTACTATCGTTCCGCTTTTATATTGCTCGACCAAGCAATTCCTATCTCCCACTATTAGTAAAACCGCTAGTGTTTTTGGTGTGGTAGGAGTGCCTGGTGTGACGTGCGCAGCAGCACGGATGCTAGTGTTCTCTATGCGATAAATATTCAACGTCCGCAGAGCAATACTGTTAAAGTTTGCTAATCAATAAATAATCGCCGTTTGCAAAGCATTACTGCAAAGCTTCATGTGCAACGTTTGCAAAGCATTGGTGCAAAGCTACAGAAACATACAAGCATCCAATCAATGCGAAAAATCTCACACATGAATATAAATTGTTCAATTAGGTTTTGGGGAGGGCGAGGCATTGATTGTTTCTATTTTGTAGTGTGCAGTAGCATTAATATTAGTGTTCTATGATTAGAAAAATATGTAGTTAGTTATGGAATAAGGTGTTGATGTTTCATGTGAAACATCAAAAAATTTGTGCTTTTTATGTCCATGGAAACGACGAAACTTAAAACACGATATTTTTGTTTTAAGAGTTTCGCATATTTAATTGGGGGTGATACGTCGTGGAATCAGCTGCTGAAACGATTCAACGAATTTTTGGAGATTCAAAATCCTCCCTAGGTATTGAATTGGCAGATTTGACATCTCGTTTTCATTCCATTGAACAAGCGAAATATCCTAAGCCTAAGCAAACGCGTTTTATTGCTGTTGCTAATCAAAAAGGTGGAGTAGGAAAAACAAGTTCTGCTGTAAATCTTGCTGCAGCTATGGCAGTAAGTGGATCAAAAGTACTTCTTATTGATATGGATCCACAAGGGAATGCATCAACTGCATTAAATACTCCTCATGCTTCTGGTAATTTGTCGGTTTACGATGTTCTTGAAGGGCGAAAAAGTATCGCTGAAGTAAAACATGCTTGCCCAGATATTGAAGGACTTGATGTTGTGCCAGCATCCATTGATTTAAGTGGTGCTGAATTAGAGCTTGCAGATATGGATAATCGTAATAATCTGTTAAAGGATGCCTTGCAAGAATATCTTGATAATAGCAGCGAACATTACGATTATGTTTTTATTGATTGTCCTCCGTCGCTTGGCTTGTTAGTGATTAATGCCATGTGTGCAGCACGTGAAATGCTTATACCAATTCAAGCTGAGTATTATGCTCTTGAAGGTTTAGGACAGCTTATAAGAACTATTGGTTTAGTCCAGCAACATTACAATCCAATTTTAGTTGTTTCTACAATGCTTGTTACTATGTTTGACAAGCGAACTTTATTAGGCAGAGAAGTTTTCCAAGAAGTTAAAAAACATTATCCAAATATTGTGCTTGAGACTACGATTCCTCGTACTGTGAAAATACCTGAAGCGCCAAGTTTTAACCAAAGTGTTATTACTTATGATCCTCATGGATCAGGAGCGATTTCTTATCGCGAAGCTGCGTTAGAAATAGCGAAAAGGTCTAAGACAGTATTATCTGTTATTGCAGCAAAGCAAGATGCTAATCGACAAGAATAACAACAGGAGAATCAATAATGAGTGGAAATAAGTCTCGCCTGGGTAAAGGTTTAGGTGCTTTGTTCCCAGCTTTGCCTGGCGAGGATGCGCTTGCCGATGCATCTAATAATTTGCAATTTAATGTTTCACATGAAACAAAAAAATCCGAATCTGTGGATAGTCAATTAGAAGAACAAGCAAAAGTTTCACGTGAAACGTTACATAAAGATAATAATCAATCAAAAAATGTTTCACATGAAACAAAGGTCCCTAGTATGAGCAATTCAATTGCTCCTCACGCGGATAAGAATAATAACAAAATAAAGAATGTTTCACGTGAAACCGTGCCGTCAATTCATACTAACAAGCATTCTCATAAACGTTCAACTATGCCATCTCTTGGAGATGTCACTAGACCTATGGATTTCTTTTTTGGAGATTCAGCATCAACGACATTTATGTCGTCTAAGGCAAAAAATAATGAAGAAACCGTTATTGGTGAAAAAAATAACGCTGCTGAAAAATCGAATAAAACCGCAAAAAATGAGCCTTTGAAGCCAGTAAAAGGTGGATATTTAGCTTATCTTAAGCCGTTAGATATTGTTCCTAATGCGCATCAACCTCGAACAATTTTTGATGAAGATGAGCTGCGAGAACTTGCGTCATCTATTAAAGAAGTCGGCGTTTTACAGCCTATAGTTGTGCGACCTATTGTTGATGCAGATAAAAATGATGAACAAATTGCACATTATGAACTTATTATGGGCGAGAGAAGATGGCGTGCTTCTCAGCTAGCTGAACTTGATACAGTTCCAGCGATTGTGCGCACAACTGCTGATGAAAATATGTTAAGAGATGCATTGCTTGAAAATCTTCATCGCGTTGCTCTTAATCCTCTTGAAGAAGCGGCAGCATATTCTCAGATGATAGATGATTTTGGTTTAACACAGATTCAGCTTTCTCAGTCTGTATCAAAATCACGTCCACAAATTGCTAATACTTTAAGACTTCTCAATCTTCCTGCTAGCGTGCAAAAACATGTCGCCTCAGGTGTGCTTTCTGCAGGTCACGCACGAGCACTACTTGGCTTGGAAAATCCAGAAGATATGGAAAGTCTAGCCAATCGCATTATTGCAGAAGGATTGTCAGTTCGTAGTACTGAAGAGATTGTTTCGTTGAAGAATGAAGATACATCTCATGGAGCAGTACGTACGCGTGTGCGTCGCAATAATCAGTGGTCTTCTTCGCCTGTGCGCAAGCAGCTTGAGGAGCATTTTGCTACCAAAGTTTCTATTAAGGGCACAGAAAATCATGGAAGAATCGAGATTGTCTTTTCTTCTCCTGAAGAAATGCAACGAATTATTGGTTTACTTGTTTCTAAAAAAGAATAGTAGTTTTAATAAAATACGTGTGACATTTGTCTACAATATAATAGCTTAGACTGTAATGTCACACGTAAATTTAATTGTATTTATGCTTTTACTTTTAGTAAGCCTTTGTGTAATGAGTAAGATTTAAGCGTATTTTTCGTTAAGATAAGTTTGAGCATCAAGAGCTGCTCTGCATCCCATTCCTGCTGCAGAAATTGCTTGACGATACATGTTGTCGACAACATCTCCCGCAGCAAAAACGCCTTCAACAGAAGTGCGAGTAGTTGCACCATCAACAACAATTGTTCCATCTTCATTAAGTTTTAATTGGCCGTTTAAAAACTTTGTTGCAGGAGTGTGACCAATTGCCACAAACAATCCAGCTGACTCAACTTCTTGAGTTTCTCCTGTAATAACATTGCGAACAGTAAGTGAAGTAGCTTCTACATCGTTGCCGTGCACTTCATCTACAACGCTATTTGTAATAAATTTGATTTTTTCGTTTTCTTTTGCTCTGTCAACCATAATCTTTGAAGCGCGGAATTCATTTCTGCGGTGAATTAAAGTAACAGAAGAACCAAATCGTGTGAGGAACAATGCTTCTTCAAAAGCAGAATCTCCTCCACCAACTACAGTAATTGGTTTTCCTCGGAAGAAGAAGCCGTCACAAGTTGCGCAATAAGATACACCTCTGCCGGAGTACTCGAGTTCTCCCGGAATGCCCAATTTGCGCACTTGCGAGCCCGTAGAGACAATAACTGCGTCGGACTCATAAGTTATACCGTCATCGGTAGTAACGAGCTTTACAGCACTTTTAAAGTCTACAGAAGTGACATCGTTCAGCAATATTTCTGCACCAAATTTTTCAGCTTGTTTTTGCATAGACTCCATTAAGTCAGGGCCTAAAATACCTTCTGGGAATCCTGGATAATTCTCTACTTCCGTTGTGTTCATCAATTGACCGCCTGGAGTAAGAGCTCCAGCAATAACAAGTGGTTTGTACCCAGCGCGACCCAAATATATTGCAGCAGTGTATCCTGCAGGTCCGGATCCAATTATGATAACTTTTCGAAGTTTATTTTCCATTACTTATTTCCTTAAAAGCACTTATTATAAGAGATTCAATACAGTTTTACAGAATTGATGTACAAACTGTTCTTAGGCATGCTATCTTTTGGAACCCATAGCATGAAATCTTGAGATTTTACAATCTTCTTAAGTTTTACATCTGTTGTTCCGCTTTCATCGAATGTAAATTCTGCTACTTGAGTTCCCTTAGTTGGATCATCCTTAGTATCTGCCAACAAATATGCGTGACCTCCAGAGGAACGTATCGAAACAACGAAGCGATACACAGTTTGTGGTTCGGTTAAGTGAATATAGTATCCATATCCAGCTTGATTAGCCGGGAAGCTTAAGAATTGATAACGATCAGCTTCGTAAGCAACGTTATTAGTAGGAATTTTAGGCTTAGGCACAGGTTTTACTTGCTTACGACCCATATTTTTCTTAACAGGTTGTTTTTCTTGAGGAAGAATACCTTGGCTACCAAACGGAACATTTTCTAGACTAGTGCTATCCCATGAGCCGTTGTTTCCGAAGCTACCTGTGCTTTCATGATTGCCAAATAAACCATGTAATGCCAAAGCTAATCCAGCTACAAGGAGTAACGAAACAGCCCCGATAACAATAACTTTGGTTGAAAGACCCCACCAAATCTTAGCATCTGCAATAGTGTTGTTATTTTGTGTATTCTGCTTTTGTTTGTGCAAATTAGCAGTTTGTTCCAGAGGCTGGAAGCTTGGCGGCAAAGAAAGTGCTCCATTTTCTTGGATATCGTCGTTTTGGTCATTGTTTATTTCGTCTCTAAGTGCTCTTGCTGATTCCTCTCCAGGAGCTACAAATCTTCCGTGAGAATCAACAACAGGAACGCGACCAGTAGCTTCGCCTTCTGAAGTTAAGTTTTGTGGTCTTGAGATTAATTCTGTGTGTTGATTATTTTCAGTAAGAAGATGCCCAAAATCAAAACTACTAACTACGCCTGTTTCGCTAATGGTATTTTTGGAAGTTTGATTTCTTGTATTTTCAACGTGATCAAAAATATTTTTAGACGTAGCAGTATCGGGAAAATGTTTATATGAAGCAGACAATGTTGGGAAAAGAGCATCGTCTGTATCAAGTTCTGTAGGAGCGAGAATGCTAGCCATTTCTGCTGCTGCAATATCATGAAAATCTATATCTGTATTAGTGTTAGTTTCGTCACTAAAACTATTGTTACCAATGCCTTCAGAATCTGAGTTAGTATTGCTTCTTTTAAGAAGAGATCCCAATGTTCTTCCAGCATTTTTGAAGCTATCACTTAACTTAGCGGATCCATTTGTATTATTTGAAATAGTGTTGGCTGAATTAGTTGAAGAAAAATCGTTAGAATCCTGATTATTTCTTTGCATTAATTGTGCATCAAATTCTTCTTCACTTTGTGAAAGACCTTCAGGCAAAGGTAGTATACAATCATCTTTTGCTTCGCGAAGTCGAACATTGCTAATAGAAGCAACACTTGTTTTACCATCAAGCACAATATCTCTTGTTGTGAGCTTCGATAAAGGCGTGTATGAACCTAATAATGCTACTAATTCTGCAATAGACGCCATAGGTATTACGTTGTTATTTTTATTTGAAGCTAGGCTTCTTGTGCAAATCATCCTAAATTCTGAAGGAGTATTATCTGGCAAAAGAGACGCATCAAAACGAGCTTGTATTCGAGAAGAAGTTCTAGTAATCAAAGTGTATAACAATGATGCAAGTTGCTTAGTTGCAATATGTTCAACATTTTGCCTTGGAATTTGATCATCATCTTTTTGAGTCACATCTTCCAAAAGAGGACTTACTGGAGTATCTGCTAACTCAATTCCTGAAGAACTTATGCGAACAGTGTCACTAGAAACAGCGTGGTGAGTAATATTGCTAGCAAGTAATCTGCTTAAAGCTTGTGCAGTTTCTGCAACAATAGTTCTTATTGCTTCGTAGCTTAAAGGTGCTTTTTTAAGAGCCAAATAATCATTGATAGTAATACCGCGATCTAAAGCTGTAACAATAATTGCAACAGAATCATGATGCCGTAATTGAAGTACTTGCGTAAACTTGCGGCTATGCGATAAAGCCAAGGTTGATGCAATTGTATTTACTTGCGGCAAAAAACGTGAATCTCGTACAATAAAAAGCTGGCAATCCTGCGTAAGTATGCGGTCATTGGCTTGCCATACTTGCAAGCCTGCTTCGTTGCGCAAAAGCGATACTAGTACGTATCGATTTAGTACAATATCTCCTAACCGAGGTTCCATTTGTTCCTCATCTTCCTACGCATGTGCAATAAGTAACTTAACATTTTTTACTAACACATAATTGTACTGGTGAGCCGTCATGTTATGTACAGCATTTTGCTGTTATTGAAATAATTTCCCAAATAATCACATATTTTAAGGAAAAGCTCAATATGAAACTACGCTCTTAGAAGTTTTTGCTGTTAGAAGAATCATGATATTTTGCATCGGATTGTATTCTACGCGGAATTCTAAGATTTTTCTGTTCGTGCTGTGATTGACTTTTTGCAGTTTCTTCAAAAATTTTAGCAAGAGGAGCAAGAGCAGGAATCTTTTGGGCAAGCTTACTAATTATTGGGGCAGACAAATCTACAAGTTCTCTGGTCTTCAAAAGTAAGAGTGCTGACAGATAAACAACAGCAATAATAATTGTTGTTATTGCGCAAATAAGTATTGCGTATACCCACCTTAATATTCCATGCATATGTGGGGAATTGAAGTTTAAAACATGCAATAGCGGTTTACTCACTAAGAGACCAACAACAATAGATACTATTGAAGCAATAGTAATTTTTATATGCGTAATTGCAAGATTTCGATCATCTAAGTCATTGTTGAAACGATTTCGAAGCATATGAACAAGTGATGGGAAAGTCAAGAAGTAGCTTATTGAAACTGATGAGCCTAAAGCTGTAACCCAATAAGTAGGTGGCAGTACATTAATGCAACATACAAAGGCAAAAAGCTCAGTAAGAAGTTGCGCTGCTGCGAAAATAAAAGGACTTTTACCGTCTTCAAAAGCAAAGAATGTGCGTTGAATAATCAAATAGCTACTAGTTAAAGGCAAGCCAAAAGCTAGCATCATTAGAGGTGCAGACATAAGGTTTGCTTCTTGAACACTTATTGATGGTATTAAAGCTAACGAAATAGGTGTCGGAATAACAATAAAAATGACTGTAAAGAAGCACATAATTATGCTTACATGCCTGAGTGCTTCACTTAAATCATTGCGCGCGCTATGTAAATCGTGAGATGCAATGGAGCGTGAAATTTTAGGGAAAATTGCTGTTGCAACAGATACTGCAACTAAAGAGTAGGGCAATAGGAACATTGTGTAAGCGTTTTGATAAGTAGCATTACCTGCTACTTCAAACTGATCTAATCCTAAACGTTTTTCGGCAACAAATGGGACGCTTGTTGTTATATGCGTAGTAATCATTACAACTATTTGTGTAACAATAACAATGCCCATGCTCCATGCAGCAACAGGGCCCATTGATCTTAAACCGATATCTCGTATACCAAAACTTGGCTTGTAGTGTATTCCGCATTTTATAAGAGGTAGGAATAACACTAAGGCTTGTGCTGCTACGCCAATAGTCCAGAATCCTGCAGTGAGCAAAAGAGTATTGCCATTCCAAAAACTTAGTGGCATCCTATTTGCTTTACCAAAGATGATGATAAAAACGCCAAAGCCTAGGCAACTAATAATATTTGCTGCAACTGAACTCCACGCGTACATGGCAAAATGCTCTTTTGCTGCCAAAACTTGCCCAAGTACTGTATAAATACCGTAAAAGAAAATTTGAGGCATGCACCATAAAGTAAATGAACATGTTAATGTTTGCATTTCGGCGCTTCCGCCGGCGTATAGCATAGTGAGCACAGGCGTTGCTATAGACATAAGAACTGTTAGCGCGAGAAGCAGAAGAATTGCAAATGTAATAAGTTTATTTAAGCGTTCCTCGGCATTTTTCTTTTCGAGAGTGCGAACAATTTGCGGTACTAATACAGCGTTGAAAATTCCACCTGAAACAAGCGTATATATTAGCTGTGGAATCATAGATCCAGCTTGATATGCGTTTGCTGCTAAACCTGTTGTTCCAAGGGCTGCTGCTAATAAGATAGTACGTATTTGACCTGTAATGCGTGATGCGGCTGTTCCGCTAGCCATAATTACAGAATTTCGACCTACTGAACTCATTCGTCTGGATCCTTCTTACGGTGGAATTGCCTCCAAAGGCCAAGAAGACCAAGAATGAAAGCAAATACTATAATAATCGTACCGCTTTTATCACTAATTTGCAGTGTACTAGTAATAAGTGTGCTTTGTTCTTTTGCAAATACGCGATGCTGATTGTCTTCAAGCACAAAAGTAGCTTTTGTGTGAATTGATGTAGTGATTCTCAGTGGTAAAGTTACTTGAGTTTCGCTATTAGCTGGAATTTTTACTAAAGTTTTACGGCGTGTAACAATTTCCATAGCATGAGTATTTGCAGATAAATACACTTGCACAGGGTAAGAGTATGTGTTGCTTATCGTAATAGGCATGCTTGCTGTTTCGCTTACGGCAGTAATATCATGCGGTGGGATTATGCGAATGCCATTCATCAGTGTATTTGCAAAAGTCTTAGCAGTATTTTTACTTATACAAGACTTGTTATTTTTCTTGCTGTGTGCAGTAGTTTTGGCTGAATCTTGCTGCTCGATCGTATTATTGGTAAATTCGTGCAAAGAAATATCGTCGTATAAGCGTAATAAATACTTTTCTAAGTCTTTTATGTTAATAAGTTTTTTTGTTTTGGCTGTTTGTTTTGCAAGTGCTTGAGCGTCACCCTCAGTATTATGAGGATGCTTAGCGGAACTATAGTCGAGAATATTCTTAGTAAAACGTAAAACGTCTTTCCTTGAATGTGACAAATCGTTTAGGCAAGAGCGTCGTTTTTCAGTAATATTCTCGCTTATAGAGCTGTTGCGAGATATTTCACGCATTATGGAATTTTTCTTCCAGTCAGGCAAGGCATTTTGCTTCGTATTTGCCATTGTTTGCAAGTCGCTTAACGACAGCCAAGGAGATTGTTCTAATGCGTTCATAACAGCATCAATATTTGAATTAGATGCATTATTCGAAAAAGTAATGAGAATATGTCTATCAACATACGGCTGTTCCATTTGGTAGAACGCGCTTTGTGCCACTAAACGATTAATGCGCCCAGCCTGAGTTCGTTCGCTTGTTGCGTTATCGCTTGTAGGCTTTCCGTTTGCCAGAAGAGTAAGCACTGATTGAGGTGACAAAACTCGCACATTCCCTGCAGGCGTATCTATATCGTATATGCCATTTCTAACAGCAAACTGTGAAGCATTATTGTCAAATTCGTCTGTTGCAATAACAGTTTCATATCCATTACGTTTTGCTTGCTCTAGTGCATGAATAGTCCATTTGCCGTATGTTTGCCATGCATAAGCTTTATTTAAATTATGATTAGTTGAGTCTGTTTGTTTTGAATTATTTGCTTTAGTAATATTTTTCTGCGATTGCGAATTTTTTGCAGACCATTTTTCTTTAGTAATTCCTGCCGATTTATACAAATCGTCATTATTGTCATCTGCATAAGCACTGATATCAAAACCAGATTGTTGCATATAAGCGCTTGGTTTGAGTGTTAAATGCGATGCTTGTATTGTGCTTAAATCTGCGATTGTTTGTAATTTTGAGTGTTTATTTGCTAAATCAGCTTTCCCAATAATGTTGTGAATACTATCTTTGTCTGCTCTAAGTAACATTTCTAAATGATCGCTAGGTTGAATGTTATTAGCTTTAAAATTGCGTAAATCGTTTTGTGTACGAATTAATATTGGCATGAGCGCAGTAAGTTTCATCGCTGGTAAGTTAGCTGAGTGCATGCCAATATTTGCTCTTGTCAAAAAAGAATGTATCGATTTGTATTTTGAATAATCTTGTGAGAAATACGTAATTTTTAATGGTTTGGGACCCCAATTCAGGATGGAACGTAATTCTTGTTTATCTGCAGGTATGTTAAAGCTAAGAGTGCACGTGTGACCGGAAGCTAAACTTGGAGTTTTTACGGAATCTAAAATTTGAGGAGTTGGTATAAGAGATTCCTCTTGCGACCAATTTTGCACGTCCGTGCGCGAAACAAAAGTGTAATTGGAATTTATAGAAAGTTGTAAAGTGCCTTCTGGAAGTGCCGTTTTTACGGCTTTTAGTGTTGCAGTAAGGTGGTATCCGCTTTTATCTGTTACTACAGGCGTTGCTTGAGTTATATCTATTTCAATGCCCTTGCTATGCGGGTTCTCATACGTAGATTGTTTTTTATTTTGTCTTGTAGAAGTTTTGTCAGATAAATCTGCTTTTTTCGTGTTTGCATATGCGTAATTTGCTAATCCTGCATATTTTGCTGTTGGAAAAGCAAAAATTGTTGCAAATACTACGAATAATATAAAAATAAAACGTGCAGAAATTAAGCAAGTATGTAACGTAACTCGTAATAAAGAAAATACGTATGAAAGTGCCTTCTGCTTTAGAACAGTAGACGCATTTGTGGTCTGATGTTTACGCGTGAGTTTCTTCACTGTTAGACCGCCTATGTGCTTTTTTGGCATAAAGCCATGCAATTTTACGTTCATTTGGATAGCTTAGTATTGCATTAAGTTCTTTAAAATTCACCCATATTGCGTCTTCTGCTTCGTGATCAGGATCTCCTAATACAGATAAGTCGCCACTTACGTAACGTAACGCAAAATGGTGTACTAGCTTGTGTACTCTATGCGTTGTGCCTGTAAACCAATAGTCGATTGTGGCAATCGAATCTACTACTTCGCCAACTATACCCGTTTCCTCATGAATTTCGCGAACTGCTGTTTCTTGAGGTGTTTCACCTTTTTCTATATGTCCTTTTGGTAGACACCATTCAAGGTGTCCGCTTCTTGAATGACGAGCAATAATTGCGACACGCCCGAGAGAGTCAAATACTAAACCGCCTGCGGAATATTCTCGAATAATTGGCAAGTCTTGCGCATCTAAAGAAGCAAAAGTTGTAGGAGTATCTGCCTGTCTGCGTGGTGGCATAAGTGCTGGAGATACGCCTGAGAAAGAAGATGTTTTTTGAAGATTATCTTCCGGCGATCCTGAGTCTTGCGCAGTGCTGTCATCCTTAGAAAACAGCGGAATATCAACAACATTTTGTTCTTCACAACTGTCTTGCTGGCAAGACTTTTTTCTATGCATTTTAGCTAAATCAAGTGGCGTAATAACAGGAGCAGCTTGATTTTGGGCATGATTATCCGCAAGCTTGGCGAGCGTACGTCGTAAGTCTGCAGGAGTGATCATATAGTCAACATTACTCAATCCGCTGTGCATTGGGGTAACGGTATGCTGGAATATAGATTGATTTTTGCTGAAAGGGTGTCGGTAAGGGTGACTGAGAACTTCGAAGTTTGGCCTGAAGCTATAGAGTTGGGGCGACTTTTTGCTGAGCGTCATTATGAACTTGCATTAGTTGGTGGTCCTGTGAGAGATATGCTACTGCATCGCGTGTCGCATGATCTTGATTTTTGTACATCAGCTCGACCCGAAGAGTTTGAACCTATTTTGCGTCGTTGGGGACATGATGGTTTTTGGGATATGGGTCGCAAATTTGGCACGTTGGGAGCTATGCGTCGACGTGCTGATGGTACAGAAGTAAAAGTTGAAATTACTACATACCGTTCTGATGTGTACGATCCAGATTCTCGTAAACCTGAAGTGCAATACGGTGATACTTTAGAAGGTGATCTTTCTAGGCGTGATTTTACTGTCAACGCAATGGCGTTGCGCGTGCCAGATTTACAGTTTGTAGATCCTTTTGGCGGTGCTAGTGATTTAGCTAAAGGCGTGTTGCGAACCCCGGTTGATCCTCGTCAATCTTTTGATGACGATCCTTTGCGTATGATGCGTGCAGTTCGTTTTGTTGCGCAACTTGGGTTTAGTATCGAAGCAAATACTGCTGAAGCGATTGTGGACATGGCAGATAGGTTAGATATTGTTTCTGCTGAAAGAATTCGCGACGAAATTACTAAAATGTTACTTTCGGACAGACCTCGTAAAGGATTAGAAGCTCTTGTTGAATCTGGTATAGCTCAGCGTGTTCTTCCGGAGATTCCAGCTTTACAGCTTGAAATTGACGAGCATCATCGTCATAAGGACGTTTTTGAACACACAATGATGGTTCTTGAGCGCGCTATAGCTTTGGAAACAGATCAGGAAGGTCCAGTGCCGTCTCCAGATTTAACGTTGCGTCTAGCTGCTTTATTGCATGATATTGGGAAGCCAAAAACTCGAAAATTTGAAGATGGAGGGAAAGTTAGTTTCCACCACCATGATGTTGTTGGCGCAAAAATGACTCGTAAACGTTTGAAAGCACTGCATTTTGATCATCATCTTATCGAAGATGTTACTGAATTAGTGAATTTGCATTTGCGTTTTCATGGGTATGTTGATGAACCGTGGACTGATTCTGCAGTTCGTCGTTACGTAAAAGATTCAGGACATCTGTATGAGCGGTTGAACCGACTTACTAGAGCAGATGCAACCACTCAGAATCGTCGCAAATCGTTAATGTTTGAGCATGCGATGGACGAGATGGAAGAGCGCGTAAAGGAGCTTAAAAAGCAGGAAGATTTTAACGCTATTAGACCTGATGTAGACGGTAATGAAATAATGCAATTATTGCATTTGCAACCAGGTCCAACAGTTGGTGAGGCTTATAAGCATATGCTTGATTACCGTCTCGATAATGGTCCGGTAGACCATGATATTGCTGTAGAAGAATTACAGCGATGGTATGAGGAAACGTACAAAAAGTAAAAGTTTCTTCACTTAAATAAAGAGTAGCAGTATAAAATATTTTACTGCTACTCTTTTTTATTTAACTTCCTTATGCTGATCTGCCTTAGGAATGTTTTTCATAAGATCAGCTCTTATACATCCTTGCACTTCATGTATTGTTGCGCCTGCTGCTGGAACATCTACTTTAGGGCGAAGATTATTAAAAGTAGAGCCAAGCACAATATCGACGAGCTTATCTTTTCTATCATCCATTCGCATAATTGCATCGGTAAAATTAGCGTTTACTGTATAAGCTTCATTAATAGCGTTTTTTCCAAAGTAAATGATTGTTCGTTTAATGTTACTGGATTTGTTATTGTTAACTTCTGTTAAGTTAAATCCGCGAGCGTTTAAAGCTTCGCCAACCGCGCGAGCAAGACCGCGGAACTTTGTGCCGTTGAGAACTCTGATTGCTACAGCTCTATTATCTACGTAAGGGGCTTTGGCTCCTTCTTTTCCTATTATTGCGCATGGAGCTGGAACGCCGTAATTTGGGTTATCTTTTGGAGCACGCACAGAATTTATGCCAAAAGCGTGGAATTGCACAAGTAAAGCAAATATAAAAGTGACGCCCAAGCCTACGCCCACTGTAGTGAGTACAGATCTTTTTCTTTGATACATGAAAGCTTTACGAGCAATACGTTCGTCGTATTCTTGCGTCATGTTCACTTCCGATCTGTGGTTTGTAACTTTGTTAGCAGCAAGTTTACACAAGCTGCAGAATATACGTAATATTTCATTGCGTAATATTTTATTTTGCATATTTATTCAACGAATAAATATGCGTTTTATTTATAATTTACAATCTTTGCATGCGCGATATAAAGCAATAAATTCATCGCAAGTAAGCGTCTCGCCGCGTCTAGTTGGGTCAATTCCAGAATTTTTATATGCTTCTTCTGGAACTTGATTTTTAAGAGCTGCGTGCAATGTCTTACGTCGTTGCTGGAAGGCGGCATCAATGAAAGCGAATACTCCCTCACGTTCATTATTGTCACCTTTGCCTGTGCAATTGCGAGTAAAAGAAACTAATGCTGAATCAACGTTTGGCGATGGCCAAAATACATTACGACCGATAAGCCCTGCGCGTTGGGCTTTGCCGTACCACGCCAACTTAACACTTGGTGTGCCATATACTTTATTCCCAGGTTGTGCGCATAAACGATCTGCTACCTCTTTTTGAACCATAACTAGAAAATTCTGTAAGTTACTAAATTTTTCTAGCAAAGTAAGAATAATAGGCGTCGCAACATTGTATGGCAGGTTTGCAACAAGAGTAAATTGTTTAGCCTGCGTAATCTGTGGAACATCATCGGCATTTACTGCCAAAGCGTCTTTTAGAATGACGTTAAATTTTTGCATTGATTGAGGCATAAATTCTTCTACAGTATGCGGCAATCGTCGAGCTAGCGGAGGGTCTATTTCTACTGCAGTAAGCTGTGCTCCTGTTTGCAATATTGCAAGAGTAAGAGAACCAAGACCAGGCCCTACTTCCATAACGATATCGCCAGATTTAACTTCAGCTGCCGCTACTATTTTTCGCACTGTACCAGGATCAATAACGAAATTTTGACCAAACTTTTTGGTAGGAGTAATGCCTTCCTCGGCAGCAATACGTCTAATATCTGCTGCACCTAAAAGCTGACCTTCATTTTCAATGCTGATTTCTGTCAAAGTTTTACCGTCCAAATTTCGTAACAATTAATCCGTTGCGCCAAAGTGCGTTAAAACACGCTGCTGCCTTTTAATACCAGCCAATTTCGCGCGAATGCTTTACTGCTCCACTAGGTGTTTTATATTTGCTCTTAATGTAACTTAGACCCCAGCTAATTTGTATTGCGGCATCTTCATGCCAATTAGCTCCTGCACTGCTCATTTTATTTCCAGGAAGAGCTTGAGGAATGCCATAAGCGTGTGAGCTAGGATTTTCTGCGTTCCATCTCCATCCAGATTCCCTATTCCATAACCATAAAAGATCTTCCCATTCTTTACCGGTCCAACCCATTTGCGCAGCTGCGCCCTGAGCGAATAGTTTAGCTTGTTCTGGAGTAGCATGTACAAGGCTATCGGGATTAGAGCTTGGAGCGGGTGCAGGTGGATTAGCTGCAGGTGCGGGAGCTGCAGATGCGGTTTGTTGTTGAGTTGGCTGTTGGCTGTTTTTCTTCTCCTGTTTTGCAGGTTGCTCAGTATTCTGCTTTTTGGGTTGAGAGTTTGTTTGTTGTTTGGATTGTTTTGACTTTTGCGTATTTGTATTATTTTTGTGAATTGGTGCAGGAGCAGCCTTACCTACAGCAATAACTTGATTAACTGCAGGCTTTACCAAATTTTGCGAAACTAAAGTTGCGCTTTCTGCTTTGCCATCTACGTATGTAACGTTATAAATATCTTCGCGCTCACCATTCACGCCAACTTGTTGTACAACGCGAGAATTCGCTGGAAGTTTAGGATCTACTACAGTTTGTGTGGCAAAAGGTAATGAAACTGTACGAGTTTCTTTGCCATGAGTAACTCGAGAAACACGTAAAACAGTATTTCCATCATCTTCTTCTACGCTTACGCGATCTTCCTTGCCGAGCACTATACCTTGAGAATCAAGAATTGCGCTCGCAGGTAAGTCTCCATTTTGCACAATGCGTGTTTTCCTGTCAGCGATAACGCTAATTGGACCTTTTTTATTAATTGATAAGCCGCAAGTGAGTTTATCGTAAATATTTTGCAAATTTACTGTAATTCGTGAAGCGTTCTTAGCATTAGCTTTAAAAAAGCCGATTAATTGATCGACACTAGTTGCAACAGTCCAGAACGGTATAGTTACTCCATCTACAGTGATAGAAGTTTGATAAGCACTGCGAACTGTTACAGTAGAATGATTTGTGAGAATATCTCCAGAAGAAGAAATAATTTGATCGTGAGTTTTTATTGGCACGTGTTGTTCTTCCAATAAACGTATTGGATTTGTTGAATAAGTGCTTACAATATGCGTTTTTCCATTTATGATCATTGCAACAGATTTTTTAGCTGTAAATATAAACAAGCTTGTTGCTGTGAGTGATATAGATAAAACGCAGGCGATTATTCTTGCACGACGCATCACTATTAATCGTCTAGGCGTCCATCGACGTGCCATACAATCACTCCCTTTGCAATAATGCTAACTTCTCTATTATACCTTCAGTATTGCATTCAAAATTGAGTGCAAAACAAAATAAAAGTGGGGGCGGGAGAGAAGGGGATATTCCCGCCCCCTATGAGGTGGAGCTGGTTGGGGGACGCTCCACTCTCACCTCGGAAACCCTGAGTTGGGGGAAGGTTCCCGAGTTCTTACTCGCGAAAAGTTTTGTTATAAAGATGATCATGTGCACAGATATAGATTTGTTATTTTCATAATACGCCATAATTTGGCACTGTATATGAAAAATAAAAATCTTTTCTATTTTTGAATAGTTAATTAGCCACTATCCCCTCTGCTTTAATCATTTCACGTCATTATATGTGATACGAAAGATAACAAAACTATAGTTCTGGAATATGTGAATGGAAAATAAGAAATACTCGCGAAACGAGTGGAATAAAAATGGAGCCTCCTGCCGGGATCGAACCGGCGACCTGCCGCTTACAAGGCGGCCGCTCTGGCCATCTGAGCTAAGGAGGCGAAGTTTCTCGTTAGCATGACGAATCATGCTAAGTAGAACAATTGATTAGTGTACCATATGCCACGTCATTACAAAATTACGGCGATGTTGAATATAGAAACGGCGTGTTTTTTGTTGTTTATATTTGCGTATTTGGCAATATAAGGCATTAACATAATGCAGTATGGAAGATACAAGCATGTTCGATTTGCAACCAGGGACTAATGTAGGCGGATACACGCTTATTTCTAGGCTTGGCGGCGGCGCAATGGGGTCAGTTTGGCGCGTTAATGACGATGGCGGCAATCAATATGCTATGAAAATATTACGTGCTTCTGTTCATGCAAAACAGAGTGAAGATGAAGATTCTGAGCAGGAACGTGCTCGAATACGTTTAAAACGTGAAGCTTTGGCTTTGCAGAGGATTCATCATCCAGGTGTTTGCGCGATAGTGGATATGGAATTAGATGCTTCAATCGCTTTTATTGTGACAGAGTTGATTGAAGGACATAATTTGCGCGAAGACGTGGATGAGAATGGACCTTATATTGCAGATGATTTGGAGCGTCTTGCGCATAAGCTTATTGAAGCTGTTAAAGCAGTTCATGAAGCCGGTATTGTTCATCGCGATATTAAACCAACTAATGTAATGATTTCTGCTACTGGACCTGTATTGGTAGATTTTGGGATTGCGATGGGCGAAGGTGAAAGCCATGTTACTCGCACGGGATTAGTGATGGGCACTCCTGGTTTTATTGCTCCAGAAATTATTGAAGGCGGAGATTCAGATGAACTTACAGATTGGTGGTCTGTTGCTGCTGTGCTTGCATTTGCGGCTACCGGTAAGCCTGTTTTTGGGACAAAGCCTATGATGGCGGTTTTGGAGCGTGCTGCCTCAGGCAATGCAGATTTAACTGGGTTATCTCCTAGAACAATGGCTGCTTTTCGTAAGGCTTTGAATCCGATTCGAGAGCAGCGTTGCATGCCATCTGATTTAGAAAATGCAATTAGTCAAGATGCTATGGATCCTTTAGCCTGGCCGGAGGCGAACCGCCCTTTTGACCGTAATGCCACTAACATAACTATGCGTAAAATGTGGTGTGAAACAAGTCGTGAAACAAAAGAAAAAACTGCTATACTAACAAATTCTCGTACCTGCGATGCAGCTGGTACAGCTGGCATAACAAATCTTAATTCTGATGGAGAAATGCCAACCGTAACTGTTCGTTCTACTACTGTTATGCCACATTCATTAGATAATAGTGAAGACGATAAAACATTTTGTGTGGATGAAAAAACACGAATTAATACGTTAAACGATGTAGATTTTCAGAATATACAGGACGACAATTCAAACAATTCACGCATTGCACAATCTTCAAAACTTATTCGTTCTTCTGATAACACTTTTGATAATGGCAATATTGAAAATGAAGCAGGTGATTCTCTACACGTTAAAAGTGATGAAGTGTCTTCTGTTGATCCTGCTCTTAATAAACATGATTATGCGCGTAGAGGAACATGGATACTGCTGATTTGTATAATTCTTCATTTAGCCATTGCTTGCTTAAGCATTCTCGATTCTATTGGTTTTGCGATGGTTTTTATGTGGATTAGTGCAACATCCGGCTACAGTATTTCATCAAGCTTGCGAAGATGGCAACTTAACGATGGAATAATTCCTCGCCATGATTCTGTAGTGCTTATTGCAACTTTACCGTGGCATATTATTCGAGGATTTGTTTACATGCTTCCACGAGTTATAGCTATTGTTGTTTCTGGAGGTATTGGAGCTGTTATATATCCATTTTTCTGCGGTAATAATCCTGAATTACTTTCTATAGATGTTGGATCCTTGCGTATTCTTTTACCAACTTACTCACCTAATATTTTTTCAAGTACTGCAGTTGGATATGCTCTAGGATTTATTGTTGCATGGGTTATTTTTGCTGCAGTTAAGTGGACTACAAAATTCCGTTTAGGATTAGGTGCGTTATTTTATTCTGGAAAATCATTTGAAAAATAAAAATAGTATGATACGTAATGTGTATTTTCCGTTGATGCCATCTACTAAACTGTGATGAAGTTATTATTTCATTAGCAAGAATGCTGCTAGGAACGAGTCTTAGTGTGCGAAATAAATGGTTGAAGGATAACAATGCCTAAAATTCAGATGCGTGATAATAAGCAGGGAGATTCATCTGCTACTCGCCTACAAAGAACTATAGAAAATCGCGAACGTGCAGCGCGTGAGGCGCGTGAGCGTCGTCAGCAAGCAATTATCGGCGCTATTGTAGTAATTATTGTTGCGGCTATGTTGGCTGCTGTAGGCATTACTGCGTATCAGGCAGCTTACGTTCAGCCTCAGAAAAAAATAGAGCAATCTGCAAAATCTAATCATAATTTGGATAATATTGATCCAAGTATTCGTCCAAGCGGTGTTAATTCTAAGAATGGCATTCTTTTTAGCAAGGATGGGTACGGCAAGCAAGCTGTTGGTGCTCCTACAGTTGCCACTTATTTTGATCCTTTGTGCCCTGGTTGCGGATCCTTTAATCGTACTGTTGATGAAACTTTAATTAAAATGGTTGAAGCAGGTCAAATTAACCTAGAACTTCACCCAATGTCATTCTTGGATGGACTTTCTACTGACCATTACTCGACTCGTGTTTCTAGTGCTATTGCTTATATCGCTTCATATGATAACAATCCAAAGCATTTGCTTCAGTTTATCAATGGCATTTTTAACGAAAAATTCCAGCCGGAAGAAAGCGAGGGATATAAGCCTGTAAGCAATAAAGAGTTGATTAAACTGGCTAAGAAATCTGGAATTCCAAACGAAATTGCAAGTAAAGCTTTTAACCGCCAATATTTGAAGTGGCAGCTGCTAGTTAATAAATACACTCCTGATCGTAAGGAATTGTGGAATGTCAGCGGTCCAAATAAAGGATCTATGACAACGCCGACTGTAACTATTAACGATAAATTGCTTGATATGAATGCCATTAATGAGAAAAAAATGAAGGTGCTTGATGCTCTGCTTCATTGCATCGGCCTGGATAAAAAACAAGTTGGAGTTGCAGGTCAGATGCCTAAAGTGTCTGACACTAGTTCCCCTATTGCATTGTAAATAAGCTAAATTATAGAAATCTAAATTATTAAATAAAAACGGACGTTAAGTGTATTCTTAACGTCCGTTTTAGTGTAGAGATTACTTAATTTTATTTATAATTCAAGCGGCTTACTCTTATACGTAACTTTCGGCATATGACCAGATTTGCCAACATATTTTTTATCGATTCCCAAAGACTTTAATATAGCTTCCAAAGGATCCATTTGCTTTTCAGAAGCTGCATTGAGATCTACTAGCTTACCGTTAATTGTTACTGTTGGAGTTGTCATAGCGCCTTTATTAGAGCCAGAAACATTCCATAAAGCTTTTTCTTCTGGAGTATTCTCATTAATAACTTCTTGCCACTTAACATAGTGTAAGTTAAATGCTTCATTCGCAATCTTATCTGCAACTCCAGCATCTTCAGCTAAATCAATAAGAGCTTTATTTGGTGTTGCTTGGTATCCGTCGCCTTCTTCCGGCTGGAATCTTTCGCTAAAAATACTATTGATGAACTGAAGCAAATGCTTTGGATCGTTGTCGTGCGAAGCGATATAGGCAATACCGCCTGAGACGCGATAAGAATATTGATCTGAGCTAAAACGATTTAAGAATGACATTGGGTGAAGTTCTAGGTTAATTTGACCTGCTTCAACCATTTTAATTAAAGTTTCATCAACAGTACGATTAAAGGATCCGCAACCAGGGCACAAAGGATCAAAATAAGTAGCAACTGTAGGAGCACCAGCAGCTTGCTTGCCGTACCCATCCTTGCTAAGAAGAATTCCGCCTTGTAAATTAGATGCTGGTGGGATGTCAGAAGAAGGCAATTTTTTAATCTCTTTGGTTATTTGGGAGTCTGCTGTATCCTCAGTTTGTGTATCTGGCTTATTGGTTGTTGGATTTTCAATTTTTACTTGTGGTTTATTGATTGAATTGTAATAAGTCATAAACCCAGCTCCTGCAGCGAATGCAAGAATAATTAGTGCTATTACGATGCCAATTAAGCTTTTACTATAAGGGGTATTTGATTTTTGCATTTCATTATTTGTTGTTTCTTGTTGTTGATCCATAGTTATTCTCCTTTTGTGCGCCTTACTCGACACGCCGAGTTTATGCAAAATACTGATTTTTTGCTGTTTTTCTAAGATAAACATGATATATTAAGGCATGGCTCAACGAAGAGAACCTTCAATGGACCAGGTAAGTAAACTGTGGACGATTGATACCCGCCGATGTAGGAATTGGGGTCATGAGTGCACACCCTTCACTACGGATCGTTCGGCACGTACCTGCCGATGAAAGGACATATCATGGCAGAAGTTGTATTTGATCATGTGACTCGTATATACCCGGGCAACGATAAGCCTTCGGTTGATGACTTGAACATGACTATTAAAGATGGTGAGTTCCTCGTACTCGTTGGTCCATCTGGTTGCGGTAAGTCAACTACTTTGCGTATGTTGGCAGGTCTTGAAGAGGTTAACAAAGGACGTATCCTCATCGGTGGTCAGGATGTTACTACAATGCAGCCAAAGGATCGCGATATTGCAATGGTCTTCCAGAATTATGCACTGTATCCGCATATGACAGTTGCTGATAACATGGGCTTTGCTTTGAAGATTGCTGGTGTTCCTAAGGAAGAAATCCGCAAGCGTGTTGAAAAAGCTGCAGAAGTGTTGGATTTGACAGAGTATTTGGATCGTAAGCCGAAGGCTTTGTCTGGTGGTCAGCGTCAGCGTGTTGCTATGGGTCGCGCAATTGTTCGTGAACCAAAAGTCTTCCTCATGGATGAGCCTCTTTCCAACCTCGACGCTAAGCTCCGCGTTCAGACTCGTACTCAGATTGCTGCTTTGCAGCGTCAGCTTGGTGTTACTACTCTGTACGTTACCCACGATCAGACCGAAGCTTTGACCATGGGCGATCGCATTGCAGTGATTAAGCTTGGCGTATTGCAGCAGGTTGGAGCTCCTACTGAGCTTTATGACCGCCCTGCAAACGTATTCGTTGCAGGCTTCATTGGTTCACCATCTATGAATATCAATCAGCATCCAGTTGTAAACGGTCGAGCTCAGATTGGTGAGGATTCTATACTTCTTCCAGCTGAGGCTGTTGACAAGCTCACTGCAGAAGATAACGGACAGATTATTGTTGGCTTCCGCCCAGAAGATGCAAGCTTGGCAACATCCGATGATCCAAATGCGTTCTCCTTGAAGGTAATGAACGTGGAAGATCTCGGTTCTGATGGCTATATCTATGGCAATATCATCACCGATGGTTCTCCTGAGGAAGCATCTACTATGATGTCTGATCAAAATAAGCTCACGACTATTCGCGTGAACCCACGTGCTCTTCCAAAGGTTGGCGACACCGTGAAGATCAAGATTGATCCATCTAAGATGCATCTGTTCGCACCTTCTACGGAGTTGCGTTTGAACTAAAACGTTGGTTTGCCTGCTTATATAAGCTAATGAGCAAACTTTCGGTATAAGGTATAGAGCGGGGTTCGCAATATGACGCGAACCCCGTTTTTGGCACAAAAAAGCAGCATAATAAGTGTACAATAATACATCATTACAATGCATCGCTTATTATATATAGTTGTTATCAATAATTCGTCGGTGGTTGAGCTGTGTTTATCTGGAATGCAGTGATATCGTTGGCATGAGCTTGATTGGTAAATAAACTTTATGGAATGGAATGACGCTCCTCAATTAGACCCGCGTGCTGTGCAAGCAACTTCGGTATCTGCACAGGACGAGAATGCGTCTTCTCAAGAGCCGCAGGCACTGAAGATTACTGCGGCTAGTTCAAATCCAAAAATGTTTACACTGCCTTGGGAATTACCACTTTCTCAATGGCCTGCTGATTTATTCGTGAATTTGCCGCGTGGTATTTCTCGCCACGTTGTGCGATTTGTTCACGTTGGCGATGAAGTGTATGCAATGAAGGAAATTACTCGTCAAGTTGCAGAACGTGAGTATGAGCTTTTGCGTAGGCTTCGTAAACTTGAGTTGCCTACAGTTACTCCTATAGCTGTTGTTGCAGGACGCCATGACGCTAATGGTGAAAAGCTTGAGGCAATGTTAGTTACGAAACATTTGAAGTTCTCACTACCATATCGTGCATTATTTGCTCGTACGTTGCGTCCGGATACTGCAGAGCGCCTTATCGATGCGCTTGCTGTTCTTATGGTGCGCTTGCATCTTTCTGGCTTCTATTGGGGCGATGTATCGCTTTCCAACGTGCTGTTTTTGCGAGATGCAGATGCTTTTTCTGCATTCCTAGTTGACGCAGAAACTGGTGATTTGCATGGAAGTTTAACAGAAGGTCAACGAGAATACGATATTGATTTAGCTCGAACCAACATTATTGGTGAGCTTATGGATTTGAGCTCCGGTCAGCTTTTACCGACAGAAGTAGATGAAATTAGTATAGGCAATCGTCTAGTAGATCGCTATCATTCGCTTTGGAGTACGCTTACTGACGTTGATAAGTTCAGTCCTGATGAGATGTGGCGAATTGAACGTCGTGTTAATCGTCTAAATGAGCTTGGTTTCGATGTTGATGAGTTGGAGATGAAGACTTCAGAAGATGGTCGAAGGGTTTTGGTTCGACCTCGAGTTGTGGATGCTGGCTATGCTTCCCGCAAGCTTCTTCGTCTTACTGGATTGGATGTTCAAGAGAATCAGGCTCGAAGGCTGCTAAACGATTTGGATGCATATCGCACTTCTACATGGCGTCAAGGTGAAGAGCTGGAAATCGTCGCAACTGATTGGATGCGTGAAATTTTCGAGCCAACAGTTCGTATGATACCTCCTGAATTCCGTTCGCAAATTGAACCAGCTCAGTTCTTCCATGAAGTGTTGGATCATCGTTGGTTTATGGCAGAAAAAGTTGGCCATGACGTTGCTATGCAAGATGCTGTGACAAGCTATATTAAAAATGTGCTTCCTCAGTACAAAATGGATAAGCATGTTCTTGCTGCTATTAATGCAGATGCTGATTCTGGCGTTGTGGATGATGAATACACGTATTCTTCTCCAGCACCTGTAGGTCACGATATAGATGAAGATGATCAAGATGCTAGTGTTTGGGCAAGTTGAGTATTGTGTTATATAAGTAATCAGCTAATTCTCAATAAGTACGGCATTGATTGCCGTCTTTGATTTTAAGTGAATTTTTCGTCGGGGAGCTTCAACTCCCCGTTTTTTTATTGCAGTTTACTCGCTTACCCTAAATTTGGGTATAAAAAAGTGCCCCCTGTGGGACTCGAACCCACAACCCAAGACTTAAAAGGACTCTGCTCTGCCAATTGAGCTAAAGGGGCAACAAATGCTAAGTGTACTACATTCAATCGACGAAGTGAATATCGTGTTAACTTATGCGTGTTACATATATTTATTGCAGTATTCCGAGTGACTCAAGTTTTGCTTTTATTTGTGTTGCTGATGGCTCAACCATAAAAGTATTATCTGCAAAAGTAACAACTGGAATATGCTTTTGATTGCTAATTTCAATCGCTTTTTCTTCAGCACCCTCTTCTGTTTCAATATCGTGCCAAACGAATGCCACACCATACTGGATTAGCGCAGCTTTCGCACGTTTGCAATCTCCACACCAATCTGCACCGTATACGTTTACGGTAGGCTGATCTGACATAAAATCCTCCTCAATGATTTTGTGAATTCAAATTTTGCGTAATAAATAGCTCGTACTATTTATTACTACTTTTACTAGTGTAATAGATGCAGGTGTACCTAAGCATATTGACGTTGAAGTGTAACAAAGATGAGAAAAAATAGTGAAATATATTGCTAGTGTCCCTTGACTTTCATAGTCTTGATGTCATGAATATGGTTATGGATATGAACATGCTAATTTGGTTTGCGGCTGCGGCTGTTGTTATTGTCATCTTATTAGTAACAGTTGCAGTGATTTTGCGCATTCACAGCAATAGTCATGGACCAGTAATTCCTGAAAGCGTTGATAGTGCAATCGATACAAGCAAAACTAAAGCGCGTGGAACAAAAAAATCTGAAAAACAGATAGAAAGTAACGTCGCGGTTGTACCTAATGAAGAAGTAAAGTCTGAATTATTGCCAGAAAGTACTTCTTCGCGTATTAAACATCTTCGTGAACGTTTGGCTCATAGTGCAAATCCACTTGGTCGTGCATTGTTTAATATCATAAGCAAGGACCATCTTTCGGAAGAAGATTGGGAAGATGTAGAAGATACTCTTCTTATGGCCGATGTTGGTTCTCGAGCTAGTGAAGAATTAGTAGAAGATCTACGCAAAGATGCACGCATTGCTGGTACCTCTAATTCAGAAGATGTGCATTCAGCATTGCGTACAAAACTATTGAAAATAGTAGATGAAGACGCTGATCGACGCTTAAATGTAGATAAATCAAATGCGCATCATCCTAGCGTTATTATGATGGTCGGCGTTAATGGCACCGGTAAAACCACTACTGCTGGTAAATTAGCGCGATTGTTTATTGCCAAAAAACGTTCAGTAATGTTTGCTGCAGCAGATACTTTTCGTGCGGCTGCAGCTGATCAACTTGAAACTTGGGCGTCTGCAGTAAGCGTGCCAGTTGTTCGTGCAAATAAAGATGGTGCTGATCCTGCTTCTGTTGCTTTTATTGCTGCGAATAAGGCAAAAGAAGAGCAAACTGATTTATTGATTGTAGATACTGCTGGTCGTTTGCAGAATAAAGCAAATTTAATGGAAGAGCTTGGCAAAATTCGTAGGGTTATAGAAAAAACTATGCCTGTTGATGAAGTATTGCTGGTATTGGATGCTACTACTGGTCAAAATGGCATGTCTCAAGCAAAAGTATTTGCTGAAGCTATTGGCATTACGGGCGTAGTCCTTACTAAGCTTGATGGTTCCGCTAAAGGTGGAATTGTTATAGCTGTACAGCATGAACTTGGTGTACCGGTTAAGCTAGTAGGTCTTGGCGAAGGACCAGATGATTTAGTGCCGTTTGATGCTCAAAGCTTCGTAGACGGTTTGCTCGCTTAATGCTGAGCATTGATGTAGTTGCATGAGTGGTAGTTTTTAATGTTCCACTAAAGTCTTTATGAGTTTTGGCTATAAGAGTTTCTCGGTACAATAGTTATATAAAGTAATACTTAAGCTGCAATGATGTTATTGTTGCGCTGTTTCAAATAATTGAGGTGAAAAATGACCACAATGGATCCGCAATGGGCATTGTTGGCTGGCGCGTTGGTGTTTATTATTACGCCGGGTATTGCCCTGTTCTATGGAGGCCGTGAACGCGCTACTTCCATGGTGAATATGATGATGCTTTCAGCTGGCGCTATTGCTGTAACCACACTGGTTTGGACGCTGTGGGGATGGTCGTTAGCTTTTGCTGGCAAAGATATGGCTGGTGGTGTTATAGGTGATCCATTGAGTGGTTTGCTATTCCGTGATTCGATGGTGGCAGATCATGGTGTGTTTACGTCTATGGACGCAAATTCCGGATTATCTGGCGGCATTCCTGCAGCTTTTCGTTTAGCATGTGCTGTTGTTGCAGTAGCGCTTATTACTGGAGCTCTAGCCGGTCGAGTGCGTTACGCTATTTGGCTTATTTTCGTAGCTGTGTGGATTACTTTAGTATTCGCTCCATTAGCACATATGGTGTGCGGTGGTGGATTGCTTTCGCCTAATGGTGCTATTTCACAGGCGTTAGGTATTTCAGTGCATGACTTCGCAGGTGGCTCTATATTGCATATTGCTGCGGCTGTTTCGGCTTTTGCAATTGTTATGATTATTGGCGGACATGCTCACTTCCCTCTTAAGCGTTTTGTTTTGCATATTAAGAATGTTGCGCATACGAGTGGCAATGCTAATTCTGGAGCTACTAATTCGCGTAATCCTAAAAGTCGTTTATCGCGCGCATTGTGGGCTGATGTTGAGCATGCTAAAAATGCCGCTAGTGAGACTGTTGTCTCTCCAGTTGCTACAGTGACTGAGGTTGCTGCTGAATCCACTGCAACGCAGTCAGCCGTTGAAAATGGTGTTGCTGCTCGCCATCCGCATAATGTTCCTTTCGTTATGCTTGGCGTTTTCTTGATTTGGTTCGGTTGGCTTGGGTTAATGATTGGTTCTTCTGCAGGCGTTCCTGGAGTTGCAGGTT
Organism: Gardnerella sp. KA01001; assembly: GCF_049244025.1. Classification (NCBI taxonomy): domain Bacteria; kingdom Bacillati; phylum Actinomycetota; class Actinomycetes; order Bifidobacteriales; family Bifidobacteriaceae; genus Gardnerella; species Gardnerella sp. KA01001. The sequence continues at coordinate 360,789 of NZ_CP058366.1, read as the reverse complement.
ATGCTTGGGTGAGTTCCACAATAACTGCTTCTGCTTCAATGCTTGCCTGGGGTGTGACTGAACGTTTACACTCTGGATGCTTTACTGCTTTGGGAGCTGCGTCTGGTGTTATGGCTGGATTGGCTGCAAGTGCTGCAGCCGCGGATGTTATTGCTCCATTGTGGGCTTTAGTTTTGGGTGTTCTTTCTGGTGTTATTACTTCTCTAGTGACTCACTCTCGTACTTTTGTGCGCTACGATGGTGCCTTGCATGTAGTTAGCGTGAATGGTGTTGCTGCGCTTATTGGTGTGCTTGCAGTAGGCTTATTTGCTGATGGTTCTGGATTACTTGCTGTTGGTGATTGGCATCAGTTAGTTGCACAACTGTGCTTAATTGGGATTACGGTGCTTTATGCAGGTGCTGTAACTGCAGTATTAGCTTTTGTTCTTGAAAAGCTTTTTGGATGGCGTATTTCGGAAGCTAAGGAACGTAAGGGCGTTGATTTGGTTGATCAAGGAGAGCGTGCTTACGATTTTTCTTCTATTGCACAAAGTCATGATGGCGCTGTAGTTGCTGTTGCAGATGATGATGCAAATAAAACTCAAATGGCTGTTCTTACTTCTGTTGATATTGATATGGGTGAAAACGAGGTTGAACAATCTGATTTTATGGTTAATCAATCTGAGGCAAATCCTGAGCAAGGCGATTCTGAGGTTGATTCTAAATCTGAAGTTGAGCAAAAAGAGTCTTCTTCTGAAGAAGAGTTTGAAACTGTAAAAAAAGATGAATCATCGCAAAAGAATAAAAAAACAGAAAAACGAAATAATAGTGCTAAAGAATAGACGCATGTGCGTAAGCGTTATGATTTAGCAGCAAGTTCGAATTATGTTGGTATAAACCGCATGTCTTATCTAAGATATGCGGTTTTGCTATTTTTGCTAATTTAAAATCAAGTTTTTTAATGAATAACTTATTTTTAGTGAATAAGTTATTCATATGACACGCACGAATTGCTTGATGTGGATAAAAAAGATAAGTTATCCACATTTTAGGCGTGTCTACGTGGATATCACACAAATTTATCCACATAGTGGGGATAACATTGTGGATATCCTGCGGATAACTTTTTAAAATAATATTTTTATTTGCGATTTACGCATATTTGTGTTACTTCACTCGCAATTGCTTTTGCATAAAATTTGTTAGCATATTGCAATTTTCTTTTATGCAAGCGTGACAAAGTAGCAGTAGAATGAAGCATTATGACAAATCAAAAGTTGGACAACCAGAACAAAAAAGACGTACTGCGCAATATTTGGCTACTAGCTGTACCGACTTTTGGACAGCTCATATCTGAGCCGGCATTTGTACTCATTGACACTGCTATTATTGGTCATATTGGCAAAAGTGCTCTAGCGGGTCTTTCTATTGGATCAACGGTACTTCTTACTACTACAGGTCTCTGCTTATTTTTGGCTTACAATACAACTTCACAGGTTGCGCGTCTCTTAGGCGCAGGTAAGCGTCGAGAAGGTTTTAGCATTGGTATGGATGGGTTGTGGCTTGCATTATTGCTTGGCATAATTCTTACAGTCATACTTATTTTCGCCGCTGAACCGTTATGTTACGCAATAGGCGCGCGTGGCTCTACGTTGCAAAATGCTATCGTTTACACACAAATGGTTATGCCTGGATTGCCTGCGATGTTGCTCGTGTATGCAGCAAATGGCATATTTCGCGGTCTTTGCAACGTGCGCATAACATTATTTGCTGCTGTAAGTGGAGCTGTTCTAAATACCATTCTCGATGTAATCGCAGTATTTGGTCTCAATATGGGAATCGCTGGTTCTGGTATTGCAACAATGATTGCGCAATGGTACATGGGACTTGTTCTCACTATTCCTGCAGTTATTTGGGCTACTCAAAGTGGTGCGCGTCTCAAACCGCATTTCCAGCATATTCTACATTCTGCTGGAACTGGTATGCCTTTGTTTGTTCGTACACTTGCATTGCGCGTGTGCATGGTAGCTACGGTTGTTACTGCGACTCATCTCGGTACTAATACTCTCGCCGCGTATCAGGTTGCTAACTCTTGTTGGAATTTTGTTATGAATATTTTAGATGCAATTGGTATTGCTGCGCAGACTATTGTTGCTGCAGCACTAGGTGCAGGCTGTCGTAAGCGCGCAGGAATGATTACGCGTATTTGTGCTCAAGTGGGAGCTGTAAGCAGCGTAGGAGTCGGTTTATTCATGATTTTCGTGGGTTGGAGTTGCGCGCCACTATTTAGTCAGCATACAGATATCCAGTTTTTAATTTCTGTAGGTATGACAATATTAGGATTGTTCTTGCCTCTTGCTGGATGGATGTGGGCACTAGATGGCGTATTAATTGGCGCAGGCGATCACCGTTACTTAGCAAAAGCTTGCTCAGTAATGGCTGCTGTGTATTTAACATTTTTGGCGCTCACAAGCGTTTTCGATGTCGTCGTCGACGCTAATGACGTGGTAAGAACTATTACTTTATGGGTTGTTTTAAATGCTGTTTATATTGGGGGGCGTGCAATAGGCAATAGTTTGCGCATAAGAAATGATACGTGGATGGACTCTGCGCTAAAAATGTAAATAAAGTTTTGTGTTAATACATTTACGTTTTTTCATAATACGTGCGCGCGTTTATACTCGTTTTTATGGCAGATAATGATATGTGGCAATCTACTAAAGGCAATGTTATCCGCGTAGGGAGCAATCGTGGTGGCAATGGTGACGTCTCTGCATATGGTTCTGGCGTTGCAAATCGTGGTGCTGAAGTAGGTGCTACGTTGTTTGATCGTGTGCCTCCTCACGATGTCGATGCAGAAATGGCTGTGCTTGGCGGAATGCTTATGAGCAAAGATGCTATTGGCGAAGTGTCTCAATTGCTTGAAACATCAGATTTTTATTTACCGCAGCACCAAACAATTTATGATGCTATTCTTACGCTTTTCGCTGGCTCACAGCCTGTTGACGTTGTGCTTGTAGCTAACGAATTAATGAAAGATGGAAATCTCGATAAAGTTGGCGGAGCTGACTATTTGCACAGCCTAGTAGCTTCTGTGCCAACAGCCGCAAACGCAATGTACTACGCAGATATTGTGCACCAAAATGCTGTTCTTCGTAACGTTATTACTGCTGGCACAAAAATTGCGCAAATGGGCTATTCTGCTTCCGGAGCGCAAGCAGAAGATATTGTAAATCTTGCGCAATCAGAAGTGTATGAGATGAGTGCCGGCAAAGTGCGTCAAGATTACGTTGCTATTGGCCCAGTTTTGCAAAATACTCTTGATCAGCTCGATAAAATGCAAAATCATGAACTTGAGCAAGGTGTGCCGACTGGATTTAGAGATATTGACGAAGTTACTCAAGGTTTGCAGCCTGGTCAAATGATTGTTGTTGCTGGTCGTCCGGCTATGGGTAAGTCAACACTTGGCATTGATTTCGCTCGTTCAGCAGCACTGCACCACAATATGACGTCTATTGTGTTCTCTCTAGAAATGAGCAAAGTGGAATTGGCTCAGCGCATTATTGCTGCAGAAACTAATATTCCGCTTGCTGCTATGCGAAGAGCGGAAGATATTACTCCGGATCGTTGGAATACTCTTAATACTTTTTGGACAAAAATGCAAAACGCTCCGCTTTTTATTGATGACAGTCCAAATATGAGCTTGATGGAAATTCGCGCAAAATGCCGTCGTTTGAAGCAAACTAATGATCTGAAACTGGTAGTTATTGATTACCTTCAGCTGATGAGTTCCGGCAAGCGCGTGGAAAGCCGACAGCAGGAAGTTTCGGAATTCTCACGTGCGCTTAAGTTGCTTGCAAAAGAGCTTGAAGTGCCAGTTGTGGCATTGAGCCAGCTTAACCGAGGGCCGGAAATGCGAAACGACAAGAAACCACAGCTTTCAGATTTGCGCGAATCTGGTTCTATTGAGCAGGATGCTGACGTTGTGTTCCTAGTGCATCGCCCTGATTTTTACAATAAGGAAGATCGCCCAGGCGAAGCAGATATTATTATGGCAAAGCATCGTAACGGCCCTACTGACACGTTTAATCTTGCCTTCTTGGGTGCAACTTCCAAGTTCATGGATATGCCGCAAGACTACCAGCAATAAGGGGTGTGATTTAGTATGTCAAGCCGCGACCATGAATCGCATAAAAAGTTGCGTCAAAATTTGCATAAGCATTGGTACAGTTTTGCAATGCCTGCTGTTGGTAAACTTGTTTGCGCTCTTTCTAGGGTGCTACATCATGGCGGAAGCGCATTGCCGGGGAAAGTTATTGAGAGCCTTGATTCCGGCTTTCTAGCGCGTACTCTTGCATCATTGCCATACGGAATAGTTCTTATTTCCGGAACTAATGGCAAAACTACCACAACGCGTATGGTAACTTCTATGCTGCGTGACGCAGGGCTTAATGTATTTACTAATCCAACCGGTTCAAACTTTACTAGAGGAGTAGTGGCATCTCTTGCAAAAATAATGCCGGCTTTTGGCACAAAATTAAATGCGGATATTGCAGTTTTAGAGCTCGACGAAGCGTACGCAGTGCATTTTGTAAATCAAATCAAGCCTCGTTATTCTTTATTGCTAAATGTTATGCGAGATCAGCTCGATCGATTCGGCGAAATTGACACAACTGCAAAACTATTAAGCAATGTAGCTGCAGCAACTGAAGGAACGGTAGTGCTAAATCGCGAAGATTCACGTATTTGCGCGCTTGCAAAAGTTGTTCCTTCCGGGACTTGTGTGCGGTATTTTGGTTTGGATGACGCAGTAAAAAGCATGTTCCCAACGGATGATGATTTGCACAATACTGCTGAAAAAAGCGAAAATTGCAAAGATACTGCAGAAAGCAAGGCTAACAATCTTCCTAAAGCAGACGTTGTGCTTTCAAAAGTTGGAGACCATGAGGCCGAGTTTATACTTGATGGCAAGAGTAAAACCACATCTGTAAAACTCGACGGCGCTTACAACATTTTCAACGCTGCTGCAGCTGCAACAGTAGTTCGCGCTATATTAGCGGATGCTACAAAACAAAATTCTGCGCTGCAAAAATTCGACGACGACGCGCTTATGGAAGCGATTTCGCACGTAACTCCTGCTTTTGGTAGAGGAGAAGTAATTGAAGTTAATGGCGCTCCTGTTGAGCTTGTTTTAGTGAAGAATCCTATTGGTTTTAGACTTGCGATTGCTTCGGACCATCCACAAAATCACGATACCATGATTGCAATTTGTGACGAATACGCTGACGGTAGAGATATGAGCTGGCTGTGGGACGTTGATTTTGCAAGCTTTAGCGGCACTGGAGTTGCGTGTGTTTCGGGCACTCGCGCATGGGATATGGCTTTGCGGTTGCAATACGATAAGGTTGAGGCTCGCAATGTGAATACGGATTTGGAAGAAGATGCTAAAGCTTTTGTAAATGGCGATTTTAGTGGCAATACTAAAAATGCTAAGCGCATATATTGCACGTATACTGCTATGCTTCGCGTGCGCGCTGCTTTAGCACAACTTGCGGAAGTTAAAGACGTTGGAGTTGGGAAGTAATTGTCATGAATGGTTCCAGTGATATTAGTAAAGCAAATGCTACTTTTGAAGAAAATCGCGTGCTAGATATTGTGTCGTTGTACCCGAAAGACATGAATATTTACGGGGACTACGGGAATGTGCTTACAATTATGCGCCGAGCGGAATTGTATGGCTACGAGCCTGTGCTACGCGAGTACAATGTTGGCGATTTATGGCCAGAACACGTGGATATGATTCTTGGTGGCGGTGGTCAAGATCATGGTCAAAGTAGAGTCACTGAAGATTTATTTGCGCGAGCAGACGCGATTCGTGGGCTTGCAAAAGATGGCGTTCCAATGCTTATGATTTGTGGTCTTTACCAGCTTTTTGGAGAGTATTTTGAAACCGTTGATGGTCAAAAGCTTAAAGGAATTGAAATACTTGGCGAGCATACGGTTGGTCAAGACGTGCGCATGATTGGAAATCTTGTGGAGCATAGTGCCGATTTTGGCGATATTGTGGGATACGAGAACCATTCTGGGCGCACAAGCTTGGAAGATGGCACGCTGCCACTTGGCTCGGTTGATAGTGAAAATTGCGGTAACAATGGCAAAGATCACACGGAAGGAGCGCGCAAATACAATGTTATTGGAACGTATATGCACGGCTCAGTTTTGCCGAAAAATCCGCGTCTGGCTGACTTTTTAATTCGTACCGCTGCACAAAATCGTTACGGCGAATTTTCGCCCAAGCGAACTGATGCCCAGCGCGCGGAGCTTGCGAAACTAGACGAATTAGCAGAGCGCGCTCGCAAAGTGGCCGTAACTCGTCCGCGGTAAATGAGCATAGGCGTATGTATGATTTAGTAAAAATTTGATCAATTATTTTATTCTATGCGCATAGTGTGTATAATCTTTTTATGAGATACAAAGAGATTGAAAAACGTCTTAAGAAAGACGGATGGATACTTTTTGCACAGCGTGGAAGTCATTGCCAATTCGTACATAAAACCAAAACGGGTAAAGTCACAGTGCCTAAACATCCAGGTGATATTAACCCATCGGTTGTTAAGTCAATCTGGCGCCAGGCAGGAATTAGTGAGACAAAGGTGAAATGATGAAATTAGCGTATCCTGTTATTCTTACTCCATACGAAGATAATAGTGGGGGTTTTGTTGCAGAAGTTCCTGATTTGCCAGGGTGTGTAACTGGCGGTAGTAATCTTGCAGATGCTTTGATTATGGCAGAAGACGCAGCAAGCGGATGGGTTCTTACAGAACTAGAAAGTGGCAAGACTGCGCCAAAAGCTAGCGATATTAATGATATTGTTGTAGAAAATCCTAATTCAAAGTTATCTATGGTTGCGCTTGATATGGATTCTTATGCTGCAAAATACGGTTCTCAGTCAGTTCGCAAAAATGTTACTCTTCCAGCTTGGCTTGACACTTGGGCGCAAAAAGCTGGCATCAGCTACAGTGGGACTTTACGCGATGCTTTAGAATCTTTATATGCTAAAGGAGCTGTGAATAAAGCTTAGTTATATTAGAGCTATATTATCTGATTTGTAATGCAATATTGCGCAATCAATTAACACAAAAGCCTGCTGAACTTGCAAAGTGTTGCAAATCAGCAGGCTATTTTGTAGTTTTTGATTCTAGTTTTCGCTTGATTTGGTGAGTGTATTAATCAATCAAACCATACAAGCGGTCGCCAGCGTCGCCAAGACCTGGAACGATATAAGCTTTGTCGTTCAAATGCTCGTCAACAGCGCAAACAACAACCTTAAAATCGATGGAAGGATCAAGTTCCTTCTCCAAGCGCTCTAAGCCTTCTGGGGCTGCCAAAATGTTAATAGCAGTAACATCCTTAGCGCCGCGCTCAGCCAAATAATGCGTAGCGGCAATAAGAGTGCCACCAGTGGCAAGCATTGGGTCAAGAAGGAAGCATTGACGACCGGTCAAATCTTCTGGCAAACGGTTGGCATAAGTGACAATGTCGAGCGTCTGCTCGTCGCGCTTCATGCCAAGGAATCCAACCTCAGCGGTTGGAAGAAGGCGAGTCATGCCATCGAGCATGCCAAGACCAGCGCGCAAAACCGGCACAACCATTGGGCGTGGGCGGTTCAAATGCTTGCCAGTCATCTTGCAAATAGGAGTTTCAATCTCGCGATCGCTAACTTCCAAATTACGGGTTGCTTCGTATGCTTCGAGGGTTACCAATTCGGAAACCAACTCGCGGAAAATATTAGAAGGTGTATTCTTATCACGCAAAACGGTGAGCTTGTGGTCCACCAGCGGATGATGTAAAACATGAAGATCCATACCTTCTAGGGTAATGCAAGCATGGCATGTTAAGCTATCGGCGTGCCGTTATTTTTGCGCAAAATATAAACAAATGTGAGTAAAAATATATATTTTATCTAAAATTAGCTAGCAAAATCTAAAAACTAAAACTAAAACTAAAACTTAAAATTCAAGATTCAGAACAGAAACGATACTGACTTGCGAAAGCGCCTGTCGGCGCAAACGCCGCTCGCAGCGGCAAAAAATGGAGCCCGGGGCTTAAACACAAGCCAGCATCATTTTGAGTATACCTTGTTTTCTATTTTCACGCGCCGCACAATTTTAATCGCAAATAATTTATTCCAACTTTTCTGCGCGCCATAATTTCGCTCCATGAGCAAAAGATAACGAAAGTGCGTGCATATTTGCTGAGATATGCAAAACTTTTGCAATTTTCTGCGTGTGCATTGTATTTGCTTGTTTGTCTAACTTTTTTGCGTAAACTTGCATTCCGCGCGCAATAATCGAAGTAAAAGCTGAAGATCGGTAAAGCGCTACAGCAAAATCGCCTGTAAAAGCACCAGAAAGAATAGAATCTGCAAGTCGCGCAATATCTTCTCCTGTAGGAGCTTCGTCAATTCCTGTAATAGCGGATGCGCTTGTTGTTTCAGGTTCGCCAAGACTCCAGTACTCAGCGTAAGCTTCGCGCTGTTTTCGTAGCGACATTCGCAATAAATAAAGTCGCCACAACATTCCAGGAATAGACTCTGCTTCCGCATGGCTCCACAAATCTGCAATAACTTCAATGCCCTCATTTTCAACCAAATTCAGCACGCGCTCAACAATTTCCGGCGACTGCGTTTTATGAACGCGGTTAAGCAGAACGGCGGCGGAGGTGTGGCTAATTTCGTTTACAACCTGCGGATCCGTGCCGCCTTCAATCTGCGTGAGCATTGCAGGATCCATTTGTGCAGGTCGGCTTGGGCGGGCAGAGCCTGTAGGACTTGGCATAAAAGCAGATCTGCTTGAATGAATAGAACTCGATTGCGAATTTAAACTAGTAGACACTTGGAAGAACCTTTTCAATATCAATAATGCGAGCGCCTTTAGGAGTACTAATTATGTGCAAAACTATTGCGCTTCCTGTAGGCATATATGGAGATTTTTGACTGAGTATGCGCTTGTGTGCTCGAGGCTTTGTTATTTCGCGCAAATAATCAAAGAAAGTGCCAATAACCGGTCGGTGCAAGCATATGACGGTTGCGTTGTTAGTTGTGCTTGCATTGCTAGTTTCGCTTGTATTTTGTGTGTGGCACTCAAGATTTTGTATTTCGTTTATAAGCACAGACAATGTAGATTTTGGTTGTTTCTCGTGATGGTCTTCAGTAAGTTCCGCAACCTGTTCTATTTGAAGTGAAGAGTCGTGTGCAAAAGCCGCAACCGTTTCAACGCAACGCTTCCAAGGTGACGATATGATTTTATTCGGCGCGTAGCAGGCAAGCTCGCGTCCTAGAGCGTATGATGCGGCTGCTCCAAGAGGTGTGATTGGTCGAGTCGCTTCGCTTCCTTGCCAAGTTTTTCGAGACTCAGCTTTTCCGTGACGCACCAAAAGCAGCGTGCTATATTCTGCTTGACCTGCGTGGAGCTTTTCTAAGAAAGCATCCAGCACTTCGCGGTCGCTATCGTGCGTAAGTTTTTTGCGCGCTTGAGAAGGAGTGAGCCATAAAACATTGCTAATTTCAGTAGGCTTGGCTGGCTTAATTGGTCCGAAAGCAGGGAGACGCTTTGCTGCAGTTGGCTTGTCGATTAAGCGCATCATCCAGTAATGGATTCGCTTTATTACTTCCGGCTGGGAATTGCGATTTTGGCTGCTATTTGATGAGCTGTTCTTGGAAGATTTTTTGCCTTCGCGCTCAAGCGGATACTCTATTTTGGCAATGTGTGGACCTAGCGTGACTGAATATCCTGTTTCTTCTCCAACTTCGCGCACGGCTGTGTGGCGATGTGATTCGTTTGGCTCGTTTTTGCCCTTTGGCCAGCTCCAATCGTCATATTTAGGACGGTAGACTAGGCAAAGTTCAAAATCGTCGTCGCTGGGCTTTATTGCATCGCTAGGCTTTATTGCATTGCTTCCTGTTTTTGCATCTTCGCCTGCGTTTGAGTTGTTTGTAATATTGCGCTTGCGATAGATTATTCCGCCAGCTGCTTCAACGTATTGCGTCGTTACTGCACTCATATTCACTATTTTAGCGTTTTTCTTTCGCAAATTTTAGTTATGCTTGGTTATTTATTGCAATTCGATTATTTGTCCATTTGGTTAGAGTCAATTTAGTTGCTGATTTTTGTATATTTGCGCTGCTTACGTTTATCATGGCCATGACTGTGATAAAAGTGTTGTGACTGTCATTTTCTCGTCCATAACAGTGATTTTCGTATATATGACTGTCATTTTTTCGATTTTGAACATGATTTACTATATTTTGACAGTGATCTTACATATTTTGACCGAGATGTGTCGACTTATGACTGTCATTTTAACTTCCGTGACTGTGATAATTTACTCCATAGACGTGATGACTCATCAATATTGCGCCATCATCTCACCCACATCTAGATTATTGCTGTTAATAACAGTAATGAAGACATATGTAGTTACATCATTAATTCACAATTTTTCTGACAAATCTACTCCTGATACACGCTTGCATTCATTTAATATTGTTTCTACTATTTCTGGAACATCTGTCCAAGGAGCGTAGTTTGACTTTTGAGTTACTGAAGGGTGATTTTTGCGAGTTTCTCTCTGTTCGGTTTGCATATGCTGCTTTGCGTTTTTAAAAGCATTCTTATAGTTTCCAGTTAATTTTTCTAATTGGATATGCTTATTTTTATTCCCAGTAGTGTTGTGCAGTAGTCCAAGTTCTTTTGCTTCTTTTTGGCAATCTCGCGTTTCTGTGCAAGAAAGAGGGCAGCTTTTTATATGGTCAATAAGCCATACTTCGAAGCAAGGGTTGGAAATTACTAATTTTATCTTCCCACAAGTTGAATCCGACTTAGATTGAGCTTGTTGAATTTTTTCTCCAAATTCATCAACGTCTGTTACAACCCATACCAGTGTAAACGGATCGTAGTTTTCTTTTTTGCTTCTTTGCAGTCTAATTTCTCAAGTTTAATTGCATAATTCATTAAAGTGAGTGGGTCTACGCCCTCTTTTTCTATGTTAATTGATTTATGAATATCCCATGATGCAGCACAATATTTACTTACTTCTGATTTTATATAGCTAAAATACTCAAACTCTGTAACTACACCGCCACAAACAATGAGGAATCTTTTATTTCGTTTCGACTGTTTCTTCGAACGGCCGTGTGATGGAACATGAACCATAGCCCGCTCCTCATGAATACTAGTGTTTTATATCGTTTTGAATACTGGTAGTGTTTTAGCTTCTGTTAGTATTTGTAAGTATTTCCGCAAAAACATCATATAGAGACGGTTGTGGTGCTGAAGCGTATATGTTGTGTTGATAGTTTTTACCAAAGTTTACATTGCGGTTTTCCCATTCCGTAAGTGGATGTAGTGAAGATTCGCCTAATGTGTTTTTCTCTATAAACCAAATTTGATCTCTGTCGAGAATAGTTTTGTCGGTTCCAGAATTACTAATAAGACTTAAATCGTGAGTAGTAAAAATTAATTGCGATTGGTTAGGATTCGTTTCTGGATTACTGTAAAGCTTGAGTATTTCAGACACGAATTGCATGCTTAGACTTGTGTCGATTTCATCGATTAGAAGTATGGAATGTTTTGATAATGCATCTATAACGAAAGCAAATAGCAATAATGCTGTTTTAGTTCCTAAAGATTCAAAATCCTCAGGAAGCTGGCAATCTTTTTGACCAGAATGTGTAAACATTAAACGTGAAACACTAAATTTTTGCAATTTTTCAGTGTTTTCAGAAGTGTTATCTGTAAGTTTATTGTTATCTCCGTCAAGTTCATTAAGAAGATTTGCGAGTCTCGCTAGTTTTTCTGATTGTTTAGCATCTAGCTGTTCGGATTGGACTGTTACACCTTTTAATCCTAAATCTGCATATTTTAGCAACTTGCTAATGTTGGATGCAAAATCTGGATTTTCTTGTAAAACTGTTATCAAATTATTGGAATACTTATCAAAGTCAACTGTTCTGCATTGCTGTGTAGAAGTTATTTCTTCGTATGCAGCTTGCAATGCTTGTACACCTGATGCTGCAGCTGCAGATAGAAATAATGCGTTGTCTCTTGTAATTTTTTCTACAGTTTTTCCTATGGTTTTTAGATTTGAGCCAAATCGCATTGGCTTGCCATGCTCTCGTTCAAACAGCACAGTTTTTCTGTTTGTTGTAGAGCGGAAAAGCCATAGTACCTCTTCAATAATGTAGTTATTATTGAAGGTGAACCAATATTTATACCTGTTTTTATCTCTTGCAATAAATTCTATAAAGAACGTTGAAGGTTTATTTTCAGACTCTTTATTCAAAAGAAAAGGAAGTGCATTTATTTTTGAATTTGAGTTGCCGCTTTTGAAGCTTCCTTCCACAAAATTTTTTAAGAATGCTATACATTTTAGCAGATTTGTTTTCCCTGAGGCATTTCCTCCGTAAATGGCTGCAAGAGTTGATACATCTGGATGGGGCCACGAACTGTTTTTTGCATGTACGGTTCTTTGCATGCTGAATTGTTGCGATTGACGAAAACTTAGCGCGTTTTCTACGCTAAAATTAAGCAACATAGTTGCCTCCAGTGTCCAGTTTGCTGTTTGTTTACAAGTAGCATCAAAATTTTTCTGATTATTATCTACTATCTACAGCGATATTCCTTAATATAATAATATCCTAAAATATCATATTTACAATCTACAAACAGTTTTTTGCATGAAATCTACATAAAAGCAGTTGAAAATTTAAAGAATAGGATTGTTGTTCGTATGTGTGTGGTAGGTAACTTATACTAAAACGTAAGCGACGTTAAATTCTCAAACTTCCCAAAACTGGCAAATAATGCTAGGTAGGTTGTACATTGTCAAAATAGTTGCTGAGAATATTAGTTAGATATTGCAGGAGCTGGTGCCCGAGATAATCAGGTGATTATGGCTCCAACTTCCATATTCTCCGAAAAGATAGGCAATAAAGTTATTGGTCATTGCATAAATATCACTGCGTATTATATTAAGCTAAATAATAATTTCTTATTTTAATCTTGATTGGACAACTTATTATTTTTTTGATTTGCCTGGATCTATAATTGCTTCAGCTACTTCTTTAAATAAATCCCGTGCGTCAACTTGAAGAGCTGTTGCCAATTTAAATAATGTTAAAATCGATGGAAGATTTTTTCCATTTTCGATGTTTGCCAGGCTTTTTACACTTATCCAATCAGGATCTAAACCTACATGATCCGCATAGACAAATTTTTCTCTAGTTTTAGCTATATCGGTAAGTTCAAGCCTATGCTGTTTGATTATTGCGCCTATTCGCTTTATTGCATTTGATTCTTCTATGCTTTTTATGTTTTGTTTTTTTGTTTTTCTTATTGTCATAAAGATATTTTACATCAAAAAAGAACCTTGGTTCCTTTTTAATAAAATTTTGTATGATAATCTTATAAATATCTTCACCAAAAGGTGCTAGATGTATGGTTACAAACTGTAATTGTGCTTTAAGCTACTCAAAGGAGTGCAAAATGATAAAAGAATTTAAATTTGAAGCTGTGCGAACGCTTACGTCACCTGTAGATAAAGAGAAAGATGACGATGGCAACAAAGTTAAATACTATATTGTATGGGTTAATTTGCGCGATTTGCCAGAAGGAATGCCTACGGATGTAAATCCTCGTGAAGTAAATATGAAAACAGCTACAGCTAAAAAGCTCAAGGCTGCGGTTTCTAATTCGGATCCGTATTTTGACATGCATAACAGGGGAATGGTAATTCTTGCCAACCGTGTCAAAACTGATCCATCTAAATCAACAATTGAAATTGATTTTGGTGATAATTCTTCTCTTTATGGTGTTTTGGATGGTGGGCATACTTATAAAGCCATTATTGAAAATCGAAAAGAAATCCCTGAAGGAATGGATAAGTTTGTTAAAATCGAAATCTTTGTAGGTAAAAATATTGATGTAGCAAAATTATCTGATGCGCGTAACACATCTGTTCAAGTTAGCGATATTGCATTATTTAATCTTGAAAATAGGTTTGGATTTATTAAAGAAGCCTTGGAATCTAAAGGTGAAACCTATCGTAACGAAATTGCATATAAAGACAATGAGGATAAGCGTATACCAATTTCTGATTTACTTAGATTAATGTATGCATTTAATATTGATTTGTTCAAAGACGATACGAATGCTCCTATTGCTTCATATTCTGGGAAGGCTATAGTTTTTAAGAATTATAGTGAAGAATATAATAAATATGAGTCGTCAAATCCTGATGATGTAAATGATTCTAAAGAAAAAAATATTTATTATCTTCTTGCTCAAGAATTGCCAGTTTTAGTTAGGTTGTTTGAGCTTATTCAAAAAGATATGGGCCAAAAGTATAAAGGGTATAAAATTGACAACAATCAAAAGAGTGCGTTTGGCAAAATTCGTGGTGTAAAAACTACGGATAAAGCAAAAACGTCTTATCATTGCGAAGACATTAAATATGATATTCCATCTGGGTATATTATGCCTATTTTTGGAGCTTTTCGAGCGTTGTTGAAGAGGACCAAGGACGGCTCTCTCAAATGGGCTTATGCGCCGGAAGTGATATGGGAAAGGGTTGGTAAAACTTTAGTTCAAAATACTCTTGATACAGACACAAACCCAAATAATATTGGCAAACTTAAGATTGTTTGGCAATCAAATTATCGTATCGTTGAAAATGAAAAGAACAAGATGTTGATTGCGGAATTAGAATCCAATAATCATTAAATTTAGTAAATTAATAATTATCATTAGATTACGTACGACTACAAATGCCTGAGAAAAATACGGCATTTGTAGTCGTTTCTGTGTTGTGCAGAAACGTTTGCAGGTGATTTTTCTGGTGTTTGTGTGTTGTAGTCCAAAAAGCGTATAAGAAATCATGCTTTGCATATTGCAATACACGTGTGTCGCATTAATCGAATCTATTTTCTGTACATTAGCCAACTCGGACAAAAGTGTGTAAAAAATAAGCCCATAACCCTTATGGGAGTAGTGCTCATAGTATATCGAATGTAGGTTATTTCCTTAGGAGCTGTGGCGTTCGTATCAAAATATTTAATAGCGATTCATGTTGAGTGTTACTAGCTCAGTTAGTTAGATGAGTTTTTGATTGTGTTGAGGCTATGAGTATTACTACCTCGGTTGGTTGACTTAGTTTTAGGGTAAGCGGTAAAAAGTGTGTCTAAAAATCCGAGTTATCGTTGAAATACCAAGGAAAATTCTCTGTAACTAAGCTAAAAAACTTAACATTTAGTATTCCTTGACATTTTCGTAGACACGTGATCGCGCATATCAGGCATCTGCAACCGACTTAAATGTACTGTATTTCCCGAACTAACGTCATCTGTGTGTATATATATATTCTTATGCGCTAAGGATTACTAAATTTTATAACATAGTTAACTAGTGGATTGGGGTATATGTTTTATTATTACTTCAAACATCAAAAAAGTATATAACGCACTCACTTACTGCAAGAAAGCTATATTTCTCTCAAGACGCTCTAACTAACAGATACATTTTGCTGCTTATCGGTATTTGGAGCATGACCCTAGATATTGCAGGAGCTGATGCCCGAGATAATCAGGTGATTACAGCCTCAGCTTCCAATCCTTAAGAAGATAGGAATAGAACTGCTATATAGTATGTAAACAATATTATAAACGCTCAATTTTCACATAAATTATCCTAAAACTGGCAAATGGTGCTGTAGAAATTTCGGCTATTGCCGGGAATACTTGAGATTTAGCCAGATTATAAAGGGTTAATAAACACAACAAGAGCCAGAAACATGTTACTGAATCTGGCTCTTGCTTATTGTTTATTAGTTATTTGCGATTAGTTCGCACCGCGAGGCTTACGCGTGTGAGTATGAATCAAGTAAGCCTGGCTGTCAACGAGCGGACGACCTTCCTTATCACGAGAATGCAAGGTATACGTGCCGTCGCCATCCATCCACCACGAAACAGTTGAATCAGCCATTTGCAAATCAATATACTGAATTAATGCTTCAACTTGATCAGGCGCAGTAATGCGAACTAGGGTTTCAACTCGACGATCAAGATTGCGGTGCATCAAATCTGCAGAGCCAATCCACACTTCTGGACCACTTGCAGGACCGTCACCAATCTGCGGGCCACAAGAATTAGCGAACGCGTAAATACGGCTGTGCTCAAGGAATCGACCAAGAATAGAACGAACGCGAATATTCTCACTCAATCCCTCAATGCCAGGCTTCAGTGAGCAAATTCCACGCTCAACAATATCAATCTTCACGCCAGCTTGAGAAGCACGGTATAAAGCGTCAATAGTTTGCTCATCAACTACGGAATTGACCTTAATCTTAATCCACGCTTCCTTGCCAGCAAGAGCTGCGGCTTCCTCGCGGCGAATACGCTGAATAATGCCAGTGCGAACGGTTCGTGGAGCTACAAGTAAGCGATGGAAGCTTGACTTTGGAGCATAACCGGAAAGCTGGTTAAACAAGCGAGTCAAATCCTGTCCGACTACAGGATCGCAAGTAAGCAACCCCAAATCAGTGTAAAGGCGAGCAGTCTTAGGATTGTAATTACCTGTGCCAACGTGGCAGTAGCGACGCAACCCTTCTGCTTCTTGGCGTACCACGAGTGAAAGCTTGCAGTGAGTCTTCAAACCAACAATGCCGTACACAACGTGAACGCCTGCGCGCTCAAGCTTACGAGCCCAAGCAATATTTGCGTCCTCGTCAAATCGTGCCTTAATCTCAACCAGCGCAAGTACCTGTTTGCCAGCGTGAGCTGCGTCAACAAGAGCGTCAATAATTGGCGAATTGCTAGACGTTCGATACAAAGTTTGCTTAATTGCAAGCACTTTTGGATCTGCAGCAGCCTGCGCGAGGAATGCCTGTACAGAAGTAGAGAACGAATCGTAAGGATGATGCAACAAAATGTCATGCTCGCGAATAGAAGCGAAAATATCTTGAGCGTGGCTAGTTTCAACTTCCGCAATCTGACGGTTCGTAGTAGGAATAAACGGACGATACTTCAAATCTGGGCGGTCAAGCGCCTGCAATTCAAACAATACCGTCATATCAAGCGGCGAAGGCAAGCGATAGACTTCCTCAGGGCTTACGCGAAGTTGATTTGCAAGAAGCTGAGAAAGGAATGGGCTGGCCTCGTTAGAAATTTCCAAACGAATTGGCGGCCCAAAGCGGCGGCGAAGAAGTTCCTTCTCCATAGCGTTAAGCAAGTTTTCTGCATCGTCTTCCTCAACGTCAATATCTTCGTTACGCGTAACGCGGAAAGAGCGAGCTTCCTTAATAATCATTCCTGGGAAAAGTGATTCCAAGTGTGCTGCAATCAGCTTTTCCATAGTGATGAAGCCGTAGCGCTCTTCGCGACCTTCTTCGTCTGTTAAATCGTCAACTGGTACAAGGCGATTCAAATTATCTGGAATTTTTACGCGCGCAAAATGCGACTTTCCAGAATTTGGATTTTCGACGATAACAGCCAAGTTAATAGACTTGCCGGAAATGTATGGGAATGGGTGAGCAGGATCCACTGCAAGAGGCGTAAGAACAGGGAATACTTGCTTTTTGTAGTAATCAGACAAACGTGCTTTTTCTGATTCTGTAAGCTTATCCCAGCTGAGCAACACAATGCGCTGTTTGGCAAGCTCAGGAAGAATGTGCTCAATAACATAGTGAGCGTGCTCATCTTGACGGCGGTGAGTTACTTCACTAATAGCGCGCAATTGCTGACGAGGGCTTAAGCCGGATGCTGCAGTTACTGCTATTCCAGAATCTATTCTGCGCTTTAATCCTGCAACTCGAACCATAAAGAATTCGTCGAGATTTGACGCAAAGATAGCAGCAAAATTAGCGCGTTCAAGAAGTGGCAAATCTGTATTCTGAGCCAACTCGAGCACGCGACGATTGAACTTCAACCAGCTTAATTCTCGGTCGAAGAAACGATCTTTTGGCAACGGTAGCTCACCCTCACGAGCTTCACGCTTTTCTGCCTTTTCATCTTCGGCGATGTGTTCGGCAATTTGACCGCGCAGTATCGCCTTTGAGGGAGCGTCAAAAATTTGTACCATATTCTGTAATTGTATGCGTTGCAAGGGAAGTGCGCGACTGAGTGTCGATTTTATTGCTTGCTTTGCGCTCTAAAAATATCTTGCGACACGCCGGAGTGTGTCTCATGCGAACGTAATTTAACATGATAACCTTTGCATGTTCACAAAATGCCGCAAGAGTTGCGATTTTTCGTGTGCAATTGAACAGTAGTGACAATATGTTAACAAAGGCTAATTTGCTCTTTACTATTAGGCAAAAAACGATGATAATAATAATTACAAAAACAAAAAAGAGATAGCGGTAACCCACAAAAGTGTATGGATATGAAATCCGTGGACGTTGGACGGGATATTTAAGACTTTAACCGTTGCAACGAGGATGTTGTGAAGATGAAACCGCAGATATTGTTTTTGTAGATAAGAGGCTCGCCAAGGTGGCGGGCCTCTTTTGGTGTGAGGGCGATTTTACTATTTACGCAGACTGTCGCGCGTATAAGGGAAACTATCAAAGAATAAATGTTGGAATTCATTTTCTTAGCTTCTTTGAAAATGAGAATATATTGTGTTCCATGCTGTGCTAATCGCAATTGCGAGTTGTTGGACGATTGTTAAGCGACGAGTCGTTATTTATACGCGTGATTACGTGTGTGGAGTTTGAAACAAGTAAGAAGGATCGAAGGACCATGCAACATTCGTTTATGGCAATGTTGGCTGCAGAATTTATTGGCACTGCTATTCTCATGATTTTCGGAAACGGTGCTGTGGCAAACGTTGAATTAAAAAATACTAAAGGACACCATGCTGGCTGGCTAAATATTGCTATGGGCTACGGTTTTGGCGTGATGTTCCCAGTGCTCATGTTTGGCGGAATCTCAGGTGCGCATATCAATCCTGCTATGACAATTGCGCAAGCTGTAAACGGCATGTTCCCGTGGGCTAACGTTGCGCCTTATATTGTAGCTCAGCTTTTAGGCGCGCTGGTTGGTCAGCTTATTGTGTACGTAACTTATTTGCCGCATTACAACGAAACTGAGGAGTCAGAAGCAATTCTTGGCACTTTCTGCACTACGGATGCGTATAACAACAAAATTAACTACTTCCTTAACGAGTTCTTCGGCACGCTTGTGCTTGTTTTAGCTGCACTTTGCTGCCTTACTTCTCCTTGGGGTGAGAAGAATTTGGCTGGCGCTTCAATCGTCGTTGGCTTCGTTGTTTGGGGCTTGGTGACTTCTATGGGTGGTCCAACTGGTCCTGCTTTGAATCCTGCTCGTGATCTTATGCCGCGTTTGCTTCACGCAATTTTGCCAATTCCGCACAAGGGATCTTCTCGCTGGGGTGAAGCGTGGATTCCAGTTATTGCTCCTATTGCCGGCGCAATCTTGGGTGTGGTTATGTATAAGTCGTTATTTGCATAAAACATTTGCTTTTAACTGTGATTGATTGCGGTTTATTGCGATTGTAAGAAGCGCGTAATGCTAGTATGAATGCGTTACGCGCTTTTTATTTTGCAAGCTTATGCTTTGCAAGCTTGTGCTTATTAAGAAAAATATTGGAAAAGATTTTAAGAAAGATTTTAAGAAAGATTTTAAGAAAGATTTTAAGAAAGACGAAATCATGTTTTCGAAGTCAACTATTGCAATTGGTCGTTTTGCGCCGACTCCTTCCGGGCGTATGCATATTGGAAACATGGTAGCAATGTTGGCTGCGTGGCTTTCTGCAAAATCGCAGGGTGGCCACATGCTTTTGCGTTTGGAAGATCTTGATATTGCGCGAATGCCGAAAGATGCTAGCGCGCGAGTTATTGACGATTTGAAGTGGGCTGGTCTTGATTGGGTTGGTGAGCCTACTTATCAGCATAAGCGCACTGCAATCTACCAAGAAGCTCTTGATGCGTTAGAATCTTTGCAAGATGCTGACGGAAATTCGTTGATTTACCCGTGTTTTTGCTCGCGTTCCGATATTCGTGCAATCGCAGCTCCGCAAGAAGGCGACGGTTTTATACGCTACCCGGGTACGTGCAGAAATCTGTGCAAAACTGCGGAAGGCTTGGCGCAAATCGAAAGGCGTTTGCAAAATAACCAGCAACATTCTTTGCGACTTGCAGTGCCGTCTGCTGATTCGCTGCAAGCAAATGTGAGTTTTGAAGACGCGATTTTTGGCGCGCAATCGTTTAACATTAATCGCGATTTGGGAGATATGGTGATTCGCCGCGCGGATGGCGTTTTTTCTTATCAGCTTGCGGTTGTTGTTGACGATGTTTTGAGCGGAGTAAATGATATTGTGCGCGGCCGCGATTTGCTTCGTTCGGCAGCGCTTCAAATTTGGATTGGTGAGCTGCTTGAAAAATCGGGATTTTTTGCGGCTTATGGCGTGCACTATGTGCGTCCGCAATTTGCGCATTTACCGCTGATTGATAACGCACAAGGCGAGCGACTTGCAAAAAGTAAGCACTCGCTAGACGTCGGTGCTCTTCGTGAATCTGGCTGGAGTGCCGAGCGCATGATTGGCTATTGCATGTATCTTTTGGGATACAAAAAGCCTGGTCAAAATCAGCCTGTAGATATGAGTGCCGACGATGCGCTTGCGTTATTTAAAAGCCTTGACACGCCGTGGGGTTCTGTTCGCGCAAACCTAGCCGACAAATCCGTGCCCTTCCTCGACTAAACTATGTATTTAGATTGATAGATTGGGGCAATAAATGGCATATATGGCGCAAAAAGATTTAGCGAATACTGAGGTTGATTGTGTTCGTGCGCGTCAAATTGCCGACGGCGTGCACAGCGTGCAAGACGCCATTGCTCAAGCCGAATCGCATTATGGTCGCAAAGCTGAGTCGGTTACGCTACTTGCCGCAACTAAAACGCGAGATGTTGGCGAAATTATGGCAGCGCTTAAAGCTGGGGTGAGAGTAATTGGGGAAAATCGCCCACAAGAAATCGTTGCAAAAGCCGAAATTTTACGCGCGGAAGCTGCTAGAGAAGGTTTAAGCGTTGGTGTAAACGGCGAAATTCCGCTCTACTTAATCGGTCAACTGCAAAGCAATAAAATAAACAAAGTTTTACCACTTGCAAATGGTATTCAGTCGGTTGACGGCATTGAACTTGCGCAAAAGATATCTGCTCGCGCGCAAAATTTGGGACTTTGTGTAGACGTTATGTTGGAAGTGAACGTTTCGGGAGAAGCTACGAAATCGGGGTGCGCGCCAGAACGCGCGATTGACGAAGCGTTCGCTATATCTAGTCTTCCGGCACTTAATTTGCACGGATTTATGACGCTTGGAGCGCGCGTGGATGATGAAACAATAGTGAGAAGCGGTTTCGCAAAATTGCGAGAAATTAGAGATTGTGTGAGTAAACAACTCGTGCAAGATTATGATGGAAGCTCTGTAAAATTAGAGCTTTCGATGGGAATGTCTGGTGATTTTGCGTGGGCGATTGCCGAAGGTTCAACAATGGTCAGAATCGGTTCGGCAATCTTTGGCCCACGCGCATTTGTGTAGTGTGCTGCGTAATCTTGAACTATGAGAATTGCACGTTTTTCATATAATGAAGTTCCGCAATACGCTTTCGTTCAAAAAGACAAAGCCGACGGTAAAGATTATTTAGTAGCGCTTGAAGGTCATCCTTTAAGCTCGCAAGGAGTTAAACCAACTGGTAAACGTTACGCGTTGGATGCGGATGGCGTGCGCTTGCTTGTACCTGTAATTCCTTCGAAAGTTTACGGCTTGGCAAAAAATTACGATACACGTTCCGACGATGAGCGCGCTACTTCTTCTGCGGCTTCTTCACATACTGCTGCAGATATGGTGATTTTTACAAAGCCGAGCACTTCTGTAATAGGACCTGACGATCCGATTGTTATTCCTACTTGCTCAAACGACATGAATTTTGAGCCAGAAGTGGCAGTTGTTATGGGCAAAATCGCCAAAAATGTGACGGCAGATACTGCAATGAATTACGTTTTTGGCTTTACATGCGTAAACGACGTAACTTTACGAGATTGCGCAGGAAGCGACCCAATGTGGACGCGCGCAAAAGGTTTCGACACTTCTTGCCCGCTTGGACCTTGGATTACAACCGAGCTAAATTGGCGCGATGCACATATTTCATTTACGCTTAATGGTGAAAATGTGCCAGAAGCGAGTGGCACCACAGCTCGACTTATTCACAGTATTCCTGAGCAAATTGCTGCGATTTCAAGCTTCTCAACGCTTCTTCCGGGAGATGTGATTTTGACAGGAACTCCATACCCGGCTGGGACTTTACGCGCGGGTGACGAAGCTATCGTGCACGTAGATGGCATTGGCTCTTTGCGAAACGTTGTTGTAAGTGAATAAGAGTTAAAGGAAAGGGTGTCTTATTTGTAAGACACCCCTAAGTTTTTCCATAAACTGTAATTTAGCAAATCGTCTACATTTGTGGATTAATTGCAAAATCGCTGAAATGACATCCATCTACTTTCCCAGCAAGAAGATTACTTGTTGTGTTATCAAAATGCACGGTTTGTTGTAGTTTAAAATTCTTTTTGTTAAGAAAATACAATGTAGATTGTGGTGTCTTTTCTCCATTTGCGTTATCTAAAATTGCTATAGCATTTTTAGTGGTTTGCATCCAATATCTTTTTGGATTGAACTTGCTTGAAGTATTTACTGGGATGGTAAATGTAATTTGCGTTTTCCCAGTAATTGTATTAATTTTATACAGCACGCCTGTGCCTTGGTCGAGTGCTAAGAGCTCGCGATCATTTAGCATTGTCCTATTCCCATATGAAATATTTTCAAAATCGTGTTTTTCCCCATAGTTATAGGCTATGCGCTTATTTTGCAAGGTTAGCGGTATAAAATCGAATTTTCCTGATTGCGTATTCCACCGATTAATACCGTACGTGGTGAAAGTGAATTCAGGATTGTCTTTTTTATATTCCGTTGTGTCTCCAATCGAAATGATGGTGTTGCGAATGCAAGGAGCTGTGTCGTTTCCTATCGTAGAAAAACTATGTACCGTCGTTTCAGAATTTTTGAGTATATGTTTTATGGGTATTGAATCTTGGAGTTTTTTTATTACGAATCCATTTGTTCCATTAAAACTATTAGTTCCATTGTCGCTGGGGCTAATGGTGTACGTGCCACTCTCGCAAGCGCTCGATACATCATATATACGTGATTGCATAATATCTGTATGTCGCGGTTTGCCAAGGGTAATACTATTGAATTCGAGTTGATTTTTCCTAGTGCGAGTAAAACCGTGGTCAAGAACACTAATAACTTCGTGCTGATTATTTTCAAAAATTCCAGCTTGTGCAGCAGGTAATTTTTTGTGATGTTTAATTGCAATACGCATGTTACTTTTTTGGGCAAGGAAATAATCAAATTTAGCGTCTACGAAATACAAACCATCAGTGTTCCATAATATGCTAGGAGATTCAATGGCATAAGTGGTAATAGTTTGAGAAGTTCCATCGTTGTTGAGTAATACGATGAATCCATCTCGCTTCTTCTCTTTGCCGGCAGTCATGTCACCTATTGCCACAGCGCCAACGGCATGTGAAAGATTTGCTTGTTTATAACTAATTTGTGTAGGCATCTGCTGCCAAAACAGTAGAAACAATATAGCTGATGCGATGACGGCGGCAGAAAAGCATAGTAAAACAATAATTATCTTCTTGCTTAATTGTTTCATCTTGTCATCAAAGCTTTCTGTATGTTGTGGCTTTTGTTGTTTTTTCAAGATCCCAAGGCCAGACGAGTTCATCGTTGCCATCGTCAATGTCTATTCCAGCGCCATATTTATAAGAAGCCCAGACTAATTGCGCGCAATGTAGTCCTCCCCAGTCGTTTTTATTCGGTTGCCAGAAAGCATCATTATATCCACGACCGATATAAGTTCGAGCTCGATCTGTAGCTTTTGCTCTATTGGCATTAGATGTATTAACAGAACGTATTATTGCTCCTGGAGCTACAAGAGTCTTGAAAGCTAGTTTTTCTCTAGCTACTTCTCCTGATCCTACTGCCTCAACAATTTTATTTTTTTGCGAGTAAATGCCTGTGTGACCATGTAGTCCTGCAGGAGTGAAATAAAAATCACCACGATGTTGAGCGTTTGGTAGCGCTATAGTTGTTTGGCTGGAAGATTTATCTTGTTGGTATTTATTGATATTTGGATTTTGCAATAATTCCATTTCTGCATCGAGCGCTTTTTCTTTGCTCCAATGATGATATTGAGCTATTTCTTGCACGCTTTTATCTAGCTTTTCTTTATTTACGTAATAGGGTAACGCATTTGCAAAATCTGATAATTTATCATCATATGATTCTTTGGCAAAAGCGGAAGATGTAGGCCATAGTACGCATAAAACAGCTGCAATTGTAATTGTTTTAAAAAGTTTCTTATTCATAATAGCCTCATTGTTATTGTGGATAATTTTACCTGTAATATGTCGCCGACGATATATTTATATTGTAGATTATTTGCAGAAGTCAGTCTATAAAATATTCGTAAAACATTGCAATTTCACCTTAAATATGCAACATGTGATTGATTTTAGGAAATAGCCCTTAATCTTGATTTCAAAACTTGAGTCTAGTACACTCAAGTTTTAGGAATAAAGTTATAGGAAAATCTGTTATACGTATCAGATACATGAAAGTGAAAGCTCGTTAGAACTCGAAAGTATTGTCAAAAAGCTTGAAGTTGCAACGAAAGTTGCAATAAAAATTGCAATAAAAGTTGCAGCGATTTGACTTAACTGAAATGGTTTCTACAGCTTTCGTGGAAATGAGGTAGATATGGAACAAAAGTTTACAACCTTAGCGCAAGACGCATTAAGTGATGCTGTGCAAAGTGCAGCGGCTGCTGGCAATGCGCAAGTTGACACTTTGCATTTGGCGGATGCTTTACTTCGCCAAGAGCAGGGCGTCGTTCGCGCGCTTATTGCTCAGGCGGGGGCGGATGCGCAACAAATCGGTGCTGAAATTCGTAATGCATTAGTGGCATTGCCTTCATCTACTGGTTCAACTACAACTAAGCCAGATGCAAGTCGTCAGCTTTTGGCTGCGCTAAGCCAGGCAGAAAAAGAGATGCGCGCAATGGGAGACGAATACGTTTCTACGGAGCACATGCTTATTGGCATGGTTGCTAGCGAACCAAACGCTGTTGCGGATATTTTCAAAAAGCACAACGTTTCCGCAGACGTGTTGCGTAAGGCTGTGCCAACTGTGCGCGGTGGCGCAAAAGTGACAAGTCCGGATGCTGAAGGCAACTACAAAGCGCTCGAAAAGTATTCTGTTGATATGACTGCGCGCGCTCGCGAAGGAAAGCTCGACCCAGTAATTGGACGAGACCAGGAAATTCGCCGCGTGATTCAGATTCTTTCTCGCCGCACGAAGAACAATCCTGTGCTAATTGGAGAGCCGGGCGTTGGTAAAACGGCAGTTGTAGAAGGATTAGCTCAGCGAATCGTTGCAGGGGATGTGCCTATGACTTTGCAAAACAAGCGTCTTATCAGTCTTGACTTGGCTTCGATGGTTGCAGGTTCGAAGTATCGCGGCGAGTTTGAGGAACGCTTGAAGGCAGTGTTGAAGGAAATTCAACAATCAGACGGTCAAATTATTACGTTTATTGACGAAATTCACACTGTTGTTGGCGCGG
Source organism: Gardnerella sp. KA01001 (assembly GCF_049244025.1). Classification (NCBI taxonomy): domain Bacteria; kingdom Bacillati; phylum Actinomycetota; class Actinomycetes; order Bifidobacteriales; family Bifidobacteriaceae; genus Gardnerella; species Gardnerella sp. KA01001. Next base: position 335,054 of record NZ_CP058366.1, on the reverse strand, counting down.
GATCTGCAGAAGGTTCAATGGATGCTGGCAATATGCTTAAGCCAATGCTTGCGCGCGGTGAGCTGCGCTTGGTTGGCGCGACTACGCTTAACGAGTATCGTGAGCATATTGAAAAGGATTCTGCGCTTGAACGCAGATTCCAGCAAGTGTTTGTTGGCGAGCCGTCTGTTGAAGATACTGTGACGATTTTGCGCGGACTTAAGCAACGTTACGAAGCACACCACAAGGTGACGATTAGTGACGATGCAATCGTAGCTGCAGCAACGCTTTCAAACCGCTATATTACCGGTCGTCAGCTTCCAGATAAGGCGATTGATTTGGTGGATGAAGCGGCAGCTCACTTGCGTATGGAGCTTGATTCTCAGCCAGAAGAAATCGACGAATTGCAGCGCAAAGTTACGCGTCTTGAAATGGAGGAAATGCAATTAAAGAAAGCGGAAGATGCTGCTGCTAAAGAACGCTTAGAAAAGTTGCAAGAAGAATTAGCTAACTCGCGTGAAAAGCTTACTGGATTGAAAGCGCGTTGGGATGCTGAAAAGGCTGGTCATAACAAGGTTGGTGATTTGCGAGCGCAACTCGACGCTAAGCGCGTAGAGGCCGACAAATTCACGCGTGAAGGCAATTTGGAACAAGCAAGCCGTATTTTGTATGGCGAAATTCCAAGCATTCAAAAAGCTTTGGAAGAAGCGGAGTCCGAGGCTGCTAATGCTAAGAGTGAAGCGAAAGAGCCGATGGTTCCAGACCAGGTTGATGCTGATTCTATTGCAGGAGTCGTTAGCGAATGGACGGGCATTCCTGTTGGTCGCTTGATGCAAGGCGAAAATGAGAAGCTGCTCAACATGGAAAAGGAGCTTTCTAAGCGTGTGGTTGGTCAAAGTGAAGCAATTCAGGCTATAGCGGATGCTGTGCGCAGAAGCCGCGCTGGAATTGCAGACCCTAATCGCCCAACTGGTTCCTTCTTGTTCTTGGGTCCTACTGGCGTTGGTAAGACGGAGCTTGCGAAGGCTCTTGCTGACTTTTTGTTTGACGACGAGCGTGCAATGGTTCGCATTGATATGAGCGAGTACATGGAAAAGGCTTCCGTTTCGCGTCTAATCGGTGCTGCTCCTGGTTACATTGGCTACGAGGAAGGCGGCCAACTTACTGAAGCCGTGCGTAGGCGCCCGTATTCTGTAGTGCTTTTTGACGAAGTTGAGAAGGCACATCCAGAAGTATTCGACGTTTTGTTGCAGGTTTTGGACGATGGTCGTTTGACTGACGGACAAGGTAGAACAGTTGATTTTACGAATACGATTTTGATTATGACATCAAACTTGGGTTCGCAATTCCTTGTGCAAGAAGGCTTGGACGATGCTGCTAAGCGCAAGGCTGTTATGAACGCTGTTCACGCTGAGTTTAAGCCAGAGTTCATCAACCGTTTGGATGAACTTGTTATGTTCCATCCGTTGAGCCGCGAAGAGCTTGGCGGAATTGTGGATATTCAAGTTCGTCAAGTGGCTGCGCGCTTGAGCGACCGCCGTATTAGCTTGGATGTGAGTGACTCTGCTCGCGCTTGGCTTGCAGAGCATGGCTACGATCCAGTTTATGGTGCTCGTCCTTTGCGCAGATTGGTTCAAACGGAAATTGGCGACCAGCTTGCGCGATTGTTGCTTTCTGGAAAGGTGCATGATGGCGCTCGCGTAGTTGCAGATTGTGAGAATACTAGCGACCATGTGACCCTAAAGATTGCGTAGTGCCTGCATTCTTTAATGTAGTCAAATAATGTAGTCAAATAAAACAAAGCGTGCTGTTTGTTGGATTATTCCCCAGTAGACAGCACGCTATTTTTTTATCTAAATAAAAAATATTTGTAGAATGAACTTGAAATAAAAAGGTGGAATTCCCCCTTAATTTTTCGAGTTATTGCTGATAATTGGCATTATCGAATATGCGTATCTTTTAAAATTTTAATTGGTTTTTGTAAAAATCTATTTTTTTTATATTGAATTATTATAAAATGCGTGTATGTATTCAAGGCTGAATACGTTATGAAGCAGATTGAAAATGGAGATACGAATATGTTCGCAAAGGAAGGATTTGCAATAGTTGCGCGTTCTACTATTGCTTATGCTATGCCAATGTCAGCTTATGCTCAGATGAGTGGTTCTGTAGTTGGAATAGACAGAGAAAATATACGAAGTTGTAGGTAAGTAGTCTAGTTATTAAGTGGTGAGATATGCAAGAATCATATACGTGCTCAGATGTGCAACTTGTTAATGTGAATTTTTCGTATGGGAAAAAACAAATTTTGCATAATCTTTCTATAGATTTATCTTTTGGCATATGTGGTCTTTTGGGGCCAAATGGTGCTGGGAAAACTACTCTGCTTAACGTTATAGCGACTATTTATGCTCCCTCTAGTGGGAAACTTTTTGTTCATGGCTTTGACGTAACTGATCGTGCGGAAAGGGCTAAAGCTCGGTCAAATATTGGTTATTTGCCACAATCATTTGAACTTATGAATGCATCGAGTGTGTTAAAAAATGTTCAATATGCCGCATGGGCGCGAGGTTTATCGTGGAGCGCTGCGTATCAAGCTGCTTGGAATGCTCTCAAACAGGTTGGCTTGGAAAAACAAGCACATCGCATAGTTGCAAAAATATCAGGAGGTCAGCGTCAGCGTGCTGGTATTGCTTGTGTGATTGCTAGTCAGCCTGCAGTACTAATACTTGATGAGCCTACTGTTGGTTTAGATCCTGAGCAGCGTATTGATATTCGTAATTTTCTTAAGTCTTATTCGCAAAAGCATACTGTTATTGTCAGTACACATTTAGTAGAAGATTTAGCAGTAATTGCGGATCGGGTTATAGTTCTTAATGAAGGAATTATATTGCTTGATGGGAAAATGGATAATCTTCTTCAATATGCTAATCGTGAAGATCTTATGGTAACTCCATGGGAATCAGGGTATAGGCATTTGCTATCTAAATTTCATAAAAATTAGTAGTAGCAGTAACTAGATATGTATAGTTTCTTATTTCGTTAATGTGGTAGCAAGTAGGGATGTGATTAAATATGCGTCAATATTCTAACTTTTTAACTGAATTCAGATTTTTTACGAAAAATCATAAGAAGTGCACAATTATTTCACATATTATGTCCCCATTATCTCTAATAAGCAGTTGTATTTTTAGCTTATTTTTGATTGCATATCCTATTTTTTTGGGTGTGGCAAATTTTTTAGCGCATAATAATAATTATGCGCTTTGGTTAAGAATTGATGTCACGTGGATGCATTGTTTGTCTGATATTGTTGCTTGCATTTTTGGCGCATGGTGTTCATGTAAAGCTTGCTCGCCCAGATGTTTGGTTAATCCTGCGTGGTGTGCAGGAAAATCAGCCAGTCGTTACGCTATTCCTATACTAAAAGGCGCTATACTGTGCAGTTTGTTATATTGCGTAAGTATATTGCCAACAGTAATTCAGAGTGATGTAAATATTACAAATTTCCCGTATTTTCCACTATTATGTGGAGGCGTGACGCCAAGTGCATTTTTTGCAATTGGTTTTACTTTAGGAGTAATTATTGGCAATCGTTGGGCAATTGTATTCTCAGCTTTATTATCTTTTGCAATAATTTGGTGCTGTATTTATGGCGTCATTATAATGCGTAATGGCGTTATTCCTCAGGGAGATACTTTTCCTAGATATTGGGGTAGTAGTTTATACGCAATACTTCCAGTGTCGGATGCTGGTATCGGCGCCGAGCCTGGTTTGCGTATGAACCCATGGTTGGTGACTTTGCGCACGTTCTTTGTGTGTGTTGTTATCGTTTCATGCATTCTTTGTTGCGCGCATATTAGATATTTTTGGCAAAAGGGATCTTATTGGCGCATAAAAGCAATAAGTATTTCTTTAATTATGCCAATAGTATGTGCTTGTTGTATAGCTATGTGGGGTCCAAAACCTTGGATTCGCTCTGGACCTTTTGTGCCTCAGTGTACGACGTTTAAAGATACTGCTTTTTCTGTTTGTGTACATCCTGAAGAAGCTTATATTCGTAAACTTCGTGCTGTTAAACATCTGAAAACTGTTGCTTCTTGGTTTCCTAAGAATCAGAGAGATTCGCAAGGCAAAGGAATTGTGCTTGTGCTTGGAAATGCGTTTACTCCAACAAATACTGAAAAATCTTGGAATCTTACTAATAGTGGTTTAATAAAGTTACGTAATCTTAAAGCTACTGTTATTCAACAACAAACAGATACATTTGTTAGGCGTTCTGAGAAATATGGTGATATGACTGGTATCGCTCAAGAAGTGTTACAAAGATTTGTGCCTGCAAAATGTGCATCAAGTGCTATGAAAGAAGTATATGTAAAAAAGAATCTTGATTCAAACGCTTCTGTTACAGCATTTTTGCTTGCTCAGCTTCCTTCTCGTATAAGTAATGATGTGTATGGGTCATATGGATTTATTCCAGGTGAAGCAAACGATAAAGTGGCTATGAGTATTAATAATGCTGATGATGCTAAGCTGAAACAATTTGTAAAAAATCATGTTAAAGAACTTAATCAATGTCTCATAACTCCACAACAAGTCTTATCGGAACTTGGTGATAAGCATGAAAAATAATTTTCGCGCTTGGCTTGAAGGTAGGCATTATATTGTTGCAATCGTTGCAATCTTATTGTCCGTAGTCCTTCCCTCTTTAATGCTTGTCATATTCAGATCATTTGTAACGCAGTTGCCAGTTTATGTTGGTTATATTTGTTTGCCAGATTCTGCTAATGTGCATAACGCGGTAGAAGGTATAACGTTCCAATGTCAATCTGGCAGTAGTGTTGTTAATTTTGTTGTTCCTCTGTATGAAGTTATTGTAGTTGGGCTTATTACCACGGCATTCGTTTGCCTTGCTCCGATTATGGTATCGTGGGAACGTTTCGTGATGAAAAGGTTGCGAATATATGCATTGAGTGCTGCTTTATTGTGTTTGTTTGTTTCATTTGGCGCTTCAGTGTTAATTGTTCGTATAATTGATTTGCAGTTATTGAGTACATTGCAGATGATTTTAGGTAATGCTTGGATTGATATTGTGCTCATAATGATTGGATTAGCCTGTTTTGGAAGGTTTTACGGCCTTGCATTTGGTGTATTTTTAGCGGTGATGAATATTGCCACACAAGGTTTGCAAAGTAAAATTGGATTGATTTTGCGATGGTATCCTTCTGGAACTTTGCCTGTAATTCCTGGACAATCCATATTGTTATACGTCATTGTTGTGCTTACTGTAATTGCAGTTTGCCTATGGAGTGGCACGTGTGGACGTGGATTGCTTTATTTTGAACGTGCTTAAAAGACGTGTTTAATTATATTTCAAAAGTCAACTCAATAGTGTTTAATAGAACGTATGTTCGATAATATTGTGATGTTTGTTTTAATGGTGGTTGCTGTTGTAATAACCGCCATTGTTGTGCTGGCTATTGTTAAGCACAACTCTGGAACGCAAGGCGCTAATGGCGTAAACCAGCGCGAATTTAACGAATTGCGCTCGCAGTATGAACAAGCGCGCGCTCAAGCTCAAGAAAATGGCAATCAGGCTATACGGTATCGCACGCAAGCAGAGCAGCTTGCTGAGCGATTAAAGTTTGTTGAAGCAGAACTTGCTAAAGCGCAGCAGGCAGAGCAATTGCGAGTGAATCGCGAAGAACAATTGCGCGCAGAGCGAGAAGAACGCGAACGGTTAAATCGTGAAAAAACTTTGAAAGAGCAAGGTAAAGTTTTGGAAGCGCTTGCTCCAGTAAAAGACAATCTCGAAGCATTGAAGAATAAAGTTTCGCAGATTGAAGAAGGGCGTAAGCAAGAAATGGGTGTGCTAAGCACTCAGCTTAAAGGCCTAAGTGAGCAGCAAACAAGGCTTGACCGCGAAACGAGTTCGCTTTCTGCAGCATTGCGAAATAATAAGGTTCGCGGAGCTTGGGGCGAGGCTCAACTAAAGAATATTGTTGAATCTGCAGGCTTGCTTGAGCATGTTGATTTTGATACGCAGGTTGTTGTAACTGGAGTAAATGGCGAACAGCAGAGGCCGGATATGGTTGTGCATCTGCCAGGAGGCAAAACAATTCCAGTTGATGCAAAAGTTCCGTATGCGGATTATCAGCGCGCTTGCGAAATCCCAGATAACGCAAGTGACGAAGAATTAGCTAGAAGGAGCGAGCTTCTAAAAGCGCACGCTAAGGCTTTGCGAGAACACGTGCGAGTATTGGGAGCTAAAGCGTATTGGCAGGCTTTTGAAACAGCGCCAGATTTTGTAGTTGCATTTATTCCAAACGAAGCGTTGCTTCAGGCAGCTCTTGAAGCGGATCCAACGCTTATGGATGATGCTTTTGCGCAAAAAGTAGCACTTACTTCACCAGTTACTTTGTGGGCTGTGCTTAAGTCTGTTGCGTACGCATGGCAGCAGCAAAGTCTTACAGATGATGCAAAAGAACTTTTCGATTTATCTCGAGAATTATATGATCGCTTTGCGGTTCTTGGGGAAAATGCTTCAAAACTTGGCGTATCTTTGGCAAGAACAGTTGCAGCTTACAATAAGTTTGCTTCTTCGCTTGAGTCGCGAGTGTTGGTAACAGCGCGTAAACTTCAGAAGTTAGACCAAAGTAAAGTTATTGCTTCAATAGATCTTATAGATTCCGATAAAGCTGACGTTAAAGAGCTGAGCGCTCCAGAAGTATCAGTAGAAGATCGTTAAGCATAAAAACATCAAAGCATCAAAAATTGAACAACTCTAAACGCTAAGGAGTGCAAAATGGCAGAATTACAAGAGGAACGTGCGGAACTTAAGCGCATGCTTTGTGCGGATATGAGTGCGAAACCATTTAGTGAACTGTTTTCTGTTACTTTTAATCAGCGCGGCTCCAAGTTGGTTGGTGATGTTCTTTTTGACGCAATTGAGAAAGCTGGGTATTCGTTAGAGCGCGATGTTGACGCTGTTGGTGCGTTAACTGCTGCTGCAGTTCCAATGGTTTTTGCGCTTATTCATGCTGCAGAACGTAAAGGAATTGCACTCGACGGCTTTGTTATGGATTTTGTTTTTCCTGCAACAAAAGGTCCGTCAGTTAAAGGCAAGCGAGTATTATTGCTTGACTCTTGGCTTTCTGAAAAATCGTATGTTCAAACTTCTTCGCTTGTGACTTTACGACACGGAAATGAATTAAGTCTTGATTTTGGTATTGTTAATCAGCAAGGCGCGCAAATTCTTGCTATAGTTGCATTAATTGGTGGTGTTGACGCCGACGAACAAGGCACAAGGCATCTTCAATTAGTAAATCCAATAAGTGAGGAGAGTACTAAAATGGCATTTGTTCAAGCTTTCGGTGAAGAAGAATTACGTGCAGATGCAGATCACGACGATTGCTGCAACGACAATTGCTGTGGCGGTCATTGTGAGGTTAAATGCACTGGTGATTGTGCTCATGATGGTTGCACTGAGCCATGCTGTGAAGATAACTGCTGTGGCGGTCATTGCAAGTCAGGTTGCACAGGAGATTGCGCAACAGACGGCTGCCAAGACTAGTTGCAAATACTAGCTGCCAATACTAAGCAAAAGTATTAAACGGAGCAAAACTCACACATGCACGAACCGAATCCAATTACTTTGGCTGCAAAAGCTTCCGATGAGCCAGAATTTCGACCTATAGGAGTTGGCCCGTGGGAAGAAGAGCATCCAGGTGAGCCTCGTCCAGATAATCCAGAATCGCCAAATTATGATGCGCGGTTTAGCACTGAATTACTAGACGAAGGCGACCAGCGTAACGTTCTAGACCGCTACCGATACTGGAAAGTAGAAGCCATAAAAGCGGATCTCGATTCTAAAGGTCGTCATGAGTTTGAAGTAGCTGTAGAAAATTGGACTCACGATTTTAATATAGGCTCTATGGTTCGCACTGCAAACGCGTTTACAGCGAAAAAAGTGTATATTGTAGGGCCTCATAAATGGAATCGTAAAGGCTCGTTAATGACTGAGCTTTACCAATACGTTGAGTGCTGCCCAACTATTGAAACTCTAGTAACTAATTGGCGCGAAAATATAGCACGAGAAGCAGAAGAAGCGCATCAACTTTTGCTTAAAGCGCAGGCAGAAGGCAATAAAGAAGCCGAAAAAATCGCAAATATCAAGGAACAAGATGCTAAAAACGCTCGCGTTATAGCGCTCGATATTATTCCAGGTGCTGTTGCTATGGAAACCTACAAGTTCCCTAAACGTTGCCTTATGCTTTTTGGTGCAGAAGGTCCGGGTCTTTCTAAAAAAGCGTTACAAATGGCGGATGACGTTGTTTATATTTCGCAATTCGGCTCTGTTCGCTCACTAAACGCGGGAGCAGCTGCAGCTGTTTCCATGCACGCGTGGATTGCGCAACATGCAGTGCCAAATTGCTGAATCTTAATAAAATATTAATTAGAATTTCGGTAGCAGAATTTCGGTAGCAGAATTTTGTCAGCAGAATCTCATCAGCAGTATTAGTTAAAACGCAGTAGCTTGTACTCATAAACGCTTACATTTAATGTGTATTTTTTTTTTATTTGTGATATTGTTAATTTATGTTAGAATTTCAACATATTACAAAGCGTTTCGGCGCAAAAACAGTGCTTAACGACGTTTCTTTCGTCGCCGAAGACGGTAAAGTCACGGGCTTTTTAGGTCCTAATGGCGCTGGTAAATCTACCACCATGCGTTGCGCGTTAAATCTTATTCATGCCAATAGTGGCACTTCTCTTATTGACGGAAAACCTTACGCAAAAATCACATCCCCAATGACGGAAGTGGGAGCAGTTCTTGATGCAAAGTCTGCCCACAGAGGTCGAACGGCTTACAATCACCTGTATTCACTGGCTTTAACTCACGGAATATCAAAGAAACGTGTCGATGAAGTCATTGATATTACTGGTTTGACTAGTGTAAAAAATCGCAAGGCAGGTTCCTTCTCGCTTGGTATGGGTCAGCGTCTTTCCATTGCTGCAGCTCTTTTAGCAGATCCGCACAATCTCATACTTGACGAACCGGTTAACGGCTTGGATCCAGAAGGCGTTAAGTGGGTTCGAGAATTATGCAAGTATTACGCAAGTCAAGGTCGTGCAATACTACTTAGTTCTCACTTAATGAGCGAAGTCGCGCTTACTGCAGATAATCTTGTGATTATTGCGCATGGCGAAATTTTGGAGCGCACAACAGTACAAGATTTTGTTAATGCACATTCTCAGCATGCTATACGTTTAGTGACTCCTGAAGGCGAAAAACTAAAGTCGGTGCTCGCTCAAAATCGTCCGGAATGCAAGATTTTGCCTGATAAGCGCACGTCTCAAGACGCTCAAGAGGGCGAACTTTTTAAGGTAACAGGTTGCGAGCTTAATCAACTTGCTCGCGAAATTGCAGATAATCAAATTATGGTTTACCAGCTAAATCAAGAGCACGCATCGCTTGAGGAAGCATATTTGGCTCTTACGCACGGTCAAGAGCAGTACGTAACAAAAGCATTGCCAAATGCTACTGCTGCGACTGGAACGCAATATGCAGATGGAGGAAGCGCAAAATGAGTGAGCAAATTAATCAATCTGTTAATCAATCTGTTGATCAAGCAACAAGCAACTCTTACAAAACCGGCAGAAGCATGAACGCTCAGCACCTACGTCTTACATTTATGCACTCTCTTAAATCTGAGATGGTTAAGTTGCGTGGGCTTGCATCCACTTGGTGGTGCATGGCATTGGCCATTGTTTTGCCTGTAGTTTTCAGCTTTATTATCGCGATTGTGCAAAAAGCAATATCTAAAGTTGACTTTACTAAACAGGGTGCGTCTGCTAGCAAATCAAGCGGTGCAGTCACCATGGGGCCGAGTGATAAAAGCAGCCTTATTTCTTCTCAAGAAGGTATTTTCAACTTAGTTATTAGTTTTGCTTCTATATCTTTGATTGTTATTGCGATTTTTGCAGTGCTTGCTATAACAGCTGAGCATTCCACAACTTCAATTCAAGCTTCGCTTACTTCTGTACCTCGAAGGGGTATGTTCTTTACCGCTAAGTTTGTTGCAATCGCAATCTACGTTTTTGTGGTGCAACTTATTGCAATGGCAGTTTCGTTAGTTGCTGCAGAATTAGCATTTATGGGTGAGAATATCTCAGGTTTGTCTGGAAGTAGAACATGGCAATTACCTCTTATGCTGTTCCTTGGATCTCCTGTAATTATGGTTGTTGTGGCAGCAATGGCGTACGGTTTCGGCATGATTTGCAAGTCAACTGCTGGCGGAATTATGTGCGTTATTGGAGCTGTGATGATTTTGCCTACTGTTCTTAGCATTATTGTGATTTCAAGTGGTTTTGCTAAATGGACTTTAGTGCTTACTCAGCTTTTGCCAGCCACAGCTGTAAGTCAATTCTTGGGTGATTCTTCTAGCTCTAACGGAAAATTCGCATCAAATGTAAATGTTGCTTTCGAATGGTGGCAGTCCGGTTTAGTGGTTCTCGCTTGGGCTGTAGTCATGTACGCAATTGGCTACGTTATTGAAAAGCATCGCGATATTTAAACATAGTAAGTATAAATAAAAAATAAGCTCCGTTCGATTGCAATCATTACTGAGCAAACGAGCGGGGTTTATTTGTTGCAACTATTCGCTGATACTAGTTTTAATTCTTTTTGCTAGAAGTAAAGTGCTCACTGCAAATAGCACAACGGTTCAAGCAACCATAGCAATAATAGATGGCACTAATTCTGGCACTAAGCTCATTGTGCATTTTCTTGAGAATCCTGATCATCTTGTTTCTTTTTAGCAAATTGAGGATGAGCATACTCTGGTCCAATATATGAAGTATCAGGCAATGGTAGCTCGGTAGTAGGCTTAGTATGTTGTGGTTGCGCATACTGAGGTTGCGCATACGGCTGACCATATTGAATTTGTTGTGGTTGCGCATGCCAGTTGACATTTCTTTGATTTTCATATTTTGCATAGAGCTGATTCCGGCAATATCCATAATCTCCGATACGCGACTTTTTGGAATTTTACAATATTTTGTAACGAATGTGAGCTTTTTATAGCACTAGTATTTCTATAATTAGCTTTTAAATCTAATACTTTGCCGACTGTTTTTATTGGGGAATTAAGCTTTTTGTATGGGACGCCGTCGAATAATACTTCACCTTCATTGGCTTTTATGAGTCCCAATGCGCAATATAGCGCAGTTGATTTTTCGGAACCGTTAGGTCTAACAAATCCCGTAACTTTGCTATCTTCTGCTACAAAAGAAATATTATTGAGTACTTGCTGTTTTTATAGTACTTGCATATATTTTGTATCTCTAACATAACTAAATCCTACTGCGAAAAATGTAATAGAAACCCTATTTGTGTAAAAAATTAAGGACTTTATCTCGTAACTGGCTACAAGATAAAGTCCTTAATTTTTTCAGTTTTATTTATTTATGCTCAATTGCAATATGAGTTCAGTCATTCTTTACAGTTTCAGCGACGCGAGGCCATAAAGTTGTACCCCAGTTCTTGATTGTGCGCTGGCGAACCAACGGCAAATCAGTACGGTTGTACACTGTGCGCCATGGTTCCCATACTAAGCCGGTCTTTTCTTCCAACTTAATGCGAAGATTGCGCACATTGCCCTTGAACTGAATCGTTGTGCTGAAGTGAGCGGTACGATACTTGCCGTTTCCTTCCCAAGCGCGAGAACGTACGTATGGAGTTCCGTCGATATCAGTGCCGTACTCATCCCAGTAGACGTAGTAGCGAGCTACATAAGCCCCACGATGATCCAAGGTCAAATAACCGTCACGGTAAGCAGAAACCTTAGTCTCAACATAATCGCTGTTGCTCTGGAGAGTTGCTACTTCGTTATCTTTTACGAAGGAAGTAGTGTAAGCGATTGGAACAGCTGGGCTAGAGGTGCTCAAATTTGCACCTTCCTGAATCAAAGCCTTTAGCGTATCGATATTGCCGGTAATAACCTTTGCTGCACCGTTAGCGCTGCCGCCGAGAATCACTGCAGTAACAGAGGTATTCTGGAGAATGCGATGGAATTCGGTGTTTGGCTTGATGTCTACGCCCTTAATTGCTGCTTCTACTGCAGCCTGGAAATCAGTGCTCTTGCTGGTGGTATCGAACTTTACATACATTGAGCGACCATAAGCTACGTTTGATACGTAAACTGGTGGGCGTTTGCTGTCAACGCCACGGTTCTTCAAGCTTTCTGGCGTAGTGCATGGAGCAAAGAAATCTGCTGGGCTATCTGGAGCGTCAACGCTTACTGTGTAGTAAGTTTGCTTGAAGTTCACAATTTGAGTCTGCTTCTCACCCTTGTGTACTGCATCGAAATCAATCTTCAGCGGTACGCCAATCTTTGCAAAATCAGCACCAAACTTAGCTTTGAGCTGGTTCATGCTCTGTGCGCTTGCGGAATCATACTGCATACGAGCTGCCACATGATGGCTTGCTGCATATTGTGCATTCCACTTAGAAACTAAGCCGTTAACTGCTGAAGTAACGGAGCTCTTGGTTGGATGTTGCACGGTTACAGCACTCTCGCCGCCATGGAAGCCTGGCAAATCAATACTCAAAGTTAATGGAGCACGATTTGCTGAAATCAAGCTTGGCATGTTATCCATCAAATTCTGGTCAGCGCGGAATAATGCACCCGGATATACGCGATCATTGTTGGCCGAAGTTACCGACAAGTTTGATGTTGTATTTGTGATGTTCTTCTTCTGGTGCTCAACAACAACGAATTCACCGTTATTGTTGAAGCTATCGCTAGAGAATTTATTGTTAATTGTTTCGCCGTGACGTGCGAGAATATTCGTTTTATCGTAATGCAAATCCCACAAGTAGTTGTTCAGCGAGTCCTTGCTAGCTGCACAAGATGCAGCTGGTGCAGAAGGCTTTGCAGAAGAATCTGCCATTGCTGGAACTGCTAAGCATTGTGGAATAATAGTCGCGCCCGCGAGCAACAACATTGCTGCATTACGGTAGAACTTTGTGCTCTTCATATGTATCCTTCGATTTTTATTAGATTTTATTTCAAATTATTTTTTCAGTGAGATGCTGCAAATACGTGCTTCAGTGCATATATGCTTCAGTGCATCAGCTTCAGCTTCTCACATCACACGATTATTACACACTTTTTATTTATGCGATAATTGTTTAAAATAATTTTTTAAGTTTCAAACAAAAGTTTAAATAATGCTGAAATACCAACACTTTTTTGTTACGTCAGTTTTGTCGTTTCGGCGTGTTGATAGATAAAATGAACGGATTTTACGTATTTTGATTCGTGATAATTTTGTGAAAATATATGCAAAATATTTGTGCAAGTATTATTTAGTGTTACACATGCGCAATTTTTAATTGCTTCAGTCTTAAAAAATTAATTCGTAGTACTTTCTCAATAAAACAAAATAATTAACAAATAATTCTCATAAAGCTTTTATCCACATTGCTTTTTTCTACTAACGAAGGTCACGTATCACACATATAGTTGAGGTTATGCCTACATTCACACGCGAAGAAATTGAGCATTTGGGCGTTCTATCCCAGATTGCGCTTAGCGACGAAGAAATCAGTCGCTTGCAAGGCGAATTAAACGTCATTGCAGAATCTATTAACAAAGTGCAGGAAGTTGCTGGCGAAGATGTGCCACCTACTGCAAATCCAGTACCTCTTGAAGCGTATTTGCGCCCAGACGAGCCTGCTACGCCATTGACTCAAGAAGAAGCGCTTTCTGGCGCTCCTAGAAGTGAGTCTGGCATGTTTGTAGCACCTCGAATTTTGGGGGAGGAATAAACATGACTAATACTCAAGATTTAGTAAAGCTTTCTGCTGCCGATATGGCAAAAGCTGTAAAAGCTAAAGAAGTTTCTAGCCGCGAGCTTGTTGAAGCTCACTTGGCAGTAATCGAAGCAGCCGAGCCAGAAATCAAAGCATTCTTGCATGTTTCTGCAGATGTTGCACTTGAACAAGCAGATGCCTTTGATAAAAAGAATGCTAATGGCGAAGCTGAAGGCTTACCTGAGCTTGCAGGCGTTCCAATTGCCATTAAAGACATGATTGTTACTAAGGGCATTCCTACTACTGCAGCCTCTAAGATTCTTGAAGGCTGGGTTCCACCTTACGATGCTACTGTTATTGAAAAGCTCAAGGCAGCTGGCATGCCAATTCTTGGCAAGACTAATTTGGATGAGTTTGCTCAAGGTTCTTCTACCGAGCATTCCGCTTACCAAACCACTTGCAACCCTTGGGATACTGAGCGCGTTCCTGGCGGTTCTGGCGGCGGTTCTGCAGCTGCTGTTGCTGCATTTGAGGCTCCTATTGCTTTGGGTACAGATACTGGTGGCTCCATTCGCCAGCCAGGCGCTTTAACTGGTACAGTCGGCGCAAAGCCAACTTACGGCGGAGTTAGCCGTTTTGGCGCAATTGCCATGGCAAGCTCCTTGGATCAGATTGGACCTGTTTCTCGTACCGTTCTTGATTCTGCGCTTTTGCAGGAAATTATCGGTGGTAACGATAGGCGCGATTCTACTTCTATTCCAGCTCCTGTTCCTCCAATGGCTCAAGCTGCTCGTGAGGGTGCTCGCCGTGATTTGAAGGGCTTGAAGGTTGGTTTAGTTAAAGAGCTTAGTGGCGACGGATTCCAGCCGGGAGTTGAAGCACGCTTTAATGAAGCTGTGCAATTGCTTAAGGATATGGGTGCAGAAGTAACAGAAGTCTCTTGCCCTCATTTCCCTTACTCTTTGGCTGCTTACTACATTATTATGCCTTCAGAAGTTAGCTCTAATTTGGCTCGTTACGACGGCATGCGCTACGGTTTGCGCGTAATGCCGCCAGCAGACAAGCCTCAGACTGCTGCAAATATGATGGCCGCAACTCGTGAAGCTGGTTTCGGTGACGAAGTAAAGCGCCGTATTATTCTCGGTACTTACGCGCTTTCCGCTGGCTATTATGATGCTTGGTATGGTTCTGCACAGAAAGTTCGTACGCTTATTATTCGCGATTTCGAAGAAGCGTTTAAGAAAGTAGATGTTCTTATTTCTCCAACAAGCCCTACAACGGCATTTAAGTTTGGTGAGAAGATGGACGATCCACTTTCTATGTATATGAACGATATTGCTACGATTCCTGCAAACATGGCTGGCGTTCCAGCTTTGAGCCTCCCAGCTGGCTTAAGCGACGATGGTCTGCCTGTTGGTATTCAGATTATTGCTCCGCAATGCCATGATGAAAAGATGTACAAGCCTGCAGCAGCGTTGGAAGCAGCGCTCGAAGAAAAGTGGAGCGGCCCAATCTGGAAGTCGCTTAAAGCTGGTTGGCTCGATTCATTGGCTAAGTAAAGTGAAATAAAGCTTAAGTAAGAAGGATTCTCATGGCTGAAAAACTTATGAAATACGCCGATGCTGTGGAGCAATTTGACCCAGTTTTCGGCTTGGAAACTCACGTTGAGCTTAGCACTCGTACGAAGCTGTTCTGCCCAGCAGAAGTATCTTTTGGCGGCGAACCAAACACTCAGCTAACACCTGTAAGCCTTGGTTTGCCAGGCTCTTTGCCAGTTGTAAACAAGACTGCAGTTGATTACGCGATTAAGCTTGGCTTAGCGTTACATTGCGAGATTGCTGAGTGGAGCCAGTTCGCTCGTAAGAACTACTTCTACCCAGATATGCCTCGCGATTACCAGATTTCCCAGTACGATAAGCCTACTAATGGCAACGGCTACTTGGATGTTGAGCTGGAAGATGGCACTGTGTTCCGCGTTCCGATTGAGCGCGCTCACATTGAGGATGACGCTGGCAAGAATACTCACGTTGGCGGCGCAGATGGCCGAATCGAAGGTGCAAATCATTCTTTGGTTGATTACAATCGCGCAGGCGTGCCTTTAATCGAGATTGTAACTAAGCCAATCGAAGGTGCTGGCAGCCGCGCTCCAGAAATCGCAGGCGCATACATGCGCGCTATTCGCGATATTGTTCGCGCTCTCAACATCTCCCACGCTCGCATGGAGCAGGGCAATATGCGCGCAGACGTAAACGTTTCGCTTCGCAGAAAGCCAACCGATTCGTTCGGCACACGTTCTGAAACTAAGAATGTGAACACATTCCGCGGTATTGAAAAGACGCTGCAATATGAGATTCGCCGTCAGGCTGCTATTTTGAGCGAAGGCGGCGAGATTTTGCAAGAGACACGTCACTGGGATGAGGCAACTCAGACTACTGCTGGCGGCCGCGTAAAGTCTGACGCCGACGATTATCGCTACTTCCCAGACCCAGATTTGGTTATGCTTCACATTACTAAAGAGCATATTGAGCGCATGAAGGCACAAATGCCAGAAATGCCTCGCGAGCGCCGCAACCGCTTGCAAAGCGAATGGGGTATTAGCGATCTTGAAATGCGCGATATTCTTAACGCGGATGCTCTTGATTTGGTTGAAGAAACCGTTAAGGCTGGAGCAACTGCAGCTGGTGCTAAAAAGTGGTGGCTTGGTGAGCTTGCTCGCGAAGCAAACACTCGTGGCGTAACTTTGGAAGAATTGCCTATTACTCCACAAGACGTTGCGCAAGTTGAAAAGCTAATTGCAAGCGGCAATCTTAACGATAAGCTCGCTAAGCAAACTGTTGCATGCGTTTTGGCTGGCGAGGGTAAGCCTGATGAAGTTGTTAAGAAGCACGGATTCAAGGTTATGAACGACGACGGTGCTTTGGAAGCTGCTGTTGACGCTGCTCTTGCAGCCGATCCTGAAGTTGCCGAAAAGCTTAAGTCTGGAAACATGAAGCCGATGGGTGCAATTATTGGCGCTGTTATGCGTGCGACTAAAGGTCAGGCTGATGCTAAGGCTGTTACTAAGATTGTGATGGCAAAAATCAAAGGCTGAAAAGTGCCGTAAAGGCTGAAAAATTTAATGTTTGATAACGCTAATGTATAAACGTAAAAGCGTAATCAATATTCAAAAGTAAGTGCTGCGTACTTGCTGCATGCTCAAATCAGATTTGTTTGTGTAGCAGGTGCGCAGAATTTACTATTTATCAACATTGCGAGGCATTTTTCGTCTTCGGGATTATCATATATTATGCGACATGAGAATTATGCGAAGGGCTTAATTCTCAAAGGCACAATACAAGTAGGTGACTATGCAACAAACCAATGATGGTGTTATTAACTCTCGCGAGTTACCAAAATCTATAGTAATTCCTCAAATTCGTGGAGAGATGGCGCACCTTCGTCCAGCTACGTGCAATGATTTGCAAAGAATGGATGATTTGTGCGCATTTGATGGTGCTGCAGTTATTACTGGAAAGGATGCTAATTCAGAGCGTTCTATGGTTCATTCGTGGGTTGAAAGCTCTATGCAATGGACTAAAGATAGTCTTATTGGCGAAAATCCTTCTGAATCTTGTCGTTTTGCTGGCGATGTTCAATTGCGTCACACTATTGCGTGGGCGATTGTTCCTGATGTTTTGGATGATTCAAATAACGCTTCCGGCGACATTATTGGCATGATTTTCCTTATAGATATTGACGGATGGTCTCGCAGTGCTCGAATTCAAGTTGTTTTAGGCAAAAATTATCGAGGAAGAGGCTATTCGCGCGATGCGATGCCTAGAGTGATGACTTATGCTTTTGCATCAGAGCCGACTGGTCTAGGGTTGCATAGAATTTGGGTGGGAGTTCCGGCAACTAATACTCGTTCGCTTTCGGTGTATCAATCGCTTGGCTTTGTAAAAACAGGCACTGCGCGCGATGCATTATGGGATGCCCAGAATCAAAAATATCAAGATTTTGTTGTAATGGACACTCTTGTAGATGAATATGATGCTATTCGCTCGCTAGATGCTTTTGGGTTACACGTTATTGAAGAAAATCCTGGTGTAATTGAAGCTTTGAGTGCGCATGAACATTCTGTGGCTATACCTGTGCATCGTGATAATCTTGATGAAGCATGGCCGTACAATGTAAACGTCTCTGAAGGAAGTTCATCAAAAAAAGCTTGGTGGCGCATTATAGGTCGTGGACGCAAACGTAATACGGAAGGTAAGTAATGAGCGCCGAAGATCTCGACAACTATGAAACCGATGCAGAACTTGCGTTATACAAAGAATACCGTGATGTTATTAAGCTTTTTACTTATGTTGTAGAAACAGAGCGACGATTTTATTTAGCCAATAAAGTCGATTTTAATGTGCGTTCAGCAGGTCAGGATGTTTATTTTGATGTTCAACTTACGGACGCTTGGGTATGGGATGTTTACCGCCCTTCGCGTTTTGTTAAAAATGTACGAATAGTAACTTTTAAAGATGTAAATGTTGAAGAAGTACAAAAAACAGACATTGACATTCCTGAATCTATCGCGTGATGCGCGTATGCTCAATAAGGATGTATAGGAATTGCTTACCTAGCACGCAAAGTGTTTTCGTAAAAATTTGATGTATTAAGATGGAGGACAAGTGACGGATACACAATCCCCAAAGGAATCTGTGGTAATTATTGGTGGTGGTCCGGCAGGGTTGACGGCAGCCTGGGAACTCGTTAAGGATGGCGGATCTAGCCGCTACGACGTAACAGTGCTCGAAGCCACGCGTGAGTTTGGTGGCATTTCGCGTACTGTGAAGTATAACGGCAATCGTATGGATATTGGCGGTCATCGTTTCTTCTCAAAAGATGACCGTATTATGCAGTGGTGGCGTGAAATGCTACCTCTCCAGGGTGCGCCTTCATATGATGATAAAAAGCTTGGTCGTCATCATGATTTGGAAGCAGGTGGACCTGATCCTGAAGTTGAAGATGAAGTGATGTTGAAGCGTCATCGCGTTTCTCGTATTTTCTGGAATCATCATTTCTTTGATTATCCAATTTCTCTTTCTGCAGCAACCTTGCGTTCTATGGGCTTTATCTTGACTATGAAGGTTGGCTTCAGCTATTTGTGGTCTATGATTCACAAGTTGCCAGAAACTAATCTTGAGAATTTCTACATTAATCGTTTCGGCAAGAAACTTTATTCCATGTTCTTTGAGGGCTATACAGAGAAGCTTTGGGGTAGGCATCCAAGCCAGATTTCTGCCGATTGGGGTGCTCAGCGTGTTAAGGGTTTGAGCATTGTGGAAGTGTTGAAGAACGCTTTTTCCAAGCTTTTCCCTAAGAAAAAAGGCAAGGAAAAGGAAGTAGAAACCTCATTAATTGAGGAATTCTGGTATCCAAAGCTTGGTCCTGGTCAGTTGTGGGAAACGGTTGAGCGTCGTTGCCGCGAAAACGGTGCTACTGTGCGCACAGACGCAAAGGTAGTTGCTATTAAGCAAGCAGACGGAAAGATTTCCAGTGTTGTAGTTGAAGATGCAAATGGAGAGCGTTCAGAATTGCACGCCGACCAGTTTATATCTTCTATGCCAATTAAGGATTTGGTAGCTGCTCTTGAGCAGGGTGCAAATGGTGACGAAAAGGCTGAAGTTCCAGCAGAAATGCAACGCGTTGCCAAAGGTTTGCCTTATCGCGATTTT
Source organism: Gardnerella sp. KA01001 (assembly GCF_049244025.1). Lineage (NCBI taxonomy): Bacteria > Bacillati > Actinomycetota > Actinomycetes > Bifidobacteriales > Bifidobacteriaceae > Gardnerella > Gardnerella sp. KA01001. Next base: position 315,548 of record NZ_CP058366.1, on the reverse strand, counting down.
GTGACTGTAGGCTTGCTTGTTAAGCGCGTGCGTCTGCGTAATACTACCACTATTCCAACGCTTGGTAATCCTCCTATTGTTCCTGATTGCTGGATTTACGTGCAGGATCCTGGATATAAAGTCGGACGTTTGCAAATCTTCAACAACTGGAGCCCATATCTCGTTAAGGATGTTGATAACACTGTTTGGATTGGTCTTGAGTACTTCTGCGACGAAGGCGACGACTTCTGGAATATGAGTGATGATGATGCTCGCAAGATGGCTATTGACGAGTTGACTCGTATGCAGGTTATCAATGGTGAGGAAGATGTTCTTGATTCTCACCGTGAGCGAGTTCCAAAGGCATATCCTGCTTACTTTGACACATACGCTCAGATGCCTGAATTGATTGATTATCTTGATGGCTTTGGTAATTTGTATTGTGTTGGTCGTAATGGACAGCATCGTTATAATAACCAAGATCATTCAATGGCAACTGCTATTGAGGCTGTAGAAGATATCCGAACTGGAGAAACTTCTAAGAAGAACGTGTGGTCTGTTAATACTGAAAAGTCGTATCACGAAAAGAAGTAGTAATTAATTCTCGTATAAATTTGAGCGTTTGATTTTAAAGCGCAAATAATTTAGCGATATAGCGTCAATAATACTGGGTGTTACCCAGGTTATTGGCGCTTTTTGTTTATGTGAGTAGCTCTTTAAAGGCTTTATAGAAATTGCAATAAAATACTAAATACTATGGCGCGTCGCATTGTACAGCGTCGTATAGCTGTAGTAGCATACATAATGTTCGTTGTTATGTACATATGAATTGTTATGAAATAGCAACGAGTTCGTGACGGATTTTTCCGTAATCTTCCATGTAAAGACTTGCCGGGTCTCTATTCCGTGCGAGTTAAGGAAAGGTAAAATTGTGGCAACAGGCCAGAATCTTGAAAAAATGAAGCTTTCAGAATTGAAAGATCTTGCGAAACAAATGGGTTTGCGTGGTACATCTACAATGCGTAAGCCTGAGTTGGTGGCTACACTGACGGCTGCTCGTAATGGGGGAGAAGCGCCTGCAGGTGTAAGTGTGCGTGTTCCTCGTGATGTTGTGAATGCTAATAAAACTGCAGATACTAGTACGGATATAGAAGATGTTAGGTCATCGAAAGACAATAGTGATTTAGAAGCGTTAGAAGTTTTGGTTCCCAATGCTGCTTCAGATCGTCGATATAGAGACGAAGAAGATTTTGGGAATAAAAATTATCGACGCGATGCGAATCGTAATAATACATTCCAGCGTCGTCGTTCCTCAGAAGATCGTAATGATAATCGCGATCGTAGAGAAGATGGGATGGATTCGCATGAGTTGGATCAAATTTTGGCAACATTACCTGGTGAAGATTCTCACGCAGAGGGTGAGCAGCGTCGTCAGCGTGTAGCTTCTCGTGACTTTGATAGAGAAGAACAGCAAAATCGTGCTGATCGTTTCCAGCGTCGTATGCGCGGTCGTGCGCGTGATTACGATGAGTCTCGTTCAGATTATTCAGATCGACAGAATCGTTCAGAACGCATGGATCGAGTAGAACGTGACGATCGTGATGAACGTCGTGCTGAGCGTGGAGAACGTCAAGATCGTAATGATCGCAATGTTCGTCTTGATCGCGATGCGCGTGATGCACGTGACTCTCGTGAAGAACATGATTTACGCGAGACTCGCCGTGAAGAGCCTCAGGAAGAGCTCGTACCAGTAGCCGGAATTGTTGATGTCTTAGAATCTTACGCATTTGTGCGCACTTCTGGTTATTTGCCTGGTCCTAACGATGTGTATGTTTCAATGAGCCAAATTAAAAAATATGGTTTACGCAAGGGTGATGCAGTTCAAGGCTCCATTCGTGCTCCTCGCGAGGGTGATCGCAGGAATCAGCGTCAGAAGTTTGTTCCGTTGCAAACTGTTAATAGCATTAATGGCATGAGCGTTGAAGAAGCTCAGTCTCGACCGCAATTTGCTAAGTTGACGCCGTTATATCCGCAGGAGCGTTTAAAGCAAGAAACTACTCCTAATCGCATGTTGGGACGTGTCATTGATTTAGTTGCCCCAATTGGTAAAGGTCAGCGCGGTTTGATTGTGTCGCCACCAAAGGCTGGTAAAACTATTACTCTTCAGAATATTGCAAATGCAATTACTACAAATAATCCTGAAGTGCATCTTATGGTTGTGCTTGTCGATGAGCGTCCAGAAGAAGTTACCGATATGGAACGCACTGTGCAAGGCGAAGTGATTTCTTCTACATTCGATCGTCCTGCAACGGATCACACTACTGTTGCTGAGCTTGCTATTGAGCGTGCTAAGCGTTTGGTTGAGCTTGGTCAGGATGTTGTGGTTTTGCTTGATTCTATGACTCGTTTAGCTAGAGCCTACAATATTGCTGCTCCTACTTCTGGTCGTATTCTTTCCGGTGGTGTTGATGCTCAGGCGTTGTACCCACCAAAGAAGTTCTTCGGTGCTGCTCGAAATATTGAAGATGGCGGCTCTTTGACTATTATTTCTTCTGCATTGGTTGAAACCGGCTCTAAGATGGATGAAGTAATCTTCGAAGAGTTTAAGGGCACTGGAAATATGGAATTGCGCTTGAGTAGAGATTTGGCTGATAAGCGTCTCTTCCCAGCAGTAGATATTAATGCCTCTGGAACTCGTCGTGAGGAGTTAATTACTCCAGCTGCAGATTTGCCAGTTATTTATCGTTTGCGCCGTCTCTTTGGTGGTCTTGAGGCAGAGCAAGCGTATCAGACTTTGATTCCTCGATTGAAGAAAACTGCTTCAAACCGTGATTTCTTAGCTGCTATAACTCAACAAACTGGCACTGCTACGAATAATTCTTCTTCTACGACTATTGCGTAGTTCTTATTTCGTAAGGAATTAAAATTATTGCCCTTTGGATTACCTATCAAGGGGCAATAATTTTATTTATATTTATATTTATTAATAACTAATATTTTATGCAGCATGTAAAGCTTGTTGCGCAAGTGCAAATTTGCTTATGCGCGCTACGCATTCTTTAAGTTCTTCTGCTTTTCCAGCGTAAGATAGTCGCACGAATCCGCTTCCTTCTGCGCCAAAGGCTTCTCCTGGCACAACAGCAACTTTTTCTTCATCTAAAAGTTTTTTGCTAAATTCTTCTGAACTTAAACCAGTTGGTCGAACGTTAACAAAAACGTAGAATGCACCTTGAGGCTCTATAAGACGCAATGCATTGCAATTTGCCAATCCGTCTATAACAAGCTGACGTTTTGCGCGATATTCTTCTCTCATTTCGCGCACGTGATCTTGCGGACCTGTTAATGCAGCTACGCCGCCATACTGTGCGGTAGAATTTACAGAAGAATGCATCATTTCTGCAATTTTGCTGGTTTGCTCAATAACTCGGCTTGGTGCAAGAATATATCCAATTCTCCAGCCTGTCATTGCGTAAGTTTTCGATAAACTTTCTACAATAATGGTTCGTTCGTGCATTCCTTCAGCTGCTGCAATAGATGGTGCTACAGCATTTCCGCAAGGTTCAGTTTCTGGATTGCTTGCGAATACGAATGGATGGTAGACTTCGTCAGAAATTACCCAAAGATTAAATTCTTGGCATAATTTTGCAACTTCTTCGAGTTCTTCTGCGGTTGTTACAGCACCGGTTGGGTTGCATGGAGAATTGATAATGATGGCTTTAGTGCGTGGCGATATAGCTTTGCGTATTTCTGCTGCATTAATATGCATTCCATGTTCTGGCTTTAGGGCTACAGTTACTGGAATTCCTTCGCACATTAGCACTTCTGCATCGTATGATGTGAAGTATGGAGATGGAATAATAACCTCATCTCCCGGATCTATTACTGATTTAATAGCTAAATATAATCCAATAGTAGCGCCGTCAACGGCTTGAATTTCTGTGTCTGCGTTGTAGTTTAAACCTTTTACTCTATTCGTATAATTTGCAGCTGCCTCGCGGAATTCTGGTATGCCTAAAACGTCTGTGTATTTTGTTTTTCCCTCTCGTAATGAGTTGCACGCGGCTTCAACAATGTGTGAGGAAGCAGTTTCGCCTGGTTCTCCTAGGCATAGTGAAATAGCGTCTGGTATTTGTTCTACACGGTCAAATACATCTCTAATACCTGAACGAGGTATTGAAATTGCATGTTTCGCTACTTTTGCCATGCTGTGCTCCTTTTTGATTGTTGGTTTTGATTTTATAAGAATAATCTTTAAAGGTTATAGGTTTCGTTTATACGCTTATTATGCGAATTGTACAACACTATTACGGCTGATGTTAAAAGAAAAAATTATTTTTAACGTAATAATTTGTATTTTTTATTATTTTTTGAATAAATTTGTTCTTTTTCTGTAAAAAATACTGTACCATGAAAGAGACTGCAATGTGGCGCTACATAGATTCGTTTTAGATTCTCAATTCAGCGTCGACTGGAGAATGGAGGACGTATGGCTGGAAATCCTCATAAAGCTGAAACTAGTATAGCTATGGATTCAACTGATGCAATCATTGTTGATATTCTCGAACATGATGGTCGAGCGACGTTAACTCGTTTGGCGAAGGCTTCGGGTTTGTCTGTTTCTGCAGTTCAATCTCGAGTGCAAAAGCTTGAGCGTAAAGGTGTTATTACTGGTTATCGCGCGTTAATTGATTATGAGCGTCGTGGTTTACCTGTAAGCGCATTTGTGTCTGTCACGCCACTTGATTTTGGGCAGGAAGCTACAATACCTAACAAATTGCGTGATATTTCTGGTATTGAAGCTTGCTATTCGATTACTGGTAGTCCAAGTTTTATGCTGGTAGTGCGTGTTGCTACGCCAAGCAAATTGGAAGAACTTATTAATACCATTCATCGCATAGTCCCTGTCAGTACAGAAACAACTATGGTTCTGCAAACATATTTCGATTAAATAATATGTGTGATTTTTCTGAAACAACGGTTGACGCGCGCGATACATCTCTTACGACATGTTGCAAAGTTGCTGCCGAAGAGATTATTGTGTTGCGTCAATCTGTTGATAATTTTGATAATGCAATAATTGCGCTGCTTGCTGAGCGGTTTAAAACTACGAAACGAATTGGTGAGTTGAAGGCTGAAGCTGGATTTGCTCCTGAGGATTCTAAAAGAGAGCAGCAGCAAATAGAAAGTTTGCTAAATATTGCGGAAAATGCCGGATTAGATTCTTCGATTGCGTTGAAATATCACGAGTTTGTTGTTACTGAGGCTAAGAAACGTCATCAGCAAATGCAGTCTTGAGATTAGATATTTCTGTTATTTTAATTGCGTTGAACTATGAATCACAATCAGTTTGTAGATTTTGAAAATAAATTTTCGCATATCGGTATGTAATGTTTTTGTGCATATGCGTGGCTATCTGAGTAATAAAGGCGGATAATACAAGTATGACTATTGCAACTGTTGAACGTTATGCGCATATGCTTGATGCTGCAAGTCGAGGTGGCTACGCATACCCTGCTATCAATGTTACTAGTACGCAAACTCTTAATGCAGCTTTGCAGGGATTTGCTCAAGCTGAATCTGATGGCATTATCCAAGTTTCTGTCGGTGGCTCTGCTTATTTTTCGGGTCAATCTCTCAATAATCGTGTTGTTGGTTCAATAGCATTTGCAAAATTTGCGCACGAAGTAGCAGCTCAATATCCTAATATCACTATTGCGCTTCATACAGATCATTGTGCTGAGCAATATTTAGATGATTGGATTCAACCACTAATTTCTTATGAAACAGAACAAGTCAAAAAAGGCGAAGAACCATTATTTCAGTCGCATATGTGGGATGGCTCAACGGTGCATTTGCAACATAATCTAGACGTTGCAGAACAGTTGCTGGATGCTTCGCAAAAATCTCGCACAATTCTTGAAATTGAGATTGGTGCTGTTGGTGGAGAAGAAGACGGGCATCGTGCTGATATTGACGAGAGATTGTATTCTACGCCTGAAGATGCTTTGCGTGTTGTAGATAAACTTGGCTTGGGTGAACGTGGCAGGTATATGGCAGCGTTTACTTTTGGCAACGTTCATGGAGCCTATAAGCCTGGCGTTGTAAAACTGCATCCTAAATTATTGCAAGAAATCCAAAAAACTGTATATCAGAACTATCAAAATATTTGTGATACTCGCACCTTTGGCGCTTCTAAAAAGCCGTTCCTGCTGGTATTTCATGGCGGATCTGGCTCTACTGCTCAAGAGATTGCTGAAGCTGTGCGTTACGGCGTAATTAAAATGAATATAGATACCGACACTCAATACGCTTTTACTCGTGCAATCGCTGGTCACATGTTCAGCAATTATGACTCTGTTCTTAAAATAGACGGAGAAGTTGGCGAAAAGAAGTTGTATGATCCTCGATCTTGGGGTCGTGAAGCCGAAAAAGCCATGGCTCAGCGTGTAGCAGAAGCTTGTGTGCAGTTAGGTTCTGCTGGTAAAGCACTGAAATAGTAAATTTTTAATTTTATATATTTCATTTTCTTATTCGGTAGGGGCATAGAGATAGTCTTAACAGGTAAGGATTGTGCTTATTTGAGCAGCGTTAGCTCAAAAATGGAGGTGCGGCATGCCTGGTATTGTGCTTATTGGAGCTCAATGGGGTGACGAAGGTAAAGGCAAAGCAACAGATTTAATTGGTTCAAAGGTTGATATTGTCGCACGTTTTAATGGCGGTAATAATGCTGGGCACACTGTCGTTGTTGGCGATAAATCTTATGCATTACATTTACTTCCAAGCGGAATTATCAGCCCTAATGTTACGCCTGTAATTGGTAATGGTGTTGTTGTTGATCCAGAGGTATTGCTTGAAGAAATTGACGCTTTGGAATCTCGCGGTGTAGATTGTTCGCGCTTGCTTGTGAGCGAAGCTGCGCATGTTATTACTCCGTATCATCGAGTTATTGATAAAGTAACTGAGCGTTTTCTTGGCAAACACAAGATCGGCACGACTGGTCGTGGTATTGGACCTACTTACGCAGATAAAATTAATCGTGTTGGTATTCGAGTGCATGATTTATTTAATGCTGATCACTTGCGCGACAAAGTTGAAGCAAGTTTGCATCAAAAGAATCAAATGCTTGTAAAACTTTATAATCAACATCCTATTGATATTGATGCAGTTACTGCTCAACTTGTGGAGCTTGGCAAACGCTTGAAGAAATATGTTGCTGATACTTCATTAGTATTGAATGAAGCAATGGATGAAGGCAAAACTGTGCTGTTTGAAGGTGGACAAGCCACAATGCTTGACGTCGATCATGGCACTTATCCGTTTGTAACTTCTTCAAACCCTACTGCTGGTGGCGCTTGCACGGGTACTGGTGTTGGTCCTACTCGTATTACGCGCGTAATTGGAGTAGCGAAAGCGTATATTACTCGTGTTGGTGAAGGTCCATTCCCAACTGAACTTTTGGATGAGCAGGGTGACTGGTTGCGTGAGCAAGGCCATGAATATGGTGTTACAACTGGTCGTCCTCGACGTTGTGGATGGTTTGATTCTGTAGTAAGTCGTTATGCAACTCGCGTAAATGGTTTGACGGATATTGTTCTTACTAAGCTTGACGTTTTGACTGGTTTGAAGGAAATCCCAGTTTGCGTAGCTTATGATGTGACTTTGTCTGATGGAACAGTTCAGCGTATGGAAGAAATGCCTGTAGATCAATCACTGTTTGCTTCTGCGAAACCAGTATACGAGATGCTTCCAGGCTGGAATGAGGATATTTCTCAAATTCATAAGTTTGAAGATTTGCCTCAAAATACGCAAAGTTATGTAAAGCGTTTGGAAGAGCTTTCTCATTGCCGTATTTCTGCTATTGGAACTGGTCCGCAGCGTGATCATATCATTAGTGTTCACTCACTAACTGACTGAAATTGTTTATTATTTTATGATCAACTTAGCAAAACGACACTTCTCGGTTGGGAGTGTCGTTTTGGTTTATGACGATAATTTCAAAAAGAGTGAAAATGAGTAAAATAAGCGGAAAAAATAAAAAAAATAATTGTCGATTATACTTTTTAGTTTTTATTGGTGGTACATGTGGAGCTTTCGTGCGCGCAGTAATTTCTTCTTATGCGCACACGATTCACCAAGTAGACGGACAATCATTTATATTTGGTCAGCTTACTTTAGGAACTTTTTTGTCGAATATGATTGCATGCTTTATTTTTGCTCTTGTTACTGCAATATCTGTTAAAGCGTTATCTAAAGAAAAGCAAACTTTGTATAAATATACTTTAGGAACAGGCTTTTGTGGCGGATTGTCGACTATGTCTACTTTCGCGTTTGAAAGTGCAATGTCTTTTATGTCTCCACGCATGACGCTTGTTGTTTTGGGCATGCTTTTTTCGCTGCTTTTTGGCGTTTTTATGGCTTTTGTTGGTAATTGGGTTGGAACAGGAATTGCGAATTGCATGAACAAAAAGCAAAGTCGATCTGTTGCAGAAGCTAATACTAAGGTGATGAAGTGATGAATTCTTTATACGTTTTTATTATGTTTATTTTGCCTTGCTTTTTTGGCGGTTTAGGTGCTGTTTTAAGATGCGCAATGACTAAAAAAATTTCAGCTGCTCATAAAAGCGAAGTTCCAGTTGCAACGCTATTTATCAATTGCGTTGCTTCATTTGCTATAGGTGTTATGTCTAATGTTTTCATGGTTGCAGCTGCAATATGTGGAGTACGTTTTGCTTATTTGATGATTTTGGGATTTTTGGGTGGATTTTCCACGTTTTCTACTGCAATTTTTGAAGGTGTGGATCTTATTCAAAGAAAGCGCATAAAAGATGGAGTGTTCTTGCTTTTTGCAGAACTTATTGTTCCATTCTTTGCTGCTTCTGTTGGGTATATTGTTTCGCAAATATTGTTACTGTACGTAATTTAGTATTTAGAAGTTAAGTGTTGTGCGCAGAATCGAGTTGTAGTGAAGTTTAAGAATGCATTGAGCTTTTTGAGTAATAAGTTAAAGCAAATATCAAAAACTTTTTGCCAGCTTCGTTGGAAAGTAATATTAGCTGGGATATTTGTCGGCGCTGTTTCTGGTTCATTAGTAGCTTCTTACAGGCTTGGTATTGAATACGGTACGGATTTTGCGCGTTGGATGTATTTACAAATACGGCATAACGTATGGTGGATTTTGCCATGCTTAATTTTTGCTGTAATTGCAGGTCTAATTATTGGCTGGATGAGTCGTAAAGAAAGTATGGCTTCTGGAAGTGGTATTCCTCAAGTCGTGGGATATGTTAATCGCGGTTTGAATATGCGATGGCATACAATTCTGCCAGTGCGTTTTGTTGGTGGTTTACTTGGTTCTTTATTTGGATTGTCTCTTGGGCGTGAAGGTCCATCTATTCAAATAGGTGCATGTGGTGCTCAAATGTTGTCTCGAATTTTCCGTAAAGGTAGGCGTGACGATATTAAAGAGCATTATGTGGTAACTGCTGGAGCTGCAGCCGGTTTATCTGCTGCGTTTTCTGCGCCACTTTCTGGAGTTATGTTTGCTATGGAGGAGATTCAGCACGGCTTAACTTCAATTGTTCTTATAGGAGCTGCTGCAGCTGCTTTATGTGCTGATTTTGTGTCGCAAACTTGTTTCGGATTGCGTCCAGTTCTTGATTTTGGTCAGATTCCAGATTTGCCAATGAACTTGCATATTTGGATTATTCCTCTTGGTATTTTTGCAGGTTTTGTAGGCTCGATAATGAATCGTTCGTTACTTGGTTTGCAAACATTATACGGATATTTGCCAAAGTGGATGCCTGTTGCTATTGCTTGCTTAATTGCAATACCAGTTGGCTTGTTCCTGCCTGAAGTTCTTGGTGGCGGATCTAATTTAGTGCGACTTTCTGAATATGGAAAAGCAAGTCTTGTAATGCTTTGTTTGCTATTTGTGGCAAAAATGTTGTTTACTTCTACGAGTTTTGGTTGTGGCGCTCCCGGTGGTATTTTTATGCCTATTCTTGCAGTAGGTGCGCTCGCAGGTGGTGTTGCTGCGCGCTGTATTACTAGCGTTTCAGCATTTGGCATTGATACAAAATTTGTATCTGTGTTTGCAGTCTGCGTTATGGCTGGCACGTTGTCTGCATCTGTAAAAGCTCCACTTACTTCAATTTTGCTTACTGTTGAAATGTCTGGAACTATGATTCATACGCTTCCAGTTGCAGCTTCTGCATTTATTGCATTGCTTATTTCAGATATTCTAAAAACTAAGCCAATTTATAGTGAGTTACTTGAACGCTATATGAAAGTTAATAAAGATTTAGTATTGCCATCTGTAAATTCTGTAAAATAGATGTTTTTATAGATAATTTTTGTGCAATATTTGCTTATTCTTAATATTTCCTGAGCTTTTAACCACATTGCATGAATATTGTTGAAAACTCATTGCTGTATGCGTTTCAATAGGCGCATGAGTATGAATATGAGTGTAAACAATAAATCAATTGGCGTTAAGCAGATTGATAAGAATTATAACAATGGCGAAGCTGTAGGCGCATTTAGAGATGTTAAACGTTATGTTTATCCTCCTCAAGTTGCAGATAAATCTATATACGAATCTGTGTCTAATGGTGTAAAAATTGCGCCATGTATAGCTGACGATCATACTGTTATGACTCTTTTGCCTAAGAGTTCTCAAGATGCGGAGAGTTTTCAAAATACTGAACGCTCGCAAGATATTTCTATTAAGCATAAATCTCGTATGTTTAATAATGCTGAAGAAGATAATCTTATTGCGCGTGATTCTTTAGATCCATTGCCTAAAAATATTTTGGTTGGAATGTCTGCTGCAGATGGCATTGGGTTAAGCACTTCGCTATCTATTCTTTCTCGCTATATAAGTGAGCAAGGTCATAGTGTTGCTCTTGTAGATGCTGATTTGACTCATGGTGGTTTAGACGTTCTGCTTGGTTTGGAATCAGATGAAGGCCGCAGGTTGCAAGAAGTTGATGCTTCTTTAGGTAAATGCGATGGCTATGTGTTACGCAATGAGCTATTGCATTGGGATAATGTGGATGTTTTAGCATTTTCTCCATGGCATGGTAAGTATCCTGAACCTTGGGTTTTAGAGGCTGCTATTAGAGGTTTAGCTGATGCTGTTGATGTAGTTATTGTAGATATAGGTTCTGGCGAGACTGCTATGAAGTCTTACCGTAATATTCCGCAATTTATTGACAGTGCAACTCTTGCTGCTGGTGAGCTATCTGTGCTTGATTTAGCAAGGTTTAGAGCGTTGCTACAAAAATTAGATACTTTGTGTGATTCTGAAGTAAAGTTTAATAAATTTGCTGTTGTGGGATTGTCTCCTCGTGGTTTAACGCAAAAATCTTATGTTTTAAGTATCGATGAAGCTTCTGAATATCTATCAACTACATTTCTTGGTTCTTTGCAACACGATGCTCGCATGTACACCGACATTATAGGGGGATATGGTATTCGAAATGTTCCATCTTCAATGAAGGAAACCATGAAACGCATAAATAATTGGCTTATCGGAGATGTTATATCAAATACAAAAAATGCTGTAACTAAATATCGTCGTTCGCAATATCGTCGTTCGAAATACTCAAGAGGTAAATATGATCGTAAATAATATTCGTGATATCGATTTTGGAATTCTGCAGGAATTTGCCAATGATGTAAGAGTTACAGACATGGTCGTAAGTGAGTCCGGTCGTGTGTGGGTAGATTGTGGGCAAGGTCTCAAGGAACGCGCAACTCGAGTTCCGCTTAACAACCCTGCTTTGTTAAGAGAATATGCTGTATGGCTTTGTGCACAATTAGGCAAAAGACTGGATGATGCGTGTCCTATTGCTGATGCTTCAAGTACTTCTGGCATTCGCATACACGCCGTTTTAGCACCACTTGTATCTCAAGGAGCAGCATTGTCAATTCGTTTTCCTTCAGTTAATCGTTATGATCTTGTTTCTTTAAGCGATCAAGGCATGTTTCCAAAAGAATTGTCTTGTATTCTAAGCGTTCTAGTTAAAAAGCGAGCAAATATAATGATCACTGGAAGTACTGGATCTGGGAAAACCACACTTATGAAGGCTTTGTTGGCTGCTGCTGATTGCGAAGATCGTATTGTATCTGTTGAAGAAATTAGAGAGCTCGGCGAGTTGACACAAAATCATGTTTCGTTAAGTGCGCGAGAAGCTAATGTAGAAGGTGTAGGAGAAATTGGCTTATCTCAATTAGTAAAAGCAACATTAAGAATGCGCCCAGATCGCATTATTCTTGGTGAATGTCGTGGGGAAGAAATTGCTGATTTGTTGAGAGTGTTTACTTCCGGGCATAAGGGTGGAATGACAACTCTTCATGCAGATGAAATAGAAAAAGTTCCCGCTCGTCTTATGGCATTAGGGTTATTGGCTGGGTTGGAGCCTGCAGCTTTATGTGCTTTAGCTGCTGGAGCATTCGATGTTGTTATTCATGTAGAGAGATCCTCTAACGGGCGTCGAATGATTAAAGAACTCGGTATTTTGCAATACGCTTCTAGCGCTTCGTTGCTGTGTGGCATTCCAGTTTTGCAATTATCTTGTGGAATTGACGGCAGTATTGTCATGAAATTTTTGCCTGCATGGGTTAAGTTCTCAAATTATTGGAATCTTCCCGAAAATATGGCCAGCATATGTGTTGACAGTTCAAATAATTAGTAGTCGATTGTTGTTGCTTGGAGCGTAAAAATGGATATTGAAGAAGTTCTTGCTGGAATGATTGCTGCATTACGTTCTGGTTCTACTTTTGCAATGATTGTTCACAGTGACTCTAAGTCTCAACAATGTATTTGCAGTAGTGCAGTTAATACAAAAATTATTTATAAATGGCTTTATGAACGTTGTTTTCCAAAGAACCGCAATATGAATAAGAATCAACGTCGTCAGCTTGAAAAACATATGCATACTGTTTCTGAAAGTCTTATGGCTTCATATGAATTGAGTAATACTCTTGGTTGTGCTATGGCAGAATGTGTGGAAGCTACGGCAGCGTCATATCATGCTCAGAAGCGTGCAGAAGATTTACGTGCTGACGTAGCTGCAATGCCAAAAGCAACAATAAAACTACTTACTGCTCTACCTATTTTGGCTCTTTTTGCTGGTGAATTATTAGGTGGGCACCCTATTTTGATGTTAATTACAACAGTAAATGGATGGATTTTATTAACAATAGGTGGAATATGTTATGGATTGGGTTTGGCATGGGTTAGTTCTATGTTGCAAATATCTCAGCATGCAATGGATGCTGCCTCGCTGGAAGGCTGATTTATGGAATCCACAAAGCAGCTTTTGTTTATCATCCCATTGTTTGTTGTAATTGTTTGGCAATGGGTGAGTTTGAAATTAGAGTGCGATTCATTAGATAATCGTATGCGTTTTAACAGTAAAATTATGCTAGTTAAGTACGAATGGCGTAACTCCAAAGTTTCATATGTAGATCCTCTTCTTGGTTTACATATGATTATTGTTTCACTTCGTAGTGGTGTTGCTATTACTAGGGCTCTTAGTGCTGTTGGAGAAGTGTTTCCTTGTGGTCAAGGCATGTGGCTTTGCTCTGTTTCCAATGCTTTACTTGCAGGAGATACGTGGCATGAAGCATGGTCTTCTACTTATACTAAACAAGATAATTTTGAATTAGAAAATAAATCAAAATTTACTAATCGTAAAAACTTAGATTCTTCAGAAATATTAGCTAGATGGTTAATGACATCTTTAAAAGAATCATGGTGTTATGGTTCATCTCCAGTTCCTGTATTGTCTGCACTTGCTCAACATTATGAGATAAATATGGCCAATATTGCTAGACAAGAAAGTTCTAAGTTGTCTGTGCGATTGCTGCTTCCTGTTGGATTATGTTTTTTGCCGTCTTTTATATGCATAGGAATTTTGCCAACAGTTATGTCGCTTATGCGCTAGCTTTTTAAAAATAAATTTTTAGAAAAATAAATTAGCTTTTATCCACAATGCAATTTTTTTATTTTCATTCGCAAAACAAGTTGTAATAATATTTCTATCCGAAAATTTCGGATAGTTTGAAGTGAAAGGTACAAGATGATGGTTGGGATAATGCAAAAACTTGTTGCACGATACGCTGTGTCTATGCTTCAAGTAAATGAACAATTAGTGAATATTGAGTCACGTTTGTGTCAAAAAAGAAAACTGTACGCTGAAGGTCTTAAAAATAAGGATTCTGGAGCTGTAACAGCTGAGTATGCAGTAGTTATTATTGCTGCTACTGGTTTTGCTGCACTGCTAGTTGCTATTTTGAAATCAGATACGGTTCGCACAACGTTGACAGATTTAGTGAAAAAAGCATTGAAAATCGGCTAACGGCATGTTTTAGCAGATGAAATGAGCTTATGATGCGGAAAGTTATTGTGTGCAAAAGATTGTTGCGCAAAATTAGTGATTATGACAGAGGGACGGTAACTGCTGAATTTTCTATTGTTTTGCCTTGTGCATTAATACTGTTATTTGTATTAATTGGCATAGGTAGAGCAGTTGTATGTACTATGAATTGTCATGATGCTGCTGCGCAAGTTGCGTATTATCTTGTGACTCATAAGGACGATAAAGCTGCCGCAAGTATTGTGCAGTCGGTCGCAGGTCAAGGAGCGTCGGTGAAAATAAGTCGTAGCAATAATATGGCGAATATTGTTGTTAAATGTCCTCTTATTCCCGATCCTCTTCATATTTTGCCGCCTCTAGTGGAAAGTCATGTAAGCCAGGTTTTAGTATGAGTAGGCGCAAGAATTTTGTGAAGCATTCAATAAATTTCATTCATAAGCGATGTAAGGGCATTGACTGCGGTTCTGGCACTATGCTTGGCATTATGCTAGTGATCGCAGTCTGCTCAATAGTAGTGCTTTCTGCTATTTTATGTAATGTTCTCGGAGCTAAACATCAAGCTTATGCTGTTGCAACTTCTGCTGCTTTATCTGGTGCTTCTGCGTTGCAAAGGATGGAGGATAATGCGTGTGAGGTTGTTGCGCGTACTGTTGCTTCAAGCAATGCTTTTTTGAAATCTTGCAACTCTACTAGTAATGATGTAACTGTTCGTGTTTCTGTTGGGCTAAATATTCCATTTGCTTCTAACGTGGAAGTTTCTGCTAGAGCAGGACTAGAAGATTGCAATAAGTAGTAAGTAGCAAAAACGAATATAAATATCAGCAGTCGGGTGGCGGCTGCTGATAGTCTTAACTAAGATATATCGGGGAAATAGTTAGGTCGCAGTAGGTTAGGAAACATGGCACTTGCACTGTATCGTAGATATCGTCCTGACACGTTTGATGGTGTTATTGGGCAGGATCAGGTTACCATACCTTTGTCTAGAGCATTAGACCAAGGAAAAATAACGCATGCATATTTATTTTCTGGGCCGCGTGGATGCGGTAAAACAAGTTCTGCGCGAATTTTAGCTCGCTGCATTAATTGCGAAAAAGGACCAACTTCGCACCCATGTGGAGAGTGCCAAAGCTGTAAAGATTTAGCTACTGGCGGTGCCGGTTCTATCGACGTTGTAGAGATTGATGCTGCAAGCCATAACGGTGTCGATGATGCTAGAGAGTTGCGTGAGCGTGCTGGCTTCGCTCCTGCTCGTGACCGTTATAAGATTTTCATTCTCGATGAAGCTCATATGGTTACGCAGCAAGGTTTTAATGCTTTGCTTAAGATTGTAGAAGAGCCGCCTGAACATGTAATGTTTATTTTTGCTACCACTGAGCCGGATAAAGTTATTGGCACTATTCGCTCGCGTACACACCATTATCCTTTCAGACTTGTGCCTCCAGAGGTAATGTCTCCATATCTTGAAGATATTTGCAAAAAAGAAGGTATTCTGCCACAGCCGGGAGTTCTTCGCCTTGTCATGCGCGCTGGTGCAGGATCAATGCGAGATACGTTATCTGTGCTCGATCAGCTTATGGTGGGTGCTGTTGATGGTTCAATTTCTTTGGATTCTGCGGTTGCTTTATTAGGTTTTACGCCTAATTCATTGATTAGTGAATTCATTGACAATCTTATTAATCATGATGGTGCTTCGATATACGATGTAGTTCGTCGCGTTATTGTTGGAGGCTACGATACTCGTAAGTTTGTAGAAGATTTATTAGGTAGAGTTCGTGATTTGTTGCTTATGGTATCTGCAGGTCCTAAAGCGACTTCAAGCTTACTTAATGATGTTTCTCCAGAAGATTTGGAAATATTGAATAAGCAATCTGCAAGCATGACATTGCATGATTTAGCACGTATGGCTCAAACAATTAATGATGCTTTAAGTGCAATGGCTAGTGCAATTTCTCCTCGAATGAATTTGGAAATTTTAGTTGCTCGTTTGCTTGCAGACAGCGAAACTTCAAATACTGTTGCAACTAATTTGCGCATCAATAACGTGCAGCAACAAAATATTTCAACTTCTAAGCAGAATATTCAAAATAAAGTATCTTCTGGTGCTCATTTCGTAGGTTCTACAAGCAATAAAAAATATGTTTCTGCAAATAGTGAGAATAATAGTACTTCAAATTCTTCGCTACCTTCTGAAACTACGGCATCTCCTATTGCTAAAGCAGAAACGCAATCTGCTCCACGCACAAAAGAAATGGAATCTAAAAAAGCGTTTTTGAACGATGCACATAATGCTAATGCAAAGAATGATTCCATGGATACTGATGCAATGTGGGATAAAGTAGTTTCAAAATTGCCTGATGACGTACGTGAATATGTAACTCGTGAGTATGTTCCTACAGTGCAACTTACTCCAGCACAATCAGGTCGACAGCGTCTTATTTTGACTTTTAATGAGCCTATGAGTCAACATGCATTTGCGCTCGCAGTATGCACTACTTCTCCATATGATGGGCAAAAAGTGCCAAAAGTAGTAATGAATGAAGTGCATGAGATATTTGGAGCGCAAGTAATGATTGCTCCTGCACCAGTTGCTGCTAATGGTGAACAAGTAGAATCTGTTGCTCGAATGGATCCGCAAAAGCTTGCCAAAGTTAAGCGAGATATTTTATTACGCAAAACTGGCCTATCTGCTGGATTTAGTAATAAAACTGATTCTGATGGCAGCAGAATAAATAAAAATCCTACTAAAAAAGAATCTTCGGGTTTTAGTGGCGCTGATGGCTCCGCAGCATCAGTAGCTTCTGAAAATACTGCGGATGAGTTAAGTGATGTTGCGAATGCGGATGATGATGTTTGGGCAGATATGTCGTCTATGCCTATGTCGGATGTGATTGCAATGCCAGAAAACTCTTCTTCTGAAGAGTCTTCTTCTAAAGACTCTTCTATTGAAGATGAGCCTATGAATCATGATGACGAGATTACAATACAGAAGAGTTCGCATTCTCATAACCAATCTGAAGCTATTTCTGGTGTCTTGGATCAAGCTAAACTACACTCTCAAGTTCAGAATGCAACTAATACTTCAGAATTGTCTACTGAATCAATTCAGACTACTGTTTCTCCTACGAATGGAGCTACTGCTGACGAATGTTCGATGGATGATGCTTCATTAGAATCCGCAACGTCTGTAAGCACTGATGAGCTTAAACAAATTTTTGAAGTTAAATCTGTTGAAGAATTTGCTTCTACTGATCCTAAAAATCCTAAAAATGCGATTATGAGCGTTAAGAAAAAGCAAGAGGAGTAGTTTACAGTGCATAATTCATCGTCATATGATGGAGCAATTGGTCGCTTAATTGAAGCATTTTCAAAGCTTCCAGGGATTGGACCTAAAGGCGCTCAGCGTATTGCGTTTTACTTACTTTCTTCTTCGGATAAAGATGTTCAAGAGCTAATAGACGCAATTAATAACATGAAAGAAAGTGTGCGTTTTTGTGATGTATGCGGAAACGTATGTGAGCAGAGCCCTTGCATAGTATGCGCAGATCCTCGGCGTGATCATAGCAAAATTTGTGTAGTTGAAGAACCTAAAGACATTATGAGTATTGAGCGAACTCATGAATATTCAGGTGTTTATCATGTTCTTGGTGGTGCAATTAACCCAATGGCAAATGTTGGGCCTGGGGACTTAGCAATTACGCAATTACTTGAACGTCTTAAAGATGCAAAAGTTCAAGAAATTATTCTTGCGCTTGATCCTGATATAGAAGGTGAAGCGACTGTTACGTATTTGGCTCGGTTGCTCGATCCTCTAGGAATTAAAGTTACTCGCTTGGCAAGTGGATTGCCTGTTGGTGGAGATTTAGAGTATGCGGATGAGATCACTTTAGGTCGTGCATTTTCTGGTCGTCAATCTGTGTAATTTTGAATATTGTTTTTATGAGCACAAATCATTATTAGTAAATAGGGCATAATTGGTAGTCTGATATTGAAGCCATTATTTGGCATATCCTGTGCGTTTATCAATATTGACATGAGCAAGGGGTAAAAATTGGCGCTTATCGTACAGAAATACGGTGGTTCTTCTGTAGCGGATACGGATTCCATACAACGTGTTGCCAAACGCATTCTTTCTACAAAAGCAGCAGGCAATGATGTTGCTGTTGTAGTTTCAGCGATGGGAGATACGACTGACGATTTAATTGATCAAGCAATGAGTGTAAATACTCATCCTCCTGCTCGCGAAATGGATATGCTTATGACAGCAGGCGAACGAATTTCTATGAGTTTGCTTGCAATGGCTATTCATGCTCAAGGATCTCATGCTTATTCTTTTACTGGTTCTCAAGCTGGATTTATGACAGATACTCAGTTTGGAGCTGCGCATATTCGTGCGGTTAAGCCTGATCGTGTCAGAAGAGCTCTTAGCAAAGGCAGTGTTGCAATTGTTGCAGGGTTCCAAGGAATTAACGAAGTTGGAGATGACACGACTCTCGGTAGAGGCGGTTCGGATACTTCCGCTGTAGCGCTTGCGGTTGCTTTAGGTGCTGATGTATGTGAGATTTACACGGATGTAGATGGAGTATTTACTGCGGACCCACGTATTGTGCCAACTGCAAAACGTATTCCTGTAATTGATTATGATTCAATGCTTGAAATGTCATCTTGCGGCTCGCGCGTGCTTGCGTTGCGTTGTGTTGAGTACGCTCAGCGTTTTGGTATGCCTCTTCATGTTAGAAGTTCATTCTCACATAGGAACGGAACGCTTATAGTTCCAAATAATATTAATCCGAACGATTTGCCTAATCTGAGTTAGGAAATACAAAACTAAATATTAATAGATAATGTCAAATAATCTTCGAGCTTAAAGGCGGTAACAATGGTAAACCACGATATTCTTTCGACTATGGGCGATTTATTTCCTGATTTAGGTCCGGAAACTCCTGTTATCTCTGGCGTTGCTCATGATCGCAGTGAGGCAATGATTACGGTTCGCGGTATTCCAGATATTCCTGGTATGGCTGCGAAAGTATTTACAACTCTTGCAAAAGCAAATGTAAATATTGACATGATTGCGCAAGCAAGTGCTTCTACTGGTACAGCAGATATTTCTATTACTGCTCCAGGAGCATCAATGGAAGCAGTCCGTAAAGTTCTAGAAGAAGCGCATGATGAATTGAAATTTACTTCTATGGATGTCGTTCCAGTAGTAGGAAAAGTAGCTGTTGTTGGCGTTGGTATGAAAACACATTCAGGCCTAGCTGCTACCTTCTTCACTGCGCTAAGTGAACATGGTATAAATACTTTGATGATTTCTACTTCGGAAATTCGTATTGCTGCCATGGTTCCTGTTGAACAAATTGATGAAGCTGTTCGCGCTTTGCATACTGCTTACGGTTTGGACGCAAGTCAGGTTGAAGCAGTAGTGTACGGCGGAAGCGGGCGCTGAAGCAATTTAAATTATTAAATTATTAAATTAACTAAATTATTTAAATTGTAGAATTGTAAAAACTGTAGAAATTATACGTGCTTACTTTTAAGGGAGTCTCGATGACAATTATCAACGAAAAAGGCGTGAACGTGGCAGTACTTGGCGCAACTGGCCAAGTTGGTATGGTAATGCGTCGAGTGCTTGACGAGCGTGATTTCCCAATAAAAGATTTACGTTTTATGGCTTCTGCTCATTCTGCTGGCACAGTTTTGCAATATCGTGGCAAAGACGTAGTTGTAGAAGATGTAGAAAAAGCAGATTTGCACGGAATTGATATAGCTATTTTTTCTGCAGGCGGCGGAACTTCAAAAATTTGGGCTCCGGAATTCGCTGAAGCTGGCGCAATTGTAGTAGATAATTCTTCGCAATGGCGTATGCATAACGATGTGCCTTTGGTAGTTGCGGAAGTAAATCCTGAAGATTTAGATACTATTCCAAGAGGAATAGTAGCAAATCCAAATTGCACAACTATGGCTTGCATGCCTGTATTAAAGCCGCTTGCTGATGCTTTTGGATTAAAACGTTTAATAGTTTCGTCTTATCAAGCTGTTTCTGGTGCCGGTCGAGCCGGTGCTTTGCAACTCATGAATGAGGCTCAAGCTGCATTAAACCAAGGAGCAGATAAACTCGTTTTCGACGGTAGTGCAATAGATTTCCCTGAGCCTACAAAAGTTGCTCGTACTATTGCTTTTAATGTAGTGCCTTTTATTGGTTCAATAGTTAATGACGGATCTGAAGAAACTGACGAAGAACAAAAATTGCGCAATGAAAGCCGTAAGATTTTGCATTTGCCAAATCTTGCAGCCTCATGTACTTGTGTGCGAGTAGGTGTTTTCACTGGTCACGGCATGAGTGTAAACGCTGAGTTTGAGCATGATGTAACTCCAGACATGGCTCGCGAAGTATTGAGCAATGCTGAAGGAGTTGAACTTAACGATATTCCTACTCCTCAGCTAGCAGCCGGAAAATCTGCAAGTTATGTTGGCAGAATTAGGAAAGATCAAGCAGTAGATGGAAATAAGGGATTGGCACTTTTTATCACTAACGATAATTTGCGAAAAGGTGCTGCATTAAATGCTGTGCAATTGGCGGAAATTATTGCTAAAAAGCGTAATTTCCTAAACTAATTATGGTTATATTGCGCTCGCGATTATGTAAGATTTTGCGTAAACTGGAATTATGTCAATAGCATCTGAAGAAATACAGCAGCAACTCGATCGTATAGTGGCACTTGGGTATCCAGATGTGGCTGATATGAGTGCCGATGCTTTTCGTAAGTTGGCAAATCCTATATTGTGTGCGCTTGAAAATA
Organism: Gardnerella sp. KA01001; assembly: GCF_049244025.1. Classification (NCBI taxonomy): domain Bacteria; kingdom Bacillati; phylum Actinomycetota; class Actinomycetes; order Bifidobacteriales; family Bifidobacteriaceae; genus Gardnerella; species Gardnerella sp. KA01001. The sequence goes on along the minus strand of NZ_CP058366.1, from coordinate 294,388 downwards.
GTAGTTTAGGTGCGAATATTTTATTGGTTCCTACGCGTGAATTAGTTTCGCCTGAATCGTTGATTTCTCGTACGAGTATTAATCGCATGGCTGGATTCACCACTATGCCTCCGCGAGATATCATAAGTTTTCTTCCCAAAGACGGGTATGAGTTTCCTAAAGGCCCGTTCTATATAGTCGTCGATCCACATACTGGCTCATCGTATTTGAATCGAGAGCCTGATGTCGCTCGTAAGCTTATTGATTCTGATGAACGTTTGCCTCTTACTCTTGAGGAAGGGCTTGCTATTGCAACACAGCATCCAGATTGGCTTGAAAGCAAGAATGGATTTAATTTGCTTGGTTCGCAAAGCGCAGATGGGCGTGTGCCAAGTATATGGATGAGTCAGTGTGCTCCGCGTTTAGGTGCTGTTTGGCCAAATTCTCGTCATACTTGGCTTGGTAATGCATATTGCATGGAAAGATGTGGAGTGTCGTCGCTGAAGTAAGTTAGCGAATTTTGCGCTCATTTAGTAAAATAGTACGAAATATAACGGTAGATAATACAAATAAAGAGAAGTTGAATTTTTATAGTTTCTCATATTGTGAAGGTGCATTGTGGCATATATAACTTTTGATCATGTAGTGAAAGAATACCCATCAGGTTCTGGTGCTGTGCGAGCTTTAGATGATGCCAGTTTTACTGCACAAAGCGGTGAGCTTACAGTAATCTTAGGTGCATCTGGCGCTGGAAAAACTACAGCATTAAATATTTTGGGCGGTATGGATACTGCGACAAGCGGTCGTGTTGTTGTTGGCGATTGCGATGTTACTAAGCTAAAAGGTCGTAATTTGGTTCGCTACCGCAGAGAAGACATTGGTTTTGTTTTTCAATTTTATAATTTAGTTCCAAATTTAACTGCTCTTGAAAATGTAGAGTTAGCTTCGCAAATTTGTGCAGATCATTTTGACCCTGCTCAAACGCTTATTGATGTTGGCTTGAAAGAAAGACTACATAATTTCCCAGCTCAACTTTCTGGCGGTGAGCAGCAACGCGTATCTATTGCGCGCGCTCTTGCTAAAAAACCTAAATTATTGTTATGTGACGAGCCTACTGGTGCCTTGGATTATGAAACAGGTAAGGCAGTATTGCAATTATTGCAAGATATTTGCCGAACTGAAGGCATGACAGTGCTGATTATTACTCATAATGCTGCCATTGCTCCGATGGCTCACAAAGTTGTTCGTTTCCGTTCTGGAAAAGTTGTAGACGAAACTGTGCAAGAACATCCTATGGCTATAGCCGATATTGAGTGGTGATTAGGTGGTTGTTATGCGGAAAGTAACAGCAGTTTCAAAGCAATCTGATAATAAAAATGCCAATAATGGCAGTGAAGGTAAGTGCACGCACTCATTGCTGCCAATAGTATTTATTAGCGCAATTAGAATGTGGGTTCGCGAATGGCGTCGCTTCTGTGTTCTTGCGGTTATTGCAATGCTTGGCGTTGCTGTTATGACTGGTATTTATGCAGGCTGCAACGACATGTTTCTCGCTACTAACGATATGTATGCGAAATTGCATGCTTATGATTTGCAAATCGTATCTACTCTTGGTTTAACTAAAGACGATGTTGCAGCATTACGCGCGTTGCCAAGTGTGAGCGAAGTTGAAGCAGAGCGTTCTTGGAAAGCAACAGCGCACGCAACAGATGATGCAAAGTCTTCATACGCAATGAATTTCGTGCATTATGTAGAATCGCAAAAAAATCTTAATCGTTTGCATTTGCTTAAGGGCAATATGCCTAAAAATAATAGTGAAGCTGTTGTAACTCAGCGATTTTTACACGATAGTGGCTTGAGCATTGGCAATGTGATAGTAGTCAACATGCAGCAAAATGTGGGCGTTGGAAATCTTGATTCTTCTAATTCAAAGTCTAAAACTTATCGTTTGCGCATAACTGGTAGCGTGCTAGATAGTAACGATTTAAACAATCCTGATGGCTATCAATCTAAAGCATTTCGCAACTCTGTGACGTCTAGATATCCAATATTTACTTCTGCTGCTCCTGATAACGTGACCGGCTTGCCGTATACAGCAATATCGGTACGTTTGAATGATACTCAACATGTCAATGTTTTTTCTAAAGATTATCGGGGCATTGTCGACGATGCATCTGAACAGATTCAAAAACGCGTGCAATCTAAGCGAGAAACAGCTCGACGTAATCAAATTATCGACAAACAAGTTAACTCAGAAGTAAAAAACATTATTGCAAACGATCCTAGGCTTCAGCGCGCTCCAAATTTTGTTAAAGAGCAGGCAAAAAAGCAAATTCGTAAACAAATTAAGTCAGAGATTCAAAAACGTGTTCCTCAAGCTCAATGGCATATATCTACTCGTATAGCTAACGATAGTTATGCGAGTTTGCGTTCTGACGTTGCTTCAATACAGTCACTTGGATACGCTTTCCCGGCAGTATTTCTGGTTGTAGCAATGATGATGAGTTTAACTGCTATGGCTCGTATGGTTGAAGAAGAGCGAGGGCTTATTGGCACATACTTAAGTTTGGGATACGGTCGTTCTACTGCAGTAACAAGACATGCTTTCTTCGCAATATTTGCGTGCTTTGTTGGCGGCGGAATTGGCGATATTATGGGTTTTCTTGCAATCCCTTCACTTTTACTAAAAATCTTGCGTGGTTTATACGCCGTTCCAGACGTTAGGTTGAAGTATGACTGGCTATATGGCTCTTTGTGTGTGCTAGCATTTGTGATTCCTGTTGCAATATGCACAATCGTTGTTAGTTGGCGAGAAACAAAGCAAGTTCCTGCAGCTTTGTTAAGACCAAAAGCTCCAAAAGCTGGTTCTCGCGTTCTTCTTGAAAGGTTGCCTTGGATTTGGAAGCGAATGAGTTTCTTAAATAAGGTTACTGTTCGCAATTTGGCGCGATTCAAAGGCAGATTGTGCATGACTATTGGTGGAGTTGCCGGTTGCACAGCGCTTATTGTTTGCGGTCTTGCTTTGAACGATACTGTTGCGACCTTGGGTATTCGCCAATACGAGGGAATTTATCGATACGATATGATTTCTATCTCGGCTCCAGGATCTTTCCAAAATATGAAGAAAAGCGTTGAGCGAGACAAGTCAAATAATAAAGTAGAAACTATACTTCCAGCTTATGTGGGCTCTGGAGAAATAGCTAAAAATCAATCAAATAAGTCGCATAGTCGTCATGTTGAGGATGCTGAAAGCGTGCAGTTGATTGTTGTAAAAGACACAAAAGCTTTGTCTTATCTTGTAAATTTGCAGGATGTGGGCAATAATTTGCAAGCTATTAAACTTACGGATGAAGGTCCGTTGCTTTCTCAAAGTGCTGCTGCATCTCTGGACATTACTCGTGGTAGTGAAATTAATGTGACGAATACTAGTTTTAAACGTGCGAAAGTTAAAGTTAAAGCTATTGTTCGTAATCTTATTGGTTCTAATATTTACATGACTGAACGTTGCTACGAACGCTTATTTAATGGAGAAAACAGTAAGCTTTTGAAACATAATGCGTTAATTTTGCGTTTGCGAGGTAGCGATAATAATAAAATTAAATATGCCGACAAGGTTTCTGAACGTGACGGTGTGCTTGCTGTTATGAATATTACGCGTATGAAGCATGCTTTTAGTTTTGATCTTATGAATGCTGTTGTTGCTTTAATCGTAACTTTGGCTGCTGGCTTAGCTTTAGCTGTGCTTTTTACTCTTGCAAGTACTAATATTTCGGAACGTACTCGCGAAATGGCTACGCTAAAAGTTCTTGGTTTTTATCGTAGAGAAGTTCATTCCTATGTGCATAAAGAAATGCTTACTTTAACTGTTATCGGCATTGCAGTTGGATTGCCATTAGGAAGGCTTATTGCAGGATTGTTGACTAGCGCGCTTCGTATGCCGTCTTTGTATTTTGAAGTTGAAGTAGCTCCTTTAAGCTATTGCATTGCTGGCGTTGCAACACTAATTTTTGCGTTAATTGTGCAATGGGCTACCAACCCAGCTTTGGATCGCATAGATCCAGTAAGCTCACTTAAAAGTGTGGAATAGTTGCGCGAATTGTGGAATGCGTAATGAATAGTTAAGGGTTCCTATAAAATTAGAAATTCGTGGCTATTAAGGAACGGAGTTGTAATAATGAGTGAGACTGTGAATAGTGACATTAATGTAGGTTCTAAACAAACAGAATCTGCAGAGACGCACAATAGCACATCTTCTCATAATCAATCTTCAAACCAATCTTCTCGCGTATCTGCGCAAGAAAATGCAAGTAGCAATACAAACCAAATGGAGCGTAGTCTTACCAAGCGTCATGTGCAATTTATTGCTATTGGCGGCACAATTGGAACAGGTTTGTTCCTTGGTTCTGGAAAATCAATTAGCTTAACAGGTCCGAGTATTGTATTCGTTTACATTATTGTGGGCTTGATCATGTTCCTGCTGATGCGTGGCATTGGTGAGCTAATGTACAAGGATCCAAACCAGCATACTTTTATTAGTTTTATTACGCGTTATCTTGGCAGAGGTTGGGGTAATTTTGCTGGATGGTCGTATTGGTTTGTGCTTGTACTTATTGGTATGAGCGAAATTACGGCAGTTAGTACGTATTGTGTCACATTCTTCCAAACTTTCGATATTGACGTAAGTCATTGGAAATGGCTGATAGAAGTAGTATTTTTAGCGGCTTTAGTGTGCATAAATTTGGTAGCTGTAAAGCTATTTGGGGAAACTGAGTTTTGGTTCTCAATGATTAAAATTACGCTAATTGTTGCTCTTATTGTCACAGCCGTAGTTATGGCTTTAATTGGTTACCATTACTCTGCAACTCCTTTGCATGGTGGTGTAATGAGTCCTGCTGGTCACGCTGGATTAGATAATATTTTCAACAATTTCTCGCTTATGCCAAATGGCTGGCTTTCCTTCTTAATGAGCTTCCAAATGGTGTTTTACGCGTACCAGCTTATTGAGTTTGTTGGTGTGACTGTTTCGGAAACTAAGAATCCTCGCCAGGTTTTGCCAAAGGCTGTTAACGAGATTATTGTACGCGTTCTGGTTTTCTATGTTGGTGCTCTCATAGCGATTATGCTTATTGTGCCGTGGCAACAGTTTAGGGCTACGAATGCGGAAGGCGTATTTATGTCACCATTCATTATGGTGTTCCAATACGCGGGATTGCATTGGGCTTCTGCGCTTGTGTTCTTTGTGGTTATTACAGCTGCTTCTTCTGCGCTTAATTCTTTGCTGTATTCTGCTGGTCGCCACATGTATCAAATCGCGCTTGAGTCACCTTCGCCTCTTTTGGGTAAGTTGCGTAAGGTTTCACGCACGAAGGTTCCTGCTCGCGCGATTTTGTTCTCGTCTGCTTTGATTCTTCTTTCACCAATTATTAATTCGATCCCTGGTATTCATGGTGCGTTTATTTTGTTTGCTTCGGCTTCTTCGGCAGTGATAATCATGATTTATATTTTGATTATGGTTACGCATCGTAAATACCGTGAATCTGCTGATTTTATGCCAGATGGCTTCGTTATGCCGCATTATAAGCTTTTGAATTCTCTTACTATAGCGTTCTTTGCTTTTGTGTATGTGACTTTGTTTATTAGCGACGATACGCGAGCTTCTGCAATTGGCGGACTAGTGTGGCTCGTATTGTTCGGCGGATACTGCGCCTTACATCAACATTGGCAGAATCGCGATTTAGCTGAAGCTTTGGGGAAGTAAGGTACTTCTTTACTTGATTTCTGTTATGCTTGCTGTGTGCGAATTATTGTTGCAGATTGCAGTGCAGAGTATACAGGTAGGTTAAATGCCACGCTTCCTTTAGCTAAGCGAGTGTTGCTTATTAAAGCAGATGGCAGCGTACTTATTTTTTCTGAGCTTGGTGCGTATAAACCTCTTAATTGGATGGTAGCTCCTTGTAGTATGCGTGTTTTACGTAAAGAAGATAGCGGCGAATCCGATGCTGGCGTTGTTGTAGATGGCTGTATTTTGCGTGTTGCTGCCGCTAAAAGCGATGATTTGCTTATGGTTTCGCTCGAGCATGTTTATAGCGATAATACTTACGATTTGGGTGAGGATCCTGGCTTAATTAAAGATGGTGTTGAGGATCATTTGCAACGTTACTTGGCTGAGCAGATTGAACGAATCGGCGATGGTGCAACGTTGGTGCGCCGTGAGTATCCTACGGCTATCGGCCCAGTGGATATTATGGCTCAGGACGCGGATGGTGTACATGTCGCTATTGAGATTAAGCGGCATGGCGGTATCGACGGCGTTGAGCAACTTACGCGTTATTGTGAGTTGCTGAATAGAGATCCGTTACTTAAGCCGGTTAGAGGTATTTTTGCTGCGCAAACTATTAGTCCGCAAGCTCGCGTTTTGGCTGAGGATCGTGGATTTACTTGCTTAATATTGGATTACGATGAAATGCGTGGAGTCGAGTCCAACGATCTTCGTCTGTTCTAAATATGTGTTCTAAATATGTAAAAACCCCTCGGGAAGGAGGGGTTTATTATTTATGAATCGCTAGTTAATTTTGCAACAGTTTGCAAAATTACAAATCTCACGAAGCATAGAGAATATCGACTACAAAGTACAGCGTGGCATTTGCAGGAATAGTTACGTTTCCGCGCGCGTCCTTCTTTTCTTCTTTACCATAGCCATCTTCTGGTGGGATTACCAAAAGAACTTGGGAGCCAACTTTCTTTCCAGTTAAGCCTTTAGTCCAACCAGGGATTACTCCTCCAGCAAGTTGGAAGTCTGCAGGTATGCCACGAAGCCAAGAAGAATCAAATTGATGCAATTTACCGTCTTTATCAGTAGTCCAGCCAGTGTAATGAGCAGAAACTGTGTCTTTTGCAGTTACTTTTTTGCCGGTTCCTTCAATCAAAGTCTGAGAAACAAGCTTTCCGTCTGGAACGTAGTTATTTTTATCTAAGGTTGGTGCTCCAGATTTATCAAGAGTTACCTTCGGCAAATTTGCGGGAATATTCGTAACAGCCTTGCCCGTTGCTCTAGTTATAGCCTTTGATCGCGAAACCATTGTAAGAACCATAACATATGAAGGATTTTTATATCCTTCACTTACGCCAAAAGCAATAGTTGTATTAATTTTCTTGCCTTTAATCAAAGCGTAATATGGGCGGCTTGTAGAATTTTTATTAATGTAAATCGAGCAATCAGCTTTGCCTTTTTCCCAAGTATTCATAAGCTCTTTGCCGGTTTTGGAGTCGAACACAATGCCCTGAGAGCATACGCGATCGCCTTCTTTAATTGTTTCTCCGTTGCCTCGTTGCAAAACAGCATAAGTATTTTGCTTTACTTTTACAGGCGTTTTCAGTGTTATTTTAGGCTTTTTCCCAAGTGCTCCAGATGCGCTTACGCCTTCCAGCAACTGCATTCCAGCTTTTTGAGCGTTCTCATCAGTTAAATTGTTTTTGTTGTTGGAACTTTCTCCGCATGAAGCGAGTACTACACACATTGCCACTGCACTAATAGTTGCAAAAGTGCGAAGCAAAAAGGATTTTTGTTCTAATGTTTTGATTTTTTTCATAGCCTCACATTACCGCTTGACACTGATTTTTACATCAAAACATGCAAGTAATATTAAAAGACTGTAGAATGGTATCGTTATGACAAATATAGAAGATGCTTCTGATATAGAAGGACGACCAATGCGACGACCAATGCGACGGCTCACTTTGCGCAGTAAAATCATGCGCGGCGTTGTAGCTCCATTTTTTGCTTTGCTTGCAGTATTAAGCGTTGTTCTTGGAGTTGCTAACGCAACATTTTGGAAGCCTAGCAACGTTGTTATTGCGTACGCTAACGTATCTGGAACTCGTTATATTGTCACTGATCCTGGTGTTTTGAATCTTGTAGATAACAGGGTTCGTATTAGTGTTGCTGCTTTGCATACGCGTAAGCCTATTTGTGTTGCTGTAGGTTTAACGAAAGACGTAAGAGGCTGGGTGGCAGGTTCTCCAGTACAAAGAATTACTGGTTTGCGTGATTGGAATAATCTTTCAGTTTCTGAAGTGTCTGGTAAAACCTCTGTGCAAGCCGGTGACTCTGTGGACATTAAGGATCCTGACGTAAAATTCCAAGAATCTAATTTATGGCCTATAGTTACATGCCAGCTTGGTTTAGCGAAATTGGCAATAAATACTGCAGATTATGTTCAATCTTCTGGTTCTGCGTCGTATGATCATGCTGTTGCAAGCGGCACAATGCCTAAATCGGGCACTCGCGCTAGTAAGTCAAATAGTCATGATGCGTCTTCTTCTTCACTGCGCTCGCAGGCTGCTAGACGTGTTTTGCTAATTGATTTGGGGGATAATGTGCCGGAAGCTTCCGTAGAATTGCGGTGGCGTCGTAATCAAATTCCAGATTTTGCAACGCCTTTATATTTTGTAGGAGTGCTTTTTGCAGTATTAGCTATACTTTCTGCAACTATTTTTGCAATGGCTCCGCATCGTCGTCGTAATAAGCAATTAATAGCTAGCCGTTCAGGAGTGTTGGCAGTAAAGTCTGCACAGCGTGACGAAGTCACCTTTGCTGAGGCGATTTCTGGAACCATGTCTGGTATTTTTGGTCACAAACGACACAAGAAGGATTCTGGAAGCCACGCAAGGCATGGAGATCATGCGCGTCGTCGCAAAGATTCAATGCAAAGCGGCGACTCAAATGGTATGCAAACTCGAATTGCGTCTGCTTCTACAGCGGTTGCATCTACTGATTCTTTGGCTGAAACTACTGTTATTGCGCAAGATGAAATGCTTGCGTTTGCCACGCGCTTTATGCAGCAACATGACGATAATTCTTATTTAGATGATTTAGACAATGCTGATGATGAATTTAATGATTTGCACAATCAGGATGCTGCGGCAAACGGAGAAGATTTAGCAAATGCGGAAGATATAGGAAATGCGAAATATTCTGGAAATTCAGCAGAATCAGCAAATTCAGAAAATAAGCAATATAAGCGGAATTCTCAGAATATTAAGACTCCGCGAAATAAGAAAAAATCTTACGCAAGCGCGTCGGATGGCAATAGTCTGAACGATTATAAGAATAAGCGTCAGCAGCAAAATAAGTATGCACAGCAGAATAACAAGAGGCGTAATCGTCAGAACGATAGAAATAATGCTAATAATTCTGAAAAGTTTGCAAAGAAACGTTTAGAAACGGTCAAGCCTTCAGATAGTAATAGCAAGATTTCACATGAATCTAGTAAGAAAAAGCTTAATGAGCACGAAAACTATCGCAACTCAGAATCAAACAAACGTCAAAATTCGTCTAAAAATAGCAACGATAAGCAGTCTCGCATAAAACGAAATGGGTTTAGAGGAGACGGCGGTAACGGTCGCTACAGAAAAAATGGGAAAGGCTACCGCGGTAATTCTTCAAGTGAGCGAGGAAATGAGTAAAATGCGTAATAGTAATGTCGATATTCACCGAGTAAAAAGTAAAAATAGAGGCGTATTGCGCAACAACGTAGTCACATTAATAGCATGTGTTGTATCAACGGTTATGGTAACCGGATTATCTGCTTGCGATGGGCAGGTGCCGAAACCTGCTGAAGCGCGTAGTAATCAAGAGTTACCTAATGTGACTATGCTGCAAGAAAAAGATATCCGCTTGGGGTTGCTTCGCACTCTAGAAAAGGCAAACGACGAAAAAGATGTGGATTCATTATCTCAAGCAGTTTCTGGACCTGCTCTCGATATTCGTACGAGCGAGCTTACGATTGCAAACAAAACTGGAAACTTAGATCCTAAGGCCACTATTCCGCGTGAAGCCGCGCAAACTATTGTGCCAACTAATTCTGGTTGGCCAAGAGATTTAATGACTATTACAACTACTACTAAAGATCAGCAGTCAAAACGTTTGCTGGTTTTACGTCAACAGAGAGCGCGTTCGAATTATAAACTTTGGGCTGTTGCGCGCTTATTCCCTGGAGTGCATCTTCCTAAATTTGCTGTGCCAAGTATTGGTTCTTCAATGGGTAAATCTAACGATACTGGTTTGGTGATGACTCCAGATGAAGCGGTAGCTGCGTACGCTGACGTTTTACAAAATGGTGAAAACAGCAAGTACGCAAAGCATTTTGCTGACGATTATTTGCGTAAAAAGTTAGTTGAACTTTCTAAAGCAGTGCAAGCTGGAATGGAGCGAAATAAAGGCTCTCAAGAACAAGTCTTTACACCAAATCTCAAACAAATAAGCATTATGCGTTCAAGCGATGGAAGTGATTTGGTTGTTGCGCGCATAGATTCTGTGTGGACTCGTAAAGCTGGTGAAGGGCGTGAATCTCGTCCTGCTTCTGATGAAGAAAAAGCATTATTTGGCGACGGTAAAGCAAAAGGTACTATGCGAGTAACTTACGTAAATGTTATTGCTCTAGTAGTTCCTCCAGCTAGTTCTCATATGAAGATTATTCCTGTTGGTGCTGAGCGTCAGCCTATTAAGGTAGAAGCTTTATAAATTTGTAAGTGCAATGTAGTGTGCTTGGAAAAGAGGAAAAATGGTGAGTAGCAAAGCGCAAGGCATGAATCCTGGCGGATTTTCGCTTGCTGGGGCTGTAGATTTAGAAGGCGTAAAGCGTCGCGTAGAAGCTCAAGCTAAGCAAGCTGCTAAAGCTGCATCGGGTTCTACTGGTTCTTCTGCTCCAAAAGCTGGCGGCTATGTAATCGATGTTAATGAGCAGTCTTTTCAGGCGATGGTGCAAACGTCTGTAAGTTTCCCAATTGTTATTTTGCTTTGGCAAGCTAATGACGAGGCCTATTATGATGTGGCGCAGAAATTAGCGGATGCTGTTAACGCGCTTGACGGTCGTATGCAGTTAGCTCGTATCGATTCTGATGAAAGCCCAAGTATTGCTCAAGCATTGCAAGCGCAGCAGCTTCCTGCAATTTACGGTTTAATTGGCGGACGCCCTATGCCTATTGCGCAAGGTTTACCTAGCGATGAGGAATTACAGCAGATTTGTGGCACTATTTTGCCGCAATTGGTTCAGGTTGCTGAACGCTCTGGTGTTGCTGGAACTGCTCCTTTTGTGGAATCCTCGGTTGAGAAAAAGTCTGAAACGTCTAAAGACTCAGATCAAGATAGTTCCGAGAATAATTCTGTTGAGAGTGTTCCGCCTGCTCATGAGCAAGCTCATTCGCTTGCTATGAAGGGTGATTATGAAGGTGCTGCACGTGAGTATGCAAAAGTAATGGAAGCGGATCCTCATGATGTGCTCGCATCGCGTGAACATGCAAAAGCTTTGTTGCTTTCGCGTAATACTAATACTGATGTTGCTGCGGTTAGAAAGGCTGCTGGCGATAATAAGGATGATTTAGATTCGCAGCTTGCAGTAGCAGATGTAGATATGATTGACGGTCATATTGATGACGCTTTTGGGCGACTGCTTGACTTCCTTGCATCTGGTCATAAGAGCGATGCGGATGCTATTCGTTCTCGTATGCTTGAGTATTTTGCCATACTTCCTGCAGATGATGAGCGTCTTGCGCGTGCTCGTCGCCGTCTTGCAATTCTTCTTTACTGATTATTGCGCGATGACGCATTTTTGACGACTTATGTAGTATTAAACAAAAAAGCCAAGAACCACAACAATCGTGAGAAATTTGTGTGGTTCTTGGCTTTAGTAGCGGGGCATGGATTTGAACCATGGACCTCTGGGTTTCCTAACTAATCTCTTACAAAGCCACAAATTTTAATATCTTTCCTTTCCTAAAAATTAAGATAGCTCAGAGCAATACCTCTGAGCTATCGAATAAGCCTTTTCATCAAGAAACAATGCGGAGTCTTTTGATGAAAGTACTTAATATTTTAACCAACCCAGATGATAACGTCAACGATCTTGTAACGTTTAATGCTCCTTCCGCAGCTCTCCAGTTTGACGAGGAAAAACGGGAAGAGATTCGCTCTCTTAATCCTGATGCTCAAATGAATTGGGCACATACTACTACGCAACAGTTGCGCGAAAAACTTGTCACAACGATTGATAGCGTAGAGCTTGCTAACAATAATGTTGCAGACTTCTGCATTGCATTAAATACGGCGCTTTCTGGTGAAGCATGGGCTATTCTTGGAATAAGGCGGGCTCTAGTTGGGAGACATAGTCTTTATCGAGTGTCCAGTTGTGGATGAAGCGTAGGTCGCACGAGTTTTCGTATGTGTTTTCAAGCTCGCTTATGGGGTGGATGGTGTATCCGGTTTTTTGCGCGTCTTGCTCATCTTGTGTGTTTTCGCAGATGTAGATTTTGTGGCATCCGTCGTATGCGAAGCTTGTGCCGGTGACTGGCTTGCTGTTAATTTTCATTCTTGTTTTCCTTTCTACTTGTATATGATTTTTCTTATGGTTTGGTTTTATATAAAAACCCTGGTGTGATTATTTTTCGTTCGTGTTGTTGAACACTGGAAGGGACAAAAACGGAATGCGCTGGAGCCAACCCCTTGCGGGCCCTAGCTTCGCGCGTGTCCGTAACGCGAGTGGAGGACGCGGGGAAGTTGGCGGAAGTGACCCGTTTTTTAGAGTGGGAAGTGTCAAGAACACGTCATAAAAAGCAAAAAATGAGAGTACACCGCAGGTGTTCCATGCGATGATAATGGGTCTGCCGCCATGATAGTGGTGGCAGATTCTTTGTTCTGCTGGTGGCGGCTGGTTCACACATCTTTGTGTGAACTTATGGAAGCATAGTAGCCACCCTTCTCGCGTGGTAATAGCGCGGCTTGCTCCTGGGGGTAATGCCCTAAAATTTATGGAATTTTGTTCAGGGCATGCCCTAGGGGTAAGACGCGCCCCGCGCGGGGGGGTGGCTGCGATAAGCCACCAGGGGCTGGCAGAAAAAGTTGCGCTTCTTTTTCTGCCAGCAAACCCTCTGCTTACTTCTGGCACCAGTGGGGTGTGATGTGGTGAAGGAGCGCTGTAGTAGTGATGCGTGCAAGCCAGTACTTCTCGTCTATCGTGAGTGCTTTCTGGGCTGTGATACGAGCGTTTGTCGTGTCATTTTTCAGCCAATACAAGTATGACAGTGTGCCATAGACTGTGACAGTTTCCCTCTGACTTAATCCTTTAAGTTCCAGCATGGTGGTCAGCAGTGCTATTGCACGATGGATGCGCCGTGTGTCGAGGGTGAAATTGTCATCTCTAAAAACCAGGTCGAGGCTTGAACGCACATAGTGGACAGTTTTCTCAGCGAATGGGTGCTCAACGTTATCGAGGAAGTCTTGCATGGTGCAGCCATGGAAACTATCAATAAGGAACATGTCACGCACGATGAGGAGACTGCTTAATGCTTGGATACCGTAGCGTAGTGTGTTCTCGTCCAATCCTTTCGTGGTAAAGCCTGCTAGGTAGTTGTGGAATGCTACGAGAGCTTCTACCTCTCCTATTAGGAGTGTGACCGTGTGGTCGCTGTTGATGGTAACCATTTTTTTTATCCTTTCCTTGTGTGTTGGTAGTTCCAGGGCAGGCACACCCGTAAACCCACAAGAACACTCCCAGTCCTTGTGCGACGCTCCAGGCTCGACTCCGGTCAGCCCGTGGAACATGTTGTGGAATGGGCTGGCAGGGGTGAGCTTGTTGGGTGGCGTGACAAGGCTGGCGTGTGGTCTTTGGACTGGGTGTGCTAGCCTCTGGGCTACCAACACGAGAAAGTGGGGGCGGCGACCGGTGGCAGCATTCTTGCTGCGCCACAACAGTACAGTCTCCACGAGTGAAACTCGTGGAGACAATAGCCGCCCAGACTTTTTAGTGGATCCGGGTATGGTGCTGATATTTCTTTTAATTCTCATGATGTTAGTCAAAAGAATTTACAGACGGGACATCAGTTATAAATATCCTAGATATAGATGTTGGTGCTATTTGCTCACGGCACAAATGAACACTCTATGACAGATAAAGTATGGTTCACTCGGTTAACTTAGATGTCTGAATTGAAAGCGTTCTAATTTAAAAATAAGCTGCGCTGTGAAACTTCTGTAGTGAACTTTCACAGCGCAGCTTGTAGTTGTGCTCGTATTTACAATATTTATTGCATCTTATTCTGCTTTAATTGAACGCAATCGCTTATCGAATATGCAGATAAGCACCAGTATAAAGTGGATAAGAGCAGCTATGACAATTATTCCTGACTCTGCATGTAGAGATGGAATGGTCATGTGGGAATAAGCGTAATCCCATAGCGGATAGCTTACTGCTCCTATAGCGGCAACAACTGAGATGAATACAGACATTACCTGTCCAACGAGATTATCATCTACTACATGAATAAATACTGTTTGGAATGGTGGATTTACTACTCCTTGGAAGAAAGCAAAAAGGAAACCAAACACGGCTGCTGCTATAGCGTTAGGCGCTAATGCCAGTCCTATTATAGAAAGAGTCACTAGTATATGTGAAAGAGTGAGTAGCATAGAGAAGGACATTTTGCTGGACACTTTTGGCGCGATGAGATAGCTGAGGGCATACCCAAGTGACATTGCGCTTAAATACCAGCCATATCCTTCTGCACTATGTAGAACCATTGAGAATAAGAGGACTCCAGCAAAGCTTATGCCAGTAGATGCGATAGCTTCGAGTATTGCAAATGGAGCTAAAGTCCTGTACGTTTGGTTTTTTACAAATGTTGCCATTCCCCTAGCCCAAGTTGCCAAAAAGCCTTGAGAATATTCTGGATTTTCATCTGCGACGTCTGAAGTATAAATTCCGGTTCTAACTGCATGCTTGTAAATAAAATAAATAAAAATTATTATTCCTGCTAATGCGATAGTTTCTGTAAATAGAATTGGAATGTATAAATATTTACTACTCGCAAAACCTGCAACTGCTGGTCCTACTAATGTACCCATGAGGCTTGTAAAGCGAAGAAGTGAAAGAACATTAATAAGATCATCATTTTTTGTTACACGATTAACAAAGGAAGTAATAGCAGGAAAATAGAAAGTATCACATGCTGTCGTAACCATTACAAGTATACAAACACACCAAAATAGGAGCAACTTGTTAGCAGATGGGGTTGAGAAGGATACCGATACAATTGCGATAATACATAATCCCGCAATCATTCTTGCTAAGCATGCAGCAACTGTTGTCCTGAAAATTCCTACATGCTCAGCTAGTGCTCCTGAGAAAAGGCCTGCTACTAATTCACTTATTGCAGTGAGGGTGAGGTAAAGCGATAAATAATGGCTTGACTGCTGAAAACCGATAAAAAGTGAGTTCAATAGCCATAATTGAATAGTAGTTGAGGCTAGTGTAGTTGCATAGTTAGAAAGAAAATCACTAGCTGCTAAACGCAGATATCCGCGGTAAGGTTTAAATAGATTCGTCAAGGTTTGCTCGTTTCGCGAAATTACATTGCCAAATTATTGCTTGAGAGATGCTATCGGCACTAGTAGTGAAGTATGTTGTAAAGTCGTCGTTATCCCAAATCTGTTGCTGTAGGTTCTTGTCATCACGCACTGTGCTAAAGAGTTGAATAATCTGCTCGACGCAAGATAATGTTTTCTTTATATAGAAGTATTATTGTGCGAAATCGACTTCTACTTGCTCTCCAGGGATAGTCGTATGTATTTCTTGGAATGTCCGTAGCAAATCAATTGTTTTAATAAGCGATATTTTACATGTCTCGAAATATTCTTGTATTGAATGGATGGTGGATGTTTTCGCTGTGTTTGTACTGACGATAGTGGCTTCAAGTGCAGCATTTGCTTTGAAAAAATATTCTGTTGCTTCAAATAGAGAAGCGCAATATGCTGCACTTGATTTCACATACTCATCAAACATTTCTTCGTACGAAGTCATGTTCATTATTAACCTTTGGTGTGAATATGTGCGGATAAATTATGCCTAAATCATATGAGGATATGGTCGAGGTCGTGGGTTGATTCCGCCGCGCTTGCTATTCTTGTTCATCTTTGCCTCCTTTCATAAGAACAATGCTGTATCTTATTTGCATATTCATCTATGAAGATACAAATAATCCTAATACAGGATTCGCATTCTTTCCAAGTGTGTCTCTTATTGTGGAATAATTTTATATAAAAATTAGTAGTACATTATTAGACCTTAACTATTTACCAGTCTCAGCTCGTAGTACGTGTTTTCTGATATCCCTACTGTTTGGCAGAGTCCGGCTATTCGTATGTCAGGATTCTTTCTGTGGAATTGGTGGATAAGGTGTAACGCTTGGCTTCAATCAAAACCCTCAACTCTGCTCGCCATCTGGTCGAGGAATATGCTGACTTGCTTGTGTACTTGTTCTGGCATGCCGGACTGTGTGTAGTCGGTGTTTTCCCGCCTGTTGATGCAGCGTTCAATCCTTTTGCTCCCGATGAGGGTGGACGGCATTCCAGCCTGTGCAAAAAATAACAGACGGTCTGACACCGTTATCGTATTGCTGGACAGCGTCTTTGTGGAATTGGCTTGTGTAGTAGATTCGTGTGGCTGTCGCGTGTTTGATAGCTGGAAGACTGTTGAGATAAGCACGTTGACTAGGGGTAAAGGCTGTGTCTTTTCTACTCATGAGTATGAACCGTTACGTGTGAAAGATTAATAAGAAATCAATAGAGGAAGAAGAAAATATAGAGTGAGGGGCCACACCATTGCACGGAGATAGTCCCGTGTGCATGTGCGACCCCTCGCCAGTTAATACTAAGCGTGTTTACGGGTTAATGCTTACGAGCATTTTCCTTGTTACGCTTAGTGATCATGATGCTTGCTCCTGCGCCCAGGGCTGCAAGAGCAGCGATAGCGATAGACACGACCGCGCTACCAGTCTGAGCCAATGGTGCAGCAGTAACACCGTTCCAATCATCAGAATCTTCGACTGGAGTGTCATAGCACACACCCGTATTACCACCATTACCATTATCTCCACCGTTTGGGTCGAATGGGTGATCGTTATGGGATGCGCATGGCACGATAGGTGTACCAGTCGTGTGACCACGGTCGGTATGATTCATCGTGTTCATACCAGTCAACGTGCCCTTGACTTCTACGTATTCGCCAGGCTTTAATACCAGGTTAGACCAGTTTGCTGGATACTCCAGATTAGTTACCGTACCGGAGCCTGCGATAGTCTTATCATCTAACGTGATCTTGGTCAGGTTGACTTTACCGGTGTTGATGATACGGAACACAATCTTGGTGCCGTTCTTGGTAGACTTCAAGGCTTCGCTTGGTGTGTTACGGTCTCCCGCTTCAAGACCAGATGCTGCGTCGTACTTGATGAGTTTAATAGCAGGGGTCTGGTCTGGGGTCTTGGTCCACACCATATTGGATTCGCGTTCAACATCATTCATGGTTTCCACGAACGTGTTTTCTACGCGATCGCTTACGCCCAAACGGGTCATTTGCACGTACGCTGTCCAGGACAAGTCACTATCCATAGCAGATGCAATATCAAGGAACTGTTGTGTTGCCTCTACAGTAAACGCACCATTAGCCTCGGTGAAAGTGAAATATCCGGCATCAACACCGCTACCGTCGATACGGCTACCCTTGGAGATCACAGTGCCGTCAGCGAGCTTAATGTCGTTGTTGACATAGACTGCCCACTGGCCGGTTAGCTTGTCAAACTTTTCATCATAATCATCCACGATGCGCCAATTCTTGATCTGCTTGTAGGCACGGTTACCAGCGATCTTGGAGCTATCGAGACGATACAAGAACTGATGATCCTTATAAATACTCTTACCATTCGCACTTTCGCCATTAACCTTAACAGTCACATCCTTCTTCGGGTTAATAACCTTTAACGGGTTAGTTACCGTGTTCGTTACATCCTTGCGATCGTTTGTAATCTGGGTGGCAGTGTTCTTCACTACATACCCGTCCTTGACCTGCTTGACTGTCATAGGAAGCACGATGGTGTAATCCTGACCAAGGAGAGACTGGTCGATTGCAGGATCCTTTGTCACATCCAATACCTTGCCAGCGTAGGCCTTTAAATCTGTTGGTTGTGGATCCCCTGGAAGAATATCTCCGAGATACTCCGTGTCTACGGTCTTAGCGAACACGTAGACGACACCATCCTTAACCTGGATATTGAACTTGTTGGTGACGTCCTTACCGGCTGCGTCTAGGATTTCGATATTCTTGTCATTGAGCTGCAAGTACTCATCATCATAGTCATCGATCATGCCGAGACGGTGAACCTTATACGCAGTGTCCTTCAACGTGGCTGCGCTTAAAGTGAGACGGTAGTAAATATCGTCTCCTACGTATGCGGTCTTGCCATCAATATTGATACCAGTCTTGGTTTCATCCTTCTTTTCAGGCTTTGGCTCTACCGGCTTATTCGATACCACGTTAGACGAGGTCAAACTATTGTTGAGTTTCAAACCCCACTGATTATCCACACTATGGTCTGTTGGAGCGTTCTTGGATACCGTGCCTTCGAAACGAACCTGGAAACGATGCTTAGATCCCGCGGTCATATTCGCTGTCACGTAATCCTTGTTGAGTTCGATAGTAAACTCATGCTTCTCGGTATCTGCAGTAAGCGTGTAGTTCTTCTTACTGATGGTGCGACCGGTTTCAAGGTCACGCAGCTCGATAGTCTGCTTGTCAAGCTCAAGATACTGGTCATACGTGTCAGTGAATGCAACAGACTCGATAGCATAACTCAGGTTGTTTGGAATGGTTGGTTCGCTAGTGAGTTCGTATTCCAGCTTCTGTCCTGGCATGACACTCTTACCATTAATATCGTCCTGGTCACCACCCTGAGAGGCCTCAGATATGACTGCCTTTGCTACTGGTGGAACGTAACCACACACGTATGGTTCGTTCGTAGTCTTTGTCTTGCCCGCGGCAGACTCTGAGCCTTTATTCTTCAAACCATGAGAATTGAGGGCTGCGCCTGTGGTTGGATCAGCACAAAACTCGACTTCATCCGTAGCTTTTTTGCCTGTGTCAGCGCGTACCTGGGCTGCACCCTTACCATTTGCATAATTCGCCTTGCCTCCGATAAGCAGCGTGTATTGCATAGGGGTAGCAAGACTACGTGCAGCAGCAAGAGCTTGACTGGTCATGGTAGCAGTAATGGTCGTGCCAGCCTGTTGGATAGTGAACTGGCTTGTCACGTCAGTACCCTTAGTGATGATGTCATCGACTGAGGAGACGGTAGTTGATGCCTCAGGGATTGGAGCAGCATACACATGCACATCACTCATATCTGGATCCCACAAATAGTCAGCAGCCGTGTAATCATCAGACAGGGTGAATGTGTCGAGGCTATCTCCCAGGTTCTCGCCCAAGCTACCGTTAACCACAGAGCCGAGCTTGTCACCATCAAGGATGGTTTGGGTGTCTGCACCGGTGGTGTTGGTATGCTTCGCATCAATAACGGTTGCCCATTTGCCGTTAGAGTATTTTACCCAGGACTTATCAGGGGTAAAGTCCCACAGTTTAGGCTGGTCTTTTGCAAGAACGATAACAATCAAATCAGTATTTGGCGTACTCATACCCTGAGCAGCGAATGAAGCGAGTGTATTAGCTGAATCAATATCATCAAACACTGTGTATTCGCTACCGCCGTGATTATATTTTCTGGTACCGTTCTGTGTTTCGTTGTTCCATGCTGATAACCATTGAGCGCCAGTTGCTTGCGCGCTAGAAGTATTGTTATATTCCGGTTTTGTGATTCCTGGTCCTGCTGTTGTTGCGGTGAAGCCTACACCCCAGATGCGGCAGTCTGCCGAACCAGTGCCACCTCGCGCAGTATACTCTGTTTCACAATCACCGCGAGCCTTGGATAATGCAGCGTTAATTTGCGCTCTAGCTGCTGCTTCGCGGGTAGCAGAGCTACCGATGGCTACACCTTCTGATTGGATAGCGCGCACCACTGCTTCATTATCTGATGCGGAACCTAGGTTATCATCGGTAACCCAGAATGTATTCGATTTATATGTGCCAGATCCGCCAGTGTTTCCACCTGTCCATCCGGCACCGCCAGCGGCAAATGCGGATCCTGTCAACATTGTTGATGCGACAACGATACCAGCAAGAGCGCGATGTGAACCTTGTCGGATCTTGTCTCTCATACTTTTATGCTTAGCGAAAAGCGACATAAAAGTCTCCCTTTTTCAAATTGCTTATTATGAAATGCGAAACCAAAAAGTTTCACATTCAGTAATGAGAAAATGAAAAAATTTTATTTTATATCAATAAAAATTTGGTATTGATAAAAATGGTTGGTTTTAGAAGTCGTCTAAAACCAACCACTATGTAAAGGGAAAATGAGTAAAGATGGAAACTATTTGCTATTAGTTACATCACCGTCACCATCTGGTGTTCCATCGGTATTCCATCCAGTGCCACAGCGATAGATATATCGACATTGATTAGGTGTTCTATGTAATTCATTATATGCTTTCCCGTCAGCAAGGTATTTATCCCAGTCGACCGCACCCGAATTCTTATTCTGTGCTGGCGCACTATAAGAAGACCCACCACGAGTACTTGAACGAGGAGCTCCCGAGCTAGTACGAGCCGCAGACTGGGAACGAGCCTGCGGAGCTGCTTGCGCCGCAGCCGCTGCGGCAGCGTCTGCCTGCTGCTTCGCTTGTATACTTGCGTTTACACTGTCGATTGCGCCTTGGACTGGCTCAAGAGCCTTAGTCAAAGACTCGACGGTTGCTTTCTTATCATTCAACGCTGCGGTAAGCGTGTTTATCTGGTTTTGCAGGTTATCACGAGTAGCATTATCAGCCACTTGACCGTCTGATGAGGAGAGCAGATTATTCATCTCATCAAGCTTCGCCTTCACCATATTCTTAGCATTTTCAAGATCCTTCACATTCTTCGACTTTGTGACCTGAACGACTGAGTTTTTCAGAGCCTTAGTGGTCTTATTAAGCTGTGCTGTAGTCTTATCAAGACTAGACATGGTCGCGTTGAAAGCCTGAGTGTAGGAGATAGCACAATTCAAAGACTGCGCCTTACTTACCTTTTTACTCTTAGCATGCTGGGCTGTGAATGTGGTGTAGGTTTTAGCGTTTGCAACCTGCTCCACACTAGTCACAGTCTTAGCAGTTTCATCAGCATCCTGGCGTGTCTTCTCGTACTGTGCCCACGCTTTGGCGTACGCACTGTTTGCCTGGATGCACGCTTGAGTCTTGGAATCTCTTAAAGACTTCACACCCAGCATACTCGCAACCAGCAAAGCTATAACTACAACAACCGCAGTAGCAATGATGATAAGCTTACGCTTCTTCTTGCTCCCTGGCTTCTGGTCACCGCGACCAGAAATAGCATCTAGTCTCGTAATCTCGGTTTCTTGTTTAATAATCTGATTTTTATCCATATTAGCCATAATTATCCTTCGTCTTTCTATCTATGTTTTTACTATACGTAAATATTCAGGTGAAAGATATATACATACTTAGTGTCGTTCTAATTTTTCTTTCCTAATCTCGATAACTTTTGCTTTATACATAGTAGTGAGAATACGATTGGCAACTTTTTGATATAAAGTCAATATGCTCGTGTGCTCCCCTCATATTGTCTTGTTTTAGAGGCGAACAGCTTCTGTAATGGCACTGCTATCAGGGAATGTGAGACTGATATATATTTGAGTGGTTTCTACACTAGCGTGGCCAAGGAGTTTAGATACTAAGAGAAGGTCGTGTGTACTTTCATATGCCTTAGTGTCATATCGATGTCTGAGACTATGTGTGGAGTATCCGTTACCAAGAAGCTGAGAGATGTGATGCGCAATATAGGATGCTTCGACGTGACCGGTCCATCTGCCAGGAAACATGTATCCATGCTTGTTGGCGATGATTTGTGCGAGATCTGGCGCGATGGGGACAGTGCGTTCTTTGCGTCCTTTACCGTGTACAAGAAGCTGGGGATGAGTATTAAGCATCATAATATCGGATGAAGATACTTGTGCTATCTCACTACGTCGTAATCCACATTCTGCCCCGAGCCTGAGCATGGCTTCATACTCCTTGTTACCTCTAACTCGGGCTAAAGCACCACGAATGATGTAATCAGGACATGGATGAGGTATTGCGTATTCTTTACGAATTTTAGGTAACTTTACTGTTGGATTGACATCAATAATTTCTTCTTCAATCATGTATGAGTAAAACGAGCGTATTGTTGAAGAATAACCTTTGCGCGTTTCTCGTTTCCAGTCTTGGTGTGCAAAAAGCTCAACAAGTTGTTGTCCTGTAATATCTTCTGGTGGCTGATTAAGTAGGCGTGCAAGCCGACTGATTTTGTAGTAGCGGCATCTAATCGTATCTTCTGTATATCCACTTGCTTCAAGATATTCCAGCCAATGTGTAACATATGTTTCCCAACTATTAGGGAGTAGTTTTCTTTTGATTTTTAACATAAAAACATAGACTAGAATACGTAGAGAAAAGATTTTACGTATTGTTTCGTTACACGGTTTCAAGTCCGTTTTTTTTTACAAATACATAATATGTGATATACTATATATGTAACTAACCGATAGGATGAAAAGGCTAGTTGGTTTTAGGAAAGAAAGATGAATGATAATGGATTTGACATTGAATCAGATTGTGACAATGAATATTCGTATGCTTTTGGCGGGTCAAAGACGTACGCAAAATGAATTGGCGGAAGTATTAGATATGACACGACCGTCGGTCAATATGAGATTAAATGAAGCCACTCCATGGCGTGTTCCGGAAATAGAAAAGGCCGCAGAATTCTTAAAAGTAGAACCTACGACCTTATTCGTAGCGGGGCATGGATTTGAACCATGGACCTCTGGGTTATGAGCCCAGCGAGCTACCGAGCTGCTCCACCCCGCGTCGGCTACTTTTAGCAGCTCTATCTACGATAGGTGCAAATTTAAATTTGTCAACTTTCGGGCGTGTCTCGCTGTATTTGGTTAGAATTTTACGATTCGTGCACATGAGTGACATAGGCACAATAAACATAAACAAGTGTGGAGTATAATAAACACATGCCTATTAAGATTCCTGAAGGATTGCCAGCGCGAAGCATATTAGATGCTGAGCGAATTTTTGCATTGGAACGCCCAGAAGCAGAACAGCAGGATGTTCGACCACTTCGTTTGTTGATTTTGAATCTTATGCCCAAAAAAATCGAGACAGAAACTCAGCTTTTGAGACTCATCTCTAAATCTCCTTTGCAAGTCGACGTCGATTTTATGAAAACTTCTACGCATGTATCAACGCATGTTAGCGCTGATCATTTAGTAAAATTCTATGAAAATCTTGACGCACTTCGTAACAACTATTACGACGGATTTGTTGTGACGGGCGCTCCTGTTGAGCATATGGAATTTGAAGATGTCGACTACTGGCACGAATTTACGCAAATTCTTGACTGGGCATCAACACACGTTTTCTCAACAATGTATTTGTGCTGGGGTGCAATGGGTGCGCTTTACTATCGATATGGCGTAAAAAAGCATGTTCTCAGCAAAAAAGTTTTTGGTGTGTTCCCGCAATATTTGCAGGATGAGTACTGTTTTCTTACAAATGGTTTTGATGAAATCGCTTTACAACCGCATTCTAGAATAGCGAGTGTTGATGTTGACAGCATTTCTGCAGATCAGCGTTTACAAATTCTTACGTATGGTCCCGAATCTGGCCCAGGCTTAGTCGCTACGCGTGATTTTTCTGAAGTTTTTGCGCTTGGACACTGGGAATACAGCAAAATGACTCTTGCGCAAGAATATGAGCGTGACATGTTAAAAGGTTTGAGCAACGTGCCATTCCCTTACAACTATTTCCCTTATGACGATCCAAAATTAGAGCCACTATTTTCTTGGCGTGCACACGCGAATTTGCTTTGGCGCAACTGGCTTAACTGGGTGTACGAAACTACGCCTTACAATCTTTCTGATATTCCACATTTAAGAACTGCTGGAAAGCTTGGAACTGAACGTTCTATAAGACATGAGCCGGCTTCTCCGCGTTCTGATAACTTTTGTCCATTTGACGGTATTAAGTACGGTATGAGCAAATAAATTTTGAAGTTGCGTAATTTATGTACAAGCGAAGAGTACAATCAGCAGTTAGATGTATTTTTCGTTTCGTGCCCCGCGCCTTACGAAATATGAAACATATGATCTAGTTTGATATATATGCCGCGAGAATGAATGAATTGAGTATGTGAGTGAGCGGCACTGAATTGAGGCGTGTGAACGAATTGCTATAAGGAGGCACTTATGGATGTAATGGTTGATGTTTTACAGAAGACCACAACTGTAGCTTCTACTGTAGCTTCGAATAAACCAGAGCTACCTAATATTAGTGAGTTTTTGCCTCCAGAAATTTTGTTCCAAG
Source organism: Gardnerella sp. KA01001 (assembly GCF_049244025.1). Classification (NCBI taxonomy): domain Bacteria; kingdom Bacillati; phylum Actinomycetota; class Actinomycetes; order Bifidobacteriales; family Bifidobacteriaceae; genus Gardnerella; species Gardnerella sp. KA01001. Next base: position 270,063 of record NZ_CP058366.1, on the reverse strand, counting down.
GCACTCCATTTGCCATGAATCGCATTATTTTGGTGCGCTTACTTATGGCAGTAGTAGTAATGATTATTTTTGGAATTGGTGCTATGCGAGCAAAGGTGGTTCCTGGCAGATTCCAAAGCGTGCTTGAAATTTTGATGGATTTTGTGCGCTACAACATTGTTTACGAAATGATTGGCGAGGAACGCGGCAAGCGCTATGTGCCAATGATGTCCACATTATTCCTCACTATTTTCTTCTTTAATCTTTGTTCTGTGATTCCAGGATTAAATATGGCTGCAACCGCAACCATTGCTTGTCCGTTGGTATTTGCTTTGTGGGTTGTTTGCCAATATCTTATTGCTGGCATTCGCGAAAAAGGTTTTTTGCGATTCTTCCGCGAAGCATTGTTCCCAGCGGGTGTGCCATGGCCGATTTACTTTATTCTTTCGCCATTGCAGCTCATAGAATTAATAATTGTGCGACCACTTTCGCTTACAATTCGTTTGTTTGCGAATATGATTGCTGGCCATTTGCTGGTGGCCACTTGTTTAGTATTCACCAATTTCTTCGTGGTGGATTCCAGCAATAAACTCCTTGCCTTAGGCGGTGCTTTGTGGCTGCTTGGTGGCATTCTGTTTACCCTATTCGAAATTATGGTAGCTGGCTTGCAGGCATTTATTTTTACAGTGCTTGCTTCAGTCTACATTTCGGAAAGTTATCCGGAAGAGGAAGAAAAGTCTGCTGTTGTAGCTGCTTAATAAAAGTAGTTTAGATTTTCAGATTTTACATATCTTACGGGTTTATACTGGTTACTGTTTCAACAGAAAGGAAACCAATGAATAGTATCATCGCTCTTGCAGGTTTGACCGGCAACCTGAGCATTCTTGGCTTTGCTGTAGCAACTATTTCCCCTGCACTCGGCATGGCAATAGTAGTGTCTAAGGCTATGGAATCTACTGCACGTCAACCAGAGGTTGGCAACCGCATTCAGCTGTTTATGTTCGTCGGCTTGGCATTTATTGAGGTTTTGGGCTTGCTTGGCTTCGTTTCCTACATTATGGGAGCCTGAACAAAACTTACAATGCACAACACGAATAGTGTTGAAAGAATAGAAAGGACAAGCCATGGCATATGCAGCCGGAAGTAATAAGTTGGCGTTGTTCTTGCCTGAGCCTTATGACGTACTGTGGTCATTAGTAGTTTTGGTAGTTCTTGCAGCGTTTTTCTACAAGTTTGTTATGCCTAAATTCCAGGCAATTCTCGACGAGCGTGCAGAAAAAATTGAAGGCGGAATGGCTAAGGCTGCTAATGTGCAGCGTGAAGCAGACGAGTTGAAGAGCCAGATTGAAAACGAACTTTCTCAAGCTCAAACTGATGCTGCAAAGACTCGTGAAGAGGCTCGATCGGAAGCTTCAAAAATTATTGGCGAAGCTAGACAACGTGCTGAAAAGGATGCTGCGAAGATTATCAGTGAAGCGCAGCATTCCATTGAGGCTCAGCATAAGCATGCCATGTCCAGCCTCCAAGGAGAGGTGTCGGTTCTTGCAGCAGCTTTAGCTGGCAAGATTCTTGCATCCAAATTGGATGACGATACCGTCAGCTCCAAGATTATTGATCATGTGATCGATGAAGTTGGAGACACTAAAAATTCGGATCAAAGCAAGTAAAGTAATGTACAAAACTGAATGATCGCAAAATAAAATTACGGTTATTTCATTTTGTATTATTTGCATTACTTCGTTTTTTACAGAAACGAGGAGGTAAGAATGCCAGAAAAGGCATCGCGAGTAAACGATAGTTTGTCGCGTTCTTCGCTTGCTCAGGCCATCTCAGATGCGCACGATGAAGCGCAGCGCATTTCAGACGAGCTTTCGTCAATGATGGACATGATTGATAAGTATCCTGAGCTTTCTGATGCGATTACTGATCCGAATAGGTCTTCGGAAGATAAGTCTCGCCTTATTGACGAGCTTATTGGAGGTAAGGCGCACCCTGTTGTATTGCGCATTATGCATTATCTAGTAGGAACTTGGCACGGAGGTGCCGAAAGCGGTAAAACCGGTAGCTTCGGTGGTGCTTGGTCAGGATTTGAGCGTGAAGCTGGCGAAACATTGGTTACAGTCACTACTGCTCAGCCGCTTACAGATAAGCAAATTAAGCGTTTGATTGAAATCTACAGCAATAAGTTGGGTCATCGTGCATACATTAACCCAATTGTGGATCCAAACGTACTTGGTGGTATGCGTATACAAATCGGTGATCAAATAACCGATCGCACCATGTTGATGCAGCTTAAGCAGTTGCAGCGTTCTGCGCGAAATGGTGCTTGGACACAGGCAGTGAAGTAGTAAATTAAGGAGAATTATGGCGGAACTATCTATTGATCCCGCCCTGATACGCAAGGCGCTCGACGGGTTTGTTGACTCGTATAAGCCTACCGACATGCCAACGCAAGAAGTTGGCTATGTTGTTACGGCTGGTGACGGCATTGCGCACGTAGCTGGATTGTCCGGCTGCATGGCAAACGAGCTGCTCACATTCGAGAACGATACCTTGGGTCTTGCGTTCAACCTTGATGCACACGAAATCGGCGTCGTTATTCTCGGCGATTTTACAGGTATTGAGGAAGGGCAGGAAGTATACCGCACAGGCGAGGTGTTGTCTGTGCCGGTTGGTGACGCTTATCTTGGTCGTACTGTGGATCCGTTGGGTAATCCAATCGATGGTTTGGGTGCGATTGAGTGCAGTGAGCGTCGTATTCTTGAAGCCCAGGCTCCAGACGTTATTCACCGTCATCCAGTCGATGAACCATTGTCTACTGGTTTGAAGGCTATTGACGCAATGACGCCAATAGGTCGTGGTCAGCGCCAGTTGATTATTGGTGACCGTCAAACAGGTAAGACTGCAATCGCAATAGATACGATTATTAACCAGCGTGCTAACTGGGAAACTGGAGATCCAAAGAAACAGGTTCGCTGCATTTATGTAGCAATCGGTCAAAAGGGTTCTACTATTGCTTCAGTGCGTCAAAGCCTTGAAGAAGCAGGAGCTATGAAGTACACCACAATCGTGGCAAGTCCAGCTTCTGATTCTGCAGGTTTTAAATACATTGCACCTTACACTGGTTCTGCAATCGGTCAGCACTGGATGTATAACGGCAAGCACGTTTTGATTGTTTTCGATGATCTGTCGAAACAAGCAGAAGCATACCGTTCAATTTCCTTGCTTTTGCGTCGTCCACCTGGGCGTGAAGCTTACCCAGGCGACGTGTTCTACTTGCACTCTCGTCTGCTTGAACGTTGTGCTAAGCTTTCTGACGATTTGGGTGGCGGTTCTATGACCGGTCTTCCAATTATCGAAACCAAGGCAAACGATGTTTCTGCATACATTCCAACCAACGTGATTTCTATCACCGATGGTCAGATCTTCTTGCAGTCTGATTTGTTCAACGCCGGTCAGCGTCCAGCAGTAGACGTTGGTATTTCCGTGTCTCGTGTTGGTGGTGCAGCTCAGGCTAAGGCTTTGAAGAAAGTCTCCGGCATGTTGAAGATTTCCTTGGCTCGTTACAAGTCTTTGGAATCCTTCGCAATGTTCGCTTCTGATTTGGATGCAGCCTCAAAGGCGCAGCTTACTCGTGGTGCTCGTTTGACTGAGCTACTTAAGCAGAAGCAGTTCTCTCCTCGAGCAATGGAGCAAGAAGTTGTTTCTGTGTGGGCTGGTACTCATGGCAAGCTTGACGATATTCCTGTGAAGGATGTGTTGCGTTTCGAAAGCGAATTGTTGGATTACTTGGATAAGGGAACCGACATTTTGCAAGTAATTCGCGATACTGAAGACTTCACTAAGGAAACTGAAGCTAAGCTTGATGCAGCCATTGATGATTTCCGTAGGACGTTTAAGACATCTGCTGGCAAGCCTTTGATTGTAAAGGATTCTTTGCCGCCGGCTGAAAACCCTGCTCCTGTTGAGAAGGAACAGCTCGTAGCTAAGCCGAAAGCAGACAGTCGCGAGCCTGAGGGGAAGTAGCGTATGTCCTCCCAACTTGCATTGAAATCGAGAATTATTTCCACACAGTCTTTGGGTAAAATCTTTAAGGCTCAGGAAATGATTGCGTCTTCTCATATCGCTAAAGCGCGAGATATTGCGCTTAATGCTAAGCCTTATAGTGACGCAATTTTCGATGCCGTGCAGGCGTTGGTAGCTCATCACGAAGCAAATATTAAGCATCCTATTTTTGGTAAAGAGCATGCTGGCAATCGTGTAGCAGTTTTAGCTCTTACTTCTGATCGTGGTATGGCAGGTGCGTTTACGTCTTCGATTATTCGTGAGACTGAAGCACTTCTTGCAAAACTCGATGCAGAAGGTAAGCATGCAGAACTGTACGTGTACGGTCGACGCGGTGCAACTTACTACAAGTATCGCAATCGCGATGTGGCAGGTACTTGGGAAGGTTCTACTGACCACCCAGACGTTACTATTGCTGAAAAGATTTCCGATACTTTAATGGACGCTTATATGACGCCGGAAGCAGAAGGCGGAGTTTCGGAACTGTATATTGTGTTCACTGAATTTATAAATATGGTGAGGCAAAAAGTTCGTACGTTACGCATGCTGCCAGTTGAGTTGGTTCCTTTGAAGGACGGTGAAGAGTTTTCTATGCATCGTCCTGACTATGAAGCAGCTTCTGGTCCTTCAGCAGCATTGTCGTCTACGAGCGCAGTTTCGGCTCGTGAAGAAGCAGTGAGCCGCAGCAATCCAGAAGCTGTGGAGTATTGCTTCGAACCAAGCCCGGATGAAGTATTGGATGCTGTTTTGCCGAAGTATATTCAGTCTCGTATTCACGAGTGCTTACTTACTTCTGCTGCTTCCGAAACGGCAAGCAGACAGAACGCTATGCATACGGCTACAGATAACGCCCGCAATTTGGTGGATGATTTGACAAGAAAGCTTAATGCTTCTCGTCAGGCATCCATTACTCAAGAACTTACCGAAATTATCGGCAGCGCTGATGCGCTGAATAATGAGGAGGATTAGGAGCATATGGCTGAAAATCAGACCACAGCGCCTCCAGAAGCTGAGCAGGAGGTCGATCCAACAGCTGGTCGCGTAACCCGCGTTCAGGGTTCCGTGATTGACGTTGAATTCCCGGTCGGCTATCTGCCGGATATTTACAATGCTCTCAAAGTCGATATCAACACCGTTGGAAACACCGAGGGAGATACCGTCCACGAGATTACGCTGGAAGTTGAGCAGCACCTTGGTGATTCGACTGTGCGTGCAGTTGCTTTAAAGCCTACTGACGGTTTGGTTCGTGGTGCTTTAGTGCGAGATACTGGCGGCCCAATCTCTGTACCTGTTGGTGATGTTACTAAGGGTCACGTGTTCGATGTTACAGGCAACATTTTGAATGCTAAGCCTGGCGAACACATTGAAGTAACTGAGCGTTGGCCAATTCACCGTAACCCACCTGCTTTTGATCAGCTTGAGTCTAAGACTCAGATGTTCGAAACTGGTATTAAGGTTATCGATTTGCTTACCCCTTACGTTCAGGGCGGTAAAATTGGTCTGTTCGGTGGTGCAGGCGTTGGTAAAACTGTGTTGATTCAGGAAATGATTCAGCGCGTTGCACAGAATCACGGTGGTGTGTCTGTGTTTGCTGGCGTTGGCGAACGTACCCGTGAAGGTAACGATTTGATTGGCGAAATGGCTGATGCTGGCGTTTTGGAGAAAACAGCGCTTGTCTTTGGTCAGATGGATGAGCCTCCTGGGACTCGTCTTCGCGTGCCTCTTACCGCTTTGACTATGGCTGAGTACTTCCGCGATGTGCAGAATCAGGATGTGTTGCTGTTCATCGATAACATATTCCGCTTTACTCAGGCTGGTTCTGAGGTTTCCACGCTGCTTGGTCGTATGCCTTCCGCAGTTGGTTACCAGCCAAACTTGGCAGATGAAATGGGTGCATTACAGGAGCGTATTACTTCTACGCGCGGCCATTCCATTACGTCACTTCAGGCTATTTACGTTCCTGCAGATGATTACACTGATCCTGCACCTGCAACAACCTTTACGCACTTGGATGCAACTACTGAGCTTTCGCGTGATATTGCAGCTAAGGGTATTTACCCAGCTGTGGATCCTTTGACTTCTACTTCTAGAATTTTGGATCCGCGTTACGTTGGTCAGGCTCATTATGATTGCGCGAACCGCGTTAAGGCTATTTTGCAGCGTAACAAGGAGCTTCAGGACATCATCGCTTTGATTGGTATCGATGAGCTTGGTGAGGAAGATAAGACTACTGTCAGCCGCGCTCGTAAGATTGAGCAGTTCCTTGGTCAGAACTTCTATGTGGCTGAAAAGTTCACTGGTCGTCCAGGTTCTTATGTGCCAGCAGACGAAACCATTGAGGCATTCACTCGCATTTGCGATGGTGTTTACGATGAGATTCCTGAGCAGGCATTCTCTGGTATCGGTGGCATTGATGATCTTGAGCGTCGTTGGCACGATATGCAGCAAGAGTTTGGTGCGTGATTATGTCGGAGAAGCAAGTAAAATCGCTGCACGTTAGTGTGGTGGCAGCCAGGCATCCTGTTTGGGAAGGTGACGCCAAGTTTGTGGTTATTCCTTCTGTGAATGGCGCAATGGGCGTGCTTCCTGGACATGAGGCTGTGCTTGCGTTGATTGATCACGGTTTTGTGAAGGTTGACGATTTGAAAGGCGTGCGTCACGTTTTTAAGGTGACGGATGGCTTCTACTCGGTTGACTCTGACAATATTACGATTGCTGTTGAGCATAGTTGTAACGTTGATAAAGACGGCAACGTGCTGCCTAACGCTAAGGTGATTTAAGGTTGCTTTTGTTGCTTATGTAAGTTTGTTGCTTTTGTAAGTTTATGAACTTGTGTAAGCAAGGTAATCTCTTCTAAGGCAGGAGTTTGGGATATTCTCAGGCTCCTGCCTTTTTGTTTTTATAGCGCGTTTGTAAAGAAAATAGATCTCAGAGGCGAAGCACTGTTACTAAATCAGCTAACGAACTGAGAAAGTAACGGTGATTGGCAAAACACTGTTAAAAACTCAGTTAGCCGACTGAGAAAGTAACGCTCACAAACGAAACGACGTGTTTGTTTCGAGCAGCCATTGCGCTATGTCTATTACGCGGATTCCTTCAATGTCGTAAGAATCGTGGCGAGTGTTTGCAAGCAGATTCGCACTTTCACTTTCAAAACTGTAAAATTTTTTCACTTTTGAAAGTGAGTGCCTATTTGCGTTCGTGTGCGAAGGCTCTTTCTTTTTGCTTAAGTTTTGCGAATCTTTACTTTTGAATATGCAAAATCGCAAAATATGCTGTGATCAAAATGCATTGCGAATAGTAAAATAGTGTGTAGTTATTTTTGATTTTTGAGCGGGTTCTGGCAGGGAGAAGAAATGATTGATAAAGAAACGCAACGTAGGCGTCAAGAAAATTTGGGTCTTGCAATAGCTTCAGGCAAACTTGAAGGCAATTCGCCTTCAAAAGAGTTTCTTTATGACGCAAATCAATATGCTAATGGTCTTATAAGTAGCAATGAATTTGTTGCTAGAATGCGTTCTAGATATGGCGTGATGGATTAAGTTATTGGGTTGTGTGTCGTGGAAACAGTTTTTGACCCTTATCTTATTCCTCACACAAGGGTATTGAAGAACAAATCTAATATAAATAATCAGATTGAATTAGATAAATATGAGAACGATGCTGTTCTCACAAGATGTTCTATTTTGTACGAAAACTTGCCACATGCTGAAGGAACTGTTAAGCAATTGCAGTGGATTCATCATTATCTTTTTCAAGATGTTTACGATTGGGCTGGCCAGATTCGCACTATAGATATGACTAAAGGCGGCGGCGAACCGTTTCATCCGCTTGAATACATGGGCGTTGGGATTCGTTACTGTGAGCAAACGCTTAAAAATGATAATTTATTGCAAGGTTTATCTATTGACGAGTTTATTAGTAAGCTAAGTGTAAATTACAATAATTTTAATGTTTTACACCCATTTCGTGAGGGCAATGGTAGAACGCAACGCGTTTTTTGGGATATAGTTGCGCGAGATGCTGGATACCATTTCGATTGGGGATTAATAACGCAGCGTGTTAACGACGAAGCTTCAATCCAGGCTAAAGATGCTAACGATACGAAGCTTCTTGAGGATATGTTCCACATTATTACAAAGCCTTTGAATGTTGAGCTTTTAGCTCAGCAGCAGTTTGCGCATCTTGTTGAAGAAGAATACGAATACGCTCCGAATGTGGCTAGTGTTTTGCAAGATAAGGATTACGCTGCGTATAAAACGCGTTACGGCATAGATTGAATTTAGCGTTTGAGTATTGCGAACGCCGAAACGAGTGGTGTGATGTTGCCAATGCTTCCGATGTTTCTATAGCGCGTTTTTGCCAAAATGTCGGTATAGACGAATGTTTTTTGTGTGCTATGCCTTCATTTTGCCAAAATGTAGGTATAGAATAGACTTTTATATTAGTTATGCAATCATTTTGTGATAAATGCGTTATTTGCGTATAAGCAAAATATCGCAAGCAAAATATTGCAAGCAAAATATTGCAAGACATTACTACGAAATCTTCAATAACGTAAACGCAATAATGTAAACGCAATAACATAAATGGAGTCGCATTATGGATTACAAAACAATACGCAAAATAGTTGCAATGTCTAAAAGTAATGCAAAACCTTGTGATATTGCGGAAGAAGAGTATTGCTTGCGCATTGATAATCCAGTGACGTATCGTTCTGGAATCGTATTTGATGCGCATGAGATTTTTGCAATGTGCGTAACGGATCTTGTGACGTATATGAATTATATTGCGAATACTGAAAAAGCGGTTGAAAAAGCGTGGAACGAGTTGCCGCGGTTTGCTCAGCGCGAGTATTTAATGCAACTTATTGCAAAAGAAGTGCAAAATACCAACATTATTGAAGGTGTTCACAGCACTAGAAAAGAGCTTTCCAAAGCACTTGATGCTGCAAACGAGCAGAATAATCATACGCGTTTTAGTGAATTTACTAAGCTTTTTCTCGAGCTTGCGGATTCAAATGAATGTGACACTTCGATTCCACAAACCTTGCAAGATATACGAAAAATCTACGACAGTATTATGCAGGGCGAATTAGAAGCAAATAATATTCCAGATGGCGAGATTTTTAGGAGTGGAAAAGTAAGTATTCGTGATGGTGCAAATAATGTAGTGCACGATGGCGATGCAACGGAAGCAGAAATTCAAGATCATTTAACACAGATGTTGAGTTTGATGAATAGCAGCGAAGTTCCAACGCTTATTAAGGCGTGCATGTGCCACTATGCTTTTGAGAGCGTGCACCCGTTTTACGATGGAAACGGTAGAACTGGGCGGTTTTTGCTTGCTTTGCAATTGCATGAGCATCTTTCGATGCCAACAATTTTGAGCTTAAGCTCTATAATTTATGCAGAAAAATCTGGATACTATGCTGCTTTTTCTAAAGCTCAGGAGCTGTTTAATTGCAATGATTTAACTATGTTTTGTTGCACAATGTTGGAATATATTGTAAAAGCACAGGGCGAAGTGTTTGAGAATATTAGTGTGCAATTAAAGCACATTATTTACTGTATGGGTAAGCTGCGTGAGCTTTTCTCAGAGGAAGAAATTTCTAAAGTGCAGCGTGAAGTTCTGTCTATTTTGTTGCAAAATAAGCTTTTTTCGTATAATCCAACTCCGATGACTCGCAAGCAACTAAGCGAATACGTTGGCAATGCAATTGATGAGAAGATTGGTGAGAGAAAGATTGTGAGCGCGCTTAACGGTTTGATTGAGCTTGAGCTGGTTGATTCTATTGGCGAACGCCCTCTTCGGTATGAGCTTTCTAAAAAAGCGAATGAAATGTTTGCGTGAGGCAAGCGATGTTTTTGTGTGAGGAAAGTGATGTTTGGGAATGTAATGGCGATTGAGCGCGCGCTTGGCACGGGGATTATTATCTCTAGCAGCGTGACGATTCCGCAGCGCGTGCAGAAGCGGATTCGCGCTTTTATTGAAGAGTATGAATCGGTGCTTTCGCGCTTTCGTGCGGATTCGCTTGTTTCGCGCATGGCTCGTGCGGAGCATGGCGGCGAGTTTGAGTTTCCAACGTGGGCTCAGCCGCTTTTTGCGATCTATAGCGAGTTTTACGATGCCACGCACGGTGCTTTTGACGCTTGTATTGGTGCGGATCTGCTTGCGCTTGGCTACAACAATTCTGTGCAATTCGTTCCGGAGTCGGCAGCTAGCGCAGGCAAGAACGATAATAGCAGCAGCTACAGTTGCTCTAACTATCGCCGCGCTCTGCCAGTTAAGTGGGCAGATATTTCGCGAGATGACGGCGGCGCAACGCTTTGCATAAATCAGCCAGTGCAGCTTGATTTTGGTGCAGCTGGAAAGGGCTATTTTGTAGATCTTGTAACGCAGATTATTAAAGAGGAGCTTAGTGGCGATTCGCCTGCGGATAGCGATTCGCCTGCCGATTTTGATTTTTTGGTAAACGCAGGCGGAGATATGCGCGCTTGCTTTAGCAAAGAGAATAGTCAAATAAAAGTGGCTCTGGAAAATCCTTTTGACACAGCTCAAGCAGTTGGAGTGGCATCAATCGCAAGAGGAGCGTTGTGTGCATCGTCTAATGCAAGAAGGCGATGGAAAGTAAAAGACGCAAGTGGTTTTGAGTCTAATTTAATTGCGACTCATTTGATTAATGCGCTTGACGGCATTCCTGCTTGCGATTTATGCGCAAGTTGGGCGTATGTGCCTAGGAAAACTTGCGATTTTCCAACGGCTTATGCCGATGCGCTCGCAACTGCGTTGTTTGTTTCGCAAGAAAACGATTTGCAAAAAATCGTGCAAAATGTTGGCGCTGAGTTTGCTGTAATGCAGCCAAATCATGCGCTTCGCAAAACGCGCGCATTCCCAGCGCGCTTTTTTGCTGAATAATGCTGAGTAATGCTGAATAATTCCAACTAATGCGCCCCAACGCTGCCTAATCGCCTTATTGTTTAATGCGTTATCCCATTGCGTCGTTTCGTTGTGTAGCTCAAGGCTTGCGAGCATAAATCGAAGCTAGACACAAGCAATACGAGTAGCGTTGCTGCTGATTGTGCGCGTTTACAGTAGAATATTAAAGAACGCTTATTTAATTGAACGCTTATTTAATTATTGCGTAATATTGCGTAATATTGCGCTTGTTTAATTAGCTTATATATTGCGCATGCGCTTGCACGAATTGCACGAATAGGGAGCAGCAGAATGGACACTCGCAAAGAAGAAGAACGCGCGGAATTGCATCGCACGATTTGGAAGATTGCCGACGATTTGCGAGGTTCTGTTGATGGCTGGGACTTCAAAGCATACGTATTGTGCACAATGTTTTATCGCTATATTTCCGAGAATTTATGCGATTATATTAATAAAGATGAGCACGAATCTGAAGGCGGCGATCCAAACTTTGATTATGCAAAAATAAGCGATGAAGATGCCGAGCCTATTCGCAGCGAAATGATCTCGGCTAAAGGCTTCTTTATACTTCCTAGCGAGCTGTTTTGCAATGTGCTTAAGAACGCTCCTCAAGATAGCAATCTAAACGAAACATTGAGCCGCGTGTTCCGCAATATTGAAGCTTCTTCTCAAGGAACTGATTCGTCTGGTGATTTTAAGGGATTATTCTCCGATTACGATGTGAATAACATTAAGCTTGCAGACACTGTTGAAGGCAGAAATAAGCGTTTTGTTAAGTTATTGCAAGTGATTAGTGAGATGAGGCTTGGTAGTGTAAACAACAATGTGATTGAGGCTTTTGGTGACGCTTACGAATATTTGATGGGCTTGTACGCTTCTAATGCTGGCAAGTCTGGCGGCGAATACTTTACTCCTGCAGAAGTCTCAATGCTGCTCACGCGCCTTGGAACAGTTGGAAAATCAAGCATTTCAGACGTGTACGACCCAGCATGCGGATCCGGCTCGCTTCTGCTAAAAGCCAAAAAAGTGCTAGGCATTGAAAATATTAATGGCGGTTTTTACGGTCAAGAAAAGAACGTTACTAGCTACAACTTGTGCCGCATGAACATGTTTTTGCACGACGTGAATTTTAACAAGTTTGAGATTACTTGCGGCGATACTCTTATAAATCCGCAAATCGATGCTAATAAAAAGTTTGAGCTAGTTGTTTCTAATCCGCCTTATTCCACGAGTTGGGAAGGGGATTCTAATCCGTTGATGATTAACGATCCTCGTTTTGCTCCAGCTGGTGTGCTTGCTCCAAAAAGTAAGGCGGATATGGCGTTTGTGTTGCACTGTTTGGCACATCTGGCAGAAGATGGTGCTGCTGCTATTGTTTGCTTCCCTGGAATCATGTACCGCGGCGGAGCCGAGCAAAAGATTCGCCAATATTTAGTTGAGCATAATGCTGTTGATTGCGTGATTCAACTTCCAAGCAACTTGTTCTTTGGTACTTCGATTGCTACGTGCATTATGGTTTTGCGCAAAAACAAGCGGAATGATACTTCTGTACTGTTTGTTGATGCGAGCCGAGAGTTTGTAAAGTCAACGAATAGTAACAAGCTTTCGGACGAGAACATTGAGCAAATTGTTAAGTGGTACACTTCTAGGCAAGATGTTGAGCACATTGCGCACGTAGCGTCTTTGGAAGAAGTGGAATCCAATAAATACAATCTTTCCGTTTCCACATATGTTGAAGCGGAGGATACTCGCGAAAAGATTGATATTACGGAGCTTAACGCGCAGATTGCGTCGGTTTGCGCTCGCGAGCAAGAGTTGCGCGAACAGATTGAGAAGATTGTAAGCGAGATTGAAGCTGGCAGCGTTAACTTTGATAATAGCGAGGTGGCTCAATGACTAGCAAGCTTGAGGAGTTAATCGCTGAGCTTTGCCCGAATGGCGTGGAGTATAATTCTTTGGAAGAATTGTTTGTTATTAAGAATGGGTATACGCCGTCTAAGAGTAATAGTGAGTTTTGGACTGATGGAACTGTTCCGTGGTTTAGGATGGATGATATTAGAGCACATGGTCGTGTTTTGTCTGATTCTATCCAGCATGTTACAAAGTCAGCAGTTAAAGGTGGTAAACTTTTTCCTGCTAATTCAATAATTTTGGCTACTACGGCTACTATTGGCGAGCATGCTTTGGTAATTGTTGATTCGCTTGCGAATCAACAATTCACGTTTTTTTCAAAACGTGAATTGTTAGATGTTAATTTAGATATGAAGTATGTGTTTTATTACTTCTTTATTATTGATGAATGGTGCAAGCGTAATGTGAACGCTGCTAGTTTTGCTAGCGTTGACATGCCTAGATTAAGAAAACTTGAAATCCCAGTGCCTCCGCTTGAGGTTCAATCAGAGATTGTGCGGATTTTAGATACGTTTACAGAGCTTACAGCAGAGCTTACAGCAGAGCTTACAGCAGAGCTTACAGCTCGTAAAAAGCAATACGAATACTATCGAGATACGCTGCTTACATTTAACGATAATAATCCTCTACACTCGCTTATCTCGCGCTACTGCCCTAATGGTGTGGAGTATAAGAAGATTGGCGATATTGCCTCCGTAGATAGGGGTGGAAGTTTACAGAAAAAAGATTTTTGTGAGCACGGAATACCATGCATACATTATGGTCAAATTTATACGAAATATGGTTTGTTTGCTAGTAAATCTTATACATTCATAGATAGTGAATGTGCGAGTAAACAAAGATTTGCGCATAAAAACGACATCGTAATGGCTGTAACAAGTGAGAATATTGAGGATGTTTGTAAATGCGTGGCTTGGTTTGGTGAAGAAGATGTTGCTGTTAGTGGGCATTCTGCAATTATTAGGCATAACCAAAATGCAAAATATTTAGTTTATTATTTTCATTCATCAATGTTCTTTTTACAGAAGAAGAAACTCGCTCATGGCACTAAAGTAATTGAGGTCACTCCATCTGATTTGCTAGATGTCAAAATCCCTGTTCCGCCTCTAGAAGTACAGCGCCAAATCGTACAAATTCTGGATCGTTTTGACGCACTTTGCAATGATTTAACTCAAGGATTGCCTGCAGAAATCGAAGCTCGTCGCAAGCAGTATGAGTACTATCGCGATCAACTCCTAACCTTCAAGCGTGCGTAATTTAGTTATGCACAATTTATGTAAAACGAACTATAAGAGCGTATTTAGTATTACAATTTACATAAATTACATTTCTAGTGAGACTCGCCGAAGAGATTGAGGAGGTAAGAAATGTCTGCTAAACTTGCCAGTAATAGCAGCCCCCTAAGCCTACTGACAGTGCTCAAACCTGGGGGTTCTTCTTGTTTTTCAGCTGATTCAAAGCCTCCAAAATCTGTTGACGATATGATTCAACTCATGAAAGCTCGAGAATTAGTAGTCACTGATGAAAATAATTTAAAAAGTATGCTGTATGACTGCAACTACTATAGATTGTCCGGGTATTTTCGAGTGTTTCAAGTCGATCCTTCTTCTGGCAATAATCAGTTTAAGCCAGGCAGCAAAGATGTTGATTTTCTTGTGCCGTACAAAATGGATGAAGAATTGCGAACAATTATTCTTAAAGGTACCGCACAAGTAGAGTTAACATTAAGATCTAGATTTGCATATCACGTTGCAAACTCTGGAGGAGCATATACATACCTCAATTCAGATTCGTATATTAAAAAATCTAACATAAGCATAAATAATCTTTTATCTAATATGAACAAATGGCTGGAAAAATCTAACGAAGTTTGTATAAAACATTACAAGAGTAAGAAACAACCTATACCAATATGGGCTGCCGTTGAAGCTTTTCCATTTGATACTATTTCACGAATGATTTCTTTGTATAAAGATACTAATGTGTTGCGAAAACTTTTTGATTCAATGGGGTTAAAAACAGAAATTCGTAAATCTTCTGAAGCAATCCATTCAATAGTTTACTTGCGTAATTTGTGTTCTCATCATTGTAGATTATGGTATAAGGAAACTGTAATATCGACTCCTTCAATTCGTGATGTTAAAAATTCTTCTTTATTAAATGGTTATACGGATAAATCTATTGCTGCAGCATTAGTAAATTTAATGTATTTAGTATCAAAAATAGAAAACAATCATAATTATGAGACTGAAATAAAAGATTTTCTGAATAAAAATGAAGAATATAAAAATGGGATATTTAACCATTTACATTGGAGATAATTTAAATTTGTAGAATATGCAATGCGTTATGTGAGTAAGTAAGAAAGAAGGAAGCAAAATGAAAATCGTGTTAGAGAATCAAGATAGCACTGTAATGTCTACGTTTACGCCGAGCGCGCGCAACGACGGCAGTTATCAAAGCGAAGCACAACTCGAAGAAGAGTTTATTAACATTTTGCAATCCCAAGGCTACGAGTACGCTCACATTCACAACGAGAAAGATCTTATAGCAAACCTTCGCGTGCAAATCGAAAAGCTCAACGACTACCATTTTTCGAATGACGAGTGGGAAAGATTTTTCAAAGAAAATATTGCAAACAGCACTGACGATATAGTTAAGAAAACAGATACTATTCAGCGAGATAACGTTAAAATACTCAAAAAAGATGACGGCACAGATAAGAACATTACTATTATTGACAAAGAAAATATTCACAAGAATATTGTGCAAGTAATCAACCAGTATGCTGTCAACGCAAACAATAATGCAAACAATAATGATGCAAATGGCCCTGCGCGTAGTAATCGTTACGATGTGACTGTTCTAGTAAACGGCTTGCCAATGGTTCATATTGAGCTAAAGCGCAGAGGTGTGCCTATTAGAGAAGCGTTCAATCAGATTAACCGTTATGCTCGCGACTCATTTTGGGCTGGAAGCGGACTATTTGGATACGTGCAAATTTTCGTAATCTCAAACGGCACTGAAACAAAGTATTACTCCAACTCAACTCGCAATAATGCTTACAGAGAGCAGAAAAGTAAAGGATCTAGCAAAAGCACAACAAGTAACAGTTTTGAATTTACAAACTATTGGTCCGATGCTCAAAACACTATAATCTCCGACTTATGCGATTTTGCTAAAACCTTCTTTGCAAAGCACGTAATTCTTAACATTCTTACAAAATATTGCGTTTTTAATGCAGACAAATGCTTGATGGTTATGCGTCCATACCAGATTACTGCAGCAGAAAACATAGTGAATCGCGTAAAATACATGTTTGCTAATGCGAGCAAAATGCCATCATCAGAGCGTCAAAAGGGCGGATATATTTGGCATACTACTGGATCTGGTAAAACGCTAACTAGCTTCAAAACCTCGCAGTTAGTAAAAACTTTGAAAGACGCAGAAGGCAAGAATCTTGTTGACAAAGTTTTGTTTGTTGTAGACCGTAAAGATCTTGACTATCAAACAATGAGAGAATACGACACGTTTGAAAAAGGAGCCGCAAATAGTAACACTTCAACATCTGTGCTTACAAAACAGCTAGAAGACAATACGGAAGAATGCAGGCTTATTATAACCACTATTCAAAAGCTTAGTAGATTTATAAGCAACAACCCAAGTCATGAAATTTACAAAAAGCGCATAGTGTTTATTTTTGACGAATGCCACAGAAGCCAATTTGGAGGAATGCATGCAGATATTGTAAAACACTTTAAAAATGCTCTGCTTTTTGGGTTTACTGGCACGCCAATTTTTGAAGCGAACGCTGCTGGCTCCGACGCTACGCATCTTTCTACAACCGAGCAAACCTTTGGACCGTGCTTGCACACGTACACAATCATTAACGCAATTAACGATAAAAATGTGTTGCCATTCCGCGTGGAATACGTTGCTACTGTAAAAACGTCTAGCGAGCTGGAAAAAGCAACCGACGAATTGGTTAAAGATATTAATCGCCCTGAGGTAATTAAGCACAAAGATCGCGTGCATAATGTTGTTCAATATATTATTGAACATTTTACTCAAAAAACGTATCGCAACGAGAAAACTTACAAATACAAGCGCATTATTAACGTTAAAGAACTTGCTGCAGATAAGCATAATACTTTAGAGACTAAAAAATCTTCTGAAGAAGTTGACATAAACGGCTTTAATTCAATCTTTGCTGTTGCAGACATTCCTCTTGCAAAAGCGTATTACAACGAGTTCAAAAAGCAGCAGCAAAATCTGCCTCCAAGCGAACGCTTAAAAGTAGCAACTATTTTCAGCTATGCAGTAAACGAGGGTGAGTCAGATTCTTCGGCGTACGCCAACGGCATGGGTTCTCTTGGAGAAGAAAATTCAGAAAGCACGGCAAATCTAGACGCAAATTCGCAAGAATTCTTGGAAAGCGCAATAAAAGACTATAACGAAATGTTTAATACTGCGTATGATGCATCAAATAACAAATTCCAAAACTATTACAAAGACGTTTCAATTCGCATGAAAAATAAGGAAATTGACGTTTTGATTGTAGTCAACATGTTTCTAACTGGTTTTGATGCAACAACTTTGAACACGCTTTGGGTAGATAAAAATCTTCGCATGCATGGGCTTATTCAAGCGTTTTCGCGCACAAATCGAATCTTAAATTCCGTTAAAACATTCGGAAACATTGTGTGCTTTAGGGATTTGAGTTATAGAGTTGACGAAGCGGTAAGTCTTTTTGGAGATAAAGATGCGCAAGGTATTGTGCTTTGCCCTACGTTCGAGCAGATTTACAACGGTTACGTTGACGCTAAAGGAATTGAGCGTTGCGGATACAGCGATTTAGTAAATGAACTTATGGAAAAGTATCCGCTGCAAGGCTTCAACATTGTTGGAGAAGAGAATCAGAAAAAGTTTATATCGCTTTTTGGTAATATTCTGCGCTTGCGTAACATGCTGAAAGCTTTCGATCAATTTGAAGGCAACGAGATAATCAAAGAGCGCGATATGCAAGATTACTTGGGGCATTACCAGGATTTGCATGAAGAGTGGAAGCGCAAAGAGCAAAAAGGCGAGGTCGCCGACATTACGGATGACGTTGTGTTTGAGATGGAGCTTGTGCGCCAAGTAGAAGTAAATATTGACTACATTTTGATGTTAGTAGAACATTACCATAGCAAGCATTGTAAAGATAAAAATGTTCTTGCCTCTA
Source organism: Gardnerella sp. KA01001 (assembly GCF_049244025.1). Taxonomy (NCBI): domain Bacteria; kingdom Bacillati; phylum Actinomycetota; class Actinomycetes; order Bifidobacteriales; family Bifidobacteriaceae; genus Gardnerella; species Gardnerella sp. KA01001. The sequence goes on along the minus strand of NZ_CP058366.1, from coordinate 251,945 downwards.
TTAGGGTTGCGGTTGACTCTAGCCCGCAGTTGCGTAGTAAAAAGAAGCTTATTGAAGGGTTTATTGCGCAGCTTAACGAGAATGAGCTTGATAAGCTTGTGGATTCTGGCGATACAATTACCGTTTACGATTCTAACGGCAACAAGTTGAGCATTGTTGATTGCTGGAGCGAGTATGTTGAGCAAAAGTATAATCATGATTTGGAGCAACTCGTGCAAAGCGAAGGATTGAACGATGCTTTGACTCGCAAGTTTATGGAGAAATCTTTTAGCGCTGGCGAAGTGAGTGAGCTTGGTACAGACATTAATGATTTAATGCCTAGAATGAGCAGGTTTGGCTCTGCGGCTAAGGCGCGCGCTGAGAAGAAAAGTCGCATTGTGGAAAGTATGAGAAACATGTTTAATGAGTTTGTTGGGCTTGTCGGCTTTAGTAAAAACGAAAGATAATTCTCGTTATCAATATCATTTTTGTAATATTTGCGTGTTTTTTGCGTTGAACTATATCAATCTACTTGATATGTCGATATTATGTACCTGTGGGGCCTTTGTAATGGCAAGTTTTAGTTGGGTGCGCTCAATTTGGGGTAGAGCGCGTAGATATGCAGGAAATGCGTTAACGCAAAAGGCGTAAAACGCGTGAGAAGTGCGGAATCGCAAGAAGACGCGGAAGAACGCGAGGAGATGTTATGCGCGCGTGTGTAAAAGTGCGCCGAATTATTCGTGACTCGGCTGCACTGATTCTGGCTGTGTGCATGTTGGTAGGTTGCATAGTGAGCTCGTTTGCTACAACTATTCCAGCTTTTGCAACAGATGCAGATCGTTCGTATACTAGCTGGACAGAAGTTTCTAAAGCAATTAACAAAGAATTGCTACAAGGTCAATCAGAATACAATAGTGGCAACAATTCTGGAGCTGCAACTCGATTTGAAGCAGCATACAATTCCGTTTACGTTGCTTCTAACATGATTACGGTTGTGCGAGATGCAATCGGGCAGAATAAAGTTCAGGCACAAACTGATCAATTCCAGCAGCTGCAAACGCTTGTGTACCAGCAAAATCAAGGTTCACAAATAAGTGCTATTTCAACGGCTCTTGCAGCGGATGTTGCACAAACTGCATCTAGTCTCGATGCCAACTTAAAAGTGGATAAGCCAAATGTTTATGCACAAAAGTTGCGTGCGCAAATTAAAGCAGAGCGCAAAAAGCTAGATGCTGCAAAAAAGAAAAACCTTGGGCGCAATGGTCGTACGTGGGGTCAAGTTGCTCGAGAAATGAACGTTATTCTCGACAAATCGGTTGCAAAATACAAGTCTGCAAAAGGTAATAAAACTCAAGTAGCATCTGCAGTTGATTTAATTAACGAAGCCTATTACCAGTATTACGAAAAGCTCGGTTTCGAGAAGAACGTGATGAATGCAATAAGCGGAAGTCGCGTTTCGACTGTCGAATATCAATTCAAAGAGTGCCGCCAAACAATGAACAACGGTGCAACTGTTGAGCAAGCTAAAAAGTTCGTAACGGATCTTAAAGCGATGCTTATTGAAGACGCAGCAAAATTAGACAAAGGCGCATCTTCAAGCGCAAATCCATTTATGCAATTCATAACTAGCTCATTTGGTCAAGCTTTCGTGATTTTGCTTCGTGAAGGTTTGGAAGCGTTGCTAGTTGTTGCAGCAATTATTGCTTACCTTGTTAAATCCGGTCACAAGAATATGGTGAAGTATATTTACCTAGGTATTGCGGCTGGAATTGTGGCATCTCTTGCTGTAGCTGCACTATTCGGCTTGCTATTTAATGGCTCTGGTCCGCAGCAGGAGATTACAGAAGGCGTTGTTGCATTGTTCGCAATGCTTATGCTGCTTTACACGAGTAACTGGATGATTTCTAGATCTTCAGTGCAAGCATGGAATAAGTATATTAGTGAGCAAACAACGGCAGCAGTTTCTAAGGGAAGCTTGGTTTCTTTAGCGTTATTGAGTTTCCTTGCTGTGTTCCGCGAAGGCGCTGAAACTGTAATCTTCTATCAAGCAATCTTTGCAGTTTCAAACGGAGCTGACTCTATGATTTGGGGAGGCTTCATTTCCGCTGCTGCAGTTCTTGTAGTGATATTCTTGCTGATTCGTTTCGCATCTGTGCACATACCAATTCGCCCATTCTTTACTGGAACAAGTGCTCTTATGTCTGTTCTCGTAGTGATTTTTGCAGGCGGTGGTGTGCACGCGTTAATCGAGGGCGATGCTCTCGAAGGAATGTATATTCAAGGCTTGCCAACTAACGATTGGCTTGGGTTCTATCCGTATGTTGAGACGATTGTTGCTCAAATTGTGGCAGCAATTGTTGTGATTTCACTGCTTTGCGTATCTATTGCGCGAAGTCGTGTGAAACGCGCGGTAGAAAATAAATAAGCAAAACAACAAATAACCAACTAATAAATAATTAATAAACAACCAATAACAATAATTAAATAAAAATAACTAACAACAAACACAGAAGGTTAGATATGAAGAATAATAAAATGATGGCAATTGCAGCTTTGGCTCTTGCTGGACTGCTTGCGCTCGCTGGCTGCGGTTCTAATGGCAATTCCGCTAAAACTGGTGCTAAGTCACAAGCAACCGAGCAGAAGGCTGACGACAAGGCTGATGACAAGGGCGGCGATAAGGGCTTTGAGGAGGTTCCAGTTGGTCCTCACCAAGATCAGAACATTGGACCTCTTACTATTGGCGCTGTGTACTTCCAGCCAGTGGACATGGTTCCAGCTGGTATGGGCTTGAAGGCAAGCGAAGCAAGCTTCCACCTTGAAGCCGATATCCACGCTAACCAAAAAGGTACAAAGCTTGGCTACGGTAAGGGCGAGTTCATTCCAGATTTGACTGTGAACTATGAGATTGTCGATAAGGCAAGCGGCGAATCCGTTGGCAAGGGTACTTTTATGCAGATGAACGCTTCCGATGGTCCTCACTACGGTGCAAACGTTAAGCTTGACAAGGCTGGAAATTATAAGCTCGTGCTTTCTATTGAATCCCCAGAAAAGAAGGGTTGGATGCTTCACGTCGATCCTGCTACCGGCGTAACCGGTCGCTTCTGGACTGAGCCAATTAAGGCAACCTTCGACGATTGGAAGTACACTCCTCGTCAGTGGTAGTGGTAGCTAGTTAATAATTAGCGATTAATTAATAATTTTAGTAAATAATAAGTAATAGCAAAGGAGGGAGTTATGCTCAGACTGTTTGTGGCAGTTATGCCTGGGCTGCTCCCTCTTGCGCTACTCACAATGGGATTAAGCACGTCGCTTACTGTTGGCGAGGGGCGAGATAAGCCTCTGAGTGCACGTTGGAGATTGTATGGGCTGTCTGCAGGCACAGTCGCAGCTCTTATTTTTGCTATACTCCGCGCATCTGTGGTAATTAATCAGCGAAACTTTATTAATATGCCGGCGTTGTGTATTGCGGTTCCGCTTGATATTGCTGCAATTATTGTGGTTATTTTTTCACACAAAATAATAAAAAATTGGCGTAATTGCCCGCTTTTAATGCACATAAGTAACGCGATTGGTGCATGTTGCTTAGCGTTTACTGTGTTTTATGCTTTACCAGATGTTATTTTGCAACTTACTATTTTCGTAGATTCAAGCACTCCGCCTTTTACATCAGACATGTTACTTCGCGCGCTTGGTTTTGTGCTTGGCGTTATTGCTGCTATCTGCTTAAGTCTTATGGTGCGTTCTTTGCGCACTACGTCTAACGCTATTTGCTTCAAAATTGCTGTAGTTTTAAGCATGATTATTTTGCTAGTGCAGCACATAACTTCACTTTTGCAGATTATGCAAGGAAGCATTCTGCTTTATATGGATGACTTTTCTTTCAGCGTGCTTGTTTGGCTAATTAATAACGCTCCATTAATGATTATGGCGCAAATTAGCGTGTTCATGATTCCTGCTGCTGCGTCTGTAATAATCGGCTTTAAAACGGCTGTAGTTGGTGAAAATGCAGCAGAAATTCGCACGAAGCGAGCGTTTAAAAGGAAATCTCGAAAGTCTGCGCTCGCAGCTCTTTTGGCTGCTATCACAGTAATACTTACGCTTACTGTAGGCGTATCTATTATGAATATTAAACCAACTCTTACGCCTCCAGAACCGTATGAATTGCACGATGGTGTTGCAACTATTAATTACGTTCAAGTTTCAGATGGTCATTTGCATCGTTTCCAATACAAAGCAAAAGACGGCACTGTTATGCGTTTTATAATCATTAAAAAGAATGGTGGAGCGTATGGCGTTGGATTGGATGCTTGCGAAAACTGCGGCGATGCAGGCTACTATGAAAAAGACGGTAAGATTATTTGCCGTAAGTGTGATGTAGCAATTAATTTGGCAACTATCGGTTTTAAAGGTGGTTGCAATCCGATTCCGTTCCCGTATAAGGCTGGGCATGGCAAAATCACAATTCATACTGCTGATTTAGACGTGCTCAGTTTGCATTTTAAGTAAGGGAGAGTTGCTATGTTTATGATGCGCATGGTTGCTCGATCTCTTGTGCGGCAATTGAAAAAGCGTGTGTTGATTGCGCTCGTAGTGTGCTTAAGCGCGTGCGTTAGCGTGTCAATGCTTAGCGTTGTGTATGACGTTGGAGACAAAATTAACGCAGAGCTGAGTTCATATGGTTCAAATATTGTGGTTCAGCCAAAATCTAGCGCTGTTGTAAATGATTTGTATGCTTCTCGAGAGCAGATTGATACTAATGGTTCTGAGAGTTTAAAGGCTGCGGAAAGCCACGAGTCTACTGCTTCGCTAAAAGAATCTGATGCTGCAAAAATAAAAATGATTTTCTGGGCGTTTAATATCACTAATTTTGCGCCGAAAATAATTGTTCATGCAAATCTTGAAGCGAAATCTTCTGGCGATTTGGTAGTGCCTATTGTTGGAACTTGGTTTAATCGTAAGCTTGCGCTCGCTTCCGGGGAAACAACGGTTGTTGGTGTTAGAGGTTTGCGCTCTTGGTGGAAGATTAATGCAGGTCGTTGGGCAAAAGATAATAAATCTGAAGCAATGGTAGGTGCGCAGCTAGCTGAGCGTTTGCACTTAAAACTTGGCCAGCGTTTGCGTTTGATTCGTGACGGACGCGAGGTTTCGTTGCGCTTGGTTGGCGTATACGATTCTGGCGACGATGACAATAACGCAATCTACGCAGGTTCTAGCGATGCTCAAGGCCTTGCAAATAAGCCGAATAAGGTTGATTCGATTGAAGTAAAGGCGCTTACTACTCCTGAAAATGATTTAGCGCGAAAGGCTGCTAAAAATCCGGCAGCGCTAAGCCAGGAAGAGTGGGAAACTTGGTATTGCACGGCTTACCCGAGTTCGATTACTTACCAAATTGAGGAGGTAATTCCTAGAGCTGTTGCAAAGCAGGTTCGTCAAGTTGCGGCGTTGCAGGGTAACGTATTAAATAAGACGCGTGCTGTTATGGTTTTGATGACTGCGTTGAGTTTAATTGCTGCTGCTGTTGCTGTGGCGAATCTTATGGCTGCTTCAATTTCTGAGCGTTCTGGCGAGCTTGCATTGCTTAAGGCTTTGGGTGCACGTGATGGTGCTGTTGCTCGTCTTATGCTTATGGAAACTGCGGTTATTGCGTTTGGTGGAGCGTTACTCGGCATGGCTTTGGGATTTGCGGTGGCGCAGATTATTGGTTTCACAGTGTTTGGCTCTTCGATTTTGTTCCGACCAATGGTATTTGTTCTGGTGTTCGTGCTGCTTGCGTTGACTGTGCTTGCGGCTGCAGGCTCTTCGATTCGTTCGATTTTGAGTGTGCGTCCTGCGGAGGTGCTTCATGGCAGGTAAATCTTATATGACTTCCAACAATTCTATGTTTATTACCATGCTATTTAGCGCGGTATTTCGTAGAAAATCGCGCGCTTTGATGGCTGTTATTGCAACGCTTGTTGGTGCTGCTACGCTGTTTTGTTTAGCTGCAATCTGCCTGGTTGTGCCTCAGCAAATGAGCGATGAAATGCGTGCTTATGGAGCGAATATTATCGTAACTCCAATTGAGGGCGAGTGGAAAAACGGTATTGATCGCGCGATGGTTTTGCACACAAACGATATGGTTCTTGCAAAAGGTGCTATGCGATCTGCTACATATCGTTACGAAAACGTGCGTATTAACGCAGCTCCGTATGTTTTAGCAGGAATAGACGTTCGTTCAGTAAAGTCGCTTAATAAGCATTGGAATGTAGACGGCTCTTGGCCTAGCAGTGGAAATGTTATGGTTGGGCGAGATGTAGCTCTTGCGATGGGCTTAAAAATAGGTTCTCGAATTGCGATTGCGTATAGATCTTCGGATAATACTGCCGGCTCGCATAAGCCAGCAGAGAAGTCTGCAAATAAGTCTGCAAATAAGTCTGCAAGTGAATCTGCAAATAAGTCTACAAATCAGTCTGTAGAGAAGCCAGCAGAGAATCAAGCGCAAAATTCTGCTGCAAATTCTTCAGATCAGTCTGCGCAAAAATCTTCTCAACAAAAGCTTGTTGAAGGCAGAGTCTCAACGGATATTATGGATATTCACGGCACAACTTTCCGCGTTTGCGGCATTTTGGATACGGGCGGTGCTGAAGATTCTATGCTTTACGCTCTTAATGCGGATGTGAATACTCTTACGGGAGTTAAGCGCGGAGCAGACGTGATTGCTTACTCGTCTTCTGCGCCTAGCGTCGATGCGGTTGTTAGAAGTATTAACGACATGACTTCTATGCGCGTGCGCGCTCAGCAAGTTACTAAAGTTACTGCTGCTGACACTGGTATTATCACTATGCTTCGCAGCCTGTTCTGCATTGTATCGCTAGTTGTTCTAGTATTGATGATGGTTGGCGTGAGCACTACGATTTCTTCGATTGTGCAGCAGCGTCGAAATGAAATTGGTTTGCGCAAAGCTTTGGGTGCGAGCGCACGGAGTATTGGCGTGGAGTTTACTGCTGAAGCTGGAGTATATGGCTTCGTTGGCGGTATTGCTGGTACTGCGGTAGGGTATGTGTTTGCGCGCTTGCTTGCTGCAATGGTGTTCTCGAGAGATTTGGGCGTGAATTGGTGGCTAGTCGTGTTCTCTATTGTATTTAGCGTTGCTGCGTCTTGCGTTGCTGCTTTGCCGCCTGTTTTGCGTGCTTCAAAGATCGACCCTGCGATTGTGCTTCGAGAAGAATAGCTTTTAGAGTGATTTTAGAGTGATTAGTTAAGGATTTAATATGACAGAGAATATAGAAAATAAGTTAGATAGCGCGGAGTCTAAGCCAAAAATGCTGTTGACGTTGGATCATATTTCCAAGATTTACGGATCTCTTCGAGCTGTTGACGATTTGTCGCTTACTGTGCCAGAAGGCGAGTGGCTTTCTATTGTTGGCTCCAGTGGTTCTGGCAAAACAACGTTAATGAACATTATTGGCTGCATGGATTCACCATCCAAAGGTTCCGTGTCTTTGCAAGGTCGCAAACTTGAGGATTTGAATGCCGGTCAACTCGCTGACGTTCGTAAAAACGTAATCGGTTTAGTTTTTCAAAAGTTTTATCTTGTTCCGCATTTAACGGCAGTTGAAAACGTGATGGTTGCGCAATACTATCATTCTGTTGTTGACGAAGCTCAAGCAATGGACGCTTTGGATCGCGTGGGCTTGAAGGATCGCGCTCACCATCTGCCAAGCCAGCTTTCTGGTGGCGAGCAGCAGCGTGTGTGCGTTGCTCGTGCGCTTATCAACTGCCCTAAGTTGCTTCTTGCGGATGAGCCGACTGGTAATTTGGACGAAAAAAATGAGCAGATTGTGCTCGATTTGTTTAAGCAGCTGCACAATCAAGGCACTACGATTATTGTTGTAACTCATGATTCTTTGGTAGCTCAATGCGCGGATCGCGAAATTATGCTCAACCACGGTGTGCTTGTTGGTGAGCGTTGGAATAACGAGGATGCTCGCAAAGCGTACGAGGCGATTGGCGGCAAGCCTGCATTTACGAGTGCTCACGTTGATGAAAGTGTTGTGGAAGCTTTGCAAGACCATGAGCCTACTAAGTCGCCTAAATTAGCGAATTTAGATGATTAGTTGCGCAAGGTTTTAAAATATACAAGATTTAAAGGCGATGATTTTATGGTTTCAGATAATATGTTTCACGATGTTTCACGCGACGATTTGAAATCCAAAAAAGTTACGAAAACCGTTGCTGCGCTTGCGATTGTAGCTGCATCGTCCGCTATGTTTTCTGCTTGCGGCGAGCCGAGCGCTGTGCCGATGAACGATGAGTTTGCTGGCAATTCTGGTCAAAGCGCGGATGATGGTGGTAATCCTTCTGGAAAGTACGATGCTGGTGCTCAGCAATCTAAATCTTCTGCGCAAAGTGAGGATTCTCAGAACCAGCAGAATCAGCCTAAAACAGACACTGGCAATTACAAAGATGGCGACTATAAAGTCAAAGCTACGTATGGTCCGGTTGCAGAAGACAGTTTTGATGTGCGCTTAAGCGTTGCAAATGGGGATGTTAGCGATGTGCAAATGACGCCTCATCCGTTTACGCCGATTTCAAGAGGCCATATGGATGCATTCTCAAAGGATATCCCTGGAAAAATCGTTGGAAAGCCGTTGAAAGATTTGCATATTTCGGTTGTTGCTGGAGCAAGTTGGACTAGCGATGCCTTCAACAAAGCTCTTGACGTTGCTCGCCAAGAGGCTTCAATTCAATCCGCAAAATAATCTACAACCACCTTAATCTTTGACTTCAAGAATAGTGCCTTCGTCGCGAATCATTGTTGCTGCCATGGCTCCGGTTGCTGCCATAAATGGAATAATAGCATCACTGTATTCGTCCATGAACTGTGCAAAATCATGATTCCAAGAAATAATTGCAACATACAAAAGAAGGAACTCAACTGCTGTAAATAATGCCCACTTAAGAATCCAAATAAGCGTTTTTTTAATAACTTTTATAGAGTCCTTGCTCATGAGTTGCCTTCTTTCCAATTTGCTGTTTTGTTCGTGAGCATTGTAGTTAATTCATGTACATTGCTTCTCGTTCGTATGTATTTTGTATTTCTAGTATAAATATTGCAATTCTTTGCAGCAATATGATGTACTCAAAACTTAATACTCAACGTAATGGTAGATTGCCAATAAGTCTTAAATCTTTACAAATCGCTTTCATCAATAGGGTGACCTTGTGGACGCTTTATTACTCGCCACAAAATCACCAATGTTAAGACGCCATTTGCAATTCCGTAGTAATAAATCCAAGGAACGTGAATAAGCCCACAAATAAAGCATGAAATAATATTTGTTAAATTATTTAGATAATTACTAAGTATTTGCTTATTTTGTGATTCGACTTTTTTGCGTTTTTGCTCAAGAGTTGTTATGTAATCTTTGTTGTTTTCTATATTCTCAACATCACTACTTATGCTGTTAGCGCCTGCGCCGTTAAGATTAGATATATTATTTCCTATATACGCATTTTTTGCTTTAATAACGCTTTTGCGCAAGAAAAAATATGCATAAGAATACAATGCAACAGAAAGAAGTCCTAAAACAAGCCACAAAACGAAAAAGCCAAAGCTACGCATAAAAGCAGCTGTTGAGGCAAGTGCCATCGCAGCTACTTCTGCGGAGTGCAATACTACTAATCGTTTTGTCATATAATCCTGCTGCAATCAATATTGAAAATGAATTTTCAACGCAACTAAAAGCTGCATATTGTTACTTATTATAATCACATTTGACTTACATGCATTACTTGTAATCATTTATTACTACACGATTTGCCCTACTTTGCGCATGCTTATAAAGTAGAATATAAGAAAAGTAGCATAAGATTGCAAGAAAGCCATTATGCAAAAAACGTATGCAATAGTAGATAACGACCCACTAGTTTTAGCGGTTATGCGAAACGTGCTCAGCAAGCTTTTGCCAAGCGAGTACGTGTGCAAATGGTGCGTAAAATCAGGCGTGCAAGCTTTGAAATATTGCCAAGTAACAAAAACGACTCCGGATTATATTTTGATTGATATGTCAATGAAAGACATGTCTGGAGTAGAGGTAATACGCGCAATTCGCGAGAAAAACAATAACATTATTTTAATTGGTATGACTTCGTATGACTGTAGATCCTACGCTTCGTCAGTAGCGCAAGTTGGTGGGCAGGCAATGGTTGCTAAAGACAATTTCAAAGGACTAGCAGAAGCTTTGCAATATTGCGATAATCAGAAGGTGTATGGCTGCCGATGTGTTAGAGATGTTGCTTACGATTTTGCTACTCCGCAAGAATCTTTTATTAGGCTTTCTAAATCAAGGTCGCGTAGCGTTTTGCCGCCTCAAGAACTAAAAATCATGGATCTGCTCTCTAAAGGTTGCACAACAAATCAGATTGCGGCTCAACTTGGTCTTATGCCAAACACTATTAACACGCATATTCATAGGATTTACAAAAAATTGCATGTTTCTAACCGAGTGCAAGCAATATCCGCGTTTGCTGCAATGCAAAATCGTGAGCAAACTAGCAATCTGCAATATTTTAATAATTCGCTTCAGAATCATCCGAATCCTTCTCAAGAAACGGATAACGCATGTTAATGAAAACATTTTCGCGCGTTATTGAGTTGGTTAAAAGCTGGAAAATTCAGCGAACTTTATTCATAATATTGGCGATTCTTGTAGTGTCAATGGATGTGCAATCGTGCAATACAGCTGGGCTGTGGCATAACCCGCAGCAATCTGCGTGTCAATACGTTTGGATGTTTGCAATATTTCTTTTGATTGCTTTTCCGCGTCAAGTATCACTCGTAACTCCGATTTTGTATTGCGTAACGTTAGCAGTACCAGGTGTAAATGCAACTTGCGTGCTTTTTGCGCTGATTGCTAGCATGTTTGTTGCAGGCTTTTATGATTCGTGGAAGTATTTGCTTTGTGCGTACATAGTTTCGCTGAATATTATGTACTTTGCAAAAATTGCGTACATTTCGCTTACTTTTCCTTGTTTTATTCTTATTTCCATGATTTGTGGTTACGTTTTGCGCAAATATTTGAACATGTTGGAAGAAAATAATCGCGCAAAAATGGATATTGTACGGAGTAAGTTCCAGTCTTATATTGCGTCGGTTGCGTTGCAATTGCATGACGATGTGAACAATGAGATTACGGATATTACACTGCTTGCAACGGATGCTTTATATGCTAAGAACAATGAACATACAAAAGAATCGTTAGAGCAGATTATTGAACATTCGCGTAATGCACTTTCCAAAGCGAGACTTGTTATCAGCCTGCTTGAGCAAACTGAACAAAAGTATGATGATTCTTTAGATTCAAATATTGCTAGTACGCAGTTTGTTTATAGTTCTAATAGCAATGATTGCATGAATTTGGCTGATTTCTTATGCAATATTCGTGCGCGTTTACAGGCTGAACGGCAAATTTGTGAGCAGCTTGGGTACTATGGTTCTCTAACAGTGGTTGATAAAAGTTCGGGGAGTGGTGATTTTGCTGCATCTGCAACTGTTAGTACTGAAAAAGCTCAATGTGCTATTCGCATGTGCAGTGAGTTGCTTACTAATATTCGTAAGCATTGCAGTACTAGCGTTGACTTTTCTATGAACGTTACTGTTGATGAGCGAGAATGCAAAATAATGTGTATGAATTCGTTGTCGAATAAGTTTGGTGGAAGACTTGTTTTTGGCAAAGGACTACTATTCCACAAAAAATCCGTGGAACGTTTAGGTGGATCTTTAAACGCGCAAAAAGATGATGATGCATGGTTGGTCAATGTTGTTATTCCGCTAAACTAGTATCAATCAGACTCTCGCTTTATCGTGGTTAATTTACGCTACCTGTCCTCTTCAAGACCAGCAGTGAATTTTTCTGCTAAGATGTGAAAGCCTTCTAAATATTCTTCATAACCATCGGCAATAATCGCATCGTCATGAACTACAAACTTATTATTTTCTAACACTACATACTTGGTAAAGAATTGCTCAAGCTCTGCAGCCAATTTATCAAAATCTTCTTCAGAAAGATTATCGTCATCGTTACTAATATTTGCTGCAGCAGATGGATTCCAATTTTTTACTCCAAAATCTTGACTCATGACATTCCTTCTTCTTAATGTAATCTATGAATATTGCATATTAGCATCTTAGACAGTAACCGAAAAGTTACTGATAAATAAAAACAACCAAATAGGATTAAAATCTACCGTAATATAACTTAGAAAATATGAAATAGAAGATTAGCGAAGTGCTGTGTGCATTTCGCTAATCTTCATGAAATAAATTGTTCAATAACGATTATCAGGTATAAAGGCACGTGCAAAAGCAACAATAAGTGTAAAAACAAATGTTTCAATCCACCTATTTGGAGATGAAATGTAAGCAATTGTATTGCCACTAAATATTGCAAAAATTCCAAGCAAGCCAATAAATGTTAACGGCATATAAGTAGCTTCTCGTTTGATAAGTCGCTTAAAATAAGCCAAGATTTGCTTTTTCATAATGATTTACCTACCACTGGTTGCGACACATTGTCACTGTTGTAACTACTGCAGCTACTGTCTTTGCTAAGCACTTCACCGCATAACTCCTTTACTTAAAACGCTATTTTGCTGCACAAATAAATTGTGCAATGGATCTCAGTGTAATAAAAAAATACTGTCATGTAATCAGCTGTAACTATTTTTAGCGACACAGTAAAATTGGCAATACTTGTAATTGTTATTTTTGGCTCAGTAGAAATTTTATGCTGCAAAAATCAACCCAAACACATACGTTATAGTGGCAGAAATTGCAAAATTAGCAAAAACTGTCACGATAACTGATATGATTGTTTACTTATATTGCAAAACTGTATCCTACAGGATAAAATACTTTTATGGAGATACTTAAAACAGATGAGTATCGCAATTGGATGAAAAAACTTTCGCGGTACTCAATCTAAAGCTCGAATTAACGCGAGGCTGAGATTATGTGAAATTGCAGGTAAGCCAGTAGGTGATTTACATCCAGTTTGCAATGGTATTAGTGAACTGCGTTTCACTTTTGGACCAGGGTATCGTGTGTATTTTGCACAAAAAGGCTTAAAACTAATGCTATTACTTGCTGGTGGAGATAAAAGTAGTCAAAGTAAAGATATTAAGCAAGCGAAGATACTTCTCGCACAATTAATTGAGGAGAAAAAATGGTAAATATAAGTAAATGGGATGCGAGTGAGTATCTTGAGGACGATGATGATGTTATTGCGTATCTCAATGCTGCAGCAGAACTTAACGATCCTCGCTTGTTGCAAGCTGCTATAGGCGATATTGCAAAAGCTCGAGGCATGAAAGAGATTGCTCAAAAAGCTGAGGTTGGAAGGGAAAGCCTTTACAAAAGCCTAAGACGAGATGGCAATCCTAGCTTTCAAACTATTGCGAAAGTTGTTCGAGCGTTAGGTGGACGCATTGCAATAGAACCAGCAAATGCGTGACATACCAAGTTATCGTGGCAGTTTTGCTAATTTTGCAATTTTTGCCACGATAACTCGTATAGCATAGCGACTGTGCAATTAAAGTTATGCGATACAGTCGCGTAATCAGTTAAAAAATATTGCCTGTTCATCAACGATATTGATGAACAGGCAATATTTTCAAGACAACAAAATTTGGAAACTAATCTAAGTTATATTGCTAAATCGTTTACTATTTTGCTACGTCAAGAACTACTAAACGTTGTCCGCCATAAGTTCTGGCATCGAGACAAGTTTGAATAAAGTAAGCAGATTTAGGGAATTGCTCAACGTACTCTTTGAATACTTTTAGCAACTTATCCGAGCTTCCGCCACCCTCAAAGTCTTTATAATCCGCCACTTTGTAATCTTTGCCGTTTAATTTAACTGGCATGCCTTTTTGGAGTTTCTTTAATAAGATGCCTGAACTGTTCAAACGGTCTACAACCATATAATGGCCAGTGTTAACCTGGAACCAGTCGTCTTGAAGAGTCCAGTGATAGAAAGCATCTTTAACGTAAGCCAACTGATCAGGATAAGCGTCCCAAATAACGCGTTTAGTTTCACCTAGGGCTTCCAAAGTCCCTTCTTGTCCCTTTACAAAAGCTTCGGCGATTTTCTCTTTTGAGGTTTTTTTGATTGGTTTTGAATGTTTTTTGGTAGAATGACGGCTTATTTTTGTTGGTACTGGTTTGTTTGCTTCGGAGTTACCGCAGGCTGCTAGCCCCACTAGCGAGCTGAAGAGCACTACAACACAAAGTAATTTTTTATAAGTCATTTTCCCCATAAATGGATTTCTTTCTTCTTGTAGATGCGTCTAACGGATGTTAGTCATCTTTATAAACTTGAACTCCAACTTTAGTGCCTGCTCAGTTCAGTTCAAAAATCTTGGTTTGAACGTGAGTAGGAAGTGATAATCGCTGCCGATTTTTGCATAAACGAATCAACAAGACCAGTTCCTTTTCACATAGTGTACCATAAAGGCTGAGTGACCTGTGTTGCTTTCTGACTTTTTAGCTTTTTATATAGACTCTATTTAGCTGCAATAATTAACCTAACTAAATTAAAATTGGTTAACTAATTAAATTAATTAGTTAACCAATCAGTTAGTTATTCAGTTATTCAGCAAATCAGTTAGTAAATCAACTATTTGATTAGAAATCCCAATCATCGTCGTCGGTTTCAACTGACTTGCCCATAATGTAGCTGGAACCAGAGCCGGAGAAGAAGTCGTGATTTTCGTCGGCTGCAGGAGAAAGAGCAGCGAGAATTTCTGGGCTTACGTGAGTTTCTTCTTCGCTGTACTTAGCAGGGTAGCCAAGGTTCATTAAAGCTTTGTTAGCGTTGTAACGCACGAAGTCAAAAACGTCATCGTGGAAGTCAAATCCTTCATAAATCTGACCAGAATACTCAACTTCCAGATCATACAAAGTGTCGAGCAAGTTCATAGTGAACTTTTCAAGATTCTTCTTATCGTTCTCGCTTCTAAGCTCCAAACCGCGCTGGAACTTGTAGCCCGAATAATAGCCGTGAATTGCCTTATCGCGCAAAATCAAGCGAATCATATCGGCAGTGTTCATCATCTTGCCGCGAGAAGCAAAGTAAAGCGGAAGATAGAATCCCGCGTAAAGAAGCAACGAAGAAAGCATAGTTGCAGCAATCTTGCGCTTAAGCGGATCTTCGCTCTCATACTCGCAAAGCACAGTGGTGACGCGCTGCTGCAAAACGTCGTTGCCAACAGCCCAACGATAAGCTTCGTCAATCTCTTCGCTAGAGCAAAGAGTAGAGAAAATAGAGGAGTAGGAGCGAGCGTGAATCGACTGCATAAAAGCAATATTCGTGTAAATAGCCTGCTCGTGCTCCGTGCGAGCGTGCTCAATCTGGCAAAGCTCGCCAATAGTTGCCTGGCTGGTATCAAGCAAAGTCAAGCCTGTAAAAACGCGAGTAGTGGTCTTGCGCTCAAGATCGGTGAGGGAACGCCAAGAAGGAATATCGTTGCTCAGCGGAACCTTTTCTGGAAGCCAGAAGTTAGCAATAAGGCGATTCCAAACGTCCAAATCCTTGTCGTCAACAATATTATTCCAATTAACTGGGCGTACGCGCGATCCGTGATGGTAGCGGTACTGAGATGGTGTGATAGAAGCTGCCATCATAGCGTCATCTGCGATTACGCGATTTGTGCCGAAAGGCTTATCGAGGCTACTTCTAAGCTCGGTTGGGCTGAGTTCTGTCATTATTACTCCTGATTCTGTGTTTACGTTTTATAAAATTTTTAAGTTTTTGATTTGGCGTGCGAAAAATTCACAGCGTTACGACTTACAGCGTGCAGCTTACGCAACCTTCGATTTCCGTACCTTCCAAAGCCTTCTGGCGAATACGAATGTAGTAAAGAGTCTTAATGCCCTTACGCCATGCGTAAATCTGAGCCTTGTTCAAATCGCGAGTAGTCGTAGTGTCTGGGAAGAACAAAGTAAGCGACAATCCTTGATCCACATGCTGAGTTGCTTCGGCATAAGTGTCAATAATTGCCTTCCAGCCAATCTCATAGGCGTCCTTAAAGTACTGCATATTGTCGTTCGTCATGTATGCAGCAGGGTAGTAGACGCGTCCAACCTTGCCTTCTTTGCGAATCTCAATGCGAGAAGCAATCGGGTGGATTGAACTTGTGGAATGGTTGATGTACGAGATTGAGCCAGTTGGAGGAACAGCTTGCAAATACTCGTTGTAAATGCCATCGCTCAAAATCTCGTCGCGCAACTGCTCCCAATCGCTGACGGTTGGAATCGCAACGTTAAAACGGGCAAACAAATCGCGAACTTTTTGAGTTTTAGGCTCAAGCGAGCGGCTGCCATCTGTGTACTTATCGAAGTAGTTGCCTTTTCCTGCAGGCTTAGCGTAAGCGCTCGTCTTAAAGTTTGCAAAAGCGTGGCCGCGCTCTACAGCCAAAGCGTGAGAAGCCTTATAAGCGTGGTAAGCAACCGTCATAAAGTACATGTCTGTAAAGTCAAGAGCTTCCTCGCTTCCGTACTGCATGTGTTCACGCGCAAGGAAACCGTGCAAATTCATTTGACCCAAGCCAATAGCGTGACCTTCCGCGTTACCGCGACGAATCGAAGGCACAGAATCAATAGAAGTATGCTCCGAAACAGAAGTGAGCGCACGCACAGCCAAATCAACGCTTGTGCCCAAGTCGCCATCCATTGCCTTAGCGATATTAAGAGAGCCAAGATTGCAAGAAATATCGCGACCAACGTGGCTATAAGACAAGTCGGCGTTATAAGTGCTTGCTTCCTGAGTTTGCAAAATCTCAGAGCACAAGTTGCTCATAGTAATGCGACCCTCAATAGGATTCGTGCGATTCACAGTATCCTCAAACAAAATGTAAGGATAGCCAGACTCGAACTGAATTTCTGCAATCGTCATAAAGAATTCGCGAGCGTCGATGTACTTCTTGTGAATACGAGGATTTGCAACCATCTCATCGTAATGCTCGGTAACAGAAATATCTGCAAAAGGCTTGCCATATTCGCGCTCAACATCGTAAGGACTAAACAAAGCCATCTTTTCCTTACGCTTAGCAAGCTCGAAAGTAATATCTGGAATCACAACACCCAAAGAAAGCGACTTAATGCGAATCTTCTCGTCTGCGTTCTCGCGCTTAGTATCGAGGAAACGCATAATATCTGGGTGATGCGCGCTAATATACACTGCACCTGCACCCTGTCGAGCGCCAAGCTGATTAGCGTAAGAGAATGAATCTTCCAAAAGCTTCATAACAGGCACAACGCCACTCGACTGATTCTCGATTCGCTTAATAGGAGCGCCAAGTTCGCGCAAATTCGTAAGAAGCAGAGCCACGCCGCCGCCACGCTTAGAAAGCTGCAAAGCAGAATTAATTCCGCGCGCAATAGACTCCATGTTATCTTCCAAACGCACGAGGAAGCAGCTCACAGCTTCGCCGCGCTGAGCTTTACCAAGATTCAAGAACGTTGGGGTGGCTGGCTGGAAGCGGCCTGCAAGCATTTCGTCTAAGTAGTTGGTCGCTGCTTTTTTGTCACCATCTGCAAGTTCCAATGCAACAGCAGCTGCGCGCTGAGCGAAGTTTTCCAAATACTGCTTGCCGTCGAAAGTCTTCAAGGCGTAAGAAGTGTAGAACTTAAAAGCACCCAAGAATGTGCCAAAAGTGTGGTGAGCGGCTTGCGCATGCTCGTAGAACTTATCGAGGAACTCGTCGCTATATTTGTGGAAAACGTTGCCGTTGTAGTAGTAATTGTTAATCAAATAAGTCAAGCGCTCGCGAGTGGAAGCAAACTTCATGCTATGTTCTTGCACGTAACCCGAAACGTAAAGCTTTTCTGCTTCTTGATCTTTATCAAACTGAATGCCTTTTTCTGGGTCAAAAAGACCGAGCATAGCGTTAAGAACGTGGTAGTCGCGGCTGTTGCGGATGCGCTCTGCTGTTGTACTGGCAGTTGCGCTTGCAGAATCAGTGTGATCAAGATTAAGCGAAGTAGATTCGCTCATCGGATCCGTGCTATTCATGGGGTTTGTTCCTTTCTTCATGCGTTATTTTTGCTTTTTTAAACGCTTTTTGTTTTGTTTCTTTTACTTATTTCGTTTGTTTTGTTTATTTTGTTTCTTCTGTTTCTTTGAGTTGTTTTAAAAATCTCGGTATGCCCTGCGCTACTTTTTCTATATCTTCTGCAGTTCCCGTAAGTTCAAACGAGTACATATTTGGGATTCCACACTTTCCTGCAATTTGATCACCTGCAGCGCAATATGCTTCTCCAAAATTCGTATTTCCGGAAGAAATTACTCCGCGAATAAACGAACGATTTTCGCGATTATTTAAGAATTTGCGAACTTGCATCGGTATTGCTTTCGCAATATTTCCACCGCCGTAAGTTGGAACAATCAAAACGTACGGTTCGCGCACGTTTAATTCCGGCTCTTTAGGACGAAGCGGTATGCGATATACGTTCACGTTATTGCTTGGAAAATCGCAATTTTGCACAAATCTTAACGTGTTTTCCGAAACTGAGGAAAAGTAGACTACAGCTCCGATTGATTCGCCTTGTGCGCTAGATTCTGGTTCGCTTTGTTGTGTTATATTTTCTTGCTCACACATTTCTTATGCTTCTTTTGCTGTCTCTGCGGAAGTTCCGAGTTTATCCGCAATTTGCGCAATTAAATCTGGACGGTACCCACTCCAGGATGCGTCGGGAGCAATGACTACTGGAGCTTGACGGTATCCTGCATTTTTTAACTGTTCGAGTGATTCGGGGCTTTTTGACAAGTCTACAGTTTCGAAGTTCACGCCAAGTTTTGTGAACTGTCGCTTAGTTGCATCACACTGTGGGCAATGAGGTTTAGTAAACACTGTGATAGTCATTTCAATCTCCTCTGGTGATGGGGAATTTTGCAATTCCGTGTTGTATCGACAAAAGCCAAGTAGTTAGCTTACTCTGAATAAGCACTATTTATAGTGGTGTGTCGACCGTGTAAACACTATATATAGTTATTATTAAAATAGCTAAAAATAGCGTGTTTGTAAGCGTGTCGTGTTTTATGAAGTAAATATGAGCTTAGTTTTAACGATTAAAAATGTAATTTATTTCACAAAATTTATATTTAAAACTACTTAACTTGCACATTGTTAAGCCTTGTGCATATCCGCCTATAAAATTATTAAGTGCGTTTCTTGAAGGGGCGTAACGCAAAATAAAAAATTGTGTATTTTGTAGATAATGCAGATTGCTTGGGTGCGCAAAGCATGCGTGCAAATAACAAAACAAGTACAAGATAAGAGGTGTCATTATGACTCAAGCTCAGGCAAATATTGGTGTTGTTGGTTTGGCTGCCATGGGTTCGAATTTAGCGCGTAATCTTGCGCATCATGGAAATACAGTAGCTGTTTACAATCGTCATTATTCGCGCACTGAAACTTTAATGAATGAGCATGGCAGTGAAGGTGCTTTTGTGCCTTCAAAAACTGTTGAAGAATTTGTGGCTTCTCTCAAGCGTCCGCGCACCGCAATCATTATGGTAAAAGCTGGTGCTCCTACGGATGCTGTTATTGAAGAACTTGCAAATGCTATGGAGCCTGGAGATATTATCGTCGACGGCGGAAACTCTTATTTTGAAGATACGATTCGCAGAGAGCGTGACATTCGCGCGCGTGGTCTTCATTACGTTGGTTGCGGTGTTTCTGGTGGCGAAGAAGGTGCTTTGCGTGGTCCTTCGATGATGCCTGGTGGCACTGAGGAATCTTGGAAGACTCTTGGTCCTATTTTGAAGTCTATTGCTGCTGTTGCTGAAGGTGAGCCTTGCGTAACGCATATTGGTACCGATGGTGCTGGTCATTTTGTGAAGATGGTTCACAATGGCATCGAGTACTCGGATATGCAGCTTATTGCCGAAAGCTACGATTTAATGCTTCGCGGTTTGGGTATGAAGTCCGACGAAATCGCGGATGTGTTTAGCGAGTGGAATAAGGGCGAGCTTGATTCTTATTTGATTGAGATTACTGCGGATGTGCTTCGCCAGAAGGATGCTAAGACTGGTAAGCCTTTGGTTGAGATGATGGTGGATCATGCTGGCATGAAGGGCACTGGTACTTGGACTGTACAATCTGCGCTTTCGCTTGGCATACCAGTTACGGGTATCGCTGAAGCCGTGTTTGCTCGCGGACTTTCCAGTCAGGTTGCTTTGCGAGAAGCTGCCGAAAGTCAAGGTTTGACTGGTCCGGATGTGCATTTTGATTTGAATGATGCTGAGCGTAAGGCGTTTATTGAGGATATTCGTCAAGCTTTGTACGCTTCTAAGATTGTTTCTTATGCTCAGGGCTTCGATGAGATTGCGGCTGCTGCAATTGAGCATGATTGGAAGATTGATCAGGCTGCAGTTGCTCGCATTTGGCGAGGCGGCTGCATTATTCGCGCTCAGTTCTTGAACCGCGTTTCCGAGGCTTTTGAGTCCGGTGAAGCAAGCGTTTCTTTGCTTTTTGCACCGTACTTTAAGGCTGCTATTGAGAAGTCTCAGGCTGCTTGGCGTCGTGTTATTGCGCGTGCGGTGGAGCATGGTGTGCCTGTGCCAGCATTCTCTAGCTTGCTTGCATACTACGATGGTTTGCGTTCTAAGCGTTTGCCGGCTTCGCTTATTCAGGCTCAGCGTGATTTCTTCGGTGCTCATACTTACGGTCGTATTGACGAGCCAGGCGTATTCCACACTTTGTGGGCAGATCCTAATCGCCCAGAAGTAAAGCAAGATTAGTGCATGTAAAAGTGTATATATAAAATTTAAAATGTCAATTATGTAAAAAGCGTCACATGCGTTGTTATTCTGCATGCGACGCTTTCTTTTTACAATACAGAAGCCATGTAGTACGGTAGGTAAAGCAGTTTGCCTTCGCGCTTAATTTCTCCGTGGTGAAGCACGATTCCTTCGCTGCTGGTTTTACTAAAAGCTTCCATAAAGTTTGTAATTGACTTTACATTTTTACTGCTGCCAGATTTTACTTCTATCGGAATAATCTTGTTATTTTTTCTTAAGAGAAAATCTATTTCCATTACTGTCTTTTTGGTATTGGTATTTGTTTTTTTGTAAAAATACGCGTTGTGTCCATTTGCTTTTAGGCACTGTGAGACAATATTTTCTATTATCATTCCTTCATTAATGTGTAATTTGTCTAGCAGAATTGCCTTATAAAGTTCGTTTTCTAGGTAAGGCTTATCTTTGTATGCTAACGAAGTTAAGAGTCCTGTATCCATCATGTAGCATTTGAAAGAAGGATTGATAGTAGATAGATTCAAAGCTACACTCGGATCTTCAACGCTGTTTGCAATGTTTACTATCATCGCTTCTTCAAGCCAGCGTATTGGATCCCTATACTCTTTAATGCGCGCGTTGGAATCTACGTGAGATAGCATGTAACGTTTGTCATGTTTGGAAAGCTCTGCTGGAATTCTATCGAAAAAATTAGTTACGTAACTAGGGTTTTCTTCTTCCTGGTCTTGCATATCTTGCTTATAAAGATTGATTATTTGTTGTTTAGCAAAGTCAACCTTCGCAAAATCTTTTGTATCAACATATGCTTGAACAGCTTGTGGCATTCCTCCAACCAACATGTACTCTCTAAAAGACTTCATTATGCTCTGGTGCATACTGCCCATAGGTTTAAGTGATTCAAAGTGATCTTTAATAGTAGGGAAAATCATGTTGTTATTGTTCGCTAATAAATACTCTTCATAGTCAAGTGGAAGTACTTCTAGCGTGTACTCTTCTGAGGGTATGAGAATATCCTTGCTTTTCTTTGTAATAGAAGCAAGTGAGCCTGTTTCAATGTAATCATAGCGAGCGTCTTCAAGCAGAGTTTTTATTGCTTGCCGAGCTTGCGGAAATAGTTGTATTTCGTCAAGTATTATAAGAGATTCTCGCTTATAAAGTCTGGTATTATAAGCTAACTGTATTGTGTTAAATAGAGTATCTAAATCTCTTAGACTGTTTATAAAAAGTTGCTTAATGTCTTCTTCGGTTTGATCGAAACGAATAAGAATATAAGACTTATACTCTTCTTTGCCAAGTTTTTCAGCTAATGTTGTTTTGCCAACTCGTCTTGCTCCTTTAAGAAAAAGCGCATAATTTGGCGCATATTCATGCTTCCATTTCAGCATTTCTTTGTATATTTTTCTATCAAACATGCGATTTTTGTGCTCTTTCTTTTATTACAAATTTGTGCTTGATTTGTTCAAGTGTTGCCGAGTGCGGTTTTCCTTGTAATTTCAACGGTTTTATAAAGATTTTCCCAAATGCGACATATTTTGTCAAGCAGATTTTCCCAAATGCGCCATGTTTTTAGGGGTCGATTTTCCCAAATGCGCCATGTTTTGAACACGCTATTTTCGCATTTGCGCCAATTTGTGTAGCGCATTTAATCTTTGACTTGCTGAATATTATGCATATTGCTAGAAAACTATGCAGTTATTCAATAGCAGCTTGCAAAGTTTCTGCGGTGGTTAGCCAAGAGATTTCGTCTGTTCCGTTTGCAAAAGACGCAGGATATTCAGGATTATTAGCTCCCGAAAGTGAATTCATTAAAGCAGCGCCCTTTTCTGCTCCGGCAGTCAAAAACCAAGTGCAGTGACTGTGAGCTAATACAGGAACAGTAAGAGTTAAGCGCATAGGCGGCAACTTAGGGGAGTGATTTACTCCAACAACAATGCGATCGCGATTATTAACCTGCGGTAATCCTGGGAAAAGTGAAGCCATATGCGCATCCGGCCCCATACCGAGAATTGCTAAATCAAACACTGGCTCTTTGCCAAGTATGCTCACAATTTCTTCCTCATAGTCGCGCGCTGCAGCATCTAAAATAGCGTCATTTTCAGCGTCGCTGGCTGCTGCAATTTCCTCCGCATTACGCTCATCTGCAGGCATTTCGTGAATATGAGATTCTGCCAAAGCTTTGTTAGAAGTAAGTAAGTTAAGAAACATTTCGCGAGCCTTGCGTGCATTGCGATCCTCGCTATCATAAGCTACGAAACGCTCATCTGCCCACCAAATATGCACTAAATTCCAATTAATTGCTGGTAAAAGTGGATTGCTAGCAAGCATTTGGAACATGCGTATTGAATCTGTGCCACCAGTAAGAAGTAAATGGAATGGTTTATTGAGATTTTGCACATCATTCTGTGATTCCATAATAAGAGTCACCAAGCGTTGGGCTGCAA
Organism: Gardnerella sp. KA01001; assembly: GCF_049244025.1. Classification (NCBI taxonomy): domain Bacteria; kingdom Bacillati; phylum Actinomycetota; class Actinomycetes; order Bifidobacteriales; family Bifidobacteriaceae; genus Gardnerella; species Gardnerella sp. KA01001. The sequence goes on along the minus strand of NZ_CP058366.1, from coordinate 228,724 downwards.
CAGCTGCAAGCACATCGCGATTATCGTATCCGTAAATACTTGCGTTATGCGCAAAAGTAACTTCATTATTTGTCATAGTTGTTCCTTTTATGCCATTGAAAATGTTTCACGAATTGTTTCACGTAATGATTCACGCATTTTCTGCAGGATTATCTCGCACCAACTGCGCGTAAATTTCGTCAGGATCAATGCGTCGCAATTCTTCGCTTAAGCAATCATCCAGAGTGCGAATAGGAAGCGCAATAGGTTGTGCAGCCTGTCCAGGCAGACTAATCAAAGCTTGATCTCCGCCAGCAGGGCGAGTGAGTGACAATGTGCCATCCTCGCGTTCTAAAGTTACGGAAGTAATAGCTTGAGCTTCAGGATTTTCAACTATTTCTACAGGAACATGCAAGCTACTCTTAAGCCAAGCTGCCAGTAAGTGCAAAGATACGTAATGAGTAGGACCCACAATCTTCGCGCTAAGAATAGGCAAATGTGGAGGTTGATCGAGCATAGAAGCAAGTAACGCGCGCCAAGGAGTTAAACGCGTCCAAGACAAATCTGCATCTTGCGGAGACCAGTTTTTGCGCAAGTTTTGCACAGTTTTAAGAGTATCGTCTGCTCGCTGTGCGTCAGTAATTCTGCTACTTGCCATAGCTCCAAGCAAATCGTGAGCAGGATCTTCAGGAGCGTTTGTTGGCCACCATGCAACAATCGGCGCATCTGGCACGAGTAGTGGAATAACAAGCGTATCCGGATGACGAACTAAACCGTTGTGCGGATACAAAATAATAATTTCACCAGCTCCAGCATCTGCGCCAAAACGCACTTGAGCATCAAGATTTGGCACAACTTCACCGCGCTCAGCAGCGTGTTCGCTAGACCAATCTCGAACCATTGCAATAACTCGGCAAGGATGCTCGCGACTAGCTGCGTTTGCTGCATCAAGTGCATGCTCTAATTCTTTAAGAGTTGTATCAATAAGCAAAGTGAGCACTCGACCAGTAGCGGATTCGCCGCGCTCTTCGTGCAATTCGTCGATTTTTGCTGCAATTTTGCTTGTATTGGTATCAGGAAGGTTGATAATCATGGCAATCTCCAATGGCGATTATCTCGAGCAAGCATAGCATCAGCTTCTGCTGGACCCCACGTTCCAGCGCGATACGGTTGCGGTTGTGTGCCAAGCGAACTCCAGAATTCCTCAATAGGGTCAAGAATTTTCCAACTTAAATCTACTTCTTGCGTAGTTGGGAATAGCGGTGGTTCGCCAAGAAGTACGTCAAGAATTAATCGCTCGTAAGCTTCAGGGGAACTTTCAGTAAAAGAGCGTCCGTAACTAAAGTCCATAGAAACGTCTCGAACTTCCATAGCTGTGCCGCCAGGAACTTTTGCGCCGAAACGCATAGTAACGCCCTCATCCGGCTGAACTCGAATCACAATAGCGTTACTGCCAAGTTCGCGCACAGCAGTAGACTCAAACGGCAAATGCGGAGCGCGCTTAAAAATAACAGCAATTTCCGTAACGCGCTTGCCTAAACGTTTTCCGGTTCGCAAGTAGAACGGAACTCCAGCCCAACGGCGAGTATCAACGTCAAGTCGCACTGCAGCGTACGTTTCAGTAGTGCTTTGAGGATCAATGCCTTGTTCTTCCAAGTATCCAACAGCTTTGTAAGAGCCCTGCCATCCTGCTGCATACTGTCCTCGAGCAGTGTTGGCAGCCAAGTCTTGAGGTAGTCGGATTGCAGATAATACTTTTGTTTTTTCAGCAGTCAAATCGCTAGCGCGGAAGCTTACAGGCTCTTCCATAGCAGTAAGAGCCATAAGTTGAAGCAAATGGTTCTGAATCACGTCACGAGCAGCACCGATTCCGTCGTAGTATCCGGCTCTTCCGCCAATGCCAATATCTTCAGCCATCGTAATTTGCACGTGATCGACGTAATTTGCGTTCCAGATCGGCTCGTACATTGCGTTAGCAAAGCGGAAAGCCAGCAAGTTTTGCACAGTTTCCTTGCCTAAATAATGGTCAATTCGGAATACAGAATTAGGATCAAAAACTTCAGAAACGACGCGATCCAATTCTCGTGCGCTTGCTAAATCGTGGCCAAAAGGTTTTTCAATAATTACGCGTCGCCAAGCATGCTCAGAAGAGTGCGAAAGACCTGATGCTGCAAGCTGTTGGGCAACAACTGGGAAGCTGGAAGGCGGAATAGACATGTAAAAAGCGTGATTTCCGCGAGTACCTCTGTCTCGATCAAGTTCGTTCACTGTTTTGCTTAAACGCTCAAACGCGGACGCATCGTCAAAGGTGCCGCGTACGAAACGTATGCCTTTAGCGAGATTAATCCAAGTTGACTCACGAAATGGCGTTCTGCAATGCTGCTCAATATTTTCGCGCACAAAGTTTACGAAATGTTCATCCGTCCAATCGCGTCTCGCAAAACCAGTTAAACCAAATCCTGGAGGCAAAAGCCCGCGATTAGCTAAATCATATACTGCTGGCATAAGTTTTTTGCGTGCTAAATCGCCAGTAATGCCAAAAATTACTAGGCTGCACGGACCCGCAATGCGAGCTAAACGCAAATCACGCGGATCGCGCAAAGGATTCGTCCAAGTAGATACGCTTTCCCCAGCGTCTTGCGAATCACGTAGTGTCCTCAACTCAGTCATAGATACTATCGTAATATTTCGTAGCTATTTTCACCACGCAAAACGCAATTTATTATGCTTAATAACAGTATTAAAAAGTTTTAGCGCGTTATAACTCTAATTTTCAGCCGCCGCATACAGCTAAACGAATCATCTTCGCGTATTGTGGACCGCCGATTGGAGTTAAGTGAACTCCATCGTCAGTCAAATATTCCGAGTGACCATTACTCAAACCATGCCAGTCTATAATGCCAACATTATGATGAGTTGCTGCGAACTTGCGTAAGCTATCGTTCGTTGCATCCTGCCAAGGTTGCGGAACTCGTGTGGTAACGAAATAAACAGGTCTACCTTTTGCGACATCAACCATGTGTTGAAGCACGCTATCGTCATGAGGAGGACCGTTGGTTCCAAGAGCGAAAATCACCACATCTCCAGCGTGTTTTACCGAAATATCTTTCTCGTATTCATCAGCTCCGTGGAAAATTTGTCTACTCACTTTTCCATCTATATAAGCGTTAGGCATAACTTGCATCAAATATGGTTTAGCGCCTTCAGTAATAGAATCTCCAACCATAGTCAAGTTTACGGAACAAGTATTGCGTCGTTTGTCGATCCGCGTATGAGTAGTAACAAGATTTCGTGGAACTTTTTCCGCAATAGGGAAGAGAATGCGATACTTCGATGGTGTAGGTGGAAGAGACTGTTTTACTACATTCTTTTGCACACCTTTTGGAACTGCTTTTTCTTTTGTTTCTTGCTTAGAATTAGTTTTGTCAAAAGCAGTAGGTTTTTTATTTGACGATGAAGATTGCTCTACTTGTGCTGTCAATTCTGGGCGAAGCTGCATTGACCTATGCTTAGCTATATCTTGCCAATTTACTGGCAAGATAATTAACGACACAATAATTATGCAGCACAAAGTTAGTGAGACAGAGCGAATAAGCTTAAATAATTGTTGATCTTGTATTGGCTTTTCAAATAATTGATACAAGCATTCTGCAAGTGCAACTATTACTAGTGCTTGCAAGACTTGCTCTCCTGTAGATACAGCAGTTGTTCTATTTGCTGGGTTGAATAATTCAAGAACAGGGAAGTGAACTAAATAAATTGCAAAAGAGCGTCTGCCGATATAAGCGAGCGGAGCCCATGCAAATATTCTCGAGCAAATATTATCAGTTTGCGTGCACGACCACAGTATTAGTGTGCAAGCGGCTGCTGTTATTGTGTATCCGCCAAAAACAAATACTGAAGATGTGCCTTCTGCATACACGAAGCAGTAGCACAACACAATTGTTGCCAACAGTCCAATGCAAGATCTCTGCCATGCATGGAGTGGATTATAAAAAACAGTTTTTGGCTTATTGAATGCGTTATTTGGAAGTTCTTGTATATCTGGAGCTACGCTATTATCTGATAAATCAATTTGTAATCCTTCGCGCAAGTCAGCAGGTATTCCATCTTCAGCAAATACTTTTTCGTTATTTGCGTAGGCTTTATCTGATTTTTTCGTTAGTGCTGAATTATCTACACTACTATCTGCATTACTATCTAACTTAACTGATGAAGCTAAGCTGACCGATATGTTCTTTTTGCCCATCAGCAAATGTAATGCATGAATAAGCCACGCGTGGAATGAATGTTTGGCAAACCAAGCACCGTACATTGCTAGCATTGCACCCATTAAGAATTCTGATGCTCTCGTATCTAGAGAATAGTAGACGCGAGCTGGAGTTGTGTAATTGTTAAATAAGTAGGCAAAAGTAAAAGTAAGAATAGAAGAAAGTATGGCTAAGCCTGCTGTGATATACATGCGTATTAGCTTGCTACGCACGAATTTAATAAGTGCAGCAAGGATAATAGGCCATATAACAAAAGCCTGCATTAAAAGTCCGAGATACCAAAGATGTTTGATAGGAGAAGGTAGTCCGGACTGTTCAAAATATGAAAGCTTACGAGCAACATACATTATATTGCTAAAGAATCCGGAGCCTGAAAGAGCATCCGCTTGTAACTTTGGTAGTAGACTTGGCGAAAAAAGCCACATAATTGGTGCTGTTATAGCGATAATTCCAAGTGTTGGCGGCCAAATTCTTTTTACGCGCTTTAGTAAATACTCCCAGTAATGCCTGATTCCTTGAGTATTTTTATTATTATCTTCGATATTTTTTGCATTTTTTGCGTTTTCATCTGCGTTTAAATAGCGCAGAACTGATCTCGTGCAAAAATATCCTGCCAATACCAAAAACAGTGTTACTCCAAGGAATCCTCCCATAAGAAGGCTTGGACGCATATGAAAGCATACAATACCAATAATTGCTAGAGCTCTTAAACCGTCTATTGCTTTATTTCGCTTCGAAACAGTATTTGTAGGTAAAGTAGATGATTGTTTATTTTCAGCTTTTGCGCTATTAATAGTTTTTTCTACGGTATTATTTGAGTTTGTTGAAAGATTAGTTGAGGTCGTTTTACTAGCATTTTTTTCTGCAGGAACCTTCTTTGTTTTGAAGGATTGACCTGCTTGTGAAGCAGTGGAAGTGTTCACGCATCTCTTTTTTGTCATCTTGCCTACGCTTCGGTAACCATACTGGTATGTATGCAACATATCGTGTGTAAAACGTAGCAATAGTAACTGTGCATTGAGACACTTTTATAGCTTAAAGCGTGTCTTGTTGCTATGCCTAGGATGTGCTAGAAATAGGTGATTTTATGCTACTTCTGTAAGTGATACAAAACGTTTATTATTTAACGAAATTTGTTAACAAAATTTTGTTTTATATGCTCTATTGCTGTCGTTCGTCGGTGCGCGCTAAAGTGAGATAGAACAGTTATATGAATTGTTATTAAAGTTATCAAAGGAGCCAATATGGCAGAAACTTTTAACGTTGTGGTAGAGATTCCACGCGGTTCTAAGAACAAGTATGAAGTGGATCACGAAACTGGTCGCGTATTCTTGGATCGCACCCTTTTCACAGCTATGGGTTATCCAGATGATTACGGTTATATTGATGGCACTTTGGGCGAAGATGGCGATCCACTCGACGCTCTTGTTATGATTCCAAATTCTGTGTTCCCAGGATGCGTTGTTGAGTGCCGCGCTGTTGGCTTGTATCACATGGTTGACGAAGCCGGTGGAGACGACAAGGTTTTGTGTGTTCCAGCGGACGTTCGTTTCGACGACATCAAGGATATCGATGACGTGAACGAGTATCACAAGGCTGAAATCAAGCACTTCTTCGAGCAGTACAAGGCTTTGGAACCAGGTAAGGAAGTTCTTCCTGGTGACTTCTGGGCTGGCGTTGAGCAGGCTGAGAAGGAGATCGTTGCAGCTCGCAAGCGCTTGGAAGAAAGCGAAAAATAAGTTTCGCTTTTAATGAGTAAAACAATAAAAATTAAAAGTTAATAAATAAAACGTCGAAGACACATACTGTGTTTTCGACGTTTTTATGTAAGTGCGTGCTGCTTTCAGAAGTAAATTAAAACGTAACGTTGCATACGCTTTTAATAATTTTAAGCAGCTACTAGCATTCCAAGGCCTGCAATATACACGAGTATCCCTGAAAGCATTATTGGCAATATAGAAATAGCGATATCGTGTGAAACTATTCCAGTTTCGTATTCTTCATAATTGTTGCGAACCCATAAATATGAAAGTCCTGATAGCGCGATTAGCATAAATATGCACAGTACTATAACGAGTATTCCACCGTCTAAATTGCGAAGCGATGGCATAAAGCTAATAATTGACGGCAAAAATAGCCAACCCGGAAGTGCTGCACAAGCAATACTTGCAGTAAGCGTGTGCGAAAGATTTCGTACTAAATTTGTGCGATTCTCGCGCAGCATTTGCCTCAAGAATGTTACAAATGTTGCTGCTACAAGAATTAGAGCAAAAGATACAGCCCAGCGTTCGTAAGGGTGAATTGCAGCAATGAACTTACTCATTGACACAGTTTCGTTATCAATAATGACGCTTTTTGGTAGCCATCCCTTTAATACTCCGGTTGCAAACCATGTAGAAGCAATTCCTGCGCATAATGCAATAGCTCGGTCAATTACATTTCCGTGCAGTGGCCACAACGCTATAAATGTAAGCATTATGATAAGGCATAATATAAGTGTTATTTTTGCTGTTGCGATTGGCAATATTGCTGCAATTGCGAGAAGTACTACAACAAAAATTTGGCTTACAAACATCGCTAATGCGTTCATGCTAGGTATACGGGTATGTTTTTGAACATTTACGCAAGAATTATCATTTTTCTGCATCTTGTCATTGCAGATACGTGTTTCATTGCTCATACACACTCCCTAGTGCCGTAATTTTATATTTATAAAGCGTAATATGTCCGTAAAACATTAACAAATTACTTTGTTTATTTACTAATGTAGCCTATAACCTGCACTGCGCTTTATTGTGTTGATATTTTTTATCTTTGGAAAATGCAAGTGTTGCGCTTATCGCTATTTTTCGCAGTATGGTTTACAATTCCTGTAAAGGCTGAATTTGCTACTACATCAATTGTTTGTTGGAGGCATCATATGACTGATATCACATTGATGACTTCGTGTGCTTCTCCCTCTTCAGTTTTACCTTCACTTACTTTGTTATCTCATAAAGTGCGTTTACTTTCTTTGGATACGTCAAGTTTGGCAAAACTGCCCGCACAAACCATTCTTTTGCTTGATGCGCGTGAGGATTTAGCTCTCGCTAAATCAATGTGTTCTTCTCTGCGTGTTGCAAATATTACGGTTCCTGTCATATTAGTTATAACTGAGGGTGGTTTTACTGTAGTAAATCCTTCGTGGAACATTTCTGATGTTGTGCTGACTAATGCTTCTCCTGCAGAAGTAGAAGGTCGTTTGCGTTTGGCTTCTTTGCAACACGGATCTTCTGATGATTTATTTGTGCATTCGCAAGGCTCTGAAATTGATGATTCTTTCAATTCAGACAATGGAACTATGCGTTCTGGAGATCTCGTTGTAGATATGCGTAGCTACACAGTGAGTTTGCATGGTCATCCTGTTGATTTAGCTTATAAAGAATTTGAATTGCTGAAATACTTTGTGCAGCATCCGCGCAGGGTGTTTACTCGCACTCATTTGTTGCAAGAAGTATGGGGCTACGACTACTACGGTGGCACTCGTACTGTAGATGTCCATATTCGTAGGCTCCGTGCAAAACTTGGTGTTGAATATGAACATTTGATTGGCACAGTGCGTAATGTTGGCTATCGCTTCGATCCTTCGGAATCAGATGAGAATAGCGAGATTTCCGAAAGCAGCATTGAAGATGATTCTGAAAATGATGCAGATAAGCAGTCTGCGCAATAATGATTTATCAAAGTTCTAATATGCGAGAATCAAAACAAGCGAAATTAGCTCGTATTTATGCAGAGTACGATTTATTGTGCAAAGAAATACCGGAACCTAAGTGTGCATTAAATTTCAAAAATCCATTTGAGCTACTAATTGCTACTGTATTAAGCGCGCAAACTACAGATAAGCGTGTGAATATCGTGACGCCTGAACTCTTTTCTATTTTCCCCAACGCGAGTTCTTTAGCTGCTGCTCCTGTATCTCAAGTTGAGTCAATTATTTACCCTCTCGGATTTTATAGAGTAAAAGCACAGAACATTATTTCATTATCTGCATGTTTGCTTAATAATTTTTCTGGTATAGTGCCATCAAATATGGAAGCTTTAATATCGTTGCCAGGTGTTGGTCGTAAAACTGCCAATGTCGTTCTTGGCAACGCATTTGGATTACCGGGGTTTCCCGTAGATACTCACGTAATACGTGTTACAGGTCGTCTTGGTTGGCGTAAGGTTCAGAATCGTCCAAATCCTGTTGCTATTGAGCGCGAAATAACTGCTTATTTTGCTCCTAAAGAGTGGACTAATCTCTCTCATAGACTTATTTTGCATGGCAGAAAAATTTGCACTGCTCGGAATCCAAAATGTGTTTCATGCCCTTTAAATACAACATGTCCGTCGGCAATTATTTAAAGCGTGTTGTTCCCAATTCAGATATTGATATAGACTGTAGGTTATGTCAAGAACAGGCAAATATGCGTGTCACGCTTCCAGGTCATATCATACTCGTACTAGTGCAGACTGGATACCATGGGTTGTGTTTGTGGTTGTGTCTGTAATAATGAGCGGCATTTTGTGGTGTGGATGGCAAATGTACCAGGGTCATTCGCCTTTTGCTGCAATAATGCATCCAGCTAGTAACTCAGTGCTAAAAGTTGGTCTACGTACTGCTCCTGAATCTCTTGATATTAGAAACGACGACAGTGACGCTTTACAGCAAGCTTTAATTGGTAATGTTTACGAAACTCTTGTTAAACGTGGCGATGATAATAGTTTGCAACCAGGTCTCGCGAAGTCATGGGATATTTCGAAAGACGGCTTAACATATCGTTTTAATTTGCGTCAAGGTGTGCATTTCTCTAACGGTAGTGAGATGACTTCAAATTCCGTATTACAATCTTTGAAACAAGGCATCACAAATAATTATCCTGGTTATAGTGCACTTACAAATATTAAAACTGTTAATAATCCGGATGATTACACTTTAGTAATTACACTTAATAATCCAGATGCTTTACTTCTACGTCGTCTTGCTGGACGTGTTGGCATTGTCTATGACACAAAATCGATGATTGACTATGCAAGTGCTGCTCTTGGCACAGGTCCTTTCACTGTAAGTGACTACAATAAAGGCAATTCTTTAGTATTACTTCGCAACGATAAATATTGGGGAACCCCTGCTTCTTGTGCAAGTATTACTTTGCAATATTTCAATAGCGATACTGCTCTAGCTGAGGCAATGGAAAAGGGCAATATTCAAATGGCAGTTCCGCTTGAAGGTAACGAAAATAAGCGTCTTGCTGCTGTTGCTAATACGCAAATGGTAGAGGGTCAGAGCACAAGAGTGCGATTTATTGCAATAAATACAACAGTTTCGTCGATTTTCTGCGATGAGCAGGCTCGTAAAGCTGCGAGATACGCTTTGAATGCGCAAACTGTACTTGCAGCTGATGGCAATGGTGGTGTTCCAGTAGGAGGACCTATTGATCCTCTTTCAACTGGTTATGAAGATTTAAATGGATTGTATCCTTATAATCCAGGCAAAGCTGCTCCTTTGTTCCATTACTTTAGCGCAAGCTATTTAGGAACTATTAATTTTCTTGTTCCACAGGGCGAAGGTGGAGTTGGGGGCGAGCTTTCAAAACAGATTAGTTCCGTGAGCGGTTTTAAGGTCAATCTTGAAGAAGTTGATCAACAAACTATGCGTAAGCGTATTAGTGAAGGTAAGTATGATCTTGCGCTTACTACGAGCAATCGTACTTTAGATGAAGGCATGTTTGCAGAAAGCGGTTCTCCGTTCGTTTTGCAAGACGCGCGTGCTCAACAAGCTTGGACCGATGCGGTTCATTCTAAGAATGCAAACGAATATGAGGCAAATGCTCGTGCATATGCGCGCGAAGTAAGCAATAATGCTGCAGCTCACTGGTTATATGCTCGAAAGAGCATTATGGCTGTAAAGTCTAATGTAAGCGGCTATACGAAAAATATGACGGATCAGCTTCTGCCATTGCAGAGCATAGTGGTGAAATAGAAAAGCGTAAGATTTGCGTTGTCGCGCTGAGTTTCTAATATTCAGTTCATGAGTGAACAGGATAATAACGCAGTAAAACACGCACATTTAACACCATTGCCTAACAAGGTTGGTGTTGATGGTCTTGAAGACAAGTGGCGTAGTAATTGGGACGAAGCTAAGACTTACGCATTCCATAATTCTCGCGACCGTAAGGCCGTATATTCTATCGATACTCCACCTCCAACCGTTAGTGGTCACTTGCACGTAGGTCACGTATTCTCTTACACGCATACGGATGTCATTGCGCGATATAAGCGCATGCAAGGCTTTGACGTGTTCTACCCAATGGGTTGGGACGATAACGGCTTGCCAACAGAGCGCCGAGTACAAAATTATTACGGCGTTAGAGTGGATACTTCGTTGAAGTATGACCCTGATTTTAAGCCGCCTTTTGAAGGTACTGAAGGTAAGAAGATTGAGGCAAAAGATCAGGTTCCTGTAAGCCGACAGAACTTTATTGAACTTTGCGAACGCTTAACTTCTCAGGACGAGAAGCTTTTTGAAGCTTTGTGGCGTAGGCTTGGTCTTTCTGTGGACTGGTCGCAAACTTACCACACTATTGGTGAGCAGCCTCGCCGAGTTGCACAAAAAGCATTCTTGCGCAATCTTGCTCGCGGAGAAGCGTATCAGAAAGATGCTCCAGGTTTGTGGGATGTTACATTCCAGACTGCTGTTGCTCAGGCTGAGCTTGAATCGCGCGAATATCCTGGTTTCTACCATAAGATTGCGTTCCGTTTTGAAGATGGTACGCCAATTTATATTGAAACTACGCGCCCAGAATTGCTTGCTGCATGCACCTCTTTGATTGCAAATCCAGAAGATGAGCGTTATAAGAAGTACTTTGGTCAGGAAGTTTATTCTCCACTGTTTAAGGTGAAAGTTCCAATTTTGGCGCATTCTGCTGCTCAAATGGACAAGGGTGCAGGCATTGCAATGTGCTGCACTTTCGGTGATGTAACCGACGTTGAGTGGTGGCGTGACTTGAATCTTCCAACTCGACCAATCATTCAGCGCAACGGCCGCATTGTGATGACCACTCCTGATTGGATTACGGACGAGTCCGGCCGCGAAATGTTCGAGAAAATTGCCGGTAAAACCACGTTCTCCGCTCGCAAGGAAGTTGTTGAAGCTTTGCAAGCAGCTGGAGATATGGAAGGCGATCCAAAGCCAACAAAGCGTATGACGAACTTCTACGAAAAGGGTGATAAGCCTTTGGAAATCGTCACTTCTCGTCAGTGGTACTTAAAGAACGGTGGCACGGACGAAAAGTTGAATGCTGAGCTTATTGAGCGCGGCAAGGAACTTAATTTCCATCCGGACTTTATGCGCGTGCGCTATGAGAATTGGGTTCACGGCTTGAATGGTGACTGGCTTATTTCTCGCCAGCGTTTCTTTGGTGTGCCATTCCCACTTTGGTATCCAGTAAACGAAAATGGGGAAGTGGATTACGAGCATCCTTTGACTCCTAGCGAAGACCGTTTGCCAATCGATCCAACTATCGATGTTCCAGAAGGATTCGACGAATCTCAGCGCGACCAGCCAAACGGCTTTACTGCTGAGCAAGACATTATGGACACTTGGGCAACATCTTCCTTAACTCCGCAAATTGTGACCCGTTGGGAAGAGCCTGGTGAGGAAAATCAAGCTTTGTTTAAGGCTACTTTCCCAATGGATTTGCGTCCACAAGGCCAGGATATTATTCGTACTTGGCTGTTTAGTACGGTTGATCGTGCGCATCTTGAAAATGGCTGCTTGCCTTGGAAGCATGCTGCGCTTTCTGGTTGGATTCTTGATCCTGACCATAAGAAGATGTCTAAATCTAAGGGCAATGTGGTTGTGCCAAATAAACCAATCGAAGAGTTTGGCGCGGATGCTGTGCGCTACTGGGCAACTTCTGCAAAACTTGGCTTGGATGCAACTTACGACGAAGGTCAAATGAAGATTGGTCGACGTTTAGCGATTAAGCTTTTGAATGCTACGAAGTTTGCGCTCGCAATTGGTCGCGAAGATGATGAGCATCAGGTTCTTGAGTCTGCTAGCGCGGATTGGGATTTTGCAGACGTTACGGAAGTTTTGGATCGCTCTGTTATGGCAAAGCTTGCATCCGTTATTCGTACTGCGACTGATGCGCTTGAATCTTACGAGCATTCTAAGGCTTTGGAAGCAATCGAAACATTCTTCTGGGAGTTCTGTGACGATTACATTGAGCTTGCAAAGAATCGTGCTTACGGTACTGCAGAATCCACTGGACGCACTCCAAGTGAAGCTGCTGTGAAGTCTGCTCGCACAACTCTTGGTCTTGCACTCGATGCTTTGGCTCGCTTGCTTGCTCCTTACTTGCCTTACGCTACTGAAGAAGTGTGGAGCTGGATGCATGACGGCGAAGGATCCGTGCATCGTGCTAGCTGGCCATGCGCTAAGGCGTATGAGTCTGCTGCAAACGGAGTTTCTGCAGACACTTTGGCTTACGCGGGTGAAGCTTTGGCTACTTTGCGCAAGATTAAGTCTGAAGCAAAAGTTTCTATGAAGACTCCTATTTTGCAAGTAACTTTGAACGTTGCAGAAAACGCTTACAAGGCTGTTGAGGAGACTTTGGATGACGTTGCTGAAGCTGGTCGCGTTACTGGAGAAGTAAAACTTAACGCTGTTAAGGCTGCAGTTGCTGGAGATTCTTCTGCTTCTGCTTCTGAATCTGAATCTGCTTCTGATTCTGCAGAATCTGATGCAGCTAACGTAAACGTTTCAGTTGCTCAAAGCGAACTCGGCGAAGCTCCTGCAAAAAAGAAGTAGTTGCAAGTAATCGAAAATAATGAATCGCAAAACAAAAGCGCTGGAAGTCAATCTTCGACTCCAGCGCTTTTTGTGTATTTAAGAACTAAGCATAATCACTTATTATAAATCCTGCTGCGATGGTCAATATCCACAACAAAAACGGTCAGTACATTATTTTCAATTGCACAAATTATTCTGTAATCCCTTACTCTATATCTCCAAAATCCCGAATAGTTGCCAGTTAGTGCCTTGCCTCTGATTCGAGGATTGTCGAGATTGCTAATTTCGCGAAGCTCCTTAACGATTTGCTTGGCAATCGTTTTGTCAATTTTCCCTAGCTGTTTTTCAGCTCTTTTAGATAAATTAATCTTCCAAATCAAGGCGCTTCACCACGTCGTCGAGTGGGGATGTTTCTAATTCTCCACGTTTGTATGCTTCAATATCTGCCATTAGACCATATTCATGTTCAAGTTCATCAATTTGAGCTTCTAGTGCTTGATTCATGTAAAATGAACGGGTGCGGTGAGTGGTTTTAGCGAGCTGATCATAACGATCTAAAACGTTAGAGGGTACTCTTAATCCTGTAATTGTTGCGACCATTTTTAATCTCCAATGTAAAACATGTAAAACATATATTACCTTACACTCAGAATAATGCAATCCAATGGGTTGTAATCGCGAAGCATCGCGCGGTAACGCTAGACTGTAAACCATGAATCCAGAAAGCTTAAGTGAATTAATTGAAAAAATTGCTAAAGATTTAGTAGCAAGCGGTAAAGCTGGCAATCTAACAGAAGATTTGATTCCTGCTGCCGAAAAACTTGCAGTTATGAGGCCAAAAGATCGCGCACACGGCGATTGGGCTACGAATGTTGCTATGCAACTCGCTAAAAAAGCTGGTATGAAGCCTCGCGATTTAGCTGAACTTTTTGCCGAGCCTTTGCAAGAAGCAGAAGGTATTGCGTCTGTAGAAGTTGCAGGTCCTGGCTTTATTAACATAACGCTTGATTCTGCTTCTGCGGCGGCGGTCGTAGACGAAGTCTTAAAGCAGGGTGCGGCTTTTGGCAAGAATACGCATTTGAGCGGCAAAACTTTGAATCTTGAGTTTGTATCCGCAAACCCGACTGGTCCAATCCACATTGGTGGAACTCGCTGGGCTGCAGTTGGTGATTCCATGGCTCGAGTTTTGGAAGCGAACGGCGCAAAAGTTGTGCGTGAATACTACTTCAACGATCATGGCGAGCAAATCAACCGTTTTGCAAAGTCTTTAGTTGCTGCAGCTCACGGCGAAGAAACGCCTGCAGATGGTTACAAAGGTGCGTATATTAACGAAATTGCGGACGCTGTTATAAAAGAAGCAAATGCGGATGGTGTTGACGTTCTCTCATTGCCACGAATTGATCTTGGAAAAGACGAAGAAGGTTTGCCTCTTGGCGAAGGCGATTCCGAGCAGCGCGAAGAGTTCCGCAAGCGCGCAGTGCCAATGATGTTTGCTGAAATTCGCAAATCAATGCGCGATTTTCGTGTTAGTTTCGACGTGTGGTTCCACGAAAACAGCCTGTACGAGGATGGTGAAGTTGAGCGCGCTATTGCAGACTTGCGTGAGCGTGGAGATATTTTCGAAAAAGACGGCGCAACTTGGTTTGAATCCACTAAGCATGGCGACGACAAGGATCGCGTAATTATTAAGTCCGACGGAAACTACGCTTACTTTGCTGCTGATATTGCGTACTATCGCAACAAGCGTCACCGCGAGCAGAATCCTGCAGACGTAGCAATCTACATGCTCGGCGCGGATCATCACGGATATATTGGCCGAATGATGGCAATGTGCGCGGCTTTTGGCGACAAGCCGGGCGAAAACATGCAGATTCTTATTGGTCAGCTTGTAAACGTTATGAAGGACGGAAAACCTGTGCGCATGAGCAAGCGTGCTGGAAACGTTATTACGATTGACGATTTAGTTGATGCAATTGGCGTTGACGCTTCGCGCTACTCGCTTGCTCGCACCGACTACAACACAAGCGTTGATATTGATTTGGATTTGCTTGCTTCTCACAGCAACGATAATCCTGTGTACTACGTGCAATACGCTCACGCACGCAGCTGCAATGTGGCTCGCAATGCGGCTGACGCTGGAATTACGCAAGATGGCGCTGATTTAAGCTTGCTTAATACCGAGGCTGACGGCGAAGTGTTGGCTGCTTTGGCTCAATGGCCTGCTGCTTTGGCTCAAGCTGGCGATTTGCGCGCTCCTCACAGAGTTGCGCATTACCTTGAGGATTTGGCAGCAAGTTACCACAAGTGGTACAACCTTGAGCGTGTTGTACCAATGGAGTTAACTGACCCTGAAAATCGTTTGCCAGAAGCCGAGCGTGAAGCTCAGCGCATTGCAAAGTGCCCAGAGCCAGCTCGTGCTGCAGCTCGCTTAAAGCTTAACGCTGCTGTGCGCACAGTTATTGCAACTGGTCTTGATTTGCTTGGAGTTTCTGCTCCAGAAAAGATGTGATTTTGCTTATTTTATATAAGATTTAGAGCAAAGCTATAGAGCATTTTTGATTACATAGGACGTTGGTAGCTTGCCAGCGTCCTTTTTTATTTTTTATTAGAGACACGCACGAATTATAAGTTTCTATCGATTAAGTACATGCAATTTATTAATATACCCTCTAATATTATTTTTGCTTTAAATCCACAAAATTACAAGGTAAGAGATTTAGCTGAATAGTATGTAAATACAAATTTATCCTTATGGGAGGTGTAAGCATGAGCGTCACAACACAAAGTGTCAGCACAGATAGTGCCCCGAAAAAAAGGAACTTGACCATTATTGAGTCCGCGTACGTGGCGGTCATGTTGTTTGGTATGTTCTTTGGCGCAGGAAACCTGATTTTCCCTGTGTTCCTTGGAGCTAATGCAGGAACTAATTTCGTGCCTGCAACAATTGGCTTTATTGTTACTGGCGTTGGTTTGCCATTGCTTGGTGTTACGGCTCTTGCAATGAGTCGCGCAAACGGTCTTTTTGAACTTTCTAGTAAGCCGAGCAAAAAATACGGCATGTTCTTTACTTGTGTGCTGTATTTAACAATCGGACCATTCTTTGCAATTCCTCGCTGCGCAACAACTTCGTACACTGTTGGTTTGGAGCGCGTTATTCCGCAAGACGGAAACGGTCAATTGTATTTGTTCTTGTTCTCTGTGGTTTTCTTCGCGTTAGCATTCTTCTTTGCTATGAAGCCTAGCGGAATACTTACATGGGTTGGTAAAGTTCTTACGCCGATATTCTTGGTTTTCTTAGGTATTCTGGTATTTACTGCACTGTTTTCTCCTGTAAGCGGCGCTTCTGCGGATGCTGCTCCTATAGGGAAGTATGTTAATGAATCATTCTTTACAGGATTCTTAGATGGCTACAATACAATGGATGCTTTAGCTAGCTTGGCTTTTGGCATTATAGTTGTTAGTACTATTCGATCCTTTGGCGTAAAAGACCCTAAAGATGTGGCAGTGAATACTGTGCGATCTGGATTCTTTAGCTGCTTGCTTATGGCGTTGATTTACGTCGCAATTGTTGTTGTCGGTGTGCGTAGCCGTGCACTGTTTAAGCCTGCTGAAAACGGTGGCGTAACTTTGGCGCAAGTTGCACGCTACCATCTTGGAAACGTTGGTTTGCTTGTTCTTGCTGCAACTGTTACTCTTGCATGCTTAAAGACGGCAGTTGGTTTAATTGTAAGCTGCTCGGAAACTTTCTCTAAGTTATTCCCTAAGGGTCCTAGCTATCGCGTTTGGTCTGTGTTGATTACGCTTGTTTCGTTTGGCCTTGCAAACTTTGGTTTGAGCACAATCATCGAATATGCAGTTCCAGTATTGATGTTCTTGTATCCACTGTCAATCGTATTGATTCTTTTGGCTTTGTGCGGTCGACTTTTTGGAAATTCCAAAGTCGTGTACGCTTGGACGCTTGGTTTTACTGGTGTTGCAGCGGTATATGATTTTTTGAATAGTTTGCCACAAGCTTTACGCAGTGCATTGCATATGAACGATATGTTGGTGGTTGTTCAAAACTGGCTACCGTTCTCAGAATTTGGCATGGCTTGGGTTTGCCCTGCTGTTGTTGGATTTGTTGTTGGTTATGTCCGCATGGTTTTATTTGAAAACAAGGACATGGAAGAGGTGGCTCGTCTAGCTGCTGGTCCAGATCTTGAAGGCAGTGTTGCTAGCGACGATTATTATTCTTCAAGCGATGCTGAGTTTAAGGAGCCTGCTGACTTCGCTGTATCCGCTAAGTCTACTGTTGACGAACCTAATTTTAGTGAGCAATCCTAAAGTTTTGTAGCGTCGCGTAGACGTCATAATAATCGCCATATTTTGATGCGTATTTTACGTAACAAGATATGGCGATTTTATGCGACTTGCTAATTGAGGCTTGCGACTTGCGCCTAGAAGTTGCCGCCGTTCCAACCCCAGTCAGTAGTTGCAGTGTAACGAATATAAGTGCGATCCTGTGGAATCCCAAGCTCTCGCTCTAAAGCTGCCATAATCTGCTCAGTTAACTTTTCCCAAGCAGACCCTGGCACGCTGGAACCAAACACGTTCACCTCAACGTAAGCTGCAGGCTTAGCATTGTCTCCTGCAAAATAAATCGGCATATTGTCCTCGAATGGGCACATGAGCCAATGCTCGCTTTTTCCTGGAACTGCGCTAATTGCTTTGCCATAAGCAGCTTTTAATGCGTCGCGCTGGGTAGGTGTTGTGCTTACAGAAACATGAGTATGAATAACTGGCATAATCGCTCCTTTGCTAAATTTAGTAAGCTTTATTACGTAACAATTATATGTTATTTGTTAGCAGCCGCGTGTTTAATGGATATTATGAAAAAGCTTATTGAACAGGTTGTAAAGTTTGGAATTGTGGGCGTTATTGCCCTTATTATTGACGTTGCGCTACTCAATTTATTAATGCTTGCGCACTTAAATAATGTGGTTGCGGGTACGATTTCTTTCGTAATTTCACTTATCTTCAACTATATTGCCAGTATGAAATACGTCTTTAAACATCGTGAAGATATGGCAAAGTGGATGGAGCTTCTGATTTTTGTTATTTCCGCAGTCATAGGTTTGCTTATAAATGATTTGATTATTTGGGCTAGTACGTTAGGAATGGTTGAAAGCTTACGCGGATCTGCAGTATACGTTTTGCGCACAAATATAGGAAAACTTGTAGCTACTGTTGTTGTTGCTGTGTGGAATTTTGTTATACGAAAGTGGCTGCTCGATGATACTAAATCTCAGCAGCCTGGGTATGTTGCGCAAGAAGATACGAGTTTTGCTCACCGTTTGGGAATGTGGTCGCTTAATCATACAAAAAATCGCAAGTAATTGATTTAATCTTTTAAACAGAAAGTAGAACGCAATGCCAGCTACGACAATTCATTTTGTGCGTCATGGAGAAGTTGATAATCCAAATCACGTGTTGTATGAGCGTCTTTCTGGATTTCATCTTTCGGCTCGCGGAGTGAGAATGGCGCAAGCTACAGCAAAATATATTGCCACTGTTCCGCAAATGCGCGGAATTACTGCAATTTATTCGTCTCCTCTTGAGCGAACACGTGAAACAGCGCGTGAAATCGAAAATGCTTTGCGCAATATTGCAGATTCTGCCTATGTAAAAGCGCACTATGACGAAGATTCTGCGCAATCTCAAGAAAGCGACATTATTTTAGATAAACGCTTAATTGAAGCTGGAAATAATTTCCGCGGGAAACGCATAGGTTACGGTGAAGGCGCACTGTGGAAAAACAACAATTGGAAGCTTGTTGCGAATTTGTGGAAGCCAAGTTGGGGAGAAAGCTACAGAAGTATTGCCACTAGAGTTGGCGATTTTGTGCGCGAGCAGGTTCGTAAGCATCCGGGTGAGCAAATCGTTGCAGTTACTCATGAGTCGCCAATCTGGTCTTATAGACACCTACTGGAAACCGGCCACGCTGAACATAATATGCTTCTTCGTCACACGGCTTTAGCTTCGATTACTTCTATTACTTACGATTGCGAGACTTTGCGTGTGCTTTCAATTACGTATGTTGATCCTGCTGGGCGAGTGAAGTAAGTAACATATAATGCGAAGGAGCATTGAAATGGTTAGTTCTGTTGATTCTGTCAAAGATTCTGAAGATATTAAAAATAATGAAAAAAGTATGCTAATGCTGAATGATGCAGCGCAATCTGCCGCAAAACTAACGGAATTATGGCCATTGACGGAAGCGCGACACTTAGATAACGACGCAAAATATGCGGAAAATCTTGAGGTGCGCTCAATGCGAGCAATAGCACGAATACTCACGAATCTTGATGTTACTGTGCCGGATGCTGAATTTGTGTATGAAGGTGCGGATGAAATTCCTGGACGTCCGCAAGAAATAGTAGACGCGCTACTTGCTGCCGCCGATGCTTACGACAATATGGATTCATGCTATGAGCCTAACTATGATGAAGCAGAAGAAGCAATACTAGAAAATAGTAATAATATAAATTCTATTTTTAGTAAGATTGCATCTCATTCTGCCGAAGATTCTAATGCAATAAATGCAGCAGCCGATACGTTAAATGTTGAAGGTAATTGGAGTATTAACGATATTGACTTTGCAATTAATTATGCGAAACAAATGGTTTCTTGTTATGAAAATAAATCATTGGAAATGCAAAAAATTATTGTAGTTTTAAGCTTATTAACAAATCTAATTAAAAAAACTAACGAGATTTGCGAAACTTTACCAATCTTCTTATATATTAACGAAATATGTGAGTGTGCTGGTTTGCCGCGAATGATGTTCAAGGATGCTCAATGGCGTGAGATTGTTGATTGTGTGCGCAATTCTAGCGATAAGTGTAATTGTGATATAAGTGGCGATATAAGTGCGTTGGTCAATTTTATTTCGCCGCTGCTTATTTCAGAGTGGGGAAAGCATCGTGAAGACGTGCTGTGGGATCCTGAAGTTGCGAAGAAGCTCGCAAAAGAAGAGGATGATAGAAAGTCCCGCGAGGCTCTTGCTGCGAAGTTTGCGCACGTTGAGGGTAATAAAGAATCTACGCAGGCACTTGATTAGTTTTTAGGTTGACTTATGTTTGATGCGAATGCTGCACGTCCGTAACGCGCGGCACAATGGAACCTATGACTGATATCGAGGAAACTCAAGAAGTTGCTAATAATGCAACAAAATCCGCAAAGCCTGAACTTCCAAAGAATGTTCGCGTGCGTTTTTGCCCTTCGCCAACCGGTACACCTCACGTAGGTATGGTTCGTACCGCGCTATTTAACTGGGCGGAGGCTCGCCATACTCACGGCAAATTGCTTTTCCGTATTGAAGATACCGATAATGAGCGCGATAGTGAGGAAAGCTACCAGCAGATTATTGAGGCTCTTCGTTGGCTCAATATTGATTGGGACGAGGGCATTGATGTTGGCGGAGATAACGGACCGTATCGCCAGTCCCAGCGCATGGAAATTTATAAAGACGTAGCACAAAAGCTTTTTGAAGCAGGATACGCTTATGAATCCTTCTCTACTCCAGAAGAGATTAAAGAGCGCAATATTGCTGCTGGCCGTCCTGCTGAATTTGGCTATGATGGTTACGATCGCAATCTTACGGAAGAACAGAAGCAAGCTTTCCGCGATGAAGGCAGAAAGCCTGCACTTCGCTTAAAGATGCCAAATGAAGACATTACTTTTAACGATTTGATTCGTGGCGAAATCACTTTTAAGGCGGGTTCTGTTCCAGATTATGTGATTGTGCGCCCGAATGGCGATCCGCTTTACACGCTTACGAACCCTGTTGATGACGCGTTAATGGATGTAAACGTGGTTTTGCGCGGTGAGGATATTCTTAGCTCCACACCTCGTCAGATTGTGCTTTACCGTTACCTTATGGAAATGGGTATTGCTAAGGAAACTCCGCTTTACGGCCACATGCCTTATGTTATGGGCGAAGGTAAGAAGAAGCTTTCTAAGAGAGACCCTGAGTCCAACTTGTTCTTGCATAGGGATAACGGATTTATTCCAGAAGGCTTGCTGAATTACTTGGCTTTGCTTGGATGGTCTATTGCGCCTGATCGCGATGTGTTCTCTATGGACGAGATGATTGAAAAGTTCGATGTGCGAGACGTTAAAGCAAACCCTGCACACTTCGACTTAGACAAAGCAATTTCCATTAACGCTGAGCATATTCGCATGCTTGAGTCTCAAGATTTTTTGAACCGTTCTGTGCCTTACTTGCATAAGGATGGCGTAGTTAGTGCGGATAATTGGGATGCGTTAACTGACCGCGAGCGTGAAGTACTCACCGCTGCTGCACCTCTTGTACAGCCTCGCGTGCGTTTGCTTGGCGAGGTCGCTGGAATGGTTGGCAGCCTGTTAAGTGAAGATGGTTACATTGCTCCAGATGACGACGCTCGTAAGCAGTTGAAGGAATCTGCAGGAGAGGTTCTTGACGCTGCGCTCGCTGCCTTGAAGGACGTTGATGCTGCTGATTGGCATACTGATTCCTTGCACGAGCTTTTGAACAAGAAGCTTGTTGAGGAAGCTGGCTACAAGCCGCGCTTGGCGTTTGGCCCTGTGCGAGTTGCACTTTCTGGTCGTCGCGTTTCGCCTCCACTGTTTGAGTCCATGGAAATCGTGGGCAAAGACGTGACTTTGGCGCGTTTGGCTGGTTTACGCGAGCATTTGTAAATCACCAATAATTTATAAGCGCAAATAAAATTTGAATAAGGCGGGAGTGTGGCACTATTGCTGTATTTCCGCCTTTTTATTTGTTTTATGCTTAATATATTTTCGACACGCCGCGGTTGCAAGTATTTGCTTTATGTTGTAAAGTCGCTATTTGTTGCGTCAAGAGGCGTAGCTGATAAATGAAAGCCCCCGTCGTCTAGCGGTCTAGGACTACGCCCTCTCACGGCGCCAACACCGGTTCAAATCCGGTCGGGGGTACGAAGACGGAACGGTTCCAAGAGCCGCGAAGCTTGTCAATTGGGGTATGGTGTAATTGGCAACACAGGTGATTCTGGTTCATCCATTCTTGGTTCGAGTCCAGGTACCCCAGCGAATAGCTCTCGTAGAACGAGGGCTTTTTTGTTATCTATCTGTATTACTGCGATTTGTCTCAGCGCGCGACCTTTTCTTTACGCGGCTGTAAAGTTTCTGCCGCTTGTTGGCGTGAAAGCGGCAGTTTCTTTACATACATGCTCAGTTTTTGCCGTTTACTCCCGTTTACCACGCTTGCCGCACGCTTCTTATGTAGCCTTAAAATCAAAAACCCCAGTGCGTGACCGGGGTTAGAGAAAGAAGAGAAGAAGAGAGGTTAAGTTATTAAAGTCAAATTCAACTACTTGCTTGTAGTTTATTTCCTTTTGATGTATATATAATAACCACCTTATGCTGAGTGCAGTAATGCGATTACCTGTGAATTGTCTGTGAATTTGTAACTATTTTACTGAAATTGCACGTTTTTATCGCCTTTAGGTTATTTATTATCAGTATTTGCTTAATTTAGTATTTTTGAATGTAAATAATTTATGTAAACTTGCGCACAAAATTGAGTGAGTCGCGGCATATCTGCCGTATGCTTAAAGTATGACTGATTCTGCACAATCTGAAGCTCATGTATCTGCGGCACTTCCTTTATCTGTTTCGGCGCGTTTAGGACGTTTGCAGTTCCATCTTTCTGGTAAATTCCGGGTGCTTCAGTGTGCAGATGTTCAAGATGGGTTACGTATTTCACAAGATACTATTCGACTTATTGCTTCTGCTTGCGATGCTGTGCGACCAGATCTTGTAGTTTTTACTGGAAACCAGATTGCAGGTTATGAAAGAGTATTTGCAAAAACTTTTCAGCGTAGACGCTGGCAGGAATCTTCCAATATTTCAGCTTCTGATAAGAAGCAATTGGTTGATAAGGTGCACGAATTTGTTGCTAAGTTAATGAAGCCACTAGAAGATCGCAGTATTCCGTGGGTTGTTACTTATGGGAATCATGATTTCCAGTGCGGTCTGAGTAATGAAGAGCTTGATAAGATATATCAAGATTTTCCATGTTGCATGAATCGCAGTGCTTCTAATGTATCTTCTGCAAGTGCTATGCAATCGACAAAATGTGTGTTGCCAAAGCAGATTATTTTTACATGTGAGCCTGGTACTTTTGCCTTGCCTGTTATGGATGAAAAGCATGAAAAGGTTGTTTTTTCAATAGTTTTAGTTGATTCTGGAGATTATGCTAAATCCGGCGGATATGGTAGCCCTTCTAAAAAAACTATTGAGTTTATTTCTGGTCTTCCTTCTTATTTGCCTGAGCATATTTGCGTTTTTCAGCATTTTCCATTGCCGCAATATTATCGTGTTCTTCGTGAAGTTCCGCAAGAACTTGCTGCGCGCGAACATGCTATTGAAGGGTATCGTACTTTTGCTGGTCGCTATTATGCTCTTGACGAAAAACATGTTCTGCCCGATGGGTATTTAGGTGAAGGAATCAGCTGCCCTGACGTCGATAGTGGTGAATACGCTGCTTTGCTTGATGCAGGAGCTTTTGCGCTAATTGCCGGTCACGATCACCGCAATTCTTTCGCAGCTAAAGATCACGAGAGTAATATGCTATTTGTTGCCACTCCTACATGTGGTTTTGGATCTTACGGCCCTGAACCTGCTAAAAGAGGCGTGCGCTTGCTCGAATTTGATATTCGTCACCCGTTTGAACCGCGTACGCAAATGCTTGAATTTGGGAATCTTGTTGGCAAACCTTCTTCCAAAAAAGCCTATACTTATGCTCTTACAGCTGAATCTGAGCATGAATTGCCAGAAGTGGATTTATTACGTAAACCATCATTACTTACTAGATTGATTCGTCGATGGCGTCAACGATCTACGCGCTAATTTAATCAGTTTTAATAGATTGCATGAGCGCGTTGGCAAATATGCCGGTATTATAGTGAATAGTGTTTTAGCGCGAACGAAAGAGGTAAATGTGTCCGCACACAATACGGCTGAACAGAACAACAATAGTGGCATTGACGCTGCAGATGTGTTGCATGTAGAAGGTGGTAAGCCGCTTAATGGCACTATTAAAGTGCGTGGCGCAAAAAACTTTGTTAGCAAGGCTATGGTTGCAGCTTTGTTGGCACCTGGCAAGTCTGTTCTAAAAAACGTTCCTGAAATTCGCGATGTTCATGTAGTTTCTGATTTGTTGCGTTTGCATGGTGTTGACGTTGAAGTTAATGGACCTGAAGGCATTGTGACAATTGATGCCACAAAAGTGCAGCTCGCAGATGTAGCTGACGTCGACACTCTTTCTGGTTCGTCTCGTATTCCAATTCTTTTCTCTGGTCCTCTTCTTCATCGTCTTGGAGAAGCGTTTATTCCTGCGCTTGGAGGATGCAATATTGGTGGCCGTCCAATTGATTTTCATCTTGAGACGTTGCGTAAACTTGGTGCAAATGTAGATAAAGATCACGAAGATGGTATTCATATTACTGCACCTAATGGCTTACATGGCACTAAAATTCATTTGCCTTATCCTTCTGTCGGCGCAACCGAACAGACTTTGCTTGCAGCGGTTCTTGCAGAAGGTCGTACAGAGCTTTCCGGAGCTGCAATTGAGCCAGAAATTATGGATTTGGTAGCCGTTTTGCAAAAGATGGGTGCGATTATTTCTGTAGATGTTGACCGTACTTTCCGTATTGAGGGAGTAAAAGAGCTTCAAGGATACACTCATACGTCATTAACTGATCGCATCGAAGCAGCTTCTTGGGCTTCTGCTGCTCTTGCAACACACGGAGATGTGTTTATTAAGGGCGCAACTCAGCCAGAAATGATGACTTTCTTAAATGTGTTCCGTAAAGTTGGCGGACAATTTGATGTTACAGATAAAGGAATTCGTTTCTGGCATCCGGGTGGGGATTTGCATCCGGTTGCTATTGAAACCGATGTACATCCTGGTTTTATGACTGATTGGCAGCAACCTCTTGTCGTTGCGCTTACTCAAGCGAAGGGCTTGAGTATTGTGCATGAAACTGTTTATGAAAATCGTTTTGGTTTCACGAAGCCACTTGTGCAAATGGGAGCTATGATTCAGCTTTATCGTGAATGCTTAGGTTCGCTTCCTTGCAGATTCCAGCAGCGCAATTACAAGCATTCTGCAGTGATTTTCGGACCTACTCCGTTGACAGGTCAAGATATTGATGTACCTGATTTGCGCGGAGGCTTTAGCCATTTGATTGCAGCTCTTACTGCTCAAGGTCCGTCGAATGTGCGTGGAATTTCGCTAATTGATCGAGGATATGCAGATTTTAGAGGCAAACTTTTAGCATTGGGTGCTAATATCGACTGATATATTCTTCTACTTCTTCTACAAAACGTGAATTTTGTAGGTTTATAAGCTTTTATCCACAATGCTATAAAAAGCTTTTTTACGCATAAATTTATCGGTACAGTAGTCGCAACTGTAATTCAATTACTCAAAAAATTAACTGAAATATTTGATGAGTAGTTGGAGTTTTCAATATTGCGGAGGCGTAACGATGGTTTGTGTAGGCGGACGCTATCAGCTGCTTGGTGAGCTGGGGCGTGGTGGCACTTCAACAGTGTTTCTTGCTGTTGACACCGTTTTGCACAAGCAATGGGCTGTTAAAGAAACGCTTCTGCAAGGAGACGAAGAGTATCAACGGCGTATTATTCAATCCTTACGTGCTGAAGCGAATGTTTTAAAGGAATGCGATCATCCAGCTATTCCGCGAATTGTTGATTTTTTTGAAGAAAATGGTAGAGCTTATGCTGTTCGCGATTATGTAAAGGGACGTTCTTTAAAATCTATTGTAGAAGAATCTGGATTGCAAAATGTTGAAACTGTTCTTGATTTAGGTATGCAACTTTGCTCAATACTTTCTTATTTACATTCGCATTATCCGCCAATTATATACGGTGATCTTAAGCCTTCTCAGGTTATGATTTCAGAAGATGGCACAGTCCGTTTGATTGATTTTGGTGCTGCAACGCAATTATATGCAAACGGGGGAGTGCTTGATTTGCGCACAATAGACCAGTGCGACGCGCGATTTGCTACTAATATTTTTACCGCTCCTGAAATTTTGAACGAAAACTCTGCAGCAACTACTTCAAGCGATGTGTATTCGATTGGAATGACATTGCGTTACGCATTATTACCAACTGAAGTGCCTAAAACAAACGTGCAATCTGCTGTACTATTGTCTCATGAGAATCGTGAAGTAGTAGAACAATTAGTGTCTGTGCTCGCAATAGCTACAGCTACTAAACCATCTCATAGATATAAAGATTGCGACGAAATGTTTTCTGCACTGGAAGCGTGTGAGCATACAGAAAAGCATTCGCAACAATGCGACACCTCTACGAATGTATTGCGACGCAAACAATGCAAAAATAGTTTTAAGCCTAGAAAAAAGCGCTATGCAATTACGGCATTAATTGTTGTAGTACTAGTTTTTATAGTAATTTTATTCAACTGCTTAGGTTTATTTGTTGGGAATGCTTTTGTAAATCGAAATAAGCAATCTTTTGATGGTGAGCCAAGTAGTAAAAGAATTGAGGAAATACGCAAAAATAATAAAAGCTACGATTCTTACATGCAATTAGCTGAGCGCGAAAGCAATTCGGATATTGCGTGTCGCTATATTTCTCATGCAATGCAAGTGCAAAATAGTATGATCAAGAAGAAATATATAAGCAAAATATCATTTAAACCTCTCCAAATTTTATTGCAAATTCAACTTGCAGATCAGCAATGGAGTGCCAACGAAGAGCAATGTTTTGTTGGTTTGATTAATAAATACGAGCAAAACTTGCGTCCTGTAAATAAAGATTGGTTGAATATTTCTATAGAAATAGGCAAAGCGTATTGGTACTATTTTGCAGGATTTTCTGGAAAAGTTTCACAAACAGAACGATTATCTCGTATGCGAGTAGCAAAAGTATGGTTCCAAGAGGCTCAAAAATATGAAAAAGATGCGAATAAAGCGTCTTCGCAAGCTGTAGAAACTAATTCTGATGGCATATCGCATACTGCTTCAAATCAAAAAATGTTAAGCGCGTACATCGCTATTTCTGACGCTTATGCGCAACTTGTTGATGTTTCTAAAGATTGTGCAAGCGTAGAAACGTATAAAAATTATGTGAATCAATTACAGCAGCTAATGCAAATTGTTGAGAAAGATCACGGAGACGTTTTATTTGTGGATACTGGAGAACTAGTTTTGCAATCAATTCATTCGTGGTTGCCGATGTTCCTAGAAAGCGGAGCCAGTAAACAAGAGATTCAGCAAATGTGCGACAAGGCAGAATATCTTCTTAAACAAGCGCATGCGTCAAATGATGAGGCTGTAAGTAGAAAGAAAAACGCAATCGATAGCGTCAAAAAAGTTCAAGACGAAATTAATCTAGCTTTTTTGCAAAAGAAATAAAAGAAATAAAAGGAATAATAAAAAGGAGGGAATAAATGTGTAAACAAAGAAATTTGGGGGATATGTGGTTTTTCAAGCGATTTAAATGCGGCTGCGCTCGCATTGGCGTTTATATTGGGATTATTGTATTTATTAGTGCTGCTATAGTTGTTGCATTATTGCCACTTAATTCTATTGCGTATGCAAAAAGCAGCTATAACGCAGCCAAAGGATTGCATATAGCAAATGTTTCTGTTATGACAAAACAGAAAACTGTTCGCACTCAAGGCGAGTACATGTTTACTAAACGTGCTGCTTCGCTACTTATAACTTTTGATGGATTGGACGCTTCGGAAATTAGGAACGCGCATAAAGCTACTGTTAGCGTTGGAAGATATCAAATAGTGAGTGCCAAAGTTGATTTAGCTAAGATTGAGGCGGTGTCGTCGCTAGTTAATATTCGTTATAAGATCCGACCTCGAGTATTAGGAATAGTAAGAGTTGAATTGCAAAAAGAAGGAATATACGATTTGCAAGATATCTCTATAAGACTTGCTGCTGTAACAATGCATCCTAAACGCATATGGGGAGGAGTTGACTCTAATTCTCATGTTTCAAAGCAAACTAACTATATTTCTAATGAAAGTAAACTTTCTGGCAACAAATTGCGCTCTCGTAAGCCAATATTAAGTATTCCTGATTCAGTTTTGAATGCTTCAGATTTAACAAAAGATAATTCTTATAGCAAGCGTCCAAGATATATTGTTATTGACAAAACTGCTCCTCGCTTGAGTGTTAGTTATGACAACAACGCATCGTATGAAGGCAAATATTTTCGTAATAATCGAGCTTCAAGAATATTAATACAGGATGATTCGTTCGTTTTCTCGTATTTGCTTCACGATTCTTATCCTATTGCGAAAGTTTTTGCTGATGGTAAGCAGGTTATGGTACTTACAGCTAAAAGCTTTAAAAACGATGGTGTGCATACAAACGTGTGGTATGCTGATGTTTCTTTTTCGGGGGATGCTTCTTGGGATGTTCGCTATTGTGTTGAAGATTTATCGGGTAATGCGAGTTCTTCTATCAGTAATAAATTCATTATTGATACGCTTTCGCCAACTGTTTCTATTACTGGAGTGCAACAAGGCGGAGCGTATTCTCATGCTGTAGTTCCAACATTAGTTATAAAAGATCGTTGGCTAAAACCTGCAAGCGTAACGTATTCGCTGAGAAGAATGCGATATGCTAAGGAATTGCGTTCTTTTGTGTCTAGAAAAGCTGATTCGCAAAGCGTAAGTGTGCAATACGTAGGTTTTTATAATGGAATTCAAGACGATGACGTATATCAGCTTCAGTGGAGTGCTAAAGATTTAGTAGATCATGTTATTTCTGGTAAGTTGCAATTTTCTATAAATAGAAGCGGTTCCTCATTTAGTATAGATAGTTCCACTAAAGCAATGAATCGTAAACAATTGCAAAATGCTAAAGATATTCATATTGAAGAACTCAATCCTAGCGGACTGGCAAGTCCTGCAAAAATTAGTGTTATGCAAGACGGTGTAGAGAAGATTTTATCAAAACAGGATTTTTCTGTAAACAGTCGCACAGATCGTGGCTGGCAACGATTGACTTACACTATTTTTAAACGGAATTTTGCCGATAACGCTCATTATCGTGTGCGCATTATGTCAGTAGACAAGGCAGGCAATCATTCTTGTAGCGAAAGTGCAGTTAGCAAAAAGGAAGGAATGTTGCAATTTGCACCAGCTTCCGTGCAATTTACAGTAGATAATCTTGCTCCAATCACAACAGTGTTTGATATGCAAAATAATTCTACTTATCGCACTAATAAAGAAGGAAAAATTTTACGTATTAGTGCAAAAGATAACATAGCATTGCAATATGTAACAATCGATGTTGATGGTAAAACAAATCGTATTTGGAGCGGTAAAGATGTGAATAAATCAGTTTTATCTACAAAACTAAAACCAGACGGTTTTACTCACGACGTATTAGTAAAAGCTGCAGATTATGCGGGAAATATAACAACTTTGCAATATAAAAATGTAAAAATTGTTTCTATTGCAAATAAGCTTGTAAAAAAATCTGAAGCAGATAAAAAATCTAAAAATAGCGAGAGTAAAGATGCTGATAGTTCTGATGATGGTTTAGATGATGATTCCGACAATAGCTCCGATAACGATGATTGGATAGCTCGTTCGCAAGTGAAAAAATCGGAAAAATCTTTTGAAAATGCTGATTCCTTTAAGCGAAAATCGGTAAATTATATAGAAATTGTGGCTTATATTGGCACTGGAATTATAGCAATTCTTTGTGCTGCATTAGGAATTAGCATTATTTTTAAAAAGAAAATTAACAATCAGTAAACTATTCTAATTAGTTTTGCTAGATTTGACAGGCATTGTGCGAGAAAAATAAAAAGCCCACTGCGGTGGAATGAATGCAGTGGGCTCAGTGGAGCTAATGGTAATCGAAACCACGACCTCTTCGATGCGAACGAAGCGCTCTACCAACTGAGCTATAGCCCCAATGTCTAAGACAAATCATCTTACGACAACTCTGCACACTGTACTACAAAGCTTGTATAAAAACAACATTTCTTGTAGTGCAGCGTGCTTGAGTGTCGTAAGTTAAAATACTAGTTTATTTGTTTTCTTTATTAAGTTTTGCTGCTTTCTTTGCTTTGTGCGCTTTGTATAAACCAATAAAAGTTGGCACAAGCGAGATAAGCAAAATTGCAACAATTACTAATTCAAAATTCTTCTGTACGAAATCAATCTTGCCGAAGAAATATCCAAGAAATGTGAAAAGCGACGACCAAACGAGACCGCCTAGTACAGAAAATGGTGTGAAGCGTATCCAACGCATTCCAGAAATTCCGGAGATGAACGGCATAAAAGTGCGTATGAATGGGAAGAATCTACCCAAGAATACTGCCAGCGGACCCCATTTATCAATCATTTTTTCGGTTTTTGCAACTCGTTCTGGAGTGAGCGCTTTTACTTTCCCGGATTCTACAATCTTTCGTCCGAAGAAATGACCAATAAAGTAATTGCACTGATCGCCAATAATTGGGGCTAGCCACACTACGGCAAGTAATAGTGGAAGTGGAAGCGCGCTATGACCTGTTTGAGCGTCAGGAGCTGCAAAAAACCCTGCTGCGAAAAGAAGTGAATCTCCTGGAAGGAATGGGAAGAATACTACGCCTGTTTCAATAAAAACAATGAGAAAAATAAGGCCTAATGCTGGAGCTGTGCCCATTGCAATCCAACTTGCAATAGCTGAGCGTGGATCCTTGAGTAGGTTAACAATAAAATGAATAAATCCCATAATGTCCTGTCATAAATTTTGCGTATTTAGTGACGCTTGTTAATTAAAAATCAAGCGAAACAACTGTTATTTTGAGCCTAGCAGTCGCCATAAACGGTTGACACTTTTTGTGCACACGCTATCAGTTAATTGCGTTATAACATACAATAATAGTTAGTAATGTAATGTTGCATGGTTAAAACTTGAGAAATTGCTTGGCAATTAAAGATGGGCAGGAGAAGTAACGTATGAAGTTAAATGATGAGCATGATGGTGAATATCCACAAAGTTTTGCTCCGCTAAAGCCTAGGAAACGTTCTGCTCGTGTAATCAATGCTAATGAAGTTTTAAAAAAGAATGATGATTCGAAAAGCAAAATTCCTGACGAATATGTAAACATTGGTTTGCCGGAAACAGACTTGTCGATTGCTGATTTTTCTCGTAAGCATTCTAATCCAAAGAATTGGTGGATTTATTTTGGCGTTCTGCTTGTCGCTATTGTTATTCCGTATTGGATTGGTCGCACTATGGCAGCTCGTCATACTTCGTGGGTTATTTCGCATTGCTCTGGATTATCTTCGCAAGGTGTTGTTTTTATTTCGTGGGTAATCACAGTGTCTGCTTTTACAAGTCTTGCTATGGCGTTGATTGACACTCATCGTTGGATTTGGCGGATAATGTTTGCTGTTTTTCTGGCTTTAGAACAACTTATTGCCGGATTATGCATGCTAAACATGAGCTTCTGGTATTCGACGTATGTGGTCTATGGTCATGCTTCAGGTTTAGCGAATGCGGCAAATCTTGGCATTATTTCTGCAGGTATTGGAGTAGCTGTATTTGCTGTCATTTTTGTTGGTTTGCTTGTCATTGTTCCTAAAACCTCGGCTTTGAATGTTCTTACGCGTAGTTGGGCGTCGTTCATAATGTTTTATGCAATTGAGGTTTTGGCAATTCTAGTTGTGTTATTTGGTGGCTTTATGACCGCAATGTAATATTTGGATTTTGCGAAAATAAGTTGTTTGCAAGTGGTTGTATGATAGAGACTTGGCGTGTAACGCCCGCGGATTGAGAGCGCTACAGCAGAAGGTTGTGGCACCGCGCAGTGATATTAAGGAGGACGCCGTGGCATTAACGGCTGAAGATAAGAAGAACATTATCAACGAATACGCGACGCACGAGGGTGACACGGGTTCCCCAGAAGTGCAGGTCGCTTTGCTTAGCAAGCGTATTGCTGACCTTACTGAGCACTTGAAGGAGCACAAGCACGATCATCATTCTCGTCGTGGCTTGTTGCTCATGGTTGGTGATCGTCGTCGTCTTCTCGATTACTTGAAGCGTGTTGACATCAACCGTTATCGTTCTTTGATTGAACGACTTGGCTTGCGTCGATAGTCTTGTAGCCCGGGCTTAGCTCGGGCTTTTGTATTCTTTGTGCTGTACGCAGGTACGTGTACGCATAAAAATTGTTCACATATTCACAGATTTGGGGTAAGTGTTGTGAACAATATTTAAAATTTATAACTAAAAAGAATTAACGAATAATTCAAAAAATAATTAAAGATTGATGTATAACTGAATACGGATGATTGAAGTAACCGAAACAAAAAACACTACGAAATATTGACGTAACGCAAGTGTTGCAAAGAGTGCAAATATTCGCATATAAGTAATAATGCGAAGTCGTCAATGTTATTACGCATGTTGGTTGATTAGGTAAGTTAAGAAAAGGAGGAACCCGTGGAGGGTCCCGAAATTAAGGCTGTAGAAGCCGTTATTGATAATGGTTCATTTGGTAAGCGTACGCTACGCTTTGAAACTGGTCGACTTGCTCAGCAAGCAGATGGTGCTGTTGCCGCATATTTGGATGACGATTCCATGATTTTGTCGACGACGACTGCAGGATCTAGTCCGAAGGAAAATTACGACTTCTTCCCATTAACTGTTGATGTGGAAGAAAAAATGTATGCTGCTGGAAAGATTCCAGGTTCGTTCTTCCGCCGTGAAGGTCGTCCTTCTAACGAAGCAACGTTGGCATGCCGTATTATTGATCGCCCGTTGCGTCCGTTGTTCCCACACACTTTACGTAACGAAGTGCAAGTTGTTGAAACAATTTTGGCAATTAATCCAGATGATGCTTACGATGTTATTGCTTTGAATGCGGCGTCTGCATCTACTATGATTTCTGGTTTGCCATTTGAGGGCCCAGTTTCTGGCGTTCGTTTGGCTTTGATTGATGGCCAGTGGGTTGCTTTCCCACGTTGGAGTGAGCGCGAGCGTGCAGTATTTGAGATTGTTGTGGCTGGTCGTGTGATTGAAAACGGCGATGTTGCTATTGCAATGATTGAGGCTGGTGCTGGTAAGAATGCTTGGAATTTGATTTACAATGATGGTCAAACCAAGCCAGATGAGCAAGTCGTAGCCGGAGGTTTGGAAGCTGCAAAGCCATTTATTAAGGTTATTTGCGATGCTCAAAATGAGTTGAAGCGTATTGCAGCTAAGGAAACTAAGGAATTCCAACTCTTCCCAGAATATACTGACGAACTTTATGCTCGTATTGACGAGATTGCTCATGCTGATTTGAATGAAGCTCTTTCTATTGCTGAAAAGCTTCCTCGTCAAGATCGCATCGCTGAAATTAAGGAAGGCGTGCGTGCTGCAATCGCTGAAGAATTCACTGATATGGACGAAGCCGAAAAGGAAAAGGAACTCGGCAATGCGTTTAAAGAATTGCAGCGTCAAATTGTTCGTCGTCGTATTTTGACTGAAGATTATCGTATTGATGGTCGTGGTTTGCGCGATATTCGTACGCTTTCTGCAGAAGTTGATGTTGTGCCTCGCGTACACGGTTCTGCACTTTTCCAGCGTGGTGAAACTCAGATTTTGGGTGTGACTACTTTGAATATGCTTAAGATGGAGCAGCAGGTTGATGCGCTTTCTGGTCCACAGACTAAGCGTTATATGCACAATTACGAAATGCCTCCATACTCCACTGGTGAAACTGGTCGCGTTGGTTCTCCAAAGCGTCGTGAAATTGGTCACGGTGCTTTAGCTGAGAAGGCTTTGGTTCCAGTTTTGCCAGGTCGCGAAGAGTTCCCATACGCTATTCGTCAGGTGTCTGAAGCTATTGGTTCTAACGGTTCTACTTCTATGGGTTCCGTTTGTGCTTCTACGCTTTCTTTGCTTGCTGCTGGCGTGCCTTTGAAGGCTCCAGTTGCTGGTATTGCTATGGGCTTAGTTTCTGGTGATGTTGATGGAAAGCATATCTTCAAGACTTTGACTGATATTCTCGGTGCAGAAGATGCATTTGGTGATATGGACTTCAAGGTTGCTGGTACTTCTGAATTCATCACTGCTTTGCAGCTCGATACGAAGCTTGATGGTATTCCAGCTGATATTTTAGCTGCCGCTTTGCAGCAGGCACATGAAGCTCGTGCAACGATTCTTGAAGTTATTAACGAATGCATTGATTGCCCAGCTGAGATGAGTCCATTCGCTCCACGCATTATTACAACCACAATTCCTGTAGACAAGATTGGTGAGGTAATTGGGCCTAAGGGCAAGATGATTAACCAAATTCAGGAAGAAACTGGTGCTGAAATCGCTATTGAAGATGACGGTACTGTTTACATTTCTTCTGAAGGCGGAGAAGCTGCTGAGAAAGCTAAGGGAATCATCGATTCTATTGCAAATCCTCGTGTGCCAAAAGCTGGTGAAACTTTCACAGGCAAGGTTGTTAAGACCACAAGCTTTGGAGCTTTTGTGAATTTGACTCCTGGAACTGACGGTTTGCTTCACATTTCACAGATTCGCAATTTAGCAAATGGTGAGCGCATTGACACTGTTGAAGATGTGCTGAAGGAAGGCGATAATGTTGAAGTTATCGTACAAAGCGTAGATGAGCGTGGCAAGATTTCTTTGGCTATTCCAGGTTTTGAAGATCAAGAATCTTCTGCTCCAGCAGTGCGTGAAAATCGTTCCCGCAGTTCTCGCGACGATCGCGATTCTCGTGACTCTCGTGGCGATTACCGTCGTTCTCGCCGTGACGATCGCGATAATCATGACCGTGCGGATCGTGCAGATCGCGATGAGCGTCCTCGTCGCCGCATGCGCGATGACCGTGACGATCGAGATCGCATGGATCGAAATGACCGATACATGGATCGCGATAACCGTTATGATGACCGCAACACTCGTCGAGACGACCGTCGTGCAGATCGTGCAGATCGCGATAACCGTTACAGCGATAACGATTTTGATGAGCGTCCTCGTCGCCGCGTGCGCGATGACCGTGACGATCGTTACGAAAATCGCGATGACCGTGACGATCGTGCAGATCGTGACGACCGTGAAGATCGCTCAAATCGTCGAGATTCAGAAAATCGTCGCGTATCTGATAGAAAGCCGCGTTATGCAGCTGATGACGATCACTATGACGAGTATCGTTCGGCTCGCGAAGAGCGCGCAGAGCGTCCTCGTCGCCGCGTGCGTCGCGATTTTGATCCATTTGAGGAAGATTAATTGCGCAAATAGTATTAAAGCAAAATTATTGCTAGATACTAAATAAAAATAAATATTCGTAGAAATGCCTTCAAGCTGCGTTTGCGTTTGGAGGCATTTCTTTTAGATAGCTATTTAAATGTTTTATGCAATCTGTGCAATAAAATAAAATATAAAAAGTAGTAAAATATTGTGACCGCGTAAAGTAGCGTAATGCAATAATAAATACTCACGAAAAATATAAAACTTACAAAATAGGGGTGAAATATGGTTATGCATCGCGCATTAGGTTCGTTTGATACAACCGCTATTGGTTTTGGCGAAATGCCATTGACAATAGAAAACAATCTTGGTCACGATATGGGAATTGAAACAATTCACGCAGCTCTTGATGCAGGTTGTACGCATATTGACACAGCTTGGGCATATTACTGCTCTGGTGGTGAAGAACAAACTGGCGAAAAGCTTGTTCGTGAGGCTTTAGAAAGCTGGAAAGGCGACAAATCTTCTATTTTGGTTGCTACTAAAGTCGGTCACTTCCGTAACTTTACTGACGGGCGACCAACGTGGGGTAAGGATGGTAAGCCAGAGCATTTGATTGCGCATGCCAAAGAGTCTGCAATGGCTCTAGGCGTTGACACTATTGACTTGCTTTACTTCCACAGGCCAGATCCAGAAGTTCCATACAATGAGTCTATTGAAGCAATGCAAGAGTTGCTTGATGAAGGTGTGGCTCGAGAAATCGGTATTTCTAACGCTTCTGTGGAGCAAATCGATATTGCGCGCAACATTTTAGGAGAAAAGCTAGTAGCAGTACAAAATCAATATTCTCCAGTTCATTTAGAGAATGAAGATACGTTGCAATATTGCGAAAAGCTTGGAATTGCTTTTGTTTGCTGGAGTCCATTAGGTGGATTCCGTCATCCTTATGACGAGCATCTTTTCGATCCATTCCGCAAAGTTGCCGAAAATCATAGCGTAAGCTATCAGCAAGTAGTTTTGGCTTGGGAGCTCGCTAAAGGCGATCACATATTTGTCATTCCTGGAGCTCACAGACCAGCTACAATTTTAGATAGTTTGAAAGCTTCCGATTTGCAATTAAGCAATGAAGAATTGGCTTATTTAGGCTGAAAGAAAACAATAAAATGCAAGAAACAAGCGTAACTGGTATGCCATTGCCTCACGAAGATGAGGACGGTACGCCAATTCCTGTAACCATTCCAGTGCCGTTAGGGTCTCGCACTCATGCAGTTTTTACTACTAGACTGGGTGGAATTTCTGAAGGTTCATTTGCTTCACTTAATTTAGGCGGACGCGCAGGAGATAGTGAGGAGGCTGTAGCAAGCAATCGCGCAGCTTTACAGAAAGCTTTGCAAGCAGACTTGTCGCTTGTTGCTCAAGTTCATAGCAGAGAAGTATTTGACGCAGATAGTGTAGTAGATTCATGGAATACTTCTTACGGCTTTGATGCAACAGGTTTTGCAGATTCGCAATTGAGAATTGAGGCGGATGCGCAAGTTTCAACTGCGTGCTCGCTTGCTTTAGGAATGTTTGCGGCAGATTGTTTGCCAGTTTTACTTGCGGACGACGAAGCTGGAGTAATCGCTGCAGCGCATTGTGGGCGAAAAGGATTGATGGCTGGCGTACTCGATGCTGTCATCGAAGCAATGTGCGAAAAGGGAGCTGAGCGTTCTCGTATAGAAGCAGTGCTCGGTCCGTGTATTTGTGGAGATTGCTACGAAGTTGGTGAGAGTATTGCGCGCGATTTTGAAAAACGTTATCCGCAAACTGTAACAAAAACGCGTTTCGGTGGAATTGGTATTGATATTGCTGAAGCTGCACGCATTGATTTAGCGATCGCAGGAGTTGCGAATATTGTTGACGCTTTGCCAAGAGTTACTGCAGCTACGCAATATTTGCAGGAAGATGAGGAATTGCGCACGATTTGCGAAGTAGATGGGGAAGGCGAGTCTTTGCCGGAACGTTTGCAAAATTTGCAAAACCCAATGTGCACTTTGGAAAATCCGCTATGGTATTCTCATCGACGTGCTAGTTTAGCTGGAAAATCGCATGAAGGTAGACTTCTTGCTTTAGTAATTCGCGACAAATAATCGCATATGCTATATAAACATTACTGTATTTGAGCTAGGTAGTAAGTGCAGTTGTGTGAGCTTAGCAAAAACGTGCGCAACACACGAGTGTTTTTTGCTTGTAAGTGATAGCGTTGATTCTGATGGTGTAGCACAGCGTTTTGTGCAGCTGTGTGGGGGCTTGTGAAAGGAATATTATGGTGGCTGATTTATTCCCAACCGCGTTGCGTGGGTACGATAAAGACAAGGTAAATGAAGCATTTGCAAACTATGAGCGTACTATTTCTCGTCTGCGTGAACAAGTGCGTTCAAGCGATGAATCAATTTTGCAATTACAAGCGCAATTGCAAGAAGAAAAAAATAATGTAAAACGTGCAAAAAGCGGAAATACTTTTGCATCCTTAGGTGCAAATGCGCAGCAATTGCTGGCATCTGCAGAGCAGACTAGTTCTCAATTGCTTGAGCGCGCTAAGCAAGATGCTGCATCAATTAAAAAGAATGCACAAGCACAAGCTGGAACTTTGCTGAACAATGCAAAACTGGATGCTGCACATTTAATGCAAGAAGCACAAACTAAAGCAGACACAATGCTTTCCAAT
The DNA here is from genome assembly GCF_049244025.1 of Gardnerella sp. KA01001. Taxonomy (NCBI): domain Bacteria; kingdom Bacillati; phylum Actinomycetota; class Actinomycetes; order Bifidobacteriales; family Bifidobacteriaceae; genus Gardnerella; species Gardnerella sp. KA01001. Next base: position 190,690 of record NZ_CP058366.1, on the reverse strand, counting down.
GCCACGCAAAAGTCGACACAACTTATGCAAGCTGCACAAGAAGATTCTGCACGTTTGCGCGATACTACTGCTAAAGATGTGCAAGCTCAAAAAGACGCTGCAGAATTAGCTTTACAAAACACTCAAGAAGAACATACGAAGCGCATGGCTTCTGAGCGCGCTCAGCAAGAAAGCAGCATTTCGCAACTTAAGTCGGAAGCTGCGCAAAAAATTGCTGAGCAGCGTGCGGCTGCAAACGAAGAGATTGCACGTGCTAAAGCTGAAACAAACGATCAGATTGAATCTGCTCTTGCAGAAGCAAATAAAAAGCTTGCTGATATGCGCGAACACGCTTCGAAGATGATGGCTGACGCACAGCGCAAAGCTGGCGAAATTACGGATGCTGCTGCTGCTAAAGCTCAAGAAATTGCAGATGATGCTCAAGTTGAACGCACGCGTACGTTAAGCCAAGTTAGTGCAGAAGTTGAGCAGATTCGAGCAGATATTGCTGCTCAACAGGAGGAAGCTACAAAGAAAGTCAATGCCTTGCTTTCTGGTTTGAAAGAGAAAGAAAGAGCAGCTCAGGAAGAAGCAGATGCTTTGGTTGCTCGCGCAAAAACTGTTCATCAAGAAGCTGACGAATATGCAGCGCAAACGCATCAGGCTGCGGATAGTCAGGCTGCTGATATTGTGCGCAAAGCTATGCAGGAAGCAACTGCTCAGGTTGAAGAGCGTAGAGCTGCAGCGCAGCAAGAGCTTGATGGCATGACGACTCGATTAACCCAATTGCAGCATCGTGAGGCAACTATTACGCAGCGCGTTACGGAATTGCGTTCGCTGTTTGCGAATGCTTTCTCTGGATTTGATTTTGGGGATGCTCAACAAAACCAACAAGTTGCGCAAGCTTCTGACGATAATGAGGATTCGTCGGATGCTCAATCTTCTGCAGATGCGAAGCAGGCTCAGCGAGATGTTCAAGCTGCGTTGGCTGAATCTGAAGAAGCTAACGAGTCTCAAGAAGACCAAGACACAGATAATCAATAAAGAAAATATTGTAAAATTTGTAGATTGGCTTAAACATCGTACGCTAGAATGTGCTGGTATTTGAATAAATATTTGAAATAAATATTGATAATTAATAGGAAAGGTAGCATTGTGACTGAAATCACTGCTCTAACTGATGAAAAATTACAAGGTTTGCGTGAGGATTTTGACGCAAATCCTTTAAACCGTTTAGCTATGAATGGTGTGACTGCTGCTGGTATTGACAAAGTCGCGCGTAATTATGATCGTGCGCGCTTATTGCAGCGTCGTTTTTCTACCATTGTTGACAACGGAGATGCAACACATCAGGATCGTTCTGGCCGTTGCTGGCTGTTTAGCTCGTTGAACGTGGCTCGTTTCATTGCGAAGAAATCCCTTGGATTGAAGGAATTTGAGTTTTCTCAAAACTACGCAATGTACTACGACAAGCTTGAGCGAATTAACTACTTCTTGAAGGATGTTGCTGCTTTGGTGCGTGCAGGTGAGCCTTCAGATTCTCGCTTGATTCAGCATTTGTTGCATGACGTTATGGGCGATGGCGGCCAGTGGACCATGGCTATGAACGTTTACAAGAAGTATGGTGCTGTTCCTAAGGATTTGTTCCCAGAAACTGCTTCTTCTAAGAATACTGGTGCTATGAATACGCAGTTGCGTGCGCTTTTGCATACTGCTGTTGCTCATATGTATGCGAATGCCACTGAAATTGATGAGATTATTGCGGATGCTACTGCTGCAGGTCACAGGATTTTGACAATTCACTTGGGTGAGCCACCTAAGAGCTTCGATTGGGAGTGGACTGATAGCGACGGCAAGTTCCATCGCGATGGTGAGATTACGCCAGTTGAGTTCTGGAAGAAATACGTGAATGCTGGTCTTGAGGATTATGTGTGCTTGGTTGACGATCCTCGCGCTGAACATCCTAAGGGCAAGAAGATTGCTATTGAGCACTTGGGTAATGTTGCTGGCGGAGACGCAACCGAGTATTTGAACGTGCCAAACCAGTTTATGAAGGATTGCGTGCGTAAGATTTTGGTTGAGAAGGGCATTCCAGTGTGGTTTGGTGCCGATTGCCATCCTATGATGGATCGCGAGAATGGCGCTTGGGCTCCTGATTTGTTCGAGTATGGTCGCGTTTATGGCGTTGATTTTGATTTGGATAAGGAAGCGCGTGTGCGTTTTGCTGATTCTGCAATGAATCACGCTATGGCTTTTGCTGGTGTGGATGTTGCTGATGATGGTACGACTACTCGTCGTTGGCGCGTAGAGAACTCTTGGGGCACTGATATTGCAGATAAGGGTTACTTTACGATGAGTGACGATTGGTTCACTGAGTACGTGTATGAAGTTGCAGTGCCGAAGAATCTGCTTCCGGAAGAATATCGCAAAGCCCTAGAAGAACCAGCAATCGTATTACCGGCATGGGATCCAATGGGCGCTTTGGCTTAGCTTAAGCGCATTGGGCGCTTAAGCTAAGCCAAAGCGCCGCGCTCACTATTGCGAAAAGCACAGTGTGCTCTTCGCGTGAGCGCGGCGGTGCTTGCATCTTTATTCAAGATGCGTACACCGACCCCACCAAGTTATGTTGGACTCTCTGCGCGAGTTCGGCGGTGTTCTCGTCTTTATCTTAAGATGAGAACACCGACCCCACAGTTAGGTTAACTCTTTGCGCAAGCGCGGCGGTGCGCGTTTTGTTTTATAGGATGGTGACAGATGGCTTCTGCAGCTGAGCAGCGTACTTCTCGCGCGGTAAAGAAGGAAGTTGAGGAGGGGCGCAACCCTCTTAACTCTGCGAAGTTCCAGCGCTGGGAGGACCAGGTTGGTGTGGATCGCATTATTAACCGTCGCGTGCTTGAGCTGGAGCCGCTGCCGACTCCTGCTCAGGTGCTTGGCGAGTTGCCATTGTCGCCGTATGCGCAGGATATTGTTGCGCAGTCGCGTGATGAGATTCGTGGCTGTTTGAATGGCGACGACGATCGCCTTCTTGTTATTGTGGGCCCGTGTTCTGTGCATGATCCTAAGGCTGCTCTTGATTATGCGAGTCGTTTAGCTAAGTTGCGTTCGGAGCTCGAAGATGAGCTTCTTATTGTTATGCGCGTGTATTTTGAAAAGCCGCGCACAGCTCTTGGCTGGAAGGGTTTGATTAACGACCCGGATATTGACGGAACGCATGATATTCATAAGGGTTTGTTGCTTGCGCGTAAGACTTTGCTTGGCGTGTTGGATGCTGGTTTGGCTGCTGCTACTGAATTTTTGGAGCCGACTAGCCCTCAGTTTATTGCGGATGCTGTGAGCTGGGGTGCGATTGGTGCGCGTAATACTGAGTCTCAGATTCATCGTCAGCTTGCTAGTGGTCTTTCTATGCCGGTTGGTTTTAAGAATGCTACGGATGGTTCCGTTTCTGCGGCTGTAAATGGCTGCTTAGCTGCGAGCCAGCATCATACGTTCTTTGGTATTGATCATCTTGGTCGCGCTTGTGCTGTGCAGACTCTTGGCAACCCTGATTGCCATGTGGTTTTGCGCGGTTCTAGTAAGGGTCCTAATTATGATGCTGCGTCGGTTGCTTCTGCTGTTGCTTCGATTCGTTTGCGCTTGGGCACTGGTTGTATGGCTTCTAACGGCGTGGTTGTGGATTGTTCGCATGGTAATTCTGGCAAGGATGAGCGTCGCCAGATTGAGGTTGTGCGTGAGATTGCAGATCGTTTGGCTGATGGCGAGCAGGGTATTAAGGGCGTTATGATGGAGAGCTTCTTGCAGGGCGGCAATCAAGATCCTGCTCCTCTTAGCGAGCTTGAATACGGCAAGTCTATTACGGATCGTTGCATTTCTTGGGAAGATACTGCCAATTTGCTAAGAATTTTAGCTAAATCTGTAGCAACTCGCCGTAGAGCTTAGAGATTAGAGATTGTAGTAAGATAATCTCAATTAATTTCTACTTGGCTTATATTCCTTACTGTATTTGCCGCCTATTTTTGCATTATATTTTGCGTACAAGGGAGTGTGTTGAAATGTATAACAAAGACTTGAATAAAGCTAATAAAGCGAATAAAGGTTTTATGTGTAAAGCATTACCGGTGGTGCGTTATATATTGTTAGCTTTGATTTACAACGGTGTGCTTTTGTTGGCTTTTGCATGGTATCGTGGCACGCATAGCGCTGGGTATACGCTTGTTACGTTTTCTGCTTTGTGGTTTAGCGTTTTTATACCGTTTGTAACTGGGATTGCTTTAATTGTTTTTGCTAGCGGATGGCGTCGCATTGTTGGTACTTTAGTTTGTGTGCTTCTTATAGCTGGATTTTTTGCTTTTCTTGCTTTGCAGGATCAAATTATTGCGTTTTTCAATGTTCCTGTTGTGAATCCTTGGTTTGATTTTACGTGCGGAGCATTGCTGAAAATTGCGACTTTGACTTTTGTTATTATGACTTTAGTATGCGTGTTTTTGGTTAAGAATAACGATAAATGCGTAAGTAGCGAAGTAAAAAAGGATGATTCTGCTAATGCCTAGTACTGAGAAAATTACGAAAGTCGCTGTTGTTGGTGCTTTAGAGGAAGAAGTTGCGCATATTGCCAGTGCGCTTGAAAACGTGACTCACGATCACTCTGCAAGTCTTGATGTATCTTGCGGCACTCTTGACTCGGCGAATGGCAGTAAAATCGAAGTCGCGGCTACTGTTGGCGGAATGGGTCTGGTTAATGCTGCTGCAACTGTGCAATATCTTATTGACGCATATAACCCTCAAGTCGTAATTTTTTCTGGTATTGCAGGAAATCTTAATAAAAATTTGCATACGAACGATGTTGTTCTTGGAAAAACTGTAAAATATCTCGATACCGATATGCGCTTAATCGGTCAATGGAAGCCATTTGCAAGCGAATTTAATTCGGATGATTATCTTCTTAAAGTAGCTAGTAAAGTGCTTACCGATATGAAAATCACGCATATCGCTGGCACTATTGCATCCGGCGGATATTTTGTTGATTCGCCAGAAAAAGTAGCGGAGGTAATTGCAGCTACTCAAGCGGATGCTGTGGAAATGGAAGGCGCAGCAGTCTTGCATGTGGCTGCTCGTAACGACGTTCCTGCACTTGTTGTGCGCGCAATGAGCGATAATGCGGATACAAAATACGAGGATTTTCACACTTTTGATATTTCCGAGTATGCGGACACTGCTGCAAAAATTACGGTAAATATTCTTCGCAATTTGTAGCATTTCGACACGCTGATGTGGTCGCCGACCTTCATTTTGCTTAAGTCGCGTTAAATATAGCGCCAAATACCGCCATTTTTGGTACCCACTTTATTTTTGCCGGTGAGGTTTTACCCACCTGTTTACGATGGTTGCGTTAATAAAAAAAGATAGGGATTAATTAAGAAAATGCGCCCAATTCGCAATACGGCTATAGGAACGCGAAAATGTGGTGGGGCGCAAGGCAATTCTTCGCGAAAGGAAAGAAGAATATGCGTAACGATATGAATAAGTCAAATATGAATAAATTTAATACGACTAAAAGCGCACTTAAGTTCCGCAGTATTGCTGCGGCGGCGCTAACTTTCGGCTTGTGTGCAACCTGCTCTGCTTGCGGAGACAATGTTCCTGCTGATAATTCCAATGCGTCAGGTTCGCAAAACACTAAGATCTCCGGCAATTTCCAAGGCTCGGGTGCTTCTTCCCAGCAGGTTGCAATGGAAGCGTGGATTGCAGGATTCCAATCTAAAAATCCGGGTGCAAAAATTGCTTACAATCCTACTGGTTCTGGTGCTGGCGTTACCACTTTTATGACTGGTGCCACGGCTTGGGCTGGTTCAGACAAAGCATTGAGTAACGACGAAGTTGAAAAGTCTAAGTCGGTTTGTGCTCATGGAACTACGGCTTTCGATGTGCCTGTGTATGTTTCACCAATTGCGATTATTTTCAACCTTAAAGGTGTTTCGGATGCTGGCAAGCATATTAATTTGGACGCTTCGACGATTGCTAAAATTTTCGACGGAAAAATTACGCGCTGGAATGATGAGGATATCAAGAAACAGAATCCTAAGCTAAAGCTTCCAGACACCCCGATTACTGTTGTTCACCGCTCCGATAAGTCCGGTACAACGCAGAATTTCTTAAGCTACGTGAAGGATGCAGCTCCGGACGATTGGAAATATGATCTTTCTGAAAACTGGCCGAATAGTGTCGGTCAAGGTGCAAAGGGCACTTCGGGCGTTGTATCTACTATTCGCATGGCAAATGGTGCGATTGGTTACGCTGATTTTTCACAGGTCGGTAAGCTCGGTACTGTTGCAGTGAAGGTGGGGGATACTTACAATGAGATTTCTCCGGAAGCTGCTTCTAAAACTTTAGCTGATTCTGAAATTGACGCAGACGCTTCTGCAAAATATCCTAATCGCGTTGTTATGAAAATTAATCACAATACGCAATCTAAGGGTGCTTATCCAATTGTGTTAGTTTCTTACGATATTGCTTGCCCGGTTTATAAAGATGCTGGAACTGCTCGATTTGTGAAGTCTTGGCTTAGCTACGTAACTAGCGCGGAAGGGCAGAATGCTGCTTCTTCTGCTGCTGGAACGGCTCCACTTCCACAAAATTTGGTAAGCAAAATTAACGCATCGATTAAGTCTGTTAAAACAGGAAAGTAAAAACTTTACAAACTGATATTATGAACGTATCGGTTATAAAGGAGAATGATTGAGTTCTACGAAAAATGCGAAAGCAGTTGCGAATAGTGCAAACGAAACTGCTCAAATTTCTGAGAGCAATAGCAAAAATTATGTTGGCACTCATCTTGTAGACCGTCTTTTTAAAGGCGTGGCTGCAGGCTGTGGCATGCTAATTTTGCTTGTTCTTACAGCAGTTGCAGTATTTCTGCTGTTTCGTGCTTTGCCGTTATTAAGTGGAAATCACAATCAAGTAAGTCATGTGTTTGCTGATTTTACTGGTGGTAAAGCGCATGATTTTATAAGCTATGTGGCTCCGCTTATTTTTGGCACAGTGCTTATGTCTGCGCTCGCGCTGCTGTTCGCATTTTTTGTGGCAATTGGTATTGCTCTGTTTATTTCGTATTATGCGCCTAAAAAAATTGTTCCGCTTTTGAGTGGAGTAATTGATTTGCTTGCTGCGATTCCGTCCGTAATCTATGGTTTGTGGGGTGGATTGGTTTTGGTTCCAGCTATGTATCCTTTCTGGGATTGGGTTTCTAAACTTTTTGGCTGGATTCCGCTATTTTCTGGTCCGGCGGCTAATCCTTCTCGTTCTGCTGCTACGGTTGCATTAGTTTTGGCTGTGATGATTTTGCCGATTATTACTTCTATGGCTCGCGATATTTTCCAGCAGGCTCCTCGCTTGCAGCAGGAAGGTGCGCTTGCGCTCGGCGCTACGAAGTGGGAGATGATTAAGTTAGCTGTTTTGCCGTTTGCAAAGTCTGGTATTGTGTCGGCTTCTATGCTTGGGCTGGGCCGTGCTTTGGGTGAAACGATGGCAGTTTTGATGATTTTGTCTCCTGGATTTACTTTTGGTATCAATATTTTCAAGGCTTCTCAAAATCAAACTATTGCCGCAAATATTGCAGCGCAGTATCCGGAAGCGAACGGACTTGGCGTAAGTGCGCTTATTGCAACCGGCTTAGTTTTGTTCGTTATTTCTTTTGCAGTCAACTTTATTGCTCGCAAAATTACCGGAAAGGCGGGCGCATAAATGGAGCATCAAATTAATAAATCTAACGAAGGTGCTGAAGTCTTCGCAGAAAATTGCGTAGAAAATCGCGCAGAAAATTCTGCGGCTCCGGTTATTGACTTCAACAAATTCCGCCCAACTCGCTCACACATAGCTGCGCGCAAACGTAAAGACATGCTTATGCGCGTGCTGATTTTCTTGTCTTTTGTTGTGGCACTTATTCCGCTTATTTCTTTGCTTTTAACAACCATTATCAATGGTATTAAGCGTTTAAATTTTGATTTTCTCACTCATAACATGACTTACGTTGTGGGCGGAAATGCTACTGGAACTGGCGGTTACGGCGGAATTTTGCACGCGATTATTGGAACTCTTGAAATAACGCTAGGAGCTATGGTTATTTCAATTCCGATTGGTTTAATGTGTGCTGTTTATTTGGTTGAGTATGCTCGCGGAAACAAAATTTCGCGCATAATTAATCTGCTTGTTGACGTTATGAGTGGTATTCCGTCTATTGTTGCTGGATTGTTTGCATTTTCTATGTTTGCTCTTCTTGCTGGTCCTGGCACAATCAATGGTTTTGAAGGATCTGTGGCTCTTTCACTTCTTATGATTCCAACAGTTGTGAAGTCTTCTCAAGAAATGCTAAAAATCGTGCCTAACGATTTGCGCGAGGCGTCTCTTGCTTTGGGAGTTACTCAGCAGCGCACAATTACAAAAATCGTTTTGCGCACTGCTCTTCCGGGAATTGTGTCTGGCTGTATTCTTGCGGTTGCGCGCGTTATTGGCGAAACTGCACCACTTCTTATGGCTTCAGGCTTTATTGCTTCCACGAATCTCAATTTATTTGATGGGCAAATGACGACTTTGCCGGTGTACGTTTACCAAGAATATTCCAAACTTTCTGCGAATTGTCCAGCTAATGCGCCGGCTTCTTGTGTAACGTCAATTCCGATGGAGCGCTCGTGGGCTGCAGCTTTAACGCTTATTGTGTTGGTGTTGTTGCTAAATATTTTGGGGCGAGTTGTAGCTCGAGTGTTTTCTGTAAAGACGAAATAAAGCGAAGTAAATCTTAAATAAAGTGAGTTAAAGCAAAGCAAAATAAAACAAAGCAAAGCGAATTAAATTTTTAGAAAGTGAGCATAAAATGGGTCAGCGAATTGATGTGAAGCACTTAAATATTTACTATGGTGATTTTCTTGCTGTAGAAGATGTAAATATTAATATTGAGCCAAATAAAGTGACGGCTTTTATCGGACCTTCCGGATGCGGAAAATCAACAGTTTTGCGCACTTTAGACCGCATGCACGAAATCACTCCTGGCGCGCGAGTAGAAGGTCAAGTGCTTCTTGAAGGCCGCGATTTATACGGTAAAGACGTGGACCCTGTGGCTGTCCGCCGCGATGTTGGCATGGTTTTCCAGCGTCCAAATCCTTTCCCAACAATGTCTATTCGAGAAAACGTGCTCGCTGGAGTTCGTTTGAATAATCGCAAAATTGCTAAGAGTGATGCTGACGATTTAGTTGAGTGGGCTTTACGAGGCGCGAACTTGTGGAATGAAGTTAAGGATCGCTTAGATAAGCCGGGTATTGGTCTTTCTGGCGGTCAGCAGCAGCGACTTTGCATTGCTAGGGCTGTGGCTGTGCATCCGCAAGTTTTACTTATGGACGAGCCTTGCTCAGCTCTTGACCCTATTTCTACGTTGGCTGTAGAAGATTTGATTAATGAGCTTAAGCGTGACTACACGATTGTGATCGTGACGCATAATATGCAACAGGCTGCGCGTGTTGCGGATTACACGGCATTCTTTAATTTGAAAGCTGTAGGTCAACCTGGTCATCTGGAATACTTTGCAGACACAACTACTATGTTCAACAATCCGCGCAATGCTGAAGCTGAGCGTTATATTTCCGGTCGTTTTGGCTGAGTTGTTATATACTTCTTTGATTTCGGTGTATTTCCTTGGTCAGCACGTGCGCGTAAGGTCAGAGCTGTTCGGTTGTTCAAAGGTTTCGCAATTTTCATAATTTTATGTGAGATTTTGTGATGCCTTCGTTCATTCGACGAGTCGCAGTAACCTCTGCGTGAATGCCCAAATGTAATTGCGTACGCGATTGCTCAAGTGCTTTCGCCGCGCTTTTCTGGTCTTTTGCGCTTGTAAACCAAGGAACAGAGAGTATATGGAAAAGTTCTTCCATCTCAAAGAAAACGGCACGAATGTATCAACGGAGATCACTGCAGGTCTCACTACATTCTTCGCAATGTCGTATATTATCGTCGTAAATCCAATGATTTTAAGCCAAACTGGCATGCCTAAAGGTGGCGTTTTCCTCGCTACAATCATCGCAGCAATCATTGGTACCCTTGTTATGGGCTTGTTTGCTAACGTACCTTACGCACAGGCTGCTGGCATGGGTCTTAACGCATTCTTTACTTACACAGTTTGCTTCGGCCTGCATTTTACTTGGCAAGAGGCCATGTGCATGGTGTTCTTGTGCGGTTTAATTAACATTATTATTACCGTTACCAAGATTCGTAAAATGATTATTCGTGCCATCCCGACTTCGCTTCAACAAGCAATCGGCGGTGGCATTGGTTTATTTGTGGCCTATGTGGGCATGATGAGTGTTGGCTTGATTACTTTTACTTCCAAGGATCCTGCCGCCGCTGCAAAGAGTAAACCAACTGCTGCTATTCCAGGTCTTGCTGTTATGAATAACCCTGTGCTTTGGTTATTCCTTATTGGACTTCTTTTTGCTATTGTTCTTACAGTTCTTAAAGTTCGCGCAAGCTTGCTTATTACAATTATTGCAACTTCTTTAATTGGTATTCCTTTGGGATTGACTTCTTTGAACAATGCAGTGTCTGTTACTGACGCTTTTGCTCAGCTTCCAACTACTTTCGGTGCTATTTTTAGCGATAAGGGTTTTGCATCTTTGTTTGCTGATCCTGCTCGTTTGCCGCTTGTGTTGGTAACTATTTTCGCATTCTCAATGTCGGATACTTTTGACACTCTCGGCACCTTTATTGGTACTGGCCGTCGTACAGGTATCTTCTCTGAAGCTGACGAAAAGGCTCTTGAAAACGGCTCCGGATTTAGCTCCAAGATGGATCGTGCATTGTTTGCTGATTCTATTGCTACTTCTGTTGGCGCAATTTGCGGTACTTCTAACACCACTACTTATGTAGAATCTGCTGCTGGTATTGGTGCCGGTGGTCGCACTGGTTTGACTTCCGTAGTTGTGTCTATTTGCTTCGCGCTTTCTATTGTTCTTGCGCCTTTTGCTTCTGCAGTTCCTGCTGCAGCAACTGCAGGCGTGCTTGTTGTTGTTGGTTGCATGATGGCAAGCTCCTTGAAGGAAATTGCTTGGGATGATATTTCCGAAGCAATTCCTGCATTCTTTGCTGCCGTATTCATGGCGTTCTCTTACTCCATTTCTTACGGCATCGCTGCAGGCTTCATCATGTACTGCTTAGTTATGACTTGCAAGAAGCGTGCTAAGGAAGTTCATCCAATGCTTTGGATTGTTTCCTTGCTGTTCCTGCTTGATTTCGTTGCTAATGCTGTGCTGTAAATGTGCATTTAATGTAAGGGTGCATTTTGCAAGTAGTGAACTTGTGAAACATAAAATATAAAAGTAAAAATTAAAAAATTCGAGGGTATGTAAATTACATGCCCTCTTTTTTATTTTTATAGTATTTCTCTTGACATTGTCCTAACGGCGTATTAAACTTACCCAACGTAAACCACAGACCGTTGGCGGAATTAAAAATTCCTGAAATTGATGTGTCAGGCCAGCACAGGTTGAGCGATGATTTATAGCGAATTTCGTTATGAGTCGAAAATTTAAGCACGCCTTAGTGCTTCTTATGTTGCTCTGCCAGTGCGCAGGGCTTTTTTTATTGCTCTGTTTAATTAAGCTTGATGCGTTTCTTTCACCTACGGCCAATTTAGGAAGGAACGCCATGAAGAGGCCCGAAAAGGAAGCGGTAGTTGCCGAGCTTACGGAACTTTTCCGTAACGCAGACGCTATCTACCTCACCGAGTACCGCGGGCTTACCGTTCCGCAGATTTCTACTCTGCGCGAAAAGCTAGGCCGCGATACTTCCTACTCTGTGGCTAAGAACACGCTTGCTCGTATTGCTGCTAAGGAAGCGGGCATTGAAGGTCTCGACGAGCTTCTCGCCGGTCCAACTGCAGTCACCTTCGTTAAGGGTGATTTCATTGAGGCTGCTAAGACCTTGCGTGATTTTGCCAAAGAGAATAAAGCCCTCGTAATCAAGGGCGGTTTCGCAGATGGAACCGTTTACGATGCCGAAGGTGCAAAGCAGCTCGCCGACTTGAAGTCGCGTCCACAGTTGCTTTCCGAAATGGCCGGCGCGCTCAAGGGCACCATGTCCAAGGCCGCTTACCTGTTCAACGCATTGCCAACCAAGGCAGTTCGTACAATCGACGCTTTGCGCGAGAAGCAGGAAAAGGCCGCTTGATTCCCTTGCAGCTTGCTGCATGAGACCAACCAAATGTAAAAATGTTATGGTCGTAAGGCATAAGGTATGCCCGGCCAAGTAAGAAAGGAAGCCAATTATGGCTAAGCTCACTAACGAAGAGCTTCTTGAAGCTTTCGGTGAAATGACCCTCGTTGAGCTCTCTGAGTTCGTCAAGGCATTCGAAGATAAGTTTGATGTCGAAGCTGCTGCTCCTGTAGCCGCTGTTGCCGCTGCTCCAGCTGCTGCTGGTGCTGCTGAGGAAGAGAAGGACGAGTTTGACGTCGTTCTCACCGCTGCTGGCGATAAGAAGATTGCAGTCATCAAGGCTGTGCGTGCTTTGACCAGCCTCGGCTTGGCTGAAGCTAAGGCTCTCGTGGACGGCGCTCCAAAGGCTGTTCTCGAGAAGGCTAAGAAGGAAGACGCTGAGAAGGCTAAGGCTGCCCTCGAAGAGGCTGGCGCTTCCGTTGAACTTAAGTAGTTCTAACTTTTTGTTGCTTTGCGTGTAACGCAGTTTTATGCGTGTGTGCATAGTGAAAATTAGGCGGTAGGATTATTCCTGCCGCCTTTTTTGTTGCGCTGCGACCTTTTCTTTACTTGCGCGTAAAGTTTCTGCCGCGCGTGTTATGCGAAGGTTGATGACAAGGCTGCCGCAAAGAAGTCTGATAAGAAGTCTGAAGCTAAGAAGTCTTCCGAGAAGAAGGCTGCTCCATTGGCTAAGACCGGTGCTGCTGTAGCTTTGGCTGCTGTTGCTGCTTCTGTGCTTGCTGGCATGGGTGCTGCTCTTCGCAAGATCCGTCACTAAGCTGAAATCTGATTCAGTGATGAATCATTTGGGCTTTAGCTTATTGGTTGATCGTTGAGTCGGTTTTACTGTGAATTACTTAGTCTAGTGTGCTGAAAGGTGCGCTAGACTAAGTGCTTTTGTAAAAAATTTTGTGCTCTGCACGCTGTGTAGATCTTTTAGTTTTATACAGCAATTAATTGGTTTGCGTTTGCTTGTTGATATGGTTTGCCAAATTTCCTTTTTTACTATTGATTCAGGCTTCGTTAACCGATTAATGCTGAGCACTTTGCGTTGTTGCTTTCCGCTAGGGACGGTTGGTAATATCGCAAGTTTCGAGGCTCGGAAGTTTCTTCCGAGCCTTTTGTTATTTCCATTTGCATAAAGATTTTAAAAATTATTGCAAATAAAATTCTTTGCAAAAGTTCTAGTAAAATTCCTTATAAATTTTCTTGTAAAATCTTCAAATATGAATATGTGATATTTTTATGCTTAAAATCAACAAATACTAGCGCAATATACACAAAGCATGACACAATAGTAAGTAGTGTGTTTTTTGAAGGGAGCAGATCACGTGAGTGAGCGACAAACCGTGCAGCGCTGGATGATTACAGTTGGTGGTGTCGAGCAGGCACGTGTGGGTGCAGGTCAGTCTGTAGAGATTGGTCGAAAGCCTATACGCCCGTTGCGTGAAGATGGTTTCGCGCGCGTCGACATAGTGGATAATAAACGTTCTATGTCAAAGAGGCATGCGCTGCTAATTGTAGACATGCGAGGCGTGGCAACAATACGAGATTTGCATTCAACTAACGGTACATATTTAGTCAGCGCAAATGGTGATTTGCTGCGTCTAGAGCCTGATGTTGATTTTCAGCTTCCAGATAACTTAATGCGCATGCAATTCGGTGATGTTCCTGTTGATTTTGTGCGTGTAGAAGAAGAATCTGCTGAAGTTGAAAAAGATAACGCAGTGCGTAATCTGTTCTCTTATGCTACAGATGAATCGCATGATGAGCCTGCAGCTTCAGATTTATCAGTAGATCAAATTCTTGATTTGCGCGCTGGTGAGCCAACAGGTGTTTTCCATGCTCAATCAGTTTCGCATCCTGGATTGTCTTGGAAACAAGGCATGCAGAATCATACTCAGCTCAATGATGATTCGCAAACAGATGTTGCTCCAATCAATCATGATGTAACTTTGCCTGTTATGCGAGAACAGCAGGAGGTTCCTGTAGAGCCGCGTAATTTATTTGCAGATGCGCAAGCGATTCAGCAAGAAAGTTCAACTAAAGAAGAACCTTCACAACAAGATTCTGTGATTTCTTCGGTTTCTGCAGTTGATCAAGCTGATTCAGTTGCTCAGGTTTCTCCGGTTACGCCAGTTAATTCGGAAACAGATGTATTGCAAAACGAAAGTTCTCAAGAATTTCCAGTATCTCCATTAAATTCAACTGAAACTTTTGCTGAAAATATTGCCAATACTTCAGCTTTTAATAGTGTAAATACAGGTTCTAATAATCTCGATATTAACAGTTTTGGCTCTACAAATCTCGACTCTAATAATCTCGATATTAACAATTCTGATGCGGAGTACACACCTGCATTTGAGCCAGGCTCCGTGTTTGAAAAAGTGTCAAAAGGCGAATTTGACTCTCAAGAAAATGTAGTGGAAGCCGGCGGATTTACGTCAAAAGAAGCTGAAGAAAGTAGTGATTTTTCAAAGCAATTTGAGATGGCGCAATATTCGCAGTTGCTTCCGTTTTTGGCTGCAAACACTGGGTTATATGATGACTTATACGCGTGGCTCGCAGCTCAAGGTAATTCTGAAGTAGATGCTGCACTAGCTAGAAACAGCGGTTATAGTGCATATCGCAAAGCTATTGAACAGTAAGCAAGTAGGGTGGGAATATGAGTGATACAAACAACGTGGAGCAGGATTCGTCAGAGCAAGTTTTTACTGATACAGTAGTTGAAAATACTACGTCAGAAGATGATTCTTTAGAAAAATCTGGCTCTAACAATACCAACAGCGCTCGTACTAACGCTTTACAACATATAGTTGGGTGGAAGCAGCAATATCAGGCTCAGCTATCTCCTTCTCCACTAGAAGATATAACGCAACTTGCTGCACAATTAGAGTTGACGCATGCTCATCCTTCCGGAATTGCGCAACTTTTTGCAAGCGGAAAAGTAACGTTAAAATCTTTATTCCGAGACGCTGGAATGTTGCGGGCTGCTGGGCGAAGGCTAGATCGAGTTTTTGAAGATAGAGACGCAAAAGCACACGAAAGTGGCGTTTCCGAACTTTCTTTAATAGTTGGTGTTGCATCGTGGAATGGCAACCATGTGCCTGTTCTTACGTATCCTGTGAAAGTTGTTCGTGACACTAATCAAGATGAGACCTCCGCCACTATTTATTTCTCTGGAAGTGTTGGGCTGAACAATTCGCTTGTGTCGCGTTTAAGTGAGCGTGGTGTTCAACTTAGGGAAGATGTTTTATTCGACGGATCTCAATATGAAAGTGGAACGCCAGAAACTTCTGTAGTGTTTGATGCTATTTGTAAGCAAGCTCGCTCAGCTTTTACAGATTTTGATATTGAGCGCGATATTATACTTGGCTGCTTTACAGATGCTGGTTCGCGTTTTGTAGCAGAAAGTGAACAAATTATTAACGCTTTGCAATCTGGCAATGTTGGGAATGCGATGATTGACGCTATGGCTGGCGATGATCGAGCTATTCATAAGCTTCAGTCTGCAAATAAGCTAGAATATAGTCCTTTCGACGCAGATCCTCATAGCGAATGCGAAGTTGGTGAAGTAGATAACGTTGTGCGTTATGCAGCGGAGCTTGTTGCTTCTGGAAATTCTCTGTTCGTGGATATTGATTCGGGCTCAGATTCAGCTGCGATTGCTGCTGCGATTGCTTCTCGTTCTGTGATTGCAGGACATTCTGTGTTGTATGTGCCTAATGTTGTTGAGCAGCAGAGGCGTTTCCGTTACACGTTGAATACGCATGAAATTTCCTCATTAGCATTAGACGTTGCGGATGGTCATATTGCTAAGCATGTCGATGCGCAGTTGATTGCAGCAGTTGGTGCTAGACATAGTATTGCGACTTCACGATTTGAGCAGGTTGCAGATGAGTTGGTTGGAGTGCGTTCTCGCCTTACTCGTTATTTAGGCGATCTTCATGGTATCAACGAAACTTGGGGAGTATCTGCATATCAAACAGTCCAGAATCTTGCAGCAATTGCAATGTTTCCAACCCATCCGTCTACGCATGTGCGTTTGGATGTTTCCGCAGCGCACGCCATGACCGGTCATATTGAAGAGTGGTCGAAAAAATTCCACCAAGCCGATGAGCTTGGAGAGTTTAGGATAAATCCTGAAGATACTCCTTGGTTTGGCGCGTCGATATTTGACGAAAATGAAGCTATATCTGTATATCAGCGTGTTGTAGACGTGCTTCTTAAGCTTCTTCCAGCAACTCGAGAACAAGTTAAAAGCACTGTGCAAAGCTGTGGTTTCCCTGTGCCAACAACAGCTCGTGAGTGGAGTCGTCAAGTTACAGTTCTCAAAAATTTGCGACGTGTACTTGACGTATTCCAGCCTGAAATTTTTGAGCGCGATTTAGATGCAATGATTGAAGCGAGTAAGCCGAAAGTTCAGCGTAAAGCCGAAGGCACAATTATGGGCTTCTGGGAACGTAGACATCATGTTCGAGAAGCGCGCAGCTTGCTAAGAGTTGGAGCTAAAGTCGATGATTTGCATGAGGCATTAAAGATTGTTGCGCAGCAAGCAGCTCAGTGGCGTACTTTCGTGCCTCACGGCGGATGGCCTGTTTTGCCGCCAAAATTGGATGATATTGTAAATACTCAAGAATTATTAGCAAGGCATTTAGTTGCTCTTGATGCAGTGTTAGCAACAACTCTTAAGGGCGCAGATCTTGAAAATATTGAATTTGCGCAGCTTGAAGCTCGTTTGCAAGATTTGCATGACGACAGAGCATCTCTAGATACTCTCCCTGGTCGTTGCAATTTGGAGCGTGAGTTCAGCAAAGCGGGCTTATCTGATTTAGTTAGCGATTTGCGTCGTCGCAACGTTACAGGTAATGCAATTGACGGTGAGTTGCAATTGGCTTGGTGGACTACTGTTTTTGAAGATATCGTTAATTCTTCTGCAATTATTTCTCACCAAGATGGCTCCGCAATGCAAGATGTCTCTGATCGATTCGTGCAAGTTGATACAGAACATGTGCGTTCAATCGGTCCAATGGTTCAGCAAGAAGCTATGAGGCATTTGTGCGATTTATTGTTCTCGCACACGCAAGAAGCTAATCAGTTACATACTATGCTTGCAGGAAACCGTTCTGGAATTACTTTTAATAAATTATTGCGCAATTATGCGGAACTTGTGTTGGCTGCGAAACCAATACTTGTAGCTATGCCATCTACTCTTACTATGATGACTCCGTTGAGACCTATTGCAGATACTGTAATAATTGATTCGGCATCTCATATATCAAATATTGAGTTGCTATCTATTTTGTCTCGTGCTCGTCAAGTAGTAGTTTTAGCGCATAAGCAAACAGTAAGTTCTGAAAGTTTGCGTTCGCTTATTTCATTACTACCATCTGTAACAGTAGTTTCTAGAGCAACAAGGCGCTCGCTTCGTTTAGCGCGATTCTTGGAAGAACATGGTTACGGAAAGTTGCGTCATGACGTTCCTGTTGAACGTTTGCAAGGTAAAGTTCGTTTGCATCAAATTGAAGCAACTGGAGTTCCAGTAATGTCTTCTGGGCTTATTGAAAGCAGCCAGCGTGAAATTGATGAAGTAGTTGAGCTTATTCGTCAGCGTGCGAATACGTTTACGGTTGTTCCTTCAAGCTATGTGCTTGTCGTAGTTACGTTGACAAACGTGTTCCGCAGTCGTTTAGGAGCAGAGTTGAAGTCTTTGTCTATTAAAGACGAAAACATGGCTAGATTCTTGCGACATGTGAGACTTTTGGGCGTTAATGAAGCTTCTGGAGCAATAGCAACAGATGTAATTATGTCGCTTTGCTATGCAAAAACATCTCATGGCAGACTTCTTCAGCAGTTTGGATTGCTTGAAGAAGAAGGTGGAAGCAGTATGCTTCTTGACGCTTTGGCTCTAGCTCGTCGTCATCTAGATATTGTTAGTGCGTTTACGTCTAAAGATATGGAAGATGAGCGTTTGCACCAAGATGGTCCAAAGCTTTTGAAGAATCTTTTGCAATGGGCTGAGAAGTTAAGTGATAAGCCGCTTCGTCCAGAAGATGCTAACGATGTTGAAGCGCAAATTGCTGCAGAAGCTGCACAAAGAAATGTGCTATTTACTGATTTAGCTGAGCGTATTCGCTCGCGTGGATTAAAAGTTGCAGTCAACTATGGCTTCGATAATGGCGTTAGAATTCCTCTAGTAGTTGGACTTGCGGACAAGTCATTTGCTGTTGCTGTGCTTACGGATGATGCGCAATTTATGAGCGTGCAATCAACTCGTGAACGTCATCGCATGATTATTCAGGATTTGGAATCCTTGGGCTGGTCAGTTATGACAGTGTGGAGCGTTGGAGCTTTTGTCAATCCTGAAAAAGAGGTTGACCGTGTTGTTTCTCGTCTCGGGGAATTGTATGGTGACAACGAATGAGTAAATACGATCCCAATAGAAGATCTCCCCGTAGGTCGGTTAGGGTTGTTCGTGAAGGCTCGGAGCTTTTTGATGCAGATGGCGTTAAACTCGAGCCTTCTGACGAGCTTACTTTGCAACAGCGTAATCAAGACGACGATAATCGTATTTTAAGCGAATTGCCGCCTCACTGGGCGGTGTTTTCCGAGCGTATTAGTTGAGCTTGAAATACGCGAGAAGTAGCAGAATGATTTATTCTTGTTGCTGCTTGTTGCTGACTGGTCATTATCGCTAATTGCTAATAATTACCGCTGATTTCTACTAATCGTGTACGTATTCCATGACGGCAATCTCATTGTGACAATTTCATGGCAACAATTGCCAAAGAGGGGTTTGCAGACTGAGCTTGTAATAATCGCAACGCATCTGCAGCAGGCATAGCAAGAGTGGTAGTATTTTGCTGATTTTGTGAAACTTGGGTGCTTTGAGTTATTTGCATTACCGTAACATTATGAACTACGCTAACATAGCGTTCGTCAATTTCTGCAATATTGTTTTCTTCAATATCGTGGTTTTTGTTTTTATCGTTATTTTCTATAGTGCTGCTTTTAGATTTTTCGTTGTTGTGACTTTCTGCATTTTTAGAGTTAGAAATTTCTTCATCTTGTACCGGCTTGCTAAAAGCTAGATCAATTTTTTCGCCAGGAAGCAGTGTGTGATCTGCACTAGCTAAATGAATGGTAATAGAAGTGAATCCTTCTGGAATGCGCGGAATTTTACTCAATAGTGTTTGCAAAATTGGCATGCCTTTACGTATTTCGCATGTTGCAATAATAGAAGCATTCGCACTTATATTATTAGATAGCGCTTGATTAAATACTTTATGTTTAGGCACTCGAACGTATGCAATATCGTTTACGCTAACGCGTGAACCTTGCTGAATATTGTGTTTAGCTACTGCTATAACTTGAGTTTCTTGTGAGTCAATAATAGTTGACACAACGAGTAAAGCCATCATTCCAGCACATAGCACAATAATGATTTTCCGCATGAAAGCGCGTTGCCTTCGCTGCAATAACGCACTATTTTTTGCGTTATTTTGAGATTTAAATAAAGAAAAATTTATGCTCATACCTGTATTTTGAAATATAAAAAATGCAAGAGCAAGAAAAATTGCGCGCTGTG
This sequence comes from Gardnerella sp. KA01001, assembly GCF_049244025.1. Classification (NCBI taxonomy): domain Bacteria; kingdom Bacillati; phylum Actinomycetota; class Actinomycetes; order Bifidobacteriales; family Bifidobacteriaceae; genus Gardnerella; species Gardnerella sp. KA01001. Next base: position 170,895 of record NZ_CP058366.1, on the reverse strand, counting down.
GATAAAACCTATTAGCGCGCAATATTTAAACAATAATTAATATTTATAATTTTACAAAATCATTTATCGGTTCGATAAAAGCCTTTGCCTTTAAAGTTGATTGGAGGAGCAGAGTACACTTTGTGCACTGCATCTTTTCCGCACTGAGGGCAAATGGTAATAGGGTCATCTGAAAATGATTGATGTTCTGAAAAATCGTATCCGCATTGCTTGCAACGATAATGATAAGTAGGCAAAAGTCCCTCCGAAGTTACACGAGCACGTAAGTAGAAACTTACTGTTCCTTCACATATCCTAGTACATACTATGACAGTTATTATAAGTGTTAAATTTGCTTAGTAAATGATTGTGGCACAGCATATTGTGTGATGGCGCGCGCAATAATCCCACATTTTGGCGACACGCCGAAATGTTTATGTTGCTACACATCCTATGACTTCTTTATATTAATAGTTATGGGTTATGAATCGGTGAGTGCGGTACTCGTATTAGTCATCCTCGTAGCCTTATGGTTCGGGTGGTTGCCTAAACGCACGGTTAACGGCATGAAGTCTATGCTTGAACATCGCGAGGATAGGTTTTCACCAACACTTCATCTTGTAGGTGAGTGGAGTACTGCGCGCATTTGCGACGGTACTAGTATGTTGGCAAAAGGGGCTTGTATGCAACCGACACAACAAAAACGAACATTAACTCCTGAATATATTGCGCGCATTCGCGCTGCTAGGCGTGCTGCAATACGCCGTCGTTGTGTGTTGGTAGTTGCGCTTGCTGCCTTGACTTTTGTCGTATTCTTAGCAGGATGCTCTGGTATATTTTCTCCAGTTTTTGCTCTTATTCCTGGAGCTATGTTGGCAGTAGTGCTTTATTTTGGAGCTCGTGCTTCTAAGCATGCTCGTGCTTGGGAGGCGCGTATTGCAACAATGCGCGCTGCTTCGAAATGCAAAGCTGAGGATGAGCTGTGCGAACGCCATAATAGTGCTGTTATACGCCAGTTGAAAGATTATTCTTCTGCATCTGATTCTGATTTTAATGGAGAAATCAACAGTAGTGATGCGATTTCTCAAAACGACAGTGCTGAATATTCTGTATCTCAGACTGTAGTGCCTGTTCGAAATGATGCGTCTCGTGACAATACTGAAACTTCGGTTATGGAGCAGAGCGAAATTCGTGTTGCGTTACATCGTGCGGAGCAAGAGCGCAATGCAGCGTTGCGTGAGCGTTTGTATAAAGAAGAATCTGAATCTAAAGAGTCTAATATCGTTGAGGCGGAAAATAAAGACGCATACGATTCTTCTAACGCTTTTGTGGCTTCGGAGCAAAACTATCAGTCTAATCAAGATTTAATTTCGTTCTCGCTTGATTCACAAACTAAGTCTGATTCAGGTAATGCTAATTTAGCATCTCGTACTCCAGAAAGTTTGGAAATTAAGTCAACTAAGCAAGTAGTTAAAGCTGTACCAGTTGCTAATGTTGATAATGCCAATGACGCTGCTAATTTTGCTGCTACAAACTCTTCTCAGTTCCACGAAAAAGAAAAAGTGAGCGAAGTGGATGCTCCAGAGAGTTCTGAAGACTCACTCGGCGTGGCAAATTTGCATGATGTTCTTGCTCGTCGAAATGCATGATTTAAGAGTTTTCTAAAAATTTTCTTAAAAGATTAGCACTCGAGTTGTTAGAGTGCTAAATTCGCGGTATTATGAGGCATAGAACGTAAGTGCGGTTGCGGACGTGATCGTCAGCCTCGTCGGATTGTTTCTTGCGTACGAAATAGTATCTCTTATGAAAGGGGTGGCAACAGTGTCGATTAAGCTCACACCGTTGGAGGATAAGATTATTGTTAAGCAAGCTCAAGCGGAAACTCAGACTGCTTCTGGCTTGTATATTCCAGATAATGCCAAGGAAAAGCCACAGCAGGGTGAAGTTCTTGCCGTAGGTCCTGGTCGTCGCGACGATAAGGGCGAGCGCATTCCTATGGATGTTAAGGTTGGAGACAAGGTCCTTTATTCCAAGTACGGCGGAACTGAAGTGCATTATGAAGGTGAGGACTACTTAATCGTGTCTTCTCGTGATGTGCTTGCAATTCTTGGCTAGTATTTAGCCGGTTGAAACAATAAAACTTACGCTGGAAATGACGGAAACGTTGTTCCCAGCGTTTTTTATTGCGGTACGTAAGAATGTCTGTGGAATATTTGGATAGGCGGCAGAAACTTTACGCGGTTGTAAGGTTTTGGTCGGATTTTTGCTATTGCACAGTTAAGGCATGTGTGGAGTATGATGGAGAAGTATGACATACAAACACCGCAATATTGTAGATACAATTCCTAGCTACAAGCAGGGTAAGCCAGCTCCTAAATTAGACGGCATTCGTGCGTATAAGATTTCTAGTAACGAAAATCCTTATGAGCCTTTGCAAAGCGTAAAAGAAGCGATTTCAAATCGCGCTCTTAATGTAATAAACCGTTATCCTAATATGCGTGGCACAGAAGTTGTTGAAGAACTTGCCAAGCGTTTTGGTGTGACTGCAGACGAAGTCGTGCTTGGTTGCGGCTCTACGGAAGTTATTACGCAGCTTGTTGACTTGGTTGCAGGTCCGGGAGATGAGGTCATATATCCTTGGAGAAGCTTTGAAGCTTATCCGATTATTGTTACGGGTGCTGGAGCTACAAGCGTTAAAATCCCTAATCGTGCAGATGGGTCGCACGATGTGGACGCTATGATTGCGGCTATTAGTGATCGCACGCGTTTGGTTATTTTGAATAATCCTAATAATCCAACTTCTGCTTCACTTAGCGAGGAGGAAGCTCGCAAGGTATTAGATGCTGTGCCAAGCGACGTTCTTGTACTTATTGACGAAGCTTATGTGCAGTTTAACACAGCAAAAGGCACTGCAAATGGCATAAAACTGTACCATGAGTATCCAAATGTAGTTGTTGCTCAAACGTTCTCCAAGGCTTATGGATTGGCAGGTTTGCGCATTGGTTATGGTATTGCTCCGGCTGAAGTCGTAGATGGTATGCGTAAAGTTGCTGTGCCATTTGGAGTGTCTCAAATAGCGCAGGTCGCAGCTTTGGCTTCTTTGGAAGATGACGCAAGCAAGGAGATGAGTACTCGTGTTGCATCTCTTGTTGCTGAGCGTGAGCGCATTCTTGAAGCTTTGCGCGAGCAAGGTTGGAATATTGAAGATGCGTATGCAAACTTCTTCTGGATGCCATTTGGGGCAGATACCGAGCGGGCAACAGAACATTTTATTGCTGCAGGATTGTCTGTTCGCGCTTTTGCTGGTGAAGGTATTCGCATTAGTATCGGCGAGCGCGAGGCTAATGACAGGGTTTTGACAGTTTGCGAAAATTTAAAAAACGAAGGTTTTTCGCTAAATAACTAGCTTTTTGCATAAAAGTTTTGCTTTCGGCGTGTCTTAATCTTGCATTAGTCGCGATTTCGTGGCAAAATAACAAAGTTGCCGTTTGAAGTTCACTTCTTACGGAGACTGCTGGCGGGTTTCCCAAGTGGTCAAAGGGAGCTGACTGTAAATCAGCCGCTTCGTGCTTCAGTGGTTCGAATCCACTACCCGCCACGCCTCGATAGCTCAGTGGTAGAGCACTTCCTTGGTAAGGAAGAGGTCGTGAGTCCGATTCTCACTCGAGGCTCTCTGGCGGGGTAGCTCAGCTGGCTAGAGCGTACGACTCATAATCGTAAGGTCAAGAGTTCGAGTCTCTTCCTCGCTACAACGGCCAGTAGGAGACTGGCTGGCCAATAATGAATTGTAGAGGTGAACGAAATGGCAAGCAAGAGCGCCGACATCCGTCCGGGCATTACGATGGCATGCACGGAGTGCAAAGAGCGTAATTACATCACGACGAAGAATCGTCGCAATACGCCTGATCGTCTTGAGTTGAACAAGTTCTGCCCACGCTGCGGCAAGCATACGCTTCATCGCGAGACTCGCTGAATCTTTAGCTTACTGCGCTCACGATTTTGGCTTGTTCAAGCTTATTGCTAGTTGCGCAGATTTTATGCTTATTACCCCGCTTAATGCGGGGTTTTTGTTATTTATTGCTGTTAATATTTAAACCATGAGTATGCAAGCATCTTTAGTAAATAATCCATCCTTTGCAGATATAACAACTGTTGGCGTAGGTGGCAAAATTGCGCGTTTTATAGAGCCAAAAAGTCGCGTTGCTGTTATTGAAGCGGTAGAAGATGCTGATGAGCTTGGTCTGCCTTTATGCGTTATCGGTGGCGGCTCTAATATGCTTGTTAGCGATGAGAACTTCAATGGTGTTGTTGTGCGAGATGCTAGACGTGATATTCATGTGCTTGATGAAGCAGCACCTTCAGAAGATGGCATTGATTTGCAAAGTGGTGCTCATTTAGTGCATATCAATGCTGAAGCTGGTTGTAATTGGGATGATTTTGTTTCCCATACGATTTCTCTTGGCTTAGAGGGTGTAGAAGGTCTTTCTGGCATACCTGGCACTGTTGGGGCTTCTGTTGTGCAAAATATTGGCGCTTATGGTCAAGAAGTATCTCAAAGTGTTACTTCCGTAGAAGTCTGGGACCGCAAAACAAAATCAACTATGGAGTTGCAGAAGGATGCTTTAAATTTTGGGTATCGCACTTCATTGCTTAAAAAAAGCATGTACTCTTCAGTAGGAGTTCCTGCGGACTCGTATTTTCCTACTCCTCGTTACGTTGTGCTGTCTGTTACTTTTTGTTTGAAACATAATTCAACCGGCATTGTCTCTCATTCGCAATTAGCTAATGCTTTGCACGTAGAATTGGGTGAGCGCATGCAAACAGCAGCAATACGTCGTGAAGTTTTGCGCGTTCGTGCCTCTAAAGGCATGCTTGAGGATGCTTCTCGTTACGATAAGCTGTGGATGCGTGGTACAAAGTGTGCTGAAGGTGTTGAATTTGCTTTGCGATTGCAAAGTGAAGACTATGTTACTGGCGAATTTTTAGAGGGCGATAATATTTACAGTGATCGTCATAGTTGCGGTAGTTTCTTTATGAATCCAATACTTAGTACTAGTGAAGCCGATACTTTGCCAGAAGATGCTCCTAAATTTGATGCAATTATGCAAGATGGATCGCATGGTATAAAAACTTCTGCAGCTTGGCTTATTGACCATGCTGGATTCCATAAGGGTTTTAGGCTTATAGAAAATGGGAAACCTTCGCCTGCGGGGCTTTCTTCATTGCATACTTTGGCACTTACCAATCGTAATAATGCTTCTTGTGACGATATTGCAAATTTGGCAAAAACTATTATCCGTGGTGTGCAAAGTAAGTTTGGTGTAACGCTTATTCCTGAACCTGTTGTAATAAATATTTCTATAAACTGAAAATTTTACGAATATGATGCGTTTTATGCAGTAATATATAAGTTTATTATTTAAATTTTCACAAATAATAAAGGAACACACGGTAAAACTACCGTGTAAGCAATGTTTTGTGTAATATTTACCTACATTATCTATATAAATTTTTTATTTAATTACATTTACAGGAATAAATAAAGAAAAGTAAGTAGAAATTTTATATAGGTGAAGTCGCAACTGTTTCGCAAATTTGTTGATGCGCTTCTGATTGCGGCATACCTTTATACCTATACCTCAACGAAAGTGCGTTTATTATGCAAATATGGAGAAAAAAGTCTGTTGAACAGACTATCGCTGAGACTATGGATGGTGAACGCCATCTTAAACGTACATTAAATGCTTGGGATTTGGCAGTTATGGGTGTTGCTGTCGCTGTTGGTGCCGGTATTTTCTCTGTCGGCGCTCAGGCTGCAGCATTCCATGCTGGTCCTGCTGTAATTATTAGCTTTATTATTGCAGGCATTGTATGCGGTTCTGCTGCAATGTGCTATGCGGAATTTGCATCTATGATTCCAGTTGCTGGATCTGCTTATACGTTTACATATACTACAGTTGGTGAGCTTATTGCTTGGATTATTGGCTGGGATATGATCCTAGAAATGCTGATGGCTGGCTCAGTAATTTCAAAGTATTGGGGCGTTTATCTTAACGATTTAATGAAGCTTTTCGGTTTGAATATGACCACAAGTTTTAACTTAGGTGGTTTCACTATTGATGTTGCTCCGATTATAATCGTTGCATTCTTTACAACTATGCTTGTCCTTGGAACTAAGCTTTCTGCACGCTTCGACGGCGCTTTAACAATCTTGAAGATTGGTATCGTTCTATTCGTGGTTGTTGTGGGCTTCTTCTACATTAAAGCTTCCAACTTTACGCCATTTGTGCCACCTGCAACCGACGCTGCAAGTGTAAAGGGAATAGAAGTCTCTGGGGTTATGGCACAGCCTTTGTGGCAGTGGGTAACAGGCATGCAGCCAGCTGTTTATGGCGTTCCAGGTATTCTTTCCGGCGCGGCTCTCGTGTTCTTCGCATTCATCGGTTTTGATGTTGTTGCAACAACAGCAGAAGAAACTAAGGATCCGCACAAGAACATTCCACGAGGTATTGGTCTTGGATTGTTTATTGTTACTGTTCTTTACATCCTCGTCGCAGTTGTAACAACTGGTATGGTTTCCTACAAGGATTTGGCAAAGCAAGCCGCTCCTTCGCTTTCTACAAGTTTCGAACTTGTGGGTGCTACTTGGGCTGCAAAGATTATTTCCCTCGGTATTGTTATTGGTTTAACAACCGTTGTGATGGTGCTTTTGCTCGGTCTTACGCGCATTATCTTCGCTGTGAGCCGCGATGGCTTGCTTCCACGTAGCTTCTCTAAGGTAAGCAAGCGTGGTATTCCTGCAAGACTTCAGATTGTTGCTGGTATTGTTGTGGCAGTCGTTGCTTCCACTCTCGATATTGGCATTCTTTCCGACATGGTGAACATTGGTACGCTTTCTGCATTCCTGCTTGTTTCTGCTGGTGTGCCGATTATGCGTATGCGCAGACCAGATTTGCACCGTTCATTTAGCGTTCCTGGCAATCCATGGCTTCCGCTGTTTGCAGCGCTTTCTACATTCTGGCTCATGCTTAACTTGTCTGTATTGACTTGGATTCGTTTTGCAGTGTGGCTGGCAATAGGCTTTGCGGTATACTTCGGCTACTCTTACCGCAATTCTTTGCTTGGCAGGCAGTTGCGTAAAGCTAAGCAGCTCGGTGTTCCGGTTGAAACTTTGTTTGCTCAAGATGCTGCTGCTGCAGAGAAGGTAGCTGAAGGAGAAACAGAGGAGCAGGCTCGTGCAGAAGCTCAAGCTGAGGCGACTGCTGCGGCCTCGCAAGATAGTCAAAATTAATAAATTATTTATTTAGCAAGAAGTCGGCATACGGTTATATCGCATGCCGACTTTTTGTGTCATAGACTTTTCAAAAATGTTCTATAATAGAAAAGTTGCATAAAAGCAGAAAGGAGGGCGTTATGCCATATGTAATCGCAGAGCCTTGCGTTGATGTAAAAGATAAAGCGTGTGTAGATGAATGCCCTGTAGACTGCATTTATGAAGGCGATCGAACGCTTTATATTAACCCAAACGAGTGTGTGGATTGTGGAGCTTGTGAACCGGCTTGCCCAGTAGAAGCTATTTTTTATGAAGATGATTTGCCAGAAGACTGGGAGTGGTATCGCGATGCTGCGGTTGATTATTTCGACAAGCTCGGAGATTTGGGAGGAGCTACAGATGCTGGAGCTTCCGGATGGGATGAAGCTCGCGTTGCAGCCTTGCCTCCGCGTTCAGATAAAGCAAGTAATTAATTATTTGCAAAGTATTATTTAATGTGGCGCGAGTTTACAATCCAATGTGGGCAGCGTTGTTGCCGTATTTTTTGCGAACGGCATCTAAAGCGTGTTCTGCGTGACGCAATCTAGTATTTTTATTCATTGTGGACATGATGTTTTGTGTAGGATTTTTAGATTCGCGAGTATTTTCCTCCAGAATATCGTTTAGAGAAGGCTGAAGTGAAACTTTGTTTGCTGGCACAAGATTATTCGCTGTAACACCAGCTAAACGAACTGGGCTTAAAAGCTTTGTGTTATTGCCTCCAAGAATGTAATTATGCACAGTTGGATTAGCTTTAGAAAGCAAAACAACGACATGCTCGTAAAACTCGTGTGTTGAATCAGTTGCGTTTTGCAAAGTAGAAGATCTAGTAACATAATGCAAGTCGCCAAAGCGTAGTTTTAACGTTATAGTGCGTGCCATAAGTTTTCTGTTTCGCAACTGTTGAGTTACTTCGCTGCAGCATTGCTGTAGTAATTGTTTAACAGCATTCTCGTTCGTGGTATCTGTATCAAGAGTTCGCTCAGTTCCAATGGATTTTTCAGGGGCATGTGCAGTCACAGTGCGCTCGTCTATGCCCCTAACTGATTGATATATCATTCTTGCTAAGATTTGCGAACCCGTTATGCGAGTAAGCGTTGCTTCGTCAACATTTTTAAGCGACGCAACAGTAGATAAGCCCCAATCCTCAAGCTTATGTATTAAAGATGAGCCAATTCCTGGTATTGCGCGCAATGGCATTATTGACACAAAATCTTCATTACATTTTTGCGGAATAAGAAGCATTCCGTTAGGTTTTGCGTTAGTTGAAGCCATCTTTGCAATAAGTTTATTGCTGGCAATGCCAACCGAGCATGTAATATGATACTTTTCAAATACTTCTTTTCGTACCCAAGTTCCAATATTTACAGGCGATTTCCACTGTAATAAAGCCGATTTAACATTCATATAGCATTCGTCAACAGAAACTTTTTCAACTTGATTAGTAATATGCAAAAAAATATTTTCAAAAATACTTTTGGAAACGCTTGAATAGTAAGGAATGTCAACTGGCAAGAAAACTCCTTGTGGACAAAGATTTCTAGCTTTAACAACGGGCATAGCGGAATTAACGCCGTAAGCGCGCGCTTCGTAGCTTGCTGCAGAAACAACAGCGCGATTGCCTGTGCCGATAATAAGCGGCTTTCCTTTAAGCTCCGGGTGTCTTGCAACTTCTAAAGAAGCATAAAATGCATCCATGTCGACATGAAGTATGTTACAACCTGAGGTGTCGTGCCCCCAATCACGTTTCGCTGCTTGTACTCTCGGTGCTGTACTCATAAGTTTATAATAGAACAAACGTTCGATTTTATGGAAAAAATTTGTGGATTAAACTAATGTTTTTGTAAAAAAGCGTATGTCGAATCAATATTCATGTAGGGTTGTTGCTATGAAGCAATTTGTCGTCAATCTTTTACATCGCATGCCTGTGCTGCTTATTATCGTCATTGAGGCTTCAATGGTGTATACAGCAACTTCTGTTGCAAAAGTAGCTTTTAGCCAATTGGATCCTCTGTATGCAGTGTGGTATCGCGTAGGATTTATGACATTGTTGCTTTTGGCTTGGAGAAGACCATTTTCTCGCAGCAAACGTAGTCTTTTGCCAAAAACGCTACGAGAATGGGGGATTGTTGCAGCTGTTGGCGTGTCGTTAGTTGCTATGAACACTATGTTCTATGTTGCTATTAGTTGCATGGCTGTTGGTGTTGCGGTAACTATAGAATTCATAGGTCCCTTGCTTGTAGCTGTTATTACAGGTCATGAATGGCGAGAGCGTGTGGGAATTGTGATTGCTGTTTGTGGCATTATGCTGTTAGCTAGCGCTTCTATACATAGTTCAGTAAGCCCGCATTTTCTAATTGGGTTATTCGCCATTCTTGTTGGCGGTTCAATGTGGGGCCTATATATTGTTTCAGGTCGCATGTTGGCAAAAAGTTCGCACGCTATTGATCGTGTAAGTGTTGCAGCTCTTATTGGTTGGCTGTTGCAATCTGTTGTTCTTGCTGTTCCTGCAGTGCAGCATGTTATTTCGCCTAAACCAGAAGCTACTTGGGCTGCTCGCCCTGGTGGTTCTTTTGCTTTACTTGCGTTAATGTTGGTTATTGCAATATGTGCTTCTTTCTTCCCAACTTTGCTTGATCAGGTTTTATTGAAACGTGTTACTTCTGCAAAATACTCTGTTATGCAAGCGTTGTATCCTGCAATCGCGGTTATTATTGGAATGGGATTTGGTGAAATTCCAACATTGACTGATATTGCAGGAATAATTCTTGTTATGTTTGCTGTAGTTGTAACGTTTTCTGGAGATCACAATCCTGTGTAGCACTGGATATTGTTATATTAAATGTTATCTTAAAGTGTGTCGCCAAGCTTGTTTACAGTCCTTAAGAGGTGCTATAGTGTCAATCTGTTGCTGTTATGTACAGTAAACAAGTGGAGTCATGCCTGAGTGGCCGATAGGGGCACCCTGCTAAGGTGTTAGTCGTGTAAGCGGCTCGAGAGTTCGAATCTCTCTGACTCCGCGGATTACTCCGGATTGCTTTTTGCAGTCCGGAGTTTTTGTTTTTTAAAAATCTCCACATGAAAAAATTGGGTAAGCGGCGGGTAAGCGGCAAAAATTTAGGCAAGAGATTTAAGCAAAATTGTGGATTTGTGCATAACTTTTATCCAAATACTACCTTTTAACCACAATACTAAAAAAATATTTACGCAAATCTTTTCTAAAGTCATAGTTGATGCCATGAGCGCTTACTCTAGTGCTCAATGCAAATAGAAAATTATTCTCATAATTCGCTATTGCATTAAGGGTTGGGTTAAAGGAGATTTTTATGGAAACATATTTTGGGAAGCATACTAGTTTTAGTTGTGCGAATAAATTGCGAAACCTCATGAAACAAAAAAATATTCGCAAAATGTTGGCATTGTTTACTTCCGCAGTACTAGTTCCTTCGGTGCTTTGTTCGCAAATTGCTATGGGATCTGTCGATAAATTAACGGGTTATTATTACAAAAAGTCGAATACTGTTGAATGGCTAAGTGAAAAGATTGCAAGGCTAAGGCTCGGTCCTGTTACGGATAAGTGGGAGGGTAGAAAGAATTCTATTTTTTGCATGGAATCTTCCGTGTTTATAGATTACAAAGGCAATATTAAGCAGATGAATGGTGAAGATTATCGTATTGCTGCAAATATTATTAAAACGCACAACAACAATGACGATGATTTAACTCAGGCTGCTTTGGCGTTTATGATTCATAATCATTTTGATATTAATCAAGATAGATGGAAGGAGGCTGTTGAAAACGGATTTGTAGACGTTGAAACAGAAACTTTAAGGAATAAGGCAGATAAGTTGTGGCAGCAGGGTGTTAAAGAAACTCCGGTTAAGGCTGTGCTAAAAAATGATTACACTAAGGGCAAGCGCGTTGGCGTAATGCATATTAGTCTGCAAAATTCTAATGGAGATTCTTTAGGAGGAGTACCTATTAAAGTAAAATCCTCAAATAATCTTATTAAATTTGCTAACGGATCTGAGTCTTTTGAAGGAAAATCTAAAAAAGAAGGTTTAGATATTACTTGGAACGCACTTGATGCTGGAAACGCTCGAATTGAAGTTTCTTTTAACGCTCCAAAAGCTGAACGTTTATTCTCTCCAGATGGTCAAGATGTGATTAGATCTTTTGAAAATACATGGTATCCGCAAGATTTTTCTTTTGGTGTAGAAAAAACTTTCCAGCCGTTACTTAAGTCGAAAATATCAAAGCATGAGCTGCGTGCAGGAGAGCAGGTAGATAGTACTGTAACTAGCAGTGTTGCAGGAAATGATTCTTGGCCAGAAAATGTTCGTCTTCGCGCGCAAGGCTACTATTTTGTAGGTTCAGCTGAAGATATTTTGCATATTCAACAGCGAAATAGTGGTGAATCTGCTAAAGAGTACTTGAATCGCATGCGTTCTATGCCTAATTTGCGCCAAGTTGCTGCGGCTAAAGCTAATTTCTCTAATTCTGGCGAAACTATAACTGCAGTAGCAAAACGCGCTAATGGCGATATTACAGCATCTGATCTTGATAAAGCAGAAGCTTATAAAGTAAATGATTTAGAAGCAGGTTTGTTTGGCACATGGGTTTGGATTATTTCTCGCGATTCTCAGAATAAATCTGACCGAGAGTTTCTGAAAGATGATGTTGTGCAGCTATTTGGTTCTACAGACACTACGGCTGTTCATCAAGCAACTGTGAGCTCAGATATTGCTGCTAAGCAGCAAACTGTTGGGCTTAATACGGAAATTGTTAATGAGATTACTGTAAGAGGTCTTCCTGAAACTTACGGATCTTTTAAGGGAAATAACAGTTACGGCTTTAATGAAGATAAAAAAGCGCATATTCGCGTTTGGTGGGCTGGTGCAGGTAGCGAAAATCCTACTAAAAAAGACAACGAAAATTATATGCCGGGATCTAAAGGCGAGCCGTCTTATCAAGAGCCAAAAGAAGATAATCATCATCGTTTGATTGCTAAGTGGGATGTTCCTGCAGTTAATGGCGTGTACAAGATTGGCAACGGAAATATTACGCTTAGACCTATTGCTGGAACTGATAGGTCTACTACTGAGCCGAAAGTTTTGGAAAATAATGTGCATATTCGCGCTAATAAAAATAGTGAGTCAGGATGGTATGTGTTTGTTTATGATTTTCCTGGTTCTTCACGCGCTTTAGCTCATAAATCCGCGTATGACGGATTGTGGAGTCGTGCCTTAGTTGAACCGGATGTTTTAACTACCCCTGTATCTGTTACAACTAGAGTAAGCGATGAAAAAGTTAAGGCTGGTGAAAAGTTCCACGATAATGCTCGTATTACTGGCACGTTGCCAAAAGGAAGTTACGTAGTGTTTAGTGCATACGAGTATGAAGATGGTAAGGGGAATAAGAGTGATTCTAGTGGAGCTAAATGTAGCGATGCTAAGAATGGTGACGCTAAGAATGGCGATGCTAAGAATGGCAGTGATTCTGAAACTAAGGAGATTAAGAAAGCTAAGGAAGCTAAGGAAACTAAAGAGACTAAGGAAACTGTAATATCTGCTGAAATTGAGAAAAAAATGCCTCAATCTCGCGTAAATATTACAAATAAACAAGCTGAAGAAAGTAAAAAGTCTTCTATTTCTGTAAGTTCTGCAGATATTACATTAGATCATGAAGGAACTGTTTATTGGAAAGCTGAAGTTTACGATGCTCAGGGTAATCCTTTAGCAACTCACGCATTGGGTGTAGAAGGAGAGACTGTGCAAGTTTCCGGCGGTGAGGATCGTTCTAAGAATGATGAAAATGAGGAGAATAATAAAGAAAACAAAGAAAATGTAGAAGAAAATCATAGTAAAACTGGCAGTGATGATTCAACTGATTCGAAAAATGATGTGAATGATAATGCTTCCAATCAACACGACAGCACAAATAGCAACGAAAATGCTAATAAGAATTATGTTAATCGAAGTAATACAATTCCAACATCGCTTGCTGTTACTGGTGCTTCTTCAATAACTGTGATACTTCTGGCTGTTATTACGTTAACCTTTGCTTCAGGTTTATCGTTAGGTCGTTTTTCATCTATAGTTCCTAAGCATGGGAGAATGTCTGGTGGAGCGCGACATGGCGGGATTCCTCCAATGAGGCGTCGGTTAGTGAAATAGCGCATTTTTAATGTAGAATATTTGGCGCGTTAGTCTATTGAGATTTTTTTTGAAGTAGATTAACGCGTCATTTTGCAATAAATAATACGATGATGCATAATATAGATACAACGATTTATTGTACTAATTTATATATGATGTTATAACCTTTATGTGGTTGTGTAATTGATAAATCGGAGTAACGATGAAAAATTATGATATTGATAAAGAAAAACTGATAGTACGCATGCATCGAGTACAAGGTCAGCTTGCAGCAGTCAATACTATGATTGAAAACGATGCGAAGTGTCAAGATGTTCTTATGCAGCTTTCCGCTGCAACTGCTGCTTTACATTCTTTAGCAGTGATAGTGGCAAGGGAACATGTCAATAAAGAAATACATGAATCTGTAAAAATTGGTACCGAAGAAGGTGCCGATGCAGCAATGGAAGATATTTCTGGTATCATTGACAGGTTATTGCGTTACGAAAAAGCGTAGTATTGGTAGTATCTAGTGACTAATTCGCATAATATTCTGCACACTGTTCGTCAATTGCAATCACAGCCTTTCGAGGCTTCTTTCGTAGAGAAAAAATCAGAGTTTATTGGATGCATTTGTCATATTGATAATCTTGACGATGCTGCGGAATTTATGCAATCAGTGCGTTTTAAGAATCCTAAAGCTCGCCATGTTGCGTATGCTGCAATTTGTGGCTCGTCGAAAGCTCAATTGCATGAGCGCATGAGTGACGATGGTGAGCCAACTGGAACAGCAGGAAAACCAATATTAGATGTACTCAGATCGTCAAATTTAACAGATTGTGTAGTAACAGTAACGCGATATTTTGGTGGTATTTTGCTTGGAGCTGGTGGCCTAACCAGAGCTTATGTGCGTGCAGCAAGTATGGCAGTAGAATCTGCGCAAATAGTTGATATTATTACGTGCACTCGTTTTACTTGCAAGTTGCAATATCAACAATTGCGAATGTTGCAGCATATTGTAAGCCAAATGGAAGGCATAATTGACAACGAAATTTATGGTGCTGAAATTTCTCTTAATATTGCTATTCCAACTTTAAAATCACAAGAATTTCTTGATATGGTTCAGAATGCTTTTTCTGGAAACGTTGTGCCGAAAGCAGATGGTACTCTAAGTAATAAGCTGATAGATACTAAGCGTTAAAGGTGATTTCATGGAAAAGACTAATGAAAAAACAAACACTATTGACGATTCATCTTATGAACCTTTAACTGCTGTATATGAGCATTTACGACATAGCGAAGATTCAGCTGAGCTTCATGAATTTGCTAGGAGAGAATTACCGGATCGATCAGACCAAGCGGCATTTTCTAGAGCCACCTCCTTGCTTGAAGCAGTTGCAGGTAATATCAATACTCCAGAAGAAGACCGTATTTATTTAGCTACAGAAATGCCTTTCCCAAACATATTAGTGAAACTTTCTGAAGATTCTGCTGATAAAGTACGTTTGGCTGTTGCTGAAAATAAAAATGCTAAAAATTGGTTAGTTGGAAGACTTACTAAAGATTCATGTAACGCAGTTCGAAATGCTGCATTATGCAATCCAAAAGCTTCTTGGAAAATGCGTTTAGAGGGTGCGCAATCGGATGGCATAAGTGCTGAAACATTGAAATATCTCGCCTCCCTTGGTGTTAGTGCAGAAGAAAACGCTCCAATTGTATTAGCTTCCATGGTACGAAGAGCTGTTGCGCTAAATCCTGGTGTTCCACAAAATGTGCTGCAAGAACTATGCAACGATAAATCTGAAGATGTATCATCAGCGGCGCGCAGTCGTTGCTAACGCGAATAATGGAGCGTATGGATAATACAACAGATGAAGAAGTAGCAATGAAGCCATTACACCGTCTTGCTGAATTAATGGGCGTTGGCGTGAGTTTTATTGGTTCGGATAATCAAAAACACGAGATTCAAGATAACGTATTAGTTTCTGTCTTAAGCGCATTAGGCGTAGATGCTTCCACAAATGAGACAATAGAAAAATCTACAAACGACGTTTTAGCGTATCGACACGGTCGTATTGTTGCTCCAACAGTTTTGCACACTGTTGGCAAATGTGATGAAGTTACAGTTAATACGGGAATATTAGAATACCCAGTTGCAACATTGACATTGGAAAATGGTGAACAATATAAAGGCGATTTAACTATTGTTCCTAACGAAAATGATGTTGCATACCCTGTAAATGGAAAATTTGTTGCAACATCTCTTATAAAAATTCCTGAAGATGTGCCAATGGGTTATCACACATTGCGTGTGACAGTTGGTGAGAGACAAGAAGAAGCAACACTTATTAGTGCTCCAGAAAGCATTGATACGCTGAATTCCTTAGAGCCCAATGGAGAACAGCTTTGGGGATGGATGGCACAACTTTACTCAATCCGTTCTTCAAAGTCTTGGGGTGTTGGTGATTTTGCTGATTTGGCGACTCTTCTTACTGAAGCTAAGCAAAAAACTGGCGCTGACTTTGTGTTAATAAACCCAATGCATGCAGGTGAGCCTATAACTCCGCTTACTCCATCCCCATACCTGCCGGTTGCTCGAGGAATGGTAAACGTAACGTATATTAGCCCAGAAAGTATTCCTGAGTACGAAACGTTAAACGATAAAACTCGCAAAGAAATTGAAAAGCTTCATGGACAGGTTGAGCCGCTTAACAATGACGCGCAAATAATAGACCGTGATTCCATGTGGCGTGTAAAAATGCGTGCATTGTGGCTGATTTTCAAGGCTGGTATGTCTGAAGATCGCGCTCGCATTTTTAATGAGTTTAAGCATGAGATGGGTGACAGGCTTGAATCTTATGCCACTTGGTGCTTGTGCTACGACAAGTGGGGTGCTCCAAAGGGTGACGATTGCTGGGAGAGGACTCTTACTAAGGATTCTGATCAAGTTCGCGAATTAGCTAATCGTTTCCCAGATACTCTTGAGTTTTATCGTTGGCTTGAGTGGGTTGCTTTTACGCAATTGCATGATGCTCAAGTTGCTGCACGTAAAGCTGGTATGAAAATCGGCATTATGTCTGATATGGCTGTTGGCGTGCATCCTGCAGGATCTGAAGTTTGGTGGAATCCGGAGAGATTTGCTAACGGAGCTACTGTTGGCGCTCCACCTGATTACTTCAATCAGCAAGGTCAAGATTGGTCTCAGCCACCTTTGCACCCATTTGAGCTTGAGCGGACTGGTTTTAAAACATACCGAGATATGGTTCATGGAATGTTTGCTTCGGCAGGTGCTGTTCGCATTGACCATATTCTTGGACTTTTCCGCTTATGGTGGATTCCAGAAGGTTCAGCTCCAAGTGGCGGTGCTTATGTTTACTACGATGCTGATATTATGCTTGGCATTTTGGCAATTGAAGCCGCTCGTGCTCACGGTGTAGTTGTTGGCGAAGATTTGGGTGTTTTGCCCGCAAATGCTTTGGAAGTGTTGCGCAAGAAGGCTGTGCTTGGTTGCACGGTTGAATGGTTCGAAGAGCGTGACGGCGAATTCCGTACTCCAGACAAGTGGCGCGAAATGACGCTTGCATCTGTAAATACGCATGATTTGCCTCCTGCTGCCGGCTATTTGCGCTATGAGCAAGTTAATATTCGTGAGCGCTTGCACTTGCTTACTGGTTCTGTTGAAGAATTCCGCGCTGGAGCTGAGGCAGAGCATCGCGCTATGATGCGAATGTTGGTCAAAGGTGGTTATTTGGATGCTCAGTTGCTTGAGGATGAGGATGCTCATACTCAGGAGATTGTTGAAGCATTGTACCGCGCTTTGAAGGCTGCTCCTTCCAGATTGTTGGCTGCTTCTTTGGTCGATGCAGTTGGAGAGTGTCGTGTGCAAAATCAGCCTGGAACGAATGACGAGTATCCGAATTGGCGTATTCCATTAGCTGATGGTGAAGGCAATCCTGTGTCCTTGGATAATATGTTTGATTTGCCTCGAGTGCAGTCGCTTTCTGCGATTATGAATGCATAACATTTTGTGATTTATTTTGTTTGACAATTTGTTTAGCAATTTGTTTTGTATTCGTCTCAGCCTTATATAAAATAGACACTTGCAAGTAGTCGCCACTTGGCGATATACTTGCAGATTGTTGTGTTTCCCTAAGGGGTCCTTCAAAGCGCTTTTCCCACTCGCCATCGAGGACTTTCAGGGAGCCCACGGATTATGAGTAAAATATTTTCTATAAACCAAGAAGATATACGCTCGAAACACAATAGAGAAAAGGTACGATTGTGAAGACTTTCACACCGAAACCAGCAGATTTAACTCATGACTGGTACATCATCGATGCCACTGACGTGGTACTTGGTCGTTTGGCCTCTCAGGTAGCAATCTTGCTGCGTGGTAAGAATAAGCCAACGTTTGCTCCTCATGCTGATTCTGGCAATCACGTTATTATTATTAACGCTGAAAAGATTGCTTTGACTGGCAATAAGTTGAGCAAGGAACTGTATTCCCACTCTGGTCGTCCGGGCGGCCTTCGTCGTGATAGCTATGCAGAGCTTTTGGAAAGGAATCCAAAGCGTATTATCATGGCTGCCGTTAAGGGTATGCTTCCAAAGAATCGTCTTGCTAAGGTGCAGCTTGACCGTCTTCGTGTGTTCACCGGAGCTGAGCATCCGCACACTTCGCAGAAGCCACAGGTCTTCGAGATCGCTCAGGTCTCTCAGCAGGCTAAGTGAGATCAAGGAGAATAGATATGGCAGAAAATAACAACTCCGCGGTTCTTGAGAACGAAGAAGAACTGACTAGCTACACCACTGAAACCAATGCTGGTGCAGGCACTGGTACTTCCGCCATCGAGCCAGGCTACGGCACTGGTCGTCGTAAGGAAGCTGTTGCTCGCGTGCGTTTGGTTCCTGGCTCCGGTAAGTGGACTATCAATGGTCGCACTTTGGAGGAGTACTTCCCATCTCGTTTGTTGCAACGCGAAGTGAATTCACCAATCGTGTTGCTCAAGCTTGAAGGCAAGTTTGATGTTGTAGTCCTCGTTGACGGTGGTGGTACCACTGGTCAAGCTGGTGCTATTCGTTTGGGTGTTGCTCGTGCATTGAATGCTATCGATCGCGATGCAAACCGTGTTGCTTTGAAGAAGGCTGGCTTCTTGACTCGTGACGCTCGCGTTGTGGAACGCAAGAAGGCTGGTTTGCACAAGGCACGTCGTGCACCTCAGTTCTCGAAGCGTTAAGTTTCGCGAATTTATATTTACAAATGGCTCCTGGTTTTGCTGGGAGCCATTTTTGTATTTTTTATTATTTATTAAATTTGTTGAGTAAATGTTATAAATAGTGTGTAATTATCTGTCAAAATTGACATTCTAGAAAAATTTATCTATTAATCGAACATAAATCATTACAAAAAAGAACAAATAACGAACAATAGAGGATAAAGCTCGCTCATAAATAGCGCAACTCGCTTCAAAGATGCGAAAGTACAGCAAAGAGACTAAATTGTGACTTGTATCACATATTTAGCGGTGAATACTAAATTAGTTTGTTCATAAGTCTATTGATACCGCTGGTGGAACTATCGAGGAGGATACTCATGGTTGAGGCACAACACCAAGCCGAAACTGGCAAAACTGCTAGTGCTGATGACATTGCGTTAGCTGCTCAAAATGAAGTTGATAAACTTGTTGAAAAAGCAACTGTCGCTTTGAATGAGTTTGAGAAGCTTAATCAGCAGCAAATTGATCATATTGTTGCTAAAGCTTCAGTGGCAGCGTTGAATAAACATTTGGTTCTTGCAAAGATGGCTGTTGATGAAACAGGTCGTGGTTTAGTAGAAGATAAAGCTACAAAAAATATCTTTGCATGCGAACATATTACGCATTATCTAGCAGGTCAAAAAACAGTTGGTATTATTCGCGAGGACGATGTTCTCGGAATTGACGAAATAGCTGAACCGGTTGGTATTGTTGCAGGCGTCACTCCAGTTACAAACCCAACTTCTACAGCTATTTTTAAGTCGCTTATTGCACTTAAGACTCGTTGCCCAATTATTTTTGGATTCCATCCTTTCGCGCAAAAGTGCTCTTCTGAAGCAGCTCGAATTGTTCGCGATGCTGCTGTGGCTGCAGGCGCGCCAAAAGATTGCATTCAGTGGATTGAGCATCCTTCAATTGAAGCTACTGGTGCATTGATGAAACATCCAAAGATCGCAACTATTCTTGCAACAGGCGGTCCTGGAATGGTTAAGGCGGCGTATTCTTCAGGAAAACCTGCTCTTGGTGTTGGTGCTGGAAATGCTCCTGCATATGTCGATAGTGATGTTGATATTGTGCGTGCTGTAAACGATTTGATTCTTTCAAAGCATTTTGATTACGGAATGATTTGTGCAACAGAGCAAGCAATTATTGCGCATAAGGATGTATATGAGCCATTGCTTCGCGAATTGAAGCACAGGAAAGCATATTTTGTTAACGCTGACGAAAAAGCTAAGCTTGAACAATATATGTTTGGATGCACTGCATATTCTGGAAATACGCCAAAACTTAATTCTGTTGTTCCTGGTAAGTCTCCGCAATATATTGCGCACGAAGCTGGATTTGAAATTCCAGAAGATGCTGTGATTTTGGTTGCAGAGTGCAAAGAAGTTGGCGAAATGGAGCCGCTTACTATGGAAAAGCTCGCTCCTGTACACGCAATGCTTCGCGCAGAAAATAAGGAACAAGGCTTCAAGATGTGTGAACAGATGCTTGTGCATGGAGCTGGTCACACTGCTGTAATTCACACAAATAATCAAGATCTTGTGCGCGAATATGGTGTTCGTATGCATGCTTGCAGAATTGTTTGGAATTCTCCTGGATCTCTTGGTGGCGTTGGAGACATTTACAACGCGATTGCTCCTTCGCTTACTCTTGGATGCGGATCTTATGGTGGAAATTCCGTTTCTGGCAACGTACAAGCTATAAATCTTCTTAATATTAAGCGTATTGCACGAAGGAATAATAATATGCAATGGTTCAAGATTCCGGCTAAAACTTATTTTGAGCCGAATGCTATTCGTTATTTGAGGGATATGTATGGCGTTGAGCGCGCAGTTATTGTGTGCGATAAGGTTATGGAGCAACTTGGCGTAGTCGATAAGATTGTTGATCAGCTTCGTGCTCGAGATAATCGCGTTAGCTTCCGTATTATTGATTACGTTGAGCCTGAGCCAAGCGTTGAAACAGTTGAGCGTGGCGCCGCAATGATGCGTGACGAATTCCAGCCAGACACAATTATTGCTGTTGGTGGCGGTTCTCCAATGGATGCTTCTAAGATTATGTGGCTTATGTATGAGCATCCGGAGATTTCTTTCGCTGATTTGCGAGAAAAGTTCTTCGATATTCGTAAGCGCGCATTTAAGATTCCGCCTCTTGGTAGCAAAGCTAAGCTTATTTGCATACCAACTTCTTCCGGAACTGGTTCTGAAGTTACGCCTTACGCTGTTATTACAGATCACAAGACTGGATACAAGTATCCTATTACGGATTACGCTTTGACTCCAACGGTCGCAATAGTCGATCCTGTTTTGGCTCGTACTCAGCCGCGTCGATTGGCGTGCGATTCTGGTTTTGATGCTTTAACTCATGCTATGGAAGCTTATGTTTCTGTTTACGCAAATGATTTTACGGATGCTATGGCTTTGCACGCTTCGAAACTTATTTGGGAAAATCTCAACGATTCTGTGAATTGTGAAGATTCTCAGCGCAAGATTGAAGCAAAAGAAAAAATGCATAATGCAGCTACTATGGCTGGAATGGCGTTTGGTTCTGCATTCTTAGGAATGTGCCACGCTATGGCTCATACTATTGGTGCTTTGTGCCACGTTGTACACGGTCATACGAACGCAATTTTGCTGCCTTACGTTATTCGCTATAACGGTCAAATTCCGCAAGAGCCAACTAGCTGGCCAAAGTACAACCGCTATATTGCTCTTGAGAGGTATCAGGAGATCGCTAAGAATCTTGGTGTAGATCCTGGTAAAACTCCTGAAGAAGGCGTTGAAAATCTTGCTCGTGCTGTTGAAGAGTATCGAAATGAAAAGCTTGGCATGGACGCTTCGTTTAAGGCTTGTGGCGTAGACGAAGCGTACTACTGGTCGATACTTGACAATATTGGCATGCGTGCTTACGAAGATCAGTGTGCGCCTGCAAATCCTCGTATTCCGCAAATTGAGGATATGAAGGATATTGCTATTGCCGCATATTATGGTGTTTCTCAAGAAGAAGGTCATCGCATGCGTTTGGAGCGTGAAGCGGCGTAATTATTTGCATATCTAGTTAATAATGGCAGAAGCTCAACTAATTGTAGTTTCTGCCATTTTTTGTTGGAAAATAGCCGACACGCCCGGTTTTTAATAATCGAAGGTTGATGGTTTAATTACTTAGTTGCCTGTTTTAAGGCTCGCATATTGTAATTAAAAAAAGCGAGCGCGGAAGCAAAAACTTTGAATCGAAATTTTTTTTGTATGAATAGGTTTCTGATGCCGCGCACTGATGTGGAATTACCCTAGGGGTTTATTCTCGCCGGTGCCCTTGAATTCAGGTTGGTAAACAGTAAACGAATCGCTAGAAAGGGCGGACGGCAATGGCGGGACAGAAAATCCGCATCAGGCTTAAGTCCTATGACCATGAGGTCATCGACCAATCGGCGAAGAAAATCGTCGAGACGGTGACGAACGCGGGCGCCACAGTGGTGGGTCCGGTTCCTCTGCCGACCGAGAAGAACGTGTTTGTTGTTATCCGTTCTCCTCATAAATACAAGGATTCTCGCGAGCATTTCGAGATGCGCACTCATAAGCGTCTCATTGACATCGTAGATCCAACGCCAAAGGCTGTGGATTCTTTGATGCACATTGACCTGCCTGCGGATGTAAACATCGAGATCAAGCTGTAGGAAGGGGGAGAAAGTAATGTCGCAGAATAAGAATCGCACTGCATTGCTCGGCCGCAAGCTGGGTATGTCGCAGGTTTGGGATGAAAACGGCTTCTTCGTCCCCGTAACTCTGGTTGAAGTTGCTACTAACGTAGTTACCGCTGTAAAGACTGTAGAGTCTGACGGTTATTGCGCAGTACAGCTCGGTTACGGCCAGATTGATCCTACCAAGGTGACTAAGCCATTGGCTGGTCATTTTGCAAAGGCTGGTGTAACTCCTCGTCGTCACCTCGCTGAGGTGCGCACCGAGAACGCGGCAGATTATCAGCCAGGTCAGGAATTGACTGCTGAATTGTTCGCTGAGGGTTCTGAAGTAGATGTCACTGGCACTACCAAGGGTAAGGGTTTTGCTGGCACTATCAAGCGTTGGGGCTTCAAGTCCTATCGTCGTACTCACGGCTCGCACAAGAACGAACGTCGCCCAGGTTCTGTGGGCGCTTGCGCAACTCCAAGCCGCATTTTGAAGGGCAAGCGTATGGCTGGTCGCATGGGTCATGTGACTTCCACCGCGCTTAACCTCACCATCGTTTCTTCGGATGTCGAGAACGGCATTCTCGCTATTAAGGGCGCTGTTCCAGGTCCTAAGGGCGCAATCGTTCTCGTCCGTTCGGCAGTGAAGGGAGCCTGATAATTATGGCAAACGTAACTCTGAACGTCACTGATACTAAGGGCAATGCAAACGGAACCGTTGAAGCTCCTGCTGAAATTTTCGGCATCTCCAACGAAGACGTTTTAGCTCACGGTCCACTGGTTCATCAGGTCGTAATCGCTCAGCTTGCTGCTGCTCGTCAGGGCACCCATGCTGTGAAGAATCGTGCTAATGTTTCCGGCGGCGGTAAGAAGCCATGGAAGCAGAAGGGCACCGGTCGTGCTCGCCAGGGTTCCATTCGTGCTCCTCAGTGGGTACATGGTGGCGTTGTTCACGGTCCAGTTCCTCGTAAGTACGATCAGCGCACCCCGAAGAAGATGAAGGCAGCTGCTCTTCGCTACGTTCTTTCGGATCGTGCAAATGCTGGACGTATTGCTGTAGTTGACTTTGGTATTAAGGATGTTCCATCCACCAAGACAGCTGTTGCAGCACTTACTCCTGTGACCAATAACCAATTCACTACTGTTGTTCTTTCTCGTGAGAACATCAATGAGTGGATGTCTGTACGCAACATTCCAACTGTTCACGTGATCTTCGCTGATCAGCTCAACACTTACGATGTTGTTACAGCTCAGTACGTCGTCTTCTCCAAGGAAGGCTTCGAAGCCTTCGTTGCTGCTAAGACCGAGCCTGTCGTTAAGGAGGCCTGATTTAAATGGTCGCAGTCCATAACCCAGCACATGACGTAATTCTTAAGCCAGTTGTTTCTGAAAAAAGTTACGCAGCTTCTGATCGTGGTCAGTACACTTTCGTAGTGGCTCCAGATGCTAACAAGGTTCAGATCAAGCAGGCTATCGAAGAAATCTTCAAGGTCAAGGTGACAAACGTTAACACTTTGAACCGCGCTGGCAAGTTGAAGCGCTCTCGCACCGGTTTCGGCCGTCGTGTGAACCAGAAGCGTGCTATTGTCACCGTGGCTGAAGGTCAAACGATTGACATCTTTGGTAACTGAAGGCTAGCCGAGAAAAGTAAAGGAATACTATATTATGGCTATCCGCGTTTATAAGCCGACGACTGCAGGCCGTCGCAACGCTTCGGTTTCGGATTTTGCCGAGATCACGCGTTCTACGCCTGAAAAGTCGCTGGTACGCAAACTCAGCAAGACTGGTGGTCGTAACTCTTACGGCCGCATGACTTCTCGCCATCGCGGCGGTGGTCACAAGCGTCAGTATCGTCTCATCGACTTCAAGCGTTGGGACAAGGATGGCGTGCCAGCAAAGGTCGCTCATATTGAGTATGACCCTAACCGTTCCGCTCGCATCGCTTTGTTGCATTACGCAGACGGTGAGAAGCGTTACATTATCGCTCCTGAAGGCGTTGCCCAGGGTGATGTTATTGAGACCGGCGCTCAGGCTGATATTAAGCCAGGCAACAACCTGCCTCTGAAGAATATCCCAACTGGTACCGTGGTTCACGCAATTGAGCTTCGTCCACTTGGTGGTGCGAAGATTGCTCGTTCCGCTGGTGCTGCTGTTCAGCTCGTCGCTAAGGATGGTGCTTATGCGCAGTTGCGTATGCCATCTGGCGAAATTCGTAACGTGGACGCTCGTTGCCGCGCTACTGTTGGCGAAGTAGGTAATTCCGATCACGCCAATATCGAGCTTGGTAAGGCAGGTCGCGCACGTTGGCTTGGTCGTAGACCAATCACCCGAGGCGAATCCATGAACCCTGTGGACCATCCACATGGTGGTCGCACCCGTGGTGGTAAGCCACCAGTTTCTCCATGGGGCAAGGGCGAGGTTCGTACACGTCGTCCAAAGAAGGCTTCGAACAAGATGATTGTTCGTCGTCGCCCGAATGGTAAGAACCGCAAGTAAGGGAGTGTCGAATAGATGACTCGTAGCATCAAGAAGGGCCCTTTCGTCGACGCCCACTTGCAGAAGAAAGTCGACGAGCAAAACGACAAGGGTACGCACAATGTCATTAAGACTTGGTCGCGTCGTTCGATGATCACTCCTGATTTCATTGGACACACCTTTGCCGTACATGATGGCCGCAAGCATGTGCCGGTATTCGTTACCGAAGCCATGGTTGGTCATAAGCTCGGTGAGTTCGCCCCGACCAAGACCTTTAAGGGTCATGTGAAGGACGACAAAAAGGCACGCCGCTAAAGGAGAGTTAGGACACATGGAAGCTAAAGCAATCGCTCGTCACGTTCGCGTGACGCCGCGC
Organism: Gardnerella sp. KA01001; assembly: GCF_049244025.1. Lineage (NCBI taxonomy): Bacteria > Bacillati > Actinomycetota > Actinomycetes > Bifidobacteriales > Bifidobacteriaceae > Gardnerella > Gardnerella sp. KA01001. The sequence continues at coordinate 145,676 of NZ_CP058366.1, read as the reverse complement.
AAGGCTCGCCGCATGGTCGACCTCATCCGAGGCAAGCGTGCAAGCGAAGCTATTACCATTTTGAAGTTTGCTCCTCAGGACGCATCATTGCCGGTGCGCAAGGTTCTTGAAAGCGCGATTGCTAACGCTCGCGTTAAGGCTGAAAAAGCCGGTGAACCATTCCGTGAGCAGGACTTGGTCATCAAGGAAACCTATGTGGACGAGGGTGTAACGCTTAAGCGTTTCCGTGCTCGTGCACAGGGTCGCGCTGCGCGCATTAACAAGCGCACAAGCCATATCACTGTTATCGTCTCGCTTAAGGAAGGAGCCCGCTAAAGATGGGTCAGAAGATCAATCCTTTCGGCTATCGCCTGGGCATCACCGAGAATCATCGCTCTAAGTGGTTCTCTGACTCCAACAAAGCTGGCGAGCGTTATCGTGACTTCGTCCTTGAGGATGACAAGATTCGCAAGGAAATGAGCCATGACCTCGAGCGTGCTGGCGTATCTCGTATCGTTATCGAGCGCACTCGTGATCGCGTTCGTGTAGATATTCACACTGCTCGTCCGGGTATTATCATCGGTCGTCGTGGCGCTGAAGCTGAGCGTGTTCGCGCAAAGCTCGAGAAGCTCACAGGCAAGCAAGTACAGCTCAACATCTTCGAAGTGAAGAACGCTGCACTTGACGCTCAGTTGGTTGCTCAGGGAATTGCGGAGCAGTTGACAAACCGTGTTACATTCCGTCGTGCTATGCGTAAGGCACAGCAAGATGCAATGCGTGCAGGTGCCAAGGGTATCCGTATCAAGCTCTCCGGTCGCCTTGGTGGTGCCGAAATGAGCCGCTCTGAGTTCTATCGCGAGGGTCGCGTTCCACTGCAGACCCTTCGTGCCTTGATTGATTACGGCTTCTTTGAAGCTAAGACCACATACGGTCGTATCGGCGTAAAGGTCTGGATCTACAAGGGTGATATGACCGAGCGTGAGTTCGAAGAGCAGCAGGCTCAGCAGGGTAAGCGTGAAGGTCGTCGTGGTGGCGATCGTCGTCCACGTCGTGGCGCACGTCCTGCTAACCAGCAGAAGGCTGCTGAAGCACAGGCTGAAAAGCCAGCTGAAGCTGCAGCTGCTGAAGCTCCTGCCGCAACGGAAACGAAGGAGTGAGCAGATGCTTATCCCAAAGAGGACTAAATATCGTAAGCAGCACCGTCCTACCCGTAGCGGCATGTCTAAGGGTGGCACCGAGATCGCTTTCGGCGATTTTGGTATTCAGGCGCTGGCTCCGGCTTACATCACTAACCGACAGATCGAGGCAGCTCGTATCGCAATGACTCGCTACATTAAGCGTGGCGGTCGTGTGTGGATTACGATCTTCCCAGATCGTCCATTAACCAAGCACCCGCTTGGTGCGCGAATGGGTTCCGGTAAGGGTGCTCCAGAATTCTGGATTGCCAACATCCACCCAGGACGCGTAATGTTCGAGATCGGTGGTGTTTCTGAGGACATCGCTCGCGAGGCTTTGCGCCGCGCTATCGATAAGCTCCCAATGAAATGCCGTGTTATTGCGCGTGAAGGCGGTGACATCTGATGCCAGTCGGAACTGCAGACTACACCATCAAGAATTTGAACGAGAAGACAAATGCTGAGATTGAAGGCTTCTTGAAGAAGTCTAAGGAAGAGCTATTTAACTTGCGCTTCCAGGCAGCAACTGGTCAACTCGAAAACAGCGCTCGCCTCAAGGCGGTCAAGCACGACATTGCCAGGATGTATACTATCCTGCGTGAGCGTGAACTCGGCATCAGCCAAGAGCCTGGCGCCACTGAGGTCAAGGAGAAGTAAGCATGGCTGAGAACCAAGAGCGCAACTTCCGCAAGGTTCGTCGCGGCTACGTCGTGTCCGAGGCCATGGACAAGACAATCGCCGTTGAGCTGGAGCAGCGTTCGACACACCCGCTTTACGGTAAAGTCGTTCGCTCCACCCGCAAGGTCAAAGCCCATGATGAACACAATGAGGCACATATTGGCGACCTCGTGAGTATTATGGAAACTCGGCCACTGAGCAAGACCAAGCGTTGGCGTCTCGACTCGATTATCGAGCGCGCCAAGTAAACAAGTTCGGCAAGGCTCCGCGCTTCACCTGTGTCTGCTAATGTGTAGACACAGGTGAGTGGGGAGAACCAGCTCGGCTAAGGAGAATCAATGATTCAGCAGGAAACGCGGCTTCATGTCGCCGACAACACGGGTGCTAAGGAGTTACTTGCCATCCGCGTGCTCGGTGGATCGAAGCGACGCTATGCCGGCATCGGCGACATCATCGTCGCCTCCGTCAAGGACGCGATCCCTGGCGGGTCGGTCAAGAAAGGCGACGTAGTTAAGGCTGTCGTCGTCCGTACTGTCAAGGAGCATCGCCGTGTCGATGGTTCCTATATTAAGTTCGATGAGAACGCCGCCGTAATTCTCGGCTCCGGTCGTGAACCAAAAGGCACTCGTATCTTCGGACCAGTCGGTCGTGAATTGCGTGATCAGCGCTTCATGAAGATTGTGTCCCTTGCTCCGGAGGTGATCTGATATGGTAGCCAAGATTAAGTCCGGCGACCAGGTGAAGGTCATTCGCGGCAAGGATCGCGGTAAGGAAGGCAAAGTAGTTCGTGTACTAGCCGATGACCGTTTGATTGTAGAAGGCGTTCAGATCGTTAAGAAGCACGTTCGCGCCACCCAGCAGGGTCAGCAGGCGGGCATTGTTTCGGTTGAGGCTCCAATCCATCGCTCTAATGTGATGGTTATTGATCCAGAGACCAAGCAGCCTACACGCGTTGGCGTGATTGTTAAGCAAGAGGCTCGTGACGGCAAGGTTAAGACCGTGCGCGTGCGTGTCGCCAAGAAGTCCGGAAAGGAGCTGGCATGACCGATACTACAGTTGAGTTGCCGGCAACTCCGCGCTTAAAGCAACAATACAAGGATGAAATCGTACCAGCCTTGGAGAAAGAATTCGGCCACACTAATCCTATGCAGGTGGCTCGCGTGCAGAAGGTTGTCGTCTCTATGGGTGTCGGCGCTGCAGCTCGTGATTCTAAGCTCATTGAAGGTGCGATTAAGGATCTCACTTTGATTGCCGGCCAGAAGCCAAAGGTAACTAAGGCAAAGAAGTCTGTCGCTCAGTTCCATTTGCGCGAAGGTCAGGCTATCGGTGCTTACGTAACTCTTCGTGGCGATCGTATGTGGGAATTCTTGGATCGTTTGCTCACTCTGGCTTTGCCTCGTATCCGCGATTTCCGTGGTATCAATGGCAACCAGTTTGACGGTCAGGGTAATTACAACTTTGGTCTTACGGAACAGTCTATGTTCCATGAGATTGATCCTGACTCGATTGATCATCAGCGTGGTATGGACATCACCGTGGTGACTACCACCAAGGACGATGTGGAGGCCAAGTCTTTGCTTAAGCACCTCGGTTTCCCATTCAAGGAGAACTGAAATGGCAAAAACCGCTCTGAAAAACAAGGCGGCCGCCAAGCCGAAGTTCAAGGTACGCGCTTATACGCGTTGCCAGGTTTGTGGTCGTCCTCACTCCGTGTATCGCAAGTTCGGTCTGTGCCGCATCTGCCTTCGTGAGAAGGCTCATCGCGGTGAGTTGCCGGGTGTTACGAAGTCCAGTTGGTAAATATCGACGCTGAAGGTCCACTGCTTGAAGACAAAGTTCTCATATAGAGGCGGTGGAAACCACGGCGAGAAAGGGCGTTAGCCCACATGACAATGACAGATCCAATCGCAGACATGTTGACACGTCTGCGTAATGCGAGCGCGGCAAAGCACGATACCGTGGAAATGCCGTACTCCAAATTCAAGGCGAATATCGCCGAGATTCTGAAGCACGAAGGCTATATTAAGGACTTCGCTGCTAAGGAAGCTAAGGTTGGACAGACGTTGGAAATTACGTTGAAGTATGGCTCCAATGGCCAGCGTTCTATCCAAGGCATCAAGCGCATTTCTAAGCCAGGCTTGCGTCGTTACGCAAAGTCTGATGCTTTGCCAATGCCTCTTGGTGGCCTCGGTATTGCTATTATCTCGACCAGCTCGGGATTGTTGACTCAGAAGGAATGCCTCGATCGAGGCATTGGCGGCGAAATCGTCGCCTACGTATGGTGAGAAAGGAGAGCTGAAGATGGCATCGCATATTGGTAAGCTCCCCGTCGACATTCCTGCAGGCGTGGAAGTAAAGATTGAAGGTCAGTCCTTCAGCGTCAAAGGCGCTAAGGGTTCTGATTCTTATGAAATTCCAGAGGGAATCACCGCAGCAGTCGCTGACAATCAGATTGTTCTGACTCCAGTTGACGATTTGCGTCCAACTCGTGCAAAGCATGGTTTGGCTCGCGCAATTGTTGCTTCTATGGTGAAGGGTGTACATGAAGGCTACACCAAGACTTTGGATATTGTCGGTACCGGTTATCGTGCAGTGATGAAGGGCAAGGGCATTGAGTTCTCGCTCGGTTATTCTCACACTATTACCGTTCAACCACCGGCAGGTATTGAGTTCGAGTTGCCAAATCCTAACCAGGTAATCGTAAAGGGCACCGATAAGCAGACTGTTGGTCAGGTTGCTGCTAACATTCGTAAGCTTCGTGCTCCAGAACCTTACAAGGGTAAGGGTATTAAGTACACCGATGAACGTATCCTGCGCAAGGCTGGAAAGGCTGGTAAGTGATATGAGCGTTAAGATTTTCGGTAAGGGTACCAAAGTCGCACGTTTGCGTCGTCACGCCCGTCTTCGTAAGCACATTGCCGGCACATCTGAACGTCCTCGTTTAGTTGTTTCCCGTTCTAACCGTCATATGGTTGCTCAGATTGTGGATGATACCAAGGGAATTACTTTGGTAAGTGCTTCCACTTTGACTGCTGACTTCGCTGGTTTCACTGGCACGAAGACTGAAGCTGCAACCAAGGTTGGCGAATTAGTAGCGGCTAAGGCGAAGGAAGCGGGTATCACCGCTGTAGTCTTCGACCGTGGCGGTAACAAATATCATGGTCGCGTCGCAGCAGTGGCTGAAGGCGCCCGTCAGGGAGGTCTGGCACTGTGAGCGACAACGAAAAGGAAACCCAAGTGGCTGAAGAAACTCAGAACACTCAGGCATCCGCTGAGGAGCGTAACGATGATCGTCGTTCTCGCCGTAACAAGGGCGAGGGTAAACGCGGCGAACGTCGTAATCGTCGTGAAGAAAACCGTGGCGAAGAGCTTCTGGATCGCGTAGTTACTATTAACCGTGTTTCCAAGACCCACAAGGGTGGTCGTACCTTTAGCTTTGCAGCACTTGTTGTTGTTGGCGACGGTAAGGGCACTGTTGGTGTTGGTTACGGCAAGTCTCGCGAAGTTCCAGCTGCTATTGCTAAGGGTCAGCTTGACGCTAAGAAGCATATGTTCACTGTTCCACGCATTCGTGGCACCGTCACTCATCCAGTGCTCGGTCACGATGCTGCTGGTACTGTGTTGCTCCGTCCAGCTGCTCCAGGTACTGGTGTAATTGCTGGTGGTGCTGTACGCGCTGTTATGGAATGCGCCGGCATCACGGACATCCTCACCAAGTCCATGGGCTCTGCAACTGCTGTAAACGTAGTGCGTGCTACTGTGGACGCTTTGAAGAAGCTCGAAGAGCCAGAAGAGATTTCTGCTCGTCGTGGTCTTTCTCTTGAGGAAGTCGCTCCTGATGCTTTGCTCCGTGAGCGTGCTGCTGGCATTGCCGAAGCTCGCAAGGCTCGCGAAGAAGCTCAGGCCGCCAAGGCATCTGAAGCAAAGGATGGTGAGTGATGTCAAATTTGAAGATCACTCTGGTGCATGGTTTAGTTCATACAACTGAGCGCCAGCGCGCGAATGTTCATACGCTCGGCCTTCATAAGATTGGTCACAGCGTAGTTCGCGAGGACACCCCCGTCAATCGTGGCTTGGTTATGGCCGTTCGTCACTTGGTGAGCGTCGAGGAGGTCGACTGATTATGGCTAACGAAGAACCAATGCTGCATATGCACACGTTGCGTCCAGCTCCAGGAGCTAAGAAGGATCGCATCCGTGTAGGTCGTGGTGAAGGCTCTAAGGGTAAGACCTCAGGTCGTGGTGATAAGGGCACAAAGAAGCGTTATCAGGTTCGTCCTGGCTTCGAAGGTGGTCAGCTCCCACTGTACATGCGCTTGCCTAAGTTGCGTGGCTTCAAGAGTCCTTTCAAGAAGGAATTCCAAGTCGTCAACGTTGCAGATCTTGCTGACCTTTTCCCAAAGGGTGGCGAGGTTACTGTAGCTGACCTTATTACTAAGGGCGCTGTACGTGATGGCTATCCTGTAAAGGTTCTTGGCGATGGTGAATTGACTGTTGCTTTGACTCTTAAGGGTATGAAGGCTTCTGCTTCTGCTAAGGCAAAGGTTGAGGCTGCCGGCGGCTCCATCAGCGAAGAGTAGTTAAAGGCTACTTAAAGCTTGATGCAGTTATAAATCTGTGATAGTCCCTCTAGCATTGTCTAGAGGGACTATTTTTATCACCAAAACTCACAATAACCTATTTCAGTAGGTACCGTGGGTTAAACTATCGTCTCAGAGTTTGTTTTTTGCACTGTTGCGCCTAGGAGTGCGCGAAAAAAGGGAGGAAGACCCAGGTGAAAACGTTAATCCAGGCCTTCAGGACGAAGGAGTTGAGGAACAAGATCCTCTTCGTCTTCGCTATGATAATTATTTATCGTATTGGTTCATTTATTCCGATTCCGGGTGTGGACTATAAAGTTGTGCACGCTTGCACTGTTAAATTAGCTTCATCGAGCGAGAACTTTATTGGGTTAGTTAACTTGTTCTCAGGTGGCTCGCTGTTGCAGCTTTCTATTTTTGCTTTGGGTGTTATGCCTTACATCACTGCTTCCATTGTGATTCAGCTTTTGCGCGTGGTTATTCCTCGCTTCGAAGCTCTTCATAAGGAAGGTCAGTCTGGAGAAACAAAGCTTACGCAGTACACGCGTTACCTAACTATTGGATTGGCAATTTTGCAATCTACTACGATTTTGGTAACAGCACGTACGGGTGCTTTGTTTAATTATCAGTGCGGAAATAATATTATTCCAGACGGAAGCATGTGGAGCCTTATTGTCATGGTTTTGATCATGACTGGCGGCACTGGTCTTATTATGTGGATGGCAGAACTCATTACCGATAAGGGTATCGGTCAAGGCATGTCTGTCTTAATCTTTATGTCTATTTGCTCTGGCTTCTTACCAAAGCTTTGGGAGATTGGTTGGGGAACCAACGGTTCTAATGGCGATTGGAATAAGTTCGCTATTGTTGGTGGCGTTTTGATTGTTATCCTCATATTTGTTGACTTTGTTGAGCTTGCTCAGCGTCGTATTCCTGTGCAGTATACGCGTCGCATGATTGGCCGAAAAATGTATGGCGGCTCTTCGACTTATTTGCCATTAAAGGTAAATATGAGTGGTGTTATTCCACCAATCTTTGCTTCGTCAATTCTTGCTGTTCCTACCCTTATTGCTCAGTTTGGAGATAAGAGCAAGGCTTGGGTGAATTGGATTGAAGCTAATTTGGCTAATTCCACTTCTGCTTGGTATATTGCGTTTTACACAGTAATGATTGTGTTCTTCTGCTTCTTCTACACAGAGATTACTTTTAATCCTGATGAGACTGCAGATAACATGAAAGAGTATGGTGGCTTCATACCAGGCATTCGCGCTGGTAGTGCTACAAGTCATTATCTTAGCTATGTTATGAATAGGTTGAATACTGTCGGTGCTATTTATTTGCTCTTTGTTGCATTGATTCCTACCGTTTTGATTATGGCTTTGCATTTGAATACAAAATTGCCATTTGGTGGTACAACAATTTTGATTATTGCTGGCGTTGGTTTGGATACGTTGCGTCAAGCAAAGGCTCAGACTGAACAATTCCAGTATGCTGGTTTCTTGTTCAAGCATGATGAGCAAAAGCAAGTATCTAAGTAACTACAGTTAGTGAGCTAAGGAGATGAATATGCGATTACTAATTATGGGTCCACAGGGCGTTGGAAAAGGCACTCAGGCCGCTTTGTTAAGTGAGCATTATGGCATTCCAGCGATTTCTACTGGTGATATTTTCCGCTATAACCTTAAGAATCATACTGAGCTTGGAAAACAGGTTCAGGGATATCTTGACAAGGGCGAGTTGGTTCCAGATGAGCTGACTAACAGCATTGTTAAGGATCGTCTTGCTCAGGACGATGCAAAGAGCGGCTGGATTCTCGACGGTTATCCTCGCAACGCTTCTCAGGTTCAAGCTTTGGATCGTATGTTGGAAGAGCTTGGCACTCCTCTCGATCACGTTGTGGCTCTCGAGGCTGAGCGCGATGTTTTGCTCGAACGCATGCAAAAGCGTGCAGTGGAGCAAGGTCGTTCTGACGATACTCCAGAAGTAATTGCTAAGCGTTTAGAAACGTATGAGAAGGAAACAGCTCCATTGCTTGATATCTATGATAGCCGCGGTCAGTTGGTTGAAGTAGATGGCGTTGGAGATATTAAGGAAATCAATAATCGCATTGTTGAATCACTTAATTAAGTAGTGCGTTTTTAAATTTAAAAAGTAAAATGCGTTCTGTTCGACACGCCGAGTGTTGAATGGGACGCATTTACTGTATTATAAAAGATTGGCGTGTCTTCGGATGCGCAAAGTAGTATGCCCAAGGAACGGAACGAGGCTCATGGCAAAAGACGGTGTGATTGAAGTCGAAGGCACGGTAGTAGAAGCACTACCAAATGCGATGTTTCGCGTTCAGCTTGAGAATGAGCACATTGTTTTAGCTACGATTTCTGGTAAGATGCGTAAAAATTATATTCGCATTCTTCCTCAAGATCGTGTAGTGCTAGAAATGAGCCCTTACGATCTAAATCGTGGGCGTATTACGTACCGTTATAAGTAAGGTACAAGCAAAGGAAAACCATGAAGGTCAGCCCTAGCGTGAAGAGGATCTGCGAAAACTGCCGCGTGATCCGCCGTCACGGCCGCGTCATGGTGATCTGCATTAACCCACGTCATAAGCAGCGTCAGGGCTGAGCAGATTTCCATCGCGGAATACAAAGAATAAGGCGCTAAGTCACAGCCTAAGCTGAACCCTGGGTGCGCAGGCCCAGGCCGCACTTAATTTCTATTAGTGCGGAAGACTTGGTGCACGACCTGCGTAACAGTAAAGGAATTACAATGGCACGTCTTGCCGGAGTAGATATTCCCAATGAGAAGCGCATTGAGATTGCCCTCACCTACATTTTTGGTGTTGGTCGTACTCGCGCTAAGGAAACGCTTGCCGCGACCGGTGTTAATCCGGACACTCGCGTCAAGGATCTTACGGATGAACAGCTGATCACCTTGCGTGATTATCTTGAGGCCAATTACAAGATTGAAGGCGATTTGCGTCGTGAGATTGACGCTGACATCCGTCGTAAGATTCAGATCAACTGCTATCAAGGCCAGCGTCATCGCAAGGGTCTTCCTGTGCGTGGTCAGCGTACTAAGACTAATGCTCGTACTCGCAAGGGTCCGAAGCGTACTGTCGCCGGGAAGAAGAAGGCCACCCGATAGTAGTCGGTGGTCGGCTCTAGGCCACGGATATATTTCCATCGTCTAGACATACCAACTCATTCGTCATTAGGAAACGAGGGTCAATGGCAGCTGCAAAGCAAGCCTCGCGCAAGCCGCGTCGCCGGGACCGCAAGTCGGTGCCGGTTGGGCAGGCGCATATTAAATCAACATTCAATAACACGATTATCTCCATTACCGATCCATCCGGTGCAGTCCTTTCTTGGGCTTCCGGCGGTGATGTCGGCTTTAAGGGTTCCCGTAAGTCGACTCCTTACGCTGCAGGTATGGCTGCTGAGTCTGCTGCACGCAAGGCAATGGAGCATGGCCTCAAGAAGGTCGACGTGTTTGTTAAGGGTCCAGGTTCCGGTCGTGAAACCGCTATCCGTTCCCTCCAGTCCGCGGGTCTCGAAGTTGGTTCTATTACCGACGTTACCCCACAAGCGCATAACGGCGTACGCCCACCAAAGCGTCGCCGCGTCTGAGCACTCTTACGAATCCATCCATCCAACCCGCTTATGGGCGGCGAGTGCACCACCGACCAGAAGCTGAAAGGATACCAAAGTGCTTATCGCACAGCGTCCGACACTTACCGAGGAATCACTGAATCCCCAGCGTTCTCGCTTTACTATTGAGCCGCTGGAACCAGGTTTTGGCTACACTCTCGGCAATTCGCTGCGTCGTACCTTGTTAAGCTCTATTCCAGGTGCTGCCGTTACTTCGGTTCGCATCTCTGGAGCTTTGCATGAGTTTACGACTCTGCCAGGTGTTGAAGAAGATGTCACTGAAATTCTGCTGAACATCAAGGGCATCGTGCTCACGAGTGAGTACGACGAGCCTGTAGTGATGTATTTGCGCAAGAATGGTAAAGGTGAGGCCACTGCTGGAGATATTACTCCTCCAGCCGGTGTTACTATTGCTAATCCTGACTTGCATATTGCTACACTCGCAGAAGATGGTGAACTTGAAATTGAGTTTACTGTTGAACGCGGTCGCGGCTACGTGCCAGCTCAGATGAACAAGCAGGAGAACAGCGAAATCGGCCGCATCCCTGTGGATTCGATCTACTCACCAGTTTTGAAGGTGAGCTATAAGGTCGAAGCTACCCGCGTGGAACAGCGCACGGACTTCGATAAGCTCATCCTGGATGTGGAAACCAAGCCAGCTATTACACCGCGTGATGCAGTTGCATCTGCAGGCTCGACTTTAGTTGAGCTTTTCGGTCTTTGCCGTGAGCTTAACGTTGATGCTGAAGGTGTTGAAGTTGGTCCAGCGCCAACTCATGATGAAGCTGATTCTCAGTTGGCTATACCGATTGAAGATATGAATTTTACTCAGCGTAGCTATAATTGCTTGAAACGTGAGGGTATTCATACAGTCGGCGAACTGGTAGTTCACACTGAGCAGGATTTGCTCGATATTCGTAATTTCGGCATGAAATCCATCGATGAAGTTAAAGAGAAGTTGCAGGCAATGGGTCTGTCTTTGAAGGCTTCACCGATTGGCTTCGACGCCAATAATCTCGAAGGTGGCACTTTCTTCTCGCCTGAAGACGAGTAAGTTCCGCCTGCAATCGTCGTAACGTTCGGATGTTCGGGTTGATGCCCACCTGAACGATGCGACAATAAGGAGTAATAATGCCTACACCGAAACAAGGCCCTCGTCTGGCTTCTAGCCCGGCTCATGAGCGCCTGATGCTGGCCAATATGGCGACCAGCCTCTTCCAGCACGGTCGTATCGTAACGACGTTGCCAAAGGCAAAGCGTCTTCGTCCGCTTGCTGAGCGTTTGATTTCGTTCGCTAAGCGTGGCGATTTGCATTCGCGTCGTCGTGTGTTGCGTGTAATTCGCAACAAGTCCGTGGTTCACGTGCTTTTCACTCAGATTGCTGAGCAGATGAAGCAGCGTGAAGGTGGTTACACACGTATCGTGAAGATTGCTCCACGTCGTGGTGATACCGCTCCTCAGGCAATTATTGAGCTCGTAACTGAGCCAGTAAGCCCAAAGAAGGCTGTTGTGAAGGAAGCTGAAGCAGCTACCAAGGTTGCAGCTAAAGAAGAAGCTGCCGAGTAGTTTGCATTCCAGCTTTACGCATCGGTAAAGTGAATCTTAAAGCAAGCGTTTAATCGCTTCTTGAAGAATTGCTAAAACGAGTCGAGGATTTCCTCGGCTCGTTTTTTGTTTGTATTATTATTAAGTTATGCCGAATATTTTGGATCAAGTAAGAAGCGATTTTCGTACTTTTGCTCAAAGAAGTTTTAATTCTGTTGATGCTTTGATTTTGTGTGAGCTTTCATACATAAATATGCCAAAATCTATTCCGCTATATAACAGTGAGTCAAAAGTTATTTCGACTACGCCTATTTACGATCTGCTACGTTTTGAAGATTTTTCGTCGATGTTTTCTTCTGGAGTAGCTAAGGTTGATAAGTTTCGTCAAGAGTTACTTTTTGCAGTTGCAGCTAATCCGCGCTACAGAGGTATTAAAGTAGGGGAAATTCTTGAACGATTTGATAAATCGAATGCTCATGAATCTTGTGAACAGCAGTTTGCTGGTGTTACTTTTGACCTTAGTTCTTGTGAAGGAATTGATAATCCGAATACTATTGTTGTTGCTTTTAGAGGAACTGATAATACGCTTGTTGGGTGGAAAGAAGATTTTAATATGGCCTTTCGCTGCCCAATTCCAGCTCAGGAGTCAGCAGCAGAATATTTAATTTCTGTAACACAAAGATATAGTAAATATATTGCAAAAAAAGCTAGTTTATTACAAAAAATTTCCTCGTTTTTCGCAAAATCAACTAATTCGAAGCGTGACAATTGCGATAACAATAATAAGCGCGATAATAATAACAAGCGCAATAACAGCCCGAATATTATTGTCACAGGTCATTCAAAAGGTGGGAATATGGCGTCCTATGCTACTATGCGATTGGATGCGGAAAATGAAAAACTTGGCAATCTTGTATCTAAAATTTATTCAATGGATGGGCCGGGTTTTGCAAATGATGTAGTAGATACTAGCGTTTTTTCGTGCGTGGCAAGTCGAATAGAGAAAGTTGTGCCGCAATCTTCGATTATTGGGCTTCTTATGGATAATGGATTGCCATATAAAGTAGCTAGGGCTGATTCTGTTGGTTTAATGCAACATTTTGGCATGTATTGGCATGTTGAGGATGGTGATTTTGACTATCGAGATGAAGTTACTGCTCGCGCTGCTGCAATCGCAAAAGCTATGAATTCTTGGATGTTTGATTTGCCTGTTGAGGAACGAAAACGCAGGATTGATAGTGTGTATAACGTTTTGTCGAGTTTAGGTTATCCTACTTTTGATTTATTGGGTTCTCATTGGTCTGAGCTTGTGCCAAAATTACTTGGAATGGCAACGCACTTGGATGCGAAGTCTTATGAGCTTATACGCGGAATTATTGCTGCTGTTGCTGGCGTAGGCGTGAAGTAACTGTGGTGAAGCAAGCTTTATGAGTAACTGTAGATGGAAAGTAATACTAAGCGGAAGCAACTGTAAACGGAATTTAATTGCGGAATTATTTAGTTATGACGAATGGAAGGTTTTTTAAATGCGACTTCGCTTAGATTTAGCGTATGATGGCGGCGGATTTTACGGTTGGGCTAAGCAGCCTACTTTGCGCACCGTGCAGGGTGAAATTGAGGGGGCTTTGCATACAGTATTGCGCGTTCCAGAAGGGGATTCTGCTGAGCCGTTGCGCCTTACTGTGGCTGGACGTACGGATACGGGCGTGCATGCATCGCATCAGGTTTGTCATCTTGATGTTTGTGAAGAAACTTTATTGCGATGCGTAGGTCATACCGGATTGGACGGTGTTTGCGCGCTCGAGTACAGGCTTAAGCATGTTTTGCCACAAGATATTTCGTTGCATAAGGTTAGCGTTGCGCCCATTGGTTTTGATGCACGCTTTTCTGCGTTAGAGCGCACGTATGTGTATCGTATTTGCGACGCTTCTGATTATTGTGATTATGACCCTCGTATGCGCGGTTTTGTTTTGAAACTTGATGATGTTTTGGATGTTGATGCAATGAACCAGGCTGCGAGGCTTATGATTGGCCTTCACGATTTTGGATCTTTTGCGCGCCCTAATCCTGGAGGCACTACTATTCGCGATGTAAAAAGTGCCTGTTGGGAACGCGTGGGAACGCGTGCTAATGACGTGCGCGTTAAGCTTAAAACTGGATGCGTGCCGCCTGTTGAGCAGGGTTTGCTTGAGTTTACTATTGTTGCTGATGCTTTCGCTCACAATATGGTGCGCTCTCTTGTGCAAGCTTGTGTGCAGATTGGGTGTGGTAAGCGCACGCTTGATTGGTTTGTTGAGAAGATTAATACGCCGCTTCGAGAAGGTTCTACTGGTCCTATTGCGCCGCAAGGTTTGACTTTAGAATATGTGGCGTATCCGCCAGATAATGAGCTTGCAGAGCGTGCAGAAAAGATTCGCGCTCGCCGTGATTCTGCTGAGTTATAGCGTTTCAACTCGCCATAAATTTATATTCGCGCCATGGTTTACAATTGAAAAGTTGCGTTTGCGCGCGATTTTGTTGCGCGAATCGTAAGTGGATGAATGTCCGAGCGGTCTAAGGAGCACGCCTCGAAAGCGTGTGAGGGTAAAATCCTCCGCGAGTTCGAATCTCGCTTCATCCGCAGAATAATAAGCTTCAAGCGTATTTCGCGCTTGAAGCTTTTTTATTCTGCCGAGCTTGCTCAGGTTGGAAGCACAGTGTGCTTCCAACGCAAGCGAGGTCTTTCTGCGTCAATAAAGACGCAGAAAGTGTGGGCTAGTGTGTTTAACGTAGTGTGTTAGGTTTGTGTTGCCGTATTTCGCGCTTGAAGCTTTTTAGGGTTATAGGCCAAAAAGTGTGTAAAGCTAAGCTGATGAGTATTCTGTGGCATAAACTAGCCTCAGCACTGTTAAAAACTCAGTCAAGTATCTTAAGAAAGTAACGGTCATATGTTACTCGCGCAGTACGTAATCTGCGTTAGTAACAGCCTTTGACGATTTATTGTTAAATACTCAGCTAATACATGCTTCGAACGCCGCTTAACATAAGAAATAACCTACATTCGATATACTGCGAGCCTTACTGCTATAAGGGTTATGAGCTTATTTTTTACACACTTTTTGTCCAGGTGGCGAATGTGCAGAAAACAGATTCGATTACCGCAAAACCCTTGTATTGCAAGATCTAAGACATGATTTCTTACACACTTTTTGGCCTATAACCCTAATCCGCGCGAACTTTCTCTCGCGTTTGGAGTGTTTGAGGTTGTGTGACCCTCCATCTGTGAGAGAGTCTCCTCGTGTTTGGAGCGTTTTGTTTTGGAAATTGCTCCAAACGTGCGCAACTTATCTCGCGTTTGTGGTTAAGTCCTATTTTGTGTGTAAAAGGGAATGCCCTATAGGCTAAAAGCCCCAAGGTTAAGTTTTACTTCAAAATAAGCTTTGTATCAGTAGGATACCCAAGTTCATAAGCTCTTAACAGTCTAGATGTGATTAATTGCACAATTGCATTTTTAAGAGTTTGTTGGGCGCGCATTACAGAATCGTTATCATCGCTTTTTGCAGTAACGTTATTCTCGGATGCATTATTATTTTTTGACGTAATCGTTATTATTTGATTAAAAGCAGCTAGTTCTTCTCTAGCGCAATCCATGTAAGCTATAGCGGTAATCGGCAGATCTTTTCCGCTTACTGAATCATGTGTTTTTCCGCTTTCTAACGTCTCTTGAGGAATATCGTAAACTTTTTTGCGCAAGTCTGTTCCTTCTCCTGCAACTCGCATAAGAGTTTGAGCGTTTGTCGACGCCATATCGCTGTATTCCAATGTTATATTTTGCTCTTTTCTCGCTGCTAGTGTTTGTAAAATAAAAGCAAGTTTGTCTTCAGCTTCTGCAGCTTGAGCTAAGGGTTGATGTGTCCATTTGAAGTTTTTGTAATGATTTATTACTTCTATAAGATTCGCGTATGAATCGTGCTCCATTTGTTGCGCTGTTGTAGTTTTTGTATTTTCTGAGCTTTCGTTTCCGCTTTTATTGCTTACATTATTTGAATTTTCGTTACTATTTTTCTTCGAAAGCATTTCCCATTGAGCTTGCGTGCTGTATATAATGCTTTCACTTAATCTTCCTGGGCATTGCTGAGCGACAGTTTTCCAATATTTTGCTGCGGTTTCAAAATTCTTAATGGATGTGTTGTTTTGGTTCTTTTTGATTTCGCGCTGCTTTTTTTGCGCAAGTCTGTATGCTTTAGCACATGCATTTTCTGGAGCTGCTGTGTGAACTGTATGCTCGACGTGAATGTTTTGTAATGTTCCACAGGCTGTTAGCAGTGGAGATATTAAAACGCATATAAGAAGCACGAGTGCTCTGGCAATACTGCGTTTTACTTGTTTGCGCATGTCATTTAACAAAACATAAAGTGTCTGCATAATCTACTAAAATAGCCACTGACTGTGACCAATATCGATTTATTAATTTGGTATTTGTTCTAAGTCTGCAACAATTAAAGCTAACTGTCGTTAGAAGAAAAAATAAGTGTGCTTTAATAGTTACAATTAATAATCATAAATTAATGCGTTATAACGAGAGGACGTGCGCGATGGAATTGGATTTGGCGGGAATGCATCAGCTTGCGGCACAGCAGGGGATTAATGCCGAGGAGCTGGACGAGGCGCTCGCCGAGGCCTTGCGTCTTGCGTATATGAAAACCGCTCATCCTGCAAAGCATGTGCGAGTTGAATTGGACGAACGTGCAGGTTCGTTCACTGTGTGGGCTAGGGATGAAATTCCTGGTAAACCTACTGAAGATAACCCGTATCCAGCTCCAACGCTGGGAGAGGAGTATGACGATACTCCTCATGATTTTGGTCGTTTAGCTGCTGCAACGGCTCGTCAAGTTATTAGTCAAATTTTCCGTAAAGCTGAAGATGATCGCGTGTTTGGTGCGTTTTCTGGTCAAAAAGGAAAGCTTATTAACGGCATTATTCAACAAGACGCAAAAGATAGTACTAACATTCACGTTGCTGTTGGAGACGTTGAAGCTATTTTGCCGCGTCGCGAGCAGGTTCCAGGTGAACGTTACCGCCATGGTGAGCGTATTCGCGTATATGTTGTAAATGTTGCTCGTGGTCTGCGTGGTCCGGAAATTGTTGTTTCACGTTCACATCCTGAATTAGTTCGTCGTCTTTTTGAGCGAGAAGTGCCGGAACTTGTTTCTGGAGCAGTTTCTATTATGTCGATTGCACGTGAAGCCGGAGCTCGCACAAAGATTGCTGTTAGAGCTAATACTGAAGGTGTGAATCCAAAGGGTGCTTTAATTGGTCCTGGCGGTTCACGCGTGCGTGCTGTAATGGAAAACTTGGGTCAAGAGAAAATTGATATTGTCGATTGGTCGTCTGATCCAGCAAAGTTTGTTGCTGCTGCTCTTTCGCCTGCTACTGCTACACAAGTGCAAGTAGTGAGTGAAAAGAATCAAACTGCAGTTGCTTTTATTCATGATGCTCAGCTTTCTCTTGCTATTGGTAAAGAAGGTCAGAACGCTCGTTTGGCTGCAAAGTTGACTGGTTGGAAGATTGGTATTGAGTCTGCGGAAGAGCATGCTAAGAAGGTTGCTGCAGCTCAAGCACAAAATGCTCAGCCTGCTTCAGCTGATTTGAATAATAACGCATCTGCTGCTGAATAGATTGTTAATTGAGAAGTGCTAAATATTTTTAGATTGATATTTCCGCAATGTTTAGCACTTCTTGATTGTTTATTTTGTTAGTGGTGTGCAAATAAAGTAGTCTCTCGCGTGGCATTTAGCGACACTCGAGTCAATCCAACGTTTCGAGTATGCTAAAAGCTGGAATCTGGGCGAAAGGCAATCGCCATCGTCCGGCGGGAGACGAGGTATAAGATCATGGTCGCACGATGATATATCGCACGATAATAAATAATAAGCTCGCAATAATGTAAAGTGGTCGCGTGTACTAGCGCTGCCACAGACAGAGGAGAACACTGAGTGGTTAAAAAGCGCGTGTATGAACTGGCCAAAGAATTTGGTGTAGACAGTAAAACCGTGTTGGAGCGTTTGAAGAGCATGGGCGAATTTGTTAAGTCTGCTTCTTCAACAGTTGAGGCTCCAGTAGTTCGTCGTTTGCAAACAGCGTTAGCATCTGACGGAAATAAGTCCGAAAAGGCATCTAGTGCAAGTAAGCCTGCTGCGCCAAAAGCTAAGCCTCAAGCTAAGCCGCAGGCTAAACCTCAAGCTAAAGATTCGTCACACAGTGATTCTGTAGCTGGCTCTTCTGCTAACCAGCCTGTGCACAACACAGCTTCTCATTTTGTTCCAAAGCCGGGTGCAAATCATACTCGTTCAAACAATCCTTCGCGTTCTAATGCTGCTGCCGGCGAAAATAGAAAAAATGATCGTCGCAATGATAATCGTGATAATCGCGGCGAATCGCGACAGCAAGCTCAAGGTCAATCTCACTCAGATCGTTCACAGATGCCTCCTCGCCCTCGTCCGCACCAGAATGCACAAGGTGCAGGCGCATCTGCTCCACGTCCTGGTAATAATCCGTTTAGCCGTAAGCAAGGTATGCGTGCTCCTACACCTGGAGATATTCCACGTCCTCATCCGATGTCTCGTCCTGGTGCTGAAAATGGCCGCGGTGGTCGTCCAGGTCAAGCTGGCTCTGGACCTCAAGGTTCGCGTGGTGAACGTGCAGAACGCGGTGGCCGCTCGCGTGGTGGCCGCTCTGGTCAAGGTGGCGCACGCTCATCGCAGTGGTCGGGTCAGCGTCGTGGTCAAGGTGGCGCAGGTGCTGGCTCTGGTGCATCTTCTCGCCCATCTGCAGAATCTCGTTTTGCATCTCAAGGAGCTAGCTTCCAGGCTGCTGCAGCAGGCGCACCTAATGGTGGTCCATCGCGTGGCGGCGGTCGCGGTCGTGCAGGAGCTGCAGGCGCATTCGGTCGTCAAGGTGGTAAATCTTCTAAGGCTCGTAAGAATCGTTTAGCGAAACGTCGTGAATACGAAGAGCTTAAAGCACCAGTGATTGGCGGCGTGCGTATTCCTTCTGGTAACGGCGCTACGATTCGCTTGCGTCAAGGCGCAACTCTTTCTGATTTGGCGGAAAAGATTGATGTAAATCCAGCAGCTTTGGTAACTGTGCTCTTCCACTTGGGAGAAATGGCAACATCTACACAATCTTTGGATGAATCAACATTCCAAATTTTGGGTGAAGAAATCGGCTGGAATATCAGCATTGTTTCTGCTGAAGAAGAAGATAAAGAGCTTTTGCAGCAGTTTGACATCGATTTGGACGAAGAAGAGCTGCAAGAAGATGACGATTTGCAATCTCGTCCGCCTGTTGTTACTGTTATGGGTCACGTCGATCACGGTAAAACTCGCTTGCTTGATACCATCCGTAAGTCGAATGTTATCGATCGCGAAGCAGGTGGCATTACTCAGCGTATCGGTGCTTATCAAGTAACTGTAAATCTTGAAGGAAAACCTCGTAAGATTACGTTCCTCGATACTCCAGGTCACGAAGCGTTTACTGCTATGCGTGCTCGCGGTGCTGAGCTTACAGACGTTGCAATTCTTGTTGTTGCAGCAGACGACGGCGTAATGCCTCAGACTGTTGAAGCTATTAACCACGCTCAAGCTGCTCATGTGCCAATTGTTGTGGCTGTGAACAAGATTGATGTTGAAGGTGCTAATCCTGAAAAGGTTCGCGGTCAGCTTACAGAATACGGTTTAGTTGCTGAAGAATACGGCGGCGACACCATGTTTGTGGATATTTCTGCAAAGCAGGGCACTAACGTCAATAAGCTTCTTGAAGCTGTGTTGTTGACTGCTGACGCTGAGCTTGATCCTAAGGCAAATCCAAATATGGATGCTCGCGGTGCAACTATCGAAGCTCGACTCGATAAGGGTCGTGGTGCTGTTGCTACTGTTCTTGTGCAGCAAGGTACTCTTCACATTGGTGATTCTATTGTTGCTGGCACTTCTTATGGCCGTGTGCGCGCTATGCTTGACGAGAACGGCAAGCATTTGCAGGATGCGGCTCCTTCCACTCCTGTTCAGGTGCTTGGTTTAACTTCTGTTCCAACCGCTGGCGACTTGTTCTTGGTTACTTCGGACGACCGTTCTGCTCGTCAAATTGCTGAAAAGCGTGCAGCTACAGAGCGTGCAGCTCAGCTTGCTAAGCGCCGCAAGGTTGTGTCTCTTGAAAGCCTTAAGGAACAGTTCGCTAAGTCTGAAGTTGACATGCTGAACATCGTTATTAAGGGCGATTCTTCTGGTTCTGTTGAAGCTTTGGAAGATTCCTTGATGAAGATTGAGGTCTCTGAGGAAGTTGGCATCCAGGTTATTCACCGCGGTGTTGGTGCAATTACTCAGAATGATGTGAACTTGGCAACTGTCGATAAGGCTGTGATTATTGGCTTCAACGTGCGTCCAAACCGTCAAGTTGCTGATTTGGCAGACCGTGAAGGCGTGGAAGTTAAGTACTACTCAGTTATTTACAAGGCAATCGAAGATATCGAAGCTGCTTTGAAGGGTATGCTTAAGCCAGAATTCGAAGAAGTTGTTACTTCGCATTCCGAAATTCGCGAAATCTTCCGTTCTTCCAAGTTCGGCAATATTGCTGGTGTTATGGTTCAAGATGGCGAAGTCAAGCGCGGTACGAAGTGCCGTATTTTGCGCGACGGCGTTGCTACAGTCAACGACCTGGAGATTTCCAGCTTGCGTAGGTTTAAGGATGACGTGCAATCCGTTAGCGAAGGTTACGAAGCTGGTATTAATCTCGGCAGCTTCAATGACATTGAGCTTGGCGATATAATCGAAACCTTTGAAATGAAGCAGATTGAGCGCAAGTAATTATGGCAGGAACGAATCCTAGAGCTGCACGTATTGCAGCATTAATTCAGCGCGTAATCGCTTCTAATATGGAATCGCATTTGCATGATAAGCGTTTGGCGAGTGTGACTATTACGGAAGTGCGCGTTACGAACGATTTGCAAATTGCAAAGGTTTACTGGACGCAACTTGGTCACGAAGGTAAAGAGCAGGGCGAGCGTCAGCGTGCAGCACAAGCTTTGCAGCAGGCTCACGGTCGACTGCGCTCTTTGGTCGGTGCAAAAGCTGGATTGCGTTTGACTCCCCAATTGCAATTTATTTATGACGAAGTGCCATCTGAAGCGCATGAAATTGAGGATATTCTTGTTGCAGCTCGTCATCGTGATGAAGAATTAGCTAAGTTGCGTGAAAATGCTAAGTATGCTGGCGATGTCGATCCGTATAAGAAGCCGCGCGAAGTTGAAGAATCTGACGATGACTTTGACGATGATAATTTCGACGACGACGATTTTGACGACGACGATGACTTTGAAAGCGACGACTTTGAAGGCACGTCTGAATCGTCTGACAACAATTAAATCTCAAAGCAAACTCAATGTGAATCGTATAGTAGCTAGATTTAACTTATGTGCATACCAGATTCAGGATTACTGCTTGTAGATAAGCCGCAAGGTGTTACAAGTCACGATATTGTTGCATGCGCTCGTCATTTGTTGCATACAAAGCGAGTTGGGCACGCAGGAACGCTTGATCCTATGGCAACAGGATTGTTAATCATAGGTTTTGGCAATGCAACGCGACTTTTAAATTACATGTTGGGGCACAATAAAACCTATGAAGCAGTAATCCGCTTAGGAGAAGCAACTACTACTGATGATGCAGAAGGTGAAATTCTTCCGAATGACGCATTAAATATAGGTCCGGGGGTTCACGTCGCTAATAAAGACATGTCTTTTGAAAAGTCACTGTCTTTTGAGCGAATTAAGCAAGTTGTTAGCGAAAATTTAGTAGGCAAAATTATGCAAGCTCCTACTGCTTTTTCTGCTATTAAAATTAATGGTCAACGCGCTTATGATTTAGCGCGCGAAGGAAAATCAGTAGAGATTGCTCCTAGAGAGATATTTGTTAGTGATTTTTCAGTGAGCAATCCTCGAATTACTAGGGGAGTGAGTGGGAAACTCGTATGCGATATATCTGCAAAAGTTTCTTGCAGTAGTGGAACATATATTCGCGCTTTAGCTCGTGATTTAGGTCGCTTACTAGGAGTTGGTGGACATCTTACTCAGCTTCGTCGCACTAGCGTTGGTGATTTTTCGGTTACTGATTCGCGAGTTCTTAAACTTCGCTCGCAAATGCGAGAATTTACTGATCGCAATGGAGTATTGCAGCATCGCTCAAAAGCAGTTCCTAGTGACGATTTTGACGCAAATAATATGCTTCCTAAAATTTGCTTAAATATGATGGATGCAGCTTCGCATTCGCTTCCAACTTTAAGCATTGATGAGAATCAAGCTAAAGACTTACGTTTTGGGCGCTGGATTGAGCTTAAATCTGGCATAAATTACGAAAATTATCCTGCAATAGCGTACGTTTCAAACGCAAATACTGAGGAATGTGACGTTGTTGCAGTAGTTGAATTGACAAAAAATATAAAAAGTAATCAAATCAAACCAATTGTGGTATTTCCGGCAAGCGAGAAGACTGGTAAACTAGATAAGTATTTAAAATAACGAATTGCGTATTTTGCGTAGTTTGCTTGAGTAATGCTTGAACGCGGATAGTAAGGATATCATGAAGGTCATCGACATTCGACCAGATGCCAACGGCATGATTAATTGGCCAACGTTAAGTGCGGAGCGTAAAGCGGTTGTTACCATTGGCGTATTCGACGGTATGCACAAAGGTCATCGCGAGGTTATTCGTCGTACTGTGGATCTTGCGCATCGTCATGGAGCGTTTTCAGTAGTGATTATGTTTGATCCGCGTCCAAGCGTAGTGCATGCTAATCCTGATTTATACGATGATTTTGGCGACGTTAATTCTAAACTCCCGGACGATCCGGATGCTCTTACAAGCGTGCGTCAACGTTTGCGTGTGATGTCACAGTTGGATGTTGATCATGTTGTGATTGTGCGCTACAGCCTTGCTTTTGCTGCAAAATCGTACCGTTTCTTCTTAGGTCAGCTCGTTGGAAAGCTTGGTATGCGAGCATTAGTTCTTGGCTCTGATGCTGCGCTTGGTGCTCGTCGTGCTGGTGATATTAAAGCAATTCGTGAGTTGTCTCAAGCAACTGGAGTTTTTGAGCTTATTGAAGTAGAGGATTTGGGTCCAGATGACGTTCGCGTGCCTGATCCTATTGTTCGTGAAGTTCCACAGGAACCTGGAGATCCTAAAGATCCTTCTGAGGGCATGAATAAAGCTGAATATCGTGCTTGGAGCAAGAGCATGCCAAATAAGAAAGTGCGTGCTTGGAGTTCTACAAATGTGCGCTGGATGTTGGCTACTGGTCGAGTCAAAGAAGCGCGTGAAATTTTGGATCAGCCGCATCGCGTTGAAGGAACAGTAGTTCATGGAGACGAGCGTGGGCGCGAGATTGGATTCCCAACAGTAAATCTTGGCGAAAAAATTGAAGGCTATGTGCCAGTTGATGGCGTGTATGCAGGCTGGGTTGTTGATTTAGATGCTGACAATAAGAACGATGTCAGACCATCGAAAAATGCTGTTCCAGATGTGAGTGTTTTGCGTCGTGATGAGCTTCATTTAGGCGTTCATTCTCCGTGGCGTTGGCCTGCTGCGATTTCTATTGGAACTAAGCCAACATTTAATAAAGATGGCGAAGAAGATGCAGAGCGCACTGTTGAAGCTTACGGATTGTTCGACGATTGGAAAGACTTGTACGGGCATCGTGTTTGCATTGAGTTTGCTAGTTTCTTGCGCCCGCAGCAGACTTTTGATTCGGTTGATGCGCTAAAAGATATGCTCAAAGCTAATGTTGAGCAAGTGCGCGAGATTACAGATGCTGAGTCTGAAATCTGATTTTGATATTTGTTTAGCTGCGTTTAATTGCGTTTAGCTTATAGCCCAAGTGCTTTTAAAATTGTGTTTGCTAAAGCATAAAATATACTTATGATAAACGCATCAATCAATCTTGAGCAAAGTGAAACATATAATCGCGCGTTTGGAGCTATTGTTGGTCTTGCTATAGGCGATGCGCTTGGAATGCCAACTCAAAGCATGAGTGCTCAAAGCATACGCCGTTTTTATGGCGGTCCAATTACAAGGTTAATGGATGCTGTAAGTCAGCAGCCAATCGCGCCAAATATGAAAGCAGGTTCCGTAACTGATGATACGGAGCAAGCTTTTTTACTTGCTGAACGCATAATCGCAGATAATGGCAATATTGACAACAACAAGTATGCGCAAAATCTTTTAGATTGGGAAGATGCAATGCGCGAAAAAGGTTCCTTGGATTTGCTAGGACCGTCAACTAAGTCAGCTTTAAAAGCGCTTGTAAATGGAGTAAGTCCTGAAGAAACAGGCAAATTTGGCACAACTAATGGTGGTGCAATGCGTGCGACGCCAATTGGCATTGCTTTCAAACCAGGTGAATCGCTTGCTAAGGCAGCCAGAAAATCATGCTTAATTACTCACAATACGACTCAAGGAATTGAATCTACAACTCTTATTGCTGCGGCAGTAAGTTTAGGTATTGAAGGTTGTGAGAATCCGCTTAAAGAAGCAATAAAATTCGTAAAATCGCTTCCAAAGTATGGCAATTGGAGCGCAAAAGCAAGCGTTATAAGTAGGGTCGAATTTTTCACTAAAAAAGCTGAAGAGTTGAGTTTCGCATCTGTTAGTGACGAAGAATTTGCGGAAATACTCCAAAATGATTGTGGTACAAGTGTTGAAGCTAATGAATCCGTAGCTGCAGCTTTCGCAATTGCAACTCGCTTTGCGAATGAACCAACCAAAGCTGCGTGTTTTGCAGCATCGATTGGCGGAGATACTGATACGATTGCTGCAATGTGCTCTGCGATGTTGGGCTCACAGTATGGGTTGCAAGTATTCGATGAAAAAATACGAGAACGCGTTTTAGAGAATTTGCGAATTGAACACTGCTATGACGTAGAAAAGACAGTGTATGATTTGTGCTTAATTAGAAAAAATTAGAAGATTGAGAAAAGTGGAGAATATGCTGCATAGTAGCTTTCAGAGGCGATTGCAATGTACGAATCAAACATAAGCTTGAATGAAAAAGCAAGTTTGGTAGTGCCGCAGGTAATCTCACTTGGCCAAATTATCGTAGATGTAACTATGAAAGTTAGCTCTGTTCCTAAGCCTGGTGAAGACATATTTGCAAACTCTTATAGTATGAGCGCTGGTGCAAGTTACAACATGCTATTTGCTGCAAGTCAAATGGGAGCTAAAGCGCAATGGGCTGGCGTTTTGGGTGAAGGCTATTTTGCAAATATTATTTCTAAAGCTTTAAACGAAGCGCATATTTCGCATATTGGCACAAAAAATTCCATGCTTGATTCAGGATTTTGCATAGCTCTTACGGATAAAAGCGCAGAGCGAACTTTTATATCTACTAAAGGTGCAGAAACTAGTGGTGACGAGCATGCTTTTGACTTAGTAAACCCAAATCCGCAAGATGTTGTGTACATTAGTGGATACACATTTGTGAGTCCTATAAAGCGCGCGCTTTTGCGGTTTATGTTAAGAACATGCGGTTCAATTAGTAGTGCTTCAAGTAGTGCTTTAGAGAGTTCTTTTGATAAACACAAGCGCCGGTTTACAGCGATTTTTGATGCGTCTCCAATGATTGCAAATATTTTAGATGAAGATTTAAAAGCTTTGATTGACTACGCGCCAATTTGGTTGTGTAATGCTAGAGAAGCTGAGATTTTAGCAAAAAGGCTTAACGCTTGGGGAAATGACGAAATCGAAGATGATTGCAGCGAAGATGCTGACGAAAGCAAAGTTGCTGATAGCAAAAACTTTAATGACAAAATAAATAATCAACTTACAAAACGAAAGATTGAGCGTTTACAGCGTGCGTTAAAAGCTCCGCTCATCGTTCATGCAGGATCTCACGGAGCTTGGGTGTGTGATTTAGGTAAAGAAGCCGAGCATATTAAAGGATTTCAAGTAAAAGCAGTAGATACGAATGGAGCTGGCGATGCTCATACTGGCGTACTTGCGGCTTGTATAGGCTACAAAATGACACTTAAGCAGGCTGTTTTATGCGCGAATGCTGCAGCTGCTATTGCTGTCACAAAATATGGGCCTGCAACGTGTCCTACAAAAAAGGAGATAGAAGATTTTATTAAAACAAATGTTTATTAACACCAACATTTAATGGATTTTCTTAAATTATCCACAAATCTATAAAACAAAATCAATATAAAAAGAAGCTAGGTGAAAAATGAGTAAATCTCAAGTAGGAGAATCTAAAACTCAACAAGCCACAGACTCGTCGAGTCAACATTCCTTAAGCATTGAGGAACAAGGCATAGACACAATAAGTGAAAGTGAGCGTAAAGGAACGCCATCAAGCCTATTCTGGCCGTGGTTTGCATCAAATATTTCAGTATTTGCAATGTCGTACGGAGCGTGGGCGCTTGGTTTTGCAATATCCTTCTGGCAGGCAACGCTGATGACAATAATCGGCGTAATTGTGTCATTCCTGCTGGTTGGAGTGATTTCAATAGCCGGCAAACGTGGAAACGCGCCAACAATGGTATTGACTCGCGCAACGTTCGGTGTACGTGGAGCAAACATTCCAGCAGCACTAAGTTGGATTGCAACGCTCGGATGGGAGATTTCTCTAGCAATAACTGCCGTTCTTGCAATGGCAACAGCCGCAGAAAAGATCGGCTGGGGTAGTGGTATGAGTGTTAAAATCGTGAGCACAATCATCGTAGTTGGATTAATTGTAATTGTTGGAATTTACGGCTACGACTTAATTATGAAGTGCCAGCAAGTTATAACAATTGTAACGGGAATAATCACTCTTGGATTCTTCGTACTAGGCTGGGGACACATAAACTTTGCTGCGATTGGTCAAATTCCAAACGGATCTCTTCCTGCAATGCTCGGTTGCTGCTTCTTCGTTATGACTGGCTTCGGCATAGGATGGGTTAATGTTGCTGCTGATTACTCAAGATACTTGCCTAGAAAATCTTCAAATAGCGGAATCGTTTTTTGGACTACTTTTGGAGCGTCAATTGCAAACGTGTTCCTAATTTTCTACGGTCTTCTACTCGCAGCTTCTAATATGAAATTAGCTCAAAACGTTGGAAACGACCCGATTGGAGCAATTGCGGCAATCTTGCCAGCGTGGTATTTGATTCCGTACACGATTGTAGCGGTTCTAGGACTTATGTCTGGAGCAATTATGGACAATTATTCAAACGGTCTTGCGTTGCTATCTTTTGGAATACGTATTCCTAGAACTGTTGCAGCAATTATTACTGCAATTCTAACTACTCTTGGTGTTGTTTATGTCACGTTCTTCTCCGACACATTTATTGGACCATTCCAAGGCTTCTTAACAACTTTGGGAGTGCCAATGGCTGTTTGGGCTGGAATGTTTACTACGGATGTGCTTGTTCGCAAAAAAGATTATTGCACTGAGGACTTGTATAAGCCGGAAGGTCGCTATGGCGCTTGGAATGTTAAAGCTTTTACAATTCTTTGCGTTGGAACGATTGTTGGATGGGGTTTGGTCGTAAACTCTGCAGCGAAATGGCTTACATGGCAAGGTTATTTGCTTTGGTTTGTTGGCGGAAAATCAAGTAGCTGGGCAGGCGCAAATCTTGGCGTAATAATTGCGCTACTAATTGGCTTGGCTGGTTCTTTAATTTTCCAGCGCAAAGATATTGCTAAGCAGGAAGCGGATTTGCCAACAAGTGAAGTAGATTTGTCGACAAGCGAAATTGCAGAATAAAAATAAAAATAAAAAAGGATATTCGTATGAAAGGATATTCAAATGATTCAAGAAGACGAATGGTTAGTTGTAATCGACAGGCAGCGCGTTTTTTGCGAAAGTGACTGGTCGACTTGGGCATGCGCAGATCACACCTACGATTCAACAACCGAAGCTTTTACAAAACTTGCAAAAGCCTACGGTAATCGAGTAATTTACACGCGCTATGTAGCACCGCTTAAGCCAGAAAACGCTTGGGTTGACTATTTTAAAGATTGGCCACAATTCCTCGTAAAACCTGACGACCCAATGTATGACTTCACTCCAGAAACAGCAGAACTTGCGGAAGGTCACACTGTAGTTACTTGCGAAACTTTTGGCAAGTGGGGTACGAAACTTAAAGCCGCATTAGGTGAATGTCACAAAATAACAATTTGCGGAGTCGCAACAGATTGTTGCGTACTGACAACCGCTTTAGCTGCAGCAGATAATGGCGTTGCTGTGCGTATCGCAGAAGATGCTTGTGCAGGAAGCACGCCAGAAAATCATAAGCTAGCTCTTAAAACTATGGAGCTTTTTACGCCGCTTATAACAGTGTGCAGCACAAGCGAAATTCTTTAAAGTAGTAGCACTTGGGCATTTGCTTAGCTTATAGCCCAAGTGCTTTTAACGCTTCTCGCACTGTGCTAACTTCAATAATTTCTAATCCTGGAATACTAACGCTTTTCCGCATATGGCAAACTATTGCGCGCTTATATCCTATTCGCGCAGCCTCGCGCAATCGCGGCTCTATTCTTGGCACTGGGCGAACTTGACCGGTTAAGCTCATCTCGCCAATTGCGCAAGTTTTAGGAGTTACTGCTTTCCCGGCAGCAGCGCTAGCTAAAGCTGCTACGATTGCCAAGTCGCAAGACGGCTCCTTTGCCAACGCTCCTGCAATAGTAGATACGTACAAATCTTTTGCAAGCAAATTAACGCGTCCGTGACGATACAAAACTGCTGTAAGCATTGCAAGACGGTTAGAATCAACACCAGAAACTGCACGGCGAGGAGTGGGCAGAGCCGATTGTGTTACAAGTGCTTGTATTTCAATCGGCAGGCTTCTGTGTCCTTCAAGTGTAAAAGTGACGCAAGTTCCGTCGTTTGTGCCATCTTGCGCATTTTTACCTTGATTATTGTTTTCTGTAGAAGACAAAAACAGTCCGGAAGGATCCGGCACTTCCTCAATTCCTTCACCGCTCATATCGAAGCAGCCAACTTCGTCTGTAGGTCCAAAGCGATTCTTTACAGCTCTTAGCATGCGTAGTGCTGTTTGTGTATCGCCCTCAAATTGACATACTGTGTCGACTAAATGCTCAAGCGTACGCGGCCCTGCTATTGAACCATCTTTTGTAACGTGCCCAACTAAAAGTATCGGAATATTGTTAGTTTTAGCAACGTCTATAAGTGCGCTCGCAACTTCTCTAACTTGTGTAGAGCCGCCTGTAATGCCATCTACTTCTTGTGCGGAAATCGTTTGTGCAGAATCGACAATAGCAAGCGTAGGATGATGCGTTTCAATAAGATCTAGTACAGTGTCAAGATCGCCTGTTGTTGCAAGTAATAAATAATCGTTTACAGCGTTAATTCTAGACGCGCGCAATTTAACTTGTGCTGCTGATTCCTCGCCGGAAATATACAATACAGGGGGAGTGTTGCTTTCTTTTGATTGTTTAGATACGTAAGCTGCAGTTTTTAGAAGTAGTGTTGATTTTCCGATACCTGGCTCTCCTGCTATAAGAGTTACGGAGCCTGGCACAAGTCCTCCGCCTAATACGCGATCGAATTCGCTAAAACCAGTGTGAATGCGCATTGCGTCGTCTGCTTGAATTTCATTAATTGGTTGCGCAGATGTTGCTGAATCGAGAGTTGAATGTGCGATATTGCGATTAGAAGTAGTTATGCCATCCGGTGAATAGGTGCGCGATGCTGTTGTTGCGCGTGATGCACGTGTTGTACGAGATAATCCGCTAACTCGCGCCTCTCTAAACTCGTTCACTGTGCCCCATTCGCCACATTCAGGGCAGCGACCGTACCATTTTGAGCCGCTCCAACCGCATTCGGAGCATAAATAGTGAAGAGTAGATTTACTAGCCATATCTCGACGCTATATGCTTTATTAGACAATCATATTTTGTATTTGTTTTTGATTGTAAAGCGCTTTTGCGTACTAAAAGCGTCATCGCGATGTGACATAATGCAAGTATGTCGAAATCGAATGCTTCAAGTATGAATGCTTCAAAGATGGGTGCGTTGAATATGAATTCCTCAAGTGTCAATAATTCATCACACAGCAAATTATTAGTTGTGTTGACTTCAGCTGCAGTAATTGTGGTTTTGGCTCTAATTTCAGCATTTATGTGGCCAGGTTGGGCATTGAATCACGAAAATGTTGCGAGCAAAAATCATATGGTAATGCCTAAAACGCCTTCTATACCATCGAAACCTTTGCCAGCATCTTCTACGGCATTGCTTAAGGCTATGCCTGATAGCGTACTTGATTTCGCTCGTGTTGACGCTATACCTAGTGCAACTTGGACTGAATCGTCGCCTTTGGAGGAATATTCTGTTAAGTACTCAACTGGTCAGCCAGATGGGGAAGTGTCTGTAACTGTTGCTCAATGGTCGAATCGCGATTCTGCGAACAAGCAGTATGAAGCGTTAGTTGATGGACTTAAGGGTTCTGATATCGCAAGTGGAAAAATTCAAGTTTCTGGTAAGACTTCCGGTAGCTATGTGTTGCGAAATGATGAAAATGATAAATCACAGGCTAGTGCATTGTGGCAGAACGATACCGCTGTTTTTGAAGTGAACGGCGCAAAGCAAGCAGTAGAGCGTTTTTATCACAGATTCCCAATGTAAATGTTGTAAAAAATGATGTTCTTTGTAATATCACTCCACAAAGTCGTTAAAACGGTGTAACATTAGGCAAGTTGCACACTTTACATAGGAATGGAGGCTTCAGATGGGTTCTGTCATCAAGAAGCGCCGCAAGCGGATGAGCAAGAAGAAGCACCGCAAACTGCTGCGTAAGACTCGTCACCAGCGCAAGTAATTTTCTTGCTATGCGTTGATGCGTGTCTGAACGTTTAGGCACGTAAGACTTTTTTTGAAGCGTCGGTTTTCCGGCGCTTTTTATTTATTTATATATTTCGCGGATTGTCTTGCAAATATTCGTGTGGTAGAGATTTGAGATTTTTCGCACTGAGCGCGGCGAACGTCAGAGCCGCAGGCTGCTGATTCGCCAATCGAAGAAGAAAAATCGAAAAATCTCTGCGATAAGGCACGGTTATTAACGAATTAGCATGCAGAGTTTGGGGGATTTCTTTACGAGCACTAAAAGAGGACTGGGCGCATTGACTTGCCGGAGCGCTTAAAGCGTAGCGCGCGGAGGCACTTCAATGCGGAAACTCGCTTAAGTTGGAAGTCCAGTGGACTTCCAACGCGAGTTTCGCAAGCGAGCGTAATAAAACGCGAGCGTATCGTTAAAAAACGTTTAAGAATAAAGCGCCCGAAGGAACGCTCGCGCGGTCTAGGTGCGCTCGCTACTGAGCTTGCGTTGAAAGCACACCGTGCTTTCAACTTGAGCAAGCTCACGCTCCGAGTTGCTTTCGCGCGCACAATGCTGCGCTCAAGCAGGTCGTAGCGCATGCGAGGAGAGAAATCCCCCAAAACTCGCGCCACACCAAACAAAAACTCGCGCAACAGTAATAAAAAAGTAGAGCCCGCGTTTGCGGACTCTACTTTCGTTTTATTTAGTTGCGATTAGTTTCGCTACTTATTTGGGTTGGTAAGCGTGCGAGGACCGTTAGGGTCGCCGACGATCACAGTGTCAACCATGTTCAAGAACAAGCCGTGTTCCACAACGCCAACAGTTTCAATCAAATCTTTCGCCAACTCCTGTGGATGCTCAATGCGCTCCATATGCAAATCAACCACAAAGTTGTTCTCGTCAGTGCGTACTTCCTTGCCGTCAGCATCGAGACGCAAAACTGGCTTATATCCGCGCTTTTCGAACTTACGAATCACCTGAGCAGATCCAAACGGAATCACCTCAACAGGAAGTGGGAACTTGCCAATCGTGTCGACTACCTTGCTTGCGTCAACAATCCACACAATGCGATCGGAATTAATAGCTACAATCTTTTCCCAAAGAAGAGCTGCGCCGCCGCCTTTAATACCGTTGAAATTCTTGTCAACTTCGTCAGAACCATCGATTGTAACGTCAATGTGATCCACTTCGTTAATGTCGAGAATCTTAATTCCGTAGCCTTCTGCTTGCTCTTGTGTGCGACGAGAAGTGGTGACTCCTGTGAAGCTCAAGCCTTCTTCCTTAACTCTGCGACCAAGCTCGTCAACCAAGAAGCGCACTGTAGAGCCGGTGCCAAGACCAACCATCATTCCATTCTTTACAATCTTTGCGGCTTCAATGCCTGCTGCTTTTTTAAGCGCATCTTGTTGTGCTTTATCCATTATCCCTGCTTTCTTGTTTTTGTTATTCCCGAGTTCGCCGATGAACTTCCATCGCTATTTGCGGGAGAGGCGCTTATGCTTTTATGCGTGCCTCGTTTTCGTACATTTCCATATTAGTCTGCGTGCAGATTTTTTGAACGGAGCTGGGCGCTCGCACCCTCCAAACGCGGGCGTGACGACCTGCTTTCGCGCTCAAAGTGTAACGCGCGAAAGCAACTCGGAGCGTGAGCTTGCTCAAGTTGAAAGCACGGTGTGCTTTCAACGCAAGCTCAGTAGCGAGCGCGCCTAGACCGCGCGAGCGATCTACTACGTTTGGAGCTCAACGCCGAGCAAATTCCAAAGTAACCTATGAAAGGTAGAAGGCGGTTGGAGATAAATGCAAGGTGCCGTCTGGTTCTACGTAGCCGTTTACGTTGATTGTGCCGGAAATAAAGCGCGCTTCGCCGTTAAAACTTGGGCTTGTGTTTGGTGGTGGAGTAAATTGCAGCACGCCAGAAACACTTAATCCTTGAACTGGTTTAGATGCAGTTTGCGTAACATTTTGCTTTGTTTTTGGAACTTCTTGAACAATAGTTATAGCGTCTTGCTGGTGTGCATCTTGTTCATTTTCTATTGATAGTGCATCTTTTTCGCTATTTTCTAACGTTTCACGCTTTGTTTCACGCGCTTGTTCGCGCGCTGATTCATTTGCAGATTCAGTTAGATCACTAGTGTTTTTACTATTTTGTGCAGAAAAATCAGGATTAATATCTTCGCCAACTGTGCGTTCAAGATGGTATTTTGCATGAGAAATTTTGCCGTCTAAAAGCATTTTCGCATCACTTGGCACATTCGTACCTTTTGCATATTCAGAAGCAAGAAGCGACTTCCAGCCTTCTAAAGGCAAGTATCCGTCCTTCAAACCATTTCGGCAATCTTCCGCATATCCGCGCGCTAATGTATCAACTTTTTCGTTTCCTTCGTTTCCTGCGTGACCCTTAACCCACACGAATTTTACGGCGCCTTCGCGCTTAGTAATTTCCGCGTCGATTGCTCGAATCAGCTCGGCATTTTTAACAGGTTCATTTTTAGAGTTTTTCCAACCGTTCTTTTTCCATCCGTGAATCCACGTAGTTGCGCAGTTTATAGCGTATTGTGAATCACTTTCGATTGTGAGCGGCTCTCTTCCAGGATGTGCTCGTAAAGCTTCCAAAACCGCGCATAATTCGCCAATTTGATTTGTGCCATTAGTTGCGCCTCCAGCATCTGCATTGCCTGTGTGATGATGTTCGTTAGAGCTACCAGACTCGTCAATGTGATCTGCCCACGCCCAACCCATTGAACCATTTGGGTTTCCGAGCGCGGAACCGTCTGTTGAAACAACAATCATGACAAAACCTTTCAAAAATGCGCCGGCTGCAGACTGCAACCAGCGCAATTAGTAGATTTCTTTATTTACGCAAGATTATTACGTTACGCTAAAGCCTTGTCGACTACAGCAGTAGCTTCCTCAAGCACCTTGTCAAGTGCTTCTGGAGAAACGAAGGATTCTGCGTAAACCTTGTAAATATTCTCGGTACCAGATGGGCGAGCAGCGAACCAGTTGTTCTTCGTCGTCACCTTCAAGCCACCAATCTTTGCGCCGTTTCCAGGAGCTTCTGTAAGCTTTGCGGTAATATCTTCGCCGGCAAGCTTGGTTGCTTCCACGTCGTTGCCGCTCAAAGCTGCGAACTTCTGCTTCTGCTCAAGCGTGGTTGGGGTATCAACGCGCTTATACCAGCTTTCGCCAAAGCGCGCAACCTGATCCTGGTGAAGCTGAGCTGGGTTCTTGCCAGTCTTTGCAGTAATTTCCGCAGCGAGTAAATCAGGAATCAAACCATCCTTATCGGTGGTCCACACGCGACCATCTTTGCGCAAGAAGCTCATGCCGGAGCTTTCCTCGCCGCCGAAAGCAACTTCGCCGCTAAAGAGTGGGTCAACGAACCACTTGAATCCAACAGGAACTTCCACAAGCTTTGCGTTAATAGAAGCAGCTACGCGGTCAATCAAGGAAGAAGACACAAGCGTCTTGCCGATTGCAGTATTCTTTGGCCAATCTGGGCGAGCGCCGCCGAACAAGTACTCAACGCACACTGCAATGTAGTGGTTCGGGTTCATAACACCCCAGTTAGGGCACACAATTCCGTGGCGGTCAGCATCTGGATCAGTGCCGCCAACCAAATCGTACTTATCCCAAGCGCCAGCGTTAAGCTGATCAACTAAGCCCTTCATTGCGTAAGGGGAGCTTGGGTCCATACGAATCTTGCCATCGTGGTCAATAGTCATGAATCGCCAAGTTGGGTCAACTTCTGGACGCACAACGCCAATGTTCAGGCCGTACTTTTCGTTCATAAGTGGCCAGTAGTTTACGCTTGCGCCGCCGAGTGGGTCAATTCCCAAACGTACGCCGCTGGAACGAATCACGTCGAAGTCGATTACGTTTGCCAAGTCGCTTACGTAATGTTCGCGGTAATCGAAGCCTTCAACCAAATCAGACTTGATTGCTTCCTCGAAAGGCACGCGCTTTACGGACTTGTAGTTGTCGAGCAATTCGTTTGCGCGGTTTGCAATCGCATTAGTTACGTCTGCAGGTGCAGGGCCGCCGGTTACAGGATCGTACTTAAAACCACCGTCGGTTGGAGGATTGTGCGAAGGAGTGACAACAATGCCATCAGCCAAGCCGTCTCCGCTAAAACGCTGAGTGCCGTCGGCTGCGCGATTATGAGTCAAAATAGCTTGGGACACAACAGGAGTTGGCACGAAGTCGCCGCGAGAATCCACGCGAACGTGAACTCCGTTAGCAACCAAAACCTCAATAGCGGTTTTTTGAGCAGGCTCAGAAAGAGCGTGCGTATCGCGACCAATATAAAGAGGGCCAGTTACGCCAGCGCTCTTGCGATATTCAGCAATAGCTTGCGTAATAGCCACAATATGAGCTTCGTTAAACGAAGTTTTCAAAGCGGAACCACGATGACCGGACGTGCCGAAAATCACGCGCTGTTCTGGAATGTTGGAATTTGGAACTTCATCATAGTAAGCGCCAACCAAAGCGTCGACGTCGACTAGATCTTCTGGGGTGGCGGGCATTCCCGCATTTTTTGCTACCATAATTTTTTATTTTGCCACGGCGCTTGTATTTTATATTATTCACTCACAGTAACGCTGGTTTTTACGCTTGCTGGCACGCGCACGCACAGGGCTTGTTTGTCAACAGTGAAGCGCAAATGCTTTGTGTAACCCAAAATGTCGCCGTCCACCTGCACTGGCGCCGCTTTTTCCAACTGCACTTCCGCGCTAAATCCTTGCGTTTGGTCAATTCTGGAGCCTGCGGATAGCGACTCCTGCTGCAGAGCGTGACCGGTTACGGTTTGGTGTACTACTCCGCGGAATAAATTAGCCCAGCCGATTAATCCGCCCGAAGTGTCAATAATTTCAAAGTCGAGCACGCCGTCGTCGTAAGCGGCTTCTGGCATTAGCGAGAACATAGGAATTTGCCCGCAGTTTCCTGCCATAAGGGTTCGGAAGGTGAGTCCTTTTAGTACGCTTTCGTCGCCGTTTGATCTTTGTAAGGTAACGGTTGCACGATACTTCGGCATAAACAAATGTTTAACTCCGGCCACAAAATAAGCAAGCCAACTAATGTTTTTCTTTAGCTTCGGGTCTGTGTCGTCAATCATAAGCGCATCAAAGCCAATTCCGGCAATAATCAAAAACGCATGGCCGTGGTCCTCTTTCGGATTGTCCAGAATCGTTACTCGCCCAACATCAACCTGCCTAGATCCATGCGAAGTAGCCACGCGCAATGCAGCTTCCACATCGTTTACAGGTATGCCCATGTTTCTTGCAAAAAGATTTCCGGTGCCAATAGGAATAATTCCCATAGCGTGTCCTTTGCCGCTTACTGCGCTCGCAACTGTTCTAACTGTGCCGTCTCCGCCAACTGCCACAACAACGTTCGCTCCGTTGGAAAGTGCTTCTTGTGCGCATTCACGTCCGTCTTTATCTAACTGAGTGTCTATTATTTCGTAAGTTAGTTTGCGCTTGTCGCAATAATTTTGAATACTTTCGCGGTAAGATTCTGCCTGCGGCTTTGAAGGATTTAGAATAAACGCGTAATGTACAGAGTCGCCGTGTCGTTTTGCGAGTTTTTTCGCTAAATGATGCCGTTTCATGGCGCGCGTAACAATCATGATGACGAATGGAGCGAGTACAAGCGCGAATACAATCATCATAAGAGCAATAGTCGCTTGAATAGGCATAATTGGCATACCCTCTATTCTTGCACATTATTTCTATTGCTACGATAAATTTTGCTTAATACTGTGAATATTTACGTTTTTTACACATTTGTATAGTATGTATTGTTTTTATAAATATCGTTTATTGCTTGTATTAGATGTTTATTAGTTACTCATCAGGTGTCGGCTAGTTGCTAGTTAATTGTGCATTTTGCTGCTTTTGCTTGTTCTTTGCTCGTTTTTCACGTGTATTATTCGCATTAATTCTGTACTAAATATTTAGTTAGTTATATAGCTAGTTATGTAACCAGTTATGCTCTCCTGCTTCGCTAATACTAATTTCGTGCGTCGCTAGTGGTAAACTATGCAAGCGTGTCTGTCGCATATAATTATTAAGCAGAGGTTTTGAATATGGCTGAATTACAGCAAAATTTTGAGGGAGATGAATCCCTCAATATTACACCTAGTAATATGCCTGATGATGCTAGTGACGATACTGTTGCTTTTATGCAGGTTCCTCAAAGTCATGTAGAAGATCAAATAGCTGATAATTCTGTTAATTATGAGGGAACTCTTGCTGATAATTTAGGCGAAGTCGCCGATGAAGAAGATACTTCTGGAGACATTGTTGACGATATCGTTGAAGATATTGCGGGTAATAAGAAGAATGTGTTTGGTAATAATGCTGCATCTTATGGCATGTATGCAAATGCAACTCCTGCCGATTCAACTGCAACCGATTCATTTAGAGTAGTAGAGCCGAAAGCAAAGAAACATCGTACGAATCGTTCCGCACTGGCGTTGATGTATTCGCTTCTTATCTTTGTTATTTTGTTAGCAGCAGCATTTTTTGCACTTCATTTGTATTTCAACAATCGAGTTGCTCCAGGTGTTGATTTTGGTGATGCTTCTATTACGCGCAATCTCACTGGCTATCAGGAAGATTCTGTAAGCAAGACTGTTCAGAATGCTGTGGATCATAGCGAATTAGAAATTAGTGACGATCAAGGAAATAGTATTGATGCAGATTTGAGTCAGCTTGGTGTCAAGATTGATAAGAACGCAACTGTAAAAGCTATTATGAATGCTAAGCGAGATAATTTATTTACTCGTATTATGCCTTGGGTTCATCAAACTGTGAGCTTGAAAGCTGTACGTGATGATTCTGCTTTGGATTCGTACTTATTGCATAAGTTTATTCGTGAGAAGGATCGTGCTGTACCTTATAGTGCAGTTTTCGACAAGGATTCTGAATCTTACAAGGTAGAGGATGGCATACCTGGTCGCACTATAGAAACTATGTCTGTTCGTGAAGCAGTAAAAAAGTTAATTGCTTACCCTGGTAAAACAGTAAAAGTTTCTGTTACATCTCGACGCACTGACGCTCCTATTAAGCTTGATGCAGCGCAGAAACTTGTAAATGATTTAAATAAACTTCTTGAGAAAAAAATCACGTTTAATAACGGTGACGGTAAAGATTTTACGGTTCCAAAAGAAGCGATTGCGTCTTGGATCAGTATAAAAGCAGATACGACTCGCCGTAAGCTTTCTTACACAATTGATGCAGATAAAGCAGATTATTATTTGTCTCAAGTTCTTCCAAAAGAACTTAATCAGCAAAAAATTAATCAAGAAGATGCAATTGATAAAGAAGGTAGGTTTATTTTCACAACGCTTAAAGGTTCTAATGGTGTTGAAATTAACTATTCCAATAGTGTTGCGAAAAAGGCTGTAGAATCTTTGCGCAATGGCAATGATTTCAAGATGGCTGTTCCTGCGAAAATCACTAAGTTTACCGTTGAAAAGAAGCTTGTTGAAATGCGCATTGTTGTTGACAAAACAACCCAAACGGCTTCTGTTTATAAGAATGATGAACTTGTAAAAACATTCCCTGTTTGCACAGGTAAGCGCGGTGCTGATGATTCAGCTTCCGGCACATTCTTTATTTACTTGCGTTATGCTTCACAAGATATGCGCGGTAGGAACGGCGATGGCTCTCCTTACTTCTCTCCTGGAGTGCGTTGGGTTAGCTATTACCATGGTGGAGAAGGCTTCCACACTGCTTCTTGGAATTATAAGGGTATTGCAACTGGCGATGCTGCAAATCACGGCTCTCATGGTTGCATAAACATGTATGAGCAGGATGCTCGCTGGATTTTTGAAAATTGCCCACGTGGCACTATTGTACAAATTGTTGGCACGACTCCAGATGGTCCGGTACGCGAATGAGCGAATCTGTGGGTAACTCACTTAACAAAGATGAACGCGCCGAAGAACTTTTGCTTTCTGCGCGTTCTAATCTTGAGTGTGTGCAAAGTCCACAATCTACTCCGAAGTTAGCTGCGTCTAGACGAATTAGCAGCGCGCCAATTCCTGTGCATGTTACTGCGACATTGTTTGACACTCCGTCTAAAGCTGAGTGTATTGACAATAAGCCATTGCTTGTGCGTTTTGGTCGCAGGCTCGTTACGTCTATTGTCGGCATGTGGATGCGTCTTGCTGGTCGTGTTGCTCGTCGTCTTGGCTGGTTTCCAAGTGTTGAGCCATATATTGGGTATGGAACGCATAGATATGCTCGCTTGATTTGCAGAACTGTGTATGCTCCAAAGCTTGGTCATCATTCTGCTCTAAAACGCGGAATTTACGCGATGCTTGTTGTTCCTGCTGTGCGTGTGCGCGTGGCTTTGTCTATTGACGGTATTCCTGTAGAAACAGCTCAAATTGGCGATTCTGAAATATACGATAAGCCTGAAGGTTCGCGCGATGGTAGTGCAGAGTATTGTATTTCTGACCGTGCAGGGTATTTAGATTTAATTACTGAGCGCGCTTTAGAGCCTGGTCGTCACGTTGTTTCGTATTCTGTTAGTGACCGTGAGCCTGTAAAAGCGAGCTTGTTTGCTATTGACGCAAATGTTCCTGTTGGTGTTATTTCGGACGTTGACGACACTATTATGGTAACTCAAGCGCCTTCGCCAATTCGTGCTGCTTATAACTTGCTTATTATGAATCCTGCTCATCGTTCGCCAGTTACTGGAATGTCTGAGTTTTTCCAGTCTTTAGAGCGTTTACGTGACGATATTCCATTTTTCTATCTTTCTACTTCTCCGTGGAATGTTGAGGCTTCAATTCGTCACTTTATTGATCGCGAAAAGTTTCCTGAGGGTCCTCTTCTTCTTCGTGATTTGGATCCACGTCCTAAAACTTTTATCCCAAACGGACCGCAGCATAAATTAGAATTTGCAACTCAGCTTATGGATGATTTTCCGGGTATGCGTTTTGTGCTTATTGGCGATGATGGTCAAAAGGATCCTTTAACGTATGCGAATATTATTCGTAAGCATCCAGGTCGTGTGCTTGCAGTAGGTATTAGGCAATTGCGTAAGCATGCTACTGTTGAGGATTTTCGTCGTAAATTATCTCGTGATTTTGCGGTTGCTTTAAGTGCGTCTAAGCGTGCATATGTTTTTTCGGATGCTCTTGATACTACGTGTGAAGCTGCGCAAGAAATTCCTACTATGGCGATCGAAAAATTACATAATGCTAACGAGTTTTCTGGTGATATTGATGATTTTGATGATGCTCAAATGCGCATAATTGAAGCAGAAGGTGCTGTTGGTACTTTGCAAGGCGTGCCATTTTTTGCAGCTCCTCAAGGCAAAGATTTAGCTAAAGCAATGCTTCCGTTTATAGAGGAAGCGATTGCGAAATAGTATAAAATAATTGCAAAATAATTTTGTAATATTAAAGAATTGCAGAAAATATTTCGTTACTAATATATAAAAGCTGAAGAAAATACTTAATGAAAATTAAAAGAGGTGTAGCTATGAATAATCAAGATTTTGCAAAGCCAAAAGCGGCAGAACGCATACCGTCGACGCGTGAATTCCATGGCGACACTTATATAGACGAATATGCTTGGATGAAAGATCGCAATAATCCTAAGCTTATGGAATACATCAATAGTCAAAATGCTTATACTGAACAGCGTGTAAAGCACTTAGAAAACTTGCGTTCTACATTATTTGACGAGTTGCGCTCAAGAGTTCAAGAAACAGACATGTCTGTTCCTGTGCGCATGAATAATTACTGGTATTACGTGCGCACTGAAAAAGGCAAACAATACGCTGTGCAATGCCGTATGAAAGTCAAAAATAGTGACGATTGGAATCCGCCAACTATCGACAATTCTGCAAAACCTGGCACAACTGATGGTGAAGAAATTTTATTTGATGCAAACCTTGAATCTGAGCACTCTGGTGGCAAGTTCTTTAGAGTCGGTGGAATGGATTTGAGTACCGACGGTTTGAGAATGCTGTACGGTGTCGACACTCAAGGCGATGAACGCTTTAACTATTTTATTCGTGACTTTTCTACAAAAACATGTTCTTGGTTGCAGTTAGAAGAATCGTGGGAAAATCTTGCTTCTGCTTCACTTTCTCCAGATGGAAAATGGGTGTTTTATGTAAAGCTTGATGATGCTTGGCGTCCTTATCAAGTTTGGAGGCATAAGGTTGGCACTAGCGTTTCTAATGATGTAAAAGTTTTTGAAGAAACTGACGAGCGATTTTTTGTTGACGTGTATGAAAGTTTTGACGAACGATACATGATGATCAGCAGTAGTTCAAAGACTACGTCGCGCGTGCTTATGCTTCCTTTGAGCAATCCTGAAGGCGAATTCCGTATGGTTATTGAGCCGGTTGAGGGGGTGGAATACGATATTTCTTTCGCTTGCTTTGAGAATGCTGGCGAAAATGGTGAAGATATTCCAATTGCGATTGTGTGCCATAACGCTAAAAATCCTAATTTTGAAATTGACATTATTGATATGAGAGGAAATTCCGGCAAGTTTGATGAGCATATAACGTATAAGCTTTCGGATGGAGTATGTGTTGCGTCGGGTTCTCCTTATGGTTGCGAGCAGGGAGATGCTTGGCAACAAGGTGCTGGAAGTGAGCCTATTACAAAGCCTTATAATTCGCCTCAAAATCCTGAAATATTGCAAAATGCAGTTGGATTGAGCATAAGCGGATTGTCAATGTACAAAAATTATGTGGCACTAGCTTATCGTTCTCAAGGTTTGCCGCATTTGGCTGTAATGAGCAAGAAGCGCGCTGTTGAAGATTTTTTGCAAGCAAAACCGTGGCGTTTTTGCGAAGTGCGACCGCTTTCTTCCCAGCTTGCGAATCAATTTACGGATCAACTTTCTTCTCAACTTGTGGATCAAGCGCAAGCCGAATCACGTGCTGCGCTCGCAAATATTTCACAAGAAGAAATCAACAATAATCGCCTATTGAGTATTTCTATGACTGGAAATCCTTCGTACGAAGCTCCGCGTATGCGTTACGCTTTTGGTAGTTATGCGACTTTAGGTCAACTTCGCGAGTTGGATCCTTTAACAGGCGAAGATGTGTTGCTCAAGCAAGGTAAAATTTTAGGTGAATTTAATGAGCGCAATTATGCTGAAAAGCGCGTTTGGATTACTGCTCGAGATGGTGAGCGTGTGCCAGTGTCTCTTGTGTGGCGTCCGGATAAAATTTCTCAAACTGACTCAATGTTTATTACTGGTTATGGAGCGTATGAAGTTAGTTCAGACCCTACTTTTTCTGTCGGTCGCTTGAGTTTGCTGGATCGCGGCGTGTTATATGCGCAAGTGCATGTGCGAGGCGGCGGCGAAATGGGTCGTGCGTGGTATGAACAGGGTAGGCGCGTCAATAAAAAGCATACTTTTGAAGATTTTGCTGATGCCACGCGTGCTTTGCAAAATGCTGGTTTTGCTTCCGCTTGTCATACTGTTGCAAACGGTGGTTCAGCAGGAGGCTTGCTTATGGGTGCTATAGCAAATATGGCTCCGGAATGTTATGCAGGAATTGAAGCAGACGTGCCTTTTGTAGATGCCCTTACGTCTATGCTCGACTCTTCTTTGCCGCTTACTGTAACAGAGTGGGATGAGTGGGGCAATCCACTCGATGATCCTGAAGCTTATGCTTATATGAAATCGTATACTCCTTACGAAAATGTGCCTTGCGTAAAAATGGAAGATGGTCGCAAAAAGTTAGCTGATTTTCCGAAAATCTTAATCACGTCCTCTATTCACGACACGCGCGTGCTTGTTACGGAACCTTTAAAATGGCTCGCTAAATTGCAAGCTTCTGGAGTTGACGCAATTGCTCGTATTGAAACTGACGGTGGTCACGGTGGCACTTCTGGCAGGTACAGGCAATGGCAGGAGTTAGCTTATGAAAACGCATGGTGCCTGCATGTTATGGGTATAAACAGTTAGTTGGAAGCGGCAGAAACTTTACTGCGTTGTAAAGTAAATGTCGTTTCCACGCCTTTCGTGATATCATGGGTCAAGTGATGTGCGTTTTTCGCTTGCGTTTGCGCTCATTTACATACAGGTAGTTCAATGGAGATATCTACTTATTGCTTAATGAAGGGGTAGAGCAGCAATGGCAACACTCAACGTTGACAGCGATGAATTTTCACTGCAACATACCGCATTGTTTAAGCAAGTTCCAGCTGATCAAGTAAAAGAATTGATGCAGTATTTACAAGAATCAACATTTAAAAAAGGTTCTGCAATTTTTAATGAAGGCGATACTGACCATCGAATGTACTTGCTTGAGCGTGGAAGAGTAAAATTAGTTCGTCATTCAAACGACAATCGTGTGCAATTGTTAAGTATTCACACTCCTGGCGAAATTCTAGGCGAAATTCCCGTTTTTGACCCTAGCGGCGGTCCTCGTACAGCTTCAGCAATATCTATTACCAACAATACTAGAGTTTTATGGCTAGAAAATGACGTGTTATTCCATTGGTTAAACAATCACCCTAGTGTTGCAGTAGATATGCTTCAGGTGCTTGCAGCGCGCATGCGAGCAAATAATGAGCGAATTTCCGATTTAGTTTTTATGGATGTTCCTGCTCGTTTA
This sequence comes from Gardnerella sp. KA01001, assembly GCF_049244025.1. Lineage (NCBI taxonomy): Bacteria > Bacillati > Actinomycetota > Actinomycetes > Bifidobacteriales > Bifidobacteriaceae > Gardnerella > Gardnerella sp. KA01001. The sequence continues at coordinate 102,623 of NZ_CP058366.1, read as the reverse complement.
GCAAAGACTTTGCTGAATTTAGCTTCAAGATTTGGTGAGCCTATGAGCGATGGCTTGCTTGTGCCGCATGATTTAACGCAAGAAGAGCTTGCGCAACTTGTTGGCTCGTCACGCGAAACAGTTAACAAAGCACTTATGGATTTTGCAAACAGGGGTTGGATTATGCGCCAAGGCAGGTCAATTATTATCTACAAGCCTGGCATGCTTATTCGTCGAGCTGAACGTTAAAATGCGAATGTTTATGATGCTAGTTTTCAAGTAGAGGCAAACCTTTAAAATAGTACGCATGCCGAAAAAGAATTCACTGACTGTTCGCCGTGTGTTAGCGCTGTTCCTTACCTACATCACTTTGTGTGTTGCAGGAGGTATTGCAGCAAGTATTATGTTTGTTCCTGGCGTAATGAGCGTGAATAGTGTAGTGAAAACAGTAGTGCCTTCACTTCGCGTTGACGGCATCGATTTTGATGTTACCGCGTTGCCGCAAAAATCGCGACTTTACGCTTCTGATGGCAAAACTATTATTGCAACTTTTTATGCTCAAAATCGCACTGTAGTGCCGCTTCGACGCATATCGCAATATATGCAGCGAGCAATGGTTGCTCGTGAAGACCGTCGATTCTTTGAGCATTCCGGCGTAGATATGCAAGGTGTTATTCGCGCATTCGTGCAAACATTCGTTAAAAAGGGAGATATGCAAGGTGGCTCTTCCCTAACTCAGCAATATGTAAAAAATGTGCTTATGATTAAGGCTCGCGAAAATAACGATTCTTTAGCTGAGTATCACGCTTCTGAAGGCACTATTGCACGTAAATTACGCGAAATGCTTATTGCAATTCAAATGGAGAAAAAATACTCTAAACTTGAGATTTTGCAGGGATATTTAAATATTGCGCAGTTCGGTAGCAATAATATTTACGGCGTAGAAACTGCAGCTCATCGCTACTTCAATACGAGCGCTGCAAAACTTAATCTTGTGCAATCAGCAACTATTGCTGCAATTACAAAGAATCCTTCGCGTTATGATCCTTCTATTGAAACAAATCAGCCTGAAGCGCAAAAGCAGCGCAATATTGTACTTGATTTAATGCTTCGTCAAGGTTTTATTACTAAGAGCGAGCATGATTCCGCTGTTGCTATTCCTCTTAAAAGCACTCTTAGTATACAGAGGGAAGTTTCTAAAATTGGATGTCAAGCTGCAGGAGATGCAGCATTCTTCTGCGATTATGTGACGAAGAAAATTTTGCACTCTCGTGAGTTTGGTAAAACTGCTGCCATGCGCGAAAAGTTGCTTACTGAGGGTGGTCTTGATATTTACACAACTATGGATTTGCGTGCTAGTAAGGCTGCTATGAAAGCTGCTAGGGATACGATTCCTGTAAATGATAAGAGCGGTTTTGAGGTTTCAATTGCGGCAATTAAGCCTGGAACTGGTGAAGTTTTGGCGTTTGGTAGCAATCGTATTTATGATGCTACGGATGCTGCAAAATCAGATCCTACGCATACTGCTTTGAACTACGCTGTAGATGAGCGCGATGGTGGCGGTCTTGGTTGGCAAATTGGTTCTACTTGGAAGCCAATTAATATGGTTGCGTGGATGCTTGCTGGAAAGTCAATTAATCAGCCTCTTCGCACTTCTATGCTTTATAATAATGCTGATTTTAATTGCAGCAAATTCCGCGGAGTTGGTAGTTGGTCAGTTCAAAACTCTGGTGGTGGCACAACTAATCCGGAAACTCCTTTGCAAGGTCTTGTGCGCTCGCATAACACCACTCAGGCTTCTATGGCTCAGCAAATTAAGCTGTGTTCAATCGCGGATGCTGCTCGCATACTTGGCTACCACAATTCGCCTCTTGGTCAGGAAAGCGTGTATTCTGCTAACTCGCTTAATCCGCCTATGACGATTGGTTCTGTGCAAGCTTCGCCTTTAACTGTGGCGAATGTGTATGCAACTATTGGTGCTGATGGCGTGGCGTGTGATCCTATTGCTATTAAGCGAGTTGTTGACAAAAACGGTAAGCGTTTGAAAGTTCCTAGTGCGCATTGCCATCAAGCAATTCCAAAGGGAATCGCTCAAACTGCTGCTTATGCGCTGAATCAGGGTGTTGTGCAACCTGGCGGCGAGGCTTCAACTACACAACTTGATGGCGGTCGCAAGACTTTCGCAAAAACTGGTACTAACGAGCAGTACTACATGACTACAGCTGGTTTTGTGCCGTATCAAGTTGCTTCGTTTGTGGCAGTTGGTAACGCTGAATCACAGAAAAGCTTTAATGGCATGACTATTAACGGTCGCACAATGGCAGCTTGGTACGGTATGTATATTGCAACCCCAGCGTGGAAACAGTTTATGAACGACTATTTGAAAGCTGCTAACATTCCTGTTGACAACGATTATGGCAAGCCTGATCCAAAGTATACTGCCGGTGGAACTCTGCCCGGCACGCCTAAAAATACTGTTAAAACTGATCAGCAGAAGCGAGATGAAGACGCCAGAAAGCAGGCAGCACAAGAACAGCAGGAAGAAGCTAAGACGCAAAAGAACACGCAAGATCAGTACGGCACTGCTCGCCGCGACGACTATGGTGATTCAGAAACTGATAATTACTAAATGGTATTTGTTAACTCGTAATTGCTAGTTAACTTACTAAATACTAAGTTGTTTTGTGCTGTTCCTTATACAAATAAACCCTTACTTATGCTACTTGATTGTGAGCAAAGTAAGGGTCATTTTTAGCGCAAATACGCACTGTGCTAGTTCAAATCCGCACCAACTGCGTCTGCAACATGCTCAAAGCCGTCGCGCTTCAAAAGATCCGCAAGTCCGCGTTTCAGCGTCGTAATTTGTTGCGGTCCTCTGTACATAAGTGACGTAATAAACATAACCAAGTCAGCGCCTGAGCGAATCTTCTCATATGCTTGCTTTGGCGTAAATACTCCGCCAATGCCTGCAATAGCAAAACGTTCACCAAAAGCTTTGCGCGTGCGTCGAATAAGATCGTTGCTTGCGCTGTAGGTAGGACCTCCAGAAAGTGCTCCTTGCCAATCTTCCGGAACATCAAGTCCTGCGCGATTCTTTTGCAAGTTTGCAATACTTACTCCGTCAACTTTATGTTCGGCAAGTACGTCAAGCAGAGATTTGAACTGTTCCCAACCGCCGTGTAAATTAAGCGGCATCTTAACTAACGTTGGCTGAGGTCGCTTAATAGTGTCAAGATCAGTGAATAATTTGTCAAGTGCTTCCGGCTGACTAAATGGTTCACCCACACGCGTGTTCGGGCATGAAATATTTACTTCAATTATTGAGCTTTTTCCGGCTGCACGTTCCATAGAAATATGGTAGTCTTCAATTCCTTCTTCCAAGTCGCCAACTAAGTCGTCGTTTGTGCGCGCAATAGAAATAGACATATTCATAGATTTTGCGTGCGTCCAAGCTTTCTCGGCTCGTGCAACAACGGCTTCGCTGCCATCGTTTGCTAGTCCTGCGTGTACAAGAATAGAGTCATATTCTGGAAGGCGATGATACCAAGGTTTTTGATTTCCTTCGCATGGTCGGCTTGTGGTAGAGCCAACTGTTTCAAATCCAAAGCCGGCGTTGTCTAGCACGGTTGCCATTTGGCAATTTTTATCTAGTCCTGCACTTAAGCCAAACGGGTTTGCAAAATTCACACCCATGACATTAGTTTCTAGCACCGGGTCTGTGTAGTTAAGCATTTCGCGAAGAAGCCACATTAACCCAGGAGTGCGCTCGCTAAATTTGCAAAAATTAATCATGCGATCATGCGCTTCGTCTGGAGGAATGTTAAAAACGAAATGCGGTTTAATAATGTGTTTGTATGAGAATGTAAAAAGGTCTGTCGTTGTTTTATTGACGACATTGTGCAATGAGTGTTCAGAAACGTAATACATATTTATATAGTAGGGCATTATTGTTATATACGCCATTCCTTAGTGTATTTTGTGCGTTTTCTTCCTTAGTACGCGTTCGTTTTTGTGCGATTTTTCACAAAACCTGCTTTACTTGACAACAAAATGTGCGTTCTTTTCGTTTTAATGCCCTGAAACGCTCAATTACGTTTGTTTTTTGCGTTTACGTGTGCGATAATGTTCGTATGATTTCTTCACAGCGTCAACATTTGATTTTAAGTCGTCTCCGTACGCGCGGTGCTGTTCGCATTACTGCGCTTTCTAAAGAACTGAACGTTTCTGCTATGACGGTTCGCAGGGATATCGCAGAGCTTTCGGATCGTGGGCTTTTAAAGCGCGTTCACGGCGGTGCTGTAACGACTAATACTCTGCTTTCGGAGCCGCTGTTTTCTGTAAAGTCGCAAATGGACATTGGTTTGAAGGATGCGATTGCGCGTTTGGCTGTGGACTATGTTTCTCCTGGGGATGTGATTGCTATTGGCGGCGGTACCACTGCTTATGTGTTTGCGCAGCATTTGCTCGAGTCTCGCAGGGCTTCTGGCATTACGATTTTGACTAATTCGATTCCTGTTGCGGAGCTTGTGCAAGCTTTGGAGTCGAAGGATGTTGAGGTTATTGTTACTGGCGGCGTGATTACGCGTTCCAATTCGCTTGTTGGGCCTATTGCAGATAAAGTTGTTGCTTCTCTTCGTGTGAATACCGTTTTTCTTGGCACGCATTCTGTGTCTCTTCCTCGCGGATTCCTTATGCCAAATTCTTTGGAAGCTGCTACTGATATGGCGTTAATGGATATTGCGGATCGCACGATTATTTTGACGGATCATACTAAATGGAGTTGTACGTCGCTTTCGCTATTTGCTCGTTTTGATCAGGTTGATACTGTTATTACCGACGATGGTTTGGATGCTGATTCTCAGCTTCGCACGCGTGAGCTTGTAAAGGATTTGGTTTTGGCACCTGTTATTGACGAGCGAGATGTTCTTGATGCATCTAATGGTGACGATTTAGCAAATTCTGAAGATTCTGACGATTTGCTTGATTAGTATTTTGCAAGTATTTTTGCAAAGTTTGATTTTGCGCGCTGATGATTTTAATGCCCGAGTGAGTTATTTACTCGGGCATTTTGTTCTTGCTGTTTGGTTTGGTTTCAAGTGTGCCGATGTTTAAACAAATTTTGCTATGTTTAAATAAAGCGTGCCGATGGTTAAATATTGCGTTTTTTGTTGTTTTATAAGGCTGTTAGAGAAATCACAAAACTCAAACCTTAAAGAAAGCTGAAAAAATGTTAAAAAAATCCAGTATATGGCGTGTCGCGTAATTTTTATCAAAAAATACAGAAAAATGCCGTAAATATTTCTGCTTTTTAATGAATATAACGAATATTTATTAAGATTTTTTGTATTTTTGATGCTGAGAAACCTGAATTTTAGTGTTGAGTTTTCTGAGAGCTTGCGGTAAGTTTTAACTCAGTTACCGGTTGAATCCCTAGTTCACTGGTACGAGCGGGAAACCGCAAATGGCAAATTTTTCTTCGTGTACCTAGCACGAAGGAGAAGAAGAAAGGAAAATATTATGTTGAATAAGAAGGCTATCGCCGCATTCGCTGCTGGCGCCACCCTCCTCTCTGGTTTCGCTTTTGCTGTCCCAGCAATGGCTGAGGCTCCTGCAGCTCCTGCAGCTCCTGCAGCTCCTGCAGCTCCTGCAGCTCCTGCAGCTCCTGCAGCTCCTGCAGCTCCTGCAGCTCCTGCAGCTCCTGCAGCTCCTGCAGCTCCTGCAGCTCCTGCAGCTCCTGCAGCTCCTGCAGCTCCTGCAGCTCCTGCTGAACCTACTTATAATAAGTCATTCTATAAGACTGAGACCTTTGAAGAGCTTGATGCTCGTTTGGCTAAGGAGAAGGCAGAGAAGGAAGCTAAGGCTAAGGCTGAAGACGAGAATGATAAGTATGAGCATTCTCCATTTGGCAATAAGGACATGGATTACGCGAAGTGTGTGAAGCTTTACGGTAAGGATTCTCTCGAGTGCAAGGCTGTCGCTGACTACCTCAAGCGTCATGGTCAGAAGGTTGATGACAAGGCTAACGACAAGAAGTCTGATAAGAAGTCTGAAGCTAAGAAGGCTGCTCCATTGGCTAAGACCGGTGCTGCTGTAGCTTTGGCTGCTGTTGCTGCTTCTGTGCTTGCTGGCATGGGTGCTGCTCTTCGCAAGATCCGTCACTAAGCTGAAATCTGATTCAGTGATGAATCATTTGGGCTTTAGCTTATTGGTTGATTGTTGAGTCGGTTTTTCTGTGAATTACTTAGTCTAGTGTGCTAAAAGGTGCGCTAGACTAAGTTTTTTTTATGACAATTTTGTGCTCTGTACGCTCGTGTTCACGTCTTCGTCCTCTTTTTACGCAACTGTAAAGTTTCTGTCGTTATTTGCTGGTTTCGCGGCTTTTTCTTTACGCTGCTGTAAAGTTTCTGCCGCCTGACACCATCGTTTAAGCGCGTAACTCTCGTCGTCACGAGCGTGCTGTAAAATAGCAAAGTTGTGTGCGGTTTTGGTGCTTATCATCAAACATATCGCGCATATTTTGCAAACACACTCCTGCTGTGGAAGGTCCACAGCCGATAGTCCGAAGGAGGTGGGTGATGTCTGCACATAAGTATGAACTGATGTTCATTGCAAATCCTGAGCTGGATGAGCACGGTCTTAAGAAGTTGACCGAGCAGTATCTTGAGCTTGTCACCAACGAGGGCGGTTCCGTTGACGGCACCGATTACTGGGGTCGCCGCAAGTTTGCCTACGAAATTGAAGGCAAAACCGAAGGTAACTACGTTGTGGTGAACTACACTGCCGAGCCATCTGTAAGTGACGAACTTGACCGTGTTTTGAACCTTAATGAATCTGTAATCCGCACGAAGATTCTTCGCAAGGACGCTAAGTAAAAACTAGCAAAACTAAGTAAGCTCTAGTGAATTAAATAAAAACTAGTTAAGCTAAATAAATACGTAAACAACCGCGCATAAGTTGCGCACAAAATTGCCAGTAATCACTGATATGTGATTACGAGTAAAGCGAGAAAGAAAAGGCACGATATGGCAGGTGAAACAATTATTACCGTCGTGGGAAATCTCACTTCGGATCCTGAATTAAGGGCACTTTCCAACGGTGCTTCTGTTGCGAGCTTTACCATTGCATCCACACCTAGAACGTTTAATCGTAATACGAATCAGTTCGAGGATGGGCCTGCATTATTTATGCGTTGCTCAGCGTGGAGAGACTTGGCAGAACATTGTGCAAACAGCCTTTCTAAAGGCACGCGCGTGATTGCTCAAGGCAGGTTGTCGCAGCGTTCGTATCAAGCGCAAGACGGCTCGAATCGCACAGTTGTTGAACTTACGGTTGACGAAATTGGTCCATCTTTGCGTTATGCAACTGCGCAAGTTAACCGCCAAAGCTCTTCAACAGGTTTTGCTGGTGGCTCGCGCGCATCAAATGCTGCTGGTGCAGGTTATGCTGGCGGAGCAAATTATGCTGCTAGCCAGGCTGCTTCTCAGCATGCTGCAAGTTCTTCAGCGGCTGATCCGTGGAGTGCTGCTGCGCCAACAAACGATAGTTTTTCAACTTTCGGTGCCAATTCTGATTTTGGCGGCGATTCTGAAGAACCCGAGTTCTAGCGTTTTAGTTGAGCTATAGATAGCGTATTTATTTGTTTATTTATGCACTTATTTACGCGCTTACTTAATCCTTATAAATACATCATCAGTTACATGTTATGCAAAAAGCATAACGGATTTGAGAGAGGACATCTTATGTCACGCAAAAGGCCGCAACCACCGGTCAAGCCTTTCAAGAAGAAGCCAAATCCTTTGAAGGCTGCCAAGATTACTGAAATTGATTATAAAGACGTTGCTTTGCTGCGCAAGTTCGTTTCTGACCGCGGCAAGATTCGTTCCCGTCGTATCACCGGCGTAACCGTGCAGGAACAGCGCAAGATCGCGAAGGCAGTGAAGAATGCTCGCGAAATGGCTTTGCTTCCTTACGCCACTACCGGTCGCTGATTGAGAGGATAGGAATATGGCTGAAACCAAAGTTATTCTTACCAAGACTGTTGCCAACCTCGGTCACTCTGGTGACGTTGTTGAAGTTAAGGCTGGCTATGCTCGCAACTACCTGATTCCTCAGGGTCTTGCTTTTGCATGGAACAAGGGTGCTGCTTCCCAGATTGAAGCAATGCGTCGCGCTCGTCTTGCCAAGGCTGTTGCCACTCGTGAAGAGGCAGTTGCAGCTAAGGCTCAGATTGAAGGCACCGTTGTGGAGCTTTCTGCTAAGGTTTCCGAATCCGGCAAGCTTTTCGGTGGCATTTCTGCCGAGAAGATTGCTGCCGCTTTGGCTTCCAAGGCTCAAGTTGAGGCTCGCGCAATTAAGGTTGCTACTATTAAGACCACTGGTGAGTTCCCAGCAACAGTAACGTTGCATCCGGAAATCACCGCTTCCTTCACTGTTAAGGTTGTGGCTGAGTAAGTAGCTTTGTGAATTTTACAAAACATGTTGCAGCGAGCAGATTCTTGCTTTTAGTGGTTTTTGCTTTTAGTGGTTTTCTGCTTGTAATACATGTGGATTGAACTTAAGCATTAGCTCTGCGTTTGCGTTGTATTGAGTTTTCTCATTGCGATGCTGCGCAGAGTTTTTTTATGCTGCAATATTTTGAAAATGTGAATGTGTTGTAAGTGTCACGTGCGTAACGTAGTTTTTTAAGTTCTACTCGACTAAATTAGAACAGTTGGAAAATTGCGAAATCATAAAGGAGATGCAAACTGTGCTGGAAAGCAAATATGAACTGGCCGACGAGCTTAGTATGAACGCAAAAGCGCAAGATGCCAGCATATCTGCTATTCGCAATGACGAAGAGTATGCTTGTAAAAATTCCGTAAGCGCAAATCTTGAAAACGCAATAAAATACAGCAATCACAAAGGATACGGCGAAACTTGCGCGAAGGTTATTCTTTTTGGCGAACATTCCGTGGTTTATGGTCATTCTGCAATAGCTTTGCCGCTTAAAAACTTGCGTATGCGCGCTGTCGTAACTAATTGCAATGAATCTTTAGTACCTGTATCGTGTAAATCTTTAGCATCTGCATCACGCGAATCTTTAGCATCTGCATCACGCGAATCTTTAGCATCTACGACGAATCTCGATTCACATATAACTCTTTCGTGCCTTGACTTTACTGGCAAACTTTCCGAAATTCCTACGCGCTTTAATAGCATACGAACAGCAATTCGCGCGTCGCTAGAGTTTGCAGGGTGGAGCGGTGAGAATTTGCACATTTTTACCGAGTCTGATTTTCCAGCAGAACGAGGTCTTGGCTCGTCTGCGGCTGCTGCTGGTGCTATAATTCGTGCGATTCTTGACTATTATGGCGTTTCAGCTAGCGATGATGAGATTTTTAAGTTGACGCAGACTGCTGAGTGCGTGGCTCACGGACGTTCTTCAGGCTTGGATGCCACTGCAACCGCTGCTTCCTGGCCTGTGCGTTTTAGTCGTGGCTGTTTTGATCGCATGGAAATTAACATGCGTGCGTGGCTTGTTTTGGCGGATTCTGGATGCAAAGGAATGACTCGCGAAACAGTTGAAGCTTTGCGTTCTCGTTTAGAATCGAATCCTGTTGAAGTTGGAGCGCAGCTCAATAAATTGGGGGAGATTGCGGCTGTTGCAGAAGATGATTTGGCGTTTGGTCGTATTGAAAATATGGGTAAGCAAATGACTTTCGCACACCGTATTTTGGCGGATTTGGGCGTAAGTACTGCGAAACTTGACACTTTGGTAGATGCTGCTTGCAAACATGGCGCGTTGGGTGCAAAACTTACTGGCGGAGGTGGTGGAGGATGTGTCATTGCGCTGGCTGATAGTGAGGATGCTGCTAAGCGAGTGAGTGAAGCTTTTAAAAATGCAGGAGCTTGCGATACTTGGATTGTGAATATAGGTGATTCTGCAATAAATTGAATCTTATTTTTACTTGAAATGTAGCATAAACTTTACAGTTATTTAAAGAAAAGAAGCTTGTGCGCACTGTTTTGCTAAAACATTGACTAGCACATTAACAAACGAGAATTACGTATCTGCCGCAAAAGGAACAGTATGCAAAATGTTGAAATTCAGCCAAAAATAACGTTTGACGCTAGTCTTTCACCCAACTCAGCTTTTGCTAAAGCAAACGCGAATATTGCGCTGATTAAGTATTGGGGTAAGCGCGATGAAAAGCTGATTTTGCCTTATACTTCCTCGCTTTCGCTCACCCTTTCTGATTTGTTTACAACTACAAGCGTAAGTTTTGCGAATAATCTTGAACAAGATACTTTTACTTTAGATAATGAAAAGATTTCGCCGTCTGCAAAAACTTTTCGTCGCGTAGTCGCTATGCTCGATTTGGTGCGTGAAATTGCAGGAATTTCAACGAAAGCAAGCGTTATTTCGCATAATATTGTGCCAACTGCTGCCGGTCTTGCATCGAGCGCGTCTGGTTTTGCAGCTCTTGCGTCTGCTGCCTCGTACGCTGCTGGATTAAACCTAACTCCACGAGAACTTTCTAGACTTGCAAGACGTGGTTCTGGTTCAGCTTGTCGTTCGATTTTTGGAGGACTTTCAATTTGGCATGCAGGCTGCGACGACGAAACGTCTTACGCAGAGCCTATTGAAAACGCACAAGTTACGCTTAAAAATTTAAACCTTGCTATGATTGTTGTTACTTTGGACGATAGTAAAAAGCCGATTTCTAGCCGAGAAGCGATGCGCAGAACGGTTGAAACTTCGCCAACGTATATGCAATGGGTTGAGCAGTCGAAAGACGATCTTGAAATTGCTAAAAACGCAATTAAGCAAGCAGATATTGAGCAATTGGGTGAGGTTGTTGAACGCAATGCTTTTGGAATGCACGAAACTATGCATAATGCTGTTCCGTCGGTGAATTATTTAACTAGCAGCACGCATATTGTGCTTGAAGCGGTTAAAAATATGCGAAAAGATGGTTGGCTGGTGTGGTCTACGATGGATGCTGGTCCAAATGTGAAGGTGCTTACTTCTGGAGATGATGCTTATCGTGCGATGTGTCAGTTGCGCTCGCGAGTTGAGGATGGTTTACGTAATTCTAGCGTTTTTTGTAATACAGAATATTGCGAGCCGAAATTTGCGATTGCGCTGCCAGGTGACGCTGTGACGGTGAGTACGAGTTTAAAATAGGCGGATAATATGACTCAAGTGCGCTCTAGTGCCCCAGGAAAGCTTTATATTGCTGGCGAGTATGCTGTTGTTGACGGCTGTGCTGCAATTGTTGCTGCTGTTAATCGTTATGTAACAGTTAGCATAAGTGATGAAACCTTAAACGAAGAGTTACGCGAAAATTTGCAGAAAAATGCGCCTAGCAACAGAAATTATTGTGGTGTAATTACCTCAGATGGTGAAAAATATGAACCGCTTCTTTGGGCGCGTACATCCGACGGAAGTATTGAAATACAAAACGACGGAAAATATGCTTATGTGCTCGCTGCAATGTGCGTAGTCGACGCTTATGCTAGTGAGAAATGTGCGCCAAATATTAACCGCAAAAGTTACAATGTGCATATTTCTAGCGAACTTGATGATGCAAAAACTGGTAGAAAATACGGTCTTGGATCTTCTGCTGCAGTAACTGTTGCGGTTATTCGCGCGTTGTGCAAATGGTATGATTTGAATCTTTCGACTCCGGAAATTTGCAAGCTAGCGTTGATTGCGTCGTCGAGTGTTAAAAAATCCGGAAGTGGTGGAGATGTTGCTGCCAGTTCTTATGGCGGTTGGATTATGTATCGCGCGTATAACCGCGAGTGGCTTGAAGCTGAGCTTGCGTTAGTAAAATCCGGATGCTCTGATTTCGATGAGTTGTTGCACAAAAAGTGGCCACGACTGGAAGTTAAGCGTTTAAATGTAGATAAGTCGCTAAAACTTTTAGTCGGGTGGACTGGTTCTCCTGCGTCTAGCGCAAAGCTAGTAAGGAGCGTAGAAAATAGCGTTAAAACTAGTGCTGAAGGTAGTACGGAAAGTAGCGTCAAAACTAGTGCTTTTGACAATAAAAATCAACTTTTTACTTACGAAGATTTTTGCAAACAAAGTGAGATTTGCGTGCAAAAACTTGCGCGCGCAATTGAAAAGTTTGAAATAAGCGAAATTTCTAGCGGTTTTGCTCAAAATCGTGCGTTGTTACAAAAATTAAGTGCTCTTACTGGAACTGTTATCGAAACGCATGAACTTACAAAATTTATTGAAATTGCGACTTATGCCGGTGTTCCTGCAAAAACTAGCGGTGCAGGTGGGGGAGATTGTGCAATTGCGCTGTCGACAATTTATGACAATAATGTAATTGAAACTATGAAATCTACTTGGGAAGCCAATGGAATAAAGCCATTGAATATTGATGTTACGGAAATTTTTGGAACTGGTAAGCCTTCTGAAAATATTGTATTAGACGCGTTTGCTAAGAGTCGCGAACCTAATGCACAATCTGCTCAATCTTGCACAATACAAAACCGCAAAGACGCGCATATTGCGCTTGCGGACAAGCAGTATAAAACTCGTGCAGATTCAGATTTTGACAAAGTGCGTTTTGTGCCGAATGCTTTGCCGCAAGTTGCGCTTGAAGAAATTGACGCTAGCGTGAACGTGCTAGGAAGCGAAGTATGCGATTCTGTGCATTGGTGCTCGCCGATATATATTAACGCAATGACCGGCGGAAGTGATGCTGCTAAAAAAGTGAATGCAAGTCTTGCTAGAGTTGCTGCAAAAAATTCTGTTGCTATGGCGAGTGGATCTTTGAGTGCTGCTCTTCGAGACGAAACTTTACTCAGCACTTTCAGTGTCATAAGAAGCGAAAATCCACATGGATTTGTGATGGCAAATGTTAGCGCTGGAACTAGTGCGTCTGATGCATTGCGTGCTGTAAACATGATTCATGCGAATGCGTTACAAGTGCATTTAAATGCTGCACAAGAGTTGGTTATGCAAGAAGGCGATCGCGATTTTCGAAATTGGTTGTGCAATATTGAGTCTATTGTCAGTGCGTGCGAAGCACTAAGCGTGCCTGTGATTGTGAAGGAAACTGGATGCGGAATTTCTGCTAAAGATGTTCATCGTCTTAAAGATGTTGGAGTGCGCACTGTAGATGTTTCTGGTCGTGGCGGAACTAATTTTGTAACAATAGAGAATGCTCGCAGGAACTTAGGCGACTGTGATTATTTGGCTGATTGGGGTCTTACTACTGTTGAGTCGCTGGTTGACATACGCAAGTGTGATTCGTTAAAAAATATGGAAGTTTTCGCAAGTGGAGGAGTTCGCACGCCTTTGGATGTTGTGCGTGCGTTGGCTTTGGGTGCTTCTGCAGTTGGTGTCGCTGGCGAGTTTTTGCATACGCTTATGCATGAAGGTGAGGATGCGCTTTCTTTGCAAATTGATAACTGGCAGAAGCAAATTAGGGTGATTATGGCTCTTCTTGGATGCAAGACAGTCAAGGATTTACAAGAAAAGACTGAGTTCGTGCGCGCGGATTGTCTTGGTAAGTGATATACTTGTGTAGTTGTGCGTTCAAGCGTGCTTATTTGTTTATGCAATGTGCGTAAGTAATTTGCGTAAGTAGTTCGTGTGTTTGAATGACGCAAGACTTGCAAGTCAAAGAAAATAGGAGTCCAATTATGGCAGCTCGTTGCGCAGTATGTGGCAAGGGACCTCAGACTGGTTTCACTGTTTCACATTCGCATATCCGCAATAAGCGCACCTTCCGCCCGAACCTTCAGCCGGTTCGCACCACCATTGATGGCGAGAACGTTCGCCTTCGTGTGTGCGTGAAATGCATTAAGGCTGGCAAGGTTCAGCGCGTTGAGGCGTGATTCGCGCATTGTATTGCGTTTAAATTGTAAGGCCCTGAGTGTTGCTCGGGGCTTTTTTGTATTTGCATATTTTTTCGTGCGCACGTTATATTCCTGATTGCGAATGATTTATAATCGAAATATGCTAAATACGCCCACGAACTCAGCCAAAATGCATACTTCGCTTTGTGCAATAATCAGCAATAAGCGACGCGTTTCTGCATTAAAATCTTTGGGCATAGTCACAGTCGAAGACGCGCTAACTTACTACCCATTTAGAGTCACAAGTCCACTGAGAATTGCGAACTTAAAAGATGTAAAAATTGGCGAAGAAGTGGCTTTCTATGCGCAAGTTCAGTCAATTAACGTTGTGCCTATGAACGCTCGTCGCGGTTTTAGAATCGAAATTAACGTTTTGCAAGATATGCAAGTGGTAGCTCAGCTTATTTATTTTTCTAAAAATCGTCAATACGCTCAGTGGCTTTCCGCAAAGATGCATGTTGGCGAAATGGTTGTTGTTGGCGGCATGTCTAGCGCTTTTAATGGTAAATTGCAATTTACGCATCCTCAAATTCTTACTGTATCTGCTGCAGAAGAAAGCGATAGCTTGCATCAATCTCGCGATACTGTAAGAAGCGTGGAAGATGGTTTGGTGCGTATGAGCGCTCCTATGCCCGTGTATCATGCAAATTCGCGAATCTCTAGTGAGCATATTCACGAAACAATACTTTCTATGCTGTCTGCACTTTCTGAAGATTCTGCATCTTCCGCAGCTTCCGCATCTTCCGCAGCTTGCGCTACTGAATCCCTGCAAATCCCAAATATTACGCCTGAATCAGTGCTAAAAAAACGTAACCTCATGACTAGAGCGTCAGCAATATACTCAATTCATAATCCGCAATCAGTTGACGAATTTTATAAAGCTGTTGACTCGTTGCGCTATGAAGAAGCTTTTATTTCCCAAGTAGCTGTATTGCGATCTCGTGAAGATTCTAAAGATAATCAAGCAAAATCTTGTAATAATTCTCTTATAAGAAATGAATTTGTGGAAAGTTTGCCGTTTGAGCTTACTGCAGGTCAAAAAGATGTAATTGATGAGATTGTACGTGACATGCGTGAGCACCATCCGATGCGTCGCTTGCTTCAAGGTGAAGTTGGTTCCGGAAAAACAGTTGTTGCGCTCGCTGCAATGCTCGAGGCAGTTGGATCAGGCTATCAGGCTGTGCTTGTGGCTCCTACTCAAGTTCTGGCGTCTCAACATGCCGAAAATTTGCGCCAAATGATTACGCGCGCGAATCTAAAAGTGCCTGTAATCGTCGTAACTGGAGGCATGAGACTTGCGGATCGCAGACGTGCGCTAGCGAGTGTGGCAAGTGGAGAGCCTTCGCTTATTGTTGCAACTCATGCAGCGTTCTCATCGACTTTTAAGCCGACTAATTTAGCTTTGGTAATTATTGACGAGCAACATCGTTTTGGTGTTGAGCAGCGCGATGTTTTGTTGCGCAAAATGAGCGTAGATTCGCATAATAGTGCTGAAAAGTCTTTTACACCGCATCTTTTAGTAATGACTGCAACGCCTATTCCGCGCTCTGCTGCTATGACGTGGTTCGGTGATTTGGATGCTTCGTATTTAACTGAATTGCCTGGAGGTAGAAAACCTATTCGCACTTTTGTTGTGCAAGAATCGGATGCGAATACTATGGCGAGAATGTTTGCGCATATTCGTGCTCGCATTGATGCAGGTGAGCGTGCGTATGTTGTTTGCGCGCATATTGATGATGATTTTAATGAGGATTCTGGTAGTGCTTCTGCTAGTAATTTTGGTAGGGATTTTGATAGCGATGAATCTGAAGCTTTTGAAGATGTTTCGCAATCTGTGCAATCTAATCAATCTGAAGAAAATAACGCAGATTCTTTGCGCAAACTTCATACAGTTAACGGCATTTTGAAGCGGCTTTCAGCTTTGCCGCAATTTAAAGGCGTTACTTTTGCTAAGCTTACTGGTCGCGACGATGATGCTACGAAACGCGAAACGATGGAACGTTTTGCGCGCGGAGATGTGCAAGTTCTTGTAGCTACAACGGTTATTGAGGTCGGTGTTGATGTGCCTCAAGCGAGTTGCATTGTGATTTTTGACGCGGATCGTTTTGGCCTTGCGCAATTGCATCAGTTGCGTGGACGTGTTGGGCGTGGTGGCACGAATTCTTGGGCATTTTTGGTTGCGCAAACTGAGGATGGAAGTCTTGCTCAAGAACGTTTGCAAGTTGTTGAAAATTCGCTAGATGGTGCCGTAATTGCTAAGAAAGATTTGGAATTGCGCAATGTTGGTGATGTTCTTGGCGATAAGCAGTCGGGTGGTCGCTCGAGTTTGAAGATTTTGCGAGTTGTTAAGGATGTGAAGATTATCGCTATGGCTCGTGAAGATGCGTTGGAGACTTTGCAAAAAGACACTCATCTTGTTTCGTTGCCGTATCTTGCAGGTGCAGTGCTTGATTTTACGAGAGGCGGAAGTACGCAAATCGTAAGCAATTAAAATTCTAAAGTTCTGAATTTGCGCGCAAAATATCTTATAAAGATTACAATATTGTATGAATAAAATATCCTATAAAGAAAAGTATAAAGAAAAATTATTGCATATTTATGCACTTAATTTAGTAAAAAATACGGTAAGAAACTATTTTTAATTGATAATTAATATCAACTTTTGTTAGATATAATATAAAAAAACAACAAAATTACATAAATTTACGTGCATATTATGAGAATTGTGAATATCCTAGATAGTAGGCATCATTTGTAATCACAATAGAGATGAGGCGACAATGACCGAACGCGAACAACAAATCTTGACTTGGATTCAACAAAACCCGATGATTAGCCAACAGGAACTTGCAAATCTCGCAGGAATTACTCGTTCAGGTGTGGCTGCTCATATTTCCAATTTAATTCGCAAAGGATATTTACGAGGTAAGGGATATATTGTTACTCCTCCAAGTTATGTGACTGTTGTTGGCGGAATTAGCATGGATGTTCTTGGCATTGCTTGCGGAGATTTGATGGATTACACGTCTAATGCTTCCCGTGTGCGCTATATGCTAGGCGGTGTTGGAAGGAATATTGCAGTCGCGTTGGAACGTCTTAATATTCGCACAAGCATGGTTTCTGTCTACGGTGGCGATCACAACGGAGAGCTTTTCCGCATTGATGCTGCTGCAAACGGTTTAGATATTGGTTATGCGAAGCAACTTCCTGAGTCGATGACTGCTTCGTACATGTATGTTGGTGACGCTTCTGGTCAGCGTTTGCTTGCTTTAGACGATATGAGTATTTACGACCACATGACTCCTGATTTTTTGCGTGAGCGCATGTCCATTATTGAAAATGCTGATATTTTGGTGTTGGATACTAATATTCCGCAAAAGTCAATTGAGTGGCTATGTGACCGTTATCGCCGTCCTATTATTGTTCGTGCAATTACGGATGCAAAAGCTCCTCGAGTGCTTTCTAGATTGTCTCGTATTGACACTCTTATTTTAGATACTGCTGAATCGCAGGCTTTAACTGGCGTTAATGCTGTTGACGAGCGTTCTGCAATTCGCTGTGCGAATGTGCTTCTCAAGCGTGGAGTAAAACGTGTATTTGTAAATGCCGGTCGCGCAGGAGTTGCTTATGGTGTTGCAGATGAGGGAGTGTCGTTCTATCCTGTCCCAGTTAAGCGCATCCAGAGAATGATGCTAACTCGCGGAAATAGCAATGTTGGTGTTGAAGCAGTCGGCAACGACAACGGTTCTAGCGATGCTGCTACTGCGGCGCTTATTTACGCGCGATATAACGAATTTGATTCTTCAAAAACTGGCAGATTTGCGGTTGCTGCTGCAGCTTTGAATACTGAATCTATGCAGCCTGTACATGAGTTGTTTAATCCAGAACTTATTTCTCAACGCATGACGAATATTCATGAGCGCATTTAATTAGTGCTTTTTGCGCTGATTTTATTTCTTTTATTTAATTTACGAATTAATCTTGTAAATTTTTCTTGCATACAATCCTAGGTCTGCTATACTTGTTATTAGTCATTTGTTTAGTTATATAAACAAATGTTAGGTAATTAGTGTTGTATGATGCAATGAAGCGTATGTGCAGCGAAATGCGTAGTGGCGTACGGGCATGGATCATAGAGCAATTTACGCATAAATTAACAGCAGTTAGTAGCAAACGTAATAGCAAAAATAACTGAAAACTATTTACGTAAGTTATTAACAAGAAGTTAGTTATCTACGAAGGAGTAATGATGACTTCAATCATCCTAGATTGCGATCCTGGTCATGATGACGCCATGGCTATTCTGTTGGCACTTGGTAACCCAAATATTGAGTTGCTCGGCGTAACTACAGTTGGCGGCAACCAAAGTCTCGAAAAAGTCACGTATAATGCGCGTGCAACTCTCGAAATGGCTCGTGCAACTCACATTCCAGTTCACGCAGGCTGCGACCGACCAATGGTCCGCCCTCTGGAAGTTGCGGCTTCCGTGCACGGCGAAAGTGGCTTAGACGGCGTAACGCTTCCAGAACCAACGCGACCATTGGACGAAGGCCACGCTGTAAATTGGATTATTGATACGATTATGAGCAACGAACCTGGCACGATTACGCTTGTGCCAACTGGTCCGCTCACCAATATTGCTATGGCAGTGCGCCTTGAGCCACGAATCGTGAGACGTGTGAAGGAAGTTGTGCTCATGGGCGGCGGATATCACGTTGGTAATTGGAGCGCGGTTGCTGAGTTTAATATTAAGGTTGATCCAGAATCTGCGCATGTTGTGTTTAATGAGGATTGGCCTATTACTATGGTCGGCCTTGATTTGACGCATCAGGCACTTTGCACTCCTGAAGTGCAAGCAAAGATTAATGCTATTGGCACGCCTCTTTCTGCGTTTGCTAGCGGTTTGATGGACTTCTTCCGTAAAGCGTATAAGGATAATCAAGACTTTATTGATCCGCCAGTTCATGATCCTTGCACGATTGCTTATTTGATTGACCACAGTGTGGTGGCTACTCGTCGCTGCCCTGTAGACGTTGAAATTAAGGGCGAATTAACAGTTGGTATGACCGTTGCAGATTTGCGCGGACCAGAACCATCCGCAGAAGAATGCCATACGCAAGTTGCAACCAAACTTGATTTCGATAAATTCTGGGATTTGATTATTGACGCGCTGAAGCGTATCGGCTGATTTGTACTAGAATTATTCACGATATTTTGCGCAACAATACTGCAAATTTACCGAAAGAAAATAAAGCGGTAAAGTTGCGCAAAAATAAAATTTATACGAAATTTGATATGAGGCTATTATGACTGAAGTTTCATCTCCAACGCCTTCCATGCTAGACAAGGGTGGGCGATCAATTGTTGCGCTAATGACGGCGCTACTCGTTGCTATTTTTGCTTTCCAGCTCAACGCTTCAATGCTTTCTCCAGCATTAGCAACAATGACAAAAGAGCTTCACGCAACCGATACGCAAATCGGCTTAACTCAAACAGTGTTCTTTACTGCTGCTGCTTTATTCTCACTGTTTTTGCCGCGTTTATCTGATTTAGTCGGTCGTAAGAAGGTGCTTATTGGCATTTTGATTTCAACGATTGCGGGCTGCGTAGTGTCTGCGCTTGCTCCAGATGTGAATATTTTGATGCTTGGACGTATTTTGCAGGGTGCTTCTGGTCCTGTAGTGCCGATGTGCTTGATTATGCTTCGCGTGCGCGTAACTGAAGAAAAGCGTTACGCAAAGCTAATGGCAATTTTGACATCTGTAAACGGTGGTATTGCTGGCGTTGATGCGTTGCTTGGCGGTTGGCTTGCTGGAAAGTTTGGTTTCCGTTCGGTGTTCTGGACTATGGCAGGTATTGCTGTAGCGGCAGTGATTATGGTGATTGTTGCTGCTGAAGAATCTTATGCGGAGGAAACTTCAAAGATGGATTGGTTGGGCGTTGTGACGCTTGGTATTGCGTTCCTTGCAGCATATCTTGCTATTAATGAAATTGATAAGCTTGCAAATGCTAACTTGACTATGGTTGCAGGCCTTGTGGTAGTGGCTGTAATCTTCTTCGCGATTTTCTGGAGAATTGAAGGAAAGATTGCTGCTCCTTTGGTTTCGACGCATTACATGAAGCAGCGTCGCACGTGGGGCTTGCTTTCTTGCACGCTGCTTACCATGACTGGCGTTTTTGCTTTGATGAATGGTGTAGTGCCGCAGCTTGCTCAGGATGCTAAGTTTGGTGCTGGCTTGGGTGCTGACGTGGTGAGCTTTGCAACGTTGACGCCTTACGCAATTATTGGCTTCTTGTTTGGGCCTGTGGCTGGTATGCTGGCTGCCAAGTTTGGTTACCGTTTGGTACTTCGTGCTGGCATTATTGTCAGTGTGATTGGCGTTGTGTTTGGTATGTATGTTGCTAATAATCCATCGGTGTGGTCTTTGGTTGCGCTTTCGCTGGCTTTGGGCGTAAGCTACGCAGGTGTTGCAAACATTATGCTTAACGGACTTGGTATTGTGCTTTCTCCAAAGGATAATCCAGGATACTTGCCAGGCATGAACGCTGGTGCTTTTAACTTGGGTGCTGGCTTAAGCTTCGCAATCCTGTACGCTGTGATGACGAATGTTGCAGGAACTAATGGTGCAACAGGCGGATACATGGCTTCGATGGTTGCGGGCATTGTGTTGCTTGCGCTTGCGTTTGCTTGCTCCTTCTTAATCCCGAATCCTGAAGAAGTAAATAAGTAAGATTGACGCGTGAGTTTGCGTAATCTTAAGTGAATAAAATTAAGCGGTAAAGCTAGGATTTCCTATGCTTTGCCGCTTTTTGCTTTCTACGTGCGACACTCGCTTTACACAGCTGTAAAGCGAGTATCGAAACCGAAAACAAATGCCAGTAAATTCTCCAACAAATGTGTTTAAAACTCATAGACAATACTAAATAATCACAAAATCGCATTGAGTAACAATGACTGTCGGGAGGGGGAGGATAAGCTAGAAGAATGCACATTATTGCTGGACGTTTTAAATCTTTGCCGCTTACTTCAGCGCAGTCGTGTACAAGACCTACTACAGATCGCACGAAAGAAGCGATATTTTCTAGGCTCGATTCGTGGGATGTTATGCACAATGCTCGCGTTCTTGATTTATTCGCCGGCACAGGTGCGTTAGGAGTTGAGGCGCTATCTCGTGGCGCGCGTGAGCTTGTTTCTGTTGAAGCAAATTCGCAAGCGGCTGCGCTGATACTTCGTACGTCGAAAGCGTTGCAGAGTTCAAAGGTTTGGGATTCTGCGCTTTCTATGAGGGTTCTTCGAAAGCGCGCGGAGCAGTTCGTTGCGGATTATAGTGGGGAAGCGTTTGACTTGATTTTTATTGATCCGCCTTATGCTTACGAAACTGCGGATTGCGAAAGTTTATTGACTTCGATGATTGCGAGCGGAGTTGCGAGCGTTTCTGCGGATACGTTGATTGTGTTGGAGCGTAGCGCGCGAAGTGTTTTGCCGACTATGCCTGAGGGCTGGGAGCTGTTTGATACGCGTAATTACGGAGAAACTTCCGTGCTGTTCATTCAGCCTAAGCGCGATTGATCTGATTCGGCTTCGTTACAATCTGTTTTTGTACTCAGGATGTGGCGCGAGTTTCGGGGGATTTCTTTCCTCGCATGCGCTACGACCTGCTTTCACACAGCATTGCGCGCGTGAAAGCAACTCGGAGCGTGAGCTTGCTCAAGTTGAAAGCACGGTGTGCTTTCAACGCAAGCTCAGTAGCGAGCGCACCTAGACCGCGCGAGCGTTCCTTCGGGCGCTTTATTCTTAAACGTTTTTTAACGATACGCTCGCGTTTTATTACGCTCGCTTGCGAAACTCGCTTAAGTTGGAAGTCCACTGGACTTCCAACTTAAGCGAGTTTCCGCATTGAAGTGCCTCCGCGCGCTACGCTTTAAGCGCTCCGGCAAGTCAATGCGCCCAGTCCTCTTTTAGTGCTCGTAAAGAAATCCCCCAAACTTTGCGTGTTTAATCGTTAATAACCGTGTCTATCGCAGAGATTTTTCGATTTTTCTTCTTCGCTTGGCGAATCAGCAGCCTGCGGCTCTGACGTTCGCCGCGCTCAGTGCGAAAAATCTCAAATCTCTACCACACGAATATTAGTACATTGAAGTTAGCGTACTAAACAGGTGGTGGTGTTATGGTGGAGAGATTTTGTGTTGTGCGTGCGGCAGCAATAATGTTAGTGTTCTCTAATCAACAAGTAATTAACGCTAGCATAGCAATACTGTTGCCGGAGTATTTCCGGCTTTTGCTGCTAGCGCGAGTTTTTGCGCGGATGATCGCCAGAAACTTCCCATCCGAGCGACATAAGCGTTTTTCGATCCGCTTTATCTATCTTGTGGCAGTCCAATTTTTCAATCAAATCAGGTCGAATTTCGCTTGTGCGAGATATAGCTTCATCTCGACGAAAACGATCAACTTTGGCGTGATTTCCGGAAGTGAGTATTTCCGGAACGCTTATACCTCGCCAAGTAGTTGGACGCGTGTATTGATGGTGTTCCAAGAGTGCGTCCGATCCTGTGTACGACTCTTCAACAATCGACTCAGGATTTCCCATAAACCCAGGGATTAAGCGTGTAATTGCCTCAAGCATAACGCTTACTGCAACTTCTCCGCCATTTAGCACGTAATCGCCAATTGAATACTCGCGTACGTCAATTCCTTGCGCGCGGTAATATTCTGGAATCCTAGCGTCGTAGCCTTCGTATCTGCCGCATCCAAATACCAAATGATTTGCGTTGCTTAATTCCGTTGCGTCTTTTTGCGTAAATAGTGGGGCAGAAGGGTTCGGGAATATAAGAATTGGTTTAGTTGAGTCTATTTTATTAGTCGCGATTTTTGCTTCTTCGCAACTATCGCACGTATCGCACGTATTTTTTACTTCAGATTTTGGCAAGTTAAGCAGCTCGTCTAAGCATTCCGCCCAAACTTCAGGCTTCATAACCATGCCGGCGCCACCGCCAACCGGCGTGTCATCAACCGATTGATGTACATCGTGAGTCCATTTGCGTAAATTGTATGCGCGAATTTGCAACAAGCCATTATTTTGCGCTTTGCCTAACAAACTTAGGTCTAGCATGCGAAAATATTCTGGGAATACGGAAATAATATCGATGTCCATCATAAGGCACTCTACTACGAAAACTGATAAAACTATGAAAACTACGAAAGCCCCGGAATTAGACCGCCCGGAGGATCAATAGTCAAATACCCGTTTGCAACGTCAACTTCCGGCACAAGTGCCTCAACAAATGGCACAAGCGCAGTCTTATTATCGTCGTCAATCGGATTATTCAAGCGGATTTTTAGCAAAGATTGCGCACCGTCGAGCACATCCACAACTTTTCCAATAGTGCAAGCCGGCAGCCCAAGCTGATTTTCTTCGCACAAGCGCGCTTGTAAACCGACTAAATCCTTAATATACCAAGCATTTTCGGCAGCAAGTTCTTGCGCATCTTCCGCATGTACATACAATTCAGTGCCATTAAGTGCTTCCGCATCGTTGCGATTTTGTGATTCTTCGAATAGTAAAATCCAACGATTTTTGAATGTTCTTGCGTTCTCAATAACGAACTCGCGCTCGCCGTCTGCAGTGCACAATACATTTCCTGGCTCAAAACGTTCGTAAGGCTCATCTGTAAAAATTTGTACAGTAACTTCGCCTTTTAAACCTTGGGCTTTACCGATACGACAAACCCTCAGCAGGTCATTACGACTTTGCTGAGGGTTGTCAAAAGATTGTTGGTCTAATGCCACGTTCATCTCACTTACGTACGTCCATAATGTCAACGCGCACATTGTGGTTGCTCAAAGCTTGCACAACAATGCGAATTGCATTAGCGGTACGACCATTGCGTCCAATAACGCGACCAATATCTTCAGGATTCACGCGTACTCGAAGCAATTCGCCGCGAGCATTTTCGTGAGAACGTACCGACACGTCATCTGGAAAATCCACGATGTTCTTAATGAGATGTTCAACAGCTTGAGCCAGCATGATTACTCAGCCTTTTCCTCGGCTTCGGCAGCTTCCGCAGCTTCAGCTGGGGCTTCTTCGGCTTCGTTTGCAGCGGCTTCAGCTGCAGCCTGAGCCTTAGCAGCGGCTTCAGACTTAGCGGCCTTCAGCTTCTGAGCTTCAGCTTCAACAGCTTCAACGCGAGCCTGTGCGTCTGGACCAGCTTCAGAAGTCTTCAACGTGCCTTCGGCACCGTCGAGACCCTTGAACTTCTGCCAGTCACCAGTGATCTTCAAGAGTTTCAACACTGGTTCGGTTGGCTGTGCGCCAACGCCAAGCCAGTACTGTGCGCGCTCAGAATCAATCTGAATCATAGATGGCTGCTTGTTTGGATCGTAAACGCCGATCTCTTCGATGGACTGACCGTTGCGCTTGTTGCGTGAATCAGAAATGACTACACGGTAGAAGGCATAGAACTTCTTGCCCAATCGCTTAAGACGAATCTTGGTTGCCAAAATGGCTCTCCTTATAACTAGAGTCGTGGAATTTCGTTCGGGTGTGGGGCACTCCTTGCGAGCTTCCACATGTTCCTCACGTGGTCGGGAAGAGGGCGCCGATTCACGCGAATAACTTATCTATTATGCCTGCGCGCTTGGACGTTTTTATCTAGTGATTGTAGGTCGATTGCTGCGATGTATGCTAAGTGATCAGTGCCGTCGACAACTACATTCTTTTGCCATAGTGCGTTAGATTTACAGTTTTTTGCGCAAAATAGCACATGGTCAAGTGTAAGATTTGGCCACTTAAGCCATGTAGGCCATGTGCGTAGACGCTTTCCAAGCGAAAGCGCAACGTCTGTAAATCCGTATTTCAAAAGCGAGCGAAAGCTTGGGTGGTCGACTGTGGAATTAAGATCGCCAGTAACAATAGTAAGAGTTGCTAAATCGCAAGTTTTCGAAGTAGATTCGTCAGCGCATTCGTTAGTGCAATCGGCGAAAGAATCAGTAGTAGAATCAATAGTCGCAAGTGCGCGAATTCCATTACTCCAAGCAGCACACCCACGCATCGGTGACTTTGGATGTGCAGAAGCAAATTTCACCAAAACTTTTTCATTTGCACCAAAATCTAAGCAAGTTGTAACGCTTGGTACGCTTGCAGCTTCAATTTTTACGGAATTATTGCAAGTAGAAATCGCGGAATATTGCGTAAAAATAGCGTTGAATCCGCCGTTATTATGCTCACTTTGCGCACCTACGCACGAAGTTGGAAAAATTTCGTATATTCCAAGTTTTTCAAGATTTTTTACTAAAGACTCGCTTAATTCTTGTAAAAGTAACGTATTTACGTGATATTTTTTCGTTATTTCTATTATTTCGGATGCACTCGCTTTTCCGTATCTGCAGTTAAGAGTCATCACGCGTATTTCTTGATGCCGTTCCTTGCAGCTTTTGCGCGACGATTTGCTTTCGTGCAACCTACGCAATCTTTCAAACCAGTACGGCGTATGCGACTTAAGCGAAATCAAAAATAGCGCAGCGTAAGCAACGCATAAATATCCGTAAGATTTCGCGTAAGATTGTGCTAAATTAAGCGATTTCGTTACTTTCTCTGCGCAGCATGTATACAGCAAAAAAGCGCCAAAATTACACAAAAACAGTGCTCCCACAACGTAAGTTGCAAGTGGAAGCAACGCAATAACATACGGAAGTGGGTTATATTTATCCGCACCTGCTGGCAGCCAACGCATCAGCTGCCACAAAAGAAGCGGCACAAATATAACCCACAAAAACGCCAATACTAAAATCATCGACCGAATAAGCCAGCTAATCCGCCGCCAAAGTTAGGTGGCAGTTGATTATCTTGATTTGCGTCTTCGGAATTCATAAGTTCCTTAAGTCCTTCAGGAAGATTCTGAAGATTTGGTTGCTGTGGCTTTGCAAAAGCAGAACCTGCAACATCGTCGCTAGTAGATTCGCCAGAAAGACGCTCACGCAACGCGCGCTCTTCAGCTTCCCTGCGCATTGGATTTCCGGACTTTCCGACCTTCTTCTTGCCTTTCTTGTCTTTGCGCTTCGACTTACTGCCGGCTCCACCGAATCCAGGAATGCCGCCCATGCCAGGCATTCCAGCTCCACCGCTCATTCGCTTCATCATTTTTGCAGCCTGTTCGAAACGTTGCAAAAGTGCATTAACTTGCGAAACGCTCACACCTGATCCGGCAGCAATTCTCGCGCGGCGAGATCCGTCAATAATCTTTGTATTTCTACGCTCTTGAGGAGTCATAGAGCGAATAATCGCCTCAGTGCGGTCAATTTCCTTATCGTCAAACTGCTCAAGCTCTTGACGGTGGGCAGCCATTCCAGGCATCATACCCAAAAGCTTCTTCATTGAGCCAAGCTTACGAACTTGCTGAAGCTGCTCCAAAAAATCATCCAAACCAAAGCTGCCTTCAGCTATTTTTGCAGCAGCCTTGCGTGATTCTTCTTCGTCGAACTGCTTCTGTGCGTGCTCAATAAGCGTCAAAATATCGCCCATATCGAGTATGCGTGAAGCCATTCGATCAGGATGGAAGATTTCAAAATCCTTCAAACCTTCACCTGTAGAGGCAAACAAAATCGGTTTTCCAGTAACGCTTGCAACCGAAAGTGCAGCACCGCCTCGAGCGTCGCCATCAAGCTTAGAAAGCACAACGCCGGTAAAGTTTACGCCATCGTTAAAAGCTTGAGCAGTGCGAACAGCATCTTGACCAATCATTGCGTCAATAACAAACAGCACTTCTTGCGGTTGCACGGCATCGCGAATATTGCGTGCCTGCTTCATGAGCTCTTCGTCAACACCCAAACGACCTGCGGTATCAATAATCACAGTGTCATACATTTTTTCGCGCGCATAATTAATAGAATCGCGCGCAACCTTAACCGGGTCGCCTTTAGTGAACCATGGCAAAGAAATCGCACTTCCGCCTGTTTGTACGCCCTTTTCTGGAGCAAATACAGGAACTCCTGCGCGCTCGCCAACAACTTGCAGCTGCGTGACTGCATTAGGTCGTTGCAAATCTGCTGCTACAAGCAAAGGAGTATGGCCTGCATCCTTCAGCCAGTAGCCTAGCTTTCCAGCAAGCGTAGTTTTACCCGCACCTTGCAAACCTGCAAGCATAATTACAGTTGGAGGATACTTCGCAAAATTAAGCTGCCTATCTACACCTGCGCCCAATACTTGCGTAAGCTCGTCGTTTACAATTTTCACAACTTGCTGAGCTGGGTTTAAAGCGTGCGAAACTTCCTCACCAAGAGCGCGCTCGCGAATTCGAGCAGTGAATGAGCGGACTACTTCCAACGCAACGTCTGCGTCGAGAAGTGCGCGGCGAATCTCGCGAATTGTGCCGTCAATATCGGATTCTGATAGCTTGCCTTTGCTGCGCAAATGCTTAAAAGCATTGGAAAGGCGGTCTGTTAACGAACTAAATGCTGCCATAGTTTTCCATTCTACCTGTTGTTGCTAACGTAACTTTAGTGCAATTGCTAACTTGATTTGCTAATTAATACTTTCGCGTTTTCTTTTGCTTTTGCGTTACTTTCGTTTATTGCAAATGCCAAGATGATTC
Source organism: Gardnerella sp. KA01001 (assembly GCF_049244025.1). Lineage (NCBI taxonomy): Bacteria > Bacillati > Actinomycetota > Actinomycetes > Bifidobacteriales > Bifidobacteriaceae > Gardnerella > Gardnerella sp. KA01001. The sequence goes on along the minus strand of NZ_CP058366.1, from coordinate 75,194 downwards.
TTGCGAAGTATCGACAATTACAATTCCTGCGTTATTTAACGCGTCGCGAATAGCATCTGCAGTAGCAAAATCCTTTGCTTTTCTAGCATCTGCTCTAGCTTTAAGTTGCAAAGTAATTAAAGAGTCCAAAGCTGAGTGTTCTTTGTTTTCCTTGCCGTTTGAGCCTTCTGCAGGCGATTGATTATCGTTCGAAGCCCACGTTTGTGCGTAAGGATCCAAGCCCAAAGTATCTAACATAGCTCGCACTTGCAAAACAGCGAGATATATGAGCTTTTGTACGCTTTCGCTTTGTGCTTGTGAAGAATCTTTGCTGCAGTCGTCAATAAGAGTATTTCCTTGACGAATTGTAGTAAATATTTCTGCGATTGCGCCAGAAACGTTAATGTCATCGTTCATAGCGCGAGTGAAATCTTCCGGAAGCTCGTCTGCGTTAACAGAGCGCACTTCTTCGCAAGTTGGCTTCTTGTCAAGCAATCTGTCAGCTCTCTCGAGGAAGTTCATAATGCGATCATAAGCCGATTTTGACTCCACCAAAGCTTGGTCAGACCACTCCAACATTGCGCGATATTGCACTGCTCCCAAAGCATATCGCACAACCCAAGCCGAATTATTTGCCAAAACTACTGGTACGGAAAGACCATTTCCCAACGATTTTGACATTTTTTCACCTTTGGCGGTAACCCATGCTGAATGCATCCACACATTGGCGCTTTCCCATCCAGCAGCACGCGTTTGTGCCATTTCGTTTTCGTGGTGAGGGAAACGCAAATCCAGGCCGCCTCCGTGAATATCGAAATCATTTCCAAGATAACGATGGCTCATAGCAGAGCATTCAATATGCCAACCAGGGCGTCCCTCGCCAAAAGGAGTTTTCCAGCGTGCATCCGGCTGATCGAAATCGCAAGGTGCTTTCCAAAGTGCGAAATCCCTAGGATCGTGTTTGTCTGGTGAAGTGTCTGCAGGATCTGTTGGATTGTAAATATCGTTTTCGGCAGCGTCTACGCTTGGACCTTTCGCGTCTGCGATAGCTGCGGCTTCATCTGCGCAAGTTTCATTTTGGTTCTGATTTTGGTGCGTTAATTCGCCGTAATGCTCCCAACTTGGCACGTCAAAATAGACATTTCCAGTAGGATTTCCGTCATTGTCTTTAATAACATATGCGTGACCGCGTTCGATTAAGCGTTCAATCAGCTCAACCATGTCTGTAATATGACCTGTTGCGCGCGGCTCAACTGTTGGCGCAAGCACTCCTAAAGTATTGTAGGATTTTGTAAATTCGCGCTCGTAAATATATGCTCGTTCCCACCAATTTTGCCCTGATTCGTTGGCTTTTTTCATAATTTTGTCGTCAATATCTGTGACGTTTCTAACAAACGCGACTTTGTATCCTAAACGCAGCATCCAGCGACGGATTATATCGAATGCAATCGCTGCGCGAATATGACCAATATGCGGAGAACTTTGCACTGTTGCGCCGCACACGTACATGCCTACTTGACCATGCTTTTTAGGTACGAAAGTGTTCGTTGAATGTGAAGCCGTGTTGTATAAGTGCAGGTTTTCTGCGGCTTTAGTAACTTTTGCAGTCTCTTCGTTCAAACTCTTATTAAGCATAATTGCTATTATAAATGCTTCTTTATACTCAGAGTGACTTTGAGAAGTTGTATTTCGTGCGTCGGCTCTTTAGTTAGCGATACAATTATTGCGATTTGGTTTTAGATTTAGCTTTAGTAATCCAATTAGATTCATATCTATTACCTGTCTATTACCTAGCTGTTTTTATTTTGTTCGTTACGAAAGGAATATCATGGCTGAGATTTCATCTGCTCTTATGACGGACATGTATGAATACACTATGCTTGACGCTGCTCTTAAGGACGGCACTGCAAATCGCAAGTGCGTTTTTGAAATTTTTACGCGCCACTTGCCTCAAGGTCGTCGTTACGGAGTCGTTGCCGGCATGGGTCGCATTTTGGAAGAGCTGCAAAAATTCCATCTTTCGGAAGATGATTTGCGTTTCTTAAGTGATCGTAAAATTGTTAGCGCAGAAACCATTGAATGGCTGGAAAATTTCCGATTCCACGGTAAAATTTCCGGTTATCGCGAGGGGGAGATGTTCTTCCCGAATTCGCCAATTTTGCAGGTAGAAGGTACTTTTGGTGAGTGCACTTTGCTTGAAACTGTGCTTCTTTCTGTGCTTAATTACGATTGCGCGGTTGCCTCTGCCGCAGCACGTATGGTTTCAGCCTCCGCAGGTCGTCCTTGCATGGATATGGGCGGCCGTCGCACAAACGAATATTCTGCAGTTGCTGCATCTCGCGCAGCGGTTATTGGCGGTTTTAAGGGAACCGCAAACTTGCTTGCTGCAAAACTTTACGGATTGAAGGCAATCGGAACCGCAGCTCACTGCTTTACTCTTGTTCACGACACTGAGCGTGACGCTTTCACTTCTCAAATTGCCGCTCTTGGCAAAGGCACTACGCTTCTTGTTGACACTTATAATATTGAGGAAGCTGTAAAGACAGCTGTGGAAGTTGCAGGCCCTGATCTTGGTGGAATTCGTATTGATTCTGGAGATTTGTGCGCTTTGGCTCGTCGCGTAAGAAATCAGCTCGACGAGTTGGGTGCTAAAAACACAAAGATTACAGTTACTAATGATTTGGACGAGTATGCTCTTGCTTCCTTACAAAATGCGCCTGTGGATTCTTACGGCATCGGCACAATGCTTGTAACCGGCTCCGGTGCTCCAACTTGCGCAATGGTTTATAAGCTTACTGAGCGCGAGGGAGCAGATGGTGTAATGCAACCTGTTGCTAAGCGTTCTAAGAATAAAGCGACTGTGCCTGGACGTAAGTTGGCGTATCGTTCATACGATTACAGCAACGATTCTTGCGGTGTAGCTGATTGCGAACGCGTGATTTCTGGTTCGGAAGTTGCGCTCGCTCAGTTTAAGCCTAAGGATTCGTGGGAAAATCTGCTAGTTGATTACATGGTCGACGGTGAAGCTGACGAACAGTTTATGGGTCACGATGCGATTATGCGCGCACAGGATTATTGCGCTTCTGCTTTGAAGCGACTGCCTTTGGCTGCGCAAAGTTTGATGCGCGGAGACCCTGCAATACCAACAGAAATTCAAGTACTGTAAAAGTACTATAAATTAATCTTTTTAAAACTAAACTTTACTAAATAACTAAATAAGATTCGCAAATAATTTTCGCGAATAATTCGTAAATAATTCATGCGTAAAGACTAACGTCTCTGACAGCTTTTTTGAGCGTTTGTTGCGATAATGCTTTATGCTTGATTTTGCTAATAAAATTCAATTAAATTTTAGTGCGCTACGAAATTCGTTACACAATGCGTTACGAAAGGATGCGATATGTTTTCATCTTTAGAAGCAGATAATGCGTTAGATGCTGTTATGGAATCTGGTTCGCAATCCGCAGATCCAGATTCTGGTTCCGGCACAAGCACTTCTGTTCTAGAACGTCCAGAAGTTGACGAAGATGCTCGTCTAGATGATGGTGGTAATGCAGATCGTTTTGCGCACTATGTGTCAAAAGACAGAATTGAAGAGTCGCGCTTAACTGGTCGACCAGTGGTAGCTTTATGCGGTAAAGTGTGGATTCCTCGACACGAAGCAAATGACTACCCAGTTTGCCCTGAATGCAAGCGCATATACGAGGAATTAGGAAAGTTTAATTTTTAAGTAATTATGCTGCGTATTTAAGTAGTTTATATTGCGTATTAGCGTTACTTCTATCTTTAACGATAAAAGTAACGCTATTTTTTTAATATATTTTTGTTCTGAGCGCAATGGGTGATAATCTAAAAGCATGACTATAGCTGTGTGCCCCGGCTCGTATGATCCAGTCACTGCCGGCCATTTAGACGTAATACAACGTTGTACGCATCTATTTGATGAAGTACATGTGCTAGTTGCGGTAAATGCCGCAAAGACTCCGTTATTTTCTGAATCTGAGCGCGTAAAAATTATTCAAGAAGCAATAAATAATTTGCCGCAATCTCAAAATAGCTTCAATCGCGATTGCAAAATAGTAGTAACTTCAACAGCTGGTTTGATTACTGACTACTGTACAAAAGTTGGTGCTACAGTAATCGTAAAAGGCTTACGTCAAAACGGTGATTATGAGGCAGAACTTGGAATGGCACTAGTGAACCGCAAATTAGCAGGTATCGAAACGCTTTTCCTACCTGCTGATCCTGTGCTTGAGCATGTTTCAAGCTCTGTGGTTAAAGATGTTGCTCGTCATGGGGGAAATGTTACTGGCATGGTTCCAGATAACGTAATACCCTTATTAAAAAAGCTTTTTAGTGAGCAATCATTAGGCGTAGATAATAATTCATCTATGCTGAACAATTGAACAGGAGAGTAGAAGATGACAAATAAAAATGAACTTACTGACGTGACTTCTGGATTATCTAGTGAAGGAGACGACACGATGGAGCGTGAAGTGCAAGTTGATCGCAATCAAAAGCTTCCATTACATCCGGTTCTCGCAGATGAAGAAGATGCTCAAGACGGCGTTGTAAATACAACACATTCCGACGTGCGAAGTGCGCGTGAAGGCGACCTATTAGTTGATGCAGATGCTGACAATACAGAAACGTCATCTGTTGCGGCAGTTGGAAGTGTTTCTGCTGCGGAAGATGTGCGAGATAATGGCGTTGATAGTGCAAATCAGAACAAGAAAAATAGCAAAGCAGCTTCTTCGCCAGCATCATTTTCTCCTTTCCCTCTTCCAGATTTACGAGAGCGAGAAGATGGTGGCGTTATCGACTTTGAAGAAAATGAATCTGAAACTTCAAAAGTAGCTGCAGAAACAATAAGCGATGAAGCGCGTTCAAAGAGCCGCGCTGAATTTACTACAGTTTACGACATTATTGACGCAATGGAAGCAACTCTTTCGGAAGCCAAGAATGTTTTGTTTGCTGCAGGAATGGTAAAAATTGATCGCGATGAGTTCGTTGACCAGTTAGCGCGTTTGAAAGATATGCTTCCTGTGCAATTGGAGCGAGCTTCTGCGTTAATGCGAGAAGCAGAGCGACGTTTGCGTACAGCGCAAGCACAAGCAAGCTCTATTGTTTCTTCAGCGCAATCTCAATCTGCAGAAATAATTGAAGAAGCGCAAGAGCGTGCTCAATTTTTAGCAGGTCAAGAAAACGTAACGGCTTTAGCAAAACAGAAAGCTCGCGATATTCTCGCTACTGCGCAAGCAAAATCAGACAAGCTTACGCAAGGTGCGGATCAGTATTGCGCGACTGTTATGGAAGGCTTAAAGCAGCAGCTAGATAAATTAGAACAAGATGTGCAAGCGGGTCAGCGAGTGTTGGAAGATCGTCGTCGAGCTGCAGCGCACGTACAAAATGACATTAGCTCATCATTGTATGACGATGATGAAGAGGAAAGGAATTAGTAATGGCTTCGCATCCATCCCAATCACCATGGGCGGTTCCAGTAGCGCAAATGGCTGCGCGCGCTGGTAGTAGCATGTCGTTGCATCGCGTATTTCCGGCGCCGGAAGGTATTGGAGATTACGTTATTGGCGTAAAGCCAGGCAGTGATGTTATGGTTGATGGCGATTTTGATGCTGTGGTTGACGGCTTAATGTTTCAGGGCAGTATTACTGCCCCGGTGCATGCAGAATGTACTCGATGCTTGATGCCGCTTCGTCGCGATTGGAAAGTGGATGTGTGCGTATTCTTTCCATATGCTGACTCGCGTTCTAATCGTTCGGATAATCGCAATACTCGTGGCGATGCGGATGAAGCTGAATCGCAAATTTGGGATGAAAATGACGAGTCGGGCAATGTGTATCCGCTAGTTGCGGGTGGTGATTTTGCGGATATTGAGGCTCTTATTCGCGACACGATGGTAAGTGAGCTGCCGTTGCAACCGTTGTGCGAGCCGGATTGTCGCGGACTTTGCTCTCAGTGTGGCGAAAACTTAAACGAGCATCCAGATCATCATCATGACGTTACGGATATTCGTTTTGCTGCTTTAGAGGATTTGAAAGCTCAGCTTGAGCAGAATGAAAAGCGCGACGACCTGCCTGAGCGCTGCGATTTAGCGCGCGAAGGCAACTCGGAGCGGAAACTCGCTTAGGTTGGAAGTCCAGTGGACTTCCAACGCGAGTTTCGTAGCGAGCGCTTAGAGCGCGAGCTTTTGCGCAAAACAGATTTCGCTTAAATCTCACTCAAGTTCACGTAAATTAGTAATTTGTACGGCGCTTGCTGTAATATACAGAACGCTTAAGCTCAATCGATTGAACGAAATAGAGGAAAGAATTATGGCACTGCCTAAGTACAAGACCTCGCGTGCTAATACGCATTCGCGTCGCGCTAATTGGAAGGCGTCTGCCGTGCAGACTGTGACTTGCCCGAACTGCGGTTCTCAGGCATTCCCACACATGGCTTGCCCATCTTGCGGAACCTTCCGTGGTCGTGTTTATCGTGAAGCTATTCGCTCCGAGCACACCAAGTAGGTTTTATTAATAGAAACCCTGCCATCGACGGGTGGCAGGGTTTTTCTTTTTCTTGCGTATTGTGGCTGTGAGGGGTGGGTGTTGCTTGCGCGACGACCTGCTTTCGCGCAGCATTGTGCTCGCGAAAGCAGGTCGGAGCGTGAGCTTGCTCAGGTGGAAAGTCCAGTGGACTTTCCACGCAAGCTCAGCCGAGCGGCAATTAGCCGTGAGGACAGCGCTCCGCTCTTGCTTGTTGTGGCGCGAGTTTTGGGGGATTTATTTCCTCGCGCGTCCCGTCCTTCGTCGCTCTAGCTGTTAAAGACTTTACTGTCTGCTTTGTTTTTAAAAGAACGTTGCTTCCTCAGTCCTCTTTTAGCGCTCGTAAAGAAATCCCCCAAACTCTGCGTGTTTAATCGTTAATAACCGTGCCTTATCGCAGAGATTTTTCGATTTTTCTTCTTCGCTTGGCGAATCAGCAGCCTGCGGCTCTGACGTTCGCCGCGCTCAGTGCGAAAAATCTCAAATCTCTACCACACTAATATTCGTACCTCTTAAGCAACACCCACCCCTCACTACTCAGAAAATAGTTAGTGTTTTTTTGTGGTGCGGTAGTTATTTTTGCTGTAGTGATGGCAGAGCAATACTGCTAGCGTTCTTTGATTGATAGTCGCTTATCGTATTCGAAGTATCGATGACAAAGTTCGCAAATCAGGTAAAGTTCGTAGTTACTTACGCGCGTCGAGTGCGTGCCAAGCGATTTCGGCGGCTGCGAGTTGCGCTTTTCGTTTGCTAGAGCCACTTCCGACTCCCAACACTTCGTCGCCATCCTTATGTGCCAAAACCGCGCGAGCTTCAAATACTGGAGCGTATTCTGGCCCAGAAACAGCCATTCGATACTCTGGATCTTCCAAACCCATATCGTGAGCTTTGACAGTAAGCGAAGTCTTCCAATCGAGAGCTGGTCCTTCAGTTAGCACTTCCGCCAAAGTGTCGTCAATCAAACGATGCACAACTCTGCGAGCTTCATCAATTCCATGTTCAACAAAAGTTGCACCAATAAGTGCTTCAACAATATCGCACAAAATTGAATCTTTATTATTTCCGCCCTGCTCCATTTCTCCGCGACCGAGAAGAATATACGCGCCAACATGCAGCTTTTCGCGCGCAACAGCAGAAAGCGCCCATTCAGACACAGCTTTCGCTCGCATCTTCGCAAGCTGACCTTCAGTCATGTCTGGGTGTGCAGAAAACAGCGTTTCTGTAGAAACTAACTCAAGCACAGCATCGCCCAAAAACTCAAGTCGCTCATAATTTCGTGTGCCAGGATGCTCGTGCGAGAACGAGCGGTGGGTGAGTGCTTCTACCAAAAGATCCGGCGAAATAGTTGTGCCTAAAGCGTTTAAAAGTTCCTGTGTTGGGTCTCCAGGACGTGTTTCACCGCCATCTAATCTCAAAACTCCATCTTCGTTGTGTTGCACATGCGAGTTGTTTTGATTATTTTGATTGTGTTTGCTCTGCATATTCTGTTGATTCTGTTGATTGTTCTGAGTTTTCATAGCACGTATTATTATAGTCCTACTACCAACACAAGCGCTTTTAAGCTTCGCGTTCGCATTTGCGATTGCATTTTTCCATATTCCTTCTATATCCTTTCGTATAAGTGTTCAGCTATATTTGTGGATTATGCCTACGTATGATTTGGGATTAGAACGAGTTTCGCTAGAATTTGCTACAAAAACGATTTTTAAAGACGTTACTATTGGAGTTTTTGAAGGTGACAGAATCGGTATTGTTGGAAAAAATGGCGACGGAAAGTCAACGCTACTTCGACTACTTGCCGGTAAAATGCAGCCTGATTCTGGTCGCGTTACGAAGCGCGGAGGGCTTACTTTTGGCATGTTGGACCAGCGCGATCCATTGGACGATAACGCAACTGTGCGCGAGGCTGCTCTTGAAAATCGCGAAGATTACGAGTGGGCTGCAGATCAGCGTTCGCGCGAAATTGTAGAAGCGCTTCTTGGCGGCATAAATTTGGAAGCGAAAGTTGGAACGCTTTCTGGAGGTCAGCGCAGGCGCGCAGATTTAGCAAGATTATTGTTGCACGACTGGGATATTTTGGCTTTGGATGAGCCTACGAATCATTTGGACGTTGTGACGATTCATTGGCTTGCAGAGCATCTTCTTCACCGTTGGCAGGACGGTCAAGGTGCGCTTTTGATTGTGACGCACGACCGCTGGTTCTTGGACGAGGTTTGCACTTCGATGTGGGAAGTGCACGACGGCGTAATTGATCCTTTCGAGGGTGGTTACAGCGCTTATATGATGCAACGTGTAGAGCGCGAACGCCAAGCGGATGTGCGCGAAGAGCGTCGCAGGAATTTGGCGAGAAAAGAGTTAGCTTGGCTTTCCAGGGGTGCTCGTGCGCGTTCTACTAAGCAAAAGTTCCACGTAAAGCAAGCGCGCGAGCTTATTGCAGATGTGCCGCCGCTAAGAGACACTCTTGAATTGAAGAAAATGGCAACTTCGCGTCTTGGTAAGCAAGTTGTTGATTTAATTGACGTTACGCAAATTTTCGATAACGCTCAGCAGTTAAAAAATATCGATCCGGATATTGCAGAAAACGCATCTTTAGGTGAAGATAATGCAGAAAAATCAAATAAAGTCGATATCGTAGAATCTGCTTTTGCGCAACCAACTCACGTGGGAAGCGTTACTATTGCCGTTGACGAAAATCAAGAAAATTCTCTTGAAAATTCTGCGGAAAATACTTCGGAAAATACTGCTACGAGCGTAGAAAACATTGCAGAAACTTCAGCTGCATCGCGCAAAACTATTACTGGACGCATGATTTTAGACGATGCAACTTGGCTTATAGGTCCAGGCGATCGTTTTGGAATTGTGGGTGCGAATGGAGCAGGAAAATCAACATTATTAAACATTATTGACGGATCTCTAAAGCCTACGCTTGGACACGTAAATATTGGCAAGACTGTAAAATTTGCCGTGCTTTCGCAGCGGCTAGAAGAGCTTGAAAAGCTTGGAAAATATAAAGTAAAAGAAGTTTTAAGTCGCTATAAGCCTAGCTATATTATTGATGGCAAAGAAGTGACCCCAGGTCAGCTTATGGAAAGGCTTGGTTTTAAGCCCGAGCAGCTTATGACACCAATTGCGGATCTTTCGGGCGGTCAAAAGCGACGTATGCAGCTGCTGCTGATTTTGCTAAACGAACCAAACGTGCTGATTATGGATGAGCCTGGAAACGATCTCGATACTGACATGCTTGCAGTTATGGAAGATTTGCTCGATACTTGGCCTGGCACTTTGATTGTTGTTTCGCACGATCGCTACTTGCTTGAGCGCGTAACAGACCAGCAATTTGCGCTTATTGACGGCAAAATTCGTCACCTTCCAGGCGGTGTAGATGAGTATTTGCAAATTGTAGAAAAGCTGCAACGCGATCACGAAAATAGTAGTGGTACTACTGGTACTGTTGGCGCTTCAAGTACTGCGAATGCTTCGAGTGCTGCAAATTCTACAACTAAAGAAAGTTCAGAAAGTACAGTAATTGAGCCCAAACTTACCGGCAAAGCCTATCACGATGCTGCAAGGCGAGTTTCAGCAATCGAGCGAAAACTTACAAAGCTTGAAGAAGAAAAGTCGCAAATTGAAGCGCAAATGGCTGCGCATAACCCAAGTGACTTTGTTGGACTTCAATCTCTTAACGAAGATCTCCAAAAAAACGAGCAAGAAGCAAGTGCTCTTGAGGATGAGTGGATGGAGCTTTCTGAGCAGCTTTAGTACAAAATTGCTGCGTGCTAAGAAGATGAAATAGAAGATAACAGCCACGTGCTAAATTTGTGAGGTATGACTCAAATCAAGGATATGTTGGAATCTGTAAAACCAATTCGCGTTGACGGTCGTGATGTTGACGAGCTCCGACCTGTGCACATAACACGTAAATTTACTGATGTTCCTGAAGGCTCTGTGCTTATTGAGTGTGGCAATACGCGCGTAATGTGCACCGCAACTTTTACGGTTGGTGTGCCTCGTTGGCGTAGAGATTCCGGTTTGGGTTGGGTAACTGCCGAATATTCTATGCTTCCTAGAGCAACAGCTGAGCGAACTGATCGCGAATCTGTGCGTGGAAAAATTGGTGGTCGCACTCACGAAATTAGTCGTCTTATTGGTCGCTGCTTGCGCGGTGTAGTCGATATGAAAGCGATGGGTGAGTGCCAGATTCAAATTGATTGCGACGTGTTGCAAGCGGATGGTGGAACTCGTACTGCTTCCGTAACTGGAGCTTATGTAGCTTTGGTAGATGCGCTTCATTGGGCAGAAAAGAATGGTCATATTCGCTCTGCTGCAAATGTTATTAAGGATTCTATTTCCGCTGTTTCTGTAGGCGTTATTAACGGCACTCCTATGCTGGATTTGCCTTATGTTGAGGACAGTCAAGCTATGACAGATATGAATGTAGCTATGACAGGTTCCGGTACTTTCATTGAAATTCAGGGCACTGCAGAACATCGTCCATTTAATCGCGACGAATTAAATACGTTACTTGATTTGGCAACTAAAGGTAATCGCGAATTGCAAGCTGCTCAAAAAGCCGCTTTAGCAAAATAGAAGAGATTGAAGGAGAACGGGCGTGAAGCTTATTGTGGCAACACATAATGAGGGAAAACTCGTTGAAATCAAGCAAATTTTAGAGGAGCAATTGTCGAAACTTGCAGACAGTTTCGAGTTGGTAACTGCAGGTTCTCTTGGCTTGCCTGATCCTGTGGAAACTGGCGTGACTTTTGAACAGAATGCTTTGCTCAAAGCGCGTGATGTTGCTGCAAGAACAGGTTATCCCGCTATTGCAGACGATTCGGGTCTTATCGTTGATGTGCTTGGTGCTGCCCCTGGTATTCTTTCTGCTAGGTGGAGTGGTGTGCATGGAGATGATAAAGCTAATAATGAGCTTCTTTTGCGCCAACTTTCTGATATCCCAGATCAATGTCGTACTGCTCGTTTTCGTTGTGCTGCAGCTCTTGCTATTCCGGATGGGTGCAGTGAGGTTCCTGAAGGCAGTGTTATGTCGCATTCTCACGGCTTTGAGACTGTTCGAGTCGGAGAAATGGTTGGTCACTTGTTGCGCGAGGCGCACGGAATTAATGGTTTCGGCTATGATCCGCTATTTGTGCCAGATTTTCAGCCTATTCGCGATGGTGTGCAAATGAAAGGTTTGACTAGTGCAGAGCTGACTCAAGAAGAAAAGAATGCTATTTCGCACAGAGGTAATGCTTTGCGCGCACTTTTGCCGGAGTTGCAGGCATTATTTATTACTGAATAAGCGAAAAATTTCGTGCGCGAGATGGGACTTGAACCCACACGTCGTAAGACACAGGAACCTAAATCCTGCGCGTCTACCATTCCGCCACTCGCGCATAGACTCATATAAACAATCGAGCGAATAAAAACAAATCAAAAGTATTAATACACTCGAGTGAGTCAGAGAGCCACTTGACAGAATCGAACTGTCGACCTTCTCATTACGAGGGAGACGCTCTACCGACTGAGCTAAAGTGGCATGTTGCCCGAGACGCATTCGCGACTCGCGCACAAATCAAACACTATATATCATATTTTTGAATTTGTCCAATTTGGCGCGTCGTGCAACAGATAATGCTCCAAATGTGAGATAATTTCCTCGCGTTTGGAGTGATAAACCACAGATAACCCTCCAAATGCAGGGTAGGTTGCGCGCGTTTGGAGCACTGCACATCCTCAAACTACAAATTTTTATGTGTAAATTATCAGTGTGATTGTGTTCATTTTTGTGTTAAGCTTCGCGTGTTTCTGTCTGCTTTTGTGAGTATCTTGTGAATTGGACTATAGTGACGGTTGCTGTCACGTCAGTTGAAGAAATGAAAGGACCTTACAATGGCCATCAATCCGCCAGTTGACGCCGTAAAAACCCCAGAGTGGGCTGCATTGCAGAAGCATTACGACGAGTTGCAATCAGAAGGCGTTTGCCTGAAGAAGTGGTTTGCCGAGGACGCAAATCGCGTGGATAAGTTGAGCTTCGAAGCTGGAGATCTCCACTTCGATCTTTCTAAGAATTTAATTAAGCCTGAAACTCTTAAGCTTTTCGCAAACCTTGCAAAGGCAGTCAAGCTTGACGAGCGCACTAAGGCAATGTACACCGGCGTGCACATTAACAATACTGAAGATCGTGCAGTTTTGCACACTGCTTTGCGTCGTCCTGCAGAGGATGCTGGCAAGTTCATTGTTGACGGTCAAGATACCGTTGCAGACGTGCGTGAAGTGTTAGGTCGCATTTACGATTTTGCTAACGAAGTTCGTTCTGGCGCTTGGAAGGGCGTTACCGGCAAGAACATCAAGACTGTTGTAAACATTGGTATTGGCGGTTCTGATTTGGGTCCAGTCATGGTTTACGAAGCCTTGAAGCCATACGCTGACGCCGGCATCAGCGCTCGCTACGTTTCTAACATTGATCCAAACGATATGGCAGAAAAGACCAAGGATTTGGATCCAGAAACCACTTTGTTCATCATTGTTTCCAAGACCTTCACCACTTTGGAGACTTTGACCAATGCTCGTACCGCTCGCACTTGGTTGCTGAACAAGCTTCAGGAGTGCGGTGCTATTGACGGAAGCGACGCAAAGAAGGCTGAAGCTGTTGCTAAGCACTTCGTGGCTGTTTCCACCAACCTTGAGAAGGTTGAAGAGTTCGGCATCAACCCAACCAACGCTTTTGGCTTCTGGAGCTGGGTTGGCGGCCGCTACTCTGTGGATTCCGCTGTCGGCACTTCTTTGGCTGTTGTCCTCGGTCCAGAGCGCTTCGAAGAGTTCTTGAAGGGCTTCCACGCAATCGACACCTACTTCGCTGAGACTCCATTCGAGAAGAACGTTGTTGTGCTTCTTGGTATGCTCAACGTTTGGTACCGCAACTTCTACAAGGTTGCTTCTCACGCTGTGCTTCCATACGATCAGTACTTGCACCGCTTCCCAGCTTATTTGCAGCAGCTCACCATGGAATCCAACGGTAAGTCTGTGCGCTGGGACGGCACTCCTGTAACAAGCGAAACCGGCGAAATCTTCTGGGGCGAGCCAGGCACCAACGGTCAGCACGCTTTCTACCAGTTGATTCACCAGGGCACTCAGCTTATTCCAGCTGATTTCATTGCTTTCGTGAACACGCCAAATCCTACTAAGGATGGCGATCAGGATGTGCACGAGCTCTTCTTGGGCAACTATCTTGCACAGACTAAGGCTCTTGCTTTCGGCAAGACTGCTGATGAAGTTCGCGCTGAAGGCACTCCAGAGGAGATTGTGCCAGCTCGCGTGTTCAAGGGCAACCGTCCAACCACGTCCATTTTCGGCGATGCTTTGACTCCATTTAGCTTGGGTGAGTTGATTGCTCTCTACGAGCACATCACCTTCGTTGAAGGTACCGTGTGGGGCTTGGATTCCTACGATCAGTGGGGTGTGGAGCTTGGAAAGCAGCTTGCAAAGCAGATTACTCCTGCAATTTCTCAGGATGATGAAGCTTTGGCAGCTCAGGATGCTTCTACGCAGAGCTTGATTCGCTTCTATCGCGCTCATCGCAAGTAAGATAGTAGTCATATAAGCAATCGTTTTTAGTGATTGTTGGTTTATAAGTCTCTTGGCGTTAATTCGTCAAGAGACTTTTTGTTTAGCATCTGTCGCTGAGTTTTATAGGTCTCAAGTGCATTGCAATGTGTTTTGCTGCATATTGACACAACTGCAACAATAATTTATAATGAGCACGGTCGGTAGGTAAGGCTACCACGGGGATAAGGGTTGCTGCCGCAACACAGTGGAGACACTGCACGCTGGTTAACAGTCGTTGTCGAATTTAAGGCTTCGACTAATGCAACGCCACCGCCCTGCGAAGCTGAAGCTTGAACGACGTGGCACGCTTAACATGCATTTGTGTGTTTTGGTGCGTCTCTGTTCTCTTGTAAACCTCCGATTCAATGATGAAGATTTGCGCCGGCAGCGCACTAACTTAAGGAGGTGATTTGCCGTGAAACATGACAGTAAAAGCCATAATTCTAGTACTCGTACTGATGAAGGCTCCGACACTATTGGCAGTAGTAGTTCGGATGTTCCTCCTGAATATATGAAGCCGGCAATCATCGAATTTAGGTTGCAAAACTTGCGAAATATATAACTTACGAATACAACTTGCGAAATATAATTTACGAAGTTAAAACGTGAGTTCTAGTTATTTGCGCCTGTAACGTAATCAATGGTGATACGGCTACGCAAGAATTTACACAAGAAAAGTTACGCAGATCTTTACGCAAGAATTTACGAAAATCTAAATAGAAATCCGCATAGAAATCTCAATAGATATCTGCGTAATAAATGAATAGAAATAAAAAATACACGAAGGTGAACCCACTTATTGCCTATTCGAGGACTTTATTATGACCGTATTTACAACTTCGCGCAAAGAAAGCGCAGGTGTGCAAGTCGACGAGAACACTCGTTTCTGGTCGGATATTATTGTGTGCGTTGGCATTATTGCCGTTTTTGGCGTAACTGCCTTCCTTATTCAGCGCATAAATCAGCCGATTGGTCCAAGTGGCATACCATCTAAGGTATCCACGGACTTAATCAATCTGCCTTACTACACTTTGCGCTCAGTATTTCGCATGCTGATCGCATTAGTTGCATCTCTTATATTTACTATTGTTTATGGCTCTCTTGCAGCTCGCAGTCGTAGGCTTGGCAAGGTGCTTATTCCTCTTCTAGATATTTTGCAATCAGTTCCAATTCTTGGCTTCCTTTCGGCAACTGTCACTATTTGGTTGGTAATTTTTCCTGGATCAATGCTTGGTGTTGAAGCCGCTTCGATTTTTGCTATTTTTACGAGTCAAGCATGGAATATGACTTTTTCGTTCCACCGTTCGCTGCTCAGCGAGCCAAAGGAACTGGATGAGGCAGTTCGTAGTTTGCAACTCACGCATTGGCAACGTTTCTGGGTGCTAGACATGCCTAACGCAATGATTCCGCTGCTTTGGAATTGTATGATGTCTGTTGGAGGCGGATGGTTCTTCCTTACAGCTTCGGAAATGATTTCCGTAAATAATCACACTTATGCTCTTCCTGGCATCGGTAGTTTTGTGGCACAAGCTGCTGCTGAAAATAAGCTTGGTCTTATTTGGTGGGCTATTTTGTCGATGGTGATTGTTGTTTTGGCACTTGACTTCTTCTTGTGGAAACCGCTTACAGCTTGGGCTGAGCGTTTCCGCATTACGCAAAGCGCATCTGATAATGAGCGTCACAGTGCTATTTTGACTCTTATTCGTCACTCTCATGCAGATGAAGTTATTAGTAAACTGTTTTTGCCAATTCGCGAGTGGCTTGAAAAAATAACGCGCCCATTCGGTCGCACAGGCTCCAAGTGGCCTCATAAGGCTGCTCAGCATAAGCTTGGTGATTGGGTATTTAACGTTATTATGATAATTATTGTGGCTGCTGGCGCCGCCCATATGCTTTACTTTGTGTATACAACTGCGGGTTTGCATGAGTTTATTACTGCAGGCATGCTTGGTGGCATCACTTTTATGCGCGTTGCTGCGTTGATTTTAATAAGCTCGCTTATTTGGGTTCCTGTTGGTGTTGTAATCGGCATGAATCCTAAGATTTCGCGTATTATGCAGCCTATAGTGCAAATTCTTGCTAGCTTCCCAGCAAACTTCATCTTCCCGTTTGCTATGGCTTGGTTTATGGCCTGGCATATTGATCTTGGTTGGGGAAGTATTATTTTGATGGCTCTTGGTACGCAATGGTACATTTTGTTCAATGTTATTGCAGGTGCTAGTGCTATTCCTGATGATTTGCGTGAAATGACGCGCAGCTTCCGCTTGGATCGTACTTTGCGATGGAAGACGCTTATTTTGCCGTCTATTTTCGGTTCATGGTGCACTGGCGGTATTACAGCTGCAGGCGGTGCTTGGAATGCTTCGATTGTGTCTGAGATTGTGGAATATGGAAAGAACCACATGGAAACTCAGGGTTTGGGCGCATATATTACTAATGCAACCACTTTAGGAGATTCTGCGCGCACTTTAGTTGGCGTAACTGTTATGAGCTTGATTGTCGTTTTAAGCAACCGATTATTCTGGTCGCCAATGCAACGTATTTCCGAAAAACGTTACGTATTGAATTAGATCGACTAACAAATCGACTAATAAATTTACTAATAAATCGCTTAAAATAACAAAATTTTATGAAAAAGATTGGCAAAATTATGAATACTTTAAAGAGCAATGCAAAAAAAGTGCAATCCTCAATTACAAGCGATATTATCGATGCAAAGCACATCAGTCAAAGCTTCACTTCTGACAGTGGCACTACTCAGCACGTTTTGCACGATATTTCTTTCACTCTTCGCGAAGGTGAAATCGTGGCAATATTGGGACGCTCTGGTGCTGGAAAATCAACTTTCCTACGCACAATGGCTGGTCTTGTGCAGCCAACAGAAGGCACAGTAACGTATCGCGGACGCGAGCTGACAGGTCCAAACCCAGGGGTTGCAATCGTATTTCAAACCTTCGCTCTTATGCCGTGGCTTACAGTACAAGACAATGTGGAACTTGGCTTGCGTGCTAGAGGTGTTAGTAAAGAAAAGCGTACTGAGCTTGCTTTAGCTGCAATTGACGCAATCGGTTTGGACGGCTTTGAAACAGCGTATCCTAAGGAACTTTCCGGCGGTATGCGTCAGCGAGTTGGTATTGCGCGCGCGTTGGTGCTGAGACCGGATGCATTGTTTATGGACGAGCCGTTCTCTGCTCTCGATGTGCTTACTGCTGAAAACTTGCGACAGGAAGTTCTTAAGTTGTGGTCTAGCGAGGAGCGAGATATTAGGTCTGTGCTTATTGTGACGCACAATATTGAAGAAGCTGTGCAAATGGCTGATCGCGTTGTGGTTCTTGGATCTCATCCAGGTCACTTAATTGCTGATGTGAATGTTGATTTGCCTCGTCCTCGAGATAAGCACAGTGCTGAATTTGAAGCGATGGTTGATAATTTGTATGCTATTTTGACTGGTTCTGCTCCAGAAAGCACTGCAGAGCAAGACGCTTCCGAAGATGCTGATTCTCAAGATCAAGCAAATAATGCAACTAATGAAGATGCTGAAGATAACGAAGCTGCAGCAATTGCAGATATGCTTATTCAGCGCCACCATGACGATGAAGATGAAGATAAGCAAAGTGAGGATGAAGCTGAAGCAGGTGAGACAAAGGCAGAGCCTGTGGCTGTTCGTTTGCTTCCAAACGCTACACCAGGTGGTATGGCTGGTTTGCTTGACGTGATTTCTGAAAGCCCAGATGGCATTGATTTGGCTGATTTGGCAGCTGATTTGTCGTTTGAGATTGATGATTTGTTCCCACTTGTTGATGCTGGCACGATGCTTAATTTGCTTACTGCAGAAAATGGTCATATTACTATCACTTCTGAGGGTGAAGAGTGGCATAATGCCGATATTTTGCACAGTAAGCAAGTTTTTGCTCGTCTTGCGATTGAACATGCGCCTCTTGTGCACGCAATTGATCAAGCTTTGAGTAGGAATCGTAACGGAAAGCTTCGTGGCGAGCTGATTTTGGATTTGTTGCGCAGTAAGCACACGGATGCTTTGGCGCGTCAGCAGTTTGATATTGCAATTAGCTGGGGTCGTTACGGCGAGTTGTTTGATTATGACGCTGATGATGACGAGTTGACTCGTACAGTTGAAACTGCTCCTCTCGATGGAGTTGTGCGCTGAAATAGTGCGGAATAGTGCGGAATTATGCTCAATAATGTCCATTATTGAGCATAAATTTGGTACTTGTATGCTTTCGATAAAGGGATGCCGCATAGTTCTTTTATCTTTTAGGTCTAGTCGCTTCTTATTTAAGATTGCGCGGATCGGAAGTCCCCTAAAAAGCGAACTTTTTGGGGAAAGATTTGCGTAGCACATTTGTTGCTAACGCTTACTATGCGTCGATATGCGGCGGCGATGGAGGAATATTATGGTAAATGCTGTAGAAGCATTTGATGCTAAGCATCTTAAGACTGCTGAAGAAATTCCAGCTTTCCGTCCTGGCGATACCGTTGACGTCAACGTTAAGATTCAGGAAGGCAACAACACTCGTATTCAGACTTTCACCGGCGTTGTGATTGCTCGTAAGGGTGCTGGCGTGCGTGAAACTTTCGTTGTTCGTAAGGTGAGCTTCGGCACTGGTGTTGAGCGTCGTTTCCCACTTCATTCTCCAGCTATCGATTCGATTAAGCTGGTTCGTAGCGGTCGCGTTCGTCGCGCTAAGCTGTACTACTTGCGCGCTTTGCGTGGTAAGGCTGCTCGTATTGCTGAGCGTCGCGATAACTCTGCTAAGTAAAATAGAACTTATGTGAAGGGTATTTGTTATGACTGATGACACGCAAATTAGCGATACTCATATCGTTTCAGTAGCGGGTCATGGTATAGATCCTTCACCGGTTCCACCAGAGCCGGAAGGAGATTTACCTTCCGGCTCTCGCATGTTTAAGCGCAAAAATAGAAAAGGTAAGCATTTTGCACATTCTAAGCGTGCTAAAAATGACCGCCTAACTTTGCGCGATGCTATAACATGGTTCGGTATTCCAGTATTAGTAGTGATACTTATTCGTGTGTTCCTATTTGGAGCTTACACAATTCCTTCTGGCTCTATGCTAGATACTATTCATATTGGCGATTATGTTATTACGACTAAGCTAACTCCGCGCTTATTCCCATTAAAGCGTGGAGATATTGTTGTTTTTGAGGATCCTGCACATTGGTTGAGTGGTGAAAATTCTTCCGGTGTTGTTGGCAAGGATTTAATTAAGCGTCTTATTGGTTTGCCTGGGGATACTGTTGAGTGTAAAGGCGCTGGGCAGCCTATTGTTGTAAACGGTGTTCCAATACGAGAATCTTCCTATATTCGTCCTGGTGTTGACCCGAGTGCTTTTCCGTTTAAAGTAAAAGTTAAAGCTGGTCACGTGTTTGTTTTGGGCGATAATCGTTCTAATTCTGCGGATTCACGATATCATCGCAATGATGGCGATGATGGCTTAGTTCCGATTTCCAAAATCGAGGGCGTTGCTGTGTTTAGATCGTGGCCGCTTGATCGAATTGGTCTTTTAGACGAACACCATGATGATTTTAAAGATGTGCCTGATCGTCCTGCAAAATAAAAAGTATTAACGCAATGAGTATTAACGAAATTGTGTTAGCGCGACTTGTATCTACTGATTTTAATTATGTCAAATAAATCATCCAATATACCGCTTGTTCCATCATTTAAATATGAGCAAGATCTGCTTTGCGAAGGCTATGATTGGGTTATTGGTCTTGATGAAGTAGGAAGAGGCTCTCTTGCAGGTCCTGTGATGGTAGGAGCTGCAGTTATTGGAATTAAACAAGTAAAAGAAAACTATATGCCTGAAGGCTTAGCTGATTCTAAATTGCTGAGTGAAAAGCGTCGAGAAGAGCTTTATGAACCGTTGCAAAAATGGTGTACAACTTGGGCAGTCGGGTCTTGCGCTAACACAGAAATTGATGAGTGGGGTATTAGCTATGCTCTTGGTGTTGCTGCATTAAAAGCAATTTCTAAAGTTGAGGAAGATATTAAAAAGCTAAGTTTTAGCGTAAATGCGAATACGCGTGAGAATACGCGTGAGAATTCAAACTTTCGTATTGCAGCAATATTGGATGGACCTTGCGATTATATTGACAAAGTCGCAAATACTTTTGACGCTCCTTACATTCCTGAGCCTGTAAAAGTCCATACTTTAGTAAAAGCAGACAGACAGTGTGCGAGCGTAGCTGCAGCTGCAGTTTTGGCAAAAGTTACTAGGGATAATCTTATGGTATCTCTTGCTAAAAATCCGAAATATGCAGCCTACGATTGGGCAAGTAATAAGGGTTACGGCTCTTTAGCTCATCGCAATGCCATTAAAAAAGTAGGACCTAGCGATTTGCATAGACTGTCTTGGCATCTATAAGCGAGGGGTATATATGGCAGAAAATGAAGCAAAACGCGTGTCAATGATCGATGTTGCGCATGCTGCTGGCGTAAGTCATCAAACTGTTTCTCGCGTTATTAATAATTCTCCTGATGTTTCTGCTAACACGCGAATTAAAGTTCTGCGAGTTATTGAGCAACTTGGGTATTATCCAAGTAATTCAGCGCGCGCATTAGCGACTAAGAGGTCGCGTACTTTAGGGCTTATCGTTGGTGCAGAAAATAGAACATCTCGAAACATTATTGCTCCTATAGAAGCGCAAGCAAAATCTCGTGGTCTTTTTCTTTCTATTAGCATGGTCAACGAAACGTTATGTGAACAAAGTGATATTCAAGATTTATGCGAGAGTTTTGAAGAGCAAAATGTCGACGGATTAATAATTGACGCTCCAACAGACGCAATATTTACGTCACTGTGTCGTACGCGTATTCTTAAGCCGTGCGTATGTGTTACTGCTACTCATGGTGCAATAAGCGCGCATGAAGGCATGAATATGTTGCGTTCTCATAGCAACGTTGAGTATTCAATGATTGGGATTAATCAATCTCGCGCAATGAACGATATTGTGTCACTTATTGCGCATTATGGACATCGAAATGCTATTTATATAGCAGGTCCTTCACAATGGAGAGGTGCTGCAACGCGACTCATTGCATGGCGTTCACTTTCAACTGCTCAAGGTATTCATTCGCATATTGTGCAATGTACTTCGTGGAAGTCTTCTGAAAGTTACGCGCGAATGAATCATATGATTGAGAAATTTGGTATAGATGGCATTGCATTGCCGACTGTTATTGTTGCTTCAAGCGATGAGCAGGTAGTAGGAGTTGTGCGTTCCTTGTATGAGCACGGTTTGAAAATTCCGAGTGATATTAGTGTTGTTGGTTTCGGCGATATTCCGGCAATAAGTGATTTTTTCCCACCTCTTACAACTGTGAGTCTCGATATGCAGCAATTAGGATCGTTGGCAGTGCGTGAAGCTTTGAGATTAATGAATCATGGGCCTGAACCAGCATTCCCAGATATGTCTCATGGAGTTGGACAAATACCTGCTAGCTTAAAATTGCGTTCTTCTATTGGTGCAGTATTGAGATAATTTTGCGATCGTGAAAAATTGTATGAAAAAATTATTGAGAATAGAATTAAGAATGGTATTTTTAATTATTTTTTTGATTATTTAAATATTGCGTGAAACAGTTGTGAAACAACTTTATTTTCTTAATGCTAATATCTGGCAAAATGGCTTAAAATCAGCATAATTACGCGGCTGTCGGCGTGTTGATGGTGTGTGTGAAGCGTAATCTTAACATCTGTTGGGAGTGTGTGGTTTTTGAATAAATATGGAATAAAGAAAAGGATCAGGAGATGATAAATCGCTGCTTTGCGTTCGTGCCAGGAATTAAGCATCTAGTTGTTTTAAGGTCGGCGTGTCTTGCGATTTCTTATCTTGTAAACATAGCTTTTGTCTACGTTTGCGTTGGGATGTTGTCTCCAGTATTAAGACCTGTTCGTTCTACTGGAACTTCTTTAATGAGTTCTGTTGAATTTACGTCTTACATTATTGTTTTAGCTGCTATTATTTTGCTGAAATATGCAGTTTTTTACTGGTCGTGTACTGTTTGTGCAGAAATTGAGTCGCGAATAGCTATGCGTTTGCGCCCTAAAATGTTGCGCGCAATGTTATCTCTACGCTCTGTAGATATTGAAGATTCTCATGACATTACTTCTTTGCGCGTAAATGAAGATATTTTTGCAATACAAAGTTTTGTTGCTTCTTTAGTTCCACAAATTATTGCATCTATTCCTGTTCCTGTAGTCGTTTCTGCAGCACTATTTACAGTTAACCCTGCTATAGCTGGGATTTGCGCATTAGCTGCGTTGTTTAATGTTGCTTCTCTTATATTCTCGTTGGCGCTAAGCCCAGTATCGTGGCGTTGTGTAAGTGCATTATTTGCCTATGTTATTGCTGGACTCGCAATTGTTGCAACTGTTTGGTTATCTTCCGTTAAAGGTGTAGGTCTTGCTGCAGCTCTGTTGACAATGCCTTTGTTAATGTTAAGCGTCCAGCCACTGAGAATTGTTGGTAAGAATATGCATGTAGTTAAACATGCTGTTCATGGTTTGAATCATGTTGAAGCATTGTTGCAAATGGTTACTGATTCTCCTGCTCCAATAGCATTTAGTGACGACGGTTCAACATTATCTTTGCCTGATGGCTCAACCAATATTGCTTTGCGTATGCGATGCAATATTTCGGAAAATAATGCGAATACTAATGAAGCTCAACGTTTATCGATAATTGCAAAATCTGGTGAATTGCAAGTTATTCCAAGTAAATATCATCATGTTATGCGTGAGAAAATACTTTCTGGAACAGGTTTTAATAAATCTGCTGACATATTGCTTTCTTATAGCGACCGTTATGATATTCATGAAGACGACGTTTCTCCATTTGTAGTTTCTGAAGTATTTGACGCAAACGATAGTGCATCTTACTTGTCGTTGAACGATGCAAGTTCTGCAGCTTTAGCAGATATTGTTACTATAGTTAGCGAGCGAAGTCATCTATTTTCCACAACATTGCGAGAAAACTTACTTTTGGCTGCTCCAACAGCTACGACTACTGCGATGTGGGATGCATTGCGAGCTGTGCGAATAGATGGTGTTGTTTATGCCGATTACGACGGTCTAGATATGCCAATAGATAGACTTTTTAATAATCCTGAAGCATCCTATAATTCTGAAGATTTAAAGCGTCGCGTTATTCTTGCTAGAGCAATTTTAAGACACACTAAAGTGTACGTTTTTGATTATTCCCAATGTGATATTAGCAATCATGAGGCTGAAGAAATTGTTAAAATATTGCGTCGCATAGCGCGTTATGCAAATGTAATAGTATTAATGCCAAATGATGATGGCATTAGCTCAACGGACGAAATAGCAACTGTAGAATCGTATCGTCATGTTGCTAATGATAGTTCTAAAAATATTACGCAACTAAATCAATTAAACGAATCTCAAAACTCGCAAAACTCGCATAATGTTGAGCAAGCTCAGCAAGATCCTAATAAAAACAAGCATATTTCTTCTATTGCAAGTATTGCTTATACTTATGAAGTGAGAACAATCTCAAAGTTCAAACGTGCTATTTTTGCTTTTATATCAATGTTTAGTACTGCTCTCAATCTTGTTTCTGCAGTATGTATTCCTGTTGCTATTGTTTCAGCGATGTTTGCTGTTGCAGGACGTCCAATATTTGGTTTTGTAATGCAACAGTGCGTGCTTGTTGCTGTTGCTTGTATGGCAGTTCGTGCATTAACTCTTGTTACAACATTTGCAGGTGTAGATATGCATCACGAACATTGGCATAAAGCTCATATCAGCATGAATGTTGGAATGATATTTGCAGTTGTACCTCTTATGGTTGTTTTGTACTATTTCGATGCGAATTTGTCTTATGTAGCTATTGTTTCATGCGTGTTTATTATGTTTATTGTTCCTCGATACTTACTTATACGCTCCAAGCATATTGCAAATAAAGTGCGCATTGAACAACATGAAGTTGAGAATGAAGTAAGTGATATTGAGCTTGGTATCGATGAAGTACTTGCATTTAGGCAAGGTGAGCATTGCGTTAATCGAATGGTTACTTCAATGCATAAAGTTTCTCAACAAAGAATGCGTCTGGCTCGTAAAAGTGGAGGCATGTCGGCACTTGTTCTTGCTATATCGTTAATTAGCATTTCTGTAGCCGCACTAGTGGTTTCTCACACCATTCATCCGGTGCCAGCTAATATTCCAGCATGGAGTACGGTTTATGCTGTTATGGCAATGGTTTTGCTTGTAATTATGATTCAGCAAGTTGTAGATGTTGTTTTACAAAGAATACCGTCTGTTATGAGAGTTAAGAGCAGTAACTAACTTTAATTTAAAAAATATTGAATATGCATAAGTTGAGTTGGGGGACTGAGCATGCGTAATCGTTGTAACAAGAGGCAGTTTCTTGCGCTGTTCTGGATGCTGCTGTTTGCTGTTTTATGTGGGATTGTTATTGGCTTGTTGCTTCCTAAAATAAACAGTAGCGTTGGGAAGATTACAGGAGAATATGAAGCAAGCGGAGAAGCTGCGCAAGCATTGGAAAAATTGCGTATATCTAAGCCTTATCATTACGGGTACGAGCGTCAAGTATTTGGATATCGTACTACTGACGATGACGGTAACGGATGTGACGTTAGGGAAGACGTTTTAGCGCGTGATTTACAAAATGTGAAATACAAGTACGCAGGATCCTGCCAAGTGCGTTTCGGCTTGTTGCATGATCCGTATACTGGCAAAGATATTCACTTCGTGCGTGGGCGAAAAACCAGTGCATTAGTTCAAATAGATCATGTTGTTGCATTACAAAATGCGTGGGAATCTGGAGCGTGGAAATGGAATCGTGCAAAACGATTAAAATTTGGCAACGATATGATGAACCTACTCGCGGTTGAGGGAGCTGCTAATCAAGAAAAAGGTTCCGCGTCCGCAGCTTACTGGCTTCCTTCAAACAAAACCTTCAGGTGCGAATATGTTGCTAGGCAAATAGCTGTTAAGTATAAATATGGTTTAACTGTAACTCGCGAAGAAAAGCAGAGTATGGAAAGCGTATTGCATAACTGTTCTGCACAAAAATTACCAAAGTAAGGATTTCTCAGTTTGGTATTCGTAAAGCGACTTAGTAAGCGTTTAATAAGCGTTTAGTAATGATTATGAGTGTGATCGTGCATTACGTCGTGATGCTCTGCTGAATGAGGAATATGCAACACGCGCATGCGATCAATAGCTCTACGCGCAAGATTGTGAGCAGAACCCGTGCCTTCGCCCTTGACTCCAAAAATAACGATAAGAGCCATAATTCCTGTAATAATAGCACTAATGCGCAAAGTCCATTGAACTCCGAAAATACTAGCAGCAACATCGGCAGCGTGACCTGTGCCAGAATGGTGAAGAGTTGTCAATACTGTCATTGTAACTACTAAAACAGGTGCTCCAATAGCTCCCCAAAGCTGACGCATAGTATTAGTTACAGCCGAACCATCGCCAAGTTCTTCCTTACGCAAACAATTAAGCGACCACGTAGTTATTGGCATAAGCAAGAATCCCATGCCAATTTGGCGAGTAAACTGCCAAATGGAAATCCACCAAATCCATGTATCCATGTCAATAAGACTCATCATTACAGTGCCAAAAAACAGAATAATAGAGCCTGCCATAGCAACTGGGCGCACTCCAAAGCGATCTAGCATACGACCACCAAAATACTGCGAAATAGCCATGCCGAACGCTCCAGGAAGCAGAATTAAGCCGCTCATAGTTGCTGAAAAACCACGATCAGACTGAATATAAAGCGGAATAAGCACCATAATTGAGCTGAAAGCAAAAAATGTAAGGCAAGCGCAAATAGTACCTACCATAAAGTAGCGGTTTTTAAGCACATTAAGACCAAGAAGAGGAGTGTGACCGCGTTTTTGCGCTCGCAACTGCCTTATAACAAACCAAGCAATTCCAAAAGTGCCAATAATCATAGGAGCCCAAGATAATGGGTGTGAAATTCCGCATCCTTCAATATTAGTGAATCCAAACATGAGCCCGCCGAAGCCAATAACCGAAAGGCCAACCGAGAAGAAATCAGCATGCGCGTTAAGATCGTGTTCTCCAAAATTATGCAAGAAAAATACTGCCAAAACGACGGATATTGCTCCGATAATAGTAAGAGAGCAGAAAATAGAACGCCATCCATTAATATCAGTTTGCAAACCGCCAATAGTAGGACCGATTGCTGGAGCAATACTCATAGCCATGCCAACGCTTCCCATTGCCATACCTCTGCGAGTAACAGGGTAGACGGAGAATACGGTAATTTGTAAAACAGGCCACATTACGCCAGTGCCAATAGCTTCAAGAGTTCGACCAACCAGTGCCATCATAAAGTCGTTACTAAGCCATGCAAGTACGGATCCAAAAGTAAAAAGCGACATGGAAGTAATAACAATTTGGCGAGTAGAAAAGCGTCTTGTTAAAAATGCTGTAAGTGGAACCATAATTGCCATAATCAGCTGGAAAATAGAAGTAAGCCACTGACCAGTTGTGACGCTTATACCAAATTCTTGAACTATTGTTGGCAATGCTGCAGTAAGTTGTAATTGTGCGAAATTGCCGATAAATGTAATAAACGTAAGAATAGCGAGAGAAATTAAAGCAGGACGTGTAAGACGATTGTTATTGTATGCTTCTTCGCCTGTTAATGCATGACTGAGATCTTGGCTTTTATTAGACAGCCATGTTGAGTGCGTCAAAATAAAACATCCTTTTTTGTTCTTAAACATAGTTTTTCTTAAGCGTATTTTTAAGCATAGGTGGCAAAAGTCAATCGACTTAAGTCTATTCTCTTATCTATTACAACAAAAATTGCAAAACTTAATTTACGCAAAACAAAAGTTATTTAAAAATTTATTTTGCGCAAAACAATGATATTTAGACTGATTCTAATCAGTAGCTGTGGTAGGAAAGCCAATGATTGTAAGCGCCTTGAATGGAGCCATAACGACCATTGCAATAATTCCAGAACCAGCGGAGCTGCGTTTGATAGTTAGTTGCCCAATCAGCGCCAGCAGAAGCCATTTTTCCGCCTGGCAAAGCTTGAGGTAAACCGTAGGCCCCAGAAGGATTCATTGCGTTTACGCGCCAACCGGACTCATGAGAAATAATAAATACTGTTGCAGTAAAATCAGCTTCACTATAACCGTTAGAGATAAGCCAGTCGTGAGCCCATTGTTGCATCTCGCCAGCAGGAACAGTCGTACCGATAGAAGCAGTTAAGCCAATTCCGGCAGAAGAGCCGCCAGTTCCAACAAGAATAACCTTATCTTTTGGAGCTTTTTTAACATAAGAAGCAAAAATATTAGAGGAAACTATTTTTCCCTTAGCTCGAGTAACTATTTTTGCTGTTTCCATTACGCCGTTAGCGCCTTCACTTTGCACCTTCTCAGTACCTTTTGGAAGTGCAGCAGTTTCCTTTTTAACGACGTTAAACGCGATTGGGTCGTCGGAATTCTCTAATTTTGCGCCTGCACGATTAATAGTAATAACAGTTGATTCGCTAACTTTAGTTGTAAGAGATGGAGTAACAACATCGTGTGGCTCAAGAGTGATATCTCCAGCATCAAGAACGGATTTTACATCAGTGAAATCAGTGCCCAAAATAGTACGATGATGACCATTTATAACAACGTTAATATATGAAGTCGCGCCATTATGCAACATACTACGGCTAGCACTACGAGAAACTTGCGAAGAATCGGTTGCTGAATAAGAAGTAACCTGAACAGCGTGACCTTTAGACGAAGCGTAAAAATCTCGCGAGGCAAAACCAAGTATCACCAAAGCAACGAAGCCCAAAATAACCGCACTAACTCTAGCCCACTGTCGTAAACTGAGTGAACCAAGCGTAACAGTATGCTTACGGTGACTGGTCATAACCCTCCTTATTTCTGCAATTACTCTATTGATACTTGCAAACGCTCGCAACGTAGACTAATAAAACATGAGAAACATGCGTTAAAGTGTATGTGCAAAACGTATATGCAAAACCTCACGTATTATATCTCATGGCATAGTCTATAAATCAGGATTCAGAATCATTAGATTCGTAAGATTTAGCTTGTTCAACCAAATCTTCCAAATCAGAAGCTAGTAATGCTCCCGCTTGTCTATAAATAACTTCGCCGCGCTTAATAACCATTACTGTTGGAACAGCTTGGATTTGAGCAGCTGCAGCAATCTCGTTGCTTTTGTCAATATCAACTTTTACGAAAGGAATTTCGGGATATTTTTCACTGACCTTCTCAAAAATAGGACCAAAAGATCTGCATGGACCGCACCATGTTGCCCAAAAATCAACAACAACTATTTCATTTGTCGAAGCAATCTTCTCAAAATTTTCTGTAGTAGCATGTATTGCTGCCATATTACCCCCTCAATATTTTGCGTATTTGCTTTATTGTACGTGCCGCCTTGCATAAAGTTGCCGATAGTGCGCTTATCTGTCGTCTTGCGGCACTAGGCTAGGAGTCATGCTTGATATCCAATTTATTCGTGAACATGCCGACGTAGTTAAGGAATCGCAGCGCAAGCGCGGTGAATCCGTTGAGCTCGTCGATGAAGTATTGCGCAGCGATGATTTGCGCCGAACCGCTCTTAAGGCTTTTGAAGAGGCTCGCGCCGAGCAGAAAGCTATTGGTAAGAAGGTTGCAACAGCTAGCGCGGAGGAAAAGGCTGCGCTTATTGCCGAAACTAAAGAATTAGCTTCGAAAGTTGCGGAATACAAAGCTGAATCCGAAAAAGCTACTGCCGACTACACTACGGCAATGTGGAAGCTTTCTAACATCGTTGAAGATGAAGCTCCAGAAGGCGGAGAAGACGACTATGTTGTAGTTAAGAAGGTTGGTACGCCTCGCGATTTTGCAGCTGAAGGTTTTGAGCCAAAGGATCATTTGACTCTTGGAACTGGCGTTGCTGGAATTGATATGCGTCGTGGCGTGAAGGTTGCAGGCTCTCGCTTCTACTTCTTGCGCGGTGCTGTGGCTCGCTTGCAAATCGCAATGCTTACTATGGCTGTTGATCAAGCCGAAGAGCACGGTTTTACGCTTGCGATTACGCCAACGCTTGTTCGCCCAGAAGTAATGCGCGGAACTGGCTTCTTGAATTCTCATGCGGACGAGATTTACCGTTTGCGCGAACCAGATGATCAGTATTTGGTCGGTACTTCCGAGGTTGCTTTGGCTGGCATGCATGAGGATGAGATTCTTGACTTAAGCAATGGTGCTTTGCGTTATTGCGGTTGGTCGAGCTGCTACCGTCGTGAAGCTGGTGCTGCTGGAAAGGATACTTCTGGTATTATTCGTGTGCATCAGTTCGATAAAGTTGAGATGTTCGTTTATTGCAAGCAGGAAGATTCTCGCGCTGAGCATCAAAAGTTGCTCGGTATGGAGCAGGAAATGCTTGCTAAGGTGGAAGTGCCTTACCGCATTATTGATACTGCTGCAGGTGACCTTGGTTCTTCTGCCGCTCGTAAGTTTGATTGTGAAGCTTGGGTTCCAACGCAAGGACGTTACCGTGAGCTTACTTCTACTTCTAACTGCACTGAGTATCAGGCTCGCCGATTGAATGTGCGCGAACGTATGGAAGATGGCGGAACTCGCCCAGTTAGTACGCTTAACGGCACTTTGGCTACTACTCGCTGGCTTGTGGCTATTTTGGAAAATCATCAGCATGAAGATGGTTCGATTGATATTCCAAAGGCAATGCAGGCTTATATGGGTGGCAAGGAAGTGATTGAGCCGACGAAGTGGGAAGCGTGAGTTTACTCGTGCACAAACACGGCGTTTGTTTCAAAAAACCGTTTAATTAGCTACAAAGCCCGGGAAATTGCCTGGGCTTTATTTTTTAGTTGATAAGCTTTTTGAATCTGGGTGTTGTGTTCTATACGTGATGATATGCTTACCACTTGTGCGTTGAAAGCGGCAATTTGATTGCTTTTGTGCGCAAATGGATGGGTGTCCGAGCGGTCTAAGGAGACGGTCTTGAAAACCGTTGTAGGGAAACCTACCGCGAGTTCGAATCTCGCCTCATCCGCGAATTAACTAAGCCTAATGCATGTGAAATTGCTTTAGGCTTTTTTAATTCGCTGAGCTTGCTCAGGGTTGGAAGCACAGTGTGCTTCCAACGCAAGCGAGGTCTTTCTGCGTCAATAAAGACGCAGAAAGTGTGGGCTAGTGTGTTTAACGTAGTGTGTTAGGTTTGTGTTGCTGCATTTCGCGCTTGAAGCTTTTTTATTCTGCCGAGCTTTCTCAGGACTGAAAGTGCACTGTACTTTCAGTGAAAGCTCGGTCTGTCTTCGTCTCGATTGACGGGAAAGGGCGTGAAGGTGGCGGAAAGTTTGCAGTCGTGTAAAGGAAGGGTCGTTTGCGAGCGAGAATCCGATCGAAACGTGCGCTCGCTCGATTTTAGCGCGCGGAGTAGTGACGCTCTTGTGATGTGATGTCGTCCAGGAAGAAGCTTGCACCTTCGCGGCAAGACGTGCTGCTTTCGAAATCTTCCGGAGCGTAAGGCGCAACGCTTTCAAACATCTCCTCGTAATCAGCAACGCTTAAATGCACGCGCGAATCAAGCATATCCGCATGCTCGCGCGCAAACAGCGCATCTCTAAATCCTGGCGCAATCGTGCCGCTGAAAAATTCACCAACAGCGCCGGAACCATAAGAAAATAGTCCAATCTTATCGCCGCTTTTAAGTGCAGTAAGATCACTATTTTCGCAAGTAAATTCGTCTAACTCAAGTAAAGACAGCAATCCCAAATACAGGGAACCCGTATAGATGTTGCCTACACGACGGCTGTACTTCGTGCTGGTTTCGTAGCGCGAAAGTAAGCGATTGCGCGACGACTCGCTTAGGTTGCTATTATCGCAAGAATCAGAGCAAGAATTTGCGCAAGAATCCATCGCAGCCTTAAGTGCTTTCAAACCCATTTTCGTATATGGCAAATGGAAGCACAATCCGGCGAAATCGCTGAAATTGCAATCGTTTTGCGCGCAATACTTTTGCCAAACTTCGCAGAAAAATTGTATGTATTGCTCGGTTGAAAACTTGCCGCGAGCAAGAGCGGTGTCTTGGTAAACAGGTCGCCAAAAGTCCTGAATATCCGCGGATTTTACAACGCTGTCGTCGTTAATTTTAAGCACGTGCGGATTCGCGCTCACAAGCATTGCCACAGCCCCAGCGCCTTGCGTAACTTCGCCAGGGGTAGCAAGCCCGTAGCGCGCAATATCGGCTGCAATAACAAGCACTTGCGGATTTTTTTCTGCGTGCGCGCGCACGTAATCGCATGCCATCATCAAAGCTGCCGTTCCGCCGTAGCAAGCCTCTTTTACTTCAATAGAGCGCACCCACGGCGTGAGTTTTAGCAGATTTTGAACGTATAGCGCGCTGGATTTACTTGCGTCGACTCCGCTTTCTGTGCCGACGATGAGCATTTTGAGGCGATTGCTATCGATGTATGGTAGTAGTGGGAATGCGGCTTGCGCGGCGAGAGTGACGATGTCTTGGTGATTTGGTGGCACGGATTGTTCGCTTTGACCGATTCCGATTGTGAATTTGTTAGGGTCGATTCCGCGGTGTTCCGCCAATTCTTCGAGGTTTAGGTAATAGTGCGGCGTTGCGAAGGAGATGCGGTCAATGCCGACGGTAAGGGGAGTGGTTGCGGAGGTTGTGGTTGTGTTGGCTGCTGCGGTTGCTGATATTTTGATATTTTGTGTGCTCATTTGTCCTAAACCCTTAAATTTTCTTAATTTTTACTTGATTCTCGTAACTTTTGAAGTAATTGCGTAACTTTTTCTGTAGTTCTTTCTGCAGGGCTAAGTTGCAAAATATTATGCGTGATTTCTGCGATTTCCGCACCTTTGGCACCTGCTGCAATTGCCAGGTTTGAAGACTGCAATGCCATGTGACCTGCTTGAATTCCAGGGCCTGCTAGTGCGCGAAGAGCCGCAAGATTTTGCACCAAACCGAGCGCGGCAAGCGTATTTCTAAAGTCGTTTGCGTTTTTGTATTTGCCGATTTTGATCGCGAGTTTTGCCATTGGAAGCGATGAGATTGAGCCGCCGACAATGCCGATCTGTAGCGGAATTTCAATCCTGCCGTGGAGTATGGTTTTTCCGTTTAAAGTTTCGGTGTTCCACTTTGACAGTGGTAGGTAGCGACCGGAGCGCGCCGCCCACGCGTGTGCTGCCGATTCTAGTGCTCGCGTATCATTCCCGGACGCGAGCGCGGCTCCTGCGATTCCGTTTAGGATTCCTTTGTTGTGCGTGGCGGCGCGTGCAGGGTCGCTGGCGGCAAGCGCGCTCAATGCCGCGATTCGGCGCGCAAGGCACTTTCCCTCGCGCTCTCGTTCAGAGTCTTCCAGCCGCCTGGATGCTAGTGCTTCAACCGGTATATGCACTTCTGCTGTGCTGGCAACGCGGCTGGTGTTCGTGAGTATTGCAACTAGCGCCTGCACGCCGAGCCAGCTTTCCAGCTGGGCTTTGACGGCTTCGCCCATAGTGTTCACTGTGTTTGCGCCCATTGCGTCGCATGTGTCTACGTCAATCTCGAGCTTTGCGAAGCCGTGCAAAGCTGAAGCGCGGCATTTTCGCGCGCCGCCACCCCTTTTACTTATTGATGGGTGTGACGCGTTTGCAATGCGCAACAGTTCTGCAACCTTTTCTTTATCTTCAACGATTCTGCTCAAGCGCGCCGCCACGCTTCCGTCTGCGTCCTCAAAAGCTATTTGTGCTGTAGTCACGTATTGTGGGGAGCGCGCAATAATTCCGTATCCAACGTCAGTCGCTGCAGCAATTCGCGCCCCATTGCACGCAGCTGCAATCACGGATGGCTCCTCAGTTGCAACCAGCACGTCACACACTTCGCCGTTCACAATCAGCCCACGCACAACGCCAACCGGCAGCGTATACTTTCCAATTTGATGCTCAATCATATGATTTGCAACGTCTGCAGAAATTGTAGTATCGGAACTTTCCGCAAACTGTTTAAGCAAAAATGCTGCCTCAGTATCGTTAATTGCGCCCTCATTTTGCAAGGTTTTTATGCGATTTTCCACGCTTAATTCACGAAAAGCAGCCATCGAAATAACCTCATGATTTGTAGACTACGAATGCTTCTGATCGCTTTGCATTCTGACTTTATTGTTTTACATTCTGACTTGATTGTTTCGCATTCTAATTTGCATAGAAACGCCGATTCCGCCGCCGACGCACAGCGCAGCAACTCCATTTAACTTATTGCTATCTCGCAAAGCGTATATAAGCGTCGTCAAAATCCTCGCTCCGCTAGCGCCAAGCGGATGTCCGAGTGCAATTGCTCCACCGCGTACGTTGAGTTTTGACTCGTCAATATGAAGTTGCTCCGCAACGGCAATGCTTTGCGCTGCAAACGCTTCGTTTATTTCGAATAAATCAATGTTGTCAACGTTGCTACCGGTCGCATTTAGCATGCGTTCCATCACATGTTTTGGAGCGTATCCCATTAAATCTGGGTCGATTCCGCCTTCTGCGAATCCCACAATTTGCGCAAGATATTCAATTCCGTACGCTTGCGCGTAATCTTTGCTCATAAGCACTAGAGCTGCAGCTCCGTCGTTAATTCCGCTTGCGTTTCCTGCAGTTACAGTCGATTCGTGCTTGCAAACTTCGTTCTCGCCAACTTCGCAAGTTGCGTCCGCAGTTTCTTCCGACGCTTTAAAAAGCGTGCGCAATTTCGACAACTGCTCTAAAGACGTATCTTCGCGAGGATGCTCGTCGCGAGTTATAACAGTTCCGTTTGCAAGCGTTACTGGCACAATTTCAGAAGCAAAATCGCCTCTTTTAATAGCGGCAACAGCTTTTTGGTGAGATTTAAGTGCAAAAATATCTTGTGCTTCGCGAGTGATACCAAATTTTGCTGCAACATTTTCTGCAGTAACGCCCATTGCGTCGCCAGTAAAAGCATCGTTTAAACCGTCTCGTTGCAAACCGTCAATAAGCGCAAAATTCCCGTATTTGTGTCCGCTAAATCGCGAATTAGTTGCGTAAAACGGTACGTTGCTCATGCTTTCAGTGCCGCCTGCAACAACAACTTGCGCATCTCCCATAACGATTGCGGATTGTGCTAAGCGCACTGCTTTTAAGCCGGATCCGCATACTTCGTTAATTGTCATTGCGCAGCTAGAAGTATCTAATCCTGCTTTTAACGCAATTTGGCGAGCAACGTTTTGTCCGCTGCCTGCTTGTAATACGTTTCCAAAAATAGCTTGATCCACGTCGTGTGAGCTAATTCCAGCGCGTTCTATTGCTGCTTTTGCTGCGATTGTTCCTAAATCAACTGAGGAAAGCGAAGATAAGCTGCCGCCGAATTTGCCAATAGGCGTACGTACAGCGCTTGCAATCACCACTTCAGTCATATGTTTAGCCACCTAATCAATTGTTTGTTGCAATACGTGTTGAAGTATACCAACCGGACTACTTTATCGTATTTTTCGACAAAATTACCATTTGCGAAAAATTTTTCTCGTTTCCTTCACAATTAGACTTACTTCAGTGAGTTTATGTTTTTGTGAAAAGTGATTACTTGTTGATTAGCGAACGCTATCATTAATGCTGCTGCACACACCACACCGGGCATACATATCACACACCAAACCGCAGCTTAATTTCGTGACTTTAGTTGCACGAATACCAGTGTGGTAGAGATTTGAGATTTTTCGCACTGAGCGAAGGACGCTCGCGCAGCGCTTTGACCGAGCTTGAAATCATTGGGATTTCAAGCTCCTTCAAAGCGTGATTTGGCTCAATTGTGAAGCACGGTGTGCTTCACATGCCAAATCAGCCGAACGGCTACCAATAGCCGTGAGGAATAAGCTCGCTACGAAACTCGCGTTGGAAGTCCACTGGACTTCCAACTTTAGCGAGTTTCCGCTCCGAGTTACTTTCGCGCGCTACGCTCTAAGCGCGAAAGCAGGTCGGAGCGCTACTTACGGAACGAAATCGAGCCGTCAACAGGATCCATCGCATCAACAATTGCCAGCGAATCCAAGTCATATCCGGCTTCACGAAGCGCATCTCCACCACCTTGGAAGCCCTTTTCGATAGCGATTCCAATGCCTGCAACGCTAGCTCCAGCATGATTGCAAATGTCGATTAATCCTTGCAAAGCTTTGCCGTTCGCCAAAAAATCATCCAAAATAAGCACGCGATCTTCCGCACTTAAATACTTACGTGACACAATCACCGGAAACTCGCGCTGCTTTGTAAAAGAAAATACCGTAGATACGTATTGGTCGCCATCGAGATTAATCGACTGAGCTTTCTTTGCAAAAACCACAGGAACTCCACCAAAATGGCGTGCTGCAACACATGCGATTCCAATACCAGAAGCCTCAATCGTAAGAATCTTAGTAATATTTGCGTCGCGGAAATGCTCAGCCCAAGCGGCTCCCATATGATCAAATAAATTCACATCGCACTGGTGGTTCAAAAAAGCGTCTACTTTTAATACATTGCCTGGTTTTACGATACCATCTTGGAGAATGCGTTCTTCCAGTTCTTGCACGATGCGCCCCTTCTTACGAACAATTACATTGCAGTACGCTCAAGCATACCCAAGTTCGTGACACAATACGAGTAAAAACGACTGCAGCATGTGGTAAACCTGATTAAATACGTGCGCAATTAAAACGTGGGGGCGTTTTATTGCTGAAGCTAAAACGTAGGTAATTGGCGGAATTAATGGAGTACAAGTATGAGCGTAAGTATGGGCGCAAGTATGAATGCAAATATGAGTGCAAAAGATAGCGATTACGGATATGTAAGTGATTTGTTGGGGAATCCAGTTGATTCGTTCGATTCTGACGATAGTTTTTACGAGAATGTTGCGGATGTGAATGATTATGCCAACTACAGTTACGACGAGTATGCTGACGCTTATGCTAAAGAGCCTGATTTTACGCAGCAAGAATATGCGTCTGATCAAGAATCAGTGTCTCCTCAAGAATCAGTGCCTTCCCAACAAGAAGCTCTTGCCCAACAAGAACTGCTTCCTCAAGAATCTCAAGAATATTCTCAAAATTCCGCACATTCTAGAGTTGCAGTTGACGCGCAAAAACTACTCGACGGCTTAAATCCGCAACAATCTCAAGCAGTCCAATACGACGGACCGGCACTGCTTATTGGAGCAGGAGCTGGAAGCGGCAAAACGCGAGTTCTTACGCGAAGAATAGCTTGGATATTAAGCCAAAAAGGTGCCTGGCCAAGCCAAATTCTTGCCATCACTTTTACAAACAAAGCAGCTGCCGAAATGCGTGAACGTTTAAGCAAACTTATTGGTAGCGAAGCAAATACTATGTGGGTTTCGACGTTCCACTCTGCATGTGTGAAAATACTTCGCAGATCAGGACAGTATATTGGCTTAAAATCAGGCTTTTCTATTTACGATACTTCCGATTGCGAGCGATTAGTAAAAATTATTGCAACAGAGCTTAACGTTGATATTAAGCGTTTTACGCCACGCAGCATTTTGGGCAAGATTTCGGATTGCAAAAATAGTTTAATCACTTGGCGTGAGCAACTAGACATGTATGCTAACGATTACAAGCCTGGTGTTGCAGGTCAACAAATTGCGCACGCTGGCAATTCTGAAGCTGTCTACGCAACTATTTATGCGGAATATCAGCATCGTTTATCTCAAGCAAATGCGGTTGATTTTGACGATTTAATTATGCGAACTGTGCAACTCATGCGCGAAGTACCAGAAGCTGCGCAATATTACCGACGTAAGTTCCGCTATATTCTTATAGACGAGTATCAGGATACGAATCACGCTCAATACGAGCTTATTCGCGAGCTTGCTGGAGTGGATGTAAAGCAAAATAGTGCAAATCCATCTCAGCAAAATAACACTCCTGCATCAATCACAGTTGTAGGCGACTCCGACCAGTCGATTTACGCTTTCCGCGGAGCAGATATTCGCAATATTCAAGACTTTGAAAAAGATTTCCCAAACGCTACAACTATTATGCTTGAGCAAAATTATCGCTCTACGCAAACTATTTTGGATGCTGCAAATGCAGTTATTTCGCATAATCAAGGACGAAAGCCTAAAAAATTGTGGACGGCATTAGGTAAGGGCACTCCAATTACTGGTTATGCAGCAGACAGTGCTCAACAGGAAGCAGCTTGGGTTGCGCAAGAAATAGCGCGATTAGCAGGTGAAGAGGGCGTTGCTTATTCGGATATGGCGATTATGTATCGCGCTAATGCACAGTCTCGTTCGCTGGAAGATGCGCTCGTTAAAGCAGGTCTTCCGTATCAACTTGTTGGCGGCACGAAGTTTTACGAGCGTCGCGAAGTAAAAGATGCGCTCGCATACTTGCAATCTATGGCAAACCCAGATGACGATGTGAATATGCGCCGAATTTTGAATGTGCCTAAGCGTGGGCTTGGAGCGCGTGCGGAGGCTTTGCTAACGCTTTACGCTCAAACACAAGGAGTTAGCTTCTGGCAAGCTTTGGAGCATTTGGAGTCAATCGAAGGCATGCCAACTCGCACTGCAACCAAGCTTAAAGAGTTCCGCGAGCTTATGCACAATTTAATTACTTGTATGCAAAACGATGACTCGAAACCTTCTAAAGTTATTGACAGCATACTGAACGACAGTGGTTTGCTGGAGGATTTGCAACGTTCTGAAGATCCTCAAGATGCCGCTCGCGTGGATAATTTGTCGCAATTGCAGTCGGTTGCAGCTGAGTATGAGCAGAATACGCCGGATGCTAGTGTTGCTGGATTCCTTGAAACGACAGCGCTTGTGGCTGATTCGGATCAATTGCCGGATGAAAATGAGGACACTGGTAAAGTTACGTTGATGACGCTTCACACGGCTAAGGGCTTGGAGTATCCGGTTGTGTTCCTAACTGGCATGGAGCAGGGAACTTTTCCGCATTCTCGCGCTTTGGAAGACGATGGTGAGCTTTGCGAGGAGCGTCGTCTTGCTTATGTTGGTATTACTCGAGCTAAGCAGCGTTTGTATGTTACTCGTGCTGCTGTTCGTGCGCAATGGGGGCAGGCTCAAGATATGCTTCCAAGCCAGTTTTTGGATGAGATTCCAGATAATTTGATTGATTGGAAGCGCAGAGAGTCTGATGTTGAGCGTTGGGGCGCTTCGTCTAGGCGTGGCGATGATTTCGATAGCGATTTTGATAGTGATTTTGGCGGCTGGGATGACGATTATAGCGATGCGTTTAGTGAAAAAACAACTTATGGTGGAAGCATTTACGGTTCTGAAAAATCGCATGGCTCTAAGTCTTACGGAAGAAATAAATCGTATGGCTCGAGTTCTTACAGCTCCTCTTACGAAAAGTCTTATAGCAAGTCTTACGGCTCGTCTTACGGTTCTTCTTACGGCTCGTCTTATTCTAAATCGAATTGGTCTAAGTCAAGTGCAGTAAAAACGCGCAAAGTTACTGCAAAAACTGCGACTTCAACAAGCGCAACAAAAGTTGGTTCAACTTCTGCAGTTATGAATAAAGACAATCATCTAAATATTCAAGACTTCCAAGTTGGCGACAAAATTACTCACGATACTTACGGCTTAGGAACCGTGTTAGCAACGCAAGATAAGGGCAGAAACTCAATTATTACAGTCGATTTCGGCTCCGATGGAGTAAAGCGACTAATGCTTAGAGTTGCACCAATCGAAAAATTGTAAAATCTTTTATTTATGCACTTTAATGTAAGATAAATTTTTAACAAGGACGTGGCGTTTGCTGGTGTGAGCGCTGAGAAGCGTGTTGCATTAACGAAAATGTGACACTAAAAAATAAAAACATACATTTAATGAGGTATAAATTATGAAAAACAAATTATTCGCATCAATTCCTGCAATTATTTTCGGCTTGCTTATTGCCATTGCACCATTGACGTTTGCAAAGCCATGCTCAACCGGAGGCATGCACAAAATGCATATGATGATGCAACCTATGGCATGCTACTACACAGGTCGTGCAGCTGTTGGAATCGGCTTAGTTATTGCAGTACTTGGAATTATTGCGTTATTTGTTAAAGAAAATGTTCGCATTGGTTTAAATATTGCTGTAGTTGTGAACGCTTTACTTATGATTGCTGTTACAACATTCCTTATTGGCGTGTGCAAGAGCCCAATGATGCATTGTGCATCAGTTATGCGCCCAACGCTGATTGTTCTGTCTGTGCTCGCATTGGTGTTCGCGGCTGCTTCCGTGTATTTGGATAATAAAGAAGATTAATAGTTCAAATAGTTCGAAAAGCTTAATAAAGCAAAATTATGCGCACTATTACGCTAAAGCGATTGCCGCTGGAAAATCTTAGACGCAAGCCATTGCGCACTGCTGCACTTATTGTTGTATCTGCGTGCTTGTCTGCAATATTTTTCGGCGGCTCGCTGATTTCTATGAATCTTGAACGCGGTTTGAACAGTATGCGAGAACGCATGGGAGCTGATATTATGGTTATCCCTCAAGGTACGCACACTAAAGCAGAAGCGTTGCTTACAAACAGTGGTTCAAGCACTTTTTATTTCACTAACGATATTGAGAATTTAGTAAGACGCTCTCCGGGTGTGCAAAAGGCGAGTGTACAAACGTATATTTCTTCGCTTTCTGCAGGATGTTGCGCTGAAAAATTGCAAATTATTGGTTTTGATCCCGATTCTGATTTTGTTATAGGTCCTTGGATTTATTCTCAACATAAGCAGAAGTTACAAAAAGGCGAGATGATTGCTGGCGCAAATGTAATCGTGTCTTATATGAATACTGTTCGTCTTTTTGGACACCAATGGCCTGTAGCTGCGCAGCTTGCAAAAACCGGCACAAGCATTGATAATTCAGTGTTTGTGCGACGCGAAAGTGTGCCGCAAGTAGTTGAGTATTCAACGAAAGTAGGGCATACCGCTATTCCAAAGGAATATGCTAAAAAAGCAGTTTCTGCAGTTCTCGTAAAAGTACAAAAAGGTTACAGCGCGCAAGAAGTTGCAAAAAATATTCGCAAAACAACTGGTCTTTCAAGCATTGGCATAGTTTTTCCGGGCGGAATTACAGCAACTACGCAAGCTAATCTTGGTGTTTTTACTCGCACGTTGACTTTTATAATTGCTGCGTGCTGGCTAGTTGGATTGCTAGTTTTAGTTGCAGTGTTTTCAACATCTGTAAACGAGCGCAAAAAAGAGTTTGCTTCTCTTCGCATACTTGGCACAACAAGAAATATGCTTTTAGGTGTTGTAGTTAGAGAATCTACGATACTTGGCTTAGTTGGCGGAGTATTGGGTGTTGCGTCTGCAAGTCTTATATTGTTCCCTTACAGTTCTCTTATTTCTGAACAATTGCAGCTTCCGTATTTGGAAGTGACTGCTCTACCAGTAGCAGTGCTTATGTTAGCGTCTGTGCTACTTGCGCTTGTTGCAGTTGTTGTAGCTTCAGCGCTTACTACATTGCGTATTGCTATGCGTGAAACGTATTTGACACTTAGGTCAGGTGAGTAAGTATGGAAGATAAGAGTCAAAAACTGCCAAGTAATGAGTTTGATATTTTACCTGTTGTTGAGCTTACTCGTGTAACTCGCGAATTTATGCGCAGAAAACACAAATTTTTTGCAGTAAATAACGTGAGTTTTGCGCTAAATAGCGGCGATTTTGTGGCAATCGTTGGAAAGTCAGGTAACGGAAAATCTACTTTACTAAATTTGATTGCTGGGTTATTGAAGCCAACGCATGGAAGTGTAAAAGTTTGCGGCGAAGAGATTTCTGAACGCACTTTTAGTGATGCAAAAATGTCTCGTTTGCGCGCATGTGATATAGGTTTTGTGACGCAATCGCAGACGCTTTTACAAAATCTTACTGTGCATGACAACATACTTTTACCTGTGCAAATTGCAGCTAGTGCTTGTGAAGTAAGTAAGTCTGGAATAAGTAAGGCTGAAGTAAGTAAGTCTGAAGTAAGTAAGTCTGAAGTAAGCGAAGATTTAAACGAGACTCGCGCGTTAGAACTTTGCAAGCAATTGCATATTGAAGATTTACTGTGGTGCTACCCAAATGAGCTTTCGGGTGGTGAAATGCGTCGCGTAATGATTGTGCGCGCGCTAATAAACAATCCAAAGCTTCTTATTCTTGACGAGCCTACTGGCGATTTGGATGTAGAGCATACTCGCATAGTTGTGAAAATGTTGCGCGAGGCTGCAAAAAATGGTGTGGCAGTGCTCATGGTAACTCACGATGTTGAGGCTGCTCGCTGTGCGGATCGCACATACACAATGGATTGCGGATCTCTTCGCTAATTTGTTCTTACGGGTGTGAGTTTTGTTGCGTATCGCTCCAAACGTGCGCGCACGCTCGCTATAAGCGCTCGCTTACGAAACTCGCGTTGGAAGTCCACTGGACTTCCAACGCGAGTTTCCGCTCCGAGTTGCTTTCGCGCGCGCTGTGCTGCGCTCAAGCATGTCGTCGCGCCCGCATTTGGAGGGTTTGGTCTGGCGTATCGCTCCAAATGCGCGCAATTAAATCGCAAGCAAATTATTCTTAGTGGTGTGTAGAATCAGAAACGATGCCTATTTTGTGTAAGCATCATCTGGAGCCTTAGCCCATCAGTGGGTCGGCGCGCGGTAGTTATGGCGTTATTTCAACGTTTTAATACTTGCGCGTTCGTGTGTTAGCACGAAGAAGCACTGGAGAGGCCGGCTCAGCGTGAATAATTTTAAGCGATTTTGCGATCGATTAAAAACTTGGTTCACGTTCCGTTCAGATAACGACAGAATTAAAGGATTAGCTATGACTAATATTCAGCGTTCTCGCCGTCAGGTGCGTCTTTCTCGCGCCCTCGGCATCGCTTTAACCCCAAAGGCTCAGCGTATCTTCGAGAAGCGTCCATATGCTCCAGGTGAGCACGGTCGCACTCGTCGTCGCACCGAGTCCGATTACGCAGTACGTCTTCGCGAGAAGCAGCGTCTTCGCGCTCAGTACGGCATCTCCGAGAAGCAGCTTCGTGCTGCTTACGAGAAGGGTACGCACACTGCAGGCCAGACCGGTGACGCAATGCTCACCGATTTGGAAACTCGTCTTGATGCTTTGGTTTTGCGTGCAGGCTTTGCTCGCACCACCGCCCAGGCTCGTCAGTTTGTTGTACATCGTCATATTTTGGTTGATGGCAATCTTGTCGATCGCCCATCTTACCGTGTGAAGCCAGGTCAGACCATTCAGGTTCGTGCCAAGAGCCAGACCATGGTTCCATTCCAGATGGCTGCAGAAGGCGTTCATCGCGACGTTTTGCCAGCAGTTCCTGGTTACCTCGATGTGAATCTTGCCTCTTTGAAGGCTACTTTGACTCGTAAGCCGGAAGTCGATCAGATTCCAGTTGAAGTCAACATTCAGTACGTCGTCGAATACTACGCTCGTTAATTCGCCGATTTAATTCTTAAGGACATACCGCTTGACCCCTGTTGCGCATTCGCGTGGCAGGGGTCAATGCGTTTGGCGCGACGACCTGCTTGAGCGCAGCACAGCGCGCGCGAAAGCAACTCGGAGCGGAAACTCGCTCGCGTTGGAAGTCCAGTGGACTTCCAACGCGAGTTTCGTAAGCGAGCGCTTATAGTGCGAGCTTTGGTCTGGCGTGGCGCTCCAAACGTGCGCGACTTTTCTCGCGTTTGGAGGGTTTGGGGTTGCTTGGCGCTCCAAATGCGGGTAATTTTTCCGGCGTTTGTTGTCGCGCAACTTTCTGACGCTTATGTACCGCGTAGTGCAATAATGGAGTTATGTTGCTGCATCTTTATTTAGTGCGTCACGGACAGACGCTATTTAATCGCTATAATCGACTGCAAGGCTGGTCAAATTCTCCGCTTACTGAAAAAGGTTTGAAAGATGCGGATACTGCCGCAAAAAAACTGCAAAATATTACTTTTGCTGCAGCTTATTGTTCGGATACTACGCGTGCGCAAATCACAGCACAACGTATTCTCGATGCAAATGAAGCTGCCGGTAACGCGCGCCCAAAGCTTGTAAGCGATATGCATTTTCGTGAGCAATGCTACGGCTATTTTGAAGGTCAAGATATGCAAATGGCTTGGTGGGCTGCAGGAGCGCCTCACGAAGCGCACACTTATAACGAAATCGTTGAAAAATTTGGGCTTGCAGCCACTCGTGACATGCTTAAAGAAGCGGATCCTTTCCACGATGCCGAGTCAGATATCGAATATTGGACTCGCGTAGAAGAAGGTTTTGTGTTAATCGCTTCAAATTCTTTGCTTAACGATGGAGATAATGTTTTGCAAATTTCGCATGGCAACACTTTGCTAAGTCTTATGCACCGTTTTGCGCCTGCAGGCTACGATTTAAGCGAACGCCCTCAAAACGGAAGCGTAACCAGACTTGATTTTGATACTACCAAACCTATTGATAATGCCATTACTATTCGAGGCTATAACGAGTAGATTCTACTGTTTAACTTTGTTATATGCGTCGTTACCGTTCGTTAGTCTTAAGTCATTGCGAATGGTTTTAACTGTAGTCTGATTTGCTGTTGTATTAGCTTTC
The DNA here is from genome assembly GCF_049244025.1 of Gardnerella sp. KA01001. Taxonomy (NCBI): domain Bacteria; kingdom Bacillati; phylum Actinomycetota; class Actinomycetes; order Bifidobacteriales; family Bifidobacteriaceae; genus Gardnerella; species Gardnerella sp. KA01001. The sequence goes on along the minus strand of NZ_CP058366.1, from coordinate 31,470 downwards.
AGCGCGGTGAAGTCTTAAGCAAAAATGGTACAGAAAGAGGTTACGATGAGCGTTGGAGACATAGCTGCTCTTATTGCCGCGATTGCGTTTACTGTGCTTTCGGGTTTTTTGATTTATCCGCTAATTAGATTGGGCAAGTTGTTCGATCAGATTGCGAAAACTGTCAAAGAGTCGGGTGAGCATGCGATGCCTGCAATTGACGAGTCTGTGACGACGATTAAGCAAGTTAATAAGACTCTTGACGATGTAAACGCTGTTTCAGGAGCTACGCGCACAACTGTTACGAATATTGGTGCTCTTACTGATTTGTATGGTGCTTTCCTTGGAAAACCGCTCGTAAAAATTGCAGCTGCCGGTTACGCTCTAAAAGATACTGTTTCTTCTTTCTTCAATAAGCCGACTGTGCCAACAGACAAGAATAGTGCCAATAGTAACGCTTCAAAAGAATCCTCTGATAAGAATGCAACTAAGAATGCAAGCAGGGGGGAGTAATGTTCAAGCGTTTATTTTGGATGTTTGTTGGCATTGTAATTGGTGTTCTTACAGTTACGAAGGCTCGTGCATATGTTAAAGCAAAAATGCCGTCTTCTGCTAGTCGTTTTATATTTGATAAGGAACCGAAAAATATCACATTGCGCACAGTAATGGGATTGTTTAAAGATTTCAATACTAGCCGTAAAGAGCATGAAGCTGAGCTTAATTCTCGTTATACTAATCGTAAGAATAGGGAATTTTAAATAAAAAACGAGTTTTTCATAATTTCGTTACTTTGCTAAGTTTAGTTAAGTTAAGTTAAGTTAAGTATTGAAGTACTATATTGAATGTTTGCATGATTGCGTCGTGCGTCATGCGGCACGATTTCGTGTGAGCGTTGCATGTGGCTTTTGTTTGTGACGGTTATTTGTGACGGTTTGCGTGGGTCTTGCTAAAAATTACACAAGGAGTTCGTACGTATGCGCACAGCAGAAATTGCAAAGCGTTATCTTGACTATTTTGCTAAGAATGGTCATATGGTTGTTCCTTCGGCTTCTCTTATTTCGCCGAACCCAACAACATTGTTTACTATTGCCGGCATGGTGCCGTTTATTCCTTACTTGCTTGGTGAGCAGACGCCTCCTTCGCGTCGTATGGCTTCGAATCAGAAGTGCGTTCGCACTCTAGATATTGACGAAGTTGGTAAGACTACTCGTCACGGCACCTTCTTCCAGATGGTTGGTAACTTCTCGTTCGGCGATTATTTCAAAGAGGAAGCTATTCACTACGCTTGGGAGCTTTTAACTAGTCCTCAAGATAAGGGCGGCTACGGTTTTGACCCAGAAAAGCTTTGGGTAACCACTTACACGGACGACGACGAGGCTCGCGCAATTTGGAAGAACGAGGGCTTTGATCCAGAACACATGCAAGTTTTCGGCATGGAAGATAACTTCTGGACTACCGGCGGCCCTGGTCCTGGCGGCCCATGCTCTGAAATCTACGTGGATCGCGGTCCTAAGTATGGTCGCGACGGAGGTCCGGCTGCTGACGAATCTCGCTTTATTGAGATTTGGGATTTGGTTTTCGAAAATTACCAGGTAGATAACGTCAAATCTAAGACTGATTTGCATATTGCTGGCGAACTCGATCAAAAGAATATTGATACAGGCGCTGGTTTGGAGCGTTTGGCTTACCTTATGCAAGGCAAGGAAAACATTTACGAAACCGATGAAGTTTACCCAGTTATTGAAGCGGCAGAAAAGCTTAGTGGTGTAAAGTATGGCAGCAACGCTGATGCGGATGTTCGTTTCCGCGTTGTAGCAGATCACGTGCGTTCCGCTTTGATGATTATGAGCGATGGCGTGCGTCCAAGCAATGTTGGCCGCGGATACGTGCTTCGCCGTCTTCTTCGCAGAACTGTTCGCGCAATGCGTATGCTTGGCGTGCAAGACCCAGTTTTGCCAACGCTTTTCCCAGTTTCTAAGGGTGCTATGGAGCCAAGCTACCCAGAGCTTAATAACACTTTCCACGAGGTTAGCGAAGCTGCATACGGTGAGGAAGATGCGTTCCGCAGGACTCTAGAAAAGGGTACTACTATTCTTGACTTGGCTGTTGAAAAAGCCAAGAAAGAACACAAGGATGATCCTATTGTTGGCGGCGCAGACGCGTTTACTTTGCACGATACTTACGGCTTCCCAATTGAGTTGACTCTAGAGATGGCTGCTGAGCAGGGTGTTAAGGTCGACGAAGCTAAGTTCCGAGAGCTTATGAGTGAGCAGAAAGGTCGCGCTCGCGCTGATGCTTTGAAGAAGCGTCACAATGTGGACGTTAGCGTTTACGACGATATTAAGAAGGCTCTCGAAAAGCCAATTGACTTCCTTGGCTACACTGACTTCTCCAGCCGTTCTAACGTTTTGGCAATTGTTGAAGCAGGTAAAGGCTCTGTTAAAAGCGTTACTGCTCCTGCAAACGTTGAGATTATTCTCGACCGCACGCCATTCTACGCTGAGCGCGGCGGCCAGATTGCTGACCAGGGCGAGATTATTTCCGATGACGGCGCGATTTTGGAAGTTGACGATGTTCAGCGACCAATCAAGGATTTGATTGTTCACAGCTGCCGACTTACCGAAGGAACTCTTAGCGTTGGTGCTCCTGTAAACACCAATATTGACCAGGTTCGTAGAGCTGCTTTGGCTCGAAGCCACACTGCTACGCATACCCTTCACAAGGCTTTGCGCGAAGAGCTTGGTCCACAGGCAACTCAGCGCGGTTCCGTGGTTGATCCAGACCGCTTGCGCTTCGACTTCCAGTGGCCAAAGGCTGTTGATAAGGATGCGCTTTCTCGCGTTGAAGCTCGCGTAAACGAGCGTATTCGCGACGATTTGCAGGTTGTTCCTAAGGAAATGCCAATCGACGACGCTTTTAAGCTTGGAGCAATGCACTTGTTCGGCGAAAAGTACGGCGATGTTGTGCGCGTTGTTGAAATCGGCGACGGTTGGAGCCGCGAGCTTTGCGGTGGCACTCACGCTAAGAGCACCGGAAAGATTGGTATGGTTACAATCCTTTCCGAGTCTTCTATTGGCTCTGGTGTTCGCCGTATTGACGCTCTTTGTGGTGAAGCTGCGTACGAGTATGGCGCTCGTGAACACACTTTGGTTGCGCAATTAGCAGACATGGTTAATGCTCGCCCAGACGAGTTGGTTGAACGTTTGGAATCTTTGCTTAACAAGATGAAGGATTCTGATCGTAAGCTTGCTTCTGTTTACGAAGCTCAATTAAATGAAGCTGTACCAACATTAGTTGATGAAGCAAAGAATAGTAACGAAAAAGTTAAGTTGGCTCTTAAGAATGTTGGCAACTTTGGCTCATTCGATGCTTTGCGCAAGACAGTCCTAGATATTCGTGCTCGTTTAGGTGAAGATGCTCCAGTGGTTGTTGCACTTGCTGGTGTTAATGAAGACGATCGACCAATGATTGCAGTAGCTACAAACGAAGCTGCTCGCGGTCTTGGTGCTAAGGCTGGCGACTTGGTTCGTACTGCTTCCAAGGTGCTTGGTGGCGGCGGTGGTGGCAAGCCAGACTTCGCTCAGGGCGGTGGTACAGATGCTTCTAAGCTTGATGAAGCTCTCGAAGCTGCGAAATCAGAAGTAGCTAAGCTCGCCTAGTGCGTGTTTTACAGCTTAAAAATTTACGAATCTATACCAAAAGCAACACGAAATATGGTGTGGTTAGGTATTGATTTAGGTGACGCAAGGGTCGGACTTGCACTTTCCGACCCTGGTCTCACCTTTGCGCATCCTATTGGTAATGTGCAAGTGTTTGGAGATTCCTTCCATGCTATAGATGAAGTGCTTGAAGTTATTGAAGATAACAATGTAGAAAAAGTTGTTATAGGCTTGCCTTTGCAACTCGATGGCACTGAAGGAAAATCTGCTAAAAAAGCTCTGCGCTGGGGGAAGAATCTAATAAAACGCATGCAAATATTGCATGACGAAAAAGATTGGGCGTTGGATTATATGCCAGAAGTAGTTTGGAAAGATGAGCGTTTGACAACAGTAAGTGCTCATCGTCAGCTTTTGCAAGCGGATCTTTCTACTAAAAAGCATCGTCCAATGGTAGATCAGCAGTCGGCAGTGTTGATTTTGCAGTCTGCGCTTGACGCAAATAATGCAGAGTAGTTTTGAAAATCGAGTAAAAGCAGAAATAGCGAAGAGGAGAATAGCGTGTCTGACAATTTTGATGAATTTTTTGACAAACATGCAAAGTGGACTGAGCATGATGGCGAGCCGTCGTCAGAATCATCTAATTCTTCTAAATACAAGTCTTCGACTGTTAGCTCCAGAAAACGTGCTAAAGCTCGTCTTGAAGCAAAAAAACGCAGGCGTAGAGCAAAAGTCGTTTTATCTATTCTGCTCGTATTCGTATTAGCTGTTGTTGGATATTTTGGATACAGTGCGGTTCGCGCGTGGAAATTATCTCAAAATAGCGAGTCTGTTGCAGATTGGCCAGGCCCAGGCTTTGGAACGGTTGAGTTTACTATTGACACCGGCGAGGGTGCTATTAGCGTTGCCAACAAATTAGTTAAGGCAAATGTTGTTAAATCTCAATCAGCTTTTACTTCAGCTGTTTCTGCAAATAATAAAATTTTGTATCCTGGCGTTTACTCACTGAAAAAACATATGGCTGCTATTGATGTAGTTGATATTCTTTCAGATCAAACAAAAGCAGGCGGATTCCTTGAAGTTCGTGCAGGGGATCACGCAGCAGACGTTTTGCAAAAAGCTTCAACATTATCTGGAATAAGTTTAGATAAATTCAAGGCTGCGTTAGCTGATGGCACCGCAGGAATTCTGCCTGCTGAAGCAAACGGTAGCGTTGAAGGCTGGCTAGAGCCTGGAGTTTATAACGTAAAAGCTATGAAAAGTGCGGATGCTATTCTTTCCGCAATGGTAAAAAAGCGTATTGAAAAACTTGATTCTCTTGGAATTCCTAAAGGTAAAGATAGAGAAAAAGCCTTAATTATGGCATCTATTGCCGAAGCTGAAGTGAATAATCGCGAATATTATGGCAAAGTTATTCGCGTAATACTGAACCGTTTGGCAAAAGATATGCCTCTTGGAATGGACTCTACAATTGGCTACGGAGCGGGAGTAAAACCTATAAAGCTTACGCAATCAATGCTAGATAATCCAAATAATCCTTACAATACTCGCATTCACAAGGGTTTGACTCCTACGCCTATTGGTATTGCTGGAGACAACGCTCTTCTTGCCACTATTAAGCCTCAAGACGGTCCGTGGCTTTACTTCGTCACCACGAATTTGAAAACTGGCGAAACGAAGTTTGCGGATAATAAAGACGACTTTTTGAAGTTCCGCGACGAGTACAAGCGCAACAATCCTGAAGGCAACTAAACTAAAGCTTGTTTTTGTTTTCCTTGATGTGGCGCGAGTTTTGGGGGATTTCTCTCCTCGCACGTCCCGTCCTTCGTGCGCTCTGGCTGCTAAAAGAGTTTAGTGTGTTCGCCTTTCTTTAAAGAATGTAGCTTCTCAGTCCTCTTTTAGTGCTCGTAGAGAAATCCCCCAAAACTCTGCGTGTTTAATCGTTAATAACCTCGTTTTATCGCAGAGATTTTTCGATTTTTCTTCTTCGCTTGGCGAATCAGCAGCCTGCGGCTCTGACGTTCGCCGCGCTCAGTGCGAAAAATCTCAAATCTCTACCACACTAATATCCACACGACTGAATGATGCAAAATTAAACTATTAAAATATAGCTTTTAACCACATATATGTTTTGAGGTTGTAACAGTTTCGCAAGTTTTCGTAATCTGCTTTAATGAAGCAATTAATTATTACGATACTATCGGTGCTGCCAACGCTCACATGTTTAATTTCAGTTTGCGCAACAGACATAAAAAGTCGCGTAGTGCCAAGACTTTGGGTTGTTATTGCAGGAATTTTTCAATCTTTTGCGAATCTCATATATTCGGTTATTTTGTTTAGAAATATTAGCGTGCTTATTTTCGGCTGGATTTCTTGCGTAATTATTTTTGTAATTTACTGGAGTATGCGAAAAATTTCCGCAAAAAATGCTATTGGCTTCGGAGATGTTACGAGCGCGTCGATGATTGCGCAAGCCTTGGTATTATTCGGCTTTTACTGCTTAATTTACTGGTTCGCTTTAGTTGGAGCAGTTGGCTTACTTTGGCTTTTGCTATGGAAAATTTACTGCAAAATCTGCTCGCCAATCAACGCATCAATACCATTCGTACCAGTAGAAGCAATATCTGCGATACTCGCAGCATTGCTGTCAATAACAACCTGCTCAATACTTGGTAGTTAGTAGAGTAAAGTATTTAGACGCGTAAATTGCTTGAGAAAGGAGAAATGGCATGCTTAGATGGCAAACGGCAGGGGAGTCGCACGGTGAAGCATTAGTAGCCATGATTGAAGGTTTGCCGGCAGACGTGCACATTACTAGCAATGATGTAGTTTCGGCACTTGCTCGCCGTCGCCTTGGTTATGGTCGTGGCGCGCGTATGAAGTTTGAGCAAGACAAAGTGCGTCTTTTAACTGGAGTTCGCCACGGCGTAACGCTTGGTTCTCCGATTGCTGTAGAAATCGCGAATACAGAGTGGCCAAAGTGGACCGAAGTAATGAGTGCAGATCCTTTGGATCACGAGGTTGAGCAAGTTGGCAGAAATGCTCCTTTGAGCCGCCCTCGTCCAGGGCATGCGGATTTAACTGGTATGCGCAAGTACGGTTTTAATGATGCTCGCGAAGTTTTAGAGCGTTCGAGCGCTAGGGAAACAGCTTCGCGCGTTGCTTTGGGTGCTATTGCTGATGCGTTTTTACAGCAAGCTTTAGGCGTGCGCACAGTTGCGCATGTTATCGGCATCGGCGGCGAATACACTAACAAAAGTTTAGCTTTACCAACACCAGATGATGTTGCTGCTTTGGATGCTTCTCCAGTTCGCACTCTTGACAAAGATGCGCAAGCGCGAATGATGGCTCGCATCGACGAAGCAAAAGCAAATGCAGATACGCTCGGTGGAGTAGTGGAAGTGCTTGCTTACGGCATGCCTGCAGGAGTTGGCACATACGTTGAGTCGGATCGTCGCTTGGATGCGGCTCTCGCGAGCGCGCTTATGGGAATTCAGGCTATTAAAGGCGTGGAAATTGGTGACGGTTTTGCAGAAGCAGATCGCCCCGGATCGGCCGCGCACGACGAAATGGTAACAGACGAAAATGGGAAAATTAAGCGTCTTACTAATCGAGCTGGAGGAATTGAAGGCGGAATGTCGAACGGCGAAATTATTCGCGTGCGCGCTGCAATGAAGCCAATTCCGTCTATTCCACGCGCTTTGCGCACAGTGGATGTGCTTACTGGCGAAGCTGCTCAAGCTATTAATCAGCGCTCCGATTTCACTGCTGTGCCAGCTGCTTCTGTAGTTGCAGAAGCGATGGTAAGGCTTACTTTAGCTAAGTATGCTTTGGAAAAATTCGGCGGAGATTCTTTGCAAGAAACGCGCCGAAATGTGGAGTCTTACGTAGCTTCCTGGCCGGAGAATATGAAATGAGCAACACTAAACTTCCGCTAGCTGTTATTATTGGCATGCCTGCTGCTGGAAAAACGCGTGTTGGCCGCGAAGTTGCGCATCTTATGAATCTGCCTTTTTATGATACAGATGACATGATCGAGTGCGATATTGATATGTCAATACCGCAATATTTCGAGGAATATGGCCAGGATGCTTTTCGTAAAATAGAAGCTCGCATAGTGCGAGAGGCAATTTTGGGAGATACACCTATAGAAGATTCTACAAAGGGAATAGTTTCGCTTGGTGGAGGTGCGCCTATGCGTGAAGAAACTCAAAAAGTTTTGCGTGAGTATATGCGCTGTGGCGGTCGCGTTGTGTATTTGCAAGTCAATGCTAAAGAGGCTATTGAGCGCGCAAGCTGGAATAATAATCGTCCTATGTTTTCTGGAGAAGATGCGCAAAAGCGTTGGATGGAATTATTTGAGCAGAGAGACCCTGTTTTTAGAGCGGTATCGAATATCCACATGCAAACAAAAGGTTCGACTCCGTATATGGCTGCAGAAAAATTAAGGAGCATGATTATGCAACGTATTGTGCACGTAACAGGTGAAGGAATTGAACCATACGATGTGCGAATTGGTGACGGTGCAATGCAACTTCTGCCGCAAATGCTTGGAACTAAGCCAGTTAAAGTGGCGTTAGTTCACACGCAACCTGTTCAGCGTCATAGCGACAAAGCTCGAACTATTTTGCGCCAATCTGGTTACGAAGTTTTCGACATGTTAATTCCGGATGCAGAAGCTGGAAAAACTATTAAAGTTGCAAGTGGATTGTGGGCTAACCTGGCAGAAGCTGGTTTTACTCGTTCGGATGCAATTGTTGGTTTAGGCGGAGGAGCAGCAACGGATGTCGCTGGATTTGTTGCTGCAACTTGGATGCGTGGAATTCGCTATGTAAACTGCCCTACTTCGCTTCTTGCGATGGTTGACGCGTCTACGGGCGGTAAAACTGGTATTAATACGGATGCTGGAAAGAATCTAGTCGGCAGCTTTTACACTCCAGCTGGCGTTTTAGCAGATACTTCTACGCTTGCAACTCTTCCAAACGATATTCTTATTGAAGGCTTGGGCGAGGTTGCAAAATCTGGTTTTATTCGCGACGGCGAAATTTTGAAGATTCTTAGCGATGCCAATAACGCAAGGCTTTTGCGTGAATTTAATGGGGATGATTTAGAAAATAATAACGAACTTCATGAACTGCTCGTGGAGCTTATTGAACGCACAGTTAAAGTAAAGGCGTATCACGTATCGAGCGATTTAAAAGAGCAGGGTTTGCGCGAGTTTTTGAACTACGGGCATACGCTTGGTCACGCTATTGAGCAGATTGAGCACTTCCGTTGGCGTCATGGAAACGCTGTAGCTGTTGGCATGGTTTTTGCGGCGGAGCTTGCGCAAATTTTAGGATATTTGGATGCGGGAGACGTTGCGTATCATCGTTCGCTTTTGGATTCGCTTGGATTGCCAACTTCGTGGCAGTGTGCCAAAGATGCGGATGCTGCTTTTGAGTGTGTGCTTAACCTTATGCATCGCGACAAGAAAGCGCGCGGCAACATGCTACGTTTCGTAATTTTGGATGGTATTTCTAATCCTATGCATTTAGACAATCCGCCTATTGAAGCTGTTCGTGAAGCTTTTGAGCGCGTTTATAAGCAAAAATAATTAATCTTGCGAGGTAAAAATGGAAAATCAGCATACAAAAAAAGTGCTTGTTGTAAACGGACCGAATTTAGGTCGTTTAGGTGTGCGTCAGCCGGACGTGTACGGTAGTGAGAACTTTGAAACTTTACGCGAGAAATGCGAAAAGTGGGGTGCGGAACTTGGGTTTGAAGTAGAAGTGCGCCAAAGTGACGACGAAGCTCAAATGGTTCACTGGATGCACGAAGCTGCCGATACTCATACGCCTGTTGTTATGAATCCTGCCGCTTTTACACACTACAGTTACGCGCTCGCGGACGCTGCTCACATGGTTTTGGATGCTGGAGTTCCGCTCATGGAAGTGCATATTTCTAATCCTGCTGCGCGCGATGCTTTTCGTAAAATTAGCGTAATTAGTCCTGTTGCAACCGGCACTATTACAGGCATGGGATTGTACGGCTATAAGCTCGCTTTAGAAGCCGTTGCGCATCTTGTTTGATTTTGTTCGATTTTTTGCGAATCAACACCCAGCGTCGAGGCTCGAAGATACCATGGAGTTCCATGGTTAGAAGACAACATGGTAACTCTCAGGAGCATATTACAAAGCATATTTTTGTTACTGGTGGCGTAGTTTCGTCCCTCGGAAAAGGCCTTACAGCATCATCTTTAGGCCGACTTTTACGCAGTCGCGGATTGCATGTATTACAACAAAAACTCGACCCTTATATCAATGTTGACCCGGGTACAATGAACCCATTCCAGCATGGCGAAGTCTATGTTACGGAAGATGGTGCAGAAACAGATCTCGATATTGGTCATTACGAGCGATTCCTCGATGTTTTCTTAAGCCAGAAAGCGAATGTAACTACAGGTCAGATTTATCAATCTGTGCTTCGTAAGGAGCGCGCTGGCGAATATTTGGGTCAGTGCGTGCAAGTTATTCCGCATATTACTGGCGAGATTAAGTCGCGTATGCGCGCGCAAGCTTCCGACGATGTAGACGTGATTATTACGGAAATCGGCGGCACAGTTGGCGATATTGAATCCCAGCCATTCTTGGAGGCTGCTCGCGAAGTTCGTCGCGATTTAGGTCCTGAAAACTGCATGTTTGTGCACGTTTCTTTGGTACCTTATATTGCTGCAGCGCACGAGTTGAAGACTAAGCCAACTCAGCATTCTGTGATGATGCTGCGTCAGCTTGGTATTTCTCCAGACGCGCTTGTTTTGCGCTCCGATCGTCCGCTTAATCAGGCTATTAAAGACAAGATTTCGCTTATGTGTGATGTCGATGCTGAAGGCGTTGTGAACTGCGTTGACGCTCCAAGCATTTACGATGTGCCGAAGATTTTGTTCAACGAGGGCTTGGACGCTTACGTTGTTCGCGAGCTTGAGCTTCCATTCCACGATGTTGATTGGAACGAGTGGGAAGATTTGCTTGAGCGCGTGCATCATCCAAAGCATGAGCTAAACATTGCAATCGTTGGAAAGTATATTGATTTGCCGGATGCTTACCTTTCTGTTACCGAGGCTATTAAAGCTGGCGGTTTTGCAAACTGGGCTAAGGTGAATGTGCGCTGGGTTGCTGCCGACAAGTGCGAAACTCAAGAAGGTGCAGCTGCGGCTCTTGACCAAATGGACGGCATGGTTATTCCAGGCGGCTTCGGCATTCGCGGTATTGAAGGTAAGATTGGCGCACTTCGTTACGCTCGCGAGCATGGTTTGCCAACGCTTGGTCTTTGCCTTGGCTTGCAATCTATGGTTATTGAGTACGCTCGTCACGTGCTTGGGCTTGAGGATGCTAATTCCACTGAGTTCGAGAAGGATTGTGGCGATCCAGTAATTGCGACTATGGAAGAGCAGAAGGATATCGTGGCTGGTAAGGGAGATATGGGTCACACAATGCGACTTGGCTCTTACCCTGCAATGCTTGAAGAAGGTTCTATTGTTGCTGAGCTTTACGGCACTACGCATGTTACTGAGCGTCACCGTCACCGTTATGAAGTGAACGTGGCATATAAGGATCGTTTGCGTGAAGCCGGCTTGCGTATTAGCGGTCAAAGCCCAGATGGTAATTTGACTGAGTTTGTGGAGCTTCCTAAGAGTGTTCACCCATTCTATGTTGCAACTCAAGCTCATCCAGAGTTTAAGTCTCGCCCAACTAAACCTCATCCACTGTTTGCTGGATTGGTTGCGGCAGCACTGGAACATCAGGAAGCTGCTGCTAGTAGTAAGGCTGATAAGTAAGGCTTAAGTAAGAATTAAGTAAATAGAAATAAGCGGTAAGACTGGGTTTTCCTAAGTTTTGCCGCTTTTTCATTCGCAACCGATCTTTTCTTTACACGCGCGTAAAGTTTCTGCCGTTTTTGTTTTATTAGATTGTGATAAACATTACGTTTTGCGCGTAACACGGCTATACCAAGAAATCGCATTACGAGGTAACCTTAGATAGGTGATAATTGAGTGGGGAGAGTGCAAAAGTAGCGCTTGGGGAGCAGCTTTTGCCAATTGATACGTACCGCGCGCAGGTGTGCGTTAAGTATGGAGGTGTTACAGGCTTTATGAGCGATACTGGCAATATGAATGATACTGGCGTTACTGGCGATACAAGCGTTGCAGCAAGCGATGGTAATCTAGCAAAAAATAAAGCTGCAGACGTTGAAATGAGCCAGTATGTGGCAGATCGCGCTCGCGTAAACGAAGAGAAAATCCGCCAAGATGAGCAAATTGTTGCTGAATTTGGTGATTACAATTACGGCTGGCATGATTCGGACGCTGCAGGCGAGGCTGCAAAAAAAGGTATTGACGAGTCGGTTGTTCGCGCAATTTCTGCCGATAAAAACGAGCCGGAGTGGATGCTAGATCTTCGCTTGCAAGGCTACCGCGCGTTTTTGCAAAAGCCAATGCCGGATTGGGGCGTGGATTTAAGCGGTTTTGACGCTGACGATTTTAAATACTACGTGCGCCCGGTTCACGATCAAGCAAAAACTTGGGACGATTTGCCGGAAGATATTCGCAAAACTTACGATCGCTTAGGCATTCCGGAAGCGGAGAAAAAGCGCTTAGTTTCAGGCGTTGCAGCACAGTACGAGTCGGAAGTTATTTACAATTCGATTCGCGAAGACTTGGCAGCTCAAGGCGTGATTTTTGTTGACACGGATACGGCAGTGCAAAAGTATCCGGAGCTTGTAAAAAAGTATTTCGCAACCGTGATCCCTGTTGACGACAACAAGTTTGCAGCTCTTAACACCGCGGCTTGGAGTGGCGGCTCGTTCGTGTATGTTCCAAAAGGCGTGCACGTGGATATTCCGCTTCAAGCTTACTTTAGAATTAATACGCCGAACATGGGTCAGTTTGAGCGAACGCTTATTATTGCGGACGAAGGCTCTTATGTGCATTACGTTGAAGGTTGCACGGCTCCAATTTATTCAACGGATTCGCTTCACGCTGCAAACGTTGAAATTGTTGTAGAAAAGCATGCTCGCGTGCGCTACACAACAGTGCAAAACTGGTCGAATAACGTGTATAACTTGGTAACTCAGCGAGCTTACGTGCGCGAAGGCGGCACAATGGAGTGGGTTGACGGAAACATCGGCTCCAAGGCAACTATGAAGTATCCTGCTTGTATTCTTGCCGAGCCTTACGCAAAAGCAGAGACTATGTCTTTGAGCTTTGCTGGCCGCGGACAATATCAAGATACTGGTGCGAAGATGATTCATTTAGCTCCTCACACGAGTTCTACGATTGTTGCTAAGTCGATTTCGCGCGGCGGCGGACGTTCAGCTTACCGCGGTCTTGTGAAGATTATTAAGGGTGCGAAGGGCTCTAGTTCGTCTGTTGTGTGCGATGCTTTGCTTGTTGACGATTTTTCCAGGTCCGATACTTATCCGCATGTTGACGTGCGTGAAGACGACGTTTCAATGGCTCACGAGGCCACTGTTTCCAAGGTTTCGGAGGATCAACTTTTCTATTTGATGAGTCGAGGGCTTGAAGAAAAAGAGGCTATGGGCATGATTGTTCGCGGCTTCGTGGAGCCGATTAGCCGCGAGCTGCCAATGGAGTACGCGCTTGAGTTGAATCGCTTAGTTGAGTTGCAAATGGAAGGATCCGTGGGCTGATGAGCGAAGATTTAAATAAGAATTTAGGCAATAAAATGACGGAAAAAGAAATTACTATTCCTATAGCAGACCCTAATGATCCGTATGCGGTTCCTGCAGCAATGCCTTCTAGCGCAGATAAATCCGTGCGCTCGTTTAATGTGGAAGATTTTGCGATTCCAACTAGAAAGCAGGAAGATTGGCGATATACTCCAGTTGAGCGAATTTCCGAGTTTTTCGAGCGTTTTGAACCATCTAATAGTATTCAAGTAACTCTTGAAGGTGTTGGTGGAGCTGCATTGGATGATTCTTACGTTGGTAGCGACGGTTCCGTAAGTTTGCAAGTAAAGCCGAAAAACGAGGCTCCTCATACCGATATGAAGCCGTCTGATCGCGTAGCTGCAGTCGCGTGGAATACAGCGAAATCTGCATACGTGCTTCACGTATCTGGCGAAATCAAAAAGCCAATCGTACTGAAAATTCAGGGTGATAATGTTAATACGCTTGACGCATTGCACTTAGTAATCGAAGCGGATTCTCGCTCGAATGCTGACATTATTATCGAACATACCGGCTGCGCAAAACTTGCTGAAGGTGTGGAAATCATCCTCGGAAAGCACGCGCACGTTTCTACTACCTTTATTCAAGAGTGGGATTCGGGCAGTAAACACGTTGGAAATCAGCGTATTCACGTTGGTGAGGGAGCTTCGCTTCGCCACACGATGGTCACTCTTGGCGGAGATGTTGTGCGCATTCGCATGGATCAGGATTTTGGCGGCGAACAGGGTGATTTGAACATGCTCGGCATGTATTTTGTGGATCCAGGCGAGCATGTTGAGCACCGCACGATGGTTGTGCACAATTATCCGGAATGCAAGTCCAGAGTAGTGTACAAGGGTGCCTTGGAAGGGAAGGGAGCGCATTCAACTTGGGTTGGAAACGCGCTTATTAAGCCGGAAGCTCCTGGCACAGATTCGTACGAGTTGAACCGTAATTTGGTGCTCACTCCTGGCGCAATCGCCGATTCTGAGCCAAATTTGGAAATTGAAAACGGCAATATTATTGGCGCGGGTCATGCAAGTTCAGTTGGACGATTTGACGACGAAGAGCTTTTCTACCTGCAGTCTCGCGGAGTTAGTGAGGTTGAGGCTCGAAAGCTTGTTGTGCGCGGATTCTTTAACGAGCTGATTGAGGAAATTGGCGTTCCGGAAATTGTTGATCACTTAATGAAGGCGATTGAGCGCCGTCTTGCAAGAACGGAAGAATAGGAGAACATTATGTCAACTTTGGAAATTAAGGATTTGTACGCTTCTGTAGAAACCAAAGAAGGCCGCAAGCAAATCTTAAAAGGCGTAAATCTTACAGTTAATTCTGGCGAAACGCACGCAATTATGGGTCCTAACGGATCTGGAAAGTCTACTCTTGCTTACACTTTGGCAGGTCACCCGAAGTATGAAGTCGATTCCGGCCAGGTGCTTTTAGACGGCGAAGATATTTTGAAAATGACTCCTGACGAGCGCGCGAAAGCGGGATTGTTCCTCGCAATGCAATACCCAGTAGAAGTACCGGGCGTGTCTATGACGAACTTCCTTCGCACTGCAAAAACAGAAGTCGAAGGAAAAGCTCCATCTTTAAGAAGCTGGGTGAAAGAACTTAGCGAGGCTATGAAAAAGCTTCGAATGGATCCAAAATTTGCGTCTCGTTCCGTAAACGAAGGCTTCTCTGGCGGCGAAAAGAAGCGCGCGGAAGTTTTGCAACTAGAGCTTTTGAAGCCAAAGTTTGCAATTTTGGACGAAACTGATTCCGGACTAGACGTTGACGCGCTTCGAATCGTGTCGGAAGGCGTGAATCGCGCCAAAGAGAACACTGGTTTGGGCATTATGATGGTTACACATTACACGCGAATCCTCAAGTATATTAAGCCGGATATTGTGCACGTTTTTGCGCAAGGTCACTTTGTGAAGACTGCAGGGCCGGAGCTTGCGGATGAGCTGGAAGAAGAAGGCTACGACAAGTACTTGCCGGAAGGTGCAACAGAGTCGGCGCTGGCTTAAGCGCGGTTTATAAATAATAGTTTTAAATAACGGCTTAGAATATGACTACAGTGATTGAAGAAAATATTATGCGAGAATTTAGCGATTTGCGCTCGCAGTTTCCGATTTTGCGTCGCACAGTTCACGGCACTTCGCTTTACGACACTGTGCACGGAAAACCCTTGATTTACTTGGATTCTGCAGCAACTTCGCAAAAGCCGCAAGTTGTAATCGACGCCGAAAAAGAGTTTTACGAAACAATTAACGCAGGAGTTCACAGGGGAGCACACGAGTTGGCGGCGCTTTCCACGGTTGCATTCGAAGAAGCGCGTGCGAAGGTTGCGCGTCTTGTTGGAGCGTGCGCGGATGCTGGGCGCGAAGAAATTGTTGTTACTCCGGGCGCGACCGGCGCGCTTAATCTTCTCGCAACTGCTATTGGCAACGCTAGTGCAAAAGCGAGAATCTGCAAAAAAGACAGTAGTGATTCTGTTAGTTCTAAGCGTGATTTCCGCCAAAATTTTGTTCTTCGAGAAGGCGATGTAATAGTCGTATCTCGCGCAGATCATCACTCTGTTTTGCTGCCATTCCAAGAGCTTGCTCTTCGCACGGGAGCGGAGCTTCGTTGGATTGACGTAACAGAGGACGGCCGCGTGCGCACGGACACGGATTATTTGCGAACAATTATTGACGAGCGCACGAAAATTGTTGCAGTTACGCATATTAGCAACGTTACTGGCGCGATTACGGATGTTTCGTCGATTTGCAAGCGCGCTCACGAAGTTGGTGCGATTTTTGTGCTTGACGCATGCCAGTCAGTGCCTCATATTTCGGTTGATTTTCACGCGTTAGACGTTGATTTTGCAGCATTTAGTGCGCATAAAATGTATGGACCTACGGGAGTTGGATTCTTGTATGGTCGCCGCGAGCTTTTGAACGCTCTTCCGCCGGCGAATTTCGGCGGTTCAATGGTGGAGCTTGCGTGGCTTAACAAGCCTGCGCAATACATGGATGCGCCTTACCGTTTTGAGGCTGGAACTCAGCCGGTTGCGCAAATGGTTGCGGCCGGAGTTGCAGCGGATTGGTTGCGCGCGGTGGGTATGAATAAAGTTGCAGAGCATGAGCAGGAAATTGCTGCAGAATTGCTAAAATTACGGGATGTTCCAGGCGTTCGCGTTTTGGGTCCAACTGATTTGAGCCAGCGAATTGGCACAGTTGCTTTTGAAGTTGAAGGCGTGCATCCGCATGATGTTGGCCAGTTTTTGGACGCGCAGGGCATTGCGATTCGCGTCGGACACCATTGTGCTCAGCCGATTCACCGTCATTTTGGCGTGTATGCTTCGAATCGCGCTTCCGTTGGTGTTTACAACACGATTGACGAAGCTCGCGCGCTTGTTGAAGCAGTCTCACACGTTCGCGCCTACTTTGGCGCATAATATTGTTAGCGAGCGAGTTGGATAGTTAGCGAGTTAGCAAAGCGAATTGGCGAGTTAGCGAATTAGCGAGTAGGTAAGGAGTGCGTATGTTTGATATGGGTTTTGGTACAGGTGCAGGTTTTGGTGCAGATGCTGGTTTTGGTACAGGTGATGCGGCTGGTGACGGCTTAGAAAGCATGTACCAAGAAGTAATTTTGGATGCTGCGCGAAATCCGCATGGCAAAACTCATTTCGAAACTACGGACGCGCTTGCACAAGCGGAATTGCAGGAAGAAACTCAAGAATCTACTGAATCTGCAAAAAATACAAAATCTGCCGAAATCACCCTAAATAATACTCACGAAAGTTGCGCTGTTATATCTGACGAAAACTCTGCTTTAGGTCAATCGCACCAATTCAATCCAACTTGCGGCGACGAAGTTACCATGCGCGTGGAGCTTTCGCGCAGCGCAAATAATGACGAAACACCAATAGTATCAAGTATTAAGTGGGACGGTCACGGCTGCTCAATTTCGCAAGCAAGCCTTTCAATGATGGTTGATCTAGTCGAAGGAAAATCAGTTGACGAAGCCTTACAATTAGACGCGCTTTTCCACAAACTTATGGAATCTCGCGGAGAAGGTTTGCAAAGCGAAGAGGACGAAGATGCGCTGGAAGATGCAATGGTTTTGCAAGGCGTATCGCGCTACCCAATGCGAATTAAGTGCGCGCTTTTGGCGTGGGAAGGCTTAAAAGACAGCATTGCAAAGGCTATGAAAGAACTATAAAATCTTTATGTAACGTAAAAGCAAGGAATATTATGGCAGAAAATCAATCGGCATCTGAGGTGATGTATGAAACGCATCCTGCGAATTTAAGCGCGAATGACATTGGCCGAGTTACAGAAGATGATATTTTAGACGCTTTACACGATGTTGTGGATCCTGAGCTTGGCATTGACGTGGTTGATTTAGGCTTGGTTTATGGCATTGAAATTGATGAGCTTGGGCGCGCAATTATTACTATGACGCTTACCACGCCTGCATGTCCGTTAACTGAATTGATTGAGGATGAGTGTGCGAATGCGCTCGCAGGCTTGGTGGAAGAGTTTCGTATTGATTGGACGTGGAAGCCGCGTTGGAGCGTTGAAAACATTAATGAGGACGGTCGCGCGCAGCTTGAGGCGCTTGGCTACAATCTCAACAGTTTGCAAGCGAATTTTGCTGCAGGAATGTACGGTTCTGGCGTAGTTGGCGATGCGTCGATGAGTGCTGGTATTCCGCCAACTGTGTGAGTATTTGGTTTGCGTGCTGTTTTGTTTTGAGAGCAACGTATTGCACAAGTGGGAATTATGGGCGCTGAAATAAAGGCAGTTAGTGCAAGCGGTATCTGTGATATTCGCGAAATAAGTGATGTGCGCGAAAATAGTATTCGCAAGTATGCTTTGCGCAGAATAACTGACGTTGTTTTCGACTTGCAATTGCTTGTGGATTGGGATGCGCGCCGCACTCTGGATGCAGATTATCCGGATTTTATTGGGGAAGTGCTTTTTAGTTTCGAGCCTGAGTGGGGATTTGAGTTTCACGAGTCATTGCGCGAGGCTGGGTGGAGTTGCAAGCAAGCGCTGGATTCGTTTGATGAGCATCACGGGCCGGCAGTTACATGGCTATATCGCTTGTATTTTGAGCGTTTCGAGCGCGGTTTTGCAGGCGAGCTTGCGGATGCTTCGGCTGTGGTGCGTGAGTTGATTGCGAGCGGCGTGCGCGTGTGGGCACTTGGTAACGCTTCTTGCGATTGGTTAAATTGCGCGCGCAAAACTTGCCCAATACTCGGCGAGCTTAACGGCGTTTGTGCATCTTACGAATCGCATTTGCGCAAACCCGACGTAATGCTTTACCGCACGTTTTTGCAACAAACCGGTCTTTCCGCTGCTTCCGCGCTTTTTCTCGAAAGTGACTCTCGCGCAGCTTCTGCAGCGTCGCTGCTTTATTCTTAAGCTGCATTTCTAATCTGCGCACGCTCGGCCGCTTCGAGCGAATCGTATCCATACATTCGCACAGTATTCGCAATAATCATTTGCGTAAGATTTATATTTTCCGCGCGCAAGTTATGTACAAAACGCTGGTATTTTGCGAAAGTTGCGTCAGAATACGTGCTTAATTCGCCTCGCAAATACGTTTCAAAAGATGTATTTTCTGCCGTATCCTCGCTAGTTTTAAGCACGCGCATCGCAAAACCCAAATGCGGGTAGTGCTCGCGAAAATCCGCAGCCCACTCAACTTGCGTTAAAATAATCTGCTCCTGCGCGCTTTTTCTAGGCTCCAAAATTGGCTTAATATAAGGCTTAATCGTGCGCTCAAAAATTTCCGGCGCAGTCGACTCCATCATTCGCGCATACTTTTCCGTAATCAAATTGCCGCCGTTGCTGTTTGCGCGCTCAAGATCCTGCTTATAAGACTCCTGCAAATCCAGCGGCCACGCCAAAAACTGACTCATGCGCATAATGCGAAAAGTTGGCCAGTTTCCTTGGCAATTCGCGCGTCCGCCTTCGTTTTCTGTAAGCTGAAACTGATCCCACTCGAGTTTAGTGATTTCTTCCGCAAGATTTTCTGCTTTCGCAAGCTTTTGCGCTTTCGTATTTACTGATGAATCGCACATCATAAGCTCCTTAAGCACGCAGCGCGCGAATTAATATGCGCTTCAACGTACGGCCGCTGCCATTCCAAAAAAGTTTCGTCGCAATCGCTTAAGCCTTGATATTGCAATTCTCGCACAATATCTTCGCAAATGCTGTCAATTATTTGCGTAACTTGCTTTTGCGCAATTCCCGCTCCTTTGCCGCCTTCGCCAAAACCGTCGCCGCCGGAACCGTCGCCGCCAAAACAAGCAGCGGAAGAAAGTCGCATTACCGACTCAAGTTTTCCGCACACTTCCGGAAGCCTAGAAGCCATGCGATTGCTGAGCTTGCGCAATGCCGCAAACTGCCACTTGTAGTAAGGCAAGTAGCCTGCGGTTACAGGATTGTTGAGCAGAAAAACGAGGGAAGCAGTTGCGCGCACGAATTCGTTGATAGAAAGCCATGCTGCGGATGCGTCTTTGCGCGCGATCATGCGTGGGAAATTGTACTGGCCAGCTTGCGAAATCATGCCAAGTCTGCGCGAGATTAGTGAGATTCGCACATCGTCCGGCATGAGCTTGAAGCTTTGGCGCGCCTTTGAGAACTTTCCAAGAGGATCCGCGAAAATTTTGCCATTCGTTGCTACTGCAAGCGTTGGCTCGTTTAATGAGAGCCATAAGTGTGGCTCGTTTTGGCTTGGAGCAGTGGGGAAGCCGGTTATATTTTCAAAAAATTCGCTTATGCGAAATACTCCGACGCGCTTGCTGCTTTCGCATGATTTTGCGCGCGGCGTTTCGTTGCGAGAGTCAAAACCGGCGTATTTTCGCGGAAGTGCGTCGTAAGCAGCCTGCAAATCCGCGCCGATTTCCGCGTAATCTTCGTCGGTAAGCCACAAGCAGAAGCCTGGTCCAAAATCGTGATCGCGCGAAATCTCGTCGTCAAAACCGTAACATTCCGATCCGTGACCAACTAATCCTGCTGCAATGCGATTTTTGTACCTCGCGAATTTTGGCTGATCAAGTAACGGCTTTCCGTAAGTTTGCCAGTATGATTGCGATAATTGCATGCCGGTTTTTATGTTATTGTTTGCTGCGTGTTGGCTTTCTGTTTGTTGGCTTGATGATTCTTGAATTTTTGTAGATAATTTTGCAGATACTTTTTCGGATATTTTCGTAACTTTTTCTGCCAACTTGCGCGTCTGTCGCAAATTTTCTGCCGTAATCGCGTAAGATTCGCTATCTTTTCCGTAGCATCTCGCAATCAAATCAAGTGCCTTACTGTAACTTTCTTCAGCCTGAGCGTACTCTCCGCGCGCGCACTGTACTTGCGCAAAGCCTGCCAATGCAGAAGCGTAGTGCGACTGATTTTCGTTATTCCCCGCAATATACATGCGAACGCTGGTCGAAGCGTGTTCAAAAGCGGATTCAAGAGTTGCGGATTTGCTGTTTGTGCTGGTGTTGGGATGCGAGCACTCCTTCGAGCACTCCTTCGTATGCTCCTTCGTACACTCCTGCAGCATCGAAAGCGCAAGATTCGTGTGCGTGGCGGCAATATCGATGTCGCACTCAGGATCCGTGCTCGTATTTTGCAAAATTTCAAGCGCCTGATTAAGCTCCTCAATTGCATCATGCGTGCGACCGGTTTCGCTGTAAAGCATCGAAAGATTGTTGTGAAGCGCGGCAAGCTTGCGGTTTTTAGTGCCGAGCGTTTCGGTGGATTCGTTAAGAGCTTGAGTGTAAATTTTTTCGGCGCGATCGTAGCTGCCTGCCGCGCGAAGGCTTGTGGCGGCGTTAATTAGCGTAGTTGTGCCAGCTTCCGTGCCAGCTAGCTGCATTTTGTTTGCAAGATTTAGAGCGCGATTGATGATTGGCTGATTTTTTGTGTGCTCTCCGCGCGAACGGTAAAAGCCCATGAGTTCGTTGAGAATAGACAGTTGCAGGGGATTGGCTTCGGTAAGTTTTCGCAAAAGATACGTTTCAATCGCGTCTGCGCTCGCGTGATTCGCGAACATTTCGTCAAGCTCGTTATAAAATTGCGCAGCGTCCTCCATCAAAGCCCCCTTGCTATTGCGCTTGTTCACAATCAATCGACTTCAATTTTACAGCCATGTAAAGAAACTGCCGCTTTCACGCCAAATTGCGGCAGAAACTTTACGCACGTGTAAAGGAAATATCGCCTACGCGCCTTAATTCGGCAGAAATTTTACAGCCGCGTATAGGAAATGTCGGAATTGCGTGTGCGTGGGTGGAGGGTGATTCTAGAAATCAAAAGTCGGGCTGGCGGGATTTGAACCCGCGGCCTCTTCGTCCCGAACGAAGCGCGCTACCAAACTGCGCTACAGCCCGATGCTGAAACTAGCGAAAGCATATGCGCATAAAAGTTCCAACAACGTCCGTAATGTTACAGGTTGGCTAATACAAATTATTGTAAAGCGTGTGCAAGTCGCGCAAAGCAAGTCACGCAAAGTAAGTCCCGCGTAAGCATATTGCTACAGGCTGCGGAATTTCTTTGTAAACATATCGCAAATTATCACTGCAAGTCGCGTATAAAACCTGTATTACCTACTGGCTACAATTAGCGTTTATGACTGACACCAATACTGCAATGTCTGCCGCGCAAAGTGCCGCAGAATCTGCCGCTAAAAATGCAGCAGAAAACGAAGCAACAGATACCGTCAATGAAATTGACACTGTTGAACATGCCGAAATGTTACTCGCTCAAGACGAGGCAATCGCCAAGCGCGTAAACGAAGGCGCAACCTTGGATGAAGCAATCGACCCAAGCAATAAAGAATTTGGGCCACAAGCTCATCCTGAGCAGGTACAGATGCGCGTTGCTAAGCGCGCAATGATGCTTAAGGAGGGTGTGCAGCCTTATCCTGTGCATCTTAACGTTACTGACACAATCGAAAAGGTGCGTGCTGATTTCGATGGCAAGCTTGAAGCTGGCGAAGAAACCGATACCGAGGTTGGTATTGCAGGTCGCGTGCTTTTCTTGCGTAACGCTGGCGGCTTGTGCTTTGTTAAGCTTTCTGCCGGTGACGGTACTACGATTCAGGCGATGGTTTCCAAGAAGGAAATTGGTGAGGAGTCCATTAAAAGTTTTAAGCAGATGGTGGATTTGGGTGACCACTTGTACGTTCGTGGTCGCGTGATTTCTTCTAAGACTGGCGAGCTTTCTGTATTTGCAACCGAGTGGGCGATTGCGGCTAAGGCTTTGCAGCCGCTTCCGGCTTTG
Source organism: Gardnerella sp. KA01001 (assembly GCF_049244025.1). Classification (NCBI taxonomy): domain Bacteria; kingdom Bacillati; phylum Actinomycetota; class Actinomycetes; order Bifidobacteriales; family Bifidobacteriaceae; genus Gardnerella; species Gardnerella sp. KA01001. Next base: position 8,870 of record NZ_CP058366.1, on the reverse strand, counting down.
CATAAGGAATTAAGCGACGACACTCGTACGCGCAAGCCTTATATTGGCATGATTGCGGACGAGAAGATTCGCGATATGGTTCGCAGGCGTTCGCGCGCTGTGGCTTCGCTTCGCCGCACTTTCGACAGTCATGACTTCTTGGAAGTCGAAACTCCAATGTTGCAAACGGTTCATGGCGGTGCTGCTGCTCGTCCATTTACAACTCACATGAACGCTTTCGACATTGATCTTTATTTGCGCATTGCGCCTGAGCTTTTCTTGAAGCGTTGCTTGGTTGGTGGCATTGAGCGCGTGTTCGAAATCAACCGCGATTTCCGCAACGAAGGCGTGGATGCAACTCACGCTCCAGAGTTTACAATGCTTGAGGCTTACCAAGCTTACGGCACCTACGATACGATTGCTGCTCTTACCAAGGAGTTGATTCAGAAGGCTGCTGTCGATGCTTTCGGTTCCACTAAGGTGACTTTGCTTAATGGCGAAGAGTACGATTTTGGCGGCGAGTGGAAGCAGATTACCATGTACGGCTCGCTTTCCGAGGCTTTGGGCGAGGAGATTACGCCGGAAACTTCCGTTGAGCATTTGGGTGCGATTGCAGACAAGCTTGGTGTTGAGCGCGACGAAGTGGAGAATCACGGCAAATTGGTTGAGCACTTGTGGGAGCACTTCTACGAGGATAAGCTTTACGCGCCAACGTTTGTGCGCGACTTCCCAGTTGAGACGAGCCCGCTTGTTAAAGGTCATCGTACGAAGTCTGGAATGGTCGAAAAGTGGGATTTGTACGTGCGTGGCTTTGAGCTTGCAACCGGCTACTCCGAGCTTAACGATCCTGTTGTGCAGCGCGAGCGCTTTGTTGCTCAAGCTAAGGATGCTTTGGCTGGCGATGTTGAGGCAATGGATATTGACGAGGACTTCATTGAGGCTCTCGGCGTCGGTATGCCTCCTGCTGGCGGCATGGGAATGGGTATTGATCGCTTGCTGATCGCTCTTACTGGCGCAACTATTCGCGAGACAATTACGTTCCCACTCGTGAAGCCTCTTCGCTAGTTGTGATTATCGCTAGTTGTATTAGTTATAATCAGTTGAATTAATCTTAAAAGTCGTTGAATGCTATTTTAGTGTTCGGCGACTTTTTTGATTAAATTTTTCGTGTTTGTTTACTTTTTGTAAGTAGTCGTACGAAACGAATAGACTAGGTAACTATGACATACAAATTAGTATTGCTCCGACATGGTCAGAGCGCATGGAATAAGACCAATCAGTTCACTGGTTGGGTTGATGTACCGCTGACTGAGCAGGGTGTTGAGGAAGCTAAGCATGGTGGCGAGCTTCTTAAAGAGAAGAACGTTCTTCCAGACATCGTGTTCACTTCTTTGCTTCGCCGCGCTATCAATACCGCGAATTACGCGCTTGATGCAGCCGACCGCTTGTGGATTCCAGTTCGTCGCAGCTGGCGTTTGAACGAGCGTCATTATGGTGCTTTGCAAGGTAAGAATAAGTCTGAGATTCGTCAGGAATATGGCGATGAGAAGTTCATGATTTGGCGTCGTTCTTACGCAACTCCACCTCCTGAGATTGATCCAAACGATGAGTATTCTCAGACGAATGATCCTCGTTACGCAGGCGATCCAGTTCCAGAAACTGAAGCTTTGGCAAACGTTGTGACTCGCGTAACTCCTTACTGGGAGTCGGATATTATTCCAGAGCTTAAGTCCGGCAAGACTGTAATGATTGCTGCTCATGGCAACAGCTTGCGCGCAATCGTTAAGATGCTCGATAACTTGAGCGAGGAAGAGATTTCCAAGGTGAACATTCCAACCGCTATTCCTCTGCTTTACGAGTTGGATGAGAACTTCAAGCCAATCAAGCCTCGCGGTGAGTATTTGGATCCAGAAGCTGCTGCTGCCGGCGCTGCTGCCGTGGCTGCTCAAGGTCAGAAGTGAGACTCTGATTAAGTTAGCTTTGAACTGCTTAAGTTAGCTTTTACAATAAAAGTAGGTTTGCAATTAATTTGCAGACCTACTTTTTTATTCACGTTTTATTTTCGTGCGCACTTTTGAGTAACTTGAAATTGCGTAGCGCGTTTCGCTGTAACCGCTTTACGCTACAACCGTGTCTTTATCTGGCTCCGGCTTCTTGGACGGATCGAATCCGGAAACAATAAACACAATTTGCCTTGCGACGGCAACGCAATGGTCTCCAATTCGCTCAATAAAGCGGCTAAGCAGAACGACATCAATTAACTGCCTGCGTGTACCCTTCCAATTTTCGCCTTCTACCAGCTCAAAAATCTTCTCGTGCAATTTGTCGAGCGCATCGTCGCCAGCAATAATAGTTTCCGCCATTTGCACATCGCGATTTGCAACCATGGTCGTTAAGCGGCCTGACAGTTCGTGCAAGAAATCAACCATTGCAACAATAGTTTCGCGTCCTTCTTGCGCAATAGCAGATTCAGGCCAGGTTCGTCTAGTAATTTGAGCGATATGACTTGTTAAATCTCCCATGCGTTCAAACGTTGCAGCTAATCGCATTGTAGCTACAACTTCACGCAAGTCCGTTGCCACAGGGTTTTGGCGAGCAAGCAAAGTCAAGCATTGGTCAATAGTGCTTGCTTCTAAAGCGTCTAAGTCTGCGTCTTTATCGATAACAGTTTGAGCAGCTTCCAAATCCGCGTTTAAAAGCGCGCTTCCAGCATCGTTCATAGCTTTTGCTACAAGTTCTGCCATGCGCTCGATGTTTGAAGCAATCGCCTTCATTTCTTCGTTGAAAATTACTCGCATGGTGCGTCCTTTCTCAGTGCTGTGAGTTTATTTGAACGCCTAGTTTGCACGTCTCTATAAGTCAGGCATCCTATGTAATTATAGACGACGCTGGTAACGAAGCGACCGAAACTTTACAGCCGTGTAAAGTTTCTGCCGCTTTTTAGTTGCATAGTTACAAAAGCGCGCAAAATATGAGATTATAGGAGTATGCCTCAAGGTTCTTCTGCGGTTGTGATCGTTGTATTTGTTGCTTTCGGCGTGCTTGCGTTGTGCGTTGTGCTTTCGTTGTGTGTGTTGATGTCGGATTGGTTTTCTACAGTTTTGCGTCTTTTTAAGCGAGCGTTTAATTATATTCGTGGCGCAAGGTATGGCACAAAGTATGACGAAAGCGACGACATAAGCGACGACATCAGCGACAACGCAAGCGACGACATCAGCGACGACGCGTCCCAAGTTTTGGCAATGCTCGACATGCCAACTGTTGTAATTGATGCCAACAATGACGTAATTCGCGCAAGTTCTGAAGCTTATTTGCTAGGTGTTGTTAGCGATGATTCGCTATGTCAGCCTCGCGTTCTTCAAGCTGCTAATTCCGTACGCGCTTCTGGTGGATTCGAGCGCTTCTCTTTGGTCACTTCGACCCCTGAGCGTTATGTGTCAATAACTGCAAATCCTCAAGAGTCAACCACTGTTTCGCGCCCTAATTGGCTTACTGTTACGGCTGGAAGCATTGGAGGCGGTATTGTAGTTGTAATTATTGAGGATACGAGTGCAGCTCACCGTTTTGCGCAAACTCGCGACGACTTTATTTCCAACGTTTCTGAGCAGTTAATGCGATCTACTCGCAACTTAACTCAGCTTACGAAAGTTTTGCAAAACGAACAGGTATCTGCGCAAAAAATTAAAGATATTGCGCAAATTGCCGGTAAATCTTCCAAGAAACTTGAGCACATGCTTGAAGATTTGTTATGGCTGGTTCGCGCTCAAAATCCTATTGATTTAGATTCTGCGCAAGTATTTTCTTTGAATGATGTTTTGTCGTATGTGCAAAATCAAGTTGCTGCGTTTGCTAAGGATTGTTGCGTACGCGTCGTGTCAAAAGTCGATTCGCACTTATGCGTGCGCGGTGAAATTTCGCAAATTCAAGCTGCAGTGCGGAAATTAGTTGAGAATGCAATTACGTATTCTCCAAAAAATTCTACAGTTTCGCTATCTGCGTCACTTTCAACAGATGGTCAATACGCTGTGATTCGTGTTGTAGATCGCGGAGTTGGCATTGATTTGCAAGATCAGTCGCGAATTTTTGAACGATTCTATCGTGCGAATAATCAAAATAGTCAAAGCCAGGATGGTGTAGGTTTAGGGCTTGCAATTGCTAAGCATGTGGCACTTACGCACCACGGAAATATTACGCTTTGGAGTATGCCGGGGCAGGGTACTACCGTAAGTTTTGCGCTACCAATTGCAAATAAATAAGCAGCAAGTTAGCAAGTTAGCAAATCAGCAATAAACTATTTTCCTAAGCGCCTGTAGTCCCAACGGTCAAAATGTTCCCAGATTAATAGCAGAACGCCAATAATTGTTCCCGATACGCAAAACAGCACAGGAAACCAAGTTGTAATATGCAATAACGCAACGATAAGCGCAATCATTGTTGCGACTAGCCACGCGATCGTTCCTATAGCAAAAACCTTTCGCAAATCAACGCGCAGCGGTTTTGGTGCTGCTTTTCGTGCATCAGGATTAACTATAGGTGCAAATTTCATACTTCCAACCATACAACTTACCGAAGTCTAAGTGTGACAAGTGCAGCTTAAGCGCGAAAATTGGCGGATTTAGGTTGTGTGCGTTTCTTACATCCTAACCACGTTGTAACCTTTCACATAGAAGATTGGAAGAAAATCAGTTGGGGGTGTAGCGTTTGTGCGCTGCGTTCCACGTTTAACATAAGAAAGTGATTAGTATGAGACATGCTGCACATGGTGCCACAAAAGCAAAGAGGCGTGGTGATTCGCCGCTTTCGCTGTTTGTAGCTCAGCATGGCGCGCATGGTGCGCATAGTGTGCGCGGTATGCGTTCTGTTCAGGCTAATCGTGTTAGTGAGCGTTTGGCTGCGGTTGCTACTAGCAATGGTGCTGTTGTAGAGCTTCCAGAAGCTGTTTCTGAGCGTTTGCAGGAGCTTGTTCCTCAAAGCAGGCGCGCGCTTAGGTTGTCTAAGCTTGCTAATGAGCGTCGTCACAATGTAATACTTTCGGCTTCTCTTGTTGCAATGGTTGGTACTGTTGCAGCTACTATGGCTTTAACTAAGGTTAATAGTTTTGATGCTCGCGCTTCCGAATTTGAGCCGTCTATGACTGCAGTTGGCGACGCATCTTCAACAGTTTCGCGTTCTAGCCAGCGCGAGTCTCTTGATCCTATGGCGACTATTAATAATGCTGTTGACTCTATTGAGAATGCTGCTAAAAAATCGCATAATGCGGGCTCTGCTGATGCTGCAAATAGCGCGAATGAAGATAGTTCTGCTCGCTCGGATTCGAAGCATGGAAACTTAGCCAATAAGGTTGCTAATTCAGTACAACCTGGCACTTTTTCTACTATATCTTCGAAGTCTGATTCGTGGAATTTAGGTTCTGATTCAGGCTTTAATATTGCGGAAATGTCGCGTTCTGCTGCGAATAATCCTAAGGTTGCTTTGTTGATAGATAAAGACTTTGACGTTTTGCCGAAGGGCTTTAACCCAAATCACGCAACTGGGGATACCGGTAACGCGTATGAGTTCAGCCAGTGCACGTGGTGGGTGTATATTCGCCGCCATCAGTTAGGTTTGCCTGTTGGCTCGCATTTTGGCAACGGAAATATGTGGGCTGATTCTGCGCGCAGTCTTGGCTATTGGGTAGATAATTCCGCTCGTCATGTTGGCGATATCATGGTGTTCCGCTCGGGTCAGGCTGGTTCTGATCCATTCTATGGGCACGTTGCAGTTGTTGAAAAAATTAATTCAGACGGTTCTATTGAAACTTCTGAATGTGGCGCTTCTTACCAAGGACGAACTTTCTCGCGCAAGTTTGACGCTAAGGAAGTTTCTCAATATCAGTTTATTCATTACTAAAGCTGCATTACTGAAGTTTCGTTACTAGAGCTGGTTTGCTAAAATTAGTTTGCTTATTACTGGCGTTGCTATTTTTCTCGTATGTAATACCCAGATGATACACTACGGAAAGTATGCTAAAACAAAGTAGAATTTTCTCAGTTTTTGTATCAGCTGCCGCTGCAGCTTCAATGCTTACTGTTATGGCGCCATTCGCCATGGCAGAGTCTTCGCATGAGCTTTCCGAGTCAGCTGTCACTTCTACGCGCGCATTTCCAAAGGTGACGAATGTGCGTCGCGATATTTTAACTGAATCTACTTCTACTGATGTCGACGCAGATTCTCATTGGGGTGGCATAGAAAGCTTGAATGTACCTCAAACTAAGACTCCTAGCGAACAAGCTGCTGAAGTGGCACACCGTGCTTTTGCTGGAAATGTTGCTGCAAGCCGTTCTGGTTTCCGCAGTGGTGTTGAGCAGGTTCCTCTTGCTTCTGTAGTTCCTCCTGACGGTAAGTCTGTTGCTTCTCTTTTGAATTTTGCTACTCAATTCTTAGGCAAAGTTCCGTATCGTAGTGGTGGCAATACTCCTGCTGGATGGGATTGCTCCGGTTTTGTGCAGTATGTTTTTGCTAGTGTTGGTGTTTCTTTGCCTCGTACTTCTGGAGCGCAGGCAACTGTTGGAACCCCAATCCCAAGTTTGGCTCAAGCGCAGCCTGGAGATATTATCGCGAATGCGCAGCATGCTTCTATTTATGTTGGTAACGGCATGGTAATTAATTCGCAGCTTGCTGGCACTAAGTACGATCCTATCCGCTGCGTGTTCCCAGGCGGATACTCTATTCGTCGCGTTCTGTAGTTTCTATAGCTTCTGTAGAGTTTCTGTAGTCATATATCGCAAAACTGGCCAACACTCAATCTAAAATTACGCTACAATAGTATTTACAAGTTGTGCGCGAGTGACGCTGCTGTCGCAAGTGCAAGTATGAGGAGGTTGGCAATGATCCCAGAAAAAGCTGTATTGGTTGGAGTTGACGGCTCGCACGCGAGCTATAAAGCGGTTTGGTGGGCTGCAAATTACGCAAAGCATGCTGGGTTGCAATTGCAAATTGTTTGCGCTTATTCGTTGCCGAGTTATGCTGCTGTTTCTTTTGATGCCACTTACACTGCGATTGGTGACGATAATGCAGCTCATCACGATGCACAAGAAATTCTATCTAAAGCAAAAGCTGTTGCTCTTGAGCAGGGTGTTGACGCGACTACGCTAATTGTTACGGGCGATCCTTCTTCGGTTTTCGTGGAGCTTTCTCGTAACTATCAGCTTATTGTGATTGGCAATCGCGGCAAAGGTGGCTTGGCAGAGCGTTTGCTCGGCACAACTAGTTCTTCGCTTCCAGCTTATGCGTATTGCCCAATTGTGGTTGTGCCTTACACTGACGATGACGGTCAGCGTATTCATTTGAATAATACGATTACGCGTGTGGCTGTTGGCTCTGACGAGTCGAAGTGGGGACTTAAAGCTCTTGAAATTGCGGCTGATTTGGCGGATAGCTGGCATGCTGAGCTTGATGTTATTTCTGCAGTGCCAAGAGTGCAAGGTGCTGAGGGCGATACCGCTGTTATGGGCTCGTACATGGAGGATCTTGAGGAGCGCGTGAAGCCAATTTTGCAGCGTTTGCCGGATTTGCAAATTCATCGAACTGTTGTGCCTGGTTCTGCTGTTGAAGCTTTGACTCAAGCTAGTTTGAATCATGATCTTGTGGTTGTTGGTTCTCGCGGTCGCGGTGGCTTTACCGGTTTGCTGCTTGGCTCGATTAGCCAGGGATTGTTGCAGCATTCTTCGAGGCCTGTGTACGTTGTGCCGCGCAAGTATGTGGAATTTAGTGCAGCTCAGGTTGCGGCAGCGCAAAAGCAGCATTCTGAAGCGTCTATTGACGATATTTCCGGAGTGCATGAGGTTGATGTGCCGAAGGCTGGTAAAGAAGCTGCTAAGGAGATTGAACAAACAATCGATCCGCTGCGATAATGCAACGACTGCTTGGGATAACGCTCGCGTTGCTGCGACGACCTGCTTGAGCGCAGCACAGCGCGCGCGAAAGCAACTCGGAGCGCCGAGCTTGCTTAGGGTTGAAAGCACGGTGTGCTTTCAACGCAAGCGAGGTCTGCCTTCGTCTCGATTGACGAAGGCAGGACAGATTTGTGTGGTTATGCTTTAGAAACTAGGTTGTGTTTTGTGTGCGCTGACGACCTGCTTGAGCATTGAATTACTAGCGTTGACTTGCTTTCTGCGCGCGTGTCTCATTTTGCCCATTTTGAGACACTGGTGCAGATGAGTTACTGCGTTATTGTCTCTGTTTGGTTGTTTTCGGACATTAGTGCAGATTGCGTACTGCATTAGGGTCTCATTTTGCTTGTTTTGAGACATTCGTGCAGATTGCGCTCGCGCTGATTACGCTCGCGCGCGAAACTCGCGTTGGAAGTCCACTGGACTTCCAACTTAAGCGAGTTTCCGCTCCGAATTGCCTTCGCGCGCTAAAATCGCAGCGCGAAAGCAGGTCGTCGCGCTGCGCGCGTGTCTGAAGACCGGCGTAGTGAAACATTTGCCGGAGTTTTTACTGGCGTTTGTTGTTGGTTTTGCCGAAGCTGACCACATTTGCCGGGGATTTTATCCCACATTTGGAGCGCGCAGGTCATCTAGTCTTGCGGCTTTTGCGGCTCTTGCGACTCCGCTTCAGTATTCTCGCGCTTTTTCAGCATAAAACGCGCGCGCCTGGCATCTCGCTTAGCTTTCTTTTCAGCGAGCTTTTCTTTATTCATCTCGATTGCGCGCTTGTAAATCTTAAGCAGCTCACGCGCTTGGCTCTTAAAATCGTTATTTTTCGAATACTCGAGCACGTTCGCCTTAAGCTGAGCCTGCTCAGCCTCGCTCATATTCAAAACTTTACTAAAAACAGTTTTAAAATCTTCCTTAGTATCCCACTGATACCCGTTTTGACCGCTGATAATCTGCTTCTCATTCGGTACA